>NC_010170.1:2643975-3965962 GCF_000067205.1 Bordetella petrii | reverse complement strand
CTCGCAACGCGGCCTGCGCCGCCATCGGCTTTGCTCTCTTGGCCGTGTTTCCCCTCGTCGCGCCTGAACTCGGCTTGGACTTCTACGTGAGTTTCGTGCGGCGCGCGATGATCTTCGCCATCGCGGCCGCAAGCTTGAATTTCATTCTGGGTTTCGGTGGGCTGCCGGCACTCGGCCACGCCGGGTTCCTCGGTGTCGGCGCTTACACCGTCGTGGCACTGGCGGATGCGGGACTGGGCTCGGCCTGGATCCTTTGGCCGCTGGCAATGGTGGCAGCGGGCTTTTGCGCATTTCTTATCGGGCTCGTGGTGCTGCGAACAAGAGGCGTCTACCTGATCATGAGCACGCTGGCATTTGCGCAGATGCTGTATTACGTCGCAGTCTCGCTGCGCGCCTATGGGGGCGACGACGGCTACACGCTCCAGGCACGGCCGGTTATTTTCGATGCGATTCCGCTTGGCAATGAAGCCACTTTTTACTGGGTCGTGCTGTTGCTCTTCGGGCTGGTCATGGCCTTTCTCAACCGGAGCAGCGTCTCCCGATTCGGCCATGCGCTGATGGGAATCAGGGACAACGAGACTCGCATGCGAGCTTTGGGCTATCCCGTCTCGCGACTGCTTCTGGCGGCCTTCGTAATCAGCGGGGCATGCATGGGTTTGTCGGGCGCATTGCTCGCGGCCCACAACAACTTCGTCAGCCCGTCCATGATGCACTGGACACAGTCCGCGGTGCTCCTGGTGATGGTGGTGATCGGCGGCGCGGGACTGCGCTGGGGCGGCGCTCTCGGCGCCATCGCCTGGATCGTGCTGGAAGAGGTCTGCAAGCAACTTACCGGCTACTGGCATCTTCCCCTTGGCTTGCTGTTGCTGGCGATAGTTTTTCTGGCCCCCAGGGGACTCGTTGGCTTGTGGCCCGCTGGCCTCAGGCGCAGTGCACCCGTTCGTCCCACCGGCCCAAATGCGGGCGTTACTGTCGAAGTGCGGGGAGAGAATCCATGAGCTTCTTCCGGCTCGAGAAACTCGTCAAGCGTTACGGTGAGCTGGTGGCGACCGACAACGCCACCCTGGAAGTCCGCCACGGTGAGATTCATGCACTGATCGGCCCGAATGGCGCCGGAAAGAGCACGCTCATCGATCTCATCACGGGGCTGAAGGCGCCGGATGCCGGGCGCGTGCTGCTGGATGGCCAGGACATCACGCAGATGCCGACGCACAGGCGCATTCAAGCCGGACTGTCGCGATGCTTCCAGATCACCAGCATCTTTCGCGAGATGACGGTGCTGGACAACTTGCTACTGGCGGTGCAAGGCCACGAAGGCCGGCACCTCGACTTCATCCGCGCGCGTGCGAAGGACAAGGCGCTGGAAGACAATGCGTGCGAGCTGGCCGCGCGCGTCGGGTTGGAGGCGGCGCTTTCGAAAATTGCCGGCACGCTTGCGCACGCGGCGCAAAGGCAACTGGACGTTGCGCTCGCGCTTGCGTCACGGCCAAAATTGCTGCTTCTCGACGAACCCATGGCGGGCATGGGGCCGGAGGATAGCGAACGCATGACACACCTTATCCGGGACTTGAAGCGCGACATGGCCATTCTTCTGATCGAGCACGACATGAAGGCGGTGTTCGCGCTCGCGGACCGCATGTCGGTGCTCGTGTACGGCAAGGTGTTGGTGAGCGGGTCGGTCGATGAAGTGAGAGGGGACCCGCGCGTTCAGTCCGTTTATCTCGGCAACGAGGAAAGCTCGGAGGTGGCAGCATGACCGCGTCGAACTCTCATCTGCTGGAAGCAAGTGGACTGCAAGCGGCGTATGGGTCGAGCCATGTCCTCTTCGGCATCGATCTCAAGATCCAGCGAGGCCAGGTCGTGACCTTGCTCGGGCGCAATGGAATGGGTAAGACCACGACGATCAGGAGCCTTGTCGGCGCGTTGCCGTTGAAAGGCGGCACCATACGATTCAACGGGCGGGAGACGCAAGCCTTGCGCGCGGACGCGGTCGCGCGACTCGGCGTGGCGATCGTGCCCGAGGGGCGCCATTGCTTTCCGAATCTCACGGTGGAGGAACACCTCATTGCGTTTGCCAGCGTGCGCAATGAACAGGCCGAACCGTGGACCGTTCCAAGGCTCTATGAATTGTTTCCGCGCCTGAAAGCACGGGCGCGCAACTTCGGCAACCAGCTGTCGGGGGGAGAGCAGCAGATGCTGGCCATCGCCCGTGCGCTGTCGACGAATCCTCGCTTGCTGATCCTCGACGAGGCCACCGAAGGTCTCGCGCCGATCCTGCGCCAGGAGATCTGGCACTGCCTGGAACTGCTCAGGAAGGCGGGCCAGACGATCCTCATCGTGGACAAGTACGTCGAGCGGCTCCTGAAGCTTGCCGACCGCCACCTCATCGTGGAGCGCGGCAAGGTGGTCTGGGAAGGAAGCTCGTCGGCCCTGGACCGCGATCGGGCGCTGTGGACCCGCTACCTGGGCGTTTAGTGCATCTGCGAACTGGTCAAGCTGGGCAACTCGCCAAACCGCTCCTTGTAGTAGGCGGAAAAGCGGCCCAGGTGGCCGAACCCGTAGTCGAAAGCAGCCTGAGTGACGCTGACGCTCTGGTTGAGGAGCAGCGCGCTGCGAGCCGCGTCGAGGCGAATGTTGCGAAGAACCTGCATCGGCGTCTCGCGTCGATATTCCCGGCATCGGCGTCTCGCGTCGATATTCCCGGCAAATGATGTTGAGGGTGCGAACACTCACGCCCGCTGCCCGCGCGAGATCGATGACGCCCACCGGAGCACAGAGGTGCCTGCGGATGTAACGCTCCATCGCCTCCAGGCGCTCCAGGGCGCTCGAGGTTCCACCGGTGCAGGACGAAGAGCGAATAAGGACTGGCGGCGAGGCAGTGGCGACTCCGTCACGCGGCCGTTGTTGCGACGGCCTCTGGCTCAGCAGGAAGAACGCGATGTTCTTCTCGAAATGGTCAACCCATCCTTCATCGAGCCGCAACTCATTTGGCGCGGTACCGATGTTGAGCAGCGATTGCATGAACAAGTGCCATTGCCTGGCGGCTGCCGGCGTCAATCTCATGGTTGACGGCAAGTCCAGGCACGCGCCCGCCTCGGCCACAATGGAACGCAGCAAGGTGTCGGGCACCTTCAGAATCAGCTGCTGTGCACCGCGCTGCCACAACATCCGAAAATTCTTGCGCGGCGCGAGATACGCGACTTCGCCGGGCGAAACCGTGATGCGCTGCTCGTCGGAGATGATGTCGATCGCGCCTTTCAACGAGAGATGGACCAGCGCGAACCCTTCGGGAACGCGGGGCCGCACCTCCACTTCGGCGCCATAGTGCAGCATGAACATTTCCAAGGCGTGAACCCCGACCTTGTACATGCCGGTGTCAACGGCGCCCCGCCGCCAGCGCAAATCGTGGTCGGCCAATTCGTGCGCGATCTTCTCGTGCGACTCCATCGGCGATTCGCATCGGAAAATGCAGTTGCGCTGCAGATTCGACAGGTCGAAAGATGAACCTTGTTGGTGCATGGCAGTCTCCATTTGCGCCGCGAGCTACATAGGCGGGGGCGCATTGTTTTCCCAAGCAATCAATATGCCACCGAACGGTGGCCTGCGGCAAGGTCAGGGTTGCGGTGGCTCCCCTAGATAGGCCCTGCGCAGCAGATTCGCGATCGCATGCTTTTCGAGCGGTCGCGGATTGGGGTATTGCGCGGACATCACCAGCTCGCAGGCGCGGTCCAAGTCCGCTTCCTTCATCCCGATCGATTGCAGTGAAACCGGCGCGCCGTTCGACTTCGCGAGATCAAACAGTGCCTGCGCCGGTTCGCGAGTGGCGAGTGCCTCCTGCAGCCATGCATTCGCACGCGGGATGGCCGGCGTGTTGTAGGCGAGCGCGTGCGGCAGCACGACAGTGTGCGTTTCAGCGTGCGGCAGATTGAATGTTCCCCCCAACGTATGGCACAGCTTGTGGTGCAGGGCCATGCTGACATTGCCGAGCACACTTCCGCACAGCCATGCACCGTATTGCGCTTGCGAACGGGCCTCAAGGTCGGTCGGAGCCGAACGGATCGTGGGAATTGATTTGGCCAACGCCGCGATTCCTTGCTGGGCCATGATCGCGAGGATCGGGTTCACCTCCGGCGCGTAAAGGCCCTCAACCGCGTGCGCGATCGCGTTCAAACCGCTTGTCACGCTGATGCCCGTGGGCAGGCCGAATGTCAGCTCCGGGTCGTAGATGACCGTGCGCGCGAGGACGCGCCTATCCCGACCGGTCTTCTTCAATTCGTTTTCGGTGACGCCATAGATGGATGTCATCTCGCTTCCGGCATACGTCGTGGGGATGGCCACGATTGGCAATGACGAGTGGAGCGCGAGCATCTTCGCGAGGCCGATGGTTGAACCTCCGCCAGGGGCCACATAGCTGTCAACGCCGAGTTCTCGCGCGACAGAAGCCGCCTGATCGACGATTTGCGACGGCACGTGCATCGTCGCGCGGTCGAAGAATCCGGCGACGCTGCCGGGAATGAGGGCCGCGACCTGGTTGGCGAGTTCACGCTGCTCCGGGGTGGAGATAACCAGCACGCGCCGTATCCCGAGCAGCTTCAGTTCTTCGCCCAGAGACTGCAGGCGCCCCGCGCCGAACAAGACGCGAGGCGTGAGTGGGTCGTGGATGAAGTTCATTGGCCAATTGTCCCGATGGGCTTCATGCGCTTCAGCATTTCCAGCGTGCGTGCATTCGCCGTCCTCGTGGCCTCCGGTGAGAAGTTCGGGCTGGAAGCCCGCGCGAACGAGTGCCCGGCGTCGTACCAATGCAGCGCAATCGCGGGATTCGCTTCAAAGGCATTCGTGATGAGTTGTCTGGCCTCCGCGGTCACGAAATGGTCGTTCGTGCCCATGTGGAACATTGATGGTGTCTTCACAAGTCGGGCGCGTTCGAGACGCTTCTCGAAGCCGACGCCGTAGTAGCCGACACAGCATTGCGCGAATCCCTCTGCGGCAACTTCGTAGGCCAGCGCTCCGCCCAGGCAATAGCCGATCACCGCGACCCCGCCGTCGCAAAACGGCTGAGAAGCCGCGTAGGCGACTGTGGCCCGCAAATCCGCCACCCCATCTTCCAGCTTGTAGTCGCGGAACATCCCGAGCGCGCGCGCACGTTGTACTTCGTCGTTCGGATCGAACTCGATGCCTGGTCCGTGGCGCCAATACAGATCAGGACAGAGGCCCACAAAACCTTCTGATGCCAACCACGCCAAGACTTCGGTCATGAATGGGTTGACCCCAAAAATCTCCTGCGCAACGATCACCACCGGGCCGCGCCCGCGTGCCGGCAATTGCAGGTGCGCGCCGAAGCGGCCGCCTCCTTTCGCATCGATAGATAAGCCTTCAGTCAGCATGTGCTTGTCTCTCTTTCAACTTCACTGGTTTGCATTGAGGCGGTGTTCGACGATGAGCTTTTGCCACCGCTCCGTCTCGGACTTGAATAGGTCCGCAAGGACTTCCGGTGCGCCGCCGGCAGTCTTGATCCCAAGCTGCTTAAGTGCTTCGACGACGTCCGGCGCAGCAATCGCCTTGTTGATTTCGGCGTTAAGCCGCTCCACGACGGAGCGAGGCGTGCCTTTGGGTGCGAACACCCCGCACCATGTGAGCACTTCAAACCCGGGAAGGCCCGCCGCCTCGGCGATGGTCGGCACTTCGGGCAGTTGCGGATGGCGATCCAGGCTCGTCACCCCGAGTGCGCGAACGCGCTTGGCGAGGATGTTCTGGCGCTGCGATGTCACTGAGTCGATCATCATGTCGACGCGGCCCGCGACCAGGTCCGAAACGGCTGGACTGCTGCCCCGGTAGGGGACATGGAGCAGCTCCACGTTCGCCCTGGCCGCGAGGAGCGCGGAGGCAAGGTGGATAGACGTGCCCAATCCCGCGGAAGCAAAGGACAACTTGCCGGGGTTTTCGCGCGCCGCTTTCAGGAGCTGCGTGATGTCACGAAACCGCGAATCCGCCGGCACGACCAGAACGCTGGGGAGCGTCGCCGCGAGAACCACCGGAACGAAGTCGCGATCGGACTGGTACGGTACGCGAGGATAGAAGAACCGGTCCACCACCAGTCCCGTGGAGTTGATCAGAATGGTGTGTCCGTCAGACGGGGCCTTCGCGACGAGGTCGCTGCCGATGATGCCGCCCGAACCCGCGCGGTTATCCACCACAACCTGCTGCCCGATGCTCTCTGACATCTTTCGCGAAATGATGCGCGCGATCGCATCGACGGCTCCGCCCGGCGGGAAGGGAACCACCCACGTGATGGGACGCGATGGAAAGGCTTCGGGCCGTTGTGCCCTGGTTGAACCCGTCGTCATCGCGAGCGCGATGCCCGCAAGGACGCGCCGGCGGCCGATGTTCGCCAGGTGAGGGGGTTGCGAGACGGGTATCTCAGGCCGCCCGCGTGTAGTGCCGGACCTTGTCGTGGTCGAGGTCCACGCCGAGGCCGCTTCCAACAGGCAGGTGCACTTCGAAGTCCTTGATCTCAAGGTCCTGCTGGGTCAGACGGTCGCTGAGCACCCACGGGCCGATCAACTCGCACCCGTAGGGCAGGGAGGGCAATGTTGCGTAGACGTGCAGCGCCGCGGCCGTGCCGACCGTGGAGTCGAGCATGGTTCCACCATACGAGGAGATGCCCGCAGCTTCGGCAATTGCCGCCACCTTCAGCGTGTTCGCGATGCCGCCCATGTTGCAAAGCTTCAGGGAGAATGCATCCACCGCGCGGTCGCGTGCCAGTTCGAACGCGGACGACAGCGAGCTGAGGCTCTCGTCGGCGAGGATCGCCACGCCGTTTTGCTCCGTGAGGCGCCTGAGCGCACCGAAATTCGCTCTCGGCACGGGTTGCTCGACCAGTTCCACACCCGCTTCTTCGAGTCGCGGAATCCAGATCGATGCGGTCTGCTCATCCCATCCCTGGTTGACGTCGACGCGCACGGACGCTTTGTCGCCCACGGCCTTCACGATGCTGCGGATGTGCTCCAGATCCTGAGCCGGCGTGCGCGCGCCCAGCTTCACCTTGAAGCGGTTGTGTCGCCGTGCTTCGATCATTTCGAGGGCCGAGTCGATGTCCCGCGCGGTATCGCCGCTCGCGAGCGTCCATGCGATCGGGATGCTTTTCCTCATCGTCCCGCCGATGAGGTCCGCTATAGACAGGTTCAGCGCTCGCGCCTTCAGGTCGTGCAGCGCGATGTCGATGGCGGCCTTCGCGGACAGGTTGCCCGTGACAGCGCGGTCCATGAGAGCCCTTGCTTCGCTCAGGTTGGACGCATCTTTCCCGATCAGGAGTGGCGCCAAGTAATTGTCGATGATGACCTTGATGGTCTCCGCCGATTCGGAACCCCATGTCGGCCCACCGACACTTCCGCCTTCGCCGATGCCAACGAGCCCTCCCGCCGTCACTTGGACGATCACATAGCTCTGCTTGTGCACCGTGGTGAACGACATCTGCAACGGGCGACGTGTCGGGACGTCGACGATCGTTGTGCTGATGGCCTCGATCTTCATGCGTGCTCCCGGGGTCGTTCGATGACGAAGTCGATGGCCATCACCTGCGCGCCGCCCTCGGTCTTTGCCGGCATGACCAGGTCCGGTGCGACACCCTTGCAGCAGTCGCTGTCGACCCAGTCGCCGCCTTCGAAGTAGTACTGCGTGGTCAGCGGCACGAACCCGTCCTTGCGCACCTTGAAGTGCACGTGCGCGGGACGCCACGTATGGCTTCCCATCATTTCAAGCAGCACGCCGGTCGGTCCCTTGTTCGGGATCTGGTACGGGGCGGGCATGGTGGTGCGCACGGCGTACTTGCCCTGCGCATCGGCCACGACCTTGCCGCGGTACATGTCGGTCGGGATCTGGTCATGAAAGCCGCTGTACTTGCCGTCGGGCGTGGAGTGCCACACGTCGATCACGGCTCCCGCGGCTGGCGCGCCATCGTCCGTGCGCACGGCGCCGCGGATCACGAGCGGGTGATGCGAGTCATCCTCGTAGGTCTTCAGGGCGCCGGCGACCACCGGGGCGCCTTCCAGGAAATACGGGCCCTGGATCGCGGGCGTGGATCCGCGCGTGGCCTGGGCTTTGAGGTCGACGATCGTGTGGTTGAAGAACGCGTCCAGCAGGAGAGCCATTTCCTTGGCCTCGGCCAGTTTCATCATGTAGCCGACGCCCGCGCGCCACTCTTCTTCCGTCACGCGTTGCTCCGTGAGGGTCTTCTGGATCGCATCCACCAATGCGGACGCAACCTGCTTCACTCGTTCGTTCATCCCGGTCTCCTTTGTCGGTTTGCCCGGTCCGGATTGACGCGGGACGAGTGAATGCTAGGCAGCGCCGGCCATGCCGTCCAATACCAAATTAGTCAGCCATCGTTACGGTTTGCGTAATATAGGCACATCACCAACTCGGAAAGCGCGCCATGGAATTCCGGCAGCTCAAGTATTTCATCGCCGTCGCGGAAGCAGGGAACATGGCTGCAGCAGCCAAGCGCCTGCACGTCTCACAGCCCCCCATCACGCGGCAGATGCAAGCCCTGGAAGCGGACTTGGGCGTCGTGCTTCTGGAGCGAAGCCACCGCGGGATCGAACTCACCGCCGCAGGTCACGCTTTCCTGGAGGATGCGCGCCGCATCCTGGAGTTGGCAGGCCGTTCGGGTGATCGCTCCCGCGCCGCCGCGCGGGGCGACGTGGGCGAGTTGAGCGTGGCGTATTTCGGAACGCCCATCTACCGCAGCCTGCCCCTTTTGCTGCGCGCTTTCCTTACGTCCACGCCTACGGCGACGGTATCCCTCACGCACATGACCAAGGACGAGCAGGTGGAGGGCCTGCTCGCGGGGACCATCCACGTGGGCTTCAGCCGCTTCTTTCCCCGGCATCCCGGGATCGAGATCGTCAACATCGCGCAAGAGGATCTCTACCTCGCGGTGCACCGCTCCCAGTCGGGGAAGTTCGGCAAGACCTGCAAGCTCGCGGACCTGCGCGCGGTGGAACTCACACTGTTTCCGCGCGGCGGCCGGCCGAGCTTCGCCGATGAGGTGATCGGCCTGTTCAAGCACGCGGGTATCGAGCCCCGCATCGCCCGAGTCGTGGAGGACGCCACGGCCGCGCTCGCCCTGACCATGGCCGGTGCGGCGTCGAGCATCGTCCCTGCGTCTGTCGCAGCGATCCGTTGGCCGGATATCGCGTTCGCGCGGATCGTCGGGACACGGGTCAAGGTGCCCATCAGCTGCACCTTCCGCAAGGAGAAACAGCCGCCCATCCTGGCAAGGTTCGTGGAACACGTGCGGCGATCCGCGAAGGACTGAGGCAAATGGTTATTCGCTCAACCACGTTTGAGTTCGCAAGGTCCGATCGTCACGCTGGACAGGGATCGCGTTGCGGTCGCAAGCTACGAGTTCGTAGCCCAGCCTTCATCGCCCAGCCCGCCGTCACAGATGCAAAAGAGTCAGAAAGGTTGCAGTTCTGATGGCAAGCATTCGTAGCTACCGTCAAGCAAGCTTATCGGATCACTTGAGGTGGGCTCGATTGACTCGCTCGATGGTCTGCGAGGGTAGTTCCCCAAACTCGAGTCGGTACTCTTGAGAGAAACGCCCCAGGTGATGCAGTGCGCATTCTCCAGCCACCTCCGTGACGGAAGCGCGAGCTTGCGTCGATTCGAGCATCTTTCTAGCCTGCGTCAATCGGTGGAGGCGCAGGTACGCCATAGGACTCGTATTTCGAAATCGCCTGAAATTTATACAAAGGCAGCGCTTAGTTACTCCGGCGGCTGACGCAACCTCGGCCAGCGTAATCGCTTCCCGAAAGTTCTCGCGCATGAAGGCTTCCGCTTTTTGCACATGGAACGGCACGGCGCCCAAGCAACGTCGACCTGATTCGGCCGGAAGATAACGAATCATCAGGTCAACCATCAGATCGGCCATCCGCTCGGACGTGCGCGAGCTCGCAAGTACCGGATCGTGAGACTCAATCGCCGTGCAGACGGCATTTATCAAATCGAAAAGCATGGGAGCCTTGTCGATCCTGAGAGGAGACGGAAAGAAACGTAGATTGCCCGCAAAATCGGACAGAGTGCTTGCTGCGATTGCGTTCACCTGGCAAGCGTTAAAGCAAAACAGCAACTGCTCGGCGTCTTGGCTCAGAACCTTCGTGAAGGGCTCGCCGACGTTTAGCGCGGTCACCATCCCCGACTCCATGACGACATTACTGTTCTTGTAGATGGTGTCTGATCGGCCGGATAGGAGCACCTGCAGGATGTACTTATCTCGCAGTCCCGGGATGTCCATCAGAACGGGTGCGCCATATCGGATGCGGTGCACGGAAAAGTGCGGAAGTATGGCGCATCGATGTTCAAAGTCGAAGGAGGAGCCCGCTATTTGAGGTTCTAGCGAAGCGGCGGGCGCTAGCGCAACAGTGAGGTGGTCGCGTATTTCTCGCGCCCCATGTGCACGAAGCGCCAAGCTACCTTCCCGAAAGATATCCATTGGACTCAGAACCATAGCGCGACCTTTGTCAGCCATCCGAATCTAGTGCCTGCATCAAGACTAGCACGCGAACAAGGAGCAGAATAGGGGGGGCTACCCACTGCGGATAGCCGACGCGCTGTCGTCCTGGCCAGTCAGAGGCTCACATCGACGTCCTTTGTCTCGCGCATGAAGAACATCGCGACGACCACGGCTATACCGCCGACGATGATGGGATACCAAAGCCCTGCATAGACATTGCCTGTTTTTATGGAGATCGCGGTGGCAATGAACGGCGCAAGCCCGCCGAAGATCGCGGCGCCGATGTTGTAGGGTATGTTTATTGATGTATATCGAATTCTGGCCGGGAAAAGCTCAACATACAGTGCAGACATCGGGCCGTAGGCGAGGGCACCCCACAACATCAGAATTGCAAGTAGTGCATACATGCGAGGCCGATTGATCTGACCCAGTTCTGTCTGTCTGGGGTACCCTGAATCGATGAGCGCGGCCAATAGCACCTTAGGGTCGAATCCCGTTAATTCGCGTGTGCCGACGTGCACCTTGAGCCCCTCGCCTTGATCTCCTTGCTCCAACGTATAGGACAGACCGTTCTTCAATAAGAAATCCCGTGCGCGGTCACAGTCAGAATTAGTTGGCGTAAAAACGGCAGATCGACAATTTTTTGCCACCAATCGAATCTTCGTACTTTCCTGGAACGAAACAAGCGCGGGATTTACTGCTTGAGCCAGTGCAGCGAACAACGGCATGATTGTCAAGACCGCCAATCCGCACCCCGTAAGGATGACCCACTTTCTTCCAATCTTGTCTGAAAGCCAGCCTGCGATCACATACAACGGCAAGCTGAATAGCAACATGGTTGCGATGATCTTGTAGGCTTCGCCAGCAGGTATCTTGAGCGTCGTGGTGAGAAAATATAGAACGTAAAAATTGCACGTGTACCAAATCGCCGCTGCGGCTGCCTGAGCTCCGAAGAGCACGATCAGCATGACCCGCACATTTTCCCAGTTGAGAAGTGCTTCGCGCAAAGGGGATTTGGATAACCTTCGCTCCGCCTTCATGTGTTGGAAAACTGGAGATTCGGCGAGCCGGTTGCGTATGTAGCCGGAGACTGCCAAGAGCACGATGGAGCTGAGAAATGGCACCCGCCAGCCCCAATCAGCGAAATCGGATGGTGTGATAAACACCTTTGAAAGCATCACCACTGCGAGAGAAAGCAAAAAGGCTAACGCAGCCGTTGCTTGCAGAAAGCCCGTGGTGAGGCCGCGCCGCTTTGGTTCCGAGTATTCGGCAACGTAAGCTGCAGCACCGCCGTACTCACCCCCGAGTGCCAAGCCCTGCATCACGCGCAGAAGGGTCAGCAAGATCGGCGCCCACCAACCGATTGAAGCGAAAGTGGGGAGAAGGCCCATACCCACGGTTGCAGATCCGATCATGACGATCGTGATCAGAAAGGTCGTCTTCCGCCCTATCTTGTCTCCGAAGCGACCAAAGATGATTGCACCTAGAGGACGAGCTACAAACCCAACGCCAAAGGTCCCCAGGGCGGCAAGATACGCCGACATCGTACTTTCCGCGGGAAAAAAGTGGGGGCTGAACACTACTGCAAGCGCGCCGTACAGGAAGAAGTCATACCACTCCAGCAGTGCCCCTGCGGAGGCGCCAACGACCACCTTGACTTCGTCGCTTCTAGCTACCTTTTGCACCGAAACCCCGGCACCTGGCATTGAGTATGTTTCCACGCGATATCCGATTAATAGGTTGGCTTCATTTGTGGGAGCCGACGTTGGTGCATCACCGAACATACGGCTGGACTGGCCTTCTGTTTCACGCACTGAGGCTGGCTAGACCGGGAATGCGAGCAAGGTCGGCACCTTTGCGGTGTCGTAGATTGCCGTCATGCGCTCAATCCTGAGATCATCGTCAACGCGTGAAAGCCGCGCCTTATAACAACCGGCCAGATATATTGACGTTTCACCCACAGGGGTAGTGTTGACGACCACGAAGCTGGCGGAAAAGTCGATGGGGCCGGTCCCATCAACAACTTCGCACTGCAGCCCCGAAAGCAGATGCCGGTATACGGGCATCTCGTAGATATTTGCGTGTCGCAGTGACAAGACGCGATCCCGAACCATACGCGCGCCCTTGCATCTGACCAACGGAATAGGAAGGCCGGCATCGCAGTTTTCCTTTGAAACTATCTCGTACAGAGCGTCTTCCGCGAAGAGGTCGGCCCAACTCTCCAACCTGTTTTGGTCGAGAGCTGAGACATATCGATCGAGAAAATCGCTGACCACGAGCCGCAGTGTGAGTTGTTCATTCATTCTCATTGTTTCGCTCCAACGGCAAGCCAGACATTAGGGCTTCGTAGGCCAGCCAGAACCTGCGCACCATTTCCTCGGAAATAGCCGTGTTCTCTTGATTCGGGGCTTCCATCGCCATCTCGACGAAAGAATGAGAGTCCCAAGGCTCAGCCTGCACGCCCTCTTGCACCAGTTCACCGGCCTCGGTATCCTCCATCGATATGTATCCTGCCGGGCCGGCCAGGTTCGCCTGCATCAGTCGCAACTCACGCATTTCGGGGGTGTCATCCTCATATCCGAAATACAAGAAAACCAACTCGAATTCGTTTGGACTCTTGGGGATGATTTGCCTCGCCACCAGTGAATTCATGATTTGTTGAACGACCAATTGCGGGAATATGGTCTGAATGTGGTTCGTTGACGGACCATCGGAGTATTCAGGTATCAGACGCAAGATGGAGGGATCCTCGAGTCGCAGTTTGTCATTCATCGTCTTGATGTTCTGACCCGTGTACTGTTCAGCCCCTACCGTAGACTTGAAAGCCAGCATCATGCTGTGAAGTCCGCGCTGTTCGGCTAGCGACCGGGTGTCGTTTCCGATTCGAAAGATGTTGAATGTCGTGAGGAAGGTATGCAGCAAGCTTGCGTGGTATGGATCTTTTACGTTCTCGAGGTAGATTTTCCAATTCGAACGCGACGTGCACCTAGACGTACCTAGAAAGACGATCGGCTTATGGAAAATGCGGTCAAGATACCCGACCATCTCCGGTCCGATGTATGAAATCAGGTTTTCGACAGTGTCGCTGAAGGTCGCAAACACAAGTCCACGATAGACCTCAGTGCGCAACCGGCGCAGCCCATGGTCTGCCGTCTTGAATGTGCTCGGCATGCCTTTCATCTCGCCATGGCCTCGACGAAAAGGCACTCCCTGCAGGTCGCCTGCGGCGTTGTAGTTCCATTGGTGATAAACGCAGGTGTGGTTCAGCGCATTTCCTTTTTGCAACCTGCATATCGTCGCCCCGCGATGAGCGCACTTGTTCACCCAGGTGACCACCTGCCCGCCTTCTGTACGAGTCATGACCACGGGCGTGTCGCCCACGAAGGTGCTCTTGAAATCACCAACGTTCGGGATCTCGGCCTCTAGGCCAAGGAAGCTCCATGTCGGGCCGCGGAAGATCTTTTCTTGCTCTTGCGCGTAGATTCAAGCGAAATGCTTGTCGAGCTGTGCACCGAGACTGGCTTCGAACAAGCCGCGCACGCCCATGCCGCCGTCGAAGTTCAGCACGCTGCCGGTGAGCGGGACGGTATCCGCGCGCGTGGCGAAGAACACGTAGGCTCCGGCGTATTCCTCGGCGGTGGCCACCCGCCCGGTCGGAAGGACAGGACCCAGCATGTCGGCCAGTGGCATCGTCGCAATGGTTTGGTCTTGCAGACCCAGCGTCTTGAGCCCGCGCAGGTCGCTGCCGAGGATCCCTCCAGGGGCGATGCCGTTGACACGGATGCGAGGCCCCCATTCATGCGCGAGCTGCTTGACCAAGCCGATCACGGCATGCTTGCCCGCGGTGTAGAGAACGCCTCCGCCACCAGGGTAGAAGCCAGCGTTCGACACGGTGAAGATCGCGCTGCCTTTGCTCTTGTACAGCGCGGGCAACGCGGCCTTGGCGGCCAGGATGTAGCCTTTGACGTTGATCGCGAACATTTCGTCGAAGGCTTCCGAGATGCCGTTGTCGGGAATGTCCGCCAGTTGGGTCAGGTAGTCCCAAACGCCGGCGTTGCCGATCAGGCAATCGAGCTTTCCGAAGGTCTCGACGCAGCGCGCCACGGCTTCACGATGGCTGTCGAGCGACCGAACATCGCCCTCGATGCCGACCACGGCATCGCCGTGGCGCTTCCTGATTTCCTCCAGGCCTGCTGCCGACTTGTCCAGCACCGCGACGCGGGCGCCCTCTGCGACATAGCGATCGACGATCGCTCGCCCCAGTCCGGCGCCTCCGCCCGTCACCAATGCCACTTCACCTTTGAGTTTCATGCTGAGTCTCCTTGTTGTGCACGCACGAGATCGCGCATGCTGTTTGAAAAATCTGCCAGCCGCGCCGGCTCGATGGCTGCACGCGCTTCCACCAATCGGGCCGCCATCGCGAAGTCACGCGGCGCGTCGACCGCGACGACGGCCTGAATCCTTCCGTCCCGCAGCCGGAACAGCAGCGCCGCGCCATCCCCCAGCGTGCCGCGCAAGACGAATTCGCCCGGCCCTTCGATATCGCCCGCCATCTGCATCCGATGCCCGGCGATCTCCGTCCAGGACACGGGCACCTGCGGCGCCGATCCATGCTTTCCCAGAATGGCCGCTGCCACCGCGGCGGCCTGGCGCTGCGCGTTCATGTAGGTTTCGAGCGAACGCCTGCCGCCATCGCGCAGCGGCCAACTGGCCGCATCGCCGACTGCGAATACCCCTTCGGCATGCGTCGCGCCGTGGTCATCGACAATGACGCCCCGGTCGCAGGACAGGCCCGCCTGACGCGCGAGTTGATCCTCGGGCTCGGCGCCGATGCAGACAAGCGCGTTGTCGGCGGCGAAGCGGCGTCCATCGCTGGCCAGTACCTCTTCGAGCCGGTCGTCGCCAGAGAAGCCGGCCACGCCTGTTCCCAGCTCGACCCGTACGCCGAGTTCCGTCAACAGGCCGCGCAGCCAGGCGCCGATGCGCCGGCCCAGCACACGCACCAGCAGTTCGTCGGCGGATTCCAGAATCGTCACCGCCAGGCCGAGCTTGCGCGCCGTCGTCGCGACTTCGCAGCCGATCAATCCGCCGCCTGCGATCACCAGTCGCGTTGCAGGCGTCCAGCCACGGCACAGCGGCCGCACGTCGTCGTAGGTGCGAAGCGTGACAACGCCGGTCAGTTGGCTGCCAGGCAACGCAAGCGTTCGTGCCCGGCTGCCCGTGGCGATGACTATGGCGTCTGCAGCGAACGTGCTTCCATCGTCTAGGCTGATCGTTCGAGCGTCCACGTTCAGGTTGGTGACACTTCGGCCGGACAGCATGTCGATGCGCGCCTCGCCGTACCAGTCGGCTTCCGCCAATACGGGCGGATGCTCAAGACTGCCGCCGAGCACGGCCTTGGACAGAGACGGTCGGTCATAGGGCAGATGCGGTTCGTTCCCGATCAGCGAGATCCGCCCCTCAAAGCCTTCAGCACGCAGGGCTTGCGCGGTCGTAAAGCCCGCCACACCATTGCCGATGATCGCCACATGCGTCGCCATCACTTCACCTCGCCGGCGTCAAGATCGACATGCACGTCGCCGCCTTCCACTTTGATGGGAAACACCTTGATCGGCTTGCAGGCTGGCAGCGCCTTCACCTTTCCGGTTCGAACGCAGAACTTGCCGAAATGCAGCGTGCATTCGACGACGCCACCGTCCAGATAGCCATCCGATAGCGCCCAGTTTCCATGCGTGCACGTGTCCTGCACGGCGAAGAACTCCCCGTCGACGTTGCAGACCATCACCGGCTCGGGGCCGCCTTCATGGCGCTGCATCTCGCCTGGCGGCAGGTCGGACTGCCGCATGATGTACGTCCAAGCCATGACCCGCCCTAGAAGAAGAAGCTGAGGTTGTTCGCCAGGATGGTGCTCTGGTCGATCAGGATGGTCCGATTGACAATCTCGAACCCGGTCTCGGTCTTGTTGCGGCGCAACGTGTCGCGACGTTCGCCGGCAAAGATGTCGAGTTGCCGTTCCAGGCGATTGCGATACACGATGAAAGCGCTGGAAATCTCGTACTCGCCTTCTACCGGTCCGTCGGCGATCATCACGTTGCTCACGAGGTGCCGGGTGCGCGAAGCGGGGTTCTCCGACCAGCTCACGTCGGATGTGACCTTGCGCAGCCGGCCTTTCATCATCGCGGCATCGTCGTCGAAGTGCGCGTACTCGCCGGTGCCCGAGTACTCCAGGCGTGCGTCCCGCATGATCCGCGTGGTGCGGATCGGCATGAAGTAGTGGATGTCAGCCGCCAGCAGGGCGAACCACTCCTCAAAGCGGCGATCGTTGAGCAGCTTGGCTTCCCAGTAGTAGAACTGCTCGATTTCGTGTTGCAGCTCGGGCGCCACCGGCGCGGGTTTACGGAGAAAGACGTCGGCTCTCTTGACGGAATCAAGCATGGTCATTCCTTGATAATTTCAAATCGAAGAAGGGTCGCTAAATCGGCCTCGGCCCGAAATCGGACGCGGCTCCTGGCCAGCGCGACTTTGCGGCGTGAGGTGTCGTGATTCAGCGTGTGGCGTTCAGCGCGGCCCAGTCAGACGAGGTCATCATCCGCAGCCACTGGGCATACATCCCGCGGGCCGCTTCATCGCTGAAGACGTTGTTGCTGATGCGCCCGGGGTAGACCGGATCGTCGTCAATGGTCTGGCCCATGCTCATCTCCGCGTTGAACGGTCGGCTGCGTGCCTTGTGGCCGCGCAGGATGTGCTGGATCTCGACCCAGTTCTCCCCGTCGTCCTGCTCGAACACCCCGCCAGCGGAGAAGGTGCGCAGCGTCTGGCGGCGGAACTCTTCCTTGATGTCGTCGGGAGCATCGGCGTCGACCACCGTGAACGCCCACACCTCCACCTCGTTCGGCCCGCGTGGATGCCATGTCCGAACCGTGTTGGGGCCTAGAAGGAAGGAGCACGTGGGAAACACAGTCATGTGCTCGACCATGAGTTTGGAGCCGCGTTCGACGCTGCCCAGGCGCTGGGCCGCCTTTTCAGAGGCGGGGCCTTCGGTCCAGTAGCTGGTGATCTTCGGCCCCATCATGGCGAGCAGGAGATTGGGTGCTCCAATAAAGAAACCGGTTCCGTGTCCGCCCCACGGCGCACGGTATTGCTTGCCGACCGTCGGCGGAGCGTGATCGGCCAGCTCAACGCCGTCCGGCAGACCGGCCAGGATGCCGGACAGATGCGAGGTCGTGCAGGCGTGGTACGCGTCGCTGCAGAACTGTTCGGCGGCGAATTTCCAGTTGCAGGGGATGACCCACTTCTGCACACCCGGGATGGCTTCGGTGCCGGCCTCGGTACGGTCGAGCATGTGGTCCATGTAGAACTTCGCCTCGCCCAGATAGGTGTCCAGATCCGGGGCGTCGTGGTCCCAGTTGGCGAAGATCAGGCCCTTGTAGGTCGCGACCCGGGCCTTCAAGGGGCTCCATTCCTTCTTGTCCAGGCAAGGGAAGGATTCAGCCTCGAAGGGGACGTTGACCAGGTTGCCCGCCGTGTCGTAGGCCCAGCCGTGGTAGCTGCACGTGAAAGCCTTCGCGTTGCCGGCATCCGAGCGGCAGATGCGCATGCCGCGGTGGCGGCATTGGTTCAGGAATACAGCGATGCTGCCGTCCTTCTGCCTCACGACCAAGACGGGGTCTTCGCCCATATAGTTCGTGGTGTAGTCGCCCGGTTTCTTGATCTGGGTTTCATGCCCCAACAGAAGCCACGACCTGCCGAAGACGCGCTCCAGTTCGATCTGGTACAGGTCTTCATCGGTATAGATACGCGGGTCGATACGTCCGGCGCGCTCGTCAAAGAGCGCCTGCATCTCGCGGGCGTTCCAGTTCTTGCGCAGCTTGATAGGGGAGGTGTCGGTGTGATTCATTGTCTCCTCACGTTTCATGGTGGTGGATGGGTGGGTGGTGGGTGATTGCGCGGTTTCGAAATCAATGAGCGCTTCGGTCTTGAGATCAGTCCTCCGTGTCGAGGAAGTCGTTGACCAAACGGATGAAGCCTTGGTTTTGCTCGATCTGCACCCAATGGCCACATCTTCCAAAGACATGCAACTGCGAGGGCTCGATCAGCTGGTTCAGGCGCAACGACGTTTCAAGGGGAACCACGCGGTCGTCACGGCCATGCAAGATCAGCGTTTCATGCCGGATCGCCCGGATGTCCTGATCGGTGCTGGCCAGCGCATCCACCCATCGCTGCCGCGGGGCGGGGAACATGGACGCGAAGGCCTCCTGGAAGCCGGGCCTGATGCTCGCGCCGTAGCGCAGTTCCGCCAGCTCATCGGAAACGAGGCTTCGGTCGTAGGCAAAGTAGTCCATGACCTTGCGCATGTTGGGCACGGACGGCTCATAGCCCCACACGGCGTCCAGCCCATCGGTGAGCTTGAAGCTCACGCCCGCTGATCCCATCAGCACCAGCCGGCGGACCCGGTGCGGAAACCGGATGGCAAAGGCCAGAGACAAGCCGCCTCCGAACGAATTCCCCACGAAATCGACACGGTCGAGTTCCATGGCGTCAAGAATCCCGACCAGATGCTCGACCCACGTATCGAGGCCATAGCGAATCCCTTGCGGCCGCTCCGTGAAGCCGAAGCCCACCATGTCCGGTGCGATGACGCGCCGGCGCCGGGACAACTCGGGCATGACCGTTCTCCAGTTCGCCCAGGCGGTCACGCCAGGGCCTGAACCATGAACGAGCAGGACCGGCTTGCCGGCGCCGACGTCATGAAGATTGGTGTCGATGCTGCCGGCTCGCACCATGCGACCGACTTCTGCGTTTGCATTCGTCATCTGCGGGACTCCAGGTGCGGTGCGACCCAGCAGTCGGCCGGAGGCAGCGCGCTGCCTCCGATCGCCGCAATGTGGTTGCATGAATGAGCGCCGCAGGGCACTATTGCCTCCATACGTAAGCGTCTTTTTTCAATCAGCATGTCGTCACTTTCAATAAATAACGTTATTCTTTCAATGAGACGATTTTGCATGCATGCTCGAATTTTCAGCTACAGGGATAACCCTATGACGACCCTCCACTTCACGCCTAGTGTTTAATTCCGTAAATTGACAATAGTATTTCGAAGCTGAGTGCCCCGTACTTCTCGTTTGCGCCAGACAAAAGGTGCGGCGTTCTCGTTGTACGCGGCAGTGAACGCGTGGATGGCGGCGACGAGGTGCTCGGTGCTTTGGAAGCTCGCGTTGTTGAGCGTTTTTCGCTGGAAGATGCCAAACCAGATCTCAACCTGGTTGAGCCAGCTGGCGCTGGTGGGCGTGAAGTGAAAGGTGACGTTCGGATGCGCGGCGAGCCAGTCCTCGTTTTTCTTGTGGGTGCTCAAGTTGTCCAGGATGACGTGGATTTGCCGGTCAGCGGGTTGGTCGGCAACGACCTCGTCCATGAAGGCCTGAAAGTCGGCCCGCTTCTTGGTCTGGGTGGTCTTGCCGCGGATGATGCCCGTGGCAACCTCCAGCGCGGCGAACAGGTTGACCGTGCCGTGGCGCTTGTAGGTGCTCTTCATGCCCTGGACGATCTTGCCGCTGCTGGTCTGCACGTAGCCTCGCGCGCGCTCCAGCGCCTGGATCGACGGCTTCTCGTCAACGCTGAGCACCAAGGCGTTCTGTGGCGGGTTCAAGTACAGGCCGATCACGTCGGCGGCCTTGGCCGCGAACTCTGGGTCCGTACTCACGCACCATGATCGGTGGCGCTGCAACTGGATGCCTTCTTTGCGCAGCGCGCGCCACACCGCGTCGTCGGACACGCTCAGCGCCATCGCCAACGAGCCACCATCCCAACTCGCCATGCCCTCGGGCGGCGGCAACTCGAGCTGCGCCAGGATTCGGTCGCGCAACTCCACGCCGTACTTGGGTGGCTTGCCGGACCTGGGCGCATCATGAAGCCCTGCGATACCACGCTGGGCAAAGCGGCGGCGCCACTGTCCAACCGTATTCGGTCGCAAACCCATTTCGTCGGCGATCTCGTCGTTGCGTTTGCCGCGCAGGCAAGCCAGCACGATGCGGGCGCGCTCAGCCATGCGGACCTCGCCGCTGCGGCTTCGAGACAACCTCTCAAGCTCCGCCATGACTTGCGCCGTACACGACAACGCCACCGCCACCCGCGCCATGCTGCCACCTTGCGTCAAATGATGTTGGCATCATTATAATATCGTTTTGTACTGCAATTAAACACTAGGCCAGTGAGCGCGTAAGTGCATGACTTGACCAAGGCGCGATGCCAATAGGGCGCGTCGAATGTATGGCTTTCGGCCTGACGCTCGACGCTGCAGATCATCTTTCGCATGCACATTGCCCCCAGTAGAGCTAGCCAAGCCGCTGTTGTCGTTGCCGGCGTTGTTGTTGTACCGCCAGCTCCCTTGCATTGGTGTCCATATGGCCTTGCAGCAATTCATTGGGAATTTCGGCCATGCCGATACCCCCCTTCGTGATGACCGATCCGGCGGCCACCTGACCCACCGCTTTGGCGACGAAAGCCGCAATCTTGTCCGTCATTCAGGCACCACTGTTTCGATTCAGGAAGTCTACGGCACGCTCGAATGCCGACCCCGCGGCGCCCGGCGAATAGCCGAAGGTGCGTACCGAGTTGAAAAAGCCGTGCCCGGCACCCGGATAAAGGTGAAATTCGTGGATCTTGCTCCCCGAAAGCCTTTCGGCTAGCAATTTCTGCACGGGGGGCGGGATATGGGCGTCGTCGTCGCCGACATGTACCTGCGTCGGACAGGAAAGCCCGGCAAGCCTGTCCTGGTAGTCGGTTACGCGTACAGGATAGAACGAGACGCTGGAACGCACGCCGCCTTCGGCTGCCAGCTGCAGCGCGTACTTGCCGCCCAGGCAGAAGCCTACAACGCTAACTTGTCCATTGCAGCGCGGATCAGAGGCCAGTGCCTTGATTGCAGCGCGGCTGTCGGTTAGCGCAACGGCGTCGTCCATTTTTTGCCAAATCGCGATTGCTCGATTCCGATCCTGGTCCGTGTAGCCGAGTTCAAGCCGCGGTTCGATCTGGCTGAACAAGTCAGGTGCCAGCACCGTGAAGTTTGCTCGCGCGAACTGGTCCGCCGCCAAGCGCATCGCGCCGTTGATGCCAAAGATTTCCGGAAGAAGCAAGATCCCTGGTCGTGAGGGCCCCGGCTGAGAGGAAATGTAGGCATCCATGAGGCCATGAGTGGTCGGGACGGAGAAATTGAAATGCGTCATGTCTTGCGTGTGTAAAAGTTGACTTTGTCATGATCGGGTTCGACGCCCAGGCCCGTGCCGTGGGGAACTACGACTTCGAAGTTGTGGTACTGCGTTGGCTGCACAGCGAGATCGTCGGCCAAAAGCAGGGGACCGATGAGTTCGCAATCCCAGGAAAGTAACGGGAGTGCGCTGAACAGCTGCAGCGCCGCCGCAGTCCCGATGGAGCTTTCCAGCGCCATGCCGCCGTAGATGGGAATGCCGGCCGCTTCGGCGACCGAAGCCGCCTTATAGGCGCGGCGAATGCCACCACCCTTGCCGATTTTCACACCGTACAGTGCAGTGGCCCCGGACTTGAAGGCGGCGTAGGCATCGTGCAAGTCCCACAGGCCTTCGTCCGCGACCACGGCCATCCGAAGACGAGAGCAAAGCGCGGCCATCCCATCCTTGTTCCAGAAGGGCAAAGGCTGTTCGACCATTGCGATGCCAGCATCGTCCATTTGCGGCAGCAATCGCATGCACGTGGTCATGTCCCAAGCCTGGTTCAGGTCCACAGTCACTATTGCTTCCGGAGCAAGCTGATGAATCGCTCGCGCCGTCCGGACGACGCGTCGCGTTTCGGTCTCGGCGCCTCCGAATCCCATCTTGATCTTGAAGGTCTTGTGGCGTCGCGCTTCTAGCATACGTGCCGCCTCCGGCGCGTGTCAAGGTACTTGTCGCCTCAGTCATGCAGCCAAAGGCTGTTTAAGTGTGGCGTGTGAGGCCTTCGTGACGACTGACTCGCGCTCCGGATTGAGCGTGACGGCACCGATGGGCGTCCAGTCTCGCGTGCAGCCTGACCAGCGGGCCGGGTTACGTTCCCGCGCCTGGACATACACCTCGTGACGAGCGGCGAGGATCGCGTGATCGTCTCCGTCATGGCGCTGCGCCGGGCTGACGTAGCGGATGCTGCTGTGACGGTGGTCAAAGTTGTACCAATGCACGAAGTCGCTCGCCCAGTCGCGTGCAGCATTGAGCTCGGCGAAGCCCGTGGCGGGGAACTCCGGGCGGTACTTGGCCGTGCGGAACAGCGCCTCGGCATAGGCGTTGTCGTCACTGACGCGTGGGCGTGAGTACGATGGCTTCACGCCAAGCCAGTGGAGCATGGCCAGCACGGTCGTGGCCTTGAGCGTGGAGCCGTTGTCTCCATGCAGCACCGGCTTGTCCGCCAGAGTAGCGATGCCCTCGGCCAGCGCCGTGCGCCGCACCAGATGGGCAGCGTGACTGGCATCGTCGCGCTCGTGCACCTCCCATCCGACGATCTTGCGGCTGTAAAGGTCCAGGATCAGGTACAGGTAAAACCATTGACCGACGACCTCGGCGGGCAAGTACGTCATATCCCAGCACCAGACTTCCCGTGGTGCGCAAGCGATGTGCGTGGTCGGCGGCCGGCCAGCCTTTGGCGCTTTGGCCCGGCCGCGGTGTGCGCTCTGCCCGTGCTCGCGCAGCACGCGGGCGAAGGTGGATTCGCTGGCGATGTAGACGCCCTCGTCGGCCAGCATTGGCACGATGCGCGCAGGAGGCATATCGGCGAAGCGCGCCTCGTTGGCCACGCGAAGCACTTCAGCACGCTCGACGGCGCTCAGCGCATGGGCGGGTTGCGGGCGTACCGAATTGGGCCTGCCATCGCCCGTGACGAGGCCCTCGCAGGCATTCCAGCGCTGCAGGGTGCGCACATCGATGCCGGCCGTCTCGCAGGCCAGACGCAGCCGTGCGCCGGCCTTGTGCGCGGTATCGATGTCATGGGCCAGGGACCGGCGATCTTCGAGGCCGATCATTCGTCCTCGCCCGTGCGGAAGATCGCCGCGACTTTTTTTGATAGCACCAGCAGGGCCGCCGTCTCAGCCAACGCACGGTCCTTGCGCAGCAGCTCGCGCTCGAGTTCCTTGATGCGCCGCCGGTCCTGCTGGGTTTGCTGTGGGCTGGCACGCGCCTCTTCGGGCTTAGCCAATGCTTGCGTGGCACTTTGCCGCCAGGTGGCCAGCTCCTGTGGATACACGCCGTTCTCGCGGCACCACGCGCTCTTGCCAGCCTCGTCCATCGCAGCGGTCGTCAGCACGGCGTCGAATCGGGCCGCCGCTGTCCAGGCCCGCTCGCGAGCGGGCCTGGACAGCGCATCACTGCGCCAGCGCTCCAGCGTCCCCACTCCCACGCCAACCTCACGTGCAACGTCTTCCAACGCCGCGCTCTCCGGCGGCAGCAACCGCGCAACCGCTCTGTCCTTGAATGCTTGTCCGTATTTTGCCAATTCGTTTTCTCATCATCGCCCCCGGTTCATCGATTCTATCGGGGCGACAAGTATTCTGACGCGGGGGGCCTCTTCGGCATCAGTGTCTGCGTTGCCGGAAACCAGTGCCCACAACACCGGCATGGAAGCGCGCACCTGCCCACCATACAGCGCGCTTACTGGCACGCCCAGCAGGCGTCCGGCCGCATCGTGTACCGCGACATCTACTGCCGCCTTGGCGAAGCGGTTCCCTGCCGCGGCTTTGTCCATGGCCTGGAGCACGCGCTCATGCGCAAACAGGTTCACTCCTCGAAGCGCCGGAGCTAAATACCGGTCGATCACGCACTTGATCGTCTCGCTGGACTCGCCGCCCCAAAAGGCGGTGCCTGCCGGTGTTCCACCCTCACCATAAGCAACAACGCCGCTTGCCGTACGAAGCGTCAGGAAGACCAGGGACTGGTGTGCGTGGGATGCACTCGAGTGGTTGTGGACCTTTTTGAGCGGAACGTCGACGATGCGTGTCTCGATGCTCTCGATGATTTCATTCAGCGGGATTGTGGAATTCATTAAAGGTAAGTCGAATGGTCAGGCCGCAACCCCGACCAGGCATTGGCGAGCAACCTGCGGATCAGCGTGGCGTCGAGCGGGCGCGGGTTGGCGTACGGCCTGGACATCACCAGGTCGGTGACCTTTTCGATATCGCATTCCCGCATCCCTACCTCGCGCAAGGAGACTGGAACCCCGCTGTCCAGGGCGATGTCGTAAATGCGACCGGCAATGCCGCCGCCGCCCATGGCGCGCTTGATCGCCTCCACGGCGTCACGCACGTTCGGTGCGTTATAGGCTATTGCGTGCGGCAGGACGATAGTGTGCGTTTCCGCATGAGGAAGGTTGAGCGCGCCGCCGAGCGTGTGACAGAGCTTGTGGTGTAGCCCCATTGAAGTGGACGCGAGGCAGATAGCGCTCAGCCATGAACCGTAGAGCGCTTCACCACGTATCGCCGGATCGCTGGCGCCGCTGCGAAGCGCCGGCAGGCTACGGTATAGGGCGGCTATGCCGGCTTCGGCCATCTGTGCTACCACTGGATTTGTGTCCGTGGCATAGAGCGCCTCTACTGCATGCGCCATCGCATTGATGCCGCTGGAGACCGACATGCCTACAGGTAGGGAAAAGGTCAAGTCCACGTCGTAGATGACGGCCTCGGGCAGAACCTTAAGCGTGCGCTGCGTCGTCTTCACGCCATTTTCGGTCTGGCCGATGATTGGCGTCATTTCCGATCCCGCATAAGTGGTGGGAATCACCAGTTGGGGCAGATCCGTATGTAACGCGATCGCTTTGGACAGCCCAATTGCTGAACCGCCGCCGATAGCGACGACACCGTCGGCGCCCAGCCGGACCACTTCGGCTAGCGCCTCCTGGGTTACATCCGTCGGAGTGTGCATTGCAGCGCGTTTGAACACGCCGGCGCAAGCACCGCCAATCTGCTCACGTAGCCTGTCCGCATCTTCGGACTGTGGCGCACTGGTGACCAAAATGACTTTGTCGCAGCCGAGTTTTTCCAGTTCGCCCCCCAGTTCGGCAATGGTGCCACGGCCGAACCTGACGCGGGCCGGGAGGGATTGATAGGTGAAGTTCAGCATCTGAGGCACCGGGATCACGCGACCGAGTTCGCGAAGAGGGGACTGTCGTCAGTCGGAATGTTGAATTGACCATCGAACACTGCCTTGATCCAAGGCTGGATCGTGACGAACGCGCGCAGCCCTGCCTTGGTGAACGGATCGTTGTCGACAAAGTCACGCGCCTCCTGAAGGCTGGCCACGGAGACAACGTAGCTGCCCCCTCTGACAGCTTTGCCGTCGTCTGTGAACGTGGCGCCCGCCGCCAGCACCTGTGAAGCATGTGCCTCCATGTATTTGCGGTGTTCGGACACGACGGCCTGCCGTTTGGCAGCCGTGCCGGGCAGATCCTGAAAAAAAATGGCGACGTACATTACGCGATCTCCTTCTTCGTACTGGTATTTGTGAGGGGGGATTGCGCGGGCAAGTCGCCCGCGCCATTGGTTTCCGGAATTGACTCGGCAAGCACCTTGAGTAAGGCCCGTAAGGCACCCATCTCAACTTCGCCCATGCATCTGGCCCACTCGGCTTCGATAGCCAAGCCGATCTCGATGGCCCGCGACTGCATCTGCATGCCCTTGTTGGACAGTCGCACGAGCTTCGCCCGCCGATCAGTCACGCTCTGCGCGGCATCCAAGTAGCCGACCTCCAGAAGCGAATCCACAAGATAGCCCATGCTTTGCTTGGCCATGCCCGCGCGCCGGGCTAGGTCGGACACCGATGCGCCGGCCAGTGGCAGGGGCGGAACACAGCGCCGTGTGCTTCGCGCACATCGGGATAGTTGACGGCTAACTCGGCATAGACGCGCGCCGCCAGAGACTCGAATGGTGTGCGCAGCAGAGTGCCCAAAGTCCCCGCCAGAGAGCCCATGGTGGCGTCTGGCTTGGCGGGCTTCCAGACCTCGGCAATTTCGGCTGGCTTTTTCATCTTCACCTTTCTTCAATTTAGACATATTATCTTTCTAAAAAAGCGCGTGTCAAGTCCATATTTAGGGTAATCACCAAGTTTATTGCAATTGACAACGACTGATTACCTGTCTATTATCGTCATATATTCTGTCTACATTATGATCAAACTATATACATGGGCCACGCCCAATGGCCGCAAGATCTCGATCGCGTTGGAAGAGCTGGGACTTGCCTACGAAGTCGTTCCGGTTGACCTGTCGAAGGACGAGCAGTTAGCGCCAGACTTTCTCCAGCTAAACCCGAACAACAAGATTCCCGTGATCGAGGACAGTGAAGGGCCGGGTGGGCGGCCCTTCGTACTTTTCGAATCGGGCGCTATTCTGATTTACCTAGCGGAAAAGACCGGTAGGCTCCTGCCGATGGATGCGGCGCAGCGCTTCCTGGCGTTTCAATGGCTCATGTTCCAGATGGGCGGCATCGGGCCCATGTTCGGTCAGACCCATCACTTCCGAAGGTTCGCGTCAGGCGAGACCTACTCGCTCAACCGATTCACGAAAGAGACCCATCGTCTTTACCGTGTGCTGGACAGGCAACTCGAGGCGCACCACTATGTCGCCGGTAGCAATTACGGCATTGCCGATATCGCCGTCTACCCATGGGTGGACAGATTCGAACTGCATGACATCTCCTTGGAAAGTTTTCCGAACGTGAAGCGCTGGTTCGAAGAGCTACACGCTCGGCCGGCCGTGGTGCGCGGCATGAGCATTCCCCAGGCAAGGGGATCCGCATGAAGGTTCTTGGCAGACTGAGCTCGCACAATGTGCAAAAGGTCATGTGGTGTGCTGCCGAACTGGGCGTGCCTGTGGAGCGCATCGATGTCGGTGGCAAGTTCGGGGGTAACAAGGAGAGTGCGTACCTGAAGCTAAATCCCAATGGGGTGGTGCCGACGCTGATCGATCGCGACACCGTGGTGTGGGAATCGAACACTATCCTGAGGTACCTGTGCAATACCACCTCCGGGACGCTCTATCCAGCTGCGGCGCCAGAGCGGTCGGAAGTCGAGCGCTGGATGGACTGGCAGCTCACCACGCTAGTCAGCGGCATGGTACCGCTATTCCAATCGCTCGTGCGCACGCCCAAAGAGCAGCAGCAACCTGAGCAAATAGCGCGACACCGGGACGTATCCGCGGCTGCCATGCAGATTGTCGATGCCAGGCTGGCCCACACACACTACCTTGCGGGCGACGCGTTCACGCTGGCGGACATTTGCATCGGCCCGTCCGTGTACCGCTGGTTCGCGCTGCCAATCGTGCGCGAGGAATTCACCGGCCTAAAGCGTTGGTACGACGCGGTCGCGCGTCGACCGGCGTTCCGAGAGCAAGTCATGGTCGGCCTGTCGTAGACGGCTGCACCCCATTCATAAGCCTAAGGAGCCCATTCACATGAAACAGACTGAAGAGGGTATGCTTACCCTCTTTTACAGCCCCGGCGCATGTTCGCTGGCATCTCATATCGCGCTGGCCGAATCCGGACTTCCATATCAGGCCGTTCGAATCAACACGAAGAACGGTGACAACTGCACGCCGGGCTACCTGCGTATCAACCGGTGGGGCAAGGTGCCGGCTCTTGCTCTTGAAGCAGGCGAGGTGATCACCGAAGGGACCGCCATCATGACGCATGTTGCCGATTCGGTGCCTGATCGGGTATTGCTGCCGGCGCCTGGAACCCTCGATCGCGCCAAAGCCATGGAGTGGATGGCTTTCCTTGCCAGCGCCGTGCATCCTGCGTTTCGCACGATGTTCCGTGCCGAGCGTGTGGCAGGTGATTCGGAGCAGGCCATCAAAAACGTACGAGAGCATGGCATAACCGCCTTGGCCGAGGCACTCGAGGAGGCAGAGCATCGCGCCAGCCCTTCTAGATTCCTAGTAAGCGATGCATTCACTTTATGTGATAGCTATCTCACAGTGTTCTTTCTGTGGAGCCTACGTGTTCCCTTGAAAGAAAAATTGCCCCCCATTCCACGGTGCGCGGCAGTGGCTAGGCAAGTGCTGTCTCGCCCGACGGTAAAAGCTGTTCTGGCCGTCGAAGGGATCGAGCCGTGATGCAGCAAGATTACGAATTCGACCTGTTTGTCATCGGAGCGGGCTCTGGCGGCGTCCGGGCTGCCAGGATGGCGGCGCAGCGGAATGCGAGAGTCGGGCTGGCGGAGGTTGGCGCCTTGGGCGGCACCTGTGTGAACGTGGGCTGCATCCCTAAGAAGCTTTACAGCTACGCTGCCCACTATGGGGATGCATTCAAGGAGTCGCACGGTTTCGGCTGGGACGCTGCACCACCACTGCTTGACTGGCAGCGCCTGAAATCGCGGCGAGCAGCGGAAATACTGCGGCTTAACGGGATCTATCAAGGTTTGCTTGAGGGGGCAGGAGTGCGGATCGTCCGTGGCAGGGCATCGCTGTACGATGACCACACGGTGCAGGTCGAGACCGAGCAAGGCGGCAGGATGTTTACGGCGCGCCACATATTGATCGCGACGGGCGGTACCCCGAGCGTGCCCACTTTGCCAGGGAGCGAGCATGCTGTTACTTCCGATGCCATGTTCGACCTAGACCGGTTTCCACAGCGGCTAGTAGTAGTTGGCGGCGGCTATATTGCGTGCGAGTTCGCGTCAATATTTAATGGCATGGGCGCGCAAGTCACTCAGTTGTGCCGCGGCACCCAACTGCTACGCGGCTTCGACGACGACATCAGGGAGTTCATCGCTGATGAAATGGGAAAATCGGGCGTAGACGTCAGGCTGGGGGTTCATGTTGCCTCGATCGCTAAATCCGCCGGCGACTTTGAAGTGGAATTGGCAGATGGAAGCGACTTGTCGGCCGATACGGTTCTTTATGCGACTGGCCGGGTCCCCAATGTTTCTGGACTCGGACTAGAGGCGGTTGGCATCGTGCTACGCGATAACGGAGCAATTGTGGTCGATGCCGACTATCGCACTTCAGTGCCGTCGGTCTATGCACTGGGCGATGTGACCGGGAGAGTCCAGCTAACGCCCGTGGCCTTAGGTGAAGCTATGGCGTTCGCTGACCAGCTTTTCGGGCAAGGCAGGCGCAAGATGAACTATGACCATATCCCTACTGTGGTTTTCACGCATCCCAACATCGGGACCGTCGGCTATGGCGAAGCACAGGCCCGCGAGATGTTCGGAGAAGTAACCGTTTATCGCAGCGAATTTAGGCCGCTGAAGCACACACTATCTGGCAGGCCCGAGCGCGCAATGGTCAAACTGGTGGTCGACGCAAGCGACCGGGTGGTGGGATTGCACATGGTCGGGCCGGATGCGGGTGAGATCGTCCAAGGGTTTGCAGTCGCCATGAAGGCTGGGGCAACCAAGTCCGTGTTCGACAGCACCGTTGGTGTCCACCCGACACTGGCCGAAGAGTTCGTGACTATGCGCGAAGCGGTGACAACTCCGTGAGTAAGCATGCCCACTAACTTTCATCGACAGATCGTAAGCAGGCGGGAATCAACGACTTGCCCTCACACAGGCGCTGCTGCGGCGATCATCACGAGCGATTCCTTGGGCTTCATTGGCAGCCGCGCTCTCGGTCATTTGAAGGTTTCAATTGTTACGAGAGTCGCATACCTTGCCTATCTGAGTGGCCATGTGGTGAGGGTCGTGTGAAGCCCTGTTTCGCGTGCTGTTCGACAGCGGGTGCACAGTGTGTGTCCAGGAGTGCTGCAACACAGATTCGGTTTGGGATCAAATGTTGCCACCTCGATTAGGTGCTCTTGCGCATCAGGTTGCGATGTCGCATGAACCGGTGGTAGGCCATACGCAAATGCAGTTGCATGACCTGTCGGGCCAGTTCGCCGTCTTGAGCTTGAGCGGCCACGGTAAGGTCCTGGTGGTGGTGCAGGCTTTGTTCGAGTTCGCTGTGCGTCGCTAGGTAGAAGGATCGCACGATGATGGGCATGTCGATCATGGTCTCCAGCACCGCGCGCAGTCGAGGTGAGCCAGAGGCATCGAGCAAAGCTCGGTGAAAGGCGCGGTTGGACTCCTGGATTCGCGCCACCGAGGTATCGCCTCTATCCGCGATGGCTGCAGCCATCATCTCGTTGCTGGCTTGCAGCTTGGTGACCAGCGCATTGCCGCCCCGCGTGGCAGCCAGGCTGGCCGCGTAAGGCTCCAGCAGCATGCGCAGCTGAAAGGTCTCCTCAATGTCCCACTCGCTCCATTGGGCGACCTGAATGCCCTGTCCCGCATCTGCGGTGGCTAGGCCATCGGCCACCAGACGTTTCAGTGCGGCCCGCACTGGCGTGCGGCTCAGTCCGAATTCCTGAGCCAGCGGCTCTTCCTTGAGTTGTGTCCTCGGTGTGTAGTGGAGGGTCGGCAGGGATTCATGTAAAACCCAGCAGAAACGACCCTAAGTCTATGATTCCATTGGGATTATGGTGGCATCGAAGTTCAAGGGGCCAATCTTCCGCCGAAAATCCAGCGTGTAGTCACCAAACCGGTTGATGTGCGCCGTGCGGAACGGCGCCAGGCCGCCCAGGATCTCCAGCGTGATCTCGGTCCCCTCGTCGCGAAGCTCCTGCAGCACCTTCGTCATGCCCACCACGTTGTGCAGAATGATCATGTTGGCCACCAGGTGGTTGTACTTGATCACCTTGCGCTGCTCGTGCCGGATGTTCTCCGCAATGATCCCTTCTCCCCCAAAAAATGACCACTGAGCAAAGCCGTTGAACTGCTCGCTCTTATTGGTTTCGGCATGGATTACCTTGCGCAGCCCGACATCGCCGATGTAGCTCAGCAGGAACATGGTCCGGATGACCTTGCCAAGCTCTACAAACGCGAAATACAGCTTGTTCTTGCGACTGTAGGTGCCGAGCCGGCGCAGGATCGCCGACGGCGTGATCTTGCCGGTCTTGATGGAAACCGCCACCCGCAGCATCGCCGGCAAATGCAGCTCAATCAGCCGCCAGTCGATCACATCGCTGAACAGCGCATTGATGTTGCGGTAAACATTGCCCGGCTCCGGGCGATGGAATTTGAGGTCTTGGATGCCCCGGATGCGCGGCATGAGCTGGATGCCCAGGAGGTGCGCCAGCGCGAAGACCGGGTAACTCTGGGCCTGGGTGTCCCCGTGAATCGTGTCCGGTCGAATGTCCGATTCGTTGGTCATCAGCCCGTCAAGGATGTGGATGCCCTCATAGGTGCCGCAGGAAATGAAATGGCTGAACAGCGCGATGAACTTGTCCGATACATGGTAGTAGCCGATACCGCCGTACCCACCATAGCGGATATGGTGCTCGGACAGTAGGTTTTGCTCGTAAAGATTCCACTTGGTGCCGTCCGCCGACGCGTGTTTGCCCGTGCCCCAGTAGCCTGGCAGCTCAAACTTGTTGTAGGCGTTGATCACCTTGACAATGGCCTTGTCCAGGAGGTCCTCGCTGACGTATTTCAAGTTCAGCCAGGAAATCTGCCGGCGGCTCAGACCTTTGATCGATTTGGCGGTCTGCACGGGCCCCAGGTTGCAGCCGTAGCAAAACAGCGTCGTGATGACGCGCATGCGCAGATCCTCCAGGCGGCTGTCGGTCCCGGCGAGTGGCCGGAACAGCTTGTGCAGGTCCAACCAGCGCTCGGTGTCGATCATGACGTCCACGATGCTGGCCGCCTCCATTCGCTCGGTGATCAGGGCGTCGATCCGCGCGGCCGCCTCGACGATTTCTGAGCGCGGCGGTTTCCGCAGGATCAGGCGGCCGTCGACGATCTCGGCATGGGCGTTTTCCGGGAAAGTGGCGTCGATGTCGTGGGCCCGCTGGGACATCGCCGATTTGAGCATCGCCACAAAGGTGCCGGGATCTGTCTCGATGCCGGTGACCTGGCCATAGTCGCCCACTTCTCTTTCAAAGGTTTCGTCATCGACCAACTGCTCGCGGTAATCGTCATAGCGCTCGCCGTACTTGATGAAGAGATCGCCCGACTTCAGGTCGTCTTTGACAGCATGCATGACCGCCAGTTCAAAATACCGGCGGTGGACAGCCTCCGCCCGGCCCTTGCCGGATGGACGGACCAACACCAACCGCTTCCACTGGCCTGACATCCAGCGGAAATCCTTGTCTTCAGTCAGGCCCAGCATGTCCAGCGGCACGATGTCCGCACGGTTGTCGCGCAGCTTGTAAAGGGCCTCGATCAGCCGCTCCGCTACCTGGTCCTCGCTGCTGGCCTTGGGCGAGGCGATGCCGATGCAGTTGAGCAACTGGGCCCGGACCATCTTGTAGGGCTGCAGCAGGAAAGGCAGATGGTTGCGGCCCGCATAGGCCAGGTGCTGTTCGCATTCGTTGAGCAGCTCGTCCACGTCGGCCACCAGGGTGGTGCCGATGGCGTCCACACGCTGCGTGTCGGTGCCCTCCATCTGGTAGGCGCCCAGGATGTCTTTGAGCTGGCCAACCAGCATGTCGGTTTTTTGGACCCGCTCCTGCTGGAACGAGAGCAATTTCTGCCTGGCATTGTTTTCCAGGTTCTGCATCAGGCGAATAAACAGGTCCGCGGCATCGTCCAGGGACTGGGCATGCTGCGCCCGGATGAAGATCACCGCCAGGGCGTAGCGCTTTTGCGGCTTGAGTTCGGCCATCTCGGCCGCATTGAGGGCGCGCGCCAGGTGGCGAAACTGTTTGAGCTTGGGCACCGGCACGTCGGGCTTGGGAAGCTGCTCCACCAGGTACTGCAAGCGCCGGATGTGCTGGATGTAGGTGCGCGTTTCCTTGTTGGTCGGCCGCTTGGGTTCGCGTTTGAGCATTTGCCAGGCAGAAACCGACTCGCCCGTGGCGGTTTTAAGCAAACTGTCGATCAAGGTCCGGGTATGGGCTGTCAGCTGGTTGGTGATTGCGGAGAAATACCGGTTGTTGCTCTTTTCCCGGGCTCGATACGCCATCCGGTCCAGCGTCGAGAAGGCGGGCAGCTCGTAGCGATGGTGGACCAGCTCCTCCAGCATCACGTTGATGATGTCGGCCACCGCGTGTTTGGTCTCGGCCGCCGTGTCGGCCACGACCTCCAGCCAGGCGTGTGACGTTGCCCGCGAATTTCGGATCCCTTAACTGAGCGAGATTATGCCACCCGTTGGTTCTGGGCGGCGTACCAGTCCCGCTCGAATTGCATCGGGCTGACGTAGCCCAACGTCGAGTGCAAGCGCGAATGATTGTAGAAGCTCAACCAGTCGATTACCTCGTCCATCGCTTCGCGACGCGTTGCAAAGCGCTGGCCGAGGATGCGTGCACGCTTGAGCGATCCCCACAGGCTCTCGGTCGGTGCGTTGTCCCAGCAATTGCCTCGACGGCTCATCGAACTGCGCATGCCGTAGCCCTTGAGCAGGTCCTGGAAGTCATGACTGCAATACTGGCTGCCACGGTCACTGTGGAGGATCAGGCCCGCTTGCGGACGGCGGCGAAACCACGCCATACGCAGCGCATCAGACACCAGCTCCGTGCGCATGTGCGGCTGCATCGACCAGCCCACCACCTGACGGCTGAACAGGTCGAGAATGACGGTCAGAAACAGCCAACCCTCGTCCGTCCAGATGTACGTGATGTCCGTAGTCCAGACCTGGTCGGGACGCGCGGGAGAGAAGTCTCGTTGCAGCAGGTCCGGTGCGACCGGCAGGCTGTGTTTGCTGTCGGTCGTGACCTTGAACCGGCGTTTGGTCTTCGCCTTGATGCCGTGCAGCTTCATGAGCCGCTGGACACGATCCTTGCTGACGCGAATGCCCTGGACCAGCAGTTGCTTCCACACGCGCGGCCAGCCGTACTCGCCTTTGGATTCAGCGTGCACGGCCTTGATGTGCACCAGCAGAGCGTCGTTGCTGATGCGTCGGCGCGGTCGGTCAGTATCGACATCCCGCACCTTGCGCGCGTGGTAACCGCTGGGGCTGACACCCAGCACCTGGCAGCTCAGGGACACCGGCCATTGTCGGCTGTGAAGCTCGATCCAGGCGTACTTCATGCCGACACCTTCGCAAAGTACGCCGTGGCTTTTCCCAATATGTCGCGCTCCATCTTCACGCGTGCCAACTCCGCGCGCAGCCGGGCAATCTCCATCTGTTCTGGAGAAACCTGTTTGCCTGCGCCGTTCAGCTTCCCAGCGGCATCGGCCTTCACCCAGTTGTGCAGCGTCTTCGGGCTGATGCCCAGTATCTTCGCCACCGCCGCCATGCTCTGGCCGCCGCGGACCATGCGCACGGCTTCCAGCATGAATTCCTGCGTATATCGAGCTCTCGGATTACCCATCTTTCCTCCCTCCTTGCGTGAGTTTTACACACTCAGCAAGGGATCCATTTTTTGCGGGCAAGCTCAAGTAATCATCGGCTTGATCGGCGTAGTAGTGGGTTGCAAGGGACGCGCGGGCGCGATAGATCTGGCTGTGCGAGATCATGTGAGCTCCAGGCAAGGGTGTTGGCGAGAAATTGGCCAGCAGGGCACTAACTCGTACCAGTGCTAGCTCTTGAAGGTAAGGAGGAAGGGTTTACACAAGCTTATCCACAGATTATGTGGATGAGTGGCGGGCAACTAATCGTGATCGATTAGTCTAGCCATTAGATGGTGTCGTTGTGGAAGTAGCAGCATTCAGCACTCTTCCCGACTCTTGAAACGCTATCGCTGACGATCCAAACTGTCTGAACGGCAAGCTCACCCTCGCAATCGGAAAATCCCCTGCCAATGCGACATAACCCCCCAACGGCGGCAGTGCCTGTATCTGCGCAGCGGTCACTACGTCTTCCGTCGTCCGATCCATGTTGTCCGATGTGTTCCGATGATCCACACTCCGACTGATGCTGTATTTGGGCCGTTCGACTTCGTGTTTTCCCAGACTTTCGCTCATGTCCTTTGCCGTCTGCGGGTCGGTGCGGGAGCCACCCAGGACTGCCAAGTTGCGGAAGCTGGCGCGGATAGTGGTGGCCATGGTGCGTCCGTAGATGTGTTCCAGCTGGGACGTGCTTTGCAAGCCGGCCACGACGCGCAGACCGCTTTTTCGGCCTTTGGTTAAACCTGCTTCCAGTGAGGGCAAGGCCTCGAGGCTGGCCAGTTCGTCAATAAACAGCCACCAGCGGAGGTGTGTGCTTTCCGGCATGGACAGAATCGAAGTGATGAACACGTCAGCCCATGAGGACACTAGCGGCTTCATCGAACTCATCATGTCTTCGCGCCAGTTGATGTACAGATTGCCGCCATTTGGCTTGCTCAACCAATCCCGGATGGAGAATCTCCCCGGCTTCATCCCAGTGTGTTCCGATAGTTTGTTTGACAGCACAAAGCGGGCGGAGGAAAGGGCTTTGCTGGCTTCGCTGGAACCAACAAACAAGGATTCAGCCAGGGTGCCTTCCAGAAACTGCTTCAAGACCTTGGGATCTTCAATGGTGCACAGGCGAAACAAGTCCATGATGCTGGCTTCGTTGCCCTGCAATTGATGGAGCTTTTTGGCCGTCTCGCGTAGCAGCAAGCGACCGAAATCATTCCATTCTTCTGCGTTTTTGTCCTGGCTCATGGGAACCATAGAGTGGGCCAGCCGCTTCCAGTCGTAATCGGCGCGAACCTCATTGAAGAACGACCAGCCCTGGCTGCGCGCATCGTATGGATTCAGGATCACATCGTTGGGTTGCCAGAATTTGCTGAGTAGGTCGCCATTGGGATCGATCACGATCATTCGATCGTTGCGCTCTGGCATTTGGCCGAGTAAACGGTTGTTCATAGTGTGCCTTGAGCGCCTGAGCACTGAAGCGGCCATGTTGCGCAACAGCACCGATTTGCCGGAACCCGTCGCGCCGGTGATGAGCAGGTGCAGGTTTTCATTGGCGGTCGGCATGGGGATGCCCCCCACGTCGATTTGCTGTTTGCCGCTTTCTTCGCACTGGAGAGCTAGACTTTTTGCAGAGGTGGTGCGCGTGCCACGTACAAAGCGTTTGTAGGCAGCGCCCTCAAATCCTTCAGTTCTGGTGGTACGCCCGATAAGCAGAATGAGCGCTAGGGCGAGGACCAGACCGATGCCCAGTGCGCCGTAGAGCACTGGATACTGCGGCGTCAGTATCATAAAGTGCCAGAACGTTTGGGCGTTCCAGTCTCGCCAGTGCATGTGGCTGCCCCACGTGGCAGCGGCCATCCAGGCGGCGGTGGGCAAGATGGCTAAAGAAAAGGCGGCAATGCGCCGCCGGGTAATGGGTGAGATCAAGGTGGACATAAGTGCCGGTCCTCAAGAGATCAGGATCTGGCCCAGGGCCAGGCCCGCCAGCAAGCCACCCAGAATGCCTGCTGTACCGCCTACGACCAAGGCGATGATTGCCATACGTCGTGCGGATCGGTGGGCGATGCTGGCGTACTGGGCGGCATCCCGGGACAACTGATCCAGCCGGCTGTCGGTGTCATTCAGCATGGTCTGGATGGCGTGCTGGGCCTGCTGATTGATGGGTTTGGCTGCCGCTTCCATCGTGGCGGTGAGATGGCGGCCAAGTTGCTGAGGCAGGACTTGCTGAACTTCGCCCATGGTCTGCATCTGCTTTTGCACCGCATCCAGGTTTTGGGTGGCGCTTTCCAGTCTATCGACGAGGCGGGCTACTTCACCCAGCACCTCGTGGTACAGCAAATCCAGCTTGGTACGAGCGCCACTGGAGTTCGAGTGTGATTCCATGCTGGCCGGGCTCAGGAAAACAGGGCGTTGAAGGCGGCATTCATTTGCCGGTCAACCGGTTTGGCCAGGGCACGCAGCGCGTGCCGGTTGCTCAACTGTGAAATGCGGACATGGTCTTCAGGATCGGCAGACCGAAGCAATGCGCGGTAGTCAGTCTGGTCAGCCAATACATCGGCAATCGTGGTGCGTTGGTCGGCGAGCAGCTCGAAGACTTCGTTTTCGTAAATGGCGGCCTGAGGGTTGGCCTGCACTTCACCTGTTTTGGCGGCATAGGCCAGGATCGAGGGAAACTCATCCTGCACGCTGGTATCGACCCGATTGAAAAGGATTCGTACTCGCTCTGGATCAACGCCCAGTTCCGCTAGTGCAGCCACGGTCTTGATGGTTTCGCGCTGGGCCTTGCCGGTATTGATGACAGGCAGTACGAAGTAGTTCATTTCTTGGTGAGCATCTTCATAGCGCATCATGTGCGTCAGAAAATCTTCGATGTTGCTGGCGCCTACATCGACAATCGCATCTTCGCGGGTGAGCAAATCGCGGAATAATCGTCCAAAGTGTTCACCGCGTAGCTGATCGACATTCAGGCCCAGGTCGGCGCCCGTTTCGTTGGTGGATTCCACTGCAAAGATCTGTGCGCTGTTCATGCGTGGCGCCAGAAGGTGAGAGGCGGCAACTGTCTTGCCAACGGAGCCGGTGTAGTTCAGGACGGCGACTTTCATGGTTTATTCCTTTTGGTGGGGTTGCTGTCAGCAGTCTGTGTACGATTGGCCAGGCCTTCACGGCGCAAAGCCTCCAGGTCTATCTGCATGTCGCGAATCTTGCGCAAATCGCCGGGTGTCTGGATGTTGCGCGGTCGGCCTTGGATAGCATCAAGTGCCGGAGGAGATGAGGACGGTTTCATTGTCGAGGCTGGTTGGCTGGCTGCTGGTCGCTGGGCCTTGCGCCAGCGGTACAACGTGATGGCGTAGGTGCTGCGTTGTACCTTCAGGCCTGCGGCGGCCAGATCGTCCAGCACGGCAGCATGGGGAACACCGACAGCCAGCTCAGCCTCGATCAAGGGAAACAGCGCGCGCAACTGTGCAGCGAGGCTGATACGAGGATCCAGGGATGCGAGTGTGTCCCGGTAGCGCGTTATGGATGGAGATTCATTCATAGGTTTCCAGGGGTTGAGGTGAACACGGGGTCGCTCAGTGCGACCGTTCGGGAAAGACCTTGGCCTGCCAGCCACGAACAGCCTGCGGCCAACGCTTCGTCGTAGGCGGACTGCTCGTCAGCGAATCGAACCGACTTACCCTGTGCAGAGAACTGTCCGCCGCCGACTTCCTGGCCGTCATCAAGCAGGCGCAGGGTGTAGCCGCCGGTCTCGGAGTGGTGGGGAACGATCTCGAAGGAAAATCGAGATCGGGCTTGGGTCACGTTGGTGTGAAATTGCCTGGCCACCTCGGGGAGGCGGGCCGCCCAGCCCGGGCCGATTCGATCCAGAGCTTCGGCGATGCTATAGCCTCGTTCATGGAGCCAGTCGCTGCGATCGAGCACTAGAGCGGCGATCAGGGCTTCGCCCAGGCTCATGGTGCCGATGCCGTAGTGAGTGGCTCGTTGAACAATGTTGAGCATGCGGGTGTCGATGGTCGTGCTCATGAAATTTCCTTTGCCCTGTGCCTTGAAGGGCAGTGATGAGGGATGAGAGAGGAGATGCCCGAAAGGGCGAATGTGCTCCGTTGCTGACCGATGCAGCCGCTGTGCGGATGCCCAGCGTGACGATTCAAGACGGTCGGAGTTGTGCAGACAGGATGGCGCGTGCTCGGTAAGCGGATAGCCCGACTTATTCACAGGCCTCGTTGGTAGAAGTAAGGTAGAAATAAGGTAGAAGGCGTTTTGGCGGCTGGAAAGCGCCTGTTTATGCGGTTTTCCAGAAATGATGCGCGATGCTATGACGATAAAGCGCGATGCTGTGACGAGAAGCCGCGATCTTATGACGATGCAGGCGCGATGCTATGACGACGGTAGAAACCACTTATCCACAGCCCGGAAAAGACCCTTGAATCGGCTGTTTTTGGAAGTCGGGCGCGATGTTATGACGATGGAGAATCTAGCGATCCAGTCGTGTCCAGACCGCTTGTTCATGGCCCCGGGTGGCGGTTTCTATGTGGGGTTCTGCGATTACTTGCAGCGCTTCCAGTTCTGTCAGGCTGCGCTCCAGGCTCGTTCGAAAATCACGCATGCGACCGGTGTATTGGGCGCGTTGCTTGAGAATGTCCAGGCTATATTTTTGCTGGATGTCGGCGGATGTGCCGATCAGGCGCTGCAGGCTTTTGGACAGGTCATGGCGCATTTGCAGGCGCTTGGTCCAGTCCACCAGGGCATACTCTCGGTTGCCGAAGATTTGCGCCCAACGAGGATCGGCGTACAAGGTATAGCTGCCGGTAGGCTCGTGGTAATCGAAGCCGCCTAGCATGGCAAGAACTCGTGTTGACGGGTGTTTGCCATAGCTGTATTTGACTGAGCCATCCTTTCTGCGGGCCTCAATGCACAATGTGAAGCGAGCCAGGTCTTTCATGCCTTCATGCAGCCATTCGTAGGCGCTGCCCCCTGTGGGCCTGCCCATGCCGCGTAGGAAATCGGCCCGGTTGATCGTTGGCGCTTCGCCCAATAGAGCCGTGGTCTGCAGATACATCGCGTGCATCCAGATGTCGGCGTGGTCTTCGCTTAACTGTTTGCCGGATCCTTTGAGCAGGATGTTGCTGCCTTCCAGAAACACGGTGTCATCGTGCAGGGTGCGCCAGCCCCGGCGAACCGGCGCAAAGATGGCGCTTCGGGCGATGTAGTTAGGGATGGCGCGCGCCGTTTCATTGATGCCCGGCAACATGAATGGCGTTGGGGTTGAGGCCTGTCTTTCTGCTGCGGCGGCCAGGGCCTGCGTGGCCTTTTGCTGAGCGCGTTGCATGGCTGCTGACAGGCGCAGCAGATTGTTGTCCTTGTGAAAAGGCACACGGGTGGATGAGGTCATGGGTAAAGCTCCAGGCGAGCCCATACAAGGCCTGCCTGGATCGTGTGCAGCGCCTCACACGGGTTCAGGGGTAGATGCGAGCGAGTAAAGCGATGCCCGGCCGCAGTGATGGAAATGGATGCCCTTCAGGGCGTTGTTGGCTGCGGTTCAGCCGATGGCTTGTCGCCTGGGCTCAAACCAGAGTTCTTTCAGGCGAAACCGCTCGAAATGCAGCACGATATCTACGGTCTGGCGCAGAAATGTCTGAATGGTTGGCAGGTCGAGGTTGCCGCCCGTGGGCGATTGCTTGATGAGCATCGCCAGGCGGTCAAAGGCATCGGCTGCCCCGTTGGCGTGGGTGGTGGTGACGGATCCTGGATGTCCGGTATTCAAGGCCGCCAGGTAATCCCAGGTTTCAGGGCCGCGCAGCTCGGCAAGGAATATCCGGTCTGGCGATAAGCGCATGCAGGCGGCCAGGCTTTCGGTGGCTGAAACTCGACCGCGTGTGCCGCCATACATCAGATGAATGCGGTTTCTGTGTCGGGGCAGAATGAGTTCATGCACGTCCTCGATGGTGACCAGGCGTTCATCGACGGGCACCCGGTCGATCAGCGATCTTGCAAAGGTGGTTTTGCCCGAACCTGTCGCGCCGGAGATGACCAGGTTCTTGCGAGCCTGAATGGCAGCGAGCAGGAATCCGGGAATGTCACCACCGTCCTTCAGGGCCATCAGTTCCAGGTCGGTTTTCGAAAGCCCGTCCGGCGTGTATTGGGCGGTGGCGTCGTGAGTGGCCTCAAAAGCGCCTTGTGCCTGCAGCTCTTCCAATGAAAGGGCCACTTGGGCGTGCTTTCGGATGTTGATAGCCAACGTGCCGTCAATGCAGGCTGGTGGCAATACGATCTGGCCGCGCTCGCCATCGGGCAGGACGACAGATTGGATGGGGCTACGTGCCATGTGGTTGTACGCGGCCAGCGCCGTGGCCAGGGCCTCCAGGTGGGGGTAGGAAAGCTGGGGGCACTCGTGAAGCTGCCAGGCACCGCGTGTGCGGGTGTAAAGCTCACCGGCTCGCACGATGGCGATTTCAGTGACATTGGGATCCTCCTGATGTTTGGACAAAGGCCGCAGAAAGGTGCGAACCGCAATGGATCGATCAAAGGGGATCGCTTCAGTGGATGGGTTCAAGCTCATAGACGTGACTGAAATCCAGATCACGGGCGACCATGATGCCGATACGCTCGCCCTGGTTCTTGTAAAGGGTGGGAGGAATGTCCAGGGACTTTTCCAGAATCTTTGCAACCGCTTCCTGACCACCCTCGGCGGTGTTGTCAAAGCGGATGTTGTTGCTGCCCGATTGCCCTTGATTGGATGCCCAGTTACCGAAGTCGCCCACCAGAGAAAGAAGGATGGCGTTGCCAAAGCGTTCCCAGAAGTGGTTGTCGATATGTCCGCCCAATCCCGCTTCGCCCAGCGGGCCGGTGCCGGGGGAACTTAGGTTCACGATGACCCCGGTAGGCGTTTCCAGCCGGTTCCATGTCACAAAGGCGCGCGCCTGGCCCTGCTGTATGCCCCCAGACTGATAGCCCGTGAACTTGGTGCCGGCATCAATGAGCTTGACCTTGCCGTTGGCGCTCATGACATCGTGCGTGGCCAGACACGTCAGGAGCCCGGACTGGGTGCTGACCAGTTTGGTCTGCAGGGTGCAGTCGATCATGGTGCCTTGCGTGAGCAGGAAGTTGCGGTCACCCAGTTGCCCGGCCACCGATGGGGCCAGCTCCAGCGGTCGCAGCTTGTCGGCCAGGGGACCAGCATCGCTATAAGGGCCTTGGGGGCCATTTGACTGGCTTGGGGTCGCGCCGCTTGCGTCTGCGCCACCCGCCTGTAGCGGGCTGGCCAGCCGGCGCTGGGTAAGCTCATCGACGGGAGGCGGAGCTGCGGGCATGGGTGACGGGACGTTGTAGTTGGGCGCCACCGTTGGTTCGGGCGTCGGAGGCGGCAGTGCTGGAGGTGGCGCGGGACGCTCTACCTCGGGGGCTTTGAGGCGATTGGTAATGCCGCTTTGATCGGCTTCCAGACCGCTATCGGCTTTTGCCGCTGGTTCGCGGCTCCAGACCTTCATGAGCACGCCGGCAGCCACTGCCACAGCGATCAGAATGGTGAGCCACAGAAATGCGCGGGCACCGCGTGGGGCGCTGCGCCCGGTTGCTTCCAGATTCAGTGTTTCCCGCTCCAGATTAGCGTCTTTAGGATTCCCCTCTTGTGAGGCTTGTGCTTGTGCCTGGTCTTGTTCCTTTTCCGTCATGGGGAATTCCTTTCTTGCGTGGCTTCGCGTATGCGGATGGTGGGCACAGGTGCCGCAGCGGGCGATTGCGGGCTCGCACTACCCTTGATGCTGCGTCTGACTGCCGGTGATGCCGTCCCGGTATGTGCTGGTACGGGTGTGGTGCCGTAGGCGTCGTTGTGAATCGCCAGCACTTGGTCGCCCAGGCGAAGGTGCCATAAGGCAGACGTGCGATGCAGCACCATGGTGCGTTCATCTGCCATGTGGTGATTGGTGATGACTTCCTGGCCGTCTGGCGTGACGCGGTACACGGTCGGGATGTCGGCTTGCGGTGCAAACTGCAGCCAAGTCTGACGGCCATCATCCCAGGCGTGTACCGGTGCGATGGCCGCGTCGCCGCTGCGGGTGTAGGCCTGCCAGTTCATGTTCGCGCTGACGGCTTGTAAGGATCGCTCAATCGCAGCTTTTTGTGCGGCCTGGGCTCGTTGCCTGGCTTGAACCTCTGGATAACGGACCACGAGTTTGTACAGGGCGGCAGAATTGCGGTTGTCGCTGTACGAGAGCCTGAAGCTGTAATCGCGCCTGTCAGTGACGACGATAAGGTTGGTGTTGGCGTCTTCTGCCGTGGGTTTGAAGAACAGATGATTGTTCTTGTAGGTAAACGCGTAGGCTTGGCTATCACCAAAGACGTGGTAGACGTATTTTTCGCCGGGCTCCAGCACGATATGGGTGGCCACGCCGATCACGGCATTGAGCTGGATGACATTGGCGTCGTTGTAATTGACATAGCGTACGCGGTGGTCGAGCCGCGAGGAACGAGGGGTCTCCAGCGCCAGGGCGCTGGCAGGGATGGCCAGGCAAAGAAACAACGCCAGCGCCTGCCGACTGGGGAAATGTTTAAACATAAAAATTCCTTCAGATCCTTGTCGGTGTCAGCGCGACAGATCGGCAGCCAGGTCATAGCGCATGACCTGAAAGCCCAGCGGGTTCAGGCGGGCGACCTCTTCGGTGAGCGGCACGTCGGTGTACTGATACGCCATGGTGGCAATCAGGTGCTGAGCCTTGGTGATGTTGCCCGTGGAGACTTCCCGCTCTGTCTTGGTAAAGCGTACGATGGCGGCCTGGTTGGCACCCAATGTGATCGAATGAACCTGCACATCGACTGTGCCCTGGGTACCGAGGCGTGTCGTAACGGCGTCCTGCCCTTCGAATCGTTTGCCGTACTGTGTCTGGATGGGGGCAGAGGACAGCAGCGCGCACGTGTCGAATTGCTCCTGTATCGTCTGCCAACTGTAGCCCTCGCAGTTCAGCACGTAAGTGTTCAGAAAATACTTGGCGATGCGCTGGCCGTAATCTTCGAGCGGCTGGCCCAGACTGCTGACATGTTCGATGGAGCCGGTGGCGCTATCGACGCGGACCACATACATTTCGGGTGGCTGCTTCAAAGGGGTGAGGCCCGCAACGGCAGCGACGGAGGCCAGAGCGATCAGGCCGGCACCGATAGCTACCTGCCAGGCACGCTTACGGCTGCTGACGAGCTCGCCGAGGTGATCGCGCTCCAGGCCGCGCGACTGCTCCAGGTAGGCGGCAACGTCTTCGGATTTAAGTGATGCGGACACGATTCAAACTCCTTTGAAAAGAGGCGGCGTGGCATTGACCGGCACGCGTGGCGTATCGGCCGGTTGCGGCGGCTGGGGCGCATGAAAGGCGCAGCCAGCCAGCAGCCCGGCCAGCGCGAGGGCGGCAAAGAGGTTTTTCATGGAATGGTTCCTGTCCTGCCGGACTGGCAGAAGGATCGGGATTGAAAGTCGGTTGATTGGCCCGGCGTGGGCCGACAAGCAGATTGCCTATTTGGCGCGCGGGCGCAGCATGCTGCGCAGTCGTAGCATTGAGAACGCCCCTTTGGCCGCGGTACCCACACCGAGCTGAGCGCCGAAGCCGTTGGAGAGGCCGGCGGCGAGGCCTGGGATCATGACCATGACGACAAGGCTGGCGATGCCGACAAGCAGTTGGGCACCGAAGAGTCCGATAATATCCTTGGCTCCGCCATTGATTTGATCGGCAATCATTCGGATGAGCTGGATATTCATCTGCAGCAATAGTCCGAAAATCAGGCCGGCCAATAGCGCCAGAAATATAAAATTCAATGCTTGAGAGACCCAACTGTTGAAGAGTGGTTTGGTGGGTTCAAACAGAGTGGCTGCAATGAAAATGGGACCCGTGGCGACGACGAGCGCCATGCCGACCTTGCAGACCACAACTATCACCATGATGATGCTGCCTACCACGGCAGCATTGACACGTACCATCGTGGCAAGAAGACTGACCAAGACTTCCTTGGTAGATGGTAGAAAGTTGAACCAGGCGTCTTGGCCCTTGCCCATCATGGCGTTTGATGCCTTGCCGGTTTCGTTCTGCAGCTTGTCCACCTCTTGGGCCACGCTGCCGGTACTCAGGGCGATCTGCGTAATATCGTCGGGCAGCGCAATCATGGTTTCGGCGATTTCGTTTTGGTACAAGCCTCCCGTACCAAAAATCATTGCGACAATGGCTACAAGAATGGCCTTGCGAAAGAACTCTGTGACGGTCATGCTGCTCTGGCCCTGCATCAGTGCAAACGCGTAGACCACAAATTGAATCGTAAGCCCTACCGTGATGACCGGCATTAGGGCTTCAAATAGCGCTTGCATTGGGCCGTTAACCGCATCGCTCAATGTATTTTCGGTTTGGGTCATCACCCATTGGGCAATGTCGCTAGGGGCTGAAGGCGGGGTTACGGAAGGAGTGGAGCCAGACATGGTACGGCCTTACTCATTGGAGCCGGCCTTTACGCCAGCAGTATCGTTATCCCCAAACCAGCCACCATATACCCGTTCTGCTCTGGCTTGTAGCAGGTGACGCTCTGCCTCCAGTTGTTGGGAGGCTAGCTGAATGCGAGTTTGCTCGGTCAAGATATTGGCCTGCTCAATCTGGATTCGAGCCTGTAGCTCGGATATCTCTTTGGGGTTAGTCGTCTGATTGATCTTGTCTTGCAGTGCATCCACATTGGCCAGACGTTGGGTCATGGAGTCGTAGGCTCGTTGACTCATGGCCTTGGCGGTCGCTTCGATGTTCAACGCCTTCTTTGAAAGTTCTGCACGATCCGCTTCAAAATTTACCGGGGCCATGACCGAGTCGGTAACGCGGCCAACGTCGCCATCCAGGCTTGAGCCGTTTGAGCGATCAAGTAGCCCTTGGGCATTCGAAGGCAGAGCTGAACGCAACTGGTCACGCATGTCAGGACTGCCGACTACATTTCCGAAACCACTGGATTGTGTGAATGCGGCGAGTTGGCTTTTGGCGGTGGCCAGCTGTTCGGTCAGATTCTTCAGTTGGTCTCTGGCAGTGAGCAATTGCTCCTGTAACTGCGCAATGGTGGCAGCATCGACCGTAGGGATGCCGCTAGCTTGGACAGGGTTTAAGAAAACGGCGGACAGGACAATGCCCGCCGCAAACGACTTGCAGCGTGTCATGGAAAATACTCCGGAGAATGCGCCTTCAGGCGCGAAGGTCAGGGTTTGGTACTGGCCTGCTTCGCAATGGCTTGGTAATCGGCTTCGGTCGTGCGATGCGCTTTCATCTGGCCCGACACAATGAGGTCAGCGCTTTCATCGTAGGCAACGCGTTTATCACCTACAGCCAGAATGTTGTCTGAATCATCCAGCTTGCCGGGTAGCTTGTGGGTTTGGTAGCCGCCACCAAAAGGGTCCTTGGTGACGAGCGTGAAGAGGAAGCTATCGCCATTTCGGGTAATGTGGATGGCATCAGGGTCATACTTGCTATCAGACTTCCAATACCCAAGAAACTTTTCACCATCTGGTTCAGTCTTGCATCCGGCTACGATGGTCAGCAGCGCAGCGGCGCTAACAGTAGTGATGAAATGTCGTCGATTCATTGGGTGTCCTATGGTGAACGGTTGTTGAGGTGGGCCGGGCTGCGTTTGACTGCCGCCCAGGCATCGGTCACGCTGCAGACGTGCCCAGCCTTTGTAAGCCAGTCGGGCGCTTGTTTATGTTTCAGGATGTACCGACAAAGTACGCCCATGTCGTCATTCGGAGCAGGGATATGTTGGAGGCTGAATGGATTCATGAGCATAGGTCTGGCCCGTCTTGTTCGAGCTCGTGCTCCTGCCTTAGTACGGCTTGATCAAAGCGGACGCCGACCAAGTCAGCCACCCGTTGATACTCGGCGGAGCCAGGTGGGTGGCCGTTCACTTCGTGGATGTGTAGGCTGTAATATTTTTCTACACCTTGCTCAAAGTAAGCACGATCTTCGCGCGGATACGTGGAACGGAACCAGATGTTCGGGGTCATGCTGGGATCGGTGCTCGATGGTTCGGAAATTCCGTAATCCCGGCTATGGCGCACCAAGTCATCGGCATTGAAGGTGACGCGGTCGAGTTCGATGTCGTGGATACTGACTCCACCTGTTTCCAGATCTGAAAGTGTCCAGCGTTCGCAGTGGATGGAAACGACAAAAGCGTCACTTGGGGTGTTCGCTTCGGCTTCCGGGCCGGAAAGCCCCAAACGGGCATAGAAGTCCTGATCTTTCGTTGTCTGCAGATCGTCGCGAGCCTGTGCTTGGCGCTGGTTATGTTCATGCGCTGCTAGCTGCTTTTCCCGATCATGAGTGTCTTGTTTCATAGGCTACCTTCTTATGAGATCGCGGTTGTCTGGCGGCTTTGTTTAACGAGGTCCAGGTACACAGGCAACCAAGCGACTGGATCATGCCCGGCCTGGGCCACTGCCTGTTCGGCTATCGCAGCCATGTCGGAACTGCCGGAAAACACCAGCAGTTCGTCTTCGCAGCCGGACAAGTCCAGTTGCGCGACCGTGACGCTTGAACCTTGCTTGACAAGGAACTTGCGGCTGGCCTCGCCCAAAGACTTCAACAGTTCGAATTCAGTAGGCGACAGGCCGAAGCCCTCGATGTAGTCGCGGGCCTTGGCTCTGGGGTTCGGCAGCAGAATCAAGGTGGCTGTCTGCTGGACCAAAGAGGGGCCGACCGGGTTTTCCGTGATGGCGCCTGGCTCCTGGGTAGCGAAGGCCAGCACGCCGTTTTTCTTGCGGATGGTGCGGCTGGCATCTTGCATATCTTCTTGAAAATGTCTGTCCTTTAATGGGTGCTGGCATTCGTCGTATAGGTTGATGATGCGCCGGCCGTCGTGCAGGGCATCAATGCGGTGCTTCAGATACATCGTGGCTGCGCCCCGTACCGCGCCATCATCGAGCAGCTCGGTCAGATCAAATCCGAAGATGGCGGGTTTGCCCGTGTCGGTGGCTAGACTCAGTTCATCGGCCGGGTTATCGAACACCCAGCCGTATTCACCGCTCTGGCACCACGGGGCCAAGCGAGCATGGATGGTGCTCGTGGTTTCATCGTCGCTGTACGGGTTGGGCAGCAAGGTATTCAAGGTCGATAGCGTGCGGGCCTCCCGGTCGATCAGTGTGGTCAGTTGTTGCACGGCCTGGGTGATATCGGCCTGCTGTCGTGTGGTGACTGCTTCGCCCCGGCGCTCGGCCAGAAATACGACCAGGCGGACCATAAAGGCGACGTTGCCTTTGGTGGGCTCCATCTGGAACGGATTCCAGCCTGTTGCTTCACCAAGTCGGATGTTGAAGTAGCGGCCCCCCAGCGCCATGATGAGCACCTGCATGCCCTGATCCTTGTCCCAGACAACACACGTTGCGCCAAACTTCTGCGCCTGGGTAAGCAGCATTCCCTGCAGCACGGTTTTACCCGTGCCGGTCATCCCAATGATCATGGTGTTGCCCGGACGACGTTTTCCGGTTTCGTCCAAGTCCTCAGTAGAGGCATGAAAGTTGAAGAAGAACGGACTACCTGTCTGGGTTTTGAGCAGCGTGACCGCTGGCCCCCAGGGGTTGCCGACCGGTTTGCCGGTCAGCTGGTTATGCAGGCTGGAAAAGCACAGGAAGTTGAGCGAGGTGATGGGCACCGGACGTGGCCGCCAGTGCCAGTTACCGGGCAGTTGCGCCCAGAACCCGGCTTCCAGCGCTCGATCCAGTGGCCGGAAGCCGACTGCCTCTTCGGCCAGCGCCGTGGCGGTCTGGGCCAAGGCCTGACGCACCCCTTCAGCCGTGTCACCATAAATCAGCATCGTGGCGTGATGATCGCCCAGGCCCAGGCGAGCTGACGTCAGATCGTCCATGGCCTCAGTCAGTTGGGTGACCTGGCTGATCGAATCGTCGCCGGAATCGACCAGCAACTTGTGATGCTTCTTGACCAGCTTTTTGGCTGCCGCTCCGGTATGGCTGCCCCACGATTGAGTGAGCACGAATTCGTGGGGCAGTCCCAGCAGCCGATCCAGGTGTCCCGGTTTTGTCGCTTCCGGGTAGTCGCGCAGCTCCATCATGCCGAAGATGCGAGAGCTGGCGACGGTACGCAGTTCCCCCAACTCTCCATGACGGCCAAAGATCGGTCTGGCGTAGGGCAGGGTGTCACGCAAGCGTTCCCGACTGATTGGTACGGGCCGGTGTGTGCCGGAAAGCAGAAATCCCAGGAACTCGGCAGCTTCGCTGAAGGCGAAGCCCTTGCGATCTACGATGCCCAGGGTTTGCGGATCGTAGCGGTACAGGCCCGCGCTCAAGGCACGTATGATGCCGTTCAGGCGTTCGATGGATTCGGCCTGCCAGTGCGCAATGTGTTGCGCGTCGGCTTTTTCCAGACTGGCGAACGTGCCCAGTATCGGATCCTGTACCGGGTGGATGAGCACCGTCAGATAAAGGTCGTTGATCATGAGGCCCGAGGCATCGAACGTAGCACGGTAGGCGGCATCGAATCGGGAGGCAAAGGGCTGGTTAAAGGTGCTGTCGGGATATTCCGTGACGCGGCGGCGCACGATGTGGGAGTACAGGCCCAGCGATCCCATGGGTAGGCCGCGTAGTACGTTATGCAGCGCTTCGATCCAATCTTTCAGCTCATCTTGTGCATAGGCATCCGGCGCGCGGCCTGTTACTTTGATGACCGCCAGGTATTCATGGTTGTCGCAGGCAATGATCTGGTCGGTGACATGGTGGGAATAGGGCAGATAACGCGAGACGCGCCGTTCATCCACGGCCAGGGTGGTAGCAGCATTCATGGAAACATCCTTTACTTGATGAGCGCGCGCCAGGGCCGACGCCGGTGGTAGCCTTGCAGGGCGTAACTGGAGCCCTGCCAGAAGCGTTGGTTGCGATTGCGCCGTCGCGTTTTCAATTCGAGCCACAGCACATCCAACGCTTTATCGTCATCGCGGGTGAGAATGGCAAGCGTGGGTATAACGATGAAGAGCAAGCCCCACCAGGCCAGGCCTGCCGTCATGGCGACTATGGCTACGCAGGTAAAGGCGCCCAGTAATAGCTTGGTGGGAACGCCCATGAAGGTGGCCTTGCGGCCCAGTCCTCTAAAGACCGGATAGGTGTTGGCTGCCATGGCTTACTTCCAAAGCAACACAACCAGCTCGGCCACTGATCCAGCCAGCAGCACGCCAATGCCCCACCGGATGGCATCGTCTTTACGCATGACCTCTGCGGAATACAGTACAAAAATGATGACGCCGATGATGATGGCTGCAATGGGCAGGATGACATCCAGATTGTCTCTGAGAGTCTGTAATGTCGTTTGTGCTCGGGAAAGGCCGCCAATGGATTGTGCAAATGCAACTTGATGGATGCCAAGCAGCAGTGCGGCTGTAGTCGGTTTGTTGATGATGCGCAGGTAGGACATAGCGTTCTTGAAGTGTTTCAGTAGAGACATGTAAAGACTCCTGCCCCTAGGGACCAAGTGGCGCAGGGGTGGTGGTTGGTAAGAAAAGGAATAAGCGCGGCTAGGTCGGCCAAGGGTGCGTCAGGCGTCGGAGTTAGCGCTGCTTTCTGGTTCGCCATCACGCGTTTGTGAAAAGCCGTCGGTTGCCGGGTTGGCGCTGAAACCGTCCGGTGCGCCTTCTGGTTGAGCCGGTGGTCCTTGATCGGGTTTCTGCGCTGGCTCTGCCGGCGTGGCCTTTGTCGCAGGCCCTGTCATTTCGTTTTTCAACGGTGCCAGGGCCGGAACCTTGATCTTGGCTTGGGCCAGCACTTTGCCGACATAGCCATTGGTGAAACCACGCTTGAAATTGCCGGTGTTGTAGCAGGACAGCGCGGCGCGTAAGGCATGCTGCGGATCCGTCTGTTGGGGTAATGCTCTGGCGTAGCACTCTGCCAGTACCGTCTGGGCGGCGGCCAAGTTGCGGCACGGATCAAAGACGGTCTTGCTATCGAGGTTCAACCATGCCCAGTTGCGAACATTGATCTGCCCCAGCCCGGCATCGAAGTCGATACCCTGGTCAATGAGGCGGTCAGCAGCTGCGCTCGCTTCGATCAAGGTTTGAGGTTGCCGTCGAAGGTGCTGGCCCTTGCGGTTGACGCCGATGGCGTACTGCCGGACTCGGGATTCATGACGAATCAGTGCATGCAGGGTGACTGGGTGGATGTTGGGTGCGCAGGTGAGGGCCAACGCTGCAAGTTCTGCGATCATGGCTGGCTCCTTCAGTGTCCGTGCCGGTGCCTGGGATCGGTCAGGGAAAAGTTCCAGCCTTTCGCCCATAACCCGCTATGGTCGGCATCCCATTTGGCTTGCGCGGCCTCGTACTTTTCAGCTTTGACCCAGTGCCCGCCCATGGTTGGTCTGCCAACGTAACGTACAGACAGCTCATACGTCCAGGCGTGATTGTTGTAAACGACACAATAGGTGGGTAGCTGGTCGAGTGTGACTGTAGGTAGCGGATGGACCTCATAGACGGTTCGCCCGCTGTCGCCGCCGTATTCACGCTTGCGCCATTTGTACGCCGTACCGGCATAGGTTTGGTTCAAGAATTCGGCATCACATTTGCCAGCGCCGCGTGAAATGGCGTTAATACGCTCAGACATGCCTGTGCCGCCGGACGCGGGACACTGGGATAGAAAGGAACGTCTCGCTGAGACGGTAGCAGACCAGTCCAGGCCGTGCTTGTTGTACTTCCTGATGTCGAAGTAGTGGTCCAGGGATGGACTGCACTCGCCCGGTCGCAAGCTGGAAGACAGGCAGAGCGTCGCTTCGCATGCCAGACGTGGGATGCCCGTGAGTAGGTCAGCAGTGCCGGCAGCATGAGTGACAGGAGCCAGGACGCAGGCGAGCGCCAGCGCCCCAGCCCGCAGGGCGGAAAGGGTTTGCATGAAGAGGTCTCCGGGGAAGGGGTGCGGCAGGTGGCCTTGGAAAAGACCTAGGAGGGTCGGCGTTGACGTTGCAGATTCTGTTGAGCGATGGCGATCTGTTCAGGCTTGGCCATGGCTCGCACGAGATAAGCGGTTTCGACGGCAGCCACGCGGGTTTCGTGCAGATGGCCCAGATCAGCCACAATCTGGCGCAGCAGCGTCAATTCTTCTTGTAGCGTGTCGTCGGCAGACAGTCGCCGCCTTATATAGTTGGAGAGGGATAACCCGGACAGAGCGGCAGCCTCGCCCAGACGTGCAGCATGAGACGGGGTCACCCGGATGCGGATGACCTCGGAGAGAGCTTCATTCATAGACAGTCTCCTTGGGGGGATACAACTAGCGATCTTGTAGGTGTGGCCGAGGTGTCAATATAGATAGCAATGGCCCGAGTCCTGTCATGCCCTAACCCGTAGCGCAGGGCGTGGCCGATGACGGATGAATTGCAGTATGTTGTCCTCGGGCATAGGCATCTGCCCAACTTCCAGTTCATCCAGAAAGTCGGCCCATTGCTGCACCATCGCTTTGCGCTGGGCAATAAAGGCCGCGCGATCGTAACTGCTGCCGAGCTCTTCGTCTGAAGTGTGCGCCAGATGGCGTTCGATGACGTCGGGCTCCCAGCCCAGATGTTCGCGGATCATCGTGCGTGCTGTGGCGCGAAAGCCGTGACCGGTGATTTCTTCCTTTGTGTCATAGCCCATGGTGCGCAGCGCCGCGTTAATCGTGTTGTCGCTGATGTAGCGGCTTTTCTCCGAGCGTCGTGACATGCTACGGAATACGGGGCCCGTGGGGCCAGTCAACGGGTGTAGCTCGCGCAGAATTTCCAAGGCTTGGCGTGGTAGCGGGACGATGTGTGCCGGCGTGCGGCTATCCCTTTTTTGCCACTCGCGCATCTTCATTTTCTCGGGCGGGCAGCGCCATAGTTCAACTTCAAGACTGATGTCCTCCCAGTCAGCGAGCCGGATCTGGCCTGGCCGCTGAAACATCATGGGCGCAAGCCGCAGTGCACATCGCGTGATGAACTGGCCGTGGTAGCTGCGAATATCGCGGAGCAGTTGCCCAAGCTGGGCAGGTTCGGTAATCGCTGCGAAATGCCGGCTGCGTGGCGGGGGGAGGCCGCCGGTGTTCTTGTTGACGAAATTCTTGCTCGGCTCCAGAGCGCCGACATCAACAGCGTACTGGTAGACATGCTGAACGGCCTCACGCACACGCTGGGCAGTTTCCAAGTTACCGCGATCTTTTGGACGGTGCAGGCATCGGACTATTTCCGTTGGAAGAATCATCTCGATCGGTTTGTGTCCGACCCACGGGAAAATGTGGATCTCCAGATGTCGTATGACCTTCTGAGCATAACCCTCCGACCATTCCCTGTCTTTCTTAGCACTGGCGTGCCAGGCGCGCGCCAATAGCTCGAAGGTATGCAGACGAGCGATACGTGTCTGTTCCGCCAGTTGTTCGCGGACTTCCTTCGGGTCTAAGCCATTGGCTCGCTGACTATTAGCTTCATATGCCTTGGTTCGAGCTTGTGCGAGCGTAACTTCCGGGTATGGCCCCATTCCGAGCTTTATGGGTTTGCTGTCCTTCATATAGCGGTAAATCCAAGCTTTACCGGTGATTCGTACACGCAGGTACAGATTGTCCCCGTCGTTCAGCATGTATTCTTTCTGGCCTGGCTTGGCCGCTTTGATCTGAGTTTCGCTTAGTAAACCCACGACTTGTACCCCCAAAGGTTGTTTTTCGAGAAACCATTGTGGGGTACAGACAGGGGTACAGACAAATGCGGGATGTAGCGATGCGCAGTGAGACGTCTTGGGCAGCATTTTGTGCCTAAGACATTGATTTTTCTGCGTTTTGGGATGTTTTGAAGCGTGCTGGAACAGCGGGGTGGTGGCCTGGGGCGGCTCGAGCGCCGCGGCGGCCGGCCGCAGGAAACAATAAGCGAAGATCATCCCGCCTACCCACAAGATAATGGCCAGGATGTGCGCGAACTTCAATATGCTGTAGAACATGGGCCTTCCCGGTGAACGCGGCGCCAAGAGGCCGCCTTGCCCCGCATCATATCGCCGCCTGGCCCGGCGGCCGCAAAACGACATAAACTGCCGGAATATTTCTTCGCCGGCGGCGGGAGGCCGCTGTTGATCCAATTTCTTTCATAGGTTGCAGCCATGCCCAGTTTCGACGTGGTTTCCGAAGTGGACAAGCACGAACTCAGCAACGCGGTCGATCAGGCCAATCGCGAACTCGCCACCCGTTTCGACTTCAAGGGCACCGATGCCAAGTTCGAACTCGAGGGCTTCGTGGTTACCCAGGTCGCGCCCAGCGCCTTCCAGCTCAAGCAGATGCTCGACATCCTGCGCGGCCGGTTGTCGGCGCGTGGCATAGACGTGCGCTGTCTCGAGGTGGCCGACCCGCTCGAAAACCTGGGCGGGGCGCGCCAGAAGGTTACCGTGCGCCAGGGCATCGAGCAGCCTGTCGCCAAGAAGCTGATCGCCGCCATCAAGGGGGCCAAGCTCAAGGTCGAAAGCCAGATCAACGGCGACAAGCTGCGCATCAGCGGCAAGAAGCGCGACGATCTCCAGGAAGTCATCGCGCTGTTGCGCAAGACTGACGTCGACCTGCCCCTGCAGTACCAGAACTTCCGCGACTGATTTTTCCGTGGCCGGGCCGCTGCCAGGTGGCGCGGTGCGGGGTTTTTTTCATGGCCATGGAATAAACGGGCTGGCGGCGGCGTCTGTAGCAGTGCTGTATCTGTGCTGTGTCCCCGCTGTGTCCCTTTAGGAGCCCACCATGACTACCCGCATTGTCACCGCCCGCCGCGCCGCCATGCTGGCCGCCTGCGCCCTGTTCGCCGCCGCCGCGCACGCCCAGGCGCCCGTCAAGACGCAGGATGGCGTGCTGGCCGACCAGGCCGGCATGACCCTGTACACCTTCGACAACGACAGCGCCGGCAAGAGCGTCTGCAACGACCAGTGCGCCAAGGCCTGGCCGCCCCTGTCCGCCGCCGCCGACGCCAAGCCGCAGGGCGACTACAGCATCATCACCCGCGATGACGGGGCCCGGCAATGGGCCTACAAGGGCAAGCCGCTGTACCTGTTCGTGAAAGACACCAAGCCCGGCGATAAAGTGGGCGACAACGTCAAGAACGTCTGGCACGTGGTCAAGCCCTGACTTCAACCGGCGGCCGCATGCGCGCCGAAGACGAGGCGCAGATCGTCGCCTGCATCCCCAGCCTGCGGCGCTACGCCCGCGGGCTGACGGGCGATCGCGAGCGCGCCGACGACCTGGTGCAAGACACGCTGGAACGGGCCTGGAGCCGCTACTCGCGCTGGCAGCGGCGCGGCGAGCTGCGGGCCTGGATGTTCGGCATCATGCATAACCAGTTCATCGACGGCGTGCGCGCGCAGCGCCGCCAGGCCGAAACGCGGCCCGATGGCGAGTTGCCCGAGATCCCCGTGCGCGCCACCCAAGCCGACGCGCTGGAGGTGCGCGACCTGGATCGGTGCCTGCTGCGGTTGCCGCCCGAGCTGCGCGCGGTGATTCTGCTGGTGGGCGTTGAAGAGTTCAGCTACCGTGAGGCGGCGCTGGCTCTGGGCGTGCCGGTGGGCACCGTGATGTCGCGCCTGTCGCGCGCCCGCGACCGCCTGGGCGCGCTGTTGCAGGCGCGACCGGCGACCGCGCCCAACCTGCACCGGGTCAAATGACATGAACGACCAGACCCCGCACCTTGCCCCCGGCTGCGGCGCCCCGATTGCCGAGGCAGACCTGCACGCCTATGTCGATCGCCAGCTGTCCGACGAGCGGGCCGCCGAGATCGCCGCCTTTCTGCAGCAGCATCCCGAGGCGCGTGAACGCGTGCAGGCCTGGCGCGAGCAGAACAGGTTGCTGCGCGAGTGGTTGGCGCCGGTGGCCAGCGAGCCCCTGCCGCTGCGCCTGCCGCTGGCGCCGCCTGTCGCGCAGCGCCGCTGGCCCGCGCTGGCCGCGGCGCTGGCCCTGGCGGCGTGCAGCGCCACGGCCGCGTGGCTGGTGCGCGGCGAACTTGACCGCCGGCAGGCCAGCGCCGCGCGGGTGGCGGCAGCGACGGCCGGCGAGGCCGCATTTGCGCACCGCGCCGCCATTGCCCACGCCGTGTATGCCGCCGATGCGCGGCGTCCGGTCGAGATCGGCGCCGACCAGGAGCAGGCGCTGGTCACCTGGCTGACCAAGCGCCTGGGCGCGCCGGTGCGGGCCCCGGCGCTGGCGCAGGCCGGTTACGCGCTGGTGGGCGGGCGCCTGCTGCCGGGCGGGCAGGGGCCGGTGGCTCAGTTCATGTATGCCTCGCCCGAAGGCCGGCGCCTGACGCTGTATGTGACGCGCGAGGCGGCAGGCGGCAAGACGGCGTTCCAGTTTGCCCAGGAAGGGCCGGTACGGGTGTTTTACTGGGTGGACGGTAGCTTCGGGTACGCCCTGTCGGGTGAGGTAGAGCGCGGCGAACTGATGCGGATCTCGACCGAAGTCTATCGGCAACTCGGCGCCGCGCCAGCCGGCTGACGTGGGCGCGGTTTGCCGAGCTCTGAGCAGGTGTGCGCAGGTGTCTGACGCCGAGGCGCGCAGAGGCTGCCTCAATCGAACGGTGTCAGGCACCCTTCGGGAGCCTGACACCTGACCGGAAAGGGCCGCCCGACGCCTGACAAAAAGGAAGACTGACGCCTGGCGAAAAGGAAGACTGACGCCTGGCGAAAAGGAAGCCTGCCGTCTGCTGCGGAGCTTTTTGTTCAGGTGTCTGACTCCGGAGGTGTCAGACACCGAGGCGTGCAGAGGCTGCCTCAATCGAACGGTGTCAGGCACCCTTCGGGAGCCTGACACCTGACCGGAAAGGGCCGCCCGACGCCTGGCGAAAAGGAAGACTGACGCCTGGCGAAAAGGAAGCCTGCCGTCTGCTGCGGAGCTTTTTGTTCAGGTGTCTGACTCCGGAGGTGTCAGACACCGAGGCGTGCAGAGGCTGCCTCAATCGAACGGTGTCAGGCACCCTTCGGGAGCCTGACACCTGACCGGAAAGGGCCGCCCGACGCCTGGCGAAAAGGAAGACTGACGCCTGGCGAAAAGGAAGCCTGCCGTCTGCTGCGGAGCTTTTTGTTCAGGTGTCTGACTCCGGAGGTGTCAGACACCGAGGCGTGCAGAGGCTGCCTCAATCGAACGGTGTCAGGCACCCTTCGGGAGCCTGACACCTGACCGGAAAGGGCCGCCCGACGCCTGGCGAAAAGGAAGACTGACGCCTTACGAAAAGGAAGCCTGCCGTCTGCTGCGGAGCCTTTTGTTCAGGTGTCTGACTCCGGAGGTGTCAGACACCGAGGCGCGCAGAGGCTGCCTCAATCGAACGGTGTCAGGCACCCTTCGGGAGCCTGACACCTGACCGGAAAGGGCCGCCCGACGCCTGACAAAAAGGAAGCCTGACGCCTGGCGAAAGGGAAGCCTGCCGTCTGCTGCGGAGCCTTTTGTTCAGGTGTCTGACTCCGGAGGTGTCAGACACCGAGACGTGCAGAGGTTGCCTCAATCGAACGGTGTCAGGCACCCTTCGGGAGCCTGACACCTGACCGGATAGGGCCGCCCGACGCCTGACAAAAAGGAAGCCTGACGCCTGGCGAAAAGGAAGCCTGACGCCTGGCGAAAAGGAAGCCTGCCGTCTGCTGCGGAGCTTTTTGTTCAGGTGTCTGACTCCGGAGGTGTCAGACACCGAGGCGTGCAGAGGCTGCCTCAATCGAACGGTGTCAGGCACCCTTCGGGAGCCTGACACCTGACCGGAAAGGGCCGCCCGACGCCTGGCGAAAAGGAAGACTGACGCCTTACGAAAAGGAAGCCTGCCGTCTGCTGCGGAGCCTTTTGTTCAGGTGTCTGACTCCGGAGGTGTCAGACACCGAGGCGCGCAGAGGCTGCCTCAATCGAACGGTGTCAGGCACCCTTCGGGAGCCTGACACCTGACCGGAAAGGGCCGCCCGACGCCTGGCAAAAAGGAAGACTGACGCCTGACGAAAAGGAAGCCTGCCGTCTGCTGCGGAGCCTTTTGTTCAGGTGTCTGACTCCGGAGGTGTCAGACACCGAGGCGTGCAGAGGTTGCCTCAATCGAACGGTGTCAGGCACCCTTCGGGAGCCTGACACCTGGCTGGGTAGGGAGCCTGACACCTGGCTGGGTAGGGAGCCTGACACCTGGCTGGATAGGGAGCCTGACACCTGACCGGATAGGCCGTCTGACACTTGGCCGGACAGGGGGCCAGGCGTGGAAATCAGGGCTTCCAGGCCAGCAGGGCATCCACCAGGGTGCGTAGCACGCCGCCCAGCGGTTCGGCGCGCTGCGGGTCCCAATTGAAGGGTTCGTCTTCGGTCATGTAGGCTTCCAGCGCCATTTCGAGCTGCACCGCATGGTAGCCGCGCTGCGGTTGGCCGTAGTGACGGGTGATCCAGCCGCCCTTGAAACGGCCGTTGACCACATGAGTGAAGCCGGGCGCGCTGGCTAGCGCGGCGGCGGCAGCGTCTTGCAGCGCTGGCGCGCAGCTGGCGCCGTCGGCCGTGCCCAGGTTCAGGTCGGGCAGCCGGCCTTCGAAGAACCGCGCGCAGCGCGAGATGATCGAATGGCCGTCCAGCAGCACCACATAACCGTATCGGTCATGCACGCGCTTGAGCTCGGCCGCCAGTTGCGCGTGGTAGGGGTCGAAATACTGGCGCCGCCGCGCCGCTACGTCGAGCAGCGCATTCCCGGCCGTGCCTTCGTTCCAGATCGGGCCGCCGTCGAAGCGGCCGGTGGGGCACAGTTCAGTATTCGACGCGCCGGGGTACAGGGCGGCGCCTTCGGGGTCGCGGTTCAGGTCGATGACATAGCGCGAGTGCGTGGCGGCCATCACGGTGACGCCGCGCTCGCGCGCGAAATCGTACAGCCGGTCGACGTGCCAGTCGGTATCGGGCACGCCCAGCGCCTGGGCCGTCATGAGAGGGCGCAGCTCGGTGGGCACCCAGGTGCCCACGTGCGGGATGTTGATGACCAGCGGCGCGTCGCCGCGGGTAAGGGTATAGAGCGTGGTCATGCAGTATGGATGGCGTTGAAAAAAACTAGACCGATCGGGTGATGCCGCCGTCGATGCGGATGTTCTGCCCGGTGATATAGCCCGACTTGTCGGAAGCCAGGAAGGCGATCAGCTCGGCCACCTCGTCGGCGCGGCCGTAGCGGCCCATCGGAATGCGCTGGCGGCGGTCGTCTTTCTCGGGCAGGCTGTCGATGAAACCGGGCAGCACGTTGTTCATGCGGACGTTGTCGGCCGCGTACTCGTCGGCGAACACCTTCGTGAACGCGGCCAGGCCGGCGCGGAACACGCCGGAAGTGGGAAACAGCGCTTCCGGCTCGAAGGTGGCGTAGGTGGAAATGTTGACGATAGAGCCGCCGCGCTGCTGCCGCATGATGGGCGCGACCAGCCGCGTGATGCGCACGACGTTCAGCAGGTAGTACTCCATCCCCAGGTGCCAGTCGGCGTCGGGGATGTCCAGCAGCTTGCCCTTGGGGCCGTGGCCGGCGCTGTTGACCACGGCGTCGACACGGCCCCAGCGCTGCATGGCGGCGTCGACCAGCCGGGCGATGTCGTCGGGCTCCAGGTTCGAGCCCGTGACGCCCAGCCCCTGCAGTTCGCTGGCCAGCGCCTCGCCCTTGCCCGACGACGACAGGATGGCGACGCGGTAGCCGTCGGCGGCCAGCTTGCGCGCCGCGGCGGCGCCCATGCCGCTGCCGCCGGCGGTGATCAGTGCGACTTTTTCAGTGGTCATGTGCGATTTCCTTTGCAATGAGACAGCGCGCCCTGAGGCGCGCGCGCCGCATCATGATAAACCCCGCCGTCACGAGGCCCGGCCAGGCCGCGGGGCCTTGCGCGCGCGCGGCGGGGCGGATTTGCCGCTGCCCGCGGTGATGCCGGCCGACGCGGCCACGATGGCCGCCACCGCGGCCCATTGCGTCAGTGTCAGGATCTCGCCCAGGAACAGCAGGCCCGACACGGCCGCGAACACCGGCTCCAGGCTGAGCAGGGTGCCGAACACGCGCACCGGCATGCGCGCCAGCACGGTGATTTCCAGGGCGTAGGGCAGTGAGCTGGACAGGATGGCCACGCCGACCGCCAGCGGCAGCAAGGCGGGCGAGAACAGGGCCGGCCCTGCTTGCGCCAGGCCGAACGGCAACACGGCCAGCGCGGCCACCGATGCGGCCAGGGCGACAGTTTGCGTGCCGTGGCGCGTGCCGGCGCGGCGTCCGGACACGATATACAGCGCCCAGCACAGGCCGGCAGCCAGGGCGTATGCCATGCCGGCCGGGTCGAGCGTGTGCATGTCGGCGCCATGCGGCACCAGCAGCAGCAGGCCGGCAGCGGCCAGCGCGATCCAGGCGAAATCGGTCAGGCGGCGCGACGACAGCAGGGCCACCGCGAGCGGCCCGGTGAATTCCAGCGCCACGGCCATGCCCAGCGGAATGGTGCGCAGCGCCATGTAGAACAGCAGGTTCATGGCGCCCAGCGACAGGCCGTAGGCCAGCACCACGCGCCAGCCCGAGGCGGGCAGGCGAACGCGCCAGGGCCGGAAATAGGCCAGCAGCATCAGCGCCGAAAACAACAGCCGCAGTGCGGCGGTGCCTTGTGCGCCCACCGCCGGGAACAGGCTCTTGGCCAGCGAGGCGCCGCCCTGCATGGACACCATGGCAACCATCAGCAGCAGGACGGGGTAGAGGGATGTAGCGGGCGGGCGGGAGGCGGGTGTGGACATGCTGCGCGAGCCGGCCGCGTGTGGCCGGCAGAGCTGCCATTCTACGGCACCGCCTGGCGTGGGCCGCTGGTCCGCACCGGCCAATTGCGGTCCGGCGCGGGCAGGAGTAGGCTTTCGACCCTGTTAACGGCAGGCCGCCATGAATTCCTCGCTTCCGTCCGAATCCCGCGCTACGCCCGATCGTCCGCCGCCCACCTCATGGGCCTTATTCACCGGTTTTTTCTGGCTGGGCCTGAGCGCCTTCGGCGGCGCCCTGCCGCTGGCCCGGCACATGGTGGTCGAGAAGAACCGCTGGCTGTCGTCCGACGATTTCACCGAGCTGCTGGGCCTGTGCCAGTTCCTGCCCGGCGGCAACATCATCAATATGTCGGTGGCGCTGGGCATGAAGTTCCGCGGCCCCACGGGAGCCTGCGCGGCCATCATGGGGCTGATTGCCGCGCCGTCGCTGATCGTGATCGCGCTGGGGGTGGTGTACCAGCGCTATGCCGATGACCCGCGCATCCAGCACTTGTTTGCCGGGCTGGCCGCCGCGGCCGCCGGCTTGCTGATTTCGATGGCCGTGAAAATCGCGCGGCCGCTGCGCGGCAAGTGGGCTGCCATTGCCGTGGCGCTGGCGTGTTTCGTGTGTATCGCGCTGCTGCGCCTGCCCTTGTTGCTGACCATGCTGGTGCTGACGCCGATCAGCATCTTCGTTACCTGGAGGCTGGCCCGATGAGCGCCGTGCTGGTTTCGCTGTTCGTGATTTTCGCGCAGTTGTCGCTGCTGGCGTTCGGCGGCGGCAACACCATCCTGCCCGAAATGCAGCGCCAGGTGGTGGAGGCGCACCAATGGATGTCCAACGCGGATTTCAGCGCGCTGTTCGCATTGAGCCAGGCCGCGCCCGGCCCGAACCTGATGGTGGTGACGCTGGTGGGCTGGCACGTGGCCGGCTGGCAGGGCGCGCTGGTCACCTCGATCGCCAAGTTCGGCCCGTCGTCGATCCTGACCGCCGTGGCCCTGGGCCTGTGGGAGCGCTTCAAAGACAAGCCGTGGCGCCGCGTGGTGCAGGCGGGCATCTTTCCCATGACGGCCGGCCTGATGGCGGCCAGCGCCGCGCTGATCACCGAGGCCTCTGTGCATACCTGGATGCTGGGGGTCATTACGGCGCTGACGGCCGCAGTTACCGTGTTCACCCGCGTCCATCCGCTCTGGATGTTGGCGGTCGGCGCGCTGCTGGGGCTGACCGGCATCGGGCAGCCCTGAGGACGCGCGCCGCGGCGCGCCGCTGGAGGATGCGGCAGTTCAGCTGGCGGCGGCCAGCCGCCACAACGAGGTGATTTCGGCGGCGCGCGCGGCGTGCAGCGGATCGGTGGGGTCGGACGCGCGCGGGTGCAGGGGGCGCGCGTCCAGGCGGCCCGCCACGCGCAGGCCCGCGGCGGTAATCCACCCGGCCAGCTCGCCGGGGGCGCGCAGGCCCAGGTGCTCGGCCAGGTCGGACATGATCAGCCAGCCTTCTCCGCCCGGCGCCAGGTGCGCCGCCAGGCCTTGCAGGAAGCCGCGCAGCATGCGGCTGTCGGGGTCGTAGATGGCGTATTCGACCGGGGCGCTGGGCCGCGCCGGCAGCCAGGGCGGGTTGCACACGACCAGATCGGCGCGGCCATCGGGGAAAAGGTCGGCCTGCATCAGTTCGACGGATTCATGCAGGCCCAGGCGGGCCAGGTTTTCGCGCGCGCAGGCAAGGGCGCGCGGGTCCTGGTCGGTGGCGACGATGCGCCGCACGCCGCGCCGCGCCAGTACGGCCGCCAGCACGCCGGTGCCGGTGCCGATGTCGTATGCCAGCGCGGGCTGCCCGCCGGGCAGAGGCGCGCGGGCCACCAGGTCGATGTATTCGCCGCGCACCGGCGAGAACACGCCATAGTGCGGGTGGATGCGGTCGTTCAGGGCAGCGATGGGCACGCCTTTCTTGCGCCATTCGTGCGCCCCGATGACGCCCTGCAGTTCGCGCAGCGACGCCAGGTACGGGCCGGGCGCCGGGCCGTAGGCTTGCAGGCAGGCCTGCCGGGCATCGGGAGCGCGGCGCAGGGGGATAGCATGGTCGGCGTCGAAGGGCAGCAGCACGCTGCCCAGCAGGCGCGCGCGCTGCGACTGGGCCTGCCGGTGCCGGTTGAAGGCGTCTAGCGGGCTTGCCGCGGGCTTGCGGGATTTTTTGTCGATGCGGCGCGCCAGCGCCTGCAGCAGCTGCCGGGCGTTCTGGAAGTCGCCACGCCACAGCAGGTGCGTGCCTTCGCAGATCAGCCGATACGCCACATCGGCCGGCATCCGGTCATCGGCGGCCTGGATGCGGGCGGGCGGTGGCGCGGCGGATTCTGAACGCCACAAGGCGTGGTGGGCCTGGCCGGATTCGGTCCAGTGGACGGTGGGGAGGGGGGGCATGGCGTGCAATGTAGCAGTTTGGGGGGCTGGGGGGAGGCGGGGTTGAGTTCTTGCGCCGTCCCGCGAAGCCCGGCCGACTGGCGGCGGCGCCCGTGCGTCGGGCTCGGGCGCAACCACGCGTCCTCGGCCTGCTGCGCAGGCTGCCCCGCCGCCCAACGCGCCGCCGCCAGTCGGCCGGGCTCCGCGGGACTACCACGAGTGAATTCGAACCTGGCCGGTCTGTGTGATTCGGGCGGGAGGTGGTGCCGCCTTGCAAATGCGGCGGGGGGCGTGATGCCCCCCGGGTGCCTGCGATGCAGGACAAGCCTGCAAGAGAAGCTAGGACAACACTAGAACAACACCGCGGTCTTGACGATGGTGGTCCAGATGCCCCAGGCCAGCGGGATCCCCACGCATGCCCACGCGACGATCACCAGGGCCGGCGGGGTCTTGAAGGTGGAGGTCGATTCGCCGTGCACTTCGGCGGCCACGGCGCGTTCGTGGGCCAGGGCCTTTTCGCGCTCGAGTTCTTCGGGGCTCATGAAGTACTTGGGGTTCACCGGGCGGATCGCCAGGTTGCACAGGAAGCCCAGCACCAGCATCCCGGCCAGGATGTACATGGTGATGTCATAGACCTGCGCGCGCGGCACGCCGATGGACAGCTGGTATTCGCGGATGTAGTTCACCAGCACCGGCCCGAAGATCCCCGCGGCCGACCAGGCCGTCAGGATGCGGCCGTGGATGGCGCCCACCATCTGGGTGCCGAACAGGTCGGCCAGGTAGGCGGGCACGGTGGAAAAACCGCCGCCGTACATCGAGATGATGACGCAGAACGCGCCCACGAACAGCGCCAGCGCGCCCAGGTGCGCGGACCAGGGCACCGACGAATACAGCACGAAGCCCAGCACCAGGAAGACGAAGTAGGTCATCTTGCGGCCCAGCTTGTCGGACAGGCTGGCCCAGAAGAAGCGCCCGCCGATGTTGAACAGGCTGAGCAGGCCGGTGAAGCCCGCCGCGGTGGCGGCGATGGCGGCCAGCTGGGTCTTGTCGAGCTGGCCGTAGACGAGTTCGGGATGTCCGAGCAGCGTGCCGCCGAACACTTCCTGCAGCAGCGGCGAAGCCATGCCGATGATGCCGATGCCGGCGGTCACGTTCAGGCACAGCACCCACCACACCAGCCAGAACTGCGGAATGCCCCATACGCGCTTCACGTGCACATGGCCCTTGGTGATCATTGTGTTGTTGGCGTGCTTGACCGGTTCGGTCCAGCCTTCGGGCTTCCAGCCGGTGGGCGGGATGCGGTAGCCAAGAGCGCCCGACACCATGAAGACGATGTAGATAATAGCCAGCGCCAGGAAGGCCTGCGACACGCCCAGGCCTTCAGGCGTGGCGAAGTGGCGCATCAGCATGTCGGCCAGCGGCGCGCCGATCATGGCGCCGCCGCCGAAGCCCATGATGGCCATGCCGGTGGCCATGCCGCGCCGGTCGGGGAACCACTTGATCAGCGTGCTGACGGGCGAGATGTACCCCAGCCCCAGCCCGATGCCGCCGATGACGCCCGAGCCCAGCCACATCATCCACATCTGGTGCACGTGGATGCCCATTGCCGAGATCACCAGGCCGCCGCACCAGCATAGCGCGGCCACGATGCCGGCCTTGCGCGGCCCGGCGCGTTCCAGCCAGCCGCCCCACAGCGCGGCCGAGCAACCCAGCAGCACGAAGAACAGCGTGTACATCCAGCCCATGGTCGAAATGCGCCAGTTGCACTGGGTGGTGAACAGCTCCGCCAGGATGCTCATGTCGGCCGAGCAGGTGGCCGTGCCGGCGCCCAGGGACTTGGACAGGGGCAGCCAGAAAACCGAGAAGCCGTAGGCCATGCCAATGCACAGGTGGATGGCGAGGGCCGCGGGGGGCACCAGCCAGCGGTTGAAGCCGGGGCCCGCGATGGTGCGTTCTTTATCCAGGAATCCCGGCTTGGCGCCGGGCAAATCCAGTGTGGCGGTGTTGCTCATAGTGTCTCCTCTCAGGGCGGCGCAGGGCCGGAAATGGGCGCTTGCGGGTCGTCCGCGGCTGCCTCTATGGTTGTCGGGGTGTCGTGGTTGTTTTCAGGCCGCTTGGGCGGGGGTCAGGCGCGCGCGATTGAGCGTCACCGCTTCGAGCACGATGTCGTGGAGCCGGACGTCGCCGTCCCGCCCGTCGGCATGCTGGCTCAGGAAATCCAGCAGCGCCGTGCGCATGCGGGGTTCCCAGGATTTCTGGATGTGGTTGGCGATGCCCTCCAGCGCTTCTTCGCGGTCGGGCAGGGCTTCGAAGAAGTCGCCGATGCGGTTGGCCATGCGGATCAGGTTGGCAATGTCCATGGTGTCAGGGTCGGAGGCGAAGGCGTTCGGGATGGGAGTAAATGGCGGCATCGGCGTTGCGCACAAAACCCAGCAGCGCCACGTTGGTGTTCTGGGCCACGCGGATCGCCAACGCCGTGGGCGCCGAAACCGCCGCCAGGATGCCGATGCCGGCGGCGGCGCACTTCTGCACCATTTCGAAGCTGGCGCGGCTGGATACCAGCACCATGCCGCTGCGCGGATCGATCGCCTGGCGGGCCAGCGCGCCCACCAGCTTGTCCAGCGCGTTGTGGCGTCCGACGTCTTCGCGCACCAGTTGCACGCGGCCCTCGGCATCGGCCCAGGCCGCCGCGTGCGTGGCGCCGGTAATGTCGTGCAGCGCCTGGCTGCCTCGCATGGCGCGCATGCCGTGCAGCACGGCGGTCAGCGGCACGGGCGCTGCGTCGGCCACGGTGGGCACCTGGCGCAGCACCTCGGGCAAGGTTTCCACGCCGCACAGGCCGCAGCCGGTGCGCCCGGCCATGGCGCGGCGGCGCGTCTTCAGGCGCGCCGCGCAGGCGCTGGATATTTCCACCTGCACCACGATGCCGTTGAACTGCGGCACGATCTCGATGCCGCGCACGTCGGCGGGCCGCTCGACTATGCCCTCGGTCAGTGAAAAGCCCAGCGCGTAGTCTTCCAGGTCGGCCGGCGACGCCAGCATGGTGGCGTGGCTGATGCCGTTGTATTCCAGCGCCACCGGCGTTTCTTCGGCCACCCGGTCGCTCTGGGTGGCCGCGCCGACGATGCCGCCGCGCACGCGCAGTACGGCGGCATCGGCGCAATCGGTCCGGCTGGGCGCGGGATGGTACAGGCGGTCCATGCAGTTGGCTCCCAGCCTATTTGCCGCTGAGCGTGGCCTCGGTTTCGCGGGCACGCTCGCGCAGCAGTTTCTGTTGCACCTCTGAAAAACGCGACCACTGCCGCTGCCACTCGGAGGGCTGCGACACGCGCATCACCTGCACGGCCGTCACCTTGTATTCGGGGCAGTTGGTGGCCCAGTCGGAGCTGTCGGTGGTGACCACATTGGCGCCGGACTCGGGGAAGTGGAAGGTGGTGTACACCACGCCCGGTTGCACGCGGTCGGTAATGGTGGCGCGCAGCACGGTCTCGCCGGCGCGGCTTTGCACGCCCACCCAGTCGCCTTCAGAGACGCCGCGGTCTTCGGCGTCTTGCGGGTGAATTTCGAGCACGTCTTCGCTGTGCCACGCCACGTTGTGGGTGCGGCGCGTCTGGGCGCCGACGTTGTACTGCGACAGGATCCGCCCCGTGGTCAGCAAGAGCGGGAACTTGCGGGTGCTGCGTTCATCCGAGGGCACATACTTGGTGATCATGAATTTCCCCTTGCCGCGTACGAATTCGTCGATGTGCATGATGGGCGTGCCGTCGGGCGCGGCGTCGTTGCAGGGCCACTGCAGGCTGCCCATGCGGTCGAGCTTGGCATACGACACGCCGGAGAACGTCGGGGTCAGGCGCGCGATCTCGTCCATGATCTCGCTGGGATGGCGGTAGTTCATGGGATAGCCCAGCGCGTTCGACAGCGCGGCGGTGACTTCCCAGTCGGACAGTCCGTTGCGCGGTTCCATTACCTTGCGCACGCGCGAAATGCGGCGCTCGGCGTTGGTGAAGGTGCCGTCTTTTTCCAGGAACGACGAGCCGGGCAGGAACACATGCGCGTACTTGGCGGTTTCGCTCAGGAAGAGATCCTGCACCACGATGCATTCCATGGCGGCCAGCGCGGCGGCCACGTGCTGGGTATCGGGATCGGACTGGACGATGTCTTCGCCCTGGCAGTACAGGCCGCGGAAGCTGCCGGCCATGGCCGCGTCGAACATGTTGGCAATGCGCAGGCCTGGTTCGGGCTGCAGGGTTACGCCCCAGTCGGCCTCGAACTGCGCGCGCACGGTGGAATCGGAAACGTGCCGGTAGCCCGGCAGTTCGTGGGGGAACGAGCCCATGTCGCACGAACCCTGCACGTTGTTCTGGCCGCGCATGGGGTTCACGCCCACGCCTTCGCGTCCGACGTTGCCGGTGGCCATGGCCAGGTTGGCGATGGCCATCACCGCCGTGGAGCCCTGGCTGTGTTCGGTGACGCCCAGGCCGTAGTAGATGGAGCCATTGCCGCCGGTGGCGTACAGGCGCGCCGCGCCGCGCACCAGCTCGGCCGCCACGCCGGTGATTTCGGCGGTGGCTTCGGGCGAGTTTTCCGGGCGGGCCACGAAATCGCGCCATTGGCCGAAAGCCTTGTCCTCGCAGCGGCGGGCCACGAAGTCTTCGTCAACCAGGTTTTCAGTGACGATGACGTGCGCCAGCGCGGTCAGCAGCGCCACGTTGGTGCCGGGGCGCACCGGCAGGTGATAGTCGGCCTTGATGTGCGGCGAGTCGACCAGTTCGATGCGGCGCGGGTCGATGACGATCAGCCGCGCGCCCTGGCGCAGCCGGCGCTTCATGCGCGAGGCGAACACCGGGTGGGCGCTGCTGGGGTTGGCGCCCATCAGGATGATGACGTCGGTGTGCATGACCGAATCGAAAGTCTGCGTGCCGGCCGATTCGCCCAGCGTCTGCTTCAAGCCGTAGCCGGTGGGCGAGTGGCACACCCGCGCGCAGGTATCGACGTTGTTGGTGCCGAACGCGGCGCGCACCAGCTTTTGCACCAGCCAGGTTTCTTCGTTGGTGCAGCGCGACGACGTAATGCCGCCGATGGAGTCGCGCCCGTGTTCGGCCTGGATGCGGCGGAACTCCGACGCGGCGTAGTCGATGGCCTCTTGCCACGAGACTTCGCGCCACGGGTCGGTGATGCGCTTGCGAATCATGGGCTTGAGCACGCGCTCTTTGTGCGTGGCGTAGCCCCAGGCGAAGCGGCCTTTCACGCACGCATGGCCGCGGTTTGCCTGCCCGTCTTTCCAGGGCGTCATGCGCACCACTTCCTGGCCTTTCATTTCGGCCTTGAAGCCGCAGCCCACGCCGCAATAGGCGCAGGTGGTGATCACCGAGTGTTCGGCCTGACCCATCATGATGACCGTCTTTTCCTGCAGGGTCGAGGTGGGACAGGCCTGCACGCAGGCTCCGCACGACACGCATTCACTGTCGAGGAAAGGCTGGCTCTGCCCGGCCGCCACCCGAGAATCGAAGCCCTTGCCCGAGATGGTCAGCGCGAACGTGCCTTGGGTTTCTTCGCAGGCCCGCACGCAGCGGTTGCAGACGATGCACTTGGACGGGTCGTACGAGAAATACGGGTTGGACGCGTCGGTCTGGTCGTTCAGGTGGTTGGCGCCGTCGTAGCCGTAGCGCACGGCGCGCAAGCCCACGACGCCGGCCATGTCTTGCAGTTCGCAGTCGCCATTGGCGGGGCAGGTGAGGCAGTCCAGCGGGTGGTCGGAAATATACAGTTCCATGACGCCGCGCCGCAGTTCGTGCAGCTTGGGCGTTTCGGTGTACACGACCATGCCATTCTCGGCCGGCGTGGTGCACGACGCGGGATAGCCGCGCCGGCCGTCGATCTGCACCAGGCACAGGCGGCACGAGCCGAAGGCCTCCAGGCTGTCGGTGGCGCACAGTTTGGGAATATTGATGCCAGCCTCGGCCGCGGCGCGCATGACCGAAGTGCCTTCGGGCACCGAGATCTCCTGGCCGTCGATGGTGAGGGTGACGAGCTTTTCGGAAACGCGGGCGGGCGTGCCCAGGTCGCGGTCGCGCTTGATGACGGTTTCGAGCATGGCGGGTCTCGCTCTGGTCAGGCCGGGTGCGCGGCCGCTGGCGCGGCCACCCCGAAGTCTTCAGGGAAATGGTTCAACGCGGACAGCACCGGGTACGGCGTCATGCCGCCCAGCGCACACAGCGATCCGCCCAGCATGGTGTCGCACAGGTCGCGCAGCAGGTGCACCTGCTGCTCGTGCTGGGCGCCGCGCGTGGCGATCTTGTCCAGCGTCTCGACGCCGCGCACCGCGCCGATGCGGCAGGGCGTGCACTTGCCACAGGATTCGACGGCGCAGAATTCCATGGCGTAGCGCGCCATGCGGGCCATGTCCACGGTGTCGTCGAAGGCCACGATGCCGCCGTGGCCCACCATGGCCGAGATGGCGGCATAGGCTTCGTAGTCGAGCGGCACATCCCATTGCGACTCGGGCAGGTAGGCGCCCAGCGGGCCGCCCACCTGCACCGCGCGCAGCGGCCGGCCCGAGGCGCTGCCGCCGCCGAAGTCGTACAGCAGCTCGCGCAGCGTCAGGCCGAAGGCGGCCTCGACCAGGCCGCCATGCTTCAGGTTGCCGGCCAGCTGGAAGGGCAGCGTGCCCTGCGAGCGTCCCACGCCGTAGTCGCGGTAGTAGGCCGCCCCACGCGCCAGGATGATGGGCACCGAGGCCAGCGAAATGACGTTGTTGATGACCGTGGGCTTGCCGAACAGGCCCGCGATGGCAGGTAGAGGCGGCTTGGCGCGCACCACGCCGCGCTTGCCTTCCAGGCTCTCCAGCAGTGAGGTTTCTTCGCCGCAGATATAGGCGCCGGCGCCCTTGCGCACTTCGAGGTCGAAGCGGCGGCCGCTGCCCTGGATGTCGTCGCCCAGCCATCCGGCTTGCCGCGCACGGGCGATGGCTTCGTTCAGGGTGGCGATGGCCTGCGGGTATTCCGAGCGCACATAGATGTAGCCGTAGGTGGCGCCGACCGCCAGGCCGGCAATGGCCATGCCTTCGATCAGCACATACGGGTCGCCTTCCATCAGCAGGCGGTCGGAATACGTGCCCGAATCGCCTTCGTCGGCGTTGCAGACGATGTACTTCTGTTCGGCCGGCGTGGTCAGCACGGTTTTCCACTTGATGCCGGTGGGGAACGCGGCGCCGCCCCGGCCGCGCAGGCCGGAGGCCGACACTTCGTCGACGATCTGCTGCGGCGTCAGGCAGAGCGCGCGCCGCAGGCCTTGCAAGCCATCGTGCGCCACGTAATCGTCGATGGACAGCGGGTCGGTGATGCCCACCCGCGCGAAGGTCAGGCGTTGCTGCTTCTTCAGATAGGGGATGTCTTCGGTGGGGCCGTGGCACAGCGCATGCGGTGAACCCTGCAGCCAGCCGGCATCGAACAGGCCGGGCACGTCGTCGGGCTGCACGGGGCCGTAGGCGACGCGGCCGGACGGCGTGGCCACTTCGGCCAGCGGTTCAAGCCACAACAGGCCGCGCGAACCGTTGCGCACCAGGCGCACCGCCGCGCCGCGACGGGAGGCTTCTTGCTCGATGGCCCGGGCGACGGCGTCGGCATCCATGGCCAGGGCCGCGGCGTCGCGCGGCAGGTAGATCGTGACGGGGGCGTTCATGGCTGGGCCTCGTCGCTTTGCGTGGCGCGGCTCAGCAGGCGGCCGAGCTTATCGGGCGTGACGCGCGCATGGGGCTGGCCGTCGAGCATCACGGCGGGCGACTGCGCGCACAGGCCCAGGCAATAGACCGGCTCCAGCGTGACCGCCCCATCGGCGGACGTACCGTGGAAATCGCAACCCAACGTCTCGCGCGCATGCTCGGCAAGGCGTTCGCCGCCCATGGCCTGGCACGATTCGGCGCGGCACACTTCCAGCACGTGCCGGCCGGCCGGCTCGGTGCGAAAATGCGGGTAGAAGGTCAGTACGCCATGCACTTCGGCGCGCGACAGGTTCAGGGCCTCGGCGATGGCTGGCACCGCGTCGGCCGGGATACAGCCCAGTTCGTCCTGCACCGCATGAAGAATCGGCAGCAGGGCGCCCGGCTGGCCTTGCAGGCGCTCGGCGGCGCGGGCGGCCGCGGCAACCGCCGCGGATTCTGACTGGCGCGCGGCCGACAGGGCCAGGGCGCCGCCGCGGGCCCCGGCGCTGCCGGCTGGATTTTGCTTTGCCTGCGAAGTAGGCATGGCAGTCTCCTGGTGGCGGCCCCGGGCATGGCGGGGCCGGCATGATGTTGTTATGGCGGGCTGGCGTGAACTCTAATATGCTGTTAAAAACATATAAAAGCGGCCGGCTTCGCTCGATGGCCGTACTCTAATCGCCAATTTTGCCCCGTTCAATAAGAAATTAATGACATATAAGTTCCGCATAGGCCTGCGCCCGCAATGGCTGCTGGAGGGCAACGCCGAGCAGCCCGAGCAGCCGCTGCACGACATGCTGTCGCTGCTGTCGGCCATCGACGCCACGGGCAATATCGCGGGCGCCTGCCGCGCCTGCGGGCTGTCGTACCGGCACGCCTGGGGCGTGCTCCGGCGTTTCGAGACGCTGTTCGGCACGCAGCTGCTGATTACCCGGCGCCGGCAGGGCACGGTGTTGTCGCCCTTCGCGCAGCGCCTGCTGTGGGCCAACCGCCGCATCGAGGCGCGCCTGATGCCCACGCTGGAAAGCATGGCGTCCGAATTGCAGGAAGAACTGGAAAAGCTCCTGCCCGAAACCATCCCGCACCTGCGGCTGCATGCCAGCCACGGTTTCGCGGTGGAGGCCCTGATGCAGCACATGAGCAGTCATCCGCCCGGGCTGGAGCTGCGCTATCGCACGGCCATCGAGGCGCTGGCCTCGCTCGAGCGCCACGAATGCGACCTGGCCGGGTTCCAGGTGCCCACCGGCGCGTTCGAGGCGCCGATCATGGCGCGCTACGCCCAATGGCTGTCGCCCGACGACTACCTGCTCATCCACCTGGCGGTGCGTAATACGGGCCTGTTCGTGGTGCCCGGCAACCCCAAGGGCATCCGCGGCATGGCCGACCTGGCGCGGCCCGACGTGCGCTTCGTGAACCGGCAGATCGGGTCCAGCACCCGCTATCTGGTGGGCCTGATGCTGGAACAGGCCGGGGTGTCGATCGGCGACGTGCAGGGTTACGAGACCAACGAGTTCACGCACATGGCGATCGCCGCGCACATCGCGAGCGGCATGGCCGACACCGGCGTCGGGGTCGAGACCGCGGCCTGGCGGTTCGGACTGGACTTCATTCCGCTGGTGCGCGAACGCTACTTTTTCGCCATCCGCCGCACCTCGCTCGACGCGCCCGCCATGCAAGAGCTGCTGGACATCATGCGGGGCCACGAATATCTTTCGTACGTGCGCCAGCTGGTAGGCTACGACGCGACCGACACGGGCCGGTTGCAGACGCTGCAGGAAGCCTTCGGCTGACCCCGCCCCAACCCGGCTATTGCGCGATATGATGTACCGATGAGCAAAGTGATTTTCCTGGCCGACCGTAGCGCGCAACGCGCGGCGCAACTGCCGCGAGGGCCCGTGCCGCCCGCCGGACAGGCCGCGCTCGACACGCGCCTGCGGCCGATGCGCGACCTGCGCATCTCGGTCACCGATCGCTGCAACTTTCGCTGCACCTACTGCATGCCGCGCGAAGTGTTCGATGGCAACTACGCGTTCATGCCGCAGTCGGCGCTGCTCTCGTTCGAAGAAATCACTCGCCTGGCGCGCCTGTTCGCGCAGCTGGGAGTCGAAAAAATCCGCCTGACCGGCGGCGAGCCGCTGCTGCGCAAGAACATCGAAAGCCTGATCGCCATGCTGGCCGAGCTGCGCACGCCGGCTGGCCAGCCGCTCGAACTTACGCTCACCACCAACGGCACGCTACTGCATCGCAAGGCGGCCGCGCTGAAAGCGGCCGGCCTGACCCGCGTCACGGTCAGCCTGGACGCGCTCGACGCCGCCATGTTCGCGCGCCTGAGCGACAGCACCTTCACGCCCGACGACGTGCTGCGGGGCATCGACGCCGCCGCCGACGCCGGCCTGGCGCCAGTCAAGATCAACATGGTGGTGCGCCGCGGCCTGAACGATTGCCAGATCCTGCCCATGGCCCGGCGGTTTCGCCATAGCGGCCACGTGCTGCGCTTCATCGAATACATGGACGTCGGCACCACCAACGGCTGGAACCTGCAAGAAGTGGTGCCCAGCCGCGAAGTGCTCGACCTGATCGGCGCGGCGCATCCGCTGCGAGCGCTCGATACCGAAATCATGGGCAGGGTGGCCGAGCGCTGGGCTTATGCCGACGGTGGCGGCGAGATCGGCGTGATTTCCAGCGTCACCCATGCATTCTGCGGCGGCTGTACGCGCGTGCGCCTGTCGCCGGAAGGCAAAATCTTCCTGTGCCTGTTCGCTTCGCACGGGCACGACCTGCGCGAGCTGCTGCGCGGCGGAGCCGACGACGAGCACATCCTGGGCACGGTGGCCGGCATCTGGGCGCAGCGCGACGACCGCTATTCCGAATTGCGCGGCCAGGGCGTGGCGCTGCCGTCGTCCGGCGAGCGCAAGGTCGAAATGAGCTACATCGGCGGCTGAGGCCGCCCATGCCAGGCCGCGTCAGGCTGCGTCAGGCGGCGTCGGTGGCATCGGCCGCGAACGAACGCGCCAGCGCCTTGCGGTCCACCTTGCCCACCGAATTCTCGGGCAGAGCATCCACGAAAATCACCTCCGCCGGCTGGTAGATGCGCGACAGCCGGCCAGCCACCAGGGCCTTGATGTCGGCCTCGCTGGCGCTCACGCCAGCGGCCGTCACCACGAAAGCCACCGGCACTTCGCCCAGGTCGGCATCGGGCCTGCCGACCACGCAGCAACTGCGCACCAGCGCGCTGGCGCTGATCGCCTGCTCGATCAGCGTAGGCGAGATGTTCTCGCCGCCGCGGATGATCACGTCTTTCTTCCGGCCGGTGATGGTGAAATAGCCGTCTTCATCACGGCGGCCGAGATCGCCCGTAGGCAGTTCGGCGGGCGCTTTTTCGAGTACTCCGTTTCCCTGGGTGCCCAGGTAACCCAGCATCAGGCTGTCGCCCGCGATGCAGATTTCGCCGTCGACGCCGGGTTGGGTGATTTCTTGCCCCTGGGCGTCACGCAGCAGCACGCGCTGGCCGGGCAGGGCCTGGCCGATGGAGCCGATTTTGCGCCTGCCGGGCGGGTTCATCGTGGATGTGCAGGTGGCTTCTGACAGACCATACGAGACGATCAGCGGGCGCCCCAGGAACGCTTCGATTCTGGCGTGCAGTTCCTGCGTGATGGGCGCCGAGCCGCAGCGCGCGAAGCGCAGGGCCGCCAGGCTGTCGGGCGGGAAGGCGTGGTCGAGCATGCGCGAATACATGGTGGGCACGCCGGTGATGATGGTGGGGCGGTGCAGGCTCATCAGCGCCGGCATGTCCTGCGCGCGAAAGCGCGGGCCCAGCGCCACCGTCGACCCCGCCAGCAGCGGACTGAAGATCTGGTTGTTCAGGCCATTGGTGTGGTACAGCGGCATGACGTGGAGCAGCTTGTCGGCGGACGTCAGTTCGGTTGCCGCGACCACGCCGCGCGCGTTGTTCAACAGGCCGCGGTGGCTTAGCAGCACGCCTTTGGGCCGGCCGGTGCTGCCCGAGGTGAACAGCAACAGCCCCGGGTCGGCAGGCTCGATGCCTGCGTCCCAGCAGGGCGGGGCTTCGGGCAGGGCGCCAGCCCGCAGGACGCGGGCGCCGGCAATGGACGAGACATTGTCCAGGTTGGCCTCGTCGGCGAGCACCGTGCCTATGCCGGCCGACTCCAGCCGGTCCAGGATTTCTTGCCGGGTCAGTCGGGGTTCGAGCGGGCACGGGCACGCGCCCGCCGCCATTGCGCCCAGTAATGCCACGACCGCGGGCAACGAGCGTTCCATGGCAATGGCGACCCGCTCGCCGCGCGCGACCCCGGCCTGGCGCAGACGGCCGGCCATGTTGGCCACGGCTTCATGCAGTTGCGGATAGCCGATGCGCGTGTTGCCTTGCGCGTCGATCAGCGCGCAGCGCCCGGCCCATTCGGGCGAGCGCCACAACGCGTCGTAGGCGGCGAACAGGGTGGGGGCGCTAGCGCAGGGCAATGGCGGCATCGCGTTCGAATACGCCTTGCGGGTCCAGCGCGGCCAGCGCCTGGATTTCGCGTTCAGTGGGCAGCGCGGTGGGCGTCGCGCCTTCGTGTTCGAAGGAGAAGCCCGTGCGTTCCTGCACTTCTTGCAGGCTGGCTTCAGGGTGCCACGATTGCAGCGCCAGCCTGTCGTCTTTTTTCACGAACACCGCGATGGGCGTCACCACGCCGTGGAAGCCGCCCCACGAGGTGCGGAAATGCAGCTTGTCGACGAACGTGCGGGTGGAATGCTCGGTGCGCCAGGTGCAGGCGCGCCGCGCGGTGGGCAGCATGACCGCGCCGCCGCCGCCGCCCGGCAGCCGCACCTTGGGATGATGCCAGTCGCCGATGCACGAGTTGTTGGCGTTGCCCTCGCCGTCGATCTGGGCGGCCCCCAGGAAGGTGAGATCCATGCGGCCACGGCAGCACAGGTCGTAGAAGTCTTCGTTGTCGAAGATCGACGCCGTGTGTTCGGCCAGCACCGGGTCGGAGCTGGACAGGGGCACCTTGGACGGGCGCGGGTCCACGCCGCCCGCCACGTTGATGTAGATGTAGTCCCAATCGTAAGCCTGCTTGGCCATCAGGCAGGCCAGCATGGGCAGGGTCGAGTTCACGCCGCTGAAGGTGATTTCGTTGGGGCGGATGAAGCGTGCCAGGTTGGTGACGATGTACGAAAAGGGCGACCAGCTGGTGTTCATGCGGCATGCTCCTGCGAAACTTCGGGGGCGGCATCGAGGTGGGCCTGCAAGGCGTCGGCGCCGGGTTCGAGATACGCTTGGACGGCGGGGTAGTCGATTTCGTAGTGGGGCCAGCACGAGCCCGGCCAGGCGCCATGCGGCGCGATGGCGTAGGCCTGCACCATGAAATATGGAATCAGCGTGACTTCCGGCTGTTTTTCGAACACTTCGGCGGACACCTGGCGTTCGGCCACCACCAGCACGCTGCGCGCCGCGCGGCTCATGATGCGGTCCCAGTGCGAAGTGCCGAGCACGCGCACGTTGCCGCGGCTGTCGATTTCGTTGGCGTGAATGACCGCGAAATCGGGCTGCACCGCCGGAATCACCCACACCGGCTTGCCCGAGCCGTAGGGGTCGTCCAGGCGATGCCAGCCGTTGATGTCGATAAGATGGCTGCCCTCTATGCCCGCGCAGGGCTGGAACGGCACGCCGTAGGCCGCCGCCCGCAGGCCCGCTGTCAGGGTGGCGCAGGCGTGTTCTTCGAGTTGCAGCTTGCCGGACTCGATGGCCTTGCGGTAATTGGGCGCCAGGCCGAAATTGCCTTCCATGGCCACGATGCCGGTGCGCGCGCGCGTGGCCACGCCCGCGCGGCACAGCAGGTCGATGTCGTAGCCAGGCGACTGCTTGATGATTTCCAGGCCGGTTTTTTTCTGCCGCACCAGCTCGCGCACGAAGGCGAAAGGGCCGCGATGCAGAAAGCTGCCGCCCAGCGCCACCGACGCGCCGTCGGGGATCAGCGCAGCCAGTTCCTGCACCGATAACTGCTTGTCTTGCTGGTTGAAGCCGGATGTCATGTCTTTCTCCTTGAGCAGGCGCTAGTCTTCCAGGTATTTCCGGATGCGCGCCTTCAAGCCGGGCCGCGCCGCCGAACGCACCAGCGCAGCCATGTCGGCGTCATTGTTGCCGGTGTCCAGCACGCCATAGAGCGCGGCGCGCGTGGCGGGGTCGAGCGCCGTGGCGGTATCGGCCGCCTGCCGCAGCAGGCCGGGCCATTCGGTTTGCGCGGCGATCTGCGTCACGAAGCCCATATGTTCGGCTTGCCTCGCGTCGAACGCGCGGGCTTCGCCCAATATCGACAGCGCCTGCGCGGCGCCGACGATGTCGCGAAAGCGCCGGGTGCCCAGCACCAGGCCGAACTTCAGGCCCGGCATGCGGAAAGCGGCGTCGGGACTGCAATAGCGCAGCTTGCAGGCCGCGAACAGGTCTACCCCGGCGCCGAAGTTGCGGCCATGCGCCAGCGCGACGGTCAGGGCGGGCGAACCCGCCACGCGCTGCAGCAGGGTTTCGATGCGCACCATGCGCAGCAACAGGTCGCCCTCGCTCTGCTCTTCATAGCCGGTGAAATCGAAGCCGGCGCTGAAATTCTTGCCCGCGCCCTGGAACACCAGCAATGGAATGTGCTGGGCATGGGCCGCGTCGAGCGATTCGATCAGCGCCTCGACCAGGCCGGCCGACAGCGCGTTGCGCTTGTCGGGCCGGTTCAGCGTGAAGGTCCAGGCCTGGGCCTGCTTGTCGATGGCCAGCACGTCTTCGGACATGGCGCGTTACTCCGGGGCGCGGACCGAGAGCTCGGCCAGGATTTCGGCATTGTGTTCGCCCAGCGCGGGCGGGCGGCGCGACACCGGCGCCGTATGGCCGTCGAAGCGGATGGGCGAGGCGAACGTGCGGGTTTGCGCGCCGTTGGGCAGCGTCAGGTCTTGCACCCATTGCATGTGATCGACCTGCGGATCGGCCAGCACGTCGGAATAGTTGTTGATGGGCGCGCAGGGCACGCCGGCCTGGCGGAACTTGTGCAGCCAGGTGGCCGCATCGGCGCCGGCGAAGATGTCTTCCAGGATGTCGCGCAAGGCCTCCTGGTTGGCGGCGCGCAGCCCGGTGTTGGCAAAGCGCGCATCGGCGTGCAGGTCGGGACGGCCGATAACGTCGCAGACGGACTTCCACAGCGAATCGTTGCCGGCCGCCATGCCGAAATAGCCGCCCTGGCAACGGAACACCTGGTACGGCGCGTTGCGCGGATGGGCCGAGCCCAGCTTGACGGGATCGACCCCCGTGCCGAAGAACTGCGAAGTCTGTAGCGCGGCGATGCCCAGCGTGGCGCCCAGCATGGAGATATCGACATGGGTGCCTTGCCCGCTGGCCTGCGCGCTGCGCAGCGCGGCCACGACGGAAAAGGCGCCGTACAGCCCCGCTGTGAAATCGCAGACAGGCACGCCGCACTTGACCGGCGCGCCGCCGGTTTCGCCGGTGACGCTCATCAGGCCGCTCATGGCCTGCAGGGTGAGGTCGAAGCCGCCTTCCTGGCTGCGCGGCCCGCTTTGTCCGTAGGCGGAAATCGAGCAATACACCAGCTTGGGGTTGGCCTGGGACATGGCCTGGTAGCCCAGGCCCAGCCGGTCCATGACGCCGGGGCGGTTGTTTTCGATAAGAACGTCGGCCTGGGCGATGAGCTGCGCGGCCAGGCGCTGGTCGGCCTCGTTTTTCAGGTTCAGCGTCACCGACCGCTTGTTGCGGTTGAGCGAGGCGAAGTTTTCGCTATAGCCATCGGTGATGGGGGCCCAGCTGCGCAGGGTGTCGCCCGTGCCGGGAGGTTCGATCTTGACGACATCGGCGCCCATGTCCGCCAGCAGCATGCCGCAGAAGGGCCCGGCGGCGACGTTGCAGATTTCGATGACCCGCACCCCTTGCAGGGTGGATTGCTGCTTCATGGATGAATACTCCCGCAGGCCGCGGGGCGGCCCGTTTTCGAATTTCGATTGACGCCTGGAATGTTATATGGGAGGCTATAAAAAATCAAATAATAGAATTTTCATCCCATTATTTGGGATCATTCACCCGGAGAGAACCATGGCAACATTCCTATCCCGCATCGTGGGCGCCCTGCTGGTCGTGGGTTGCGCCGTGGCATCGGCGGCCCCCTGGCCCGCCGCGCCTATCAATATGATCGTGCCGTACCCGCCTGGCGGCGCCACCGATTTTTCGGCGCGCGTGTACGCTGAACAGTTGTCCAGAATACTGGGCCAGCCGGTGGTGGTGGAAAACAAAGCCGGCGCCGCTGGCGAGATCGGCGCGCAATTCGTCGTGAACGCCAAGCCCGATGGCTACACGGTGCTGCTGGGCGCGGTGGGCAGCCTGGCCATCAACTCGCTGCTGCCCTCGAAAAAGCAGCAGTACCAGTTTCCGCAGGCGTTTCACGGCGTGTCGATGGCAACCTCGACGCCGCTGGCGGTGGTGGTGCGCGCCGACCTGCCGGTCCACAACATCCAGGAGCTCATCGCGCTGGCCAAGAGCAAGCCCGGCAAGCTGTCGTACGGCTCGGCCGGCTACGGATCATCGCAGCACATGACCGGCGAAAAATTCCAGATCGCCACCGGCACGCACCTGCTGCACGTGCCCTACAAGGGCAGCGGCCCCGCGCTGGCCGACCTCATGGGCGGGCAGGTGGACATGGTGTTCGACACCATGCCCACGCTGATGTCTCAGGTGGGGAACAAAAAACTGCGCTTCATCGGCGTTACCACCAAGACGCGGGCGCCTTCGCTGCCGGACGTGCCCACGCTGCAAGAGCAGGGCATCGACGGCTACGACATCAGCACGCGCTATGCGATGCTGGTGCCCAAGGGCACCCCCGGCGACATCGTGCAGCGCCTGTCCGAGGCAATGAAGCAGGCCGCGGCCGCGCCGTCGTTGCAGAAGGCCATGGCCGGGCAGGGCGCGGCCGCCGTGCCCACCACGCCGTCGCAGACCGACCAGGCGCTGCGCGACGAAATCGCCATCTGGGCAGATGTGGTCAACAACGCCAACCTGAAGTAGCGGCGCGCCCCGCCCGTGGCCCGCATACAATGGCGCGGGTAGTGAAACCGGGCGGCGCTTCTTCATGGATAAAACGTTACTCAAGGGCTTGATGGTGCTGGAAACCGTCAGCAAGCATGACGGCCGCGCGCCTGGTCTGGACGAGGTCGCCGCGCTGTGCGGGCTGTCGCGCAGCAACGCGCACCGCACGCTGCAGACGCTGGCCCACGCCGGCTATATCGCGCGCGACCAGGACACGGGCGGTTACCGCTGCACCCTCAAGATGTTCGAACTGGGCGCCCGGCAACTGTCGAACATGGACGTGCGTCCGCTGGCGCTGCCCCACATGCGCGCGCTGGCGCTGCAAACCGGCGAAACCGTGCATCTTTCGGTGCTCGACGGGCTGGACGTGGTGTATATCGACAAAATCGACAGCGCCCAGCCCATCCAGGCCTATTCGGTGATAGGCGGGCGGGCGCCCGCCTACGCGGTGGCCACCGGCAAGGCGCTGCTGGCCTTTCAGCAGGCCGACTACCTGGCGCACTACAAGAGCCTGCTGCGCTCGCATACCCGCATGACGCGCACCACCGACGCCGCGCTGCGGCAAGAACTGGCCGAAGTCGTCCGGCAAGGCTATGCCATCAACCGCGGCGAATGGCGCGACGGCATAGGCGGTGTCGCCAGCCCGATATTCAGCGGACTCGACCGGCCGGTGGCGGCGCTGGGCATTTCCGGTCCGCTGGACCGCCTGACCACGGAAAAAATGACGCAGTACGTGCCGCTGGTCCTGGACGCCGCCGCGGCAATATCGCGCCAGCTCGGCTACAGCTCGAAACCTGCCACCGCACAGGCCTGATTCACTGATATGTGATACCGCTGTGGACAGGCGCGGCCCGGCCGGGAACGCCGCGGAGCCGGTTTTGCCGGTCCGCCAGCGTCGCCCCCTCGATGCGGAAGCGCGCAGCGCTTCGGGGGTGGGTCAACTCAGCCAGTGCGCCACGTCGTAGTAAGGCACGGTGTCGCCATCTTGTACGGGCACGCCGGCTGGCAGGCGGGCCAGCCCGGTGGCCCAGGGCATGGAGCTGATCACGGAGGAATCCTGGTTGGGATAGGGCACCAGTTCCGGCGCCTGGCCTGGCTCTTGGCGCCATTGCACCCGCAGGAATTCTTCGCGGCTGTCCTGGCGGGGGCGCTCGGTGCGCAGCGGCGCCGCGCCCACTGGCGGAAACAGCACGGCCCGCCCCTGCATGCGCCGCACCAGGGGCGACACCAGCATGGCGTACACCGCGTACACCGAGACCGGGTTGCCCGGCAGGCAGACCACGGGCTTGCCATCGATGTGCGCCAGCGCGACCGGCTTGCCCGGCTTCATGCGCACTTTCCACAATGCCAGCTTGCCGCCCAGCGATTCCAGCACCGGCTTGACCAGGTCTTTTTCGCCCACCGACACGCCGCCGATGCTCAGCAGCAGGTCGCAATCGGCCAGGATGGTGCGCACCGCGGCGCGCAGGTCGGGCTCGTTGTCGCGCGCATGCAGCACGTGCACGGCGTGCGCGCCGGTTTTTTGCACCAGGGCCGCCAGCATGGGGCCGTTGCAGTTATAGATTTGCTGCGCCGCGCGCTCGGCGCCAGGGGGCACGAGCTCGTCGCCAGTCGTCAAAATGCCGACGCGCAGGCGATCGACCACCTGCACGTGCGTCAGCCCTTGCGAGGCCAGCAGCGCGATGTGGGCGGCTTCTAGCAGGGTGCCGGCAGCCAGCAGCGGCTGACCGGCCGTGGTGTCCATGCCGCGCTTGCGCACGAACTGCCCGGCGGCCGGCGCCTGCAGTATTTGTACCTGGCCGTCGGCCTCGCGCGTGTTTTCCTGGATGACGACGGTGTCGGCGCCCGCCGGGATCAGGCTGCCCGTGAACAGGCGCGTGGCCTGGCCCGGCAACTGAGGTTGCGGCATGTCGCCCGCGTAGCTGCGCTGCTGGATGGGCAGCACCACGTCGGGCTGGTAATCGGCATAGCGGATCGCGTAGCCGTCCATGGCGCTGTTGTCGGCGGGCGGCAAATCGAGCGTGGCCGACATATCGACAGCCAGCACGCGCCCGACCGCGTCGGCCAGGGTTACCAGTTGAAGGCGGTCAAGCGGCTTGGCGGCCTGCGCCAGCAGCGTCTGGGCGCGGTCGAAGTCGAGCAGTTCGTCTTTCATTCGGTGGCAGCCTTGCGGAACAGGGTCGCGAAATTGCAGGGGCGGTGCGTGCTGTCGAGCTGTTCGCGCAGGATGCGCGTCCAGGCCGTGCGGCAGGCGTCGTTCGAGCCCGGCAGGCAGAAGACCAGGGTGCCGTTGGCCATGCCCGCCAGGGCGCGCGACTGGATCGACGAGCTGCCGATTTCGTCGTACGACACTTGCCGGAACAGGGCTTCGAAGCCGGCGATTTCGCGGTCGAACAGCGGCAGCACGGCTTCGGGCACGCCGTGGCTGTGGCCGTAGCCGGTGCCGCCCGAAGTGAGGATGACCTGGACCTCGGGGTCGGCGATCCAGTCGCTGAGCACGCGGCGGATCTGGTACAGGTTGCTTTTGACGATGTCGCGGCGCACGCAGCTGTGGCCGGCCTGGGCCAGGCTTTCGGCCAGCAAATTGCCGGATGTGTCGTCGCCGGCGGTGCGCGTGTCGCTGATGGTGAGCACGGCGCAGGCCAGCGGGATGGGGGTGTCGAGCGCCTTCATGTCGGCTCCTTGGGGGCGTCGCCCGCGTCCCATGCCTGGGTGCGCTCGTGATCGGCCGCGCGCTGCTCGACCCAGAAACTGCGGCCGCCCTGCAGGGTTTCGCGTTTCCAGAAGGGCGCGCGGGTTTTCAGGGCGTCGATCATGTATTCGCAGCCGCGAAAGGCGTCGCCGCGGTGCGCGCTGGCGGCCGCCACGAAGACGATCTGGGCATTGCGCTGCAGCGCGCCCACGCGGTGGGCAATGGTGGTGCCGGCAAGGTTCCAGCGCTGCTGCGCCGTGGCGGCGATGTCGTGCAGCTCGCGCTCGCACATGCCCGGATAGTGTTCCAGGTAAAGGGTTTCAGTGGCTTGTCCGGGCGCGAAGTCGCGGACGTAGCCGGTGAAGGTGACGATGGCGCCGGCCTCGGCGCCGACCTGTTCGCGCAGGCGCGCCAGCAGGGCCGCGCTGTCGAAGTCGGCTTCCTGGACGATGATCATGGCGTTCAGCCTCCGGTGACCGGCTCGAAAATGGCCACTTCGTCGCCCGGCCGGATCGGCGCCGACGGCTTGGCATGCGTCTGGTTGATGGCCAGTTTCAGGCGCGCCGCCGGCGCGAGCTGCGGGTAGCGGGCCTGCAGCGCTTCGAGCAGTTGCGCGCCGGTGGTCGGCTCGGCCAGCGGCCAGGCTTCGCCGCGCGTGCCCACCAGTTCGGCCACGCGCGCGAAGTACAGCAGATTAATCGTTGCGCCACTCACCGCTTTTGCCTCCTGCCTTGTATTCAAGGCGTATCTGTTCAATGACGATGCCTTTGTCGGCCGCCTTGCACATGTCGTAGATGGTCAGCGCGGCCACGCTGGCGGCGGTCATGGCTTCCATTTCGACGCCGGTTTTGTAGTGGGTGCGGCAGGTAGCGCGCACTTCGACGGTATGGGTGGCGTCGTCGAGCGAGAAATCAACCCCGACGAAGGCCAGCGGCAGGCTGTGGCACAGCGGGATGAGCTCGGCGCAGCGCTTGGCGGCCAGCACGGCGGCCACGCGCGCCGTGTTAAGGACTTCGCCCTTGCCTTGGCCGGGCTGGGTCAGCAGGCCGTAGGCGAGGGCGTTCATGCGCACCGCGCCGCGCGCGATGGCGATGCGGTCGCTGGCGGATTTTGCGCCGACGTCGACCATGCGGATCTGGCCGGATTCGTCCAGGTGACTAAGGGCGGGAGAAGGCGAAGACATGGTCAGGTAAATGTTAAGTATTGAAAGAACGGGCCGGTTTGGGCCTTTGTGGCGGCGCCCGCACCCTATGATAGACGAGCTGTGCCGCAGGCGCGATAATCCCCATGCCCGTACCAGGAGATCACGCATGGCCTTCAGGATGCCCAGGTTGAGATTCACTCGGCGTTTCGGAAAGATCCTTCTGGCCACGGTGGCTGTCATTCTTATTTTGTTCGGCGTGGCCGCGTGGCAAGTGCCCAAGGTGCTGCGCAGCGCGCTCACCGACGACGTGGCCGGCCTGCTGGGCAGGCCGGTGCGGGTCGGCGACATCAGCTTCAACCCCTTCACGCTCACCGTCCGGGCCCACGATCTCGCCATCGAGCAGCCGGGCGCAGACTCCCCATTGGTTGATATCGGTCAACTGGATGTCAGCGCATCCTGGATGTCGCTGTTCTGGTTCGCCCCGGTGGTCGACTCGGTGCGGGTCGAGCGCCCGCGCATCGCGCTGGTGCGCGAAGACGTCACGCGCTTCAATTTTTCCGACATCCAGCAGAAGCTGGCCGACATGGCCGCCGCGCAGCCCGAGCCCGCACAGCCCGACGACGGCGGTCTGCCGCGCTTCTCGCTGAACAACCTGGTGCTGGAAGACGGCGCCATCACCCTCGACGATCGCGTTACGGGCCGCAAGCAGCAGGTCGACGAGATCGCGCTGGGCGTGCCGTTCATTTCCACCTTCGGCTACGCCACCGACATCGACGTGCAGCCCAGCGTGCACATGCGCATCAACGGCAGCCCATTCGATCTCGATGGCGTGGCGCGTCCGTTCGACGAGGTGCCGGCCTCGACGCTGAACGTGAAATTCACCGGGCTGGCGCTCGAAAACTGGGCCGACGCCTGGCCGATGCCGCTGCCCATCAAGGTCGAGCGCGCCCTGCTCGATTCCGACTTGCGCGTGGTGTTCGAGCAGCCGCGCGACGCCGCGCCCACGATCCGGGTCGTGGGCGATCTGGGCCTGCGCCAGCTCGACCTGCGCGAAACCTCGGGCGAATCGCTGCTGCAATGGAGCACGCTGAACGTGCGCCGCATCGCGCTCGACCTCATCGCCCGCCAATTGTCCATAGGCCAGGTCGAGCTGTGGTCGCCCATGGCGCAAACCCGGCGCGACGCCAGCCAGCGCGTCAATTGGCTGCACGTCATCGACCAGCTCAAGGCGCTGGGCGCGGGCGAGCCCGCCGGCACGGCCAGCGCGGACAAGGCGCCAGCCGCGGCGGAGACGGCGGATGCAAAACCGGCTGAAGTGAAGCCGGCTGAAGTGAAGCCGGCCGAAGCGAAAACTGCCGAAGCGAAAACTGCCGAAGCGACACCGGCTTCTAAAGCGAATCCGGCCGAACCCGGCCCCGCCGACGATGGCGCGGCGCAGGCCAATGCGACCACGCCGCCCGCGCCGGCCGAGCCCGACGGGTGGCGGGTTTCGGTCGATGCCATCAACATCAATGACGCCGGGCTGCGCTTGCGCGATGCGCCCACCGGGCTCGACTACACCCTGGCCGGCCTGGCCGCCACCGCGGAAAACGTGCAGTTCCCGCAGCCGCCCGACCAGCCCATCCTGCTCTGGCTCAACATGGACAACCCGGCCGATGGCGGCTGGATTCGCGCCAAGGGCCCGCTGCAGCTCAGCCCCCTGGCCCTGGACCTGGACCTGCGTGTCGGCCACCTGGGGCTGGCGCCGTTCGCCGCCGCGGTGCGCAGCCAGGCGCCCATTCAGTTGCAGGACGGCCGGCTGGGGCTGGAAGGCCAGGTGAAACTGGCCGAACAAGGCGGCGCGACCCAGGTGTCGGCCACCGGGGTCAAGCTGGATCTCTCCGGGTTCGCCGCGCGCGACGAATCGGTCAAGCCGGCCGTGAACCTGGCGCTGGGGCAACTGACGGTGGCGGCCGACCGCCTGGCGCTCGACAGCCAGCCTTCGCCGTTCACGCTGCAGGCGTCCGGCATCCAGGGCGACGGCCAGCTGGGCTTGCAAGGCCAGCTGACGGCGCAGCCCCTGGCGCTGCAAACCAGCGTCGACCTGCAGAACCTGGATCTGGCATCGTTGGCGCCGTATGTCGCGTCCAGCCTGAACGCCACGGTGCGCGCCGTCGCGGTGGGCGCGCGCGGGCAGGCGGCATTCTCGGCCGCGGCGGGCAGCGCTCCCATGAAGGCGCGTTGGCAGGGCGCGGTCGACGTCACGGGCCTCGACCTGGCCGACCGCGTCAATCGCGACGACTTCCTCAAATGGAAGCGCCTGGGCCTGGCCGGCATGCAGGTCTCGGTCGATGGCGACAAGTACGCCGCCAACCTGGGCGACATCACGCTGGACGATTTTTACGGCCGCATCCTGCTCAGCGCCGAAGGCCGGCTCAATGTCATGGATCTGGTCGCCGAACCCGGCCAGGCCGGCGGCTCGATCACGCAAGACACCCAGACCCGCGGCCGCCCCGCGCGCCAGCCCGATACCGCGGGCCAGTTGCCCGACATCTCCGTGGCCAGCGTCACGCTGAAGAACGGGCGCATGACCTTCACCGACCGCTTCGTCAAGCCGAACTACACGGCCGAGCTGTCGCGCATCGAGGGCGGCCTGTCGGCCGTGTCGTCGCGCAACCCCAAGCCCGCCAAGGTCAAGGTCACCGGCCGCGTGTACGGCACCGCGCCGCTGTCGATCAGCGGCAGCGTGCAGCCGTTCGCCGAATTCCTGTCGCTGGACCTGAAGGCCTCGGCCAAGGGTGTCGACCTGCCTCGCTTTACCACCTATTCGTCCAAATACGTCGGTTATCCCATCAAGCGCGGCAAGCTCTCGCTCGACCTCGAATACAAGCTGAAAGACCGCGCCCTGCAGGCCAGCAACCACGTGGTGCTCAACCAGCTCACCTTCGGCGAAAAGACCGACAGCCCCGATGCCACCAAGCTGCCCGTGATGCTGGCGGTGGCCCTGCTGAAAGACAGCAGCGGCAATATCGACATCAACCTGCCTATCTCGGGCTCGCTGGACGACCCGCAGTTCTCGGTGGGCGGCATCATCGTGCGGGTGCTGGTCAACCTGGTGGTCAAGGCCGTGACCTCGCCGTTTTCGCTGCTGGCTTCGGCCTTCGGCGGCGGCGAAGAACTGTCGTACATCAACTTCGAGCCCGGCAGCGCCATTCTGGCCGCCGACGCCGCCCAGCGCATCGCCACGCTGGCCAAGGCGCTGAACGACCGTCCAGGCCTGAAGCTGGACATCATCGGGCGCGCCGATCCGGCCACCGATGCCGAGGGCCTGCGCCAGGCGTGGGTCGATTTGCAGATCCGCAAGGCCAAGGCCGCCGATACCGGCAGCCGCGGCAAGCATCCCGATCCGGCCACCGTCGAAGTATCGGCGGCCGAGCGCGCCGAATACCTCGAAGAGGTTTACGACGACACCGACATCGAGAACAAGCCGCGCAATTTCATAGGTTTCGCCAAGTCGGTGCCGGCCAACCAGATGGAAGCCCTGCTGCGCGAGGCCGCGCCGATCAACGACGACGACCTGCGCAAGCTGGCCGATGCGCGAGCCCAGGCCGTTTACGAAAAGCTGCAGGAAACCGGCCCGGCCGACCGTATTTTCATCGTGGCTTCCAGCCTGGACGGCGCCGCGGGCGAGGGCGACGCAACGCCTTCGCGCGTGGATTTTGCCTTGAAGTAAGCGCGGGCCGCGCGTGCGGCCCGGCGGCTATTTTTCCCGCGGCTCGGGCAGGCCGTCGGTGACTTCGGCGATGCCCTGCTTCATTTCGTCGTAGCCAATGTCGCGCTCGTGCTGGAAGCTGCCCAGCATGCCGGGGCAGCCGTCCACCCCCGACTCGCGCATGTCCACCATCATTTTTTCGCCTTCGCGGCGGCCCTGCCCGAACAGGGCGTCGTAGCGGTCGACGCGGTAGCCGAACTCGTCGGCGTAGCGCCGCAGGTTGGAGCGCGCCGTGGCCTGGTGCCGCGCCAGGTCGGGCGGCGAGGCGCCGCAGGCTTGCGCGGCGCCGTTGGTGGCGCCGGAGGTGACGACTAACTGGTCGAATTCCGCCTGGTCCTGGGCCCAGGCCGGGGCGGCGCCGGCCACGCCCACGGCCAGTGCGATGGCGGTGGTCAGGAAATTGCGCATGGCTTCCATTATGGCAAGCCCGGCGCGCGCGCAGGGCGCCCGCCCGGTGTGGAGTCGTATCAGTCTGTGCACGATTCTTTCCCGCCGACGCGGCGGCGTCGGGCTGCTTACCCGAAGCGCCGGAGTGGCACTATGATGGCGGTTTGCCGGGCGATTCCCGTCCGGAACTTGCCTGTACCTGGAGAGAACCCATGACCATCAAAGTCGGCGATCGCGTGCCCGACGGTACCCTGACCGAATTCTTTGAAACCGAAAGCGGCGGCTGCTCGCTGGGCCCCAACAATTTCCAGGTGGCCGACCTGGTCAAGGGCAAGACCATCGCCGTGTTCGCCGTGCCCGGCGCCTTCACGCCCACCTGCTCCGCCAAGCACCTGCCGGGCTATGTCCAGCAGGCCCAGGCCCTGAAAGACAAGGGCGTGGACGAAATCTGGTGCGTGTCCGTCAACGACGCCTTCGTGATGGGCGCCTGGGGCCGCGAGCAGCAAACCGCCGGCAAGGTGCGCATGCTGGCCGACGGCTCGGCCCACTGGACCCGCGCCCTGGGCCTGGAGCTGGACCTGGACGCGCGCGGCATGGGCGTGCGTTCGCAGCGCTATTCGGCCCTGCTGCAAGACGGCGTGGTCAAGCAATTGAACATCGAAGCGCCCGGCAAGTTCGAAGTCAGCGACGCCGCCACCCTGTTGTCGCAGATATAGCGTATTGTTGTCATGTACCGCGAGGCGCACCGTGCGCCCCGCGGCGCCGCCGCCCCGGCGGCACCCTGTGCATTCCCATGCTAACCACGATTTCCTCCTTTTCGTCGCTGTACCTGGCGACACTGCTGATGCTGATTGGCACCGGCCTGTTCAATACGTACATGGGGCTGCGGCTGACCGCCGAATCGGTCAGCGAGATCTGGGTCGGCGCGCTGATCGCCGGCTATTACCTAGGGCTGGTCTGCGGCGCCCGCATGGGCCACAAGCTGATCATCCGCGTGGGCCACATTCGCGCCTTCGTGGCCTGCGCCGCCATTTCCACCAGCATGATCCTGGCCCAGATCCTGGTCGACTACATGCCGGTGTGGCTGCTGTTCCGCCTGGTGGCCGGTGTGGTCATGGTGACCGAACTGATGGTCATCGAAAGCTGGCTGAACGAGCAAACCGAAAACCACCAGCGCGGCCGCGTGTTCTCTGTATATATGGTGGTGTCCGGCCTGGGCACGGTGCTGGGCCAGTTGGCGCTGACCGCCTATGCCGCGCTGGACCAGCAGCCCCTGATCCTGGTGGCCGGCTGCCTGGTGCTGTGCCTGGTGCCCATTGCCGTTACCGCGCGTTCCCACCCGCCCACACCGCTGCCCGCGCCGCTCGATCTGCGTTTTTTCTTCCAGCGCGTGCCGTTGTCCATGACCGTGTTGTTCGTGGCGGGCAACCTGTCGGGCGCGTTCTATGGCCTGGCGCCGGTCTACGCCGCCAAGTTCGGCATGACGACCTCGCAGGCCGCGGTGTTCGTGGCGGCCGGCGTCACGGCGGGGCTGTTGTCACAGTGGCCGATGGGCTGGCTGTCCGACCGCATCAACCGCGCCGGCCTGATCCGCTTCAACGCCTTCCTGCTGACGCTGCTGCCGGTGGTGATGTGGGGCTGGCTCGATCTGCCGTTCTGGCTGCTGGTGCTGATGTCGTGCGTGTTCGGCGTACTGCAGTTCACCCTGTATCCGCTGGGCGCCGCGTTCGCCAACGACCACGTCGAGCCCGAGCGGCGCGTGGGGCTTAGCGCCATTCTGCTCATGACCTACGGCGTGGGCGCCTGCCTGGGGCCCATGGTGGCGGGCGTGCTGATGTCCGTTGCCGGCCCCAGCATGTACTACGTGTTCGTGTCGGTATGCGCGCTGATCCTGGTGTGGCAGGTGCGGCCGGCTCGCGTGACGGGGGCGCACCAGGTCGACGAGGCGCCCGTGCATTTCGTGCCGCTGCCCGACAACCTGCAAAGTTCCCCGGCCGCCGCCGCGCTGGACCCGCGCGTCGACCCGGAGGTGGACGTCACCATGGAAATGGCCTCGCCCGAGCCGGGCGTGGTGCAGGCGCCCGAGCCCCCGGCCGAGGCGGGCGGCGAAACGGCCGAACAACGGATCGAGCCAGGTACCGAACCAGCGTCCGGTGCAACGGCGGGCGAGGCGTCCGGCGAAGCGTCGCCCGAAGGCGGCGATGCCGCATCGAGTGGCGGCGGCGCCGCATCGCCGGCGCGCACCGGCACTTGATGCCGGTTTTCAGGGCATCATCAGCAGAATCGCCGCGACCGCCAGCACCAGCCCCAGCAGGTTCACGCGGCTGAGCGGTTCGCGAAAGGCCAGCGCGCCCACGACCGTGCCCAGCGCGATAACCCCCATGTTCATCGCCGAAAACACCAGCGCCGGGTTGTCTGGCAGAGCCTGGTGCGCGCGGATGTAGGTGACGATGTTGCCGAAGTTCGCCACGCCCAGCGCCACGCCGGCCAGCAAATGGCGCGGCTGCCAGGCGGTGCGCCGCAAGAACAGGCAGGCCGCCGTGAACACGCCGGCCAGGGCGAAGGCGATCAGCAGCGCGCCCGAGAACGCGGCGCCGGCCTTGGCTACCTGCTTGAACAGGATATCCACCACGCCATAGGCGGCCCAGACCCCCAGCGGCCACAGCCAGGCGTTCCGGCCTCCGGCTTGGCTACCGGCCGGCGCGCGCCGGCGCAGCACGCAGAACAATGCCGTGAAGGCCAGCGCGATGGCGCCCGCCTTGCGCGCGGTGATCGACTCGCCGAACAACAGGAAGGCCGCCAGCAAAGGCAGGAACAGCGACAGCCGCTGCGCCGCGTCGCTACGCACGATGCCGGCGTGGCGCACCGATTGCGCCATCGCCATGAAGCCGCTGGGCAGCAGCACGCCCAGCGCCAGCAGCAGGCCCCAGGCCTGCCCGGCCGACTGCAGCTGGACGGCGGACGGCTGCAGCATCAGCCAGCTGAGCGCCGCGGTCACCGCGTAGTTGGCGGCAATGGCCTGCGCCACGTCGATGTCGTGCCGGCGCGCCAGTTTCAGCAGCACCGCCACGGTGACGCTGCATGCCACGCTGGCCAGCAGGTACAGCAGGCCGGGAGTCAGCGGGATCATGCCGGCGTCGCCTGCGGCAGAGCGGGCAGGGCGCCTTCCGCGTGCATGCCCAGGCGCTCCAGCAGGCGTTGATCTGCCTCGACTTGCGGGTTGCCGGTGGTCAGCAGCACGTCGCCGCAGAACAGCGAATTGGCGCCCGCCAGGAAACACAGCGCCTGCAGCGTGTCGCTCATGGTTTCACGGCCCGCCGACAGGCGCACCCGCGCCAGCGGCATGACGATGCGGGCCACCGCGATGGTGCGCACGAATTCGAAGGGGTCCAGCGCTTCGGTGCCGGCCAACGGCGTGCCTTCCACCTGCACCAGGTTGTTGATCGGCACGGATTCGGGGTAAGGGTCCAGGCTGGCCAGCTGCGCGATCAGGCCCGCGCGCTCGCGGCGCGATTCGCCCATGCCGACGATGCCCCCGCAGCACACGTTAAGTCCGGCATCGCGCACGCGCGCCAGCGTATCCAGGCGGTCCTGGTAGGTGCGGGTGGAGATGATGCTGCCGTAGAACTCGGGCGAGGTGTCGAGATTGTGGTTGTAGTAGTCGAGTCCGGCTTCTTTCAACTGCTCGGCCTGCCCGTCGCGCAGCATGCCCAGCGTTACGCAGGTTTCCAGGCCCAGCGCCTTCACCGCGCGGATCATCTCGGCGACTTCGTCCAGGTGGTGCGGCTTGGGGCTGCGCCAGGCCGCGCCCATGCAGAAACGCTGCGCGCCGCCGGCCTGGGCGGCGCGGGCGGCTTGCAACACGTCTTCCAGCGGCATCAGCTTGTCGGCCGCCAGACCCGTGTCGTAGTGCGCCGACTGCGGGCAATACGCGCAGTCTTCCGGGCAGCCGCCGGTCTTGATGGACAGCAGGCTGGAGAGCTGGATCGCGCTGGCGTCGAAATGCTGCCTGTGGACTTGCTGGGCGCGGTACAGCAGATCCATGAACGGCAGCTCGTAAAGCGCCAGGACGTCATCCGCCTGCCAGGCCCCGGCAGCAGGCGCGTTGGGTTTGGCGATGTCGGAAACGGGAATGGTCGAGATGTGCATGGCGATCCTCCGCTGAGTCGATGTGGCATGGCTGCCCGCAGCGGCGGATCGTAGAAACCCCGGCAGGAAAAAGGCAACCACGAAAAAAGAGGGGTAATTGCCTGATTGTTTTGCGAAGATGTGCGGTTTTTTATGCTTTTTGGGGCGACAGTGCCGTTAACCGGGCCATATCTTCGCGCAGCGCGAGCGCGCTGTTTTTTGAATCAATTTGTAAATCAGCTCGCGCTTGATCTGCCCTGATTGTTGAGAATTTTTGAATTAACAAGCCAAATTTCGGACATTTATTGATCGGATGGCAGATGCAATCATGCCATCCATGTACTCGAACTACTCGCCGGAACCATCATGAATACCAGCAATACTTCTGCCGCATCGTCCTCCGCCCGCACCGCGATCGTCACCGGGGCATCCCGGGGCATCGGTCGCGCCATCGCCTTGCGGCTGGCCACCGACGGCTTCAAGGTCGTCGTCAATTATTCGGGCAACGCGGCCAAGGCCGACGAAGTCGTTGCCGCCATCCATGCCGCGGGCGGTCAGGCCTTGGCCATCCAGGCGGATGTTGCCAAGGTCGAAGACGTGCAGCGTCTGTTTGCCACGGCCCTGGATGCTTGCGGAGCCATCACGGCGGTGGTCCACAGCGCCGGCATCATGCCGATGGCGCCGATTGCACCCGAAAGCATCGACGCCTTCGACCGCACCATCGCCACCAACCTGCGGGGCGCCTTCCTGGTGCTGGGCCATGCCGCCCGGCACCTGCAGGCCGGCGGGCGCATCGTGGCGGTGTCGAGCAGCGTGATCGCCAAGTCTTTTCCCCAGTACGGCGCGTACATCGCGTCCAAGGCCGGCGTGGAAGGGCTGGTGCGCGTGCTCGCCAACGAAGTGCGCGGCCGGAACATCACGGTCAACGCCGTGGCGCCGGGGCCGGTGGCCACCGAACTGTTCCTGGCGGGCAAGACAGAGGAACAGGTCGAGCAACTGGCAAAAATGGTGCCGCTGGAACGCCTGGGGCAACCCGAAGACATTGCCCGAGTCGTGTCGTTTTTGCTGGGCGCCGATGGCGATTGGGTGAACGCCCAGGTGCTGCGCGCCAATGGCGGATTCGCCTGAGCGAAAGAAAAACCTGTTCCCACGGAGAAACCCATGGTCCGTAATCCCGCATTGACTCATATGAAGGTGGTGGTCGGCGAAGCCGTGATCGCATCATCGGCGGCAACGTTCAGCGCAGTCTTGCTCGAGGCGCCGGTCTGGGCCATGTTCGTGGGCTGGATATCGTTCTTTACCCGAGGGCTGGTCAACTTGAAGCAGGGCGCGATCAACCTGGCCTGCGTATTGATCGGGCTCGTGCTGGGCATGGGCGCCGCGCACGCCTTGGCCGTGCTGACGCCCCTGCTGGGCGAGTATGCCGTAAGCGCGGTGGTCTTCGTCATTACCGGCGCGGTCCTGTCGTTGGCGAAGGCGCCGGTGTTCAACAACTTGCTTGGCTTCTTCCTGGGCCTGGTGGCGTACTTCGCGTACCACCAGCCGCCCTCGGTGTCGAAATTCGCCTTGCTGGCCGTGGCGGCAACCCTGGGGGCAACGGCCGCATTTCTTGCCCACGCGCTGCAAGCGCGCATTCGCGCCAAGGCGGCCGCCTGAGCGCGCCGCTTCGCGGGCGGCTGCGCAAGGCGCTCACTTCCCCCTTTCCTTCACTCTTTCTTCAGGACGACCGATATGAACATCTGCCAGCCCCCGGGAAAGTCTGCCGGCAACTCTGCCACAGGTTCCGAGCGCCTGCTGGTCCCCGCGCTGGGGCCGCTATACGCGCGGGCCGAGCCTGTCTTGTACGGGCTGCTGCGTCTGATGTTTGGCATCATCATGGTCACCCACGGCCTGCCCAAGGCCCTGGGCACATCGCACGGCTCCATGGCCGACCCCATGGGCGGGTCCATCAACCTGATCCAGAATGTCATGGGGCTGCCCTTCGCGCCCCAGCTGGCGTTTCTCGTCATGCTGCTCGAAACGCTTGGCGGCATCATGCTGGCCGTCGGCTTCTGGACACGCCCGGTCGCCCTGGCCATCGCTGTCCAGATGGCGGGCATCTGCTATGTGCTGGGCCCCACCTGGCCGTGGATCGACCGCGGCATCGAGTTTCCGGTGCTGATGTTGTGCCTGGCGCTTTACATGGCGGCGCGTGGCGGCGGAGCCTGGGCCGTGGATCGGAGGCTCGGTATATCAGTATGATGCTTGCAGCGCGGCATCCGCCGCCGCGCTAACCCTATCGAATCGCCATGGACCGCTTTCTGGCATTGCAACTGTTCAATCGCATCGTTGAGCTCGGCAGCTTTACCGAAGCCGCCGAACTGCTCAACCTGCCTCGCGCGACGGCCACACATGCAATTAAGCAGATGGAAAGCCGGCTGGGCACGCGCCTGCTCGATCGCACCACGCGACAGGTAAAGCCCACGCTGGACGGCCAGGCCTTTTATGAGCGCAGCAGGCGCGTCCTGGCCGACCTCGAAGATGCCGAAGCATCGCTCAGCACCCATGTGGCCAACCCGCACGGCACGCTGCGGCTCGACGTGCACGGCGTGCATGCCTCGATGATTCTGCTGCCGCACATCAACGAGTTCCGAGAGCGCTATCCGAATATCGATGTCATTCTCAGCAGCGGCGACCGGCTGGTCGACCTGGTCAAGGAAGGCATCGATTGCGTGGTGCGGGCAGGCCAGCCGCGCGACTCGTCCCTGGTTGCCAGGAAACTGGCGGATCTGCCGGAAATCATCTGCGCCAGCCCGGAATACCTGAAGCGGCACGGAACACCGCAGCACCCGGGCGACCTCGAGCAGCACCAGGCGGTGGGTTTCTTCTCTCGCGGCAGCAGCCATCGCTACCCGTTTTCGGTGATCGTCGATGGAACGGTACAGCAGTTCAAGGCCAGCGGCTGGATCTCCGTCAGCGACGCGGAATGCTATACCAGCGCGGCGCTGGCCGGCTGCGGGCTGATCCAGGTGCCGCGTTTCCGGCTCGAGCCGGCCTTGCAGGCCGGCCGGCTGGTGCAGGTCTTGCCCGAATGGCAGTGCCCCACCTTGCCCATCAGCGCGCTATATCCGTTTCATCGCCAGCTGTCGCCCAGGGTGCGCGTGTTCGTGGACTGGGTGCGCGAGCTATACGCGCAAGAGTTCGGCAATCCTGCCTGACGAGGCAACGGCAGAAATAAACAAAGCTGGGACGAAAAAAAAAAGCACCTACGTGGTGTAAGTGCTTTTTTTCTTGAATTCTTTGGCGGAGCGGACGGGACTCGAACCCGCGACCCCCGGCGTGACAGGCCGGTATTCTAACCAACTGAACTACCGCTCCGCAGCGGTGTACTACTTGTACTGCTTGCCAGAAAAGCTGGCGTCCCCTAGGGGATTCGAACCCCTGTACTCACCGTGAAAGGGTGATGTCCTAGGCCTCTAGACGAAGGGGACTTGGACTTGCCGTACTACTTTACTGCTGCTTCGCCTTGGACTGGTGGAGGTAAGCGGGATCGAACCGCTGACCTCTTGCATGCCATGCAAGCGCTCTCCCAGCTGAGCTATACCCCCGTTTTCCTGAACAATGCCTGCAGTTAGCGGTGTTTTTGACACCGTTCTTGCCGGTTTTGTTTAGTGCCGTTGGCGAAGAAACGAGATTATGCACGAGTTTTTTTTGGTGTGCAAGTCGAGGCAAAAAAACCACTCGGCATGCGCTTAACGTTTGCGCCGCCCCAGCGCCGCGGCGGCCACCAGCGCCAGCGCGATCAGCGCCAGCACGGGCGTATCGCCGAAGCGCGCATAGGGCGTGAGGCCCGTCATGCCCTGTACCGACACCGGCAGAATGCCGGGCTGATGGGCGGGCAGTTGCGCGGCGACGCGGCCGCGTGCGTCGATGGCGGCGGTGATGCCGGTGTTGGTGGCGGCCAGCATCGGCCGGGCGGTTTCCAGCGTGCGCAGCCGCCCGATCTGCAGGTGCTGGCGCAGCGCCCAGGTGTCGCCGAACCATCCCAGGTTGCTGACGTTGGCCAGGATGGTGGCGCCCGGCTCGCCATTAGGGCCGGGTTGCAGGGCGGGCAGTAGTTCGATGCCGAACAGGTCTTCGTAGCAGATGTTGAAGGCCACGTACTGGTCGCCGATGTGGAACGGCGCCTGGCGGCGCTCGCCGCGGTCGAAATCGCCCAGGGGAATGCTGAGCATGTCGACGAACCAGCGAAAGCCCGGCGGCACATATTCGCCCCAGGGCACCAGGTGGCGCTTGTCGTAGCGCAGCGCGGTGACGCCGCTGCGCAATTGCGCCAGCGGCGTGGTGGCGTCGAAGCCGATGACGCTGTTGGTGTAGCGGGTTTGCCCGTCGGCGCCGGGGCTGCGCAGCGGCACGCCCATGGCGACGGTGGCCTGGTTGCGCGCGGCGACGGCGCGCCAGGCTTCCCATACGCGCGGATCGAGCAGGTCTTGGAAGACCGGCAGCACGGTCTCGGGCAGGATGATCAGGTCGGCCGGCGGGGCCGGCAGGCTGGCCAGTTCCAGGTGCCGGCGCAGGCCCAGTTCCATCAGGGCAGGGTCGAATTTCTGCGATTGTTCGACATTGCCTTGCACCAGCCGCGCCTGCAGTGGCGCGCCGGTGGGCCGCGACCAGGCAATGCCATGCAGCGGCCAGCCTGCCGCGACGAGCAGCAGGGCCAGCGCGCAAGCCAGCGCGCGGCGCGCGTCGACCTGCCGGGCGGGGCCGCCGGCGCGCACGGCTTGCCACAGGCCCGCCAGCGCGGCGGCCGCGAAAGCCGCCAGCAGCGCCATGCCGTGCACGCCCAGCACGGGGGCCCAGCCGGCCAGCGGGCTGTCGACGTGGGCATAGCCGATGTTCAGCCACGGAAAGCCGGTGAGCACGGTGGCGCGCAGCCATTCCAGCAGGGCCCAGGCGGCGGCCCAGGCCATGGCCGCCACCAGCAGGCGGCGCGTTGGGGAAGGGTCGGGTTCGCCCTGGGCGGGCGGCGGGCACAGCCAGCGCGCCAGCATGCACGCGGCGGCGGGAAACAGCGCCAGGAAGCCCGACAGCGCCAGCACGCCGGCCACCGCCAGCGGCGCGGCCAGGCCGCCATAGCGGTGCAGGCTGATGAAGATCCAGTACAACCCCAGCGAATAGCTGGCGAAATTGAACAGCCAGCCGCGCAGCAGGGCCTGGCCCAGGCGGGGGGCCTGCAGGGTGGCGTGGGCGGCGCAGGCCAGCGCGATGATCTGCACCGGCGCCAGGGCCCAGGACGGCAGGGGGCCGGGAGCGAAAGCAAGGGCGTGCGCCGCGCCCGCGGCCAGCAGGCCCAGGGCTGCCCAGCGCGGGATGCGGCCGCGGCTCATGAGCCGGAGGCGGCCGGGTCGGATCCGGGCTTGGCCGCGTCGGACGTGCGCTTGGCGCGCAGCCACAGCGCGCGGCGCGCATCGGCGCGGATGACTTCGATCAGCAGGTCGCCGTGCGCGGCGCTGTCGCCGCGCCGCGGAATGCGGCCCAGCTGGCCGCCCAGCCAACCGCCCACGCTGTCGTATTCATCGTCGGGCAGATCGGTGGAAAAGGCCTCGTTGAAGTGGCTGATCTCGGTGCTGGCCATCAGGCGCCATTGGTTGTCGCCTTCGGGGAAGATGCTTTGCTCGTCGTCGTCGTCGAATTCGTCTTCGATGTCGCCGACGATCTGTTCGAGCACGTCTTCCATGGTGACCAGCCCGGAAATGCCGCCGTGCTCATCGATGACGATGGCCAGGTGGTTGTGGCTGGCGCGGAAGTCGCGCAGCAGCACGTTCAGGCGCTTGGCTTCGGGAATGAACACGGCCGGGCGGATCAGCGACCGCAGTTCGATGCCGGGCTCAAGCATGCCGCGCAGCAGGTCTTTGGCCAGCAGGATGCCGATGATGTTGTCGCGGTCGTCTTCGTAGACCGGAAAGCGCGAGTGCGCGGTCTCGATGATGAACGCCAGCTGCTGCGGCAGCGGCTGCGACACGTCGAGCAGGTCCATGCGCGAGCGCGGCACCATGATGTCGGCGACGCTGCGCTCGGACATGGCGAGCGCGCCTTTGATCATGCCGTAGGATTCGACGTCGAGCAGGGCGCGGTCGTGGGCGGCGTCGAGTACGGCCTTGATGCCTTCGCGGTCCTCGGGCTCGCGCCGTACGAGGGCCAGCATGCGGTCTAGCAGGGATTTGGTGGGTTTCCGGGCGCGATTGGTGTTCGCGTCGTTGGCAGGGTAGGGGTCAGACATCGTCCGGACGGACAAGTTGTGAAGAGGCCAGCATAACCGAATATCGGCTGCGAATTGTTACCACGGCGCCGCGCGGGCCGGGTCAGGCGTACGGATCGGCAATGCGCATGCCGGTCAGAATGGCGGTTTCCAGGGCTTCCATGCGGCGCGCGTCGCGCGCCTTAATGTGATCGTAGCCCAGCGCATGCAGCACGCCGTGCACGGTCAGGTGCGCGGCGTGGTCGAGCAGGGTCTTGCCCTGTTCGCGGGCCTCGCGCGCCAGCACCGGCACGCAGATGACGATGTCGCCGCGGGCGGTGCCCAGCGGGTCGGTGCCGTATTCGAACGTGAGCACATTGGTGGCGTAGTCGCGTTCGCGATAGGCGTGGTTCAGGCGGCGGCCTTCGGCCTGCCCCACCAGGCGCAGGCTGAGCTCGGCGCGCGCGCATTCGGCCAGGCCGTCGCGCGCGGCGCCGTCAAGCGCCCGCTGCGCCCAGCGCCGCAGCCGCCAGCGCGGCAGGCGCGGCTCGGCCACGCCGTACTGTACCGACAGCGACAGTTCAGGATTCATCTTCGGCGGCCCGGTCGTAGGCGTCGACGATGCGCGCCACCAGCGGATGGCGCACCACGTCGCGGCTGGTGAAGCGCGTGGTGGCAATGCCCTGCACGTCTTCGAGCACGCGCACCGCGTGCGCCAGCCCGCTTTGCTGGCCGCGCGGCAGGTCGACCTGCGACGGGTCGCCGGTGATGACGGCCTTGCTGCCGAAGCCGATGCGGGTCAGGAACATTTTCATCTGTTCCGGCGTGGTGTTCTGGGCTTCGTCCAGGATCACGAAGGCATGGTTCAGGGTGCGCCCGCGCATGTAGGCCAGCGGCGCGATCTCGATGGTCTGCTTTTCGAACAGGCGCTGCACTTTGTCGAAGCCCATCAGGTCGTACAGGGCGTCGTAGAGCGGCCGCAGGTAGGGGTCGACCTTCTGCGCCAGGTCGCCCGGCAGAAAGCCCAGGCGCTCGCCGGCCTCGACGGCGGGCCGCGTGAGCACCAGGCGCTGCACCGAGTCGCGTTCCATGGCGTCGATGGCGCAGGCCACCGCCAGCCAGGTCTTGCCGGTGCCGGCCGGACCGATGCCGAAGGTGATGTCGTGCTTGAGGATGTTGTTCAGGTAGTCGCGCTGGCGCGGCGTGCGGGGGCGCAGGTCGCTGCGCCGGGTGCGCAGCACGATGCCGTCTTCGCCGTCGGCCGCCGGCAGGCTGGCCGGGTCGATGCCGCGCGCGTCGGCCGGGGCGGCCTCGCTGCGACCCACGCCCATTTCGACCAGCCCGAGCTGGATGTCGTCGACCGACAGGGCGCGGTGCACGGCCTGCTCGTGAAAGCGCCGCAAGGCCCGGCCGGCCAGTTCGGAGCGCTCGCCTTCCAGCGTGACGCGGCTGCCGCGCCGCGCCAGGGTCACGCCCATGCCGTCGGCCAGCTGGCGCAGGTTTTCGTCCAGCGGGCCGCACAGGTTGGCCAAGTGGGTGTTGTCGCCCTCGAGGGTGACGATGGTGGGCATGCTGCGGCGGGAACGGCTGCGGGGTGCGGTCATGCGTTGCCTTGTGCGAGACCGTCGACGTCGGCCACCCGGGCGCGCAGCGAATTGGGATAGGCGTCGGTGATGATCACGTCGACCATCTGCCCGATCAGCCGCGCCGGGGCGGGGAAGTTGACGATGCGGTTGTTTTCGGTGCGGCCCATGAGTTCGTTGGGATCGCGCCGCGAGGGGCCTTCGACCAGCAGGCGCTGGCGGGTGCCGACCATGGCCTGGGCGATGGCGGCGGCCTGGGCGTTGATGAGGGCCTGCAACTGCTGCAGGCGGCGCAGCTTGACTTCTTGCGGCGTGTCGTCGACCAGGTCGGCCGCTGGCGTGCCGGGGCGGCGCGAATAGATGAACGAGAACGAGGTATCGAAACCCACGTCTTCGATCAGCTTCATGGTCTTGTCGAAATCTTCTTCGGTTTCGCCGGGAAAGCCCACGATGAAATCGGACGACAGCGTCAGCCCGGGACGCGCGGCGCGCAGGCGCCGCACCACGGACTTGAATTCCAGGGTGGTGTAGCCGCGCTTCATGGCCGCCAGCACGCGGTCGCTGCCGGCCTGCACCGGCAGGTGCAGGAACGACACCAGCTTGGGCAGGTTGGCGTAGGCGTCGACCATGCGCTGGGTCATTTCCTTGGGGTGCGACGTGGTGTACCGGATGCGCTCAATGCCGGGGATTTCGTGCACGTATTCGAGCAGGGTGGCGAAATCGGCGATTTCGCCGGTGTCGCCCATGGGGCCGCGGTAGGCATTGACGTTCTGCCCCAGCAGCGTGACTTCTTTCACGCCCTGGTCGGCCAGATCGGCGACCTCGACCAGCACGTCGTCGAACGGGCGCGAGACTTCCTCGCCACGCGTGTACGGCACCACGCAGAAGCTGCAGTACTTGCTGCAGCCTTCCATGATGGACACGAACGCCGTGGCGCCTTCAATGCGCGGCGGGGGCAGGGCGTCGAATTTCTCGATCTCGGGAAAGCTGATGTCGACCTGCGAGGCGCCCGAGGCGCGGCGGCGGCGGATGAGCTCGGGCAGGCGGTGCAACGTTTGCGGGCCGAACACCACGTCGACATAGGGCGCACGCTTGACGATGGCCTCGCCTTCCTGGCTGGCCACGCAGCCGCCCACCCCGATGACGAGGTCGGGGTTGAGTTTTTTCAGGTGCTGCACGCGGCCCAGGTCGGAAAAGACCTTTTCCTGGGCCTTCTCGCGCACCGAACAGGTGTTGAACAGGATGACGTCGGCGTCTTCGGGGTTGTCGGTCAGTTCGAGGCCCTGGTCGCCGCGCAGTACGTCGGCCATTTTGTCCGAGTCGTACTCGTTCATCTGGCAGCCGAACGTGCGGATGTACAGTTTGCGGGCGGAGGCCGAAGCGGTGGCCGGCACAGTGGCAGCGGGCGCTGCGGACGCGGCGGCGGAGGCGCCGGCGCGCTTGATAGAGGTTTCTTGCATGGCGTGCGCCGTGACGGGTGTAGATCCCGGGGGCGAAGAGGAATAAGGGGAAAACGCGGATTTTAACGCGTGGATGCAAACATAGTCTTGGTGGCGGCGCATTTGGCGTATACGATGTCAGCCGCGATCGCGCCCTGCACCCGGGGAGCGGGGCGCTTCGTCCCCTTAATTCACGCTTCCGCCCATGACACACCCTCGCGGCTTGTCCCCCGATTCCCTGCCAGCCGTTCCGTCCATGATGCCCCCCATTGCTCCCCGGCCGTACCGCAGCGTGGCGCTGACAGCGTGCTTCGCCGTGGCGCTGCTGATGATGAGCCGCTGGGTAGACGTGCCCCTCACGCAGTCGATCGAGCGCCACGTGCCCGAGCAGGTCAACGAGGTCTTCGACCAGATCGGCGACCTGGGCGACAGCGAAGGCTACATTCTGGCCGGTCTGCTGCTGTACGTGGCCTCGTTGTTTGGCATTCGGTACGGCTGGGCCTGCCCGGTGCGGGCCGGCTTCGAGCGGCTGGCGCGCTACAGCATGCTGCTTTTGGCCACCATGAGCGTGGGCGGCCTGATCACGCTGGTGTTGAAGAAGGTGGTGTCGCGCGCGCGGCCCGAAGTCTTGCTGGAGCAAGGCTGGCATGGCCTGGGCGTGCCGTTCACCGGCGACCCGTACGATTCGTTCCCGTCCAGCCACACGCTGACGGCGTTCGCGGTGGCGGCCGTCATTGGCGAAATCGCGCCGCGCTGGCGTTTGCCCCTGCTGCTGGTGGCGGGCGTCGTGGCGATCAGCCGCGTGATCAACCGCGATCACTTCCTGACCGACGTCACCGCGGCGGCCTTCATCGGCATCATGGTGGCGCATTACCTGGCGCCGTACATCCTGGGCGAGGGCTATCGGTGGATGCTGCGCGCGCCGTGGCGGTGGCGGCGTCGCGACGGTGCCGGTGCCGCCGTGAAATAACAAACGCCCCTGGCCTTGAAAACCGGGGGCGTTTCGCTTGTGCGAGCAAGCCGGTACGTCGACGCTTATTGCGCCGTGAAGTCGCTGGAGGCCGACCTGGAGCGCTGGGAGCCTGATGAGGCGAGCAAGCGCATTGTCGGCCGCGCAGTCACCGGGCGGCGGGAGCGACGGCGGCGCCCTGGATGTGATGGCGCTGCAGGGCCTGGGCGACAAAGCCGCTGGCCTTCATGTCTTCGACGAAGGCGGCGAGCGCTGCCGCGGCGGCCGGGCCGCGGCCTTTGGGGGCGCCCATGGCCTGGCGGATCTGCATGAAGCTGCCGGGCAGCATGCGCAGGCCGGGAATGCGGCCCATGTCTGCTTCCAGTTGCTGTTTGACGCCGGCCGCCACGTCGGCGTTCTCGGCCAGGAACGTATCGACCACGGCAGGCGAGGTAGGCGCGCGCAGGATCTGCGCATGCTTGAGTTCGCGCGTCAGGTACAGGTCGTAGGCGCTGCCTTTGCCCACCATGACGCTGACGCCCGCGCGGTCGACTTCCTCGCGTTCGCGCAGCGGCGAGCCATCGCGCACCAGATAGGCGCCTTCGATCAGCACATAGGCGTCGGTGAACGTGATGCCGGCGCCGCGCAACGGGTCGATGGCGAAGAAACCGATGTCGGCCTGCTCGGCCGTTACGGCGTCGACAGACTTGCCGGCGCTGTCCCAGACCACCAGTTCCAGCTCGACGCCAAGCCGCTGGGCGAACGCGCGGGCCAGATCGATGGACACGCCGGCCGGCTCGCCCGTGGCCGGGTCGCGGCCGGCCAGGATGGGGTTGCCCAGGTTAATGGAGGCGCGTAGCCGGCCGGTGGGGGTGAAGGCGGCGATGATGTCGGGGGCGGGAGTCGTCATGCTGGGTCCAGGTAGGGTTCAGGCGCCAGGGAGGGCGCGGGCCCGGCGCGGCGCAGGTCGATGAACGTGCGTTTCAGAGTATCGCCGAACAGGCGCGCATCATGCCATTGCGGCATGGCGCCGCAGCAACGCCAGCACGCCCGGGTCTAGCGCGATACCGTCGCGCTGCTGGCGCGCCATGTTGGCCAGCTCGATTTCGCCGGGCACGATGACGGGCTTGCCCGCCTCGGCGGGCGGGCTGGCGTGCAGGATGGCGGCGAAATCGGCCATGCGCTGGGCCAGCCAGGCCGCCGATCCCAATCGTGTGGTGTCGATCAGGATGAAGAAATGCCCCAGGTCCTGCGGCTGGTCGGGCGCATCCACCCAAGATTTCACGTGTGTCAGGTAGGCGGCGTTCGACATCAGGCCGGCGAACAGGTCAACCAGCAGCGCCAGGCCATAGCCCTTGTGTCCGCCGATTGGCAAGAGGAAGCCGTCGAGCGCGGCGGCCGCGTCGGTGGTGGGGCGGCCGTGGCGGTCGGTGGCCCAGGTGTCGGGAATGGCGGCCCCTTGCTTGAGCGCGTTGCGGATCTTGGCGCGCGCCACCACGCTCATGGCCATGTCGAGCAGGAACGGCGGGCCGTCGGGATTGGGCACGCCGAAGCCCAGCGGGCTGTTGCCCAGCCGGGCATCGCTGCCGCCCCAGGGCGCGATGGTGGTGGTGGCATTGCTGCCGATGATGCTGGCGAAACCGGCCTGGGCGGCGATGAGCCCGTATGGCGAGATGGGGCCGAAATGGTTGCTTTGCCGGGCAAAGGCCACGCCCACGCCGCAATCCTTGGCCGCTTCCATGGCGGCGCGCAGCGCATGCATGCCAACCAGGGGGCCCACGCCGTTGTCGCCGTCGACCAGGCGCAGCGCCGGCGCGGGACTTTGCACCGTAATGCGGGCGCGGGCCTGGATGCCGCCCACCTGCAAGCGTTCGCCATACGATTCGATGCGGCTCAGGCCATGGGTGCTGAGCCCGAACAAGTCAGCCTGCACCAGCACGCGCGCCACGTCGGCGGCGTCTTCCGCGGGCAGGCCCAGGCCGATGAAGGCACGCGTGCCCAGATCCAGCAGCTCGGCTTCGGAGAGAACGGTAGTAGAGGTCATGGGGGGCGGTCAGGCGGTTGGCGTCAGGCGTGAATGATGCGCAAGCCTTGCTATCCAGTAGATGACGGGGGTGGCTCAGGTGTCAGGCTCCCGCAGGGTGCCTGACACCGTACGACTGAAACAGCCTCGGCGCAATGGTTTCAGGCACCCTGCGGGAGCCTGAAACCTGGGAAGGAGCAGGCTGGGCGGCTACGCGCGCTATCGCCTCGACGACAAAAGCGCGCTACCCCTCAGACAACCTCCGCATCCCCTTCTTTCTTCACCGGCTTGACGAGGTCTTCCCGCTTCACGCCCATCCACATGGCGAGGGCGGCGGCCACGAAGACGGATGAGTAGATCCCGAACCAGATCCCGATGGTGAGCGCCAGGGCGAAGTAGTGCAGCGACGGGCCACCGAAGAACAGCATGGCCAGCACCATCATCTGGGTCGAGCCGTGGGTGATGATGGTGCGCGAGATGGTCTGGGTGATGGCGCTGTTGATGATTTCCTGCACGCTGGCCTTGCGCTGCTTGCGGAAGTTCTCGCGGATCCGGTCCATGATGACCACGGATTCGTTCACGGAGTAGCCCAGCACCGCCAGCACCCCGGCCAGTACCGACAGCGAGAATTCCCACTGGAAGAAGGCGAAGAAGCCCAGGATGATGACCACGTCGTGCAGGTTGGCGATGACGCCCGCCACGGCGAACTTCCATTCGAACCGCATGCCCAGGTAGACCATGATGCCGATCACCACGAACAGCAGCGCCATCAGGCCGTTGTGCAGCAGTTCCTGGCCGACCTGCGGACCCACGAATTCGACGCGGCGCAGTTCCGCGGTGGAGTCGGCCGCCTTCAGCGCGCCCATGACGGCATCGCTTTGCGCGGCCGAGGTCTGGCCCTCGGTGAGGGGCAGGCGGATCATGACGTCATGCGAGGTGCCGAAGTTCTGCACCTGGAAGTCGGTGTAGCCCAGCTTGGACACCGCGCTGCGCACGCTGTCGAGCTGCGCCGTCTGCGCGTAGTTGACTTCCATGACCGTGCCACCCGTGAATTCGATCGACAGGTGGAAGCCGCGCGTGATGATGAAGAACACCGCCGCCAGGAACGTGACCAGGCTGATGATGTTCAGCACCAGCGCGTGGCGCATGAACGGTATGGTGCGATGGATACGGAAGAATTCCATGTTTCGCCTTGCTTCTTATCGGTGCCGGGCAGGCGGGCTGCCCGGCAGGGTCAGTTTTCCTTGGGTTTCCAGACGGTGCCGATGGAAATCCGGGCAAGCTTCTTCTTGCGGCCGTACCACAGGTTGGCCAGCGCCCGCACGCCCACTACCGAGCTGAACATCGAGGTGACGATGCCCAGGCAGTGCACCACGGCGAAGCCGCGGATGGGGCCCGACCCGAAGGCCAGCAGTGCCAGGCCGACGATGAGCGTGGTGAGGTTGGAGTCGAGAATGGTGCCCCAGGCGCGCTCGAAGCCATGGTGGATGGCCTGTTGCGGCGAGGCGCCATTGCGCAGTTCTTCGCGGATGCGCTCGTTGATGAGCACGTTCGAGTCGATGGCCATGCCCAGCGTCAGCGCGATGGCGGCAATGCCCGGCAGTGTCAGCGTGGCCTGCAGCATGGACAACAGCGCCAGCAGCAGCAGCACGTTCATGGACAGGCCGATGGTGGAGAACACCCCGAACAGGTGGTAGTACAGGATGATGAACACCGCGATGGCCAGGAAGCCGTACAGCGTGGAATGGAATCCCTTGGCGATGTTGTCGGCGCCCAGGCTGGGGCCGATGGTGCGCTCTTCGATGATGGACATGGGCGCAGCCAGCGCGCCGGCGCGCAGCAGCAGCGCGGTGTCGGCGGCTTCTTCGGCGGTCATGCTGCCCGAAATCTGCACCTGTCCGCCGGCGATTTCGCTGCGGATGACCGGCGCGGTGACGACTTCGCCCTTGCCGTTCTCGAACAGCAGGATGGCCATGCGCTTGCCGACGTTGTCGCGGGTGACGTCGCGGAAGATGCGCGCGCCCTTGCTGTCGAGCGTAAGGTGCACGGCCGCCTGCTGGGTTTGCGAATCGCGGCCGGGCTGCGCGTCTTGCAGGTTTTCGCCGGTCAGAATGACCTGGCGGCGCACCAGCAGGGGGCGGCCGTCGCGGTCGGTGTAGCGCTCCAGGCCGAACGGCACGGTACCGCCGGCCAGGGCCGTCTGGGCGGCCGGAGAGTCGTCGACCATGCGGATTTCAAGCGTGGCGGTGCGGCCCAGCAGCTCTTTGGCCTTGGCCACGTCCTGCACGCCCGGCAACTGGACCACGATGCGGTCGGCGCCTTGCTGCTGGATGACCGGTTCGGCCACGCCCAGCTCGTTGATGCGGTTGTGCAGGGTGTTGATGTTCTGCTTCAGGGCCGAGTCTTGCACGCGCGTGACGGCGGCCGGGCTCAGCATGCCGACCAGCGCGGGGTGGCCGGAATCTTCGCTTTCGGTGAATTGCAGGTCGGGCAGCCGGGTGCGCAGCGTGGTGTAGGCGCGGTCGCGGTCATCGGTGTTGGCGAAGGTGGCCAGCACCGAAGTGCCGGCGCGCTCGACCCCACGGCTGGGGACTTTTTCGTCGCGCAGAGTGGTGCGCACGTCGGCCGCCAGCGAGTCGTAGCGGGCGGTCAGGGCGCCCTGCATGTCGACCTGCAGCAGGAAGTGCACGCCGCCGCGCAGGTCCAGGCCCAGATACATGGGCTTGGGTTCGAACCAGCCCAGCGCGCGCATCCAGGGCGGCGAGGCGGGCAGCAGGTTCAGGGCGACAGTGTATTGCGGGTCGTCGGCGACGGTGTTGAGCGATTTGTCGAGCAGGTCGCGCGCCTGCAGCTGCACGTCGGTGGACGGGAAGCGGGCGCGGATGGTGCCCAGCGTGCCGTTCTGCTCGTAGTAGACGTTGGTGGCCTGGATGTTGCCGGCCGCCAGGATCTGCTGGACCCGGTCGAGCGTGGCGTTGTCGACCTTGATGGTGGCCTTGGCGCTGGAAACCTGGACGGCGGGGGATTCGCCGTAGAAATTGGGCAGGGTGTAAAGCAGGCCGATAACGACCGCGACCAGCACCGTAATGTACTTCCAGAGGGGATAGCGGTTCATTGGCGGCTAGTTTTCATGCGTGGTGGAGCGGAAAAAGGCCCCCGAGGCGGGGGCCCGATAAGACGCTTACAGATCCTTGATGGTTCCCTTGGGCAGGACCGACGACACCGAGGTCTTCTGCATCAGCACCTCGACCGGCTTGTCGGCCAGTTGGGCGACTTCCACGGTGATGTAGGTGTCGGTAACCTTGGAGACCTTGCCCAGCATGCCGCCGGCGGTCATGACTTCGTCGCCCTTGGCGAGGTTCGCCACCAGGTTGCGGTGTTCTTTCTGGCGCTTCATTTGCGGGCGGATCATCAGGAAATAGAGGATCACGAACATCAGCACGATGGGCAGCATTCCCATCAGCGCGCCGCCTTCAGGGGCGGCCTGGGCCAGGACGAGGCCGGCGGTGTCGGTAACGGACATGAAAATCTCCTGAATAATTTGTTCGGGACAGGTTTGGAAAGTTATGTTCTCTGCGCCCGTCCCCGCGCGAGCCTTGGACAGGGCAAGCCGACTATTGTAGCTAGGTTATGCCAGGGAGGAAGCCCGGGCGAAAAACCGGCCGCTAATCGATGCCGCGCTGACGGTCGGCCGCGAACCGGGCCCGCCAGGCGTCGAAAGTGCCCGCCGCGATGGCCTCGCGCATCTCGCCCATGATGGCCAGGTAGAAGTGCAGGTTGTGCAGGGTGTTGAGCCGCGCCCCGGTGATCTCGTTGGCGCGCTGCAGGTGGTGCAGGTAGGCGCGCGAGAAGTGGGCGCAGGTGTGGCACGAGCAGGTCGGGTCCAGCGGCCGGGTGTCGTCGCGGTACTTGGCGTTGCGGATCTTCAGGTCGCCGTAGCGCGTGAACAGCCAGCCGTTGCGGGCGTTGCGGGTGGGCATGACGCAGTCGAACATGTCGACCCCGCGCGCCACCCCCTCGACCAGGTCTTCGGGGGTGCCCACGCCCATCAGGTAGCGCGGCGCGTGGGTGGGCAGGCGCGGGGCCACGTGGGCCAGAATGCGCATCATGTCTTCTTTGGGCTCGCCCACCGACAAGCCGCCGATGGCGTAGCCGTGGAAGCCAATGTCGGCCAGGCCGGCCAGCGATTCGTCGCGCAGCGCTTCGAACATGCCGCCCTGCACAATGCCGAACAGCGCATTGGGGTTGCCCAGGCGGTCGAATTCTTCGCGCGAGCGGCGCGCCCAGCGCAGCGACATGCGCATCGAGCGGGCAGCCTCTTCAGCCGTGGCCGGGCGACCGTCGATCTGGTAGGGGGTGCACTCGTCGAACACCATGACAATGTCGGAATTCAGCGAGCGCTGGATGCGCATGGATTCTTCGGGCGTCAGGAACAGCCGGGCGCCGTCGATGGGCGAGGCGAACTTGACGCCTTCTTCGGTGATCTTGCGCATGCCCTGCAGGCTGAACACCTGGAAGCCGCCCGAGTCGGTCAGGATGGGCTTGTCCCATTGCATGAAACCGTGCAGGCCGCCGTGTCGGTCGAGAATGTCGGTGCCCGGGCGCAGCCACAGGTGGAAGGTATTGCCCAGCACGATCTGGGCGCCGATGTCTTTCAGCTCGTGCGGCAGCATGGCCTTGACGCTGCCATACGTGCCGACGGGCATGAATATGGGGGTCTCGACCACGCCGTGGTTGAGCGTGATTCGGCCGCGGCGCGCGGCGCCGTCGGTGGCCAGCAGTTCGAAGTTCAGTCCGGTCATGAGTGGGAAGCGGGCGATTCGATGAACATGGCGTCGCCATAGCTGAAGAAACGGTAGCGTTGGGCGACGGCGTGCGCGTAGGCCCGGCGGATGGGTTCCATGCCGGCCAGGGCCGACACCAGCATCAGCAGGGTGGATTGCGGCAAGTGGAAGTTGGTGACCAGCGCGTCCACCACCCGGTAGCGGTAGCCGGGGGTAATGAACAGCCGCGTGTCGCCCTGCAGCGGCGCCAGCGGCGCCTGCGGGCCGTGCGGGTTCTGGGCCGCGGCCGATTCCAGGGCGCGCACGCTGGTGGTGCCGACGGCGATCACGCGCCCGCCGCGGGTCCGCGCGCGGGCAATGGCGTCGATCACGGGCTGGCCCACGGTGTACCACTCGGCATGCATGACGTGGTCGGCCAGGTTGTCGACCCGCACCGGCTGGAAGGTGCCGGCGCCCACGTGCAGGGTGACGAAGGCGCGTTCTACGCCCAGCGCGGCAAGCCGTTCGAGCATGGCTTCGTCGAAGTGCAGCCCGGCCGTGGGCGCGGCCACGGCGCCGGGCTCGCGCGCATATACCGTCTGGTAGCGGGCCTCGTCGGTGGCGTCGGCCGCGTGCGTGATGTAGGGCGGCAGGGGCGTGGCGCCGTGGGCGTCGAGCAGGTCGAGGACGGGCGCCGGAAAGCGCAGGTCGAAGAGTTCGCCGGCGCGGCCCAGCACGGTGGCGTCGAAGGCATCGGCCAGGCGCAGCGTGGTGCCGGGGCCGGGCGACTTGCTGGCGCGCACGTGGGCCAGCGCGCGGTCGGGTTCGGTGATGCGTTCGACCAGCACCTCGACCTTGCCGCCCGAGGCCTTGTGGCCGGTCAGGCGGGCCTTGATGACGCGGGTGTCGTTGAACACCAGCAGGTCGCCCGCCCGCAGCAGCCCGGCCAGGTCGGGAAACCGGCGGTCGTGCGGGGCGCCGGCGCCGTCCAGGTGCAGCAGGCGGCTGCCGCCGCGCTGTGCCGCGGGAGTCTGGGCAATGAGCTCGGGGGGCAGGGCGTAGTCGAAGTCGGAAAGCGTAAAAGACGGGGAGGACACGCGGTGTGGTTCAAGTGGGCGGGGGAAATGCGCCGGAAGGGCGCGGCCAGGGCGGTATTGTAAGCGGCCGCCGCGCGGCGGCCAGGTTAGGTATGCTTGCGTCTTCGATGGCAACAGCAGCGTGGCGGGCGCGGTATGGCGGTACGGGCGGACAGGCGGGGCGGACGATTCAAGCAATGGCTGGCGGCGGGCATGCTGCTGGGCGCGGCCCTGGCGGCCCAGGCGCAGGGCCTGCCCGACGAGCTCGAGCGCGCCTGGAAGGCCTCGGGCCTGCCCGGCTCGTCGCTGTCGCTGGTGGTGCAAGAGCTGGGCGGGCGGCGCATGGTGGCCATCAATGCCAACGAGCCGCGCAACCCCGCGTCCGTCATGAAGCTGGTCACCACCTGGTCGGCGCTGTCCGAGCTGGGGCCCAATTATGTGTGGCGCACCGAATTCCTTACCGAGCCGGGCGCGCGGCCGGATGCGCATGGCGCGCTGCCGGGGCCGCTGTACCTGCGCGCCGGCGGCGATCCGTACCTGCTGGTGCAAGACCTGTGGAAGCTGCTGCGCGAGCTGCGCCTGCGCGGCGTGAAAAAAATCAGCGACCTGGTCATCGACCGCAGCATATTCGGCCAGGTGGCCACCGACCCGGGCGCCTTCGACGGGGCCCCGGACCGCGCCTACAACGCCAGCCCCGATGCCCTGATGGTGGGCTTCGGCGCGTTGCGGCTGTTGTTTTCGCCCGATCCCGTCGCGCACAAGTGGGTGCCCATCATCGACCCGCCCCTGCCGGGGCTGCGCATCGAAGGCCAGGTCGACTGGAGCGAAATTCGCTGTCCCGGGCCGCCCGTGGTGACCACCGAGCCCGTGCTGACCCAGCAGGGCGTGTCGATCCGCCTGGGCGGCACGGTGGCCGGTTCGTGCGGCGAATTCAGCCTGTACCGGCTGGCGCTGTCGCAGCCCGAATTTGCCGAGTCCCTGTTCCGCCAGCTGTGGCGCGAGCTGGGCGGCACCTTCACCGGCAAGATCCGTTCCGGCATGGTGCCTCCCGACGCGGTGGTGCTCGCCACGCATGAGTCGCTGCCCCTGGGCGAGGCGATCCGCCAGATCAACAAGCGCAGCAACAATGTCATGGCGCGCACGCTGCTGCTGACGCTGGGGGCCGAACGCGGCCGCCGCCCGGCCAATACCCAAAGCAGCGAAGCCGTGGCCAAGGCCGTGCTGGCCGGGCAGGGGCTGCACATGCCCGAACTGGTTATGGATAATGGCGCCGGCCTGTCGCGCGACGCGCGCGTCTCGGCCGAGAGCCTGGCCTCGATGCTGACCCTGATCTGGCACACGCCCCTGATGCCCGAGTTCCTGTCGTCGCTGTCCATTGCCGGTGTCGACGGCACCATGCGGCGGCGCCTGAAAGGGGACGACACCGCCGGCATGGCCCACCTGAAAACCGGCTCGCTGCGCGACGTGCGCGCGGTGGCGGGGTATGTGCTGGGCGCTAGTGGCAAGCGCTACGTGGTGGTCAGCCTGGTCAACGACCCCAACGCCGCGGCGGTGCGGGCCTTCGACGACGCCCTGATCGCCTGGCTGGCCCGCCAGTAAGCCGCGCCGTCCGCAAACGGTTTACGATTGCGCTGTCTGGCGCGCCGACGCGCGCCGCCTGTTTGTCTGGAGACCCCCGCACATGCCCGTGCACGAAATCCGCCATCCGCTGATCCGCCACAAGCTCGGCATCATGCGCCGCGCCGACCTCAGCACCAAGAGTTTTCGCGAACTTTCCCAGGAAGTCGGCGCGCTGCTGACCTACGAGGCGTCCAAAGACCTGCCGCTGGCCGAGTCCACGGTCGAAGGCTGGTGCGGCACGGTCACGGTCGAGAAAATCGCCGGCAAGAAAGTCACGGTGGTGCCCATCCTGCGCGCGGGCATCGGCATGCTCGACGGCGTGCTCAGCCTGATCCCGGGCGCCAAGGTCAGCGTGGTGGGCGTGGCCCGCAACGAAGAAACCCTGCAGGCGCATACCTACCTTGAGCGCCTGGTGGGCGAACTCGACCAGCGGCTGGCGCTGATCGTCGACCCCATGCTGGCCACGGGCGGCTCGATGCTGGCCACCATCGACATGCTCAAGCGCGCCGGCTGCCGCGAGATCCGCGCGCTGGTGCTGGTGGCCGCGCCGGTGGGCATCAAGGCCGTGCTCGACCGGCATCCCGACGTGCATATCTACACGGCGTCCATTGACGACGGCCTGAACGAGAACGGCTACATCATGCCGGGCCTGGGCGACGCCGGCGACCGCATCTTCGGCACCAAGCAAAAGGCCGAATAACGGCCGGGCCGGCCGCTCGTGGGTCAGGCGGCCAGGGCGGCGGGGGCGGGGCGCTGGCCTTCCAGGTGCGCGCCGAACCAGTGCAGTTCGCGCGCCAGCCCGGCCACCTCGCCCACGATCAGCAGCGCCGGGGCGCGCACGCCATGGCTGCGCGCCACGGCGGCCAGGTCGGCCAGGCGCCCGCTGACCACCCGCTGTTCGGGCCGGCTGCCGTTCTCGATCAGGGCAAACGGCGTGGCGCCCGAACGGCCATGGGCGATCAACCGCGCCGACAGGGTTTCCAACTGCCCTACGCCCATATAGAAGGCCAGCGTCTGGTGCTCGCGGGCCAGGCCGGCCCAGTCGAGCGTGTCTTCGTCTTCGCGGCAGTGCGCGGTGACCAGGCGGACCGACTGCGCGTGGTCGCGGTGCGTCAGCGGAATGCCGGCGTAGGCCGCGCAGGCCAGTGCCGCCGTGATGCCGGGCACCACTTCATAGCGCACGCCATGGGCGCGCAGGTATTCCAGTTCTTCGCCGCCGCGCCCGAAGATGAAGGCGTCGCCGCCTTTCAGGCGCACCACGCGGCGGCCGGCGCGCGCATGCTCGACCAGCAGCGCATGGATGCGCGCCTGGGTGGCGTCGTGGTCTTCGCCGGGGCGCTTGCCTACCGCCACGCGGTCGGCGTCGCGCCGCGCCAGCGCCAGCACCGCCGGGCTGACCAGCCGGTCGTACAAAATGACATCGGCCTCGTTCAGCGCCCGCAGTGCCTTCAGTGTCAGCAGGCCCGGGTCGCCGGGGCCCGCGCCCACCAGCACCACGCTGCCGGCGCCATCGTCTTGCGGCGCCTGCAAGGCGGTTTCCAGCAGGCGTTCGGCTTCTTCGGGCCGTTGCTGGCGCAGCAGGGCGGCCACGGGGCCGTCGAGCAGCCAGTCGTAGAACTTGCGGCGTTGTTTCAGGTCGGGTCGGCGTTCGCGGATGCGCGGCCGGTGGCGCGCGGCCAGGGCGGCCAGCGCGCCCAGCGAATGATCGAACAGCGACTCCACTTTTTCGCGCAGCCGACGCGCCAGCACCGGCGCCACCCCCGAAGACGAGATGGCGACCACCAGCGGTGAACGGTCGACGATGGACGGCACCTGGAACGACGACAGCTCGGCGTCGTCGACCACGTTGCTGAAAATGCGGCGCGCCTGCGCGGCCTGCGAGACCGCCGCGTTGACGGCGCGGTCGTCGGTGGCGGCCACGACCAGCCACGCGTCGTCGAGCCAGTCGGGGCGGAACTCGCCCTGCAGCGCATGGATGCGTCCCTGTGCGGCCAGCAGGGCCAGTTCGGGCGTCAGCGCGGGCGCGCCCACGCGCACGTCGGCCGAAGCCTCGAGCAGCAACTGCACTTTGCGCGCGGCGATCTCGCCGCCGCCCACGACCAGTACGCGGCGGCCCTGCAGATCGGCAAATAGGGGAAAAAGCTTCATGAAAATCAGCCTGGCGGGCGAACCCGCGGTAGTCAGTCGATCATAGGGACACCAATACATCCCTACAACTTTTGATTTATTGGATTGATATAGCGATAAGTGATTAGGAGCTCTCCGCGACCAGCGCGACGCGCCCGCCGGGCGCTCCGTGCGCGCCGTGGATCAGGGCGCGCGCCACTTCGCCCAGCCGGCGCTGGCTCTGCATGGCGCGCTGGCGCAACAGGCGGTGCGCCTGCTCTTCGGACAGGCCGCCCCGTTGCATGAGCAGCTCCTTGGCCTGTTCGACCATCTGCCGGTCGGCCAGGCGCCGGCGCGCGTCGGCCAGTTCGACGCGGCGGGTCCGCTCGATGGCGCCGCGCTCGATGGCCACCTCCAGCAGCGACGGGATACGCTCGGGCGGCACAAGGCCCACCACATAAGCAGCGACCCCGGCCTGCAGGGCGGCCCGCATGGCGGCGCGGCTGCCGTCTTCGGCGAACACCACGACCGGGCGCGCGCTGCTCTCGCTGGCCGCGCAGATGTCTTCCAGGGTGCCGCGCGCGGCGGCGCTGGCGTCGGTCAGCACCGCATCGGGGCCCGCCAGGGAGATGGCGCCGGCCAGGTCCGGGCCTGCCTGCGCGGTGCGCTCGGCGGCCACCCGCACGCCGGCCGCGGCCAGCGCGCGGCGCAAGCACGCCGCGTTGTCGTTCCTGTCGCTCAGTAGCATGACCTTCAGCATGATGGCTCCTGTTCAACCCTGGATATGCAATATCCATGCCATCGGCGGCGCCGGCGCGCGGGCCGGCGCGCGGGGCGCGGCTGCCCATCGGCGGGGCGCAAGGCACGTAAATGGTGCGCCGCGCAATGCGGCGCGCACCAAGTTGGATCGCCGCCGGTGCGCCGGCATGGCGAATGCTCGGGGGCGGCAATTGGCATGATGTTTGCTTGATGAACAACGGTAGCCAACGGCGGCTGCCGGCCGCTTCGTCCGCCCCCGCCGGCTGGCGCGCGGACGATAAGCAAGACGAGAGGCATCATGGAAAAGAAACTGAAGCTGGTGATGGTGGGCAATGGCATGGCCGGCGTGCGCACGCTGGAAGAACTGCTCAAGCTGGCGCCGGACATGTACGACATCACCGTGTTCGGCTCGGAGCCCTATCCCAACTACAACCGCATTCTGCTGTCGCCGGTGCTGACCGGGGAACAGACCCTGCAGGACATCGTGCTCAACGACGTGGACTGGTACCGTTCGAACGGTATCGACCTGCGCATGAATTGCCGGGTAGAGCGCATCAACCGCGCGCGCCGCATCGTGATTGGCGAGGACGGCAGCGAAGTGCCGTATGACCGCCTGCTGCTGGCCACCGGGTCGAATCCGTTCATTCTGCCGGTGCCCGGCAATGACCTGGACGGCGTGGTCACGTTCCGCGATATCCGCGACGTGAACCTGATGATCGAGGCCGCCCGCACGCACAAGCGCGCGGTCGTGATCGGCGGCGGCCTGCTGGGGCTGGAAGCCGCCAGCGGCCTGGCCGCGCGTGGCATGGACGTGTCGGTGGTGCACCTGGGCTCGAGCCTGCTCGACCGCCAGCTCGACCCCCAGGCCGCGTTGCTGTTGCAGCGTAGCCTGGAGGCGCGCGGCCTGAAGTTCTTGATGCCGCGCCAGACCGAGGCGCTGCTGGGCAACGAGCAGGGCCGCGTGCGCGCGCTGCGCTTTGCCGGCGGCGAAGAGGTCGAGGCCGACCTGGTGGTGATGGCGGTGGGTATCCGCCCCAACACCGAACTGGCCGAAAGCTGCGGGCTGTACGTCAATCGCGGCGTGGTGGTCAGCGACACGCTGCAGACCTATGATCCGCTGATCTATGCGGTGGGCGAATGCGTCAGCCACCGCGGCACGGCCTACGGCCTGGTGGCGCCGCTGTTCGAACAGGCCAAGGTGGCGGCCAATCACCTGGCCATGCACGGCATCGGCCGCTACGAAGGCAGCGTCACCTCGACCAAGCTGAAGGTGACCGGCATCGACGTGTTCTCGGCCGGCGAGTTCCTGGGCGGGCAGGGCACCGAAGAAATCACCCTGGCCGATCCGGTGGGCGGCGTGTACAAGAAGCTGGTGCTGAAAGACGACAAGCTGGTCGGCGCCTGCCTGTATGGCGACACGGCCGACGGCGCCTGGTACTTCCGGCTGATTCGCGAAGGCAAGCGCATCGACGAGTTGCGCGACCAGTTGATGTTCGGCGAAAGCGCCATCGGCGGCGACACCGGCCACGCCGGCGAGAACCGTGCCATTGGCATGGCCGACAGCGCCGAAGTCTGCGGCTGCAACGGCGTGTGCAAGGGCACTATCGTCAAGGCCATCCGCGAAAAAGGCCTGTTCACCGTCGACGAGATCAAGAAACATACCAAGGCTGCCAGCTCGTGCGGTTCGTGCACCGGGCTGGTCGAGCAGATCCTGATCAACTGTGTGGGGGGCGCGGCCGACGTCAAGCCCAAGTCGGAGAAGGCCGTGTGCGGCTGCACCGACCTGACGCATGGCGAAGTGCGCAAGGCCATCCGCCAGCATCACCTGACCACCATTCCCGACGCCATGCATTTCATGGAGTGGCGCACGCCCGATGGCTGCGCCACCTGCCGTCCGGCGCTGAACTACTACCTGCTGTCCACCTGGCCCGGCGAGGCGCGCGACGACGGCCAGTCGCGCCTGGCCAACGAACGCATGCACGCCAATATCCAGAAAGACGGCACCTACTCGGTGGTGCCCCGCATGTGGGGCGGCGTGACGAATCCGTCGGAACTGCGCCGCATCGCCGACGTGGCCGACAAATACGCTATTCCGCTGGTGAAGGTTACTGGCGGCCAGCGCATCGACCTGCTGGGCGTGAAGAAAGACGATCTTCCCAAGGTGTGGGCCGACCTGGACATGCCCTCGGGGCATGCCTACGGCAAGAGCCTGCGCACGGTGAAGACCTGCGTGGGCAGCGAATACTGCCGCTTCGGCACACAGGATTCCACCGCCATGGGCATCGCGCTGGAAAAAGACCTGTTTGGCATGTGGAGCCCGCACAAGGTCAAGCTGGCGGTCTCGGGCTGCCCGCGCAACTGCGCCGAATCCGGCATCAAGGACATCGGCATCATCGCCGTGGACTCGGGCTGGGAGCTGTATGTGGGCGGCAACGGCGGCATCAAGACCGAAGTGGCGCAGTTCTTCGCCAAGGTGAAAACCGCGGAAGAAGTGCTGGAGTACAGCGGCGCGTTCCTGCAGCTGTACCGCGAAGAAGCCTTCTACCTGGAGCGCACGGTGCACTACCTGGCGCGCGTCGGACTCGAGCACGCCAAGGCTCGCGTTGTCGACGACGCGGCCAACCGGGCCGAACTCTATGCGCGCCTGAAATTCGCGCTGTCGTTCGAGGCCGACCCCTGGCAGGAGCGCCGCGAAGCCGCGCCCGCCGCCCGTGAATTCCAATCCCTGACAGTGTGAGACCCTGATGTCGCAAGCCGCTACCTGCCAATGGCACAGCATCTGCCATATCGACGAAATTCCGCCGCTGGGCGCGCGCGTGGTGCAGCGCCCGGGCCAGGACAACGTCGCCGTGTTCCGCACCAGCGATAACAAGGTCTTTGCCGTGGTCGACCGCTGCCCGCACAAGGGCGGCCCGCTGTCGGCCGGCCTGGTGCACGGCCATTCGGTGGCCTGCCCGCTGCATGGCTGGGTGATGGATCTGGCCAGCGGCCAGGCCCAGGCGCCCGACGAGGGTTGCGTGCAGACCTTGCCGATAAAGGTCGACGGCGACGCGGTGTACCTGGGCCTGGACGAAAGTTGAAGACCCACCCTCGAAGCGCCGCCGGAGATGCGGCCGCACCCGTTGTCATCCCGGGCGAGGAACGCGAGCGAACCGTAGCGTCGGTCTGTTGTTATTGCGGCACCGGTTGCGGCGTGCGCGTGACGGCGCGGGCCGGCCGCGTGGTGGCCGTGGCGGGCGACCCCGGCCACCCGTCCAATGGGGGCAAGCTGTGCAGCAAGGGGCTGGCGCTGGCCGACACCGTGCGCAACGACGCGGCGCGCGTGCTGCGGGCCGAGTGGCGCCCCGAGCGCGGCCGCGAACGCGCGCCGGTGGCCCTGAACGACGCGCTGGACCTGGCCGCCGGCCGGCTGGCCGCCGCCATCGGCATGCATGGTCCCGACTCGGTGGGGTTTTATCTGTCGGGCCAGTTGCTCACCGAGGACTACGCGGTTTTCAACAAGCTGGCGCGCGCGCTGGTGGGCACCAACAATATCGACACCAATTCGCGGCTATGCATGTCCAGCGCGGTGTCGGGCTATAAGCTGACGCTGGGCGCCGATGCGCCGCCGGCCTGCTACGAAGACCTGGAACTGGCCGACACCGTGCTGATTGCCGGTTCCAACATGGCCTATGCGCATCCCGTGCTGTTCCGCCGGCTGGAAGCCGCCAAGGCGGCGCGCCCCGCGATGAAGATCGTGGTGGTAGACCCGCGCCGCACGGACACCGCCGCGCTGGCCGACCTGCACCTGCCTATCGTGCCCGGCACCGACGTCGCGCTGTTTCACGCCATGCTGAACGTCATGGTGTGGGAAGACCTGGTCGACCCCGCGTACATCGCGGCGCACACGGCGGGCTTTGCCGATTTGAAGGCGCGGGTGCATGAGTTCACGCCGCGCGCGGCGCAGGATGTCTGCGGCGTGCCGGCGGCCGACATCGTGCAGGCGGCGCGCTGGTTTGGCCAGGCGGGCGCCGCCCTGTCGCTGTACACCATGGGGCTGAATCAGTCGAGCAGCGGCACGGCCAAGAACGGGGCGCTGATCAACCTGCACCTGGCTACCGGGCAGATCGGCCGGCCGGGCGCGGGGCCTTTTTCGCTGACCGGCCAGCCCAATGCCATGGGCGGGCGCGAAGCGGGTGGCATGGCCACATTGCTGCCCGGCCACCGCGATCCGGGCACGCCGGCGCACCGCCAGGAAGTGGCTGCACTGTGGGGCGTGGACAGCCTGCCCGCCGCGCCCGGCAAGCCGGCGCTGGAAATGTTCGATGCCGTGCTGGATGGCCGCATCAAGGTTCTGTGGATCGCCGCCACCAACCCGGCCCAGTCGCTGCCCGAACAGGCGAAGGTGCGCGCCGCCTTGCAGAAGGCCGAATTCGTCATCGTGCAAGAGGCCTATGCCGGCACCGAGACGCTGGCTTATGCCGACCTGGTGCTGCCGGCCGCTACCTGGCCCGAGAAGTCGGGCACGGCTACGAACTCCGAGCGCCGCATCAGCCGCGTGCGCGCGGCCATCGAGCCGCCCGGCGATGCCCGGCCCGATTGGCAACTGGCCGCCGAGGCGGCGCGCCGGCTGGCGCGGCTGGTGGCGCCGGAAAAAGCGGCCCTGTTCGATTATCCCGACGAAAGCGCCGTGTTCGCCGAACACGCGCGCATGACCGCCGGGCGCGACCTGGATTACAGCGCCGTGGACTACGCCCTGCTGGAGCGCGAGGGGCCGGTGCAATGGCCGTACCGGCCCGGCACGGCCACGCCTCGCTTGTATGCCGACGGGCGGTTCGCCACCGCCGACGGCCGCGCGCGCTTTTACGACACCGGCTATACGCCTGTGGCCGAACCGGTGTCGGCGCCGTACCCGCTGCGCCTGACCACCGGCCGCCTGCGCGACCACTGGCACACCCTGGCGCGCACCGGCCTGGCCCCGGCCCTGACCCGCCACGTCGAAGAGCCCTGGCTGTCGCTGCACCCGTTCGACCTGGAACGCCTGAAGCTCGCGCCGGGCACCCTGGCGCGAGTGCGCTCGCGGCGCGGGGCCATCGTGCTGCCGGTGCGGCCCGACGACACGCTCAAGCCCGGCCATGCCTTTCTGCCCATGCATTGGGGCAGCGCCTACATGGCGGGGTTGGGGGTGAATGCGCTGACCAATCCCTCGCGCGATCCGGTGTCGCGCCAGCCCGAGCTCAAGCATGCCGCCGTGGCTGTGGCGCCGGCGCGCCTGCCATGGCAGGCCATGGGGTGGCTGGCTGGCGACGCGGCCCTGCTGCGCCCCAGCTTGGCGCCGTGGCTGCGGCGCTTTGAATACGCGGCGCTGCTGCCTTGTGCGGCGGGGCCGGGCGTGCGGCTGCGCCTGGCAGCCGACTCGGCGCCGCCGCCGCATGTGGTGGATGCGCTGGCGCGGGCGCTGGGGCTGGAGCACCCCGATGCGGCTTTCGACGACGCCTCGCGCGGGGTGCTGCGGCGCCTGCGACTGGCCGACGGCGAACCGGCCGCCTTCCTGCTGGCTGGCGACGTGCGCGCGCATGATGGGTTGCTGGCGTGGGCCGAGGGCGGGCAGGCGCCGGCCAGCCTGGCCATGCTGCTGATGGGGCGCTCGCAGGCCGCGCCGCGTGGCCGCACCGTGTGCGCCTGCGTCGGCGTCAGTGATCAGGCCATCCGGGCCGGCGCCGAGGCGGGCCTCGATGCCGAGGAGCTGAAAGCCCGCCTGGGCTGCGGTTCCGGTTGTGGCTCCTGCATGCCGGAAGTGCGCCGCCTGGTCGCGCTGCACGCGTCCAGCCCGGCGGGCGCGTAGCCGCTGTCACGGACTTGGGCGGATCTGGGCTGCCAGGTGCAGTGTTATACAAAATGAAACTAAACAATTGTTAATATGTTTCAATGTATCCATTGGTTCGGGCTGTTGTCCGAGGTGGCCCGGCCGTCGGCCGCCCGGTGTAGTATCGAAAAGCCATGCCCCCAAGCATGGCTTTTTTGAGTTTCAGGAGTTCCGGGTGGCGGCACGCTTTTTATCTTGTTTATTCCTGGCGGGCGCGGCCGGCTGGTCGGCCCAGGCGCTGGCCGGCGTGTGCGACGCACGCTTCATGCACGACGGCGGGGCAGTGCAATTGACCGGCTCGGGCAACCTCAGCCTGGGCGCCGACCTGAGCTTTGCCGAGGTCGTGAAAACCAACTCGGCCAATTGCCGCGCGCGCGTGCAGGGCACCGCCAGCTTCAGCTATGCCGGCTTGCCGGCCGGCAAGTCGAAGCTCGACTACCTGATGACCATCAAGAACGGTAAGGCCGAGTTTGTGCGCTATGCCAAGGCGGGCGAAAAACCCGACAACCACGGCCAGTTCGACCTGCGCATGCTGGGGCTGTTCGCCTACGACGGCAAGATTTCCCAGGGCCAGCGCATGCCGGGCGCGGCGTACCGGCTGAACATCGGCAAAGACGCCCCGGTAGGCGGGCAACCCGCCACTGTGGTGCGCATCGGCGAAAAAACCGTGGGCGCGCAGCAGTCGATGGATACCGCGCTGGGCCGCCAGTCATGCTGGCCCATTCATTACACGCGCAATACCGATCCGACGCTGGCGACCTTCCAGGGCATCACCCTTCCCATTCCCGGCATGAACACCACCGTCACCGATTGGTATTGTCCGGCGGTGAACCTGGTCATGCGCCAGGACATCGACCAGGCCGGCGTGAAATCGGCGGTGGAGATTACGCAAATCAAGTAGCAGTCGGTAGCAGCGCGGCTACGATTTTGCCTTGCGCCACTGGTATGATGGATACGTCACCGACACATCAACAGGAGCCTTTATGACCACCCGACGATCCGAGGAAGTCGCCAAAGAAAAACTCATCGACAGCGTCAAAAGCAGCCTGAATGATGCGGAAAACCTGCTGCGCGAGGCGGCCTCCAGTTCTGGCGACAAGGCCACCGAATTGCGCGACCGCGCCATGGCCTCGCTCAAGCGCACCCGCGAAGCGCTGTACGACGCGCAAGATGCCGTGCTGGAGCGCGGCCGCAAGGCGGCGCGCGCCACCGACGACTACGTGCACGACAATCCCTGGCAAGCCATTGGCATCGCGGGCGTGACCGGCCTGCTGCTGGGCCTGCTGATCGCTCGCCGCTAAGGGCGCGGGGCCGGACGCTCGTCGGCCGGCCCGCTCTTTGCTCATGGGCTTGCGCAGATCCGTATTCGGCGTGGCAGGCAGCCTGGTCGGGCTGCTGCGTACGCGCCTGGAATTGTTCGCCTTGGAGGCCGCCGAAGAAAAGGCGCGGCTGATCAAGTTGCTGGGCATGGCGTTCGCCGCCTTGCTGTTCCTGACCCTGGCGGTGCTGGTGTTCACCGTTACCATCGCGGTGGCGTTCTGGCCCACCGAAGACCGCTACCTGGCCCTGGGCCTGCTGGCGGCCCTGTACGCCGTGATCGGCGTCGGCTTGCTGCTGCTGCTGCGGCACGAGCTGGTGTCCGGCCCTGTGCCGTTTGCGGCCACCTTCGAAGAACTGGGCCGCGATGCCGACCTGCTCGACAGCGTGCATGCCGCCCGCGCCGAACAAGACGCCCTGGCCGAACGCCAGCGCGACGAGGGCTGACCCCATGTCCAACAAACGCTCGCAGGCCGTCGACCGGGCAGTGCGCATCGAATTGCTGCGCGCCCGCGCGGCCATCGAACGCGAGTCGCTGGCGCACGACATCGCCTCGGCCAGCCGCTCGCTCGAGCCGCGCAACCTGCTCAAGCGATGGCTGCCGGGGCTCGCGCGCGGCAATGTATCGCAACTGCTGTGGCAGGGCGTATCGCTGGCGCGCCGCTATCCGTTCATCAGCTCCACCGTGTCTGCCCTGATCATGGGGCGCGGCAAGCGGTCGCGGCTGCTGCGCCTGGCCGGCGGCGCGTTGCTGGGCTGGCAGGTGTACAAGGCCTGGCGCGGCACGTCCGATGCCGATTCCCGCGCCGAGCCGCCCGCCCGCTGATCACAACCCCAGTTCGCCCCACATTGCATCCACGCGCTGCTTGACGGCGTCGTCCATGGCAATGGGGCGGCCCCATTCGCGGTCGGTTTCGCCCGGCCACTTGTTGGTGGCGTCCATGCCCATTTTGCCGCCCAGGCCCGACACCGGCGAGGCGAAATCCAGATAATCGATGGGCGTGCGTTCCACCAGCACCGTGTCGCGCACCGGGTCCATGCGGGTGGTAATGGCCCACACCACCTCGTTCCAGTTGCGCGGGTCGATGTCGTCGTCGACCACCACGATGAACTTCGTGTACATGAATTGGCGCAGCACGCTCCACAGGCCGAACATCACCCGCTTGGCATGGCCGGCATACTGCTTGCGGATCGACACTACCGCCAGCCGGTAGCTGCAGCCTTCGGGCGGCAGGTAGAAGTCGACAATTTCCGGCAGTTGCCGGCGCAGCAGGGGCACGAACACTTCGTTCAGCGCCACGCCGAGCACGGCGGGCTCATCGGGCGGCTTGCCGGTGTAGGTGGAGTGGTACACCGGATCGCGCCGCATGGTGATGCGGTCTACCGTGAACACGGGGAACCAGTCCTGCTCGTTGTAGTAGCCAGTGTGATCGCCGTACGGCCCTTCCAGCGCCATTTCGTAGCCGGTGTCCGGCGGCGGCGGCGCGCCCTCGGGCACGACCGGCGCCACGGCGCGCGGGTCGTTCGCCGGCAGCAGGTGGCCTTCCAGCACGATCTCGGCCCAGGCGGGCACCGACAGGTCGCTGCCCAACGCCTGGCCGACTTCGGTGCGCGAGCCGCGCAACAGGCCGGCGAACTGGTATTCGGACAGGCTGTCGGGCACCGGGGTCACGGCCCCCAGAATGGTGGCGGGGTCGGCGCCCAGCGCCACCGCCACCGGGAAAGGCGTGCCCGGATGCGCGCGCGCGTGTTCGCGGAAGTCCAGCGCGCCGCCCCGGTGCGACAGCCAGCGCATGATCAGCTTGTTCGGCGCGATGGGCTGCTGGCGGTAGATGCCCAGGTTCTGCCGGCGCGCGTTGGGGCCGCGCGTGATGACCAGGCCCCAGGTCAACAGCGGCGCCACGTCGCCCGGCCAGCAGGTCTGGATGGGCAGTCGCGCCAGGTCGACGTCGGCGCCTTCCCAGACGATTTCCTGGCAGGCCGGGCCGCGCACGCGTTTCGGCGCCATGTCCCACAGCGCCGACTTCAGCATGGCGACCTTGCCCAGCGCGTCGCGCAGGCCGCGCGGCGCCTCCGGCTCGCGCAGCGAGGCCAGCAGTTCGCCGGTGTCGCGCAGCGCGCTGACCTCGTCGGCCCCCATGCCCCAGGCCACGCGGCGCGGTGTGCCGAACAGGTTGGCCAGCACCGGCATGGCGGCCCGCGCGCCATTGTGGACGGCATGCTCGAACAGCAGGGCGGGGCCTTGCGCGCGCAGCACGCGGTCGGCAATCTCGGTCATTTCAAGATGTGTCGACACAGGCGTAGCAATGCGTTTGAGCTCGCCACGCAGTTCCAATTGCTGCAAAAAGTCTCTAAGGTCGCGGTATTTCACTACAGATCCCGGTCAATTCGTTACATTTTTGGGGTTGAACAAAGGTTAACATCCAGACCTTCTTTTCCACGCAGGAGGTCTCCATGCCCGATGCGTCAGTGGCAGGCCTGTTTCGCCAGGCTGCCCAAGGAGTGCACCACCATCTTGCCGAATGGCTGCGCATTTGCTGTACCTACCTGGGTATCGCGGTGATCGTCACGGTAAGCATGGGCTTCGCCCTGCCCGGTTTGCGCGACCAGGCACTGCAGGTGCACAAAGCCTTGTTGACCGCCTTAGCGCCCACCTCTGTGTCGTCCGGTCCGTTTGCGGATTCGGGCTACGACCCCGCCTATGACACCCCTTCCGCGGTAGCCATGGCGATTCCGGCTGCGCCGGCCAGCAATGCCACCGGCTTTCTGGGCCCGCTGCGCAGCGACCTGCCGCCCGCCCCACCCAAGAGGAAGGCGCGCAGCACCGTGTCGGGGCCGCAGATCGAAGCGTTGCGCAACTATATCTCGCGTAAGTACCGCGTGGCTTACGACGCGACCGCCGTGCTCGTGAATACGGTGTACAAGGTCGCGCGCGAAAAAGAGCTGGATCCGCTGCTATTGCTGGCGGTGATTGCCATCGAATCCCGCTACAACCCGTTTGCCGAAAGTTCGGTGGGCGCGCAAGGCCTGATGCAGGTCATGACGCGCGTGCACCAGGATAAATTCGACAAGCTGGGCGATGGCATGAACAACCCGCTGGACCCGATTGCCAATATCCGCGTGGGCACCACCATCCTGCGCGACTGCATCGACCGCCGCGGCTCCGTCGAGGGCGGCCTGGCCTGCTATGTGGGCGCCACCGGCCCCAGCGACGGCGGCTACGGGGCCAAAGTGCAGGCTGAGCGCCGGCGGCTGGCGCTGGCTGCCGGGATTGCGTTGGCGCGGGAGTAGGTTTTCTTCTGGCGTCGGCGGGGTGTGCGGTGACCGCCTTGGCTTCACGGTGCCGTTCCGGGCGCCTCGCGCGCCCGGGCCCGGCCCCGAGGCGCCGCGGCACTCACCGCACACCCCGCCGACTCGAACCCGTAGTCAACCGCCATGCTGCCGGGGGCAGCGGAGTTCTTGCGTGCTTGGCCGCGGTGGTTTGACAGGAAAAAAACCGTACGGGGCCGGCTATCCACGCCGCCCCGCGCGGCGTGGATAGCCATTCGGTTCGCTAGCGTGCGTATACCGGGTAGTCCAGGCATGGCTGCGTATGCCGAGCATTCCATGTATGGGCGCGTATGCCGAGTATTGCAGGTATTCCAGGTGTCAGGCTCCCGTCAGGGTGCCTGACACCGTACTGTGGGGACAGCCGTTGCACACAGCGGGGTCAGGCACCTGCGGAGCCTGACCCCTGGGCGACGTAAGTCATCGTCTTTGGAATCCAGAGTGCGTACGAATATTCCAGGCATGGGTACTTATGCCGAGCATTCCATGTATGGGTGCTTATGCCGAGTATTGCAGGTATTCCAGGTGTCAGGCTCCCGTGAGGGTGCCTGACACCGTGCTGTGGAGACAGCCGTTGCACACAGCGGCGTCAGGCACCTGCGTGAAGTGACCCCTGGGCGACATAAGTCATCGCCATCGGCATGACGCTGCCTGAATGGCCATCGGCGCCGCGCAGGGCGGCGCCGATGGACGGCCCCGCAATGTTTTCCTCCACCAGCAAAACCGCGGCCAAGCATGCAAGAACTCAGTCGGTCCCGCAGGCGCGACAGCGGATCTTTGGTACGAGTCGGCGTGGGGGGGCGTGAGTGCCGCGGCGCCTCGGGGCCGGGCCCGGGCGCGCGGGGCGCCCGGACGGCACCGTGAAGCCAAGGCGCTCACGCCCCCCCACCGACGTCAATAGAACCCCCCCACCGCGCGCGCAACCCAGCAACCCCGCGCAACCGCGCACGAACCACATGCCGCCGGCCGCGGCTTACAACACCGCCTTCATTCTCCGAACGGCTTCTTCCAGCCGATCCAGCCCGGTCGCATACGACACCCGCAGCGTGTGGTGGCCATGCGCGGGGCCGAAGTCCAGGCCGGGAACGGCCGCCACGCCGGCTTCGTGCAGCAGCCGGTGCGACAGCGCGGCGCTGTCCATGCCAAGCGCCGCGATGTCGGCGTAGATATAGAACGCGCCGTCCGGCTTGACCGGCACATGCAGGCCCAGCTGCTCGAATTCGGGCAGCAGGTAGTCGCGGCGCTGCTTGAAGGCGTCACGGCGGTGCTCGTAGATTTTCAGCGTGTCGGGCGCGAAGCAGGCCAGCGCGGCGTGCTGCGCCAGGGTGGGGGCGCAGATGGCCAGGCTGGCCGCCATTTTCTCGATGGGGCCGGCCAGCCGCTGCGGCACGATCATCCAGCCCAGCCGCCAGCCGGTCATGTGAAAGTACTTGGAAAAGCTGTTGATGACGATGACATCGTCGTCCAGCGTCAGGGCCGAGCGCGGCTGGCCCTCGTAGCTGAGTCCCAGGTAGATTTCGTCGACGATGGCGAAGCCCCGGCGTTCGCGCACCGCGTGCAGCAGCGCGGCCAGCTCATCGCGCGCGATGCAGGTGCCGGTAGGGTTGCTGGGCGATGCCACCAGCACGCCGCGGGTGGCGTCGGTCCAGTGGTCGCGCACGTTTTGCGCCGACAACTGGAAGCGCTGCGCGGCGCTGCTGGGAATCAGACGCGGACGGCCGCCGGCGGCCAGGATGAAGTTGCTGTTGGCCGGGTAGGACGGGTCGGGCATCAGTACCTCGGCGCCGGAATCGACCAGCGCCGCGCAGGCCAGCGACAACGCGCCCGAGGCCCCGGCGGTGACGATGACGCGCGACGGATCGACGGCGGCGCCGAATTCTGTTGCGTAGAATCGGGCGATGGCCTCGCGCAGCGCGGTCAGCCCGGCCGGGGCGCTGTAGCCGCTGAGCCCGGCCTGCGCCGCGCGCTCCAGCGCTTCCACCACCTGCGGGGGCGCGGTAAAGTCCGGTTCGCCGATGCCCAGGCTGATGATGTCCCGGCCCGCCGCCTGCAGCGCCTGCGCTTCTTTGAAGAGTTCGACGACGTGGAAGGTCAGGAAGTCCTGGGCGCGTGAGGCAAGGCGCGGCATGATGGTTCTCGAAACGAAAAAGGAATTGTAGATGCAGCCATCGCGGCGCGCATTTTTGTTCGGCCGGCGCGTGCCCCGCACGCCGTGGGAGACTTTCCGGCAGCGCCTGGAACGCGCGGCGCAGGGGCCGGTGCACGAACTCGAAGCCGGCCCGGCGGGCCGGGCCCGCCTGGTGCCGGCGCGCATTGAAGACGTACGCCACGCACGCGCGCTGTGCGTAGAGTATGGCGTCGCCTTGCTGCTCGATGGCGGGGCCGATGCCGCAGGCCTGGCGGGCCGTCCGGTGCTGCAAGTCGACCCCTGCGGCCTGGACAGCCTGGCGCCCGGCCCGCGGGCAGGCCAGTGGCTTGCCGGGCCCGGCTGCACGATGCAGACGCTGGCGGATGCAGGGCTGGAACAGTTCCGCGATGCGCCAGCCGGCACCACCCTGGCCGCGTGGCTGGCCGGCCCCCAGGCCTGGCTGCCGGGCGCCACGGCCGCCAGCGGACTGCTGGAGATCGACGTGTTACTGTCCGACGGCACGGCCGAAACCCTGGGGCCGTTTGGTCAGGCCGACCTGCGCCCGCTGCGCTCGGCCACGGTGCAACGGCTGGTGCCGGCGCTCTTCCAGGTGTCGACTTCGCCCGACGCCGCCGCCTGCCGCCAGCATTTTGCTTGGCCGTGTCGCTTCCGGCTGGACGCCTTGCTGCCCGAGCCGCCCGCCGATGTGAATCTGGCGCAATTGCTGCTGGGGCAGGGCGGGGCGCTGGCCTGGGTGGAAGGGGCCCTGCTGGAGCCGCGCGCACAGGTGGCCGCCACGCCGGACGCCGAACCACGCCTCGCCGCGATGCCTGCCGAACTGGCTGCCGCCGCGCGCCGGCTGGCAGCGCGCGTAAAAGATGCGTTCGACCCCCTGGACCTCTACGCGCCGTGAAAGGCCGTCCCCAGCCGCTGGAGCCCTGATCAAGCGCCGTCTTGTTTCCCGCGTTGACTCCCGCGTTGACACGCACGCAGTCCCGCGTTGTCCGGGCATGGGGAGGCGGCGCGTTGGGCGGCGGGGCAGCCTGCGCAGCAGGCCTCGGGCGCCTGCATGCGCCCGAGCCCGACGCACGTGCGCTGCCTCCCCATGCCCGGACAACGCGGGACGGGGCAAGAATGCACTCTGCGCTGGGCGCTATGAAGCACCTCACTTCACCGCGCGATTGACGCCCCTGCTTCATGCTTCGGTGTCTGGCACCTGCGGAGCCAGACACCTGATCCACGCGGAGCCGGGCAGCTGACCTGCGGAGCCAGACACCTGGTCTATGCGGTGCCGGACAGCTGACCTGCGGAGCCAGACACCTGGTCTATGCGGTGCCGGACAGCTGACCTGCGGAGCCAGTCACCTGATCCACGCGGAGCCGGCAGCTGACCCGCGGAACCCGACACCAGCCCTGCAAGGAGCCAAGCGTTTGCCCGACGGATACCTTGACCGCTCAATCAACCGGCCCGCCTGCGCGCCGCCGCGAATTGTAAGTAAGGCGGGAGTAAGATAGTCGCCTCGCTAAGCTAGAATCCTGCACTTTCGTGTACCTACCCGAGTAGCCCAGCCATATGGATGCCAATCTTCGTAAAGCCGCGCTTGAATATCACGAGTCCGGCCGTCCCGGCAAAATCTCTGTCACGCCGACCAAGCAGCTGTCCAACCAGCGCGACCTGGCGCTGGCCTACTCGCCAGGCGTGGCCGCGGCGTGCGAAGAGATCGTCAAGGATCCCGGCAACGCGGTGCGCTACACCGCGCGCGGCAACCTGGTGGGGGTAATCACCAACGGCACCGCCGTGCTGGGCCTGGGCAACATCGGCGCGCTGGCCTCCAAGCCGGTCATGGAAGGCAAGGCCGTGCTGTTCAAGAAGTTCGCCGGCCTGGACGTGTTCGATATCGAGATCAACGAAACCGATCCCGACAAGCTGGTCGAAATCATCGCCGGCCTCGAAGCCACGTTTGGCGGCATCAACCTCGAAGACATCAAGGCGCCCGAGTGCTTCATCGTCGAACGCAAGCTGCGCGAACGCATGAAGATTCCGGTGTTCCACGACGACCAGCACGGCACCGCCATCTGTGTGTCGGCTGCCTTCATCAACGGCCTGAAAGTGGTGGGCAAGTCGCTCGAGAAAATCAAGGTCGTGACCTCGGGCGCGGGCGCCGCGGCGCTGGCCTGCCTGGACCTGATCGTCGACCTCGGCGTGCCGGTAGAAAACATCTGGGTCACCGACATCGAGGGCGTGGTGTACGAGGGCCGCACCGTGCTCATGGACCCCGACAAGGCGCGTTTTGCCCAGAAAACCGACAAGCGCACGCTGGCCGAGGTGATTGAAGGCGCCGACGTGTTCCTGGGCCTGTCGGCCGGCGGCGTGCTCAAGCCCGAAATGGTGGCATCCATGGCCGCCCGCCCGGTCATCCTGGCGCTGGCCAACCCCAATCCCGAAATCCTGCCCGAAGACGCGCATGCCGTGCGTGACGACGTGGTCATGGCCACCGGCCGTTCCGACTACCCGAACCAGGTCAACAACGTCCTGTGCTTCCCGTACATTTTCCGCGGGGCGCTCGATGTGGGCGCCACCACCATCACCCGCGAAATGGAAATGGCGGCGGTCCACGCCATTGCCAAGCTGGCCCAGGAAGAACAGAGCGAAGTCGTGGCCGCGGCGTACGGCACGTATGACATCAGCTTCGGGCCCGAATACCTGATTCCCAAGCCCTTCGACCCGCGCCTGATCACCCGCATCGCGCCCGCGGTGGCCAAGGCCGCCATGGACGGCGGCGTGGCCACGCGGCCGCTGCCCGATCTGCAGGCCTACACTGAGCAACTGCAGCAGTTCGTGTACCACTCGGGCGCGTTCATGAAGCCCCTGTTCACCGCCGCCAAGACTTTCGTGCGCGACGGCGGCAAGGCGCGCGTGGTGTTCACCGAGGGCGAAGACGAGCGCGTGCTGCGCGCCGTGCAGGTGGTGGTCGACGAAGGCCTGGCCAAGCCCATCCTGGTGGGCCGTCCGGCCGTGCTGGCGGCCCGTATCGAAAAATACGGCCTGCGCCTGCGCCTGGGCGAAGACGTCGAAGTCACCAACCCCGAGTACGACGAGCGCTTCCACCGCTACTGGACCACGTACTGGGAAATGATGTGCCGCAGTGGCGTCACCAAGGAAATGGCGCGCGTTGAAATGCGCCGCCGTCTGACCCTGATCGGCGCGATGATGGTGCACCTGGGCGACGCCGACGGCATGATCTGCGGCACGGTCAGTTCGTACGCCGAACACCTGCGCTTTATTGATCAGGTCATTGGCCGGCGGCCCGGCTCGAAGGTGTATGCCGCGATGAACGTGTTGCTGCTCGACGAGCGCATGGTGGCGCTGGTGGACACCCACGTCAACGACGACCCCACCGCCGAGCAGATCGCCGAGTTCACCATCGCCGCGGCCGAAGAAATGACGCGCCTGAATCTGGTGCCCAAGGTCGCGCTGCTGTCGCGCTCGAATTTCGGCACCGGCAGCTCGTCGTCGGGCGCCAAGATGCGCGAAGCGCTGGAACTGGTTCGCCAGGCCGCGCCCGAGCTGGAAATCGACGGCGAAATGCACGGCGATTGCGCGCTCGACGAGGCGCTGCGCCTGCGCATCCTGCCGTCGTCCACCCTGAAGGGCGAGGCCAATCTGCTGGTCTGCCCCAATGTCGACTCAGGCAACATAGCCTACAACCTGCTCAAGACCGCCGCCGGCGGCAATGTGGCGGTAGGTCCGTTCCTGCTGGGCGCCAATGCGCCGGTACACATCCTGACGTCCAGCTCCACCGTCCGCCGCATCGTCAACATGACCGCCCTGGTCGTCGTCGATGCCAACGTCCCAAAGTAGCGCCCCGCCTGCCGCGGGGCAGGGCGGCCCGGCCACCGGGCTGGTCCTGACCGGCGGCGGCGCGCGCGCCGCCTACCAGGTGGGCGTGCTGGGCGCCATTTTCCGCATCCTGGACCCGGCCGAGCGGCCGGGTTTCCATAATCCTTTTCCCATAATCTGCGGCACCTCGGCCGGGGCCATCAACGCCGCCGCCCTGGCCTGCCGCGCCGACCGCCCGCACCTGGCCGCGCGGCGCATCCGCCGGCTATGGGAGTCGCTGGGCACCGACATGGTGTACCGCGCCGACGCGCCCGGGCTGTTCAAGACCGGCGTGCGCTGGCTGGGCCTGCTGGCGCTGGGCTGGATGTTCTCGGGTCTCACGCGCAAGCGGCCCCAGTCGCTGCTGGACAACCGCCCGCTGGCCGACCTGCTTACCCGCGTGCTCGACTTCAGGCACCTGCAGGGCAATCTGCAGCGCGGCCAGTTGTCGTCGCTGGCCATCACGGCCTCGGGGTTCACCAGCGGCGAGCACCTGACGTTCTACCAGTCCAACCACAGCATCGAGCCATGGCGCCGCTCGCTGCGGCGGGCCGTGCCGGCGCGCATCGGCGTCGAGCACCTGATGGCGTCGTCGTCGATCCCGTTCGTGTTTCCCGCACAGGCGGTGGACGTGCATGGGCAGACCGAATGGTGCGGCGACGGCTCGATGCGGCAGCTGGCGCCCATCAGCCCGGCCATCCATCTGGGGGCCGACCGGGTGCTGGTCATCGGCACCGGCTATCGCGACGACACTCACCCCGAAAAGCGCGAGTCGCAGCCACCGTATCCCTCGCTGGCGCAGGTGGGCGGCCATGTGCTGTCCAGCATCTTCCTGGACGGCTTGTCGATGGACATCGAGCGCCTGGAACGCATCAACGACCTGCTCAGCCACGCCACCTACGACCCGGCCGACGGCACCGGCGTCCGGCGGGTGAACGTTCTGACGCTGACGCCCAGTCAGTCCCTGGATTTGCTTGCGCTCGACTATCTGCAAGAAATGCCTGTCGAAGCCCGTACCCTTTTTCGCGTACTCGGTGTATCGTCCGACCCAGACCGCTCGGGGGGCGGCGCGCTGATGTCGTACCTGCTTTTTGAAAGCGCCTACACCCGACGATTGATCGAACTAGGTTATGCCGATACGATGCGGCGTAGCGAAGAAGTGGTTGGCTTTTTCAAGGAGGGCCAGGCATGACGCGAAATGGCCAGTCTACGCTGCAGCGCCAGCTGAACCGGGGCGGCGCGATCGAACACGACGGCTTGCAAAAAGAAGCCGTAGTCGCGGCTGCGCACGAGCTCGGCCTGGCGTTGCTGGTGGCCGATTGCGACAGGGCGCGCAGCCGCTCGGCGGTGTTGCGCGCCATTGCCAAGGCGGTAGATTTCCCCGAGTATTTCGGCGGCAATCTCGACGCCCTTTACGATTGCCTGTGCGACACCGTGCTCGACCAGAAAATCGGCGTGGTGCTGTGGCTGTACAAGCTGCATTCGGGCGATCCGGCCCTGGAAGAAGACGCCGCCCAGATCGAAACCGTGTGCGCCGACGCCGCCGAATTCGCGCGCGAGAACGGCCGCGTGTTTTCGTTTGTGATCGAGCACGCCGGCAAGCACCCCGATCCCGAGCCCGGCGTTGCCGCCGCGCCCTACGGCGAAGGGTAGTTCTTCAGGTGCCAGGTATCTGGCGCCACTCTTCTTACCACCCCAGCAGCGCCGTTGCCGCCGCCATCAACGCCAGCCCGGCGGTTTCGGTGCGCAGCACGCGCGGCCCGTAGCGCACGGCCTGCACGCCGCGTTCGGCGGCCAGCGCCAGTTCGGCGTCCGACCAGCCTCCTTCGGGCCCCACCAGCAGGCTGAGCTGCCGCAGCCCCGGCTGCGCCGCCAGGGCGTCGGCCAGGCCTTGCCCGGCTTCCGGGTGGCACAGCAGGCGCAGCCCGTCGGCCGGCTGGTCCAGCCAGTCGCGCAGGGTGGCCGGGGCATCCACGGCCATCAGGCGGTTGCGGCCGCATTGTTCCGATGCGGCCTGGGCGATGCGGGCCCAGTGCGCCACGCGTTTTTCCAGGCGCGCGCCCGACAACTGCAGCACGCTGCGCTGCGCCGCGATCGGGCTGACCCGGCTGGCGCCCAGCTCGACGGCTTTTTCCACGACCCAGTCCATCTTGTCGCCGGACGGCAGGCCCTGCACCAGGACGATGCGCCCGGCCAGCTCGGCGTCGCGCGGATCGAAGTCGCCCAGCCGGGCCCAGGCGTCTTTGCCCTCGATTTCGAGTGTGGCCGGGTATTCGCCGCCGCCGCCATTGAACAGCACGATGGCGGCGCCCGCGCGCAGGCGCAGCACGCGCACCGCGTGGTGCGCCAGGGCGGTTGGCAGGGGCAGGCGTACGCCGGGAGACAGCGGTGTGTCGCAGAAAAAACGCGGCAGGGACATGGCGGGCGGGCAGGGCGCGGCAAGGCGCGGAGAACCGGTCAAGCGCGTAGCCTACCATCCGCCCGGCGGGCCGGGGCGCCCGCCGCCCATGGCAGGACCCGGGCATGGCCCGGATGCTAAAATCATGAGCTTCCCAATCTCTCTTAACTGGCCCCGTTTTTTGGGCCGCCAGCGCCTACGAGCCATTTCCGCATGAGCCAATCCACCGCCCAACCCCTAGCCCTGGCGGATGCCATCCGCGTCCTTGCAATGGACGCCGTCCAACAAGCCAACTCGGGGCATCCCGGCGCGCCGATGGGCATGGCGGAAATCGCCCAGGCCCTGTGGCTGGGCCACCTGCGCCACAACCCGGCCGATCCGGCCTGGGCCAACCGCGACCGTTTCGTGCTGTCGAACGGCCACGGCTCGATGCTCATCTACGCGCTGCTGCATCTCAGCGGCTACGACCTGCCCATCGACGAGCTCAAGCAATTCCGCCAGTTGCACTCGCGCACCCCGGGCCACCCCGAAGTCGGCATCACCCCGGGCGTCGAGACCACCACCGGCCCGCTGGGCCAAGGCCTGGCCAACGCGGTCGGCATGGCGCTGGCTGAAGCGCTGCTGGCCGCCGAGTTCAACAAGCCCGGCCTGCCCATCGTCGATCACTACACCTACGCCTTCACCGGCGACGGCTGCCTGATGGAAGGTATCTCGCACGAAGCCTGCTCGCTGGCCGGCACGCTCAAGCTGTCCAAGCTGGTGGTGCTGTACGACGACAACGGCATTTCCATCGACGGCCACGTCGAGCACTGGTTCGGCGAAGACACCGCCACGCGCTTCGAGGGCTACGGCTGGAACGTCATCCGCGAGGTCGACGGCCATGACGTGGCGGCGGTCGATGCCGCCATCGCGCAGGCCCGCGCGCAGTCTGAAAAGCCCACGCTCATCGTCTGCCGCACCATCATCGGCAAGGGCTCGCCCGCCATGGCCGGCACCCATAACGTGCACGGCGCCCCGCTGGGCGCCGAAGAAGTCGCCGCCACGCGCGCGGCGCTGGGCTGGATGGCCGCGCCGTTCGAAATTCCGCAAGCCGTGCGCGAAGGCTGGGATGCCCGCAAGACCGGCGCCGAGGCCCAGGCGGCCTGGCAGGCCGCGTTCGACGCCTACGCCGCAAAATATCCCGCCGAGGCGGCCGAGTTCACGCGCCGCATGAAGGGCGAGCTGCCGGCCGATTTCGCCGCGAAGCTGCAGGCGTTCATTCAGGGCACCGACCAGAAGGCCGAAACCGTGGCCACCCGCAAGGCCTCGCAGTTCGCCATTACCGCGCTGGCCGGGCTGCTGCCCGAGCTGCTGGGCGGCTCGGCCGACCTCACCGGCTCGAACTACACCGACTGGAAGGGCGTGGCGCCCGTGCGCGCCGGCGAGCAGGGCATCCAGTTCGGCCGCCATATCAACTACGGCGTGCGCGAATTCGGCATGGCCGCCATCATGAACGGCGTCGCCCTGCATGGCGGCTACCTGCCGTTCGGCGGCACCTTCCTGACGTTCTCCGACTACTCCCGCAACGCCCTGCGCATGGCGGCGCTCATGAAGCAGCGCGTGGTGCACGTGTTCACGCACGATTCCATCGGCCTGGGCGAAGACGGCCCCACCCACCAGTCCATCGAGCACGCCGCCAGCCTGCGCCTGATTCCCAACCTGTCGGTCTGGCGTCCGTGCGACACCGTCGAAACCGCGGTGGCCTGGGGCGCGGCCGTGTCGCGCCCGGCCAGCATCGGCATGGACGTGCACGATGGCGGCCCCACCGCGCTGCTGCTGTCGCGCCAGAACCTGCCGTTCGTGCCGCGCGACGCCGACACCCTGAAGGCCATTGTCCGCGGTGGTTACGTTCTGCGAGACGCGGACGATGCCCGCGCCGTTATCATCGCCACGGGCTCCGAAGTCGCCATCGCGCTGGCCGCGCAAGAGCAACTGGCCGGGCAGGGCATCGCGGTGCGCGTGGTGTCCATGCCCAGCACCGACGTGTTCGACCGCCAGGACGCCGACTGGAAGCGCGCCGTGCTGCCGCCGGGCCTGCCGCGCGTGGCCGTCGAGGCCGGCACCACCGCGCTGTGGCATAAGTACGTGGGCCTGGAAGGCGCCGTGGTCGGCATCGACCGCTATGGCGAATCCGCGCCCGCGGGGGCTTTGTTCAAGTTCTTCGGTCTGACCGCCGACAAGGTGGCCGAGGCCGTCAAGCAAGTTTTGTAAAAGGAGCTCTAGTCATGACTATTCGCGTCGCCATCAACGGGTACGGTCGCATCGGCCGCAACATCCTGCGCGCCCACTACGAAGCTGGCAAGAAGCACGATATCGAAATCGTGGCCATCAACGATCTGGGCGATCCCAAGACCAACGCGCACCTCACGCGCTACGACACCGCCCACGGCAAGTTCCCGGGCACGGTCGAAGTCGATGGCGACTACATGGTGGTCAATGGCGACAAGATCCGCGTGCTGGCCAACCGCAATCCGGCCGAGCTGCCCTGGGGCGAGCTGAAGGTCGACGTGGTGCTCGAATGCACGGGCTTCTTCACCTCGAAAGAAAAAGCCAGCGCGCACCTGAAGGGCGGCGCCAAGAAAGTCATTATTTCGGCTCCCGGCGGCAAAGATGTCGACGCCACCGTTGTGTACGGCGTCAACCACGGCGTGCTGAAGGCATCCGACACGGTCATCTCGAACGCATCGTGCACCACCAACTGCCTGGCCCCCCTGGTCAAGCCCCTGCACGACAAGCTGGGCCTCGAAAGCGGCCTGATGACCACGGTGCACGCCTACACCAACGACCAGGTCCTCACCGACGTCTACCACGAAGACCTGCGCCGCGCCCGCTCGGCCACCATGAGCATGATCCCCACCAAGACCGGCGCCGCCGCCGCGGTGGGCCTGGTGCTGCCTGAACTGAACGGCAAGCTCGACGGCTTCGCCATCCGCGTGCCCACCATCAACGTGTCCATCGTCGACCTGTCGTTCGTGGCCAAGCGCGAAACCTCGGTCGACGAGGTCAACAGCATCCTGAAGGCGGCTTCCGAAGGCGAGCTCAAGGGCATCCTGAACTACAACACCGAACCCCTGGTGTCGGTCGACTTCAACCACAACCCGGCCTCCAGCACCTACGATTCCACGCTGACCAAGGTGTCGGGCAAGCTGGTCAAGGTGTCGTCCTGGTACGACAACGAGTGGGGCTTCTCGAACCGCATGCTCGACACCACCGTCGCGCTGATGTCGGCCAAGTAAGCAGCATGGCCAAGGTCAACACCCTGTCCGCGCTGGCCAAGGCCGGCGCGCTGCACGGCAAGCGCGTGTTCATTCGCGCCGACCTGAACGTGCCGTTCGACGACGCCGGCCAGATCAGCGAAGACACGCGCATCCGCGCCTCGGTGCCGGGCATCCGCCTGGCGCTCGACGGCGGGGCTGCCGTCATGGTTACCTCGCACCTGGGCCGGCCCACCGAAGGCACGCTGACCGACGCCGATTCGCTTGACCGCGTCGGCCAGCGCCTGTCGCAATTGCTTGGCATGCCCGTGCAGCTGGTGAAAAACTGGGTCGACGGCGTCAACGTCGACCCGGGCCAGGTGGTGCTGCTGGAAAACTGCCGCGTCAACCCCGGCGAAAAAAAGAACGACGAAACGCTGTCGCGCAAGATGGCGGCGTTGTGCGACATCTACGTCAACGACGCGTTCGGCACCGCGCACCGCGCCGAGGCCACCACGCATGGCATGGCCCGATTCGCGCCCATTGCCTGCGCCGGCCCGCTGCTCGAGGCCGAGCTGCAGGCCCTGGGCCGTGCTCTGCACGAACCCAAGCGCCCGCTGGTGGCCATCGTGGGCGGCTCGAAAGTGTCGACCAAGCTGTCCATCCTGCAGTCGCTGGCTGACAAGGTCGACCAACTTGTCGTGGGCGGCGGCATTGCCAACACCTTCATGCTGGCGGCCGGGCTGTCCATCGGCAAGTCGCTGGCCGAGCCCGACCAGGTTGACCAGGCCCGCGCCGTGATCGACATGATGAAGGCGCGCGGCGCCGACGTGCCCATTCCCACCGACGTGGTGTGCGCCAAGTCGTTTTCCGTCGACGCCCAGGCCACCGTCAAGGCGGCCGACGCGGTGGCCGACGATGACCTCATCCTGGACATCGGTCCGCAAACCGCGCAGCAGCTGGCCGGCATTCTGGCAAAGGCGGGCACCATCGTCTGGAACGGCCCGGTGGGCGTGTTCGAGTTCGAGGCGTTCTCGCACGGCACCGAGGTGCTGGCCAAGGCCATCGCCGATTCTCCCGCGTTTTCCATCGCGGGCGGCGGCGACACCCTGGCGGCCATCGCCAAGTACGGCATCGCCGACAAGGTGGGCTATATCTCGACGGGCGGCGGGGCGTTCCTGGAATTCCTGGAAGGCAAGTCGCTGCCGGCGGTCGCCATCCTGCAAGAGCGCGCCGGCTGAAGCCTGGCGCGGCAGGCCGGCGCCTTGCCCGGCCTGCCTGCCCGCGCGGGTTCCCGCGCGGCGCTCAGTACTGCTTGTAGGGCAGGAACTTGCCGCTCATCACAATGCGCACCCGGTCGCCGGCCGGGTCGCTTTCGCGCGCCAGGTCCATCTTGAAGTCGATGGCGCTCATGATGCCGTCGCCGAACTCTTCGTGGATCAACGACTTGAAGGTCGTGCCATATACGTTCACCAATTCATAGAAGCGATAGATCAGCGGGTCGGTGGGCACGGCGGTCGGCAACGAGCCTTTCAGCGGCGTGACCTGCAGTTGCAGAACGGCGTCTTCAGGCAAGTCGAGCAGCTGGCCGGCGGCCTGGGCCTGCTCGGCGGTCAGCGTCATCTGGCCCAGCAGCGCGGCTGCCGTCCATTCTTTGCTGCGGCCCAGGGTCTTGGCAATGTCGGTCCACTTCAAGCCTTTCTTCAGCTTCTGGGTCACGACAAGTTCGGTGACTTCTGCGCGGGTCATCATGATGCGGGAATCTCCTTGGGACGACGGGCTGCCTTACCGGCAGCGGGCTTCTTCGCGCGCGCCAGCGCTTTTCGCGCCGCGTTGCGGAATATCTGCTCCATTTCTTCCAGATGGCCGCGAGCCCGCTCGTTCAGCGGGCCGGTGGCTTCGAGGACGTGGCGCATCGTGCCGAACGCGTCGCGGATCTCGGCGGCCGATGCGCGCGCCAGCAGCGTCGGCATGGCCCGCAGCGCGGCCTGGCCGTCCAGGCGCATCATCAGGGCCTGGTCGCGCGCCACATTCTTGAATTCTTGCAGCGCCAGTCCCGAGTCGGCATCGGCGCGCATCTTGCGCAGCATGGCGAAGCTGCGCGCATCGATGCCGCCCTCGGCGTTGGCCACGTACACCAGCATGCGCATGGCGGCTTCGCGCACGCCGCCCTGGTCCATCTGCGCGCGCAGCTCGTCGGCCCGTCCGGCCATGAACTGGCGGTGCTCGGGCGACACGCCGGGGTGCTTGCGGGGCGGCCCGACCTTGGCGCCCAGGCCTGCCCAGTTCTGCACCAGCGGCGAGCCGTAGATGTTCATGAACAGCTGCTCGCCAGCCGCGTCGCGCAGTTCCTGCCAGATGTTCAGGCTGGCTTCGATGGCGTTCGAGGCCATGCGTTCCAGCACCGTATAGGGGTTGTCCGGCGCGGCCGGCTGGCGGTGCTGGCGGGCCTGCTCGGCCACCTGCGTCACGGGCGCTACCCAGGGGTTGCGGTCCGAGATCAGTTCGTAGGGCAGGCGCAGCGGATGCATGCGCTGCAGCCATTCGGCCGATTGCGGCGTGACGGCGGCGCGCACCCAGGGCTGCACGAAGCTGCGGTACAGGCCCAGGTTGATGTCGGAAATGCGCGCCACGGCGGCAAAGCGGCGGTCATCGTCTTCGCGGCGCGCCACGATGGCCCGCACGTCATCGACTTTGCGGCGCGCGAACGACAGCACGTAGTCGCCCTCGGTCAGGTCGGCGTTGGGCGTGTCGGGCGTCTTGTCGGCGATTTCGGCCTGGTAGATGCCGGCGGGCAGCACGTCGATCAGATCGATGTTGGCGGTGAATTCATGGTGCTCTTTGCGGGCCACGCTGCCCGACACGAAAATGCCCAGGTGGCCGATGCTTTCGTGCACCGCGTACACGATGGTCTGGTTGTGCGCCACCACTTCGGCGTCGTCCTGGTACAGGTCGGGTATCCAGCCCAGCGCTTGCGGCGGCGGCGTAATGTTGTCGCCCTTGGAACAGAACACGATGATGGGCGAGCGGATGTTGCGCAGGTCGATGCGGATGCCGTCCGAGGTGACCAGCCCGGCGGTGGCCAGGCGGTTGCCGATGAACAGGTTGTCGACGATGTACTGGATTTCCGGCGCGTTCAGGAACACATGGCCGCCCCACCACTTCTCGAAGCTCAGGTAGCGCTCGGCCTCGGTGTCCACCTTCGAGTACAGGTGGTACTGTTTGCTCCAGAGCGTGTTGGCGGGGTTGAGGTTTTCGAAGTTCTGCACCAGCCAGGCGCCATCGAAGCGGCCGTGGCCGAGGTCGCTGGCCAGCTCGGTGAGCCAGCTGCCGCCCGTCAGGCCGCCGCTATAGCGCATGGGGTTCATGCCGCGCCAGCCGGCCCAGTACGACAGCGGCGCGCCCGCCACGATAATGGGGCCGAACAGCTCGGGCCGCATGGCGGCCGTCATCATGATCTGCCAGCCCGCCTGGCAATTGCCCACCACCACCGGCTTGCCTTCGGATTCGGGATGGCGGGCGATGATTTCTTCCAGGAAACGCGCCTCGGCGCGCATCACGTCTTCGACGGTTTGCGTAACGGTGGGCTGGGGCAGGAACGACGCGAAATAGCACGGGTGGCCCGCGTTCACCGCCACGCCGATCTCGCTTTCGGGCTTGAAGCCGCCGATGCCCGGCCCGTGCCCGGCACGCGGGTCCACGACCAGAAAGGGGCGCTTCTGCGGGTCTGTTTCGACGCCAGGGGGTGGCACGATGCGCAGCAGGCCGTAGTTGACCGGGCGGGCGAATTCGCGGCCATCCAGCACCAGCTCGGATTGCATGCTGAGCACATTGGGCGCGCGCTTGGCCATGTGGCTGTGGTACTGGTTGCCGCGCTGGCGCATGACGTCGGCATACAGCACGCCGCGCTGCATCGCATCGATGGCGTATTCACAGGCGGCGGCCCAGGGGTTGGAAGGCAGGGCGGGTTGGGCGCTGCGGGAGGCGGATACGGCCACGGCAGACTCCGGTGGGTGTCCGCCGCGCATGAGGGCGGGCACGAGGGCGTTTGGAAGAGGCGATATGGCCCATTACAACGCATTGAATGCTGCATTGCAACATCCAACCGGAACCTGCTCCGCCCGAAGCCCCCAGCAAGGGGGCGCCGTGTCAGTCGGCGTCGCGGGGCGGGCCCGCGGCCGGCTGGGGCAGGTGGCACACGGCTTCCAGCCGGTTGCCGGCTGGGTCGGCGACGAAGGCGGCGTAGTAGTGCGGATGGTAGGCCGGGCGCAGGCCGGGCGCGCCTTCGTCGCGGCCGCCGTGCTGCAGTGCGGCGCGGTGGAAAGCATCGACGGCGGCGCGGCTTTGGGCCTTGAAACACCAGTGGCGCCGCGCCTCGGCATTGGGCGCCGCCGACAGCAGCACCGACAGGTAGGTGTGGTCGGGGGCCGCGGGCCGGCAGCGTTCGCCATAGCCCAGCCCGTCAGGCCGGTCGTACACCTTGGCCGCGCCCAGGGCGGCCAGCACGGCATCGTAGAACGGGCGCGCCACATCGAGATCGGGCACGGCGATGGATACGTGGTCGAGCAGTTGCATCAGGCGCGCGCGTCTTGGTTGAACTGCAGCCAGGTCTGCACACTGGGCCGCCGCCATTGCGCGTCGGCGTAGGCGCGCAGCGCATCGGGCAGCTCGTCGCCCGGCCCAGCCAGCCGGCGCAGCATCAGGGCCAGTTCGGTGTCGGCAATGCACCAGGCATCGAACAGCTGCGGGCGGCCGTCGGGCAGCAGCGTCTGCGCCACGCGCAGCAGCTTGGCGGCGGCCGCCTGGGCGGCGTCGCCGAGCGGTGCGCCTGCCGCGCCATGGAAGACGACTTCGGTCGGGCGCTCCGCGCGCAGCGCGGCGAGGTCGCTGCGCAGCCAGGCCTGCACCTGGCGCGCGCGCGCCCGCTGCTGCGGCGACGGCGGATACAGCGCGGGGTAGTCGGGGGCCGGGAAGACATCTTCCAGGTATTCGATGATGGCGCTGGATTCGGTCAGGTGAAAGGCGTCGTGGGTAAGGGCCGGAACGCGGCACGTGGGCGCTCGGCTGGTGTAGGGCTGCATGCGCTGTTCGCCGGCCTGCAGGTCGACCAGCCGCAATTCGACGGGCAGGCTTTTTTCGGCCAGCGCGACATAGGCCGCCATGGCATAGGGGCTGAGCAGCAGCGCATCGACATAAAGCGTCAGCGGCGAAGCAAGGGGCGCGGGCAAGGCAGGGCTCCAGGCAGTGTTGGGCCGGCGGCCGGGCTGCGCCAGCCGCCGCGTGCAAGCTTACAGCGTACCGCAATCGCGCGGCGTCATGCTCAGTCGACGATGAACAGGCGCGCGCCGGTGGCGGTGGACGAGCGGTGCGGTTCGGCCTGGTCGGCCACCTGGTAGCTCATGCCCGGGGTCAGCACGAAACGGCGGCCGTCCTCGAGTTCGGTGTGCAGCTCGCCTTCCAGGCATAGCAGAATATGGCCCTTGCTGCACCAGTGGTCGGCCAGGTAGCCGGCCGAGTATTCGACCATGCGCACGCGGATGTCGCCGAATTGGCAGGTGCGCCAATACGCCGTGCCGGTGTCGCCCGGGTGTTCGGTGGGTTCGATCGTTTGCCAATCGGTGGTGCCGAAGGGGATGTCGCGCAGATTCATGCTGGAGACTCGCTGTTGGGGGCGGCGGCCGGCAGTTCGGGCACGCGCAGTAGCAGGTCGGTGGCGCCGATGTCGATGCCGGCCTGGCTGAGCAGTGTAGTGGCCTGCCCGCGGTGATGGGTCTGGTGATTGAAGAAATGCAGGATCACGCCGCCGAAATCGCGCCGCGATGCAATGCCGCGGGAGTTGGTGTAGGCCAGCACATGGGCCAGGTCGGGTTCGGCCAGCTGCCCCGCCCAGGCGACGATGGCCTGGTCGAGTTCGCGGCGCAGCGCCTGCAGGCCGGCCAGGTCGGGGCGCAGCAGGCGGTCCAGCCCTTCGGGCATGGGTAGCGCGGTGACGGGGGCCAGCGCCGTGTAGCCGGCCGGATGCGTGGCAAAGCGCTTGAGCCACAGGATGTCGCCCACCGCGATGTGGTTCAGCGTGCCCAGCAGCGAGCCGAAAAACGCGCCGCGCGGCGCGGCGGCGTTGGCAGCGGGCAGGGCGGCGGCCTGGTAGACGCGCTGGTTCATCCAGGCGTTGTAGTCGGCCAGCAGGCGGATGTCGGCAACGGTGGGCATGGCGCGATTAGCGAGTAGCGAGTGGGGCGGGTGGGGGTGGCGGGTGGCGGGTAAAGCGTCAGGCCGCCAGCTTCTTTTGCCAGAACATGGCCTGCCCGGTGTCGCCCGCCAGCTCGTAACCCTGGTAGCCGATTTTGCGATACAGCGCCTTGGCCGGCTCGTTGCCTTGCAGTACTTCGAGCGTGATTTTGCAGCAGCCGCGGCGCGCGGCCACGCCTTCCAGCGCTTCGAGCAGGCGCTGGGCGATGCCCAGGCGCCGGTAGCGTTCCGAAACCATGAAATCGTGCAGGTTCAGCAAGGGCTTGCAGGCGAAGGAAGAGAAGCCTTCGAAGTAGATGGCCAGGCCGGCCGGCATGCCGTCGTACAGGGCCACCAGCGCGCCCGCGGTGGGGCGGCGCGCCAGTTCGGCGGCCAGATTGGCGCGCGAGTAGTCGGACAGGGCCTCGCCGCCGCCCATGGGGCCGCGCGCGTATTCGTCCAGCAGCGCCACGACCATCTCGCCGTGGGCGGGGTTGTTGAAGTCGGCGTCGATGATGTCCAGCACAATGGGGTTCCGTGGTTGCGGCCGCCGGTGCGGCCCGGTGAGAGTCAAGAGAGCGTTGGTTATTATGCCGCGCCGTGCGCGCCGTGGGTAAACTGGCCATAGTATCGACGCACGGAGCATTCATGAACAATCCACCCCCAGCGCCGCATCCGGCCTTGCCGGGCGGGGCTGGCCTGGCTGGCATGCGGGCCTGCCTGCCCGTCATGCTCGGGTATTTTCCCGTAGCGGTCACCTTTGGCATCGCCGGCCTGGCCACCGGCCTGTCGCCACTGCAGGTGGTGCTGATTTCGGCGCTGGTCTACGCCGGCGCCAGCCAGTTCCTGCTGCTGGCCTCCATCAAGGCCGGCACGCCCTGGCTGTGGGTGGTGGCGTTGTGCTCCCTGCTGAATGCCCGGCACCTGCTGTACGGGCCGCTGCTGTCGCGCATGCTGCCGCAGCGGTTGCGGGCACGCCTGCAAATCGCCTTCCTGCTTACCGACGAAGTATTCGCCACCGCGTTCAACGGCATCGAGCAGGTGGCGCCGGAGCATCGCAATCGCTGGATGACGCTGCTGGGCCTGGGCGCCTGGCTGACCTGGATCGCCGGCACTGCCGTGGGCGTGTACGCGGGCGACGGCCTGGAGCGCCACTATCCGATGCTGTCGCAGGCGATGCGCTTTGCTTTGCCGGCCCTGTTCCTGGCGCTGGTGTGCCAAAGCACCACCCGCGCGCTGCGCGGGCCGGTCATCGCCGCGCTGGCGGTGGGGGCGGCGTTCGCCGCGGCCGGCCACACCACCCTGGCGATTCTGGCGGGGGCCGCCGCGGGTTGCGCCTGCCCGCGGCCGCGCACGGAGGCGGCATGATGGACGGCGGCCTGGGGTTCTGGGGAGCAGTCTTTGCCATGGCGGCCATTACCTACCTGACGCGCGCCCTGCCGTTCGTGCTGTCGGCGCGCAGCCGGCTGCTGCGGCGCCTGGCCGAGGGCTCGTCGCTGGCGGCCCTGGGGCCCGCGCTGCTGGCGAGCATTGCCGTCGCGGTAATCGTGCCCGATGTCATGGCATTGCAGGGCATGCCGCAGTGGCTGCCCTATGCAGGCGGCTTGCTGGCCACCGCGCTGGCCGCGCGCCGCATGGCAAACGCGGGTGTGGCGGTGATCGTGGGGGTGGCGGTGTACGGGACGCTGCTGGCGCTGTGCGGCGCCGGCGGCTGACACCCCTGCCGGCCTCAGCCGCGCCCCTGGCCTGGCTCTGGCCGCCCGCGTCAGCCGATAATGCTGACGCCCAGCCAGAACAACCCGGCCGCCAGCAGCATCGACGCCGGCAGCGTCAGCACCCAGGCCAGCAATATGGTGCGGATGGTGCCGTGATGCAGGCCACTTTTGTTGGCGATCATGGTGCCGGCCACGCCTGAAGACAGCACGTGCGTGGTGGACACGGGCAGGCTGAACACGTTGGCCATGCCGATGGCGGCCACGGCCGTAAGCTGCGCCGACATGCCCTGCGCGTAGGTCATGCCCTGCTTGCCGATTTTCTCGCCCACGGTCAGCACCACGCGGCGCCAGCCCACCATGGTGCCGGCGCCCAGCGCCAGGGCCACGGCCACGATCACCCACAGCGGCGCGTATTCGGTGGTGGCGGTCAGGTCGGCGCGCAACTGGTTCAGGTCGGCGCGGTCGCGGTCTTGCAGGCCATCCAGGGTGGCCACTTTCTTGGCCGTGTCGTCCAGGCACAGCAGATAGCGGCGGATGTCGACGCGCTTGGCGGGCGACAGGTCGCTGTAGCGCGTGACGCCGCGCAGGTCTGCCTGCAGGGCATCGATGGTGGCCAGCGTCAGTTGGGGATGGCAGCGGAAGTGCTTCGGCAGTTCAGCGCCGTTGTCGCGGCTTTTGGACAGCGCCAGGTAGTCGTCCAGCGTGGCCTGGTTGCGATGGTAGAACGCCGACAGGTGCGTGGCGGCATCGCGGGTGCGGTCGATCTGGTAGGTGGTGCTGCTTTCGTTCAGCACGAATTGCGCGGGCACGATGCCGATCAGCACCAGCATGATCAGGCCGATGCCTTTCTGGCCGTCGTTCGAACCGTGCACGAAGCTCACGCCCATGGCCGACAGCACCAGCACCAGGCGGTTCCAGAACGGCGGATGTTTTTTCGAGTCGATCTCGCGGCGTTGTTCCGGCGTCTTGTGCATCTTGGAGGCCGGCCACCAGCGCTTGAACAGCAGCAGCAGGCAACCCGCCACGACACAGCCCGCCACGGGCGAGACCACCAGCGACAGGCCGATGTCGATGGCCTTGTTCCAGTTGACGCCCTCGCCCAGCGGCAGGTCGGTCAGCAGCGCATTGGCCAGGCCCACGCCCAGGATAGAGCCGATCAGGGTGTGCGAGCTGGAGGCCGGGATGCCGAAATACCAGGTGCCCAGGTTCCAGGCAATGGCCGCCGTCAGCATGGCGAACACCATGGCCAGCCCCTGCCCGGTATCGACGTTGATCAGCAGCTCGACCGGCAGCAGGTGCACGATGGCGTACGCGACGCCCACGCCGCCCAGCAGCACGCCCAGGAAATTGAACACCCCCGACAGCATCACCGCCAGGTGCGGCGGCATGGCCTTGGTGTAAATGACAGTGGCCACCGCGTTGGCGGTGTCATGAAAACCGTTGATGAATTCGAAGGCCAGGACGAAAGCCAGGGCCAGGACCAGGCTGGCGCCGATCCAGAAATCCAGGCCGGAGAAGAGATGGAACATGAGGGGGGCAGGACGGGGGGTGGGCGGTGTGAGGTAGGGTGGATTATTGCAGATTTGTGACCTGCCCCTTTTGAGCCCATGCCATTCCGGGGGGCATTTCCGGACGCTGCGACCGGGTTTCTGGCGTTGATTCCAGCTCTGTCACGTGCCGTTCTGCGTGCCGGGGGCGGCGCGTTGGGCGGCGGGGCAGCCTGCGCAGCAGGCCTCGGGCGCCTGCATGCGCCGGAGCCCGGCGCACGGGCGCCGCCCCCGGCTCGCAGAACGGCGGGTGACCGCTCCAAGACAATCCCCACCCCCCCATAATGCGATAGCATCAAATTTTTTCCACCCCAGTTACCGCCATGTCCCCCTCATCGCAGCCCGTTGTCCGCCGCCACCCCGACGACCTCATCGTGGGCCTGGTGTCCATTTCCGACCGCGCATCGTCGGGCGTCTACCAAGACCAGGGCCTGCCGGCGCTGCGCGACTGGCTGGGCACGGCCATGTCGTCGTCGTGGCAGGCCGTCGAGCGGCTGGTGCCTGACGAAGCCGCGGCCATTTCCGCGGCGCTGGTCGAGCTGGTAGACACCTGCGGCTGCGACCTGGTGCTGACCACCGGCGGCACCGGGCCGGCGCGCCGCGACGTAACGCCCGAGGCCACGCTGGCCGTGGCCACCAAGGAAATGCCCGGCTTCGGCGAACAGATGCGGCAGGTCAGCCTGAAGTTCGTACCCACCGCAATCCTGTCGCGCCAGGTGGCCGTCATTCGCGAAACCGCCAGCCACGCGGCGCTGATCATCAACCTGCCCGGCCAGCCCAAGGCCATCCGCGAAACCCTCGAAGGGCTGCGCGACGCCGACGGCGCCGTGACGGTGCAGGGCGTGTTCGCCGCCGTGCCTTACTGCATCGACCTCATCGGCGGCCCCTACGCCGAAACACACGAAGCCGTGGTCAAGGCCTTCCGTCCCAAGTCGGCGCTGCGCAAGCCCGCGGCCTGAGGCCGCCGTGCGTTATAGTTGGCCGGGTCTCTTCGTTTGTTTCCGGGAAACCCTTCCATGAATTTGCGATGCATCGTGGCGCTGGCCCTGGCTGGCGCGTTGGCTGGTTGTGCGAACGTCAAAGACGTACGCGAGCGCGATCCCGTGTTCTTCGGCTCGACGGCGCGCGGCGCCGACCAGTACGTCACCTGCGTCGAATCGGCCTGGCAGGGCAGCGGCACGACAGCCGAGCGCCAGACCGTGCGCAACGGCTACGAGCTGGTGGTGCCCGGCACGATGGGCGTCGAGGCCGTGCTGACCGCCACCACCTGGAAGGGCAAGACCGACGTGCGCTTGTCCACGCGCATTCCGCGCTACAGCACCGCGCTGGTCGAGGCGGCCAACCTGTGCATGTAGCGCGTCTTTCGCTGCGCCCGCGCCTGGGTCGCGTGGCCGGCCGGCTGGTCTTGCTGGCCGCGGCCTGTGCCGTTGCCGCGGCCGCGCATGCGCAGGGCTATATCAGCCGCAAGCTCGACGTGCCGGTGCCCGGCGGGGTCGCGGTCGTGGCGCTGGGCACGGCCGAGCGCGCGCCCCAGGCCAGCTACGGCGGCCACCGGGTCATGGTGCTGCGCGACAGCGACGGGCAATGGATCGCCGTGGTGGGCATCGCGCTGGATGCCAAGCCGGGCCGGCACACCCTGCAAGTGCAAGGCGGCGCGCCGGTGGCGTTCCAGGTAGGCTCCAAAGAATACGCCGCACAGCACATCAAGCTGAAGAACCGCCGGCAGGTCACGCCCGACCCCGACGACCTCAAGCGCATCGAGCGCGAGCTCGATCTGCAACTGGCCGCCTACGCCGCCTTTCGCGACGGCGTCATTCCCAGCAACGTCATGCTCGATCCGCCCGTCAGCGGACGGCTGTCCAGCCCGTTCGGGCTGCGGCGTTTTTTCAACGGGCAAGAGCGCAACCCGCATTCGGGGCTGGACTTCGCCGTGCCGGCGGGCACGCCGGTCAGGGCGCCGGCGGCGGGTCGCGTGGTGCTGGTGGGCAACTATTTCTTCAATGGCAACACGGTGTTCGTCGACCACGGGCAGGGCTTCATCAGCATGTTCTGCCACTTGTCGTCCATCGACGTGAAGGTGGGTGACGAGGTGGCGCGCGGCGCCGTGGTTGGCAAGGTGGGCAGCACCGGCCGCGCCACCGGGCCGCACCTGCACTGGAACGTCAGCCTGAACGCCACGCGGGTCGATCCGGCCATTTTCATCGGCGCGGTCAAACGCCCGTAAGCGCGGTCTCGCGAAAGCGCCGCAGCAGCGGCGCGGCATCGTCGGCGCGGTAGGCCAGCAGCACGCGGCTGGCGGCGTCGCGCGTATCCAGCGCACAGTACGTCACGCCCGGGATGCCGGTTTTCATATAGGTGTCAGGCAGCACCGAAATGCCCATGCCCGCCGCCACCAGGCCGATGATGGTGGCGCCTTCTCGGGCCTCTTGCCGCACATGGGGGGCGAAACCGGCGCGGCTGGCCAGCACCGTCACATGCTCGAACAGGCCGCAGCCCAGCCCGCGCGGAAACAGAATGAACGACTCGTCGGCCAGCGCGGCCATGGGCAGCGGCCCGGGCCGGCGCGCCAGGGCGTGGCCGGCGGGCAGCACCGCCACCAGGCGGTCGGTCCACAGCTGAGCCACGGCAATGTTGGCCGGCGGCTCGAACAGGGGCGACGGGCGCAGGAAGCCGATGTCCACGCTCTTGTCGGCCAGCGCGCGCAACTGCTGTCCGGTAGACAGGTGGATCAGGTCGGCCCGCGCGCCCGGGTGGCGCGCGCGGAAAGCCTGCACGATCTGCGGAAAGGCCTCGAACATGGGCACCGATGCGGTGAACGAGACGCGCAGTTCGCCGGCTTCGCCGCGCGCGGCCTGGCGCACCACGTCGCCGGCGCGTTCCAGGTAGGCCAGGGCACGACGTGCCTGTTCCAGGAACAGCGTGCCCGCCTCGGTGAGTTCTACCTTGCGGTTGTTGCGGTTCAGCAGCACCGAGCCCAGTTCTTCTTCCAGCGCCTTGATCTGCAGGCTGAGCGGCGGCTGGCTGACATGCAGGCGGCGCGCGGCGCCGCTGAAGCTGAGCTCTTCGGCCACCGCGACAAAATAGCGGAGTTGGCGGAAATCCATAGCTATTTGGTTTTCAAATAAATACAAGCCAAAAACGGTATTGGACGATATTAATCGCGCGGGCCATCATCTTCAAACCACAACAGGAGACCCCCACAGGAGACCCGCATGGCACGAGACCGCCAGAAAAAAACCTATACCGGCGCCTGGCGCGGCCTGGCCGCCGCCCTGGGGCTGGCCGGCGCCCTGGCCGGCACGGCCGCCCACGCCGCCGACTTTCCATCCCACCCGATCCGCATCGTGGTGCCGTATGCCGCCGGCGGCGGCGTGGACATCGTGACCCGGCTGGTGGGCGAGAAAATGGGCGAGGCGCTGGGCCAGCCCATCCTTGTCGACAACCGTCCGGGCGCCGCCACCAACATCGGCATGGGCGCGGTGGCGCAGGCCGACCCCGACGGCTACACGCTGCTGACGGCATCCAATACGCTGGCCAGCAATGCATCGCTGTTTTCCAAGCTGAGTTTCGATCCTGCCCACGACTTCACTCCGGTGGGCAGCATCGGCTACGCGCCGCTGGTTGTGGTGGTGCCGCAGCCGTCGCCCGCCAAGAGCTTGAAGGACCTCATTGCCTACGGCAAGGCGCATCCCGGTACGCTGACCTATGCGTCGGCCGGCAACGGCAGTTCCGGTCACCTGGCCAGCGAGCTGCTGAAGGCCGAAGGCGGCTTCGACGCGCTGCACGTGCCGTACAAGGGCGGAGCGCCGGCCATTACCGACTTGCTGGGCCAGCGCATCGATTTCATGTCGATCAACCCGCTGGAGGTGATTTCGCACATCCAGGCCGGCAAGCTGCGCGCGCTGGCTGTGCTGAATGCCCAGCCGGCGGCGCTGCTGCCCGGCGTGCCCACTACGGCCTCGCTGGGTCTGCCGCATGCGGTGGCCACGGTGTGGTGGGGCCTGGTCGGCCCGCGCGGCCTGCCCGAGCCGGTGGTGCGGCGCCTGAATGGCGCCTTGCAAAAGGCGTTGAATGACCCCGCGGTGCAGAAGCGCCTGTCCGAGCTGGGGGCGGTGCCCACGCCGGGCGCGGCCGCGCAGTTCGGCACGTTCGTGGCCGGCGAGACCGCGAAATGGAGCAAGGTGATCAAGCAGGCCGGCATCAAGGCCGATTGAGCGCACAACCGGAAGGCGGCGCGATGCCGCCTTCATCAGATTAGCGAGAGACTCTGCAATGCAAACATCGAAGCACGGCCTGGTGGTCAGCGCCCATTCGGCCGATTTCGTCTGGCGTGCCGGCGGGGCCATTGCCCTGTATGCGCAGCGTGGCTGGACGATGACCGTGGTGTGCCTGTCGTTCGGCGAACGCGGCGAATCGGCCAAGCTGTGGCGCCAGCCCGGCATGACGCTGGAGCGCGTCAAGCAGGACCGCCGCGCCGAGGCCGAACGCGCGGCCGAGGTGCTGGGGGCGCAAATCCGCTTTCTGGACCTGGGCGACTACCCGCTGCGCGTATCGGACGAGGCCCTGTTCCAATTGGCGGACATCTACCGCGAGTTGCGGCCGGCTTTCGTGCTGACGCATTCGCAGCGCGACCCGTACAACTTCGATCACCCCTTGGCCACGCACGTGGCGCAGGAGGCGCGCATCATCGCCCAGGCTCATGGCCCTGCGCCGGGTGAGCCGGTGCTGGGCGCGCCGCCCGTGTTCCTGTTCGAACCGCACCAGCCCGAGCAATGCGAATGGAAGCCGCAGGTGCTGCTGGACATTACCGAGGTGTGGGACAAGAAGCGCCAGGCCTTCGAGCTGATGGCGGCGCAGGAGCACCTGTGGGAATACTACACGCGCGTGGCCCTGCAGCGCGGCGTGCAGGCCTCGCGCAATTCGGATGCGAAGATCCGCTACGCCGAGGCCTACCAGCGGGTGTTCCCGCAAGTGACGGGGGAGCTGGCATGAGCGTCGTGCCTTCGCGCCAGATAGCGGTGCGCCATATCGAGCGCGCCGAGGCCGGCGTGGTGGCGCGCCTGGGCCGGGCCGGCGTGGCCACCGCGCACGAGGCGCAAGGCCGCGCGGGGCTGCTGCAACCCGGCATGCGGCCCATTTACGCGGGCGCGGCCATTGCCGGCAGCGCGGTGACGGTGCTGGCGCACCCCGGCGACAATTGGATGCTGCACGTGGCGGCCGAGCTGTGCCAGCCCGGCGACGTGCTGGTGGTGGCCTGCAGCGCCGAGAACCGCGACGGCATGTTCGGTGAATTGCTCGCGACTTCGCTGCGCGCGCGCGGCGTGGCCGGGCTGGTCATCGACGCGGGCTGCCGCGATGTGCAGGCGCTGACGGCCATGGCGTTCCCGGTATGGTCGCGCGCCGTCTCGGCCAAGGGCACCATCAAGGCCACGCCGGGTTCGGTGAACCTGCCGGTAGTGTGCGCCGGCGCGCTGGTGCATGCAGGCGACGTGATCGTCGCCGACGACGACGGCGTATGCGTGGTGCCGCGCGTACAGGCGGCGGCGGTGGCCGATGCCTGCGACACGCGGCTGCGCAAAGAAGCCGTCAACCGCGCGCGCCTGGCGGCGGGCGAACTGGGACTGGATATTTATGGCATGCGCCCGGCGCTGGAGCGGGCGGGCCTGGTCTATGTAGACCACCTGTCCGACCTGGACACGCCGCCGCGGCCGTAGCGGCGGGGCGGGCCGCGGGCCCGTCAGGCGTCGGCGCTGGAAACCGGGGTGGAAGACGACAGGCGCTGGTAGCGCCTTTCGGCATATTGCAGGTCGTGCACAGCCGCCTCGTGCAGGCGGCGTTGCTCTTCAACGCAATTGTCGTATTTGATGCGGGCCTGGGCGTAGGTCAGGCCGGTGGCGCGCAGGCTATGAATGAAGGCGGCGCGCGATTGCCGCAGCAGCTGCAGACCCTGTTCGCCTTGTACGACCACGCGCCGGGCCTGGGCCACATGCTGGGCGGCGGCCTGGAGCGATTCGGACGTATCCATGGCAAGGGACATGCGGGGCGTGCCGGGCCCGAGGAGGCGCTTAGCCGCTTAGCGGCGGCGTTGCGGCGGACGCGAGGTATGGGGCGCGCGCTCGTCTTTGTGGCGGAAGTTGATGCGACCTTTGGTCAGGTCGTAGGGCGACATTTCCAGGGTGACGCGGTCGCCGGCCAGGATGCGGATGCGGTGCTTGCGGATGCGGCCCGAGGCGTAGGCGCCCACTTCGATGCCGTTGTCCAGGGTGACGCGGTAGCGGCTATCGGGCAGCACTTCATCCACGATGCCATCGAGTTCGATCAGTTCTTCTTTTGCCATATGTGACTCTCCTTGGTCGATGCGCACGCGCGCCATGGCATGGCGCACGCACCGCCTGGGGGCGGCTTGCGCGGAACCCAAGCGGACTTGGGCCAGCGGTGGAACGTAAACGTCCCGGCTGGTACGGGGGCACGGGCCAGGGAACCTTGCGGAACCCGAGGCGGGTACTCACGCCGCTGGGGGCAATAAGCGCGCGAGGCGCGGCTTGGTCGCGGCGCAGGTGGCGCCGGAAGAAGCGGGGTAGGGCAGCCGTGCTTATAGATCAAAACTTATGCACGGAACAACTCAAGATAATACTCCAATCACGCCCATTTGACCAGGGTTTTCCCGCATCCTGTTTTCCGGCGTCCGGCGGCTTTCTTATCGTAGCGGCCGCAACAGGCTCACTCCTGGCCGGGCCCCGCATCGGGGTACTGCGGCAGATCGTCGGTGATGTCGTGCCAGGGCGCCTTGCTGGCCACGTGTACGTGGCAGGTGGCCTTGATGCCGGGATTGTCGTCCAGGGCGCCCAGCGGCAGGCCGTAGGCTGCGGGGTTCTGGTCAAAGCGCGACAGCAGTGGCGTGCCGCAGGCGCTGCAGAAGCCGCGGTAGTTGCCGGGCGACGAGCTGTACCACGTGACCTCGTTTTCACCGCGCGTCCAGGCGAAGTCTTTCGCCTGGACGGTGGCGCGCGTGCGGAACGCCGCGCCATGGGCCTTGCGGCACATTTCGCAATGGCAGTTCAGCGCCTGGGTCAACGGGCCGGAAATCTCATAGGCCACGCGGCTGCACAGGCAGGATCCTCTCAGCATGTCGTGCTCCGGGGGACAGAGGAAACCTCAATATATACCGGCGCGGGCGGCGCGGTTTGTGGCGGTCCGGTTGCACGGCGTCCGTCCGCATGGTCCTGGCCGATGAGGCGGTTGCCTCGCTGAACAGGTCGACGTGGCAGCGCGCTATTGCCCGCGCGCGGTCGCCTCGCACCACGGCCGCGTGGTGTACGGCGGCCCCGCGCTGCGGCCGCGGGCTGGCGCCGGCAGCCGGCCTTCTGTTTAAATGGGCCATATTGGCCGGCCCGTTCCACGGGCCGGCGCGTCATGGCCGGAGGCCCGCATCATGGCAGCGCTGAATTTCGTGCAAGATCCCGAAGCCCCCGATCTGTGGGCGGCCGAGAACGTCCCGGCCGGCCCGGGGCGCCCGCCTATCCACGTCATGATCCAGACCGACGGCCAGGCGCCCGACCCGTCGGCGTCGCGCGTGGTGCGCGATCTGCTGGCGCGGCTCGACGATCAGGTCCTGGCGGCGGCCGATTTCCTGCTGGATCACTATTCGCCCGAACTCTGGCTGAAACAGGGCATCGATCCGGCCCGCTGGCTGCCCGAGCAGACCGCCGAGGCCATGGCCGGCTGCGCGGTGCTGCGGGCCGTGTGGCTGTTCGACGAAAGCGGCGACGGCTACGAAATGTGGTTCACCGTGCCCTGGGACGCCGAACACACCTACGACGTCGAATTCGATGACGGCGAGCCGGTGGGCTGCGAGGTGAACGACTGAAGCAGGATGGCAGGGGCTATTTCCCGGCCCTTGGTTGAGTTGTTTACAGTCGGCCAGGGCTGAAAAAAGCGGCCGCCACGGCGCGGCGCGCGGCCACGGCGGCCGTGGCTGGGACATCCTGACACCTCCCGTGACACCCGGGCGGGGAGCGTTGGCGCAATCCCAGCTAAAATCCCTTGATTCAGCAAGGCTTCAACCAATCGTTCCATTGCCATTCAGGAGGACCACCCCATGGCCCTAGTTTCCATGCGCCAGTTGCTCGACCACGCCGCCGAGCACGGCTACGGCATTCCCGCGTTCAACGTCAACAACCTGGAACAGGTTCAGGCCATCATGGAAGCCGCCGCCGAGACCGACAGCCCGGTGATCATGCAGGCCTCGGCCGGCGCGCGCAAATACGCGGGCGAAGGGTTCCTGAAGTACCTGATCCAGGCCGCGGTGGAATCCTATCCGCACATTCCCGTGGTCATGCACCAAGACCACGGCCAGTCGCCCAAGGTCTGCCAGGGCGCCATCGATCTGGGCTTCTCCAGCGTCATGATGGACGGTTCGCTGGAAGAAGACGGCAAAACCATCGCCGACTACGACTACAACGTCGACGTCACCAAGAAGGTGGTCGACATTGCCCACAAGCTGGGCGTCACCGTCGAAGGCGAACTGGGCTGCCTGGGCTCGCTGGAAACCATGAAGGGCGACAAGGAAGACGGCCACGGCGCCGAAGGCACCATGACCCGCGAGCAACTGCTCACCGACCCCGAGCAGGCCGCCGATTTCGTGCGCAAGACCCAGCTCGACGCGCTGGCCATCGCCATCGGCACCAGCCATGGCGCCTACAAGTTCACTCGCAAGCCCACCGGCGACATCCTGTCGATTTCGCGCATCAAGGAAATCCACGCCCGCCTGCCCAATACCCACCTGGTCATGCACGGCAGCTCCAGCGTGCCGCAAGAGCTGCTGGCCGAAATTCGCGAATTCGGCGGCGACATGAAAGAAACCTACGGCGTGCCCGTGGAAGAAATCCAGGAAGCCATCAAGTTCGGCGTGCGCAAGGTCAACATCGATACCGACATCCGCCTGGCCATGACCGGCGCCATTCGCCGCTTCTTCGCCGAAAACCCCAGCAAGTTCGACCCGCGCGAATACCTGAAGCCGGCGCGCGCCGCCGCCAAGGCCATTTGCGTGCAGCGCTACACGCAGTTCGGCACTGCGGGCAACGCCAGCAAGATCAAGCCGCTGCCGCTGACCGAAATGGCCCAGCAATACGCGGCCGGCAAGCTGACCCAGGTCGTGCAGTAAACCCCGCCTGATCAGGCAAGCGCCGCCCCGCGGGGCGGCGCCGGGCGGCCGGCCCCTCAGCCCGGCGAGTTGCGTGCAAAGCACGGTATCGTGGTGTCGATGTGGTGCCACGAGGGCGCGGAATCTGTCCAAAGCGCCATGCGGGCCCGGAACCGCTCCGGCTCGTCCAGCGACCCGGCCTTCACGATGGCATAGCTGGCATCTGCCGGTCCTCCGAACAGTGGCGTGCCGCAATCGCGGCAGAAGCTGCGCATGATGGTGTTTCCGGAATCGTTCCGATAGCGGTGTTCATGCGCCCGGCCCTGCAGCACTTGCAGCGCGGAAGAGGCCACCACCAGCGCATGCGCCGGCCCGCCGCCGCTTGCGTACTGGCAATCGCGGCAGTGGCAGGTTGCCGCCACCATGGGTTGGGCCGTGATCGCATAACGGATGGCGCCGCATTGGCAGCCGCCGGCCAGTGGCGTGAACTCGGGTTCTTGGGGCATGAGGGGTCCTGGATGAAAATGTGGGTAGGCTAAACGATGCGGGTTTTTTGGGGGCTGTTCAAGTTCGTTGAGTGCTCATTGCGTTTTTGGGCCCCCCGGTGCACGCCCTGGCTCGCAGCGTCTTGCATTGAATGAAGGCATTGCGCGGGATAACGGCCCAATGTCACGCCACCGTAGTCCCGCGGCTTTCCCTTGGGCGGGGGGCGGCGCGTTGGGCGGCGGGGCAGCCTGCGCAGCAGGCCGAGGGCGCCTGGTTGCGCCCGAGTCCGGCGCACGGGCGCCGCCCCCCGCCCAAGGGGAAGCCGCGGGACGGGGCAAGAACATTTGCAGTAATCTATGCTCATTTTTCCCATAGGCCGATTCGTGACTTCCGCCCTGCACCAATCCAGCATCAAGTCCCTGCCGCTACTGGGTCGCGGCAAAGTGCGCGACATGTACGCGGTGGGCGACGACAAGCTCTTGATCGTCGCTTCCGACCGCATTTCCGCGTTCGACGTGATTCTTGACGACCCGATCCCCGGCAAGGGCCAGGTGCTGACCGAGCTGACCGAGTTCTGGCTGAACAAGCTGGCGCATATTTTGCCCAACCATTCCACCGGCGTGCGGCCCGAAGACGTGGTGGCGCCCGACGAGCTCGACCAGGTGCGCGGCCGCGCCGTGGTGGTCAAGCGCCTGAAGCCGATCCTGGTCGAGGCCGTGGCGCGCGGCTACCTGATCGGCTCAGGCTGGAAAGACTACCAGGCCACTGGCGCCGTTTGCGGCATTGCGCTGCCGGCCGGCCTGCAGCAGGCCAGCAAGCTGCCCCAGCCGATTTTCACGCCGGCGGCCAAGGCCGAATTCGGCATGCACGACGAAAATGTCGACTTCGCCCATGTGGTCAGGGAAGTCGGCCAGGAGATGGCCGAGCGCATCCGCGACGTGACCCTGCGCCTGTACACCGAGGCGGCTCAGTTCGCCGCCACCAAGGGCATCATCATTGCCGACACCAAGTTCGAGTTCGGCCTGGATGACGACGGCACCCTGTACCTGATGGACGAAGTGCTTACCCCCGACTCGTCGCGTTTCTGGCCGGCCGACGGCTATCGCGTGGGCATCAGCCCCCCGTCGTTCGACAAGCAGTTCGTGCGCGACTGGCTGGAAACCCAAGACTGGGACAAGACCCCGCCGGCTCCCCGCCTGCCGCAGGAAGTCCTGCAAAAGACCGCCGCGAAGTACCGCGAGGCGCTCGACCGCCTGGTGGCCTGACCCTCGGGTGTCAGGCGGCCCACGGGAGCCTGACACCTGCCAAACGCCGGGTGTCGCTTCGCCAATCGCGCGAAGTAGGGCGCTTTGCCCGGCTTGTTTGCCCGCCAGCGCAACGCAATATTTCGTATCGTAACGATCGACCTCCGGAGGATCGATCGCCATGATCATGATGATGCCCTTTCTGACCAGCGCCCTGGCGGTGTGGTTCGGCATGCTCGGCAAGCGCCGCCCCTGCTTCACCCTGTGGCTGGCCACGCTGCTGATCTTTGTGGCCGGCGCCCGCGTGCACCTGGCCGAGCCGCTCTTGCTGGCCCTGTAGCCGCTCTGAATGAGCGTGATCTTTTCGCTGAACCCCGCGCGCGGTTCGCGCATTATCAATACCGTGGCGTTGCTGGGCATCAGCATTCTGCTGTATGTGGCATTCGCCTGGCAGTTGCTGTTCGACGCCGCTCCTTGCCCGCTGTGCCTGCTGCAGCGCGCGGCCTTCGTCATGGCCGGGGTGGGGCTGCTGTTGAATATTCGCCTGGGCCCTTCGCCATTGCACTATGCGATGGTGATCGCCGCCTCGCTGGGCGGCCTGGTGGCGGCCGGCAACCAATTGCTGGCACAGGCAAGCGCGGGCGAGCCGCCCAGCGGGCCGCCGCTGTTCGGCCTGTCCATCCATTCCTGGGCTTTCCTGGCCTTTTGCGCGCTGCTGGCGTTTTGCGTGCTGATGCTCGCGGCCGATCGCAAATGGGGCGACAACGCCCTGAAGAAACCCGTCGCGCTGCCCGCCCTGATCGTCATGGGGCTGTTCCTGCTGGCCATCCTGGTCAACGTCGCCGCTACCTCGCTGGAATGCGGGCTGGGCGAGTGCGAGGGCGCCTTGCTGGCGCCCGCCGCGGCGCCGGCCGGCAGCGGTTCTTAGGCGGTTGCAGGGCGGTTGCAGGGCGGTTGCAGGGCGCGCCGGGCGCGCCGCGCGGCCAGGCCGGGTAAAATACCGGGTTTCCCGCCCGCCGCGCCACGGCCCGGTGCCCGCCCGCCTTCTGCCTTGCCGATCTTGCCATGACGACGACTTCCTCCGCCTTAGCGCCGGCCACTCCCGTGGTGGGCGTGATCATGGGTTCCTCCAGCGACTGGGACATCATGAAACACGCCGTGACCATGCTGGAAGAATTCGGCGTGCCGCACGAAACCCGCGTCATCTCGGCCCACCGCATGCCGCAAGACATGGCCGACTACGGCGCCACGGCGCGCGCGCGCGGCCTGCGCGGCATTATTGCCGGCGCGGGCGGCGCGGCCCACCTGCCTGGCATGATGGCCGCCCTGACCGAAGTGCCGGTGTTCGGGGTGCCCGTGCCCTCGCGCTACCTGCGCGGCGAAGACTCGCTGCTGTCCATCGTGCAGATGCCCAAGGGCGTGCCGGTGGCCACCTTCGCCATTGGCGAGGCAGGCGCGGCCAACGCGGCGCTGCACGTCATCGCCACGCTTGCCGCCACCGACGATGCCCTGCATCGCCAGTTGCTGGCGTTTCGCGCGCGCCAGACCGAAACGGCCCGCAACATGGTGGTGCCCCCGCAGCCCTGACCTAGCCACGCGCCCGCACCGGGCGCGCCATCCGTATGACTTCATCCACTGATTCTTTCACGATCGCGCCCGGCGGCTGGCTGGGCTTGCTGGGCGGCGGCCAACTGGGCCGCATGTTTTGCCACGCCGCGCAAAGCCTGGGCTATCGGGTCGCCGTGCTCGACCCCGCCGCCGACGGCCCGGCCGCCATGGTGGCCGACCGCCACATCCAGGCCGCCTACGATGACGCGGACGGCCTGGCCCAGCTGGCGCAGCTTTGCCGCGCCGTGACCACCGAATTCGAAAACGTGCCGGCCGACAGCCTGCGAACCCTTGCGGCGCAGTGCCGGGTCAGCCCGGCGGCCGACGCGGTGGCCATCGTGCAAGACCGCATTGCCGAAAAAACCTTCATCGCCGCGCAGGGCATTCCAGTGGCGCCGCATGCCGCCATTCGCACGACGCAAGACCTGCAGGCCGCGCCCGACGCGCTGTTTCCCGGCATCCTGAAAGTGGCCCGGCTGGGTTACGACGGCAAGGGCCAGGCGCGCGTGGGCACGCGCGCCGAAGCGCTGGCCGCCTTCGACGGTTTCGGCGGCGTGCCGTGCGTGCTTGAAGCCCTGATGCCGCTCGACTACGAAATCTCGGTCGTGCTGGCGCGCGGCTTCGACGGCGCCGACGTGGTGTTCCCGGTGGCGCGCAACCTGCACCGGGACGGCATTCTCGCGGTGTCCACGGTGGCGGCCGGCGATGGCGACGCCGCCCATGCGCGGCGGCAGGCGCAGGCCACCGAGGCGGCGCGCGCCATCGCAAGCGGCCTGGGCTATCACGGCGTGCTGTGCGTGGAGTTCTTCGTGCTGACCGACGGCAGCCTGGTGGTCAACGAGATCGCCCCCCGGCCGCATAACAGCGGCCACTACACCATCGACGCCTGTGTCACCAGCCAGTTCGAGCAACAGGCGCGCGCGATGGCCGGCCTGCCGCTGGGCAGCACGGCGCTGCTGGCGCCGGCCGTGATGCTGAACATTCTGGGCGACGTCTGGTTCGAACCGGGCGCCACGGCGGCGCGCGAGCCCGACTGGGCGGCCGCGCTGGCCGTGCCTTCGGCCAAGCTGCATCTGTACGGCAAGCACGAGCCGCGGCGCGGCCGCAAGATGGGCCACGTCACCGTGGTGGGCGACACGCTGCAACAGGCCCGCGCCGACGCCGCGCGCGTCGCGGCGGCGCTGGGCATGGCCGCGCCCGAGTAAGCTGCCATGTCCCAGCCTGATCACGCCTTGCCCGACGCGGCGGCCATCGCCCGCGCAGCCGAGCGCCTGCTGGCCGGCGAGCTGGTCGCGTTTCCCACCGAAACCGTATACGGCCTGGGGGCCGACGCGCAGAACCCCGAAGCGGTGGCGCGCATCTATGCCGCCAAGGGCCGGCCGTCGAACCACCCGGTGATCGTGCACGTGGCGCCGGGCGCCGACCTGGGTTACTGGGTCCGCAACATTTCTCCCGCGGCCCGCCAACTGATCGACGCCTTCTGGCCCGGCCCGCTGACGCTCATTTTGCCGCGCGCGCCGCATGCCGGCGCGGCGGTCAGCGGCGGGCAAGACAGCATCGGCTTGCGCTGCCCTTCGCACCCCGTGGCGCAGGCGCTGCTGCGCGCCTTCGCGGCAGGCAAGCCGGGCGGCCATGGCGGCGTGGCCGCGCCGTCGGCCAACAAGTTCGGGCATGTATCGCCCACCCGGGCCGAGCACGTGCGCGGCGAGTTTCCGCAAGAGGTGGCGCAGGGCATGCCCGTGCTGGATGGCGGGCCGGCGCAGGTGGGCATCGAGTCCACCATCGTCGACCTGTCGCGGCTCGAACAGGGCGTGGGGCCGGTGCTGCTGCGCCCCGGCCACGTCACGCCCGCGCAGATCGAGGCCGTGCTGGACATGCCGGTGGCCATGCCAGATGCCGCCGCGCCGCGCGCCTCGGGCACCCTGAAGGCGCATTACGCGCCGCACACGCCGCTGGAATTGATGACGACGCAACACCTGATGGACGCGGCGCGCGGGCGGGGCCTGCCCGCCGGGCGCGTGGCCATCGTGGCGTTCGGCGCGGCGCCCGCGGAGCTGGACGCGCGCGTGGCCTGGCGCCAGGTGCCCGACGACGCCGGCCGCTATGCCCAGGCGCTGTACACCATGCTGCGCGATCTCGACGGCGGCGGCTATGCGCGCATTCTGGTGCAGGCGCCGCCGGCCGACGATGCCTGGCGGGCGGTGAACGACCGCATCGGGCGCGCCGCCGCGGCCTTTACCCTGGACACCAGCGGCCTGCCGGGCACCTGACGGCGCGCGCCGCTACAGCACCAGAAACTGCCCCAGCTTGTCGGCGGCCGCCTGCATGGGCGCCAGGAATTCACTGGTAAACCGCGCCAGCGGTATGCGCGGCGACTTGACGCTGACGTTCAGGCCGCCGCAGGCCCGCCCGCTGGCCGCGCGCACCGGCACGCCGATGGCGCGCACGTTCAGGTCCAGTTCCTGGTCTACCACCGCGTAACCCTGCTCGCGCACTTTGGCGATGATTTCGCGCAGGCGCGCGGGCGAGGTTTCGGTGAATTCGGTGTACGGCGCGAGTTCTACGGTGTCGAAATAACGGTCGAGCGCGGCCGGCGACAGTTGCGCCAGCATTACGCGTCCGATGGTGGTGCAGTAGGCCGGTAGGCGGCTACCGAGGCCCAGCGTGGTGGCCAGGATGCGGTGCACTTCCGAACGCGCCAGGTACAGCACCTCGTTGCCTTCCATGATGGCCAGCGCGCAGGTCTCGTTTACCGTCGCGCTCAGCTCTTCCAGCACCGGCTGGGCCAGCGACACGAACGGCGTGGACGAAAAATACGCATGGCCCAGGCTGAGTATCAGCGGCGTCAGCACATAATGCCGGCCCTGCTGCTCGGCGAAACCCAGCCGGATCAGCGTATGCAGGCAGCGCTGCGTGACGGCGCGCGGCAGGCCGGCGCGCCGGCTGAGATCGGCGGCGGTCTGCGGGTAGCGGCGCTCGCCGAAGGCGCGGATCACGCGCAGCCCGCGCGACAGCGTCAGCATGAAGTCGGGGTCGCCGCGGAACCGGTCGGGATGTTCGTCGGCGGGCAGCGGTGCGGCGTAATCGGGCGGAGGAGGCGGGTTGCGCATCAGGCGGCGCGCAGCGGCGCTCCGGTGCGCGACTGCAGCATTGGCAAAGTGAGGCCGTCGATCATATCGCGAACCACCAGCCCGTCGGGCGTGACGTCGATGACGGCCAGGTCGGTGTAGATGCGGCTGACCACGCCGGCGCCGGTCAGGGGCAGGGTGCAGCGCTGCACGATTTTCGGCGTGCCGTCCTTGGCGTTGTGATCCATCATGATGTAGACGCGCCGCGCGCCCACCGCCAGATCCATGGCGCCGCCCACCGCGGGCGGCTCGCCGGCGCGGCCCAGCGACCAGTTGGCCAGGTCGCCGGCCGCCGATACCTGCATGCCGCCCATGACGCAGATGTCGAGATGACCGCCGCGCATCATGGCGAACGAATCGGCGTGGTGAAAAAATGCGCCGCCCGCCAGCAGCGTGACGGGTTGCTTGCCGGCGTTGATCAGGTCGCGGTCGGCGGCCTCGGGCGCCGGCGGCGGCCCCATGCCCAGAATGCCGTTCTCGCTGTGCAGTACGATCTCGCGGCCGGCCGGCAAGTGGGCCGCGATCAGCACCGGCATGCCGATGCCCAGGTTCACGTAGCTGCCGTCGGGAATGTCGCGCGCCACGCGCCGCGCCAGTTGTTCGCGGGTCAGGGGCTGGAGAGTCTGCGTCGTGTTCATGGCCTGTTCAGCTCGAAAAGGCGGGTTCGGCCACGACCGCCACCCGGTGCACGAAGATGCCCGGCGTCACGATGGCTTCGGGCGACAGTTCGCCGAGCTCGACGCGCTGGCGCACCTGCACGATGGTGGTGGCCGCGGCCATGCACATCACCGGACCGAAATTGCGCGCGCTCATGCGGTAGGTCAGGTTGCCCCAGCGGTCGGCGCGGTCGGCCTGCACCAGTGCGAAGTCGCCGTGCAGGGGCTTTTCGAACACATAGTGGCGTCCGTCGATCTCGCGGGTTTCCTTGCCGGCGGCCAGTTCCGTGCCGTAGGCCGTGGGCGTGTAGAAGCCGCCCAGGCCGGCGCCGGCGGCGCGCAGCCGCTCGGCGATCGTGCCCTGCGGCACGCATTCGAGTTCGATGCGGCCGCGCCGGTACAGGTCGTCGAACACCCACGAATGCGAAGCCTTGGGAAACGAACAGATCATCTTGCGCACGCGCCCGGCTTTGATCAGGGCCGCCAGGCCGGTCTCGTGGTTGCCGGCATTGTTGTTGACGACCGTGAGCTCGCGCGCGCCCTGCTCGATGAGCGCGTCGATCAGGTCGGTGGGCATGCCAGCCCCGCCGAACCCGCCGACCAGCAACGTGGCGCCGTCATGAATGCCCGCCACGGCCTCGGCGGTCGAGGCCACGAATTTATCGATCATGGTGCGCGTCCCGCTGGTATGGATGTTTGGCAGCGCGCACGCCCTTGCCGGGCCGCGCGCGCTGCGCTTCGGGGTGGCCTCAATTCACGGTGATGTGGGCTTCCTTGATGATGTTCGCGTAGCGATCGGAATCGTTGCGCATCAGCTCGGCGAATTCAGCCGGCGTGCTGCCGGTGGGCAGGAACCCGGCGTCGAGGAACTTCTTGGTGACGTCGGGCTCGTGCACGATCTCGCTGATTTCCTTGGCCATACGCTCGATGATGGGCTTGGGCGTGCCGGTGGGCGCCAGCAGCCCGGCCCACGAGCCGGTCACGAAGCCCGGGAAGCCGGCTTCTTCCATGGTGGGCACGTCGGGCTCGTTGGGCCAGCGCTTCTTGCCGGTGAAGGCCAGCACCTTCAGCTTGCCTTGCTTGACGTACTGCATGGGCACCAGCACCGGGTCGAACACCATCGACACGCGGCCGGCCAGCAGGTCGGTCAGGATGGGGGCGCTGCCCTTATAGGCCACGTGCGTCATTTTCAGCTTGGCTTGCAGCGCGAAGTCGGCGCCGGTCAGGTGGGCGCTGGAGCCCGTGCCGCTGGAGGCATAGGTGAGCGTGTCGGGATGCTTGCGGCCGTATTCGACCAGCTCGCCCAGCGTTTTCACGGGCAGGTCGTTGCTCACGAACAGGAACAGCGGCAGGTCGGCCATATGCACCACCGGTTCGAGCTGTGACGGCGAATACGACAGCTTGTACAGGTGCGTGTTGATGACGTACGCCGGCAACATGCTCAGGAAGGTGTAGCCGTCGGGGTCGGCCTTGGCGGCGAGGGACGAACCCAGCGTGCTGTTGGCGCCGGGCTTGTTTTCGATGATGATGTTCTGGCCCAGCCGCGCCGACAGCTTGTCCATGACGATGCGGGTCACGGTGTCGGTGGCGCCGCCGGGGGTGTAGGGCACGATGACCTTGATGGGCCGGTCGGGCCAGGCGTCGGCGGCCTGGGCACGCGCGCCGGGCAGGGCGATGCCGGCCACGGCGGCTGCCAGCAGGGCGGCCAGGGCGGTGCGGCGGCTCGGCCGGGCAAGGGATCGGGAAAAGGAAATGGGCATGGGTTTGTCTCCGCCTGTTGGGCATGAGCCGGAACGCCAGGCGGCGGATCGCGCCTGTTTCCCGGATCTGCCGGTTGGTTTTGTTGAGCGAACGATATCGCCTGAAAAGTATGCGCGAGTTAGTCGCGGCCTTCGAGAACCGGCGCCGTTTTTCTGTTCGGTGATTGAACTTCGCCCGGCTATATGCGCCCTGGAGCGCCGCCCAGTGCGTGGATCAGTTCGTCGCGCAGCAGGGTCACTGGCGCGGCCAGCGGGCCCAGCGTCGGCAGGTGGATCAACTCCGCGCGCAGCCCGGTAGTGAAAGCGGGCACGTTCAGAATGGTCAACGCTTCGCGATGGCGGCTGCGCGCCAGCGCGCCGGGCGTAACCAGGCCGATGCCCACGCCGCGCGCGGCCAGCGACAGTTGCAGCTCGGCGCCATAGGCTTCGACGGCAATGCGAAACGGCAGCCCCGCGGCCTCGAAGGTCTTGCGGATGGCGGTGCGCAAACCGCAGCCGTCCTGGTTGAGTACCCAGGGGTGGCTGGCCAGGGCTTCGAGCGGCACGACGCCGGCGGCGTCGCGCGTGATCGCCAGGGACGGCGAGGCCACGATCACCACGGCCGAGCGCGCCAGCGGCAGGGCGCACAGGTGGGCAGGCAGCGTTTCGGTGTCGGGCATCATGATGGCCGCGGCATCGAGCGCGCCGTTTTCCACCATGGGCACCAGGCTGGGCGACCAGGCCGCGGTGACGTTCACGGACAACCCGGGATAGCGCCCGCGCAGTACATCGAGCGGCTCGGCCAGCGCTGGCTCGGCCAGGAAAGGGGGCACGCCCACGCGGAATTCGCCGCGCGGCTCGGCGTCGGGCGCCGCGCCCTGGCGCAGGGCCGCCACCGCGGCCAGCACCCCGCGGCCCAGTTCGTAGACGCGCAGCCCGGCGGCGCTGGGCTTGAGCGGCTTGGATTGCCGATCGACCAGCGCTACCCCCAGCAGATCTTCCAGGTTGCGCAGGCGCCGGCTCACGCCCGGCTGCGTCAAATGCAGGCGGCCCGATGCAGCGCTGAGGCTGCCGGTTTCCACCACGGCCACGAAGGCCTCGATGTCGCGCGTGTTCATGGGCAATTTAAACAAATACGCATAATAAAGAAAATTATATTTCAATAGACGCAATAAGACAGGCTTCCTAGACTGGCTGGCCAATGTGTTCCTGCCTGTGGAGAGCTGTCATGCCCGTCGTCGAATCCCGTTTGCCCAGCCATGCCGCGCCTCGTGCCGCGCCCGCCGGGTTGGGCGCGGGCCGCACCCTGCTGTTCGCCACCTCGGTGGCGGTGATGGTGATGAACCTGTTTGCCGTACAGACCGTGGCGCCCGTTATCGCGGCGTCGCTCGGCCTGGGGCTGGACAGCGTGGGCGTGCTGGCCATGCTGCCGCAGCTGGGCTACGCGCTGGGCCTGGTGCTGCTCGTGCCGCTGGCTGACCGCCTGGAGAACCGCCGGCTGATCGGCGCCACGCTGGCAGTGTGCGCGCTATGCATGCTGGCGGCCGCTTTCGCGCCGGGCGGCGCCGTATTCATGGCCGCGGTGTTTGCCGGCGGGGCGTCTACCTGCGCGATCCAGATGCTGGTGCCCATGGCTGCGTTTATGGCGGCGCCCGAGCGGCGCGGCGCCACGGTGGGCAACGTGATGAGTGGCCTGATGGTGGGCGTGCTGTTGTCGCGCCCGTTGTCGAACCTGGTGGTCGATGCCTGGGGCTGGCGTGCGCTGTATCTGGTGTTCGCGGGCGGCATGGCGGCCACTGGTGTGGCGCTGCTGTGCCTGCTGCCGCAACGCCGTCCCCATGACGGGCCCGCCTATCCGGCGCTGATCGCGTCGCTGGCCGCGTTGCTGCGCCACGAGCCGGTGCTGCGCTGGCGCGCGGCCACCGCGGCATTGGGCATGGCGGCCTACAGCCTGTTCTGGACCGCGATTTCGCTGCGGCTGGCGCAGGCGCCATTTCACCTGGGAGCGCGGGCCGTGGCGGCGTTGGCCCTGTGCGGGGCGGTGGGTGTCGTGACCGCGCCGCTGGCCGGGCGCGCGGGCGACCGCGGGCATACCCGCCGCGCCAGCATCGCGGCGCAGGCCGTGGTGGTGGTGTCGTGGCTGCTGGCTGGCTGGGCCGGCGGCGCGTGGCCGGGCACCGGCGCGGTGTTGCCGGTTGGCGCGGCGCTGGCGGCGCTGACAATGGCCGCGATTCTGCTCGACGCGGGCGTCACCGGCGACCAGACCCTGGGCCGGCGCGCCGTGAACCTGGTGCGGCCCGAGGCGCGCGGCCGCATGAACGGGCTGTTCGTGGGCGTGTTCTTCGTGGGCAGCGCGGCCGGATCGTCGCTGGCGGGGTTTGCGTGGTCGCACGGCGGCTGGGCGCTGGTGAGCGCCGCGGGCGTGGTGGTGGGGATGGCGATGTTGGCGGTGTACCTGGCCGCGCCGCGGTCTGCCGCCGATCGGTGAGCGCGGCCGCCGCATTGGCGCGCGGCCGCGAATGGTTCTATCCTTGGGGCCCCGAGTGGACCTGTCCGCTGACGGGTTCCATTTCTATGATGCCTTACCGACGCGCGGCCGCAGGTCGCGCTTTTTGCAACTCTGCTGGACGGAAACACCTATGAACGGCGCTGATAGCCTCTGCGACACCCTGCTTGCCAACGATGTGGACGTTTGCTTTGCCAACCCGGGCACGTCCGAGATGCACTTCGTGGCGGCGCTGGATCGCAAACCGCGCATGCGCTGCGTGCTGGGGCTGTTCGAAGGCGTGGTCACCGGCGCGGCCGACGGCTACGCGCGCATGGCCGACAAACCGGCCGCCACGCTGCTGCACCTGGGTCCGGGGCTGGGCAACGGCCTGGCCAATCTGCACAACGCCAAGCGCGCGCGCACGCCCATGGTCAATGTGGTGGGCGACCACGCTACCTACCATGTGCAATACGACGCCCCGCTGACCAGCGACGTCGAAGGCGTGGCGCGCCCCATGTCGCATTGGGTGCGCCGCACCCAGGCCGCCAGCGATCTCGCGGCCGACGCCGCCGAGGCGGTGCGCGTGGCGCGCCAGGCGCCGGGCAACATCGCCACGCTGATCCTGCCCGCCGACGCGGCCTGGGGCGAGTTGCCCGCCGACACTCCGGCCCCGCCCGTGGCGCGGCTGGACGCGCCGCCGCAAACCACCCAGGACGCGGTGCGCGCCGCGGCACAGGCCATACGCGCCGGGCAGGGCGTGGCCTTGATGCTGGGCGGCATGGCGCTGCGCGAACCGGCGCTGGCCGTAGCCGGGCGCATCGCGCGGGCCACCGGTGTGCGCCTGTTGTCGCCGACGTCCAACCGCCGCACCGAGCGCGGCATCAACCGCACGCCGGTGACGCGCGTGCCTTATCCCGTGGACCAGGCCGTGGCGTTGCTGAAAGACGTGCGGCAGCTGATTTTGGTGGGCGCCAGCGCGCCGGTGGCGTTCTTTGCGTATCCGGGCAAGCCCAGCCTGCTGGCGCCGCAAGAGCAGGCGCCCATCGTATTGGCCACTGCCGAACAAGACCTGCTGCAGGCCCTGCAATGGCTGGCCGACGAACTGGGCATCGCCGCGGGCGCGCCGGGCCTGCTACCCGTTGCGGCGCCGGCCGACATGCCGCGTTCGGGCGCGCTGACGGGCGCGGCGGTCAACATCATCACCGCCCGCCTGCTGCCGGAAAACGCCATCGTCTGCGACGAGTCGGTGACGCAAGGGCGCGAATTTCCGCTCATCAGCGCCACCTCGGCGCCGCACGACTGGCTGCAACTGACCGGCGGGGCCATCGGCATCGGCTTGCCGCTGGCCGCCGGCGCGGCCGTTGCCTGTCCCGACCGCAAGGTCATCACGCTGCAGGCAGACGGCAGCGGCATGTACACGGTGCAGGCGCTCTGGACCCAGGCGCGCGAGCAGCTCGACTGCCTGACCATCATCCTGGCCAATCGTTCGTACGCCACGCTGCACGGCGAAATGAAAAACGTGGGCGTGCAGGAACCCGGCCGCAATGCCAAGCGCATGCTCGATCTGCAAGAGCCCAGCCTGGACTGGGTCAGCCTGGCCGCCGGCATGGGCGTCGAGGCCGTGCGCGTCGATTCGGTCGAGGCCTTTACCAAGGCTATGCAGGCGGGACTGGCGCGCAAGGGGCCGTACCTGATCGAGGCCCTGATCTAAGGCTGGCCCGCGGCTATCCCATGTCGGGTGGCGCATCGCGCCGCGCGTCCGGAGACCTTTGCCAGATACCTGGTTCAGCTCGTCATCGCCAGGTGTCTGGCTCCGAAGGTGCCAGACACCGAAGTGCGCAATGGGCGTCTCAACAAGACGGCACCTGGCACCCTGCGGGCGCCAGGTGCCTGGTTCGGCCCGTTTCAGCCGGGAGAATGCTCCGCGCGTCCAGGTGCCTGGTCAGCGCATCCAGAAAAATGCGCGCGCGCGCCGACATCGTGCGCGTATCGGACAGCGCATAAAGTGTGATCGGGGGCAGTTCCCATTCCGGCAAGACCTGCTCCAGGTCTTGCTCCCGCATGGTCTGCGCCATGAGCCGATGCGACGGCATGCATGCGATGCCCAGGCCGCTGGCGGCCAGGTCCACGCCCAGCCAGGCATCGTTAGTCTTGATGTATGCGCCGTTTTCGATGCGATAGGTCCGGCCGTCGCGGCGCAGTTGCCAGACCGCGTCATAGCCGATCACGATGCGCTGGTGGCGCGCCAGGCAGCCGGGATCGACGGGCCGGCCCGCGCGCTTCAGATAGCCGCGCGAGGCGACCAGTATCCAGCGGATCCGGGTGACGGCGCGCTGCACCAGCGGAGAGTCCTCCAACGCGCCGAACCTCAGCATCAGGTCCAGGCCCGGACGTTGCAGGCCCGCCTGCGCGGACCCGAGCTCGATGTCATACGAGACATCCGGATACTGCTGGTGCAATTCGCGCAGCATGGCCGGCAGCAGCGCCGACAGCCCTGGCGGCGCAGAAATGCGCAACTCGCCGGCGGGGCGTTCGAGATAGTCGTAGACCTTTTCGTGCGCAAGCAGCGCGCCTTCTACGTGGGCCGCGCATTCATTGAAGTACTGCGCACCGGCCGCAGTCAGTTCAATGCGCCGCGTCGAGCGGTTGAAGAGCTTCAGCCCCAGCTGTTCTTCCAGCGTGGACACGCGGCGCGAGATCGTGGCTACCGGCAGGCCCACCGCTTCGGCCGCGGCGGTGAAGCCGCGCCGCTTGGCGACTTCCACGAATATAAAAATGTCATGCAACGAGATGTGCGGGCGGTTCATCACGGGCCTGGCGTTATCGCGCATTGACGTCGACTTCGGGCTGAACCGACATGCCTACGCGCAGCTGGTCGGCGCCATCCTGTTGGGGGTCCAGCGCAATGCGCACCGGCAGGCGCTGCACGATCTTGGTGAAATTGCCGGTGGCGTTGTGCGGGGCGATTACCGAGTAGCTGACGCCGCTGGCCGGTCCCAGGCTTTGCACCGTGCCCGTGAACGTGCGGCCCGGCAGGGCGTCGACGGTCACCCGCACCGGCTGGCCCTGGCGCATGCGCGCCAGCTGCGTTTCGCGGAAATTGGCTTCGATGTAAATGTCGGTCAGCGGCACCAGCGTCAGCAGCGGGTCGCCGGTGCGCGCGTAGTTGCCCACGCGCACTCGCTTGTGGCCGATTGTGCCGGCGATCGGCGCCGTGATCCGGGTGCGGGAAAGATCCAGCCGCGCCTGCGCAAGCGCCGCCTCGGCCTGCCGGATCTCGGCCTGCGCGCGCAGCAGGTCGGCCTGCAGGGCGGCCTGCCGCCCTTTCTGCGCCTGCAGGATGGCCTGGTCTTTGGTTTGCTGGGCCTTTTCCACCTGCAGGCGGGCCTTTGCCTGCTGGCGCGCCTGCACGGTGCCGGAACCGTCGGCGGCCAGGCTTTTATAGCGGCTGTAGTCCAGCCGCGCCAGCTCCCGGGTGGCCTGGTCGGCTTCAATGGTTGACTGCGCCTGCCGGATCACCGACTGTTGCACCTCGATTTGTGCATGAATGCCATCGGCCGCCGCGCGCGCATGCGCCAGCGCGGCGGCGGCATTGCGTTCGGCCAGCACGTATTCGCGGTCGTCGATCTGCACCAGCAACTGGCCCGCGCGCACCGGCTGGTTTTCTTCGACCAGCACCGCCTCGACCAGGCCGGTGATTTCCGGCGCCACGGACGTGATCTCGGCGCGGATGTACGCATCGTCGGTCGACTGCGTCGCCGCCGCGCTTTCCGGACGGTTGAAGATCAGGGCGAGCGCCACCGCGGCAACCATCACGGTCGCGCTGCCCGCCAGTTTTGTTTTCTTGCTCAGTGCCATGATGAGGCCTTTATCGCGCAGGGCTCGCCGCCGCGCGCGGCGAGGGCATGAATTGGAAGAAATACGTCAGCGGGATGAGCGCCAGGGCCAGCAGCGCCAGCAGCAGATAGGCATCGGCGATCGACAGAATGGCCGACTCGCCCGCGATGCGTGCGGCCAGGTCGGCCGGGGGCGCCGCGTGCGCCAGGGCGGCATGGTCGAGCAGCATTTCGCCGTGGAATCGCGTGCGCAGCTCGATGACGCGCGAGATCAGCGCCGACCCCAGCGGCGCGCCCAAGGCCCGCAGCAGATTGACGATGCCCGACACATAGGGGCCTTCTTGCGGAGCGACCATGCTGGTGGCCAGGAACAGCATGGCGACAATGGCCATCGGCTGCCCGACGGCCTGCAGTCCCTGGGCCAGCGCGAACTCCGGCCACATCCATTGGTTGGTGACCTGCGCGCCCAGCAGGCAGGCCGCCGCGGTGATGGCCATGCCTGCCGCCATTACCGCGCGCGCATCGACCCACTTCTGGTACAGCAGCATCGCCACGGCAGGCGCCACCACCAGTTGCGGCAGGCCGATCATCAGGCCGATGGGGGCGCTTTGCAGCGCGCGGTAATGCCAGGCATGGCCGAGCAGCGTCGCGGGCAGCAGCGAACCCGACAGAAAGATCACCAGCAGGCACAGGAACAACGAGAAACCCAGCCACAAGTTGCGGCGTTTCAGCAGCTGCAGCTTGATGAAGGGCGTCGGGTGATGCCATTCGGTGAACAAATAGAATGCCAGCAGCAGGCTGCCGGCCGACAGGCTGGTGCAGACCAGCGGCGAGGTAAACCATTCCAGCCGGTTGCCCTGTTCGATGCCAATGGCCAGCAGCAGCAAGCCCGCCCCGCCGAAAGCCATGCCCAGCCAGTTGGCGTGGCGAAAGCGTTCCGGCAGGGGGCGGTCTTGCGGAATGCCCCAAGCCACCAGCAGGCCCGCCAACAGATTGATGGGCACGATTTGCCAGTACACCATGCGCAGGTCCACCAACTGGTCGGTCCACAACCCGGTCAGCCAGGTCGAGACATTGGGCGCGAAGGTGGCGGTCATCGAGTACAGGGCCAGCGCAAACAGCCGGATCGACGGCGGGAAAAAGCGCAGCGCCGCCATCATCAGCAGCGGAATCAATGCGCCGCTGGCCACGCCTTGCAGGCCGCGCAGCAGCAACAGCAGGCGCAGGTCATGCACAAAGGGCAGCACGCCGGCGATCGCCGCGCCCGCGGCCAGCATCTGCAGATGAAAGCGCCGCAGGCTCAGCGTGACGGCAAACCAGGGCGCCAGCGGCATGGCGATCAGCTCGCCGGCGGTGTAGGCCGTGGTGATCCACGATGCGTCATCCAGGCCGAAACCGCCCGCGCCGCGGATATCGGCCAGGGCCAGGGCGCCTACGCGATTATTGATGCCCGCGGCCATGGCCGCGATGAAGATGCCGAGCAGGCCCGCGGCCAGCCGCGCGTCCAGGGCTGGCTGGGCGTGGCCGGCAGCCGGCGCCGCCGTGGACGCGTTCACGATGCCGTCCCGGGCGCGTGCAGCGCCTGCTGGTTGGGGGCGTCATGTGGCGGCGGAGCCCAGCCGCCGCCCAGGGCTTTGTACAAGTAGACCACCGCAAGCACGCTGCCGGTGGCCGCGTTGCTGAGGTGCAGTTCGCTTTCCAGCACGGCGCGCTGCGCCGCCAGTACCGTCACGTAATCCGCAGCGCCCTGTTTGTACGACGATTGCGCTGCCCGCAGTGCGTCGCGGCTTTGCATCATGGCTTGCCGCAGGGCTTGCTGGCGTTGCTGCTGGGTCACCATGGCGTTGAGCGCGTCGTCGACTTCGTGCCACGCCCGCAGCACGGTCTGGCGATAGGCAATCGCGGCCTCGCGCTGCTTCGCTTCGCTCAGCTCCAGCATGCGCACCAGGCGCCCGCCCTGGAATATCGGCAGATAGATACGTGGGCCGATCGAAAACTCGGTCGAACTCCACAGCCCCAGGTCGCTGGCCTGCAGCGCGCGGGTTCCGAATCCGCCCGCCAGCGAAATGCGGGGATAGAAATCCGCCTGAGCCGCGCCGATGGCCGCCGTGGCCGCGTGCAGGCGCGCCGAGGCGCTCTGGATGTCGGGCCGGCGCAGCGCCAGTTCCGATGGCAGCCCCACGGGCAGTTCCAGTGCCGCATCTGGCAGGGGACGCGGCGTCGATAACTGCGCATCCAGGCTGCGCGGCGGCTGGCCCACCAGCAGCGCCAGTGCGTTGAGCAAGACGTTCTGCTGCTCGCGCAGGGGCGGGATAAGAGCATCGATGCTGGCCTTCTGCGCACGCGCGGAAGACAGGTCGAAGCGCGTTGCCACCCCGTTGCGCAAGCGCGTCTCGGTCAGCCGCAGCAGGTGCGCCGCGATCTCCTGGTTGCGGCGCGCGATGTCCAGCCGGGTCTGCACCCCGCGCAGCGCCACATATTGCCGCGCGATTTCGGCCGATAGCGCCACCTGCGCGCTGCGCTGTTCGTACAGGGTGGCTTGCAGCGTGGCAACCGCCCCCTCGCGCTGGCGCCGCAAGCGGCCCCACAGGTCGATTTCCCAATCGGCCTGGAACCCGGCCCGCCACAGATCGGTAGTCGACGTGGGAGCACCGAGCGCCGCCATCGGCCCGTTCTCGCTGATGGCCCCGCGGGTCAGGCTGGCATCCAGGTCCACGCGCGGAAACAGCTGGGCCAGCGCCACGCCGGCTCGCGCGCGGCTTTGCTCGACCCGGGCGGCCGCCGCTTGCAGATCCAGGTTGCCGTCCCATGCACGCGCCACCAGCGCATCGAGTACCGGATCGTTCAGCAGGTGCCACCACTCGCGCGGCACCGGGTCGGCCGACAGGGCCTGGCGCGGCTGTCCTTCTCTGGGCCGCAGCGTCATCTGCGCCAAATCCGCCTCCGGCGTGACAAAGTCCGGCCCGACCGCGCAGCCGCCCGCCGCGGCGAGCATGCCTAGCAATACGGCCCGGCCGGCCAGGAGCTTGACGGAGGACATGGCAAATAAACTGTACTGTACTTATCGGTACAGTATGATATCGTCGCCTCACCTCGATGGTCAACATTTTTTGAACCGATCGGTATAGATGAACACGATTTCCGATTCTCCAGCTTACGGCGCACGCCAGGATTCGTCCGCACAGCCCACCGGCAAGCAGCTGGCCGTGCTGACCGCGGCCCGCGAAGTGTTCCTGACCCATGGTTTCTCGGCCGCCACCACCGATATGATCCAGCGGGCCGCCGGGGTGTCGAAGGCCACCGTCTATGCCTATTACCCCACCAAGCAGGCGCTGTTCGAGGCGGTAATAGAAGGCAAGTGCGCTGAGCACATGGCAACGTTGCGCAGCCTGCGCTCGGTGCCCGGCGCCATCCATGCGGTATTGTCCGAACTCGCCAACGCCTACCTGGAATTCGGCGTTGCGCCCGAGGGCCTGGCGTTGTTCCGCGTATCGGCGGCCGAGGCGCCGCGCTTTCCGGAATTGGCGCGCGCCTTTTTTGAAAATGGCCCCGAGGCGTATTGCGGCATCGTGGCCGAACACGTGGAGCGGGGCGTGCGGAATCAAGAACTGCACCTGGGCGATGTCAGCCCGCAGGAAGCTGCCCGCCTGTTCTTCAGCCTGGTGCGCGGGCAGGCGCAGCTCGAAGGGGTGCTGCTGCCCGACCGACGGCCGTCCGAGGCCCAGAAAAAGCGCTGGGCCGAGCTGGCCGTACGCACCTTCTTCGCCGCTTTCGGCAAGCATTGAATATCGGGATACCGCAGCCCGGGCTACACCCCCAGGTAACGCGCCAGTTGCTCGGGCCGGGCCGCCAGCGCCGGGCTGGCGCCCTGGTGCACGATGCGGCCTTTTTCCATGACCAGGCAGCGGTCGGTGTGCGCCAGCACCGCGCGATAGTTGCGGTCGACGATCAGGGTCGATATGCCCGTGGCGCGGATCGCGGCGACGATTTTCCAGATTTCCGCCACGATCAGCGGGGCCAGCCCCTCGGTGGCCTCGTCCAGGATCAGCAGGTCGGGGTTGGTGGTCAGGGCGCGGCCAATGGCCAGCATCTGCTGTTCGCCGCCCGATAACTGCTGCCCGCCGTGGTCCAGCCGTTCCGCCAGGCGCGGGAAGGTCGCCAGCACGCGCTCGCAGGTCCAGCCGGACTGGCCGCGCGTGCCGGGGCGTGCGGCCACCAGCAGGTTCTCGCGCACGCTCAGGTTGGGAAAGACGCCGCGCCCTTCGGGCACGTAGGCCACGCCCAGGCGCGCGATGGCGTGCGGCTGGGCGCGCGCGCAGTCGCGTCCGGCCACGGTCAGGCTGCCATGACGGCTGCGCACATGGCCCATCAAGGTGCGGATCAGCGTGGTCTTGCCCATGCCATTGCGGCCCACCAGTCCCACCGACTCGCCGGGCGCGATGCGCAGGTCCACGCCGCGCAGCACGTGGCTGGCCCCGTAATAGCTGTGCAGGCCGCTGGCGTCGATCAGTGCGTGCATGGGCCCTCTCCCAGGTAGGCGTCCTGAACTTGCGGGTTGGCGCGGATCTGCGCCGGCGTGCCGCAGGCGATGGCGCTGCCGTTGACCATCACGGTGATCGTGTCGGCGTTGCCGAACACCGCGTCCATGTCGTGCTCTACCAGCAGGATGGCATGCTCGGCCTTCAGGGCCTGCAGCAGGGCCAGGATGCGCTCGGTTTCTTCCGGGCCCATGCCGGCCAGGGGTTCGTCCAGCAGCAGCACGCGCGGCTGGCCGGCCAGGCACATGGCGATTTCCAGCTGGCGCTTGTGGCCGTGCGGCAGCAGGCCAGCCAGCGTGGCCGCGCTGGCGGCCAGGCCGGTGCGCTCCAGCGCATCGCGCGCCTGGCCCGCGCTGTGCGCGCAATCGGCGGCGTCGCGCCACCAGTGCCAGAAGCGCTGGCGGCCCGCCTGGGCGGCCAGCCGGCAATTCTCGTACACGCTCAGCGTGGGGAAGATGGTCGAGCGCTGGTAGCTGCGGCCCAGCCCGCCGCGGGCGCGCTGCGGCTGCGGCCAGGCCGTGATGTCGCGGCCTTCCAGCAATACCTGGCCGGCGCTGGCCTGCAGCTCGCCCGACAGTATGTTGATGAGCGTCGACTTGCCGGCGCCGTTGGTGCCGATCACCGCGTGCACGGTGCCGCGGTACAGGTCCAGCGACACATCATTGACGGCGACCAGGCCGCCGAAGCGGCGCACGATGCCGCGCGCGGCCAACAAGGTTTCAGGCATGGGGTTCTCCGTGCAGGGGCATGGCGGGCGCCGGCGCGGGCGCGGGAGCGGCCTCCGGCGCTTCGGCGGGTGGCGCCACGGCGCGCCGGCGGGCGCGCCATTGGGCCGGCAGGCCGGCCAGCCCGTCGGGCAGCAGCGCAACCAGCGCGATGATGGACAGGCCCAGCGGCAGGTGCCAGTGCTGGGCGTAGTCGCCGAAAATCGCCTGCGACTGGAACAGCTCCTGCAGCAGGATCAGCGCGGCCGCGCCCAGCACGGCGCCGCCCAGCCGGCCCATGCCGCCCAGGATCACCATCAGCAGCACCAGGCCGGATTGCTCCCAGGCCAGCAGTTCCGGCGTCACGAAGCCGTCTTTCAGCGCGTACAGGAAGCCGGCCAGCCCGGCCAGCGCGGCGCCCACCACGTAGGCGGCCAGTTTGTACGGAAAGGTGGAATAGCCGGCCGCGCGCATGCGCTGCTCGTTGATGCGTATGCCCGCCAGCGCCGCGCCGAACGGCGAGCGCGCCAGCATGGCCAGGAAACCCCACGTCAAGGCCAGGCAGGCCAGCACGAACAGGTAGTAGACGCCGGGCTGGTCCAGGTCGAACGGCTGCCAGCCGCCCAGCGAGAGCTGCGGGCGAAAGTACAGGTAGATGCCGTCGCTGCCGCCGCCCAGGTCGGTGTCGTGGAACACGTAGTACGCCATCTGCGAGAACGCCAGCGTGACCATGATGAAATACACGCCGCGCGTGCGCAGCGCCAGGGCGCCGGTCACCAGCGCATACGCGGCCGCGCCCAGCACCGCCGCGCCCAGCAGCCAGGCCAGGCCGGCGGCTTCCGACTCGGGCGACAGCAGGGCCGCGGCATAGGCGCCGATGCCGAAGTAGGCCGCGTGTCCCAGGCTGACCAGCCCCGCGCCGCCCACCAGCAACTGCAGGCTCAGCGCGAAAATCGCATAGATCATGAGCTTGACGGCCAGCCCGGTGTAGTAGTCGGCGCCCAGCAGCGGAAACGCCGCCAGCGCCAGCAGCACGGCCAGGGGAATCAGTTTGCTTGTTTGCTTCATTCCCTTGCTAGCCTTGTTTGAACAGCCCTTCGGGCTTGCACAGCAGAATGGCGGCCATCAGCAGGTACACCAGCACGCCGGCCGCGGCCGGAAACAGCACCTGGCCGAAGGTCTCGACCGCGCCCACCAGCATGGCCGCCAGGAACGCGCCCCGTATCGATCCGATGCCGCCTATCACCACCACCACGAAGCACACGATCAGCACGCCATGCCCCATGCCGGGATACACCGACGACACCGGCGCGGCAATCGTGCCGGCCAGCGCGGCCAGCGCCACGCCGGCCGCGAACACGATGCGGTACAGGCGGTTGATGTCGATGCCCAGCGAGCCGATCATCTCGCGGTTGCTGGCGCCGGCGCGCACCATCATGCCCAGTCGGGTGCGCGTAATGACCCAGTACAGCAGCAGCGCGACGCCGATGCCCACCGCCGAGATGAACAGCCGGTAGACCGGATATGTCATCACGCCACCCAGCGGTATCGTGCCCGACAGCCAGGCGGGCATCGGCACGCCGTGCACGTCGTTGCCCACCAGCAGGCTGCGCACTTCTTCGAACACGAGGATCAGCCCGTAGGTCATCAGCACCTGCTGCAGGTGGTTGCGGCGGTACAGGTAGCTGAAGAATGCGGCCTCCAGCAGATAGCCCAGCAGGGCCGCCAGCAGCACGCACAGCAGCAGCGTGGCGGCGAAGCCGCCAGCCGCCCACCTGTCGACCAGCGGCCCCAGCGCGAAGGCCATATAGGCGCCGATCATGTAGAAGCTGCCATGGGCCAGGTTGATGATGCCCATGATGCCGAAGATCAGCGTCAGGCCGCTGGCTACCAGGAACAGCAGCAGACCGTGCTGCAGCGCGTTCAGGCACTGGATGAGGAAGATACTCGCGTCCATGTCGGCGTCCTGGCGGCGCGGGTCAGAGCTTGCAGCCGCGCGCCGGGTCGGCCAGCTTCGGCACCGCCACCTCGATCATCTTGTTTTCCAGGCCCGCGACCTGACGCAGGTAGATGTCCTGCACCGGGTTGCCGGCGGCCGACAGGGTGAACTTGCCGCGCGGGCTGTCGATCGTGGCGCCGCGCATGGCCGCGCGGAACTTGGCCTTGTCGTCGATATTGCCCTGCACGGCCTGCAGCCCCGCCTGCATCAGTTGCGCCGCATCGTAGCCTTGCACGGCGTACACGTCGGGCTGCATGTTGTCGTAGGCCTTGCTGTAGGCGGCGCGGAACGCCTGGTCGCGCGGCGTGCCCAGGCCGTCGGCATAGTGCAGCGTGGTCAGCAGACCCTGCGCGGCGTCGCCTTGCGCCTTCAACGTGCCGTCGGTCAGGAAGCCGGTGCCGTACAGCGGAATGGTCTTGCCCAGCCCCGAGGCATGGTAGTCCTGGACGAATTTCACAGCGCCGCCGCCCGCGAAAAACGCGAACACCATGTCGGGCTTGAGCGATGCGATCTCGGTCAGCAGCGACTGGAACTCCACGTTCGGGAAGGGCAGGGTCAGGTCTTTCACGATCTTGCCGCCCGCCTTCTCGAAGCCTTCGTGGAATCCCTTCATCTGTTCCTCGCCCGCCGCGTACTTCCAGGTGATGGTGACGGCGGTCTTATGGCCCTTGGCGGCTGCCACCGGCCCCATGGCGTAGCCCGGCTGCCAGTTCGAGAACGATGTGCGGAAGATGCCTGTCCCGCACATCGGGCCGGTGATGGCGTCGGCCCCCGCGTTGGTGACGAACAGCGTGGTGTCGCTGCCTTTGGCTGCCTTGGCCAGCGCCATGGCCACGCCCGAATGCACGGTGCCCACCAGCACGTCGACCTGGTCGCGCTTGATCAGGCGGTTGGCGTTTTCCGAGGCCTTGGCCGGGTTGGATTCGTCATCGACCTTGAAGTATTCCAGCTCGCGCCCGCCCAGCTTGCCGCCTTGTTCCGCCACATACAGCTTGAAGCCGTTCTCGATGGCGGCGCCCAGCGCGGCATAGGTGCCGCTGTAGGGCAGCATGAAACCCACTTTGATTTTGTCGGCCGCTGTGGCGGTGCCCGCGGCGAGCGCCAGGGCGCCGGCGAGCAGGGCGCGGTTCAGGACGTGGTGCATGGTCTGTCTCCTGGTTATTGTCGGCTGGCGCGTGGCTCAGCCTGGCTTGTGCAGGCCGCCGACGAAATCGGCGACGGCCGCGATCACGACATCGGGCTGGTCTTTGTGCGGCGAATGGCCACAGTCGGGAATCTCGAGCAGGCGCGTCTGCGGCGCGGCCCGGCGGATGCCGCGTATCTGTTCCAGCGTGCCGTATTCGTCGTCCAGCCCTTGCAACGCCAGCACCGGGCACCGCACGTCCGGCAGATAGTCGCGAATATCCCAGGCGCGGAATGCCGGGTCCAGCCAGATATCGTTCCAGCCCCAGAACGCGGAGTCGGCGTCGGCGTGATAACGGCCCAGCCGCGCCGGCAGGTCGGTGTCCAGGTAGGCGCGGCGCGCCTGCCCGATGCTCGCGACCGAAATGTCTTCCACGAGTATGTGCGGCGCCGCGGCCACCACGCCGGCCACCGCCTGCGGATACATGGCGGCGTACAGCAGGGCGATCGAGCCGCCGTCGCTGTGGCCGAACAGCACCGGGCGGTCGCGCGTGGCGTCGACGCCCAGCGTGGCGAAGAGCGCGGGCAGCACCTCGCGCGCCTGGTCGTGCATGAAGGTCACCGGCCATTTCTCGCCGGCCGGCCGCGCGGTGGACTGGCCATAGCCGTAACGCGAATACACCAGCCCGCGGCAGCCGGCCGCGTCGCAGACGCGCCGCGGCCAGTCTTTCCACATGGCGACCGAACCCAGGCCCTCGTGCAGGAACACCAGCAGCGGCGCGTTGTGCCGGTCGGGCGCGATCCACTGGCACTCCAGCCGCATCTCGCGGCCCAGCGCGCGCAGGTCGGCCCAGGCGGGCACGGCGGCGGAAATGGCGGTCGTCATAGCGAGGCTTCTTCCATCTGCCGCAGACGGAACCGCTGGATCTTGCCGGTGGCGGTCTTGGGCAGCTCGTCGGTGAAATTGATCTGGCGCGGGTACTTGAACGGCGCCAGGTGCTGCTTCACGTAGCTTTGCAGCGCCGCGCCGGTGCCGGCATCGGGCTGGAAGCCCGGCCGCAACACCACATAGGCCTTGGTCTTGACCAGGCCATCGTGGTCGGGCACGCCTATCACCGCGGCTTCCAGCACCGCTTCGTGCTGGATCAGCACGTTCTCCACTTCCACCGGCGAAACGTACTGGCCGCTGACCTTGATCATGTCGTCGCTGCGGCCGGCATAGGTGTAGTAGCCGTCGGCGTCGCACTGGTATTTGTCGCCGCTTTTCAGCCATTCGCCCTGGAAGCACTGGCGCGTTTTATCGCGGTTGTTCCAGTACATCAGCGCGGCGCTCGGCCCCTTGATGTAGAGGTCGCCGATTGCATTGGGCGGCACCGGCCGGCCTTCGTCGTCGCGCAGTTGCACTTCGTAGCCGGGCACCGGCTTGCCGGTGGTGCCGTAGCGCAGCTGGCCGGGCTGGTTGGACAGGAAAATGTGCAGCATCTCGGTCGAGCCGATGCCATCCAGGATCTCGCAGCCGAAATGGCGCGTAAAGCGTTCGCCGATGTCGCGCGGCAGCGCTTCGCCGGCCGAGGTACAGACCCGCAGCGCCACCTGCTCGCGCGCCGGAAGGTCGGGGCTGGCCAGCATGCTGGCGTACAGGGTTGGCACGCCGTAGAACACCGAAGGCCGGTGCTCGGTCAGGCGCTTGAACACCGCCTGCGGCGTGGGGCGCTCGCCCATTACCACCACCGTGGCGCCCACCGACAACGGAAAGCTCAGGCCGTTGCCCAGGCCGTAGGCGAAGAACAGCTTGGCGGCCGAGAACACCACGTCGTCTTCGCGTATGCCCAGCACCGGCTTGGCATACAGCTCTACCGTGTGCCACAGGTTGCCATGGGTGTGCACCACGCCTTTGGGCTTGCCGGTGGAGCCCGACGAATACAGCCAGAAGGCGATCTCGTCGGCCAGGGTGCGAACCGCCGGCATCAGCGGCGCGCCGGCCAGCAGGCTATCGAACTCCCGCGCCTGGGCGGGCAGGGGGCCCGCGGGCTGCGCCACCACGATGTGCTCGATTTCGTGCGGCCCCTTGGCCAGCGCCGCCTGCAGCGTATCGACCAGCGTCCCGGATACGATGGCGGCGCGCGCGCGGCTGTGGCTGGCAATGTACGCGTAATCGTCCGGCGTCAGCAGCGTGTTGATCGCCACCGGCACCACGCCGGCATGCAACGCGCCCAGGAAGGTGACCGGCCAGTCGACGCTGTCATGCATCAGCAGCAACACGCGTTCTTCGCGGCGCAGGCCCATCTGGCGCAGCGCGCCGGCGCAGCGGGCCACCCGTTCGGCCAGCTCGCCGTAGGTCAGGCGGCGCGTGTCGTCGATGTAGGCCAGCTTGGCGGCCCGCGGCGCATTCAGCGCGGCCAGATGGCTGGCGAAATTCAGCTCGGTGGGGCAGGGGGACATGGTCTCTCTCCGTTGTTCTATGTATGTGCGGGGCAGGCCCGGCTCAGGTGGCGCCGGCGGCGTCGGCCAACCCCCGCAGTCGCGCGGGAGCGCCCTGGATGGCCGCGCGGCGGTGGTACAGCGCCAGGGCGCGCAGGCCGCCCAGTTCTTCGCCGCCGCCCGCGCGCCCGGGGCCGCCGTGCAGCGACTGGGGCATTACGTTGCCATGGCCGGTATGTGTTCTGGCGGCCTCCGGGCTGACCAGGTGTACCCGGCCATGGCTGTCGGCCAGCTCCAGCGCGCTGCGCGCGAGGAACGCCGAGTCGTCGCTGTACACCGAGGCCACCAGCGAACCCTGTCCGCGCCGCGCCAGGGCATAGGCATGGGCGGCGTCGCGGTAGGGCATCAGGGTGGCGAGGGGGCCGAACACTTCGCGGTCGTGCGCCAGGGGGTGGTTGTCCGGGTCGGGCGAGCCCAGCAGCCAGGGCGCCACGCAGGCCGCCACGGCGGGGTCGGCGTCCAGCAGGCGCACCTGGCCGCCGTCGAACAGCACCTGGCTGCCGGCGCGCAGCGCCTGGATGCCGGCCTGCACGTCGTCGTGCTGGGCGCGGCCAACCAGCGAGCCCATGCGCACGTCGGCGTTGCGCGGGTTGCCCACCGTCACGGCAGCCAATCGGCTGGCGATGGCGTCGGCCATGCGTTGATAGGCCGCTTGCGGCACCAGGATGCGGCGAATGGCGGTGCATTTCTGGCCCGACTTAACGGTTATCTCGCGCACCGCCTCGTGCACGAGCGCATCGAACGCGGCGCCGCCCGCGGCCGCATCGGGCCCAAGCAGGGCGCAGTTCAGGCTGTCGGTCTCGGCATTCATGCGCAGGGCATCGCGCGCCACCCGTGGATGGGCGCGCAGCAGGGCGGCGGTATCCGCCGACCCGGTGAACGACAGCACGTCGCCCGGCGCCAGCGCATCCAGCAGGCCGGCGGACGCGCCGCACACCAGGCTCAGCGCGCCTTCGGGCAATACCTGGGCCGCCAGCAAGTCGGCCACCATTTCATGGGCCAGCCAGGCCGTGGCCGTGGCGGGCTTGGCCACTACAGGCACGCCCGAGAGCAGCGCGGGCGCGGCTTTTTCCCACAGCCCCCACGACGGAAAGTTAAACGCATTGATCAGCAGCGCCAGCCCGCGCGCCGGCACGGCAATATGCCGCACGGCATAGGCGTCGTCGCGCGCCAGCGAGACCTGCTCGCCATCAGGGCGGAACGCCTGTCCCTCAAGCTTCGCGCCCAGCTTCGCGTAATAAGACAAGGTATAGATGCCGCCCTCGATGTCGATTGCCGAGTCCTGGCGCACAGTGCCGGCATTGCGCAGCGCGATCTCGTAGTACTTGTCGCGGTTGGCCTGCAGCACCTCGGCCACGCGCGCCAGCAGTGCCGCCCGTTCGGCGTACGACAGGGCGCGCAGCGCCGCGCCGCCGTGCTGGCGGGCCCATGCGTAGGCGCCGGGCAGGTCCAGCCCCGTGCTGTCCGCGCGGGCCAGCGGCTCGCCCGAAAGCGGGTCGCGCAGCACCGTGCCGGGGCCGGTGCCGGACACGCGGCGGCCGGCCACGAAATTGACGAGTTCGAGCATGTCGGCGTCCTGGCGCGTCATGTACGGATGGAATCAGTACGAGTGGATTCAGTGCGCATGGATTCAGTGCGCATGGATTCAGTGCGCGTGAACTCAATGGCGCCCTCCGGCAGCAAGTACAACACCAGCGCCTGGCCGCCCGTTACGGTGGGCGAGTGCGCGGTGTCCGGGCCGTACACCAGCCAGCCCGCGCCGTGGCCATCGAAGCGCGCGGCGTCGTCCAGCGGCATGATCAGGTCGATTTCGCCCCGAGGGTGCGCATGGTGCGGGCCGGCCAGGCTGTTCATATCCACCACGTCCACCGAAAACCCGTCCAGACCCTCGTCGGCCTTGATCACCCGGCCGTAGCGGATGCCGCCGCCTTCCCGGGCGCACATCCAGCCCTCGGCTACTCCCTGCCGGCAGGCGGCGAACACGTCGTGGTAGAGCGCGCTGCCGGGCCCCGCCTGGCGATTAAGGCGTTCTTGCAAGGCGGCATCGAGCGGCAGCCCGGCGATGGGGGCGGTAATGCGGCGCATCAAATGGTGGAAGGATGCAGGCGTAGTCATGCGGGTCTCGTCCTTTACACTGTCGGCGCACTGAGGGCGTACATGCAATACATTGCTTTTTTCTGTCGCGTGTACGCACTTCAGGTCTTATGAACAGAAAAATAGTGCTTCACACTTTCAAGGTCAAGCACTATAGTGCATAAAATCGCGAAAATCAGGGTTTACTCGGAGTCCGAACAGCAATGAACCAAGCGCTAGACAAGGAATCGCCGGAATCGCGCCGGGAGCCGTTCCTGGTCGCCCTGGGTGAGCGCGTGCGGCGCCTGCGCGCCATCCGCGGCATGACCCGTAAAAGCCTGTCGCAGGCCACCGGCGTGTCCGAGCGGCACCTGGCCAACCTGGAGCACGGCGTGGGCAATGCCTCGATCCTGGTGCTGCTGCAGATTGCCAAGGCATTCAACTGCGCCCTGGCCGAACTGGTGGGCGACGTCACTACCGAATCGCCCGACTGGCTGTTGATACGCGAATTGCTCAGCGGCCGCACCGAATCCGACCTGCAGCGCGCGCGCGAAGCCCTGGTCCAGCTCTTTGGCGTGGGCGGCGGGGCGCAGCGCCCCAACCGCTTCCAGCGGGTGGCCCTGATCGGCCTGCGCGGCGCGGGCAAGTCCACGCTGGGGCAGATGCTGGCCGACGATCTCGGCTACCCGTTCATCGAGCTCAATCGCGAAATCGAACGGGTGGCCGGCTGCAGCATCCTCGAAATCCACAACCTGTACGGCCCCAACGCATACCGGCGCTACGAGCGCCGGGCCCTCGAAGAGGCCGTGCAGATCTATCCCGAAATGGTGCTGGCCACCCCGGGCGGCCTGGTGTCCGAGCCGGCCACGTTGAACCTGCTGCTGACTCACTGCTACACCGTGTGGCTGCGCGCCACGCCCGATGAGCATATGGCGCGCGTCATGGCGCAGGGCGATTTCCGGCCCATGTCCGGAAACAGCGAAGCCATGGCCGACCTGAAGCGCATCCTGGCCGGGCGCGAAGCGTTCTACGCCAAGGCGGACCTCACCTGGGAAACCAGCGGCCTCAGCCTGCCCGAAAGTTTCGGCGGCCTGCGCACGCGGGTGCGCAAAGCCTGCGGGCTGCCGCTGTAATGTTAGGCGGGCGGGCCGGCCCGCCCGCCTGCACTTTTCTGCATATTCCGCTTGACGGGCTTTTTTTTGTGCATTAATCTGCACTTTAATTCATCACATGCAGTATTATTCATATCGCAAGGCCAGGAGACCGTATCATGAGCAGCCCCTCCCGCGTGGATTTCCAGACTGAACCGTCCCGCTACCGGCATTGGAAGCTGAAATTCGACGGCGCTATCGCCACGCTGGCCATGGATGTGGCCGAAGACGGCGGCTTGCGTCCCGGCTACAAGCTCAAGTTGAACTCGTACGACCTGGGCGTGGACATCGAGCTGCACGATGCCCTGCAGCGCATCCGCTTTGAACACCCCGAGGTGCGCACGGTGGTGGTCACCAGCATGAAAGACCGCATCTTCTGTTCGGGCGCCAATATCTTCATGCTGGGCCTGTCCTCGCATGCCTGGAAGGTGAACTTCTGCAAGTTCACGAACGAAACCCGCAACGGCATTGAAGATTCCAGCCGCCACAGCGGGCTGAAATTCATCGCCGCGCTCAACGGCGCCTGCGCCGGGGGCGGCTACGAGCTGGCGCTGGCCTGCGACGAGATTTTCCTGGTGGATGACCGGTCTTCCGCGGTGGCGCTGCCCGAAGTGCCGCTGCTGGGCGTGCTGCCGGGCACGGGCGGGCTGACCCGCGTCACCGACAAGCGCAAGGTGCGCCACGACCATGCCGATATTTTCTGCACCCTGGTCGAAGGCGTGCGCGGCCAGCGCGCCAAAGATTGGCGGCTGGTCGACGAGGTGGCCAAGCCGGCCCGGTTCGAAGCTGCCGTGCTGGCGCGCGCGGCCGAGCTGGCCGCCGCCAGCGACCGTCCTGCCCAGGCGCAAGGGGTGGCGCTGACTCCGCTGGAGCGCGCCGAGAACGACAGCCGCCTGTCGTACCGCTATGTCGACGTGGCGTACGACCGCGCCGCGCGCCTGGCCACCTGGACCATCCGCGGCCCGCAGGCCCCGGTAGAGCAGGATATCGACGCCATCGTGGCGGCCGGCGCCGCCTGGTGGCCGCTGCAGATGGCGCGCGAGCTCGACGACGCCATTCTCAGCCTGCGCACCAACGAGCCCGATCTGGGCACCTGGGTATTCAAGACCGAAGGCGACATCGCCGCCGTGCTGGCCGCCGACGCGGCCCTGCAGCAGCACGCCGGCCACTGGTTCGTGCGCGAGACGGCCGGCATGCTGCGCCGCACGCTGGCGCGCCTGGATGTGACCTCGCGCTCGATCTACGCCCTGATCGAGCCGGGTTCGTGCTTTGCCGGCACGCTGTTCGAACTGGCCCTGGCCGCCGACCGCATCTACATGCTGGACGATGAAGACGCCGACGCGCCGGCGCAGATCGTGGTGGGCGAGCGCAACTTCGGCGCCTACCCGCTGGTGAACGGGCAAAGCCGGCTGCAACGCCGCTTCTACGAAGAAACGTTGCCGCTCGAAGCCGTGCGCGCCGCGGCCGGCCAGTTGCTGCCCGCCACGCGCGCGCTGGAATTGGGCCTGGTCACTTTCGCGCCGGACAGCATCGACTGGGACGACGAAGTGCGCCTGGCGCTGGAAGAGCGGCGCGCCCTGTCGCCCGATGCGCTGACCGGACTGGAGGCCAACTTGCGCTTCGGCGGCCGCGAAACCATGGAAACGCGCATCTTCGGCCGCCTGACCGCCTGGCAGAACTGGATATTCAACCGCCCCAACGCCGCGGGCGAAAAGGGCGCCCTGAAGCTGTACGGCAAGGGCGAGCAGGCCACGTTCGACTGGAACCGGGTGTAGACCTCACCGTCCACCACTTAGAGAGCGAGAGAGCAGACATGTCAGGCATCAACTACAGCGAAAAGATCCCCAACAACGTCAACCTGTCCGGCGACCGCGCCCTGCAGCGCGCGCTGGAACACTGGCAGCCCAACTACCTGCAATGGTGGCAGGACATGGGGCCCGACGGCTCGCACGGTTTCGACGTGTACCTGCGCACCGCCGTCAGCGTCGAGCCTGACGGCTGGGCGCATTTCGACCACGTGAAAATGCCGGACTACCGCTGGGGTATTTTCCTGGCCCCGCAGGACGGCCAGCGCAAGATCCATTTCGGTGAAAACCTGGGCCGCGACGTGTGGCAGGACGTGCCGGGCGAACACCGCGCCAACCTGCGCCGCATCATCGTCACCCAGGGCGATACCGAACCCGCGTCGATCGAGCAGCAGCGTCACCTGGGCATGACCGCGCCGTCGCAGTACGACCTGCGCAACCTGTTCCAGATCAACGTCGAAGAAGGCCGCCATCTGTGGGCCATGGTGTACCTGCTGCACCGCTACTTCGGCCGCGACGGCCGCGAAGAGGCGGACGCGCTGCTTGAACGCAGCTCGGGCGATGCCGACAACCCGCGCATCCTGGGCGCCTTCAATGAAAAAACGCCGGACTGGCTGGCGTTCTACATGTTCACCTACTTCACCGACCGCGACGGCAAGTTCCAGTTGTGCGCGCTGGCCGAGTCGGGCTTCGACCCGCTGGCCCGCACCACCAAGTTCATGCTGACCGAAGAGGCCCACCACATGTTCGTGGGCGAGTCGGGCGTGTCGCGCATCATCCAGCGCACCTGCGAAGTCATGAAGCAGCTCAAGACCGACGACCCCGCCACGGTGCGGGCCGCCGGCGTGATCGACCTGCCCACCATCCAGCGCTACCTGAATTTCCACTACAGCGTCACCATCGACCTGTTCGGCGCCGACCAATCGTCCAACGCGGCCATTTTCTACAGCTCGGGCCTGAAGGGCCGCTACGAAGAAGGCAAGCGCGCCGATGACCACCAGCTCAAGAACGACACCTATCGCGTGTTGAGCGTGGATGGCGGCAAGCTGCGCGAAATCGAAGTGCCCATGCTCAACGCGCTGAACGAAGTGCTGCGCGACGATTTCATCCGCGACTCCATGGCGGGAGTGGGGCGCTGGAACAAGGTTATCGAGAAAAGCGGGCTGCCGTTTCGCCTGTCGGTGCCGCACAAGGCGTTCAACCGCCAGATCGGCACGCTGGCCGGCATTCGCGTTGCGCCCGAAGGCGAAGTGCTCAGCGAATCGCAGTGGCAGGCCCACCGCGACAAGTGGCTACCCACAGCGCAAGACCGCGCCTTCGTGGCGTCGCTGATGGGCCGCGTGACCGAACCCGGCAAGTTCGCCAACTGGATCGCTCCGCCCGTGATGGGCGTGAACCGCCAGCCGGTGAACTTCGAGTACGTGCGCTTCAACTAAGGAACAGGAGCCCGGCAATGAACGCCCCCTTGCCGCCCGAAGTGCTCAAGCAGCACCTGATCGACCCCGAGATCTGCATCCGTTGCAATACGTGCGAAGAAACCTGCCCCATTGACGCCATCACGCACGACGGCAACAACTATGTGGTGGACCCGGACATCTGCAATGGCTGCATGGCCTGTGTGCCGCCGTGCCCCACCGGCTCGATCGACAATTGGCGGCTGGTGCTGCGCGCCGAAGCGTATAGCGTGCAAGAGCAATTTGGCTGGGACGAGCTGCCCGGCGAAAAGCCCTTGCAGCAGAGCGATGGCGCCGGCGCGGCGGATGGCGTCGCTACCGAAGCGGCCATGCCCGCGGCCGGCGCCCCCGATGCGCCGGCGGTGCAGCTGCCGGGCGCCAGCATCCCGCCGTGGTCGGCCGCGCATCCGTATGTGAACCTGTACACGCACAAGACGCCGGCTCTTGCCACGGTGGTGGGCAACTACCGGGTTACCGACGCGGATACCGATAGCGACATCCACCATATCGTGCTGGAATTCGGCAGCGTACCGTTTCCGGTGCTGGAAGGGCAGTCCATCGGCATTCTGCCCCCGGGCACCGATGCCCAGGGCCGCCCGCACCACGCCCGCCAATATTCGCTGGCCAGTCCGCGCGACGGCGAGCGGGCCGGCTACAACAACCTGTCGCTGACCGTGAAGCGCGTCACCGAAGACCACCAGGGCCAGCCGGCGCGCGGCGTCTGCTCGAACTATCTGTGCGACCTCGCGAAGAACGACACCGTGCAGGTCATCGGGCCGTTCGGCAACACGTTCCTGATGCCCAATCACGCGCGCGCCAACCTGATGATGATCTGCACCGGCACCGGCTCGGCCCCCATGCGCGCCATGACCGAGCGCTGCCGCCGCCGCATCGAGCGCGGCACCAACGGACGGCTGATGCTGTTCTTCGGCGCGCGCACGCAGCGCGAGCTGCCGTACTTCGGCCCGCTGATGAAGTTGCCGCGCGACTTCATCGACATCAACCTGGCGCTGTCGCGTGACGCCTCGCAGCCGCGCCGCTACGTGCAAGACCTGATCCGCGAGCGCGCCGCCGACGTGCTGGACCTGCTGGCCGACCCCAACACCTGTATTTATGTGTGCGGCCTGAAGGGTATGGAGTCAGGCGTGCTGGACGCCTTGCGCGACGTGGTCGTGCAAGCGGGCCAGGATTGGACTATCCTGCATGCTGCGTTGCGCCGCGAGGGGCGGCTGCATTTCGAAACCTACTAGCCGGCGCCGGCGCCGCCATGCGGCCCGCAGCGGCAAGATGCTCCGGCGTGCCCTGGCACGCCGGTTTCCATTCGAGAAGCCGACATGAAGTTCGCAGAATTCAAGGAAGGCATGCTGATCCACGCAGGCCCGGTCACCGTGACCGAAGCCGAGATGCTGCATTTTGCCCGCCAGTACGATCCGCAATGGTTCCACACCGACGTCGAGCGCGCCGCGCAGGGGCGCTGGGGCGGGTTGATCGCCAGCGGCTGGCACACCTGTGCCCTGGCCATGCGCATGGCGGTCGACGCCGCCCTGCACGATTCGGAATCGTTCGGTTCGCCCGGCCTGGGCGAGGTGCGCTGGCGCGTGCCGGTGCGCCCGGGCGACTCGCTGCGGCTGGAGGCGCGCGTGCAGGCGGTGCGCCGCTCGACCTCGCGTGCCGACCTGGGCATCATTTCGTGGAACTGGATCGTGCTGAACCAGCACGATGAAGCTGTGCTGGAACTCGACGCCACCAGCCTGTTCGACCTGGGCGAGGGCAGCTAGCCACGCCGCGCCCGGCGTGCATTCTAGTGTCGGGCTCCGCAGGTGCCTGACACCGCCATGTTTGGCGGCTGTCTTCGGCGGCTGTCTTTGGCGGCGGTCTCAAATGCACGGTGTCAGGCACCCTGACGGGAGCCAGACACCTGGGCCAGACCGCCCATGCGCCTGCTTAGCTGAACGCCTGAATGCCCGTCTGGGCGCGGCAGGATCAGGGCGTGCCGGCGCACCCTGGTGTCAGGCTCCGCAGGTGCCCGACACCGCCATGTTTGGCGGCTGTCTTTGGCGGCTGTCTTTGGCGGCGGTCTCAAATGCACGGTGTCAGGCACCCTGACGGGAGCCAGACACCTGGGACAGACCGCTGTGCGCCTGCTTAGCTGAACGCCTGAATGCCCGTCTGGGCGCGGCGGGATCAGCGTGCCGGCGCACCCTGGTGTCGGGCTCCGCAGGTGCCCGACACCGCCATGTTTAGCGGCTGTCTTTGGCGGCTGTCTTCGGCGGCGGTCTCAAATGCACGGTGTCAGGCACCCTGACGGGAGCCAGACACCTGGGATAGACCGCCTATGCGCCTGCTTAGCTGAACGCCTGAATGCCCGTCTGGGCGCGGCAGGATCAGGGCGTGCCGGCGCACCCTGGTGTCGGGCTCCGCAGGTGCCTGACACCGCCATGTTTAGCGGCTGTCTTTGGCGGCGGTCTCAAATGCACGGTGTCAGGCACCCTGACGGGAGCCAGACACCTGGGACAGACCGCTGTGCGCCTGCTTAGCTGAACGCCTGAATGCCCGTCTGGGCGCGGCCCAGGATCAGGGCGTGCACGTCGTGCGTGCCTTCGTAGGTGTTGACCACTTCCAGGTTCACCAGGTGGCGGGCCACGCCGAACTCGTCGGAAATGCCGTTGCCGCCCAGCATGTCGCGCGCCAGGCGCGCGATGTCCAGCGCCTTGCCGCACGAATTACGCTTCATGATCGACGTGATTTCCACGGCGGCCGTGCCTTCGTCTTTCATGCGGCCCAGGCGCAGGCAGCCCTGCAGGCCCAGGGTGATCTCGGTCTGCATGTCGGCCAGCTTTTTCTGGATGAGCTGGTTGGCGGCCAACGGGCGGCCGAATTGCTTGCGGTCCAGCGTGTACTGGCGCGCGGTGTGCCAGCAGGCTTCGGCCGCGCCCAGCGCACCCCAGGCAATGCCGTAGCGCGCCGAGTTCAGGCAGGTGAACGGGCCGCGCAGGCCGGACACGTCAGGCAACATCTGCTCGGCCGAGACTTCGACTTCGTCCATGACGATTTCGCCGGTAATCGAAGCGCGCAGGCCGACCTTGCCGTGGATGGCCGGAGCCGACAGGCCCTTCATGCCCTTTTCCAGGATGAAGCCGCGGATCTTGCCGTCGTAGTCGCCGCCCACGCACTTGGCCCACACCACGAACACGTCGGCGATGGGCGAGTTGGTGATCCACATCTTGTTGCCCGACAGCTTGTAGCCGCTGCCGGTCAGCACTGCGCGGGTTTCCATGCCGTTGGGGTCGGAGCCGTGGTTGGGCTCGGTCAGGCCGAAGCAGCCGATCCACTCGCCGCTGGCCAGCTTGGGCAGGTACTTCTGCTTTTGCGCTTCGCTGCCGAATTCATTAATGGGCACCATCACCAGCGACGACTGCACGCTCATCATGGAGCGATAGCCCGAGTCGATGCGTTCGACTTCGCGGGCGATCAGGCCGTAGCTGACGTAGTTCAGCCCGGCGCCGCCGTATTCGGTGGGAATGGTGGCGCCCAGCAGGCCCAGTTCGCCCATTTCGGCGAAGATCTTCGGGTCGGTCTGCTCGTTGCGGAAGGCGTTCAGCACGCGCGGCGCCAGCTTGTCTTGCGCGTAGGCCGCGGCGGCGTCGCGCACCATGCGCTCTTCGTCGGTGAGCTGCTGGTCGAGCAACAGCGGGTCTTGCCAGTGGAAAGAAGGATTCGAGGACATGGGCGGGTCTCCGGTATATGGGCAGAATAGAAATAAGGTAAGCGTCGCGTCGCCCGCTTACGGGCGGGCCTGCAGCGCCGCGTCGCGGATTTTTTCCAGCGTGGTCGACGGCGTGATGGTTTCAGGGTCGAGCAGGCAGTGCAGGATGGCCGGCTTGCCGCTGGCCAGCGCGCGCTCGAAAGCGGGCCCGAACTGGTCGGTGCTTTCGACCCGCTCGCCATGGCCGCCGAAGGCTTGCGCGTAGGCGGCGAAATCGGGGTTCTGCAGCGCCGTGGCCGATACGCGGCCCGGATAGTGCTTTTCCTGGTGCATGCGGATGGTGCCGTACATGCCGTTGTCGATCAGCACCACGATGATGGGCAGGCCGTACTGCACGGCGGTGGCGAACTCCTGGCCGTGCATCATGAAGCAGCCGTCGCCGGCGAAGCACACCACGGTTTTCTGGGGCTGCACCCGCTTGGCGCCCACGGCGGCAGGCAGGCCGTAGCCCATCGAGCCCGAGGTAGGCGCCAGCTGCGTGCCGTAGCGCGTGAAGCGATGAAAGCGGTGCAGCCAGGTGGCGTAGTTGCCAGCGCCGTTGGTCATGATGGCGTCGGCCGGCAGGGTGCGTTCCAGGTAGGCCATGACTTCGCCCATTTGCAGCGCCCCGGGCGTGCGCACGCGCGACGGGTCGCTCCAGTCCAGGTACGACTGGCGCAGCGCGGCCGTGCTGTCGGCCCAGGCGGGCTGGGCCGGGCCCTGCACCTCGGCCAGCGCGCGCGCGAAGGCGGCCGGCGACGTGTTGATGGCCAGCGTGGCGCGGTACACGCGGCCCAGTTCAGCGCTGTCGGGGTGCACGTGCACCAGCTTCTGGCGCGGCACCGGGATGTCCAGCAGCGTGTAGGCCTGGCTGGGGCTTTCCGACATGCGGCCGCCCACCAGCAGGATCAGGTCGGCGTCGGCCACGCGCTTGGCCAGCGCCGGGTTGATGCCCAGGCCCACGTCGCCGATGAAACACGGGTGGTCGGCCGGGAACAGCATCTGGCGGCGGAACGACACTGCCGTGGGCAGCGCCAGACGCTGCGCGAAATCGGCGAACTGGGCCACGGCTTCGGCGCTCCAGCGCGAGCCGCCCAGAATCGCCATGGGCGCCTTGGCCTGCGACAGCAACTGCTGCAGTTCGTCGAGCTGGCCGGCCGCGGGCGCCGTGTCGATGACTTCGTAGCGCGGCGCGTCGGCCACGGTGGCGGTCTCGGTCAGCATGTCTTCGGGCAGCGCGATCACCACGGGGCCGGGGCGGCCCGAGGTTGCGACGTGGAAGGCGCGCGACACCAGTTCGGGAATGCGCTCGACCTGGTCGATTTCGGTGACCCACTTGGCCTGCGTGCCGAATACGGCGCGGTAATCCATTTCCTGGAATGCTTCGCGCTCGCGCATGCCGCGCTCGATCTGGCCCACGAACAGGATCAGCGGGGTCGAGTCCTGCTTGGCGATGTGGATGCCGGCCAGGGCGTTGGCCGCGCCAGGGCCGCGCGTGACCATGCAGATGCCCGGCTCGCCGGTCAGCTTGCCATGGGCGTCGGCCATCATGGCGGCGCCGCCTTCCTGGCGGCACACGGTCACGTCGATCTGCGCGTCGTGCAGGCCGTCCAGCACGGCCAGGTAGCTTTCGCCCGGCACGCAGAACACATGCTTGACGCCGTGGGCGGCCAGCTGGTCGACCAGGATGTGCCCGCCCAGGCGGGGAGTGGAGGAAGTGGAAGTCGTCATAATCAGCCCGGATTCAAGCCGTCGAGGATAATGTTCCTGTGTTGCACAATGCAATTGATAAAATTGCACAATGTAGTGACCTGCCGGCACGTCGCCCCGCAGATAAACGTTATCTTCCCATGAGAAACGGCATCCCCAATCTCAGCGCCCTGCAGGCCTTCGAGGCGTCGGCCCGCCTGGGCAGCTTCTCGCGCGCTGCCGAAGAGCTGTCCCTGACCCACAGCGCCGTATACCGGCAGGTGGCCAGCCTCGAGGCCCGCCTGGGCGTGCAGCTGTTCACGCGGGTGCGCCGCCGCATCGTGCTGACCGAGCATGGCGCCGAATATGCCGGCCGCATTCGCCACCACCTGGACCAGATCGAAAAAGACACCTTTGGCCTGGTCAGCCGCACCGGCATGGGCCGCAGCATTCATATCGCGGTGCTGCCCACGCTGGCCACCACCTGGCTTATCCCGCGCCTGGCGGGCTTTCAGCGGCAGCATCCGGACATTACCGTCAGCCTGTCGGTGCGCACGCTGCCGTTCCAGTTCAAAGACCAGCCTTTCGATGGGGCGCTGTATCACGCCAGCGGCATCTGGCCCGGCACGCAGGGCGTGTTGCTGTTTCCCGAAAAAGAACTGGTGCCGGTCTGCGCGCCACACCTGCCGCGCCGCGCCGAAGACGGGCTGGCGGGCCTGACCCACCTGCACCTGAGTTCGCGCCCCGACGCCTGGCGCCAGTGGTACGGCGCCAACCGGCAGGCCTACGGCCCGCAGGCGGCGGGCGGGCCGCGCTACGAGCTGTTCACCATGATGCTGGCGGCTGTGCAGGCCGGGCTGGGCGTGGGGCTGGTGCCGCACTTCCTGGCCCAGCCCGCGCTGCAGGCGGGCGAGCTGGTGCAGCCGGTGCCCCAGGTGCTGGCCGTGGGGCAGGGCTATTACTTCGGCTATCCGCAGCGCGACGAGCGTTCCGAAGCGCTGCGCACGTTCGAAGCCTGGTTGAAGTCGTCTGTATAGCCCGTAGAATCAGCGCTCGTGCCGCTCCTGTTCCTCATCGCCAAGCATGCCTAGCGCCGACCCCCTGGCCTCGCAAGCCGACATCGATGCCTTCATCGACGCCGTCTGGCTCGAAGACGGCCTGGCCGCCAACACGCTGGCGGCGTACCGGCGCGACCTCTCCGCCTTTGCCCGCTGGCTGGAAACTCCCGCCGAGCATGGCGGCGCCGCCACGGCGAGCCTGCTGCGCGACGCGGGCACCGGGGACATCGAAGCCTGGTTCGCGGCGCGCCACGCCGACAGCCGGGCCACCACGGCCAACCGCCGCCTGGCGGCGCTGCGACGGTTCTATGCCTGGGCGCTGCGCGAGCATCGCACCGGGCACGATCCCTGCCTGACCCTCAGCGCGGCCAAACAGCCGCCCCGCATGCCCAAGACGCTGTCCGAAGCGCAAGTCGACGCGCTGCTGCGTGCGCCCGACCTGAACACGGCGCGCGGCCTGCGCGACCGGGCCATGCTCGAAACTCTGTACGCCACCGGCCTGCGCGTGTCCGAGCTGGTGAACATCAAGGTGCTCGAGGTCAGCCTGAACGAGGGCGTGGTGCGCGTCGTGATGGGCAAGGGCGGCAAAGACCGGCTGGTGCCGCTGGGCGCCGAAGCCGCGCACTGGATCGACCGCTATCTGAAAGAGGCGCGGCCCGACCTGGCCGGCGCGCGCGTCAGCGACGCGCTGTTTCTTACCGCCCGCGCGCAGCCCATGACGCGCCAGGCGTTCTGGCAGCTCATCAAGAAATACGCCGTGGTGTCCGGCGTGCGCGCGCCGCTGTCGCCGCACGTGCTGCGCCACGCCTTCGCCACGCACCTGCTCAATCATGGCGCCGACCTGCGCGTGGTGCAGATGCTGTTGGGCCACGCCGATATTTCCACCACGCAAATCTACACGCACGTGGCGCGCGAGCGCCTGAAGGCGCTGCACGCCGCGCACCATCCGCGCGCCTGACCCGCGTTGCGCGCCCGGCGGCCGCTGCCTACACTACCGGCTTTTCCGATCGCCGCCACGCGGCCCGCCCGGCAAAACCATGAGCAAAGCCCGCCACGTTTCCGAAACGCCCGCCACCCAGATGCTGAAGCGGCACAAGGTGGCGTATACCGAACACACGTACGACTACGTCGAGCACGGCGGCGCCGGCGAGGCCGCGCGCCAGCTGGGGCTGGACCCGCACGCGGTGGTCAAGACGCTCATCATGGAAGACGAGGCCGCGCGGCCGCTGGTGGTGGTCATGCATGGCGACCGCGAAGTTTCCACCAAGAACCTGGCGCGCCAGGCCGGCCTGAAAAAGGTCGCGCCCTGCCATCCTGAAGTCGCGCAGCGGCATTCCGGCTACCAGGTCGGCGGCACATCGCCGTTCGGCACGCGCAAGCGCATGCCGGTGTGGGTCGAGGCCCAGGTGCTGGAATACCCCGTCGTGTACATCAATGGCGGGCGGCGTGGCTACCTGATCGGCATCGACCCCAAGGTGCTGGTCAGCCTGCTGGACGCGCGGCCCGTGTCGGTGGCGCTGGAATAATCGTCCTTCAATCCTGGCCTGCCGATGGCCTGCCTGCCTGCCGCATGGCGCTGCCGGGCAATACAGTTGCAATCCGGAATTAAGGTTATTTTTACCCTATAAGGGTATTAAAAACCTTGATTCGGCAAGGTATTTAATACCCTTTGAAAAATAAGTTATTGAAATAACGGTAAATTTCCCTGGCACGATTCTCGCATCAATAGCGGTATCCATACGCGAGAGGAGTGCTTCATGGATCTGATAGACCGGCCGCTTGGCCAGTTGGCGCGCACCATCCCGGGCGCCACCCGAGTTTTCCACGAATACAACCTGGACTTCTGTTGCGGCGGCAAGCAGAGTCTGCGTCAGGCCGCCGAGCAGAAAGCGCTTGATCCGGCCGCGATCGAAGGCCGCCTGCTGGCCCTCGGCTCTGGTGACGGCGACAGCCGCGACTGGACCCGGTCGAGTCCGGCGGAGCTTATCGACCACATTCTGGTCCGCTACCACGACCGGCACCGCGAGCAACTTCCCGAACTGATCCGCCTGTCCAGCAAGGTCGAGCAGGTGCATGGCGACCGCGCGGACTGCCCCGTGGGGCTGGCCGACTTGTTGCGCGGCATGCAGCAGGAGCTCGAAAGCCACATGCGCAAAGAAGAGCAGGTGCTGTTCCCGCTGCTGGCGCGCGGCCACGCCGCGATGGCGGAAGGCCCCATCACCGTCATGCGCATGGAGCACGACGACCACGGGCAGGCCCTGCAGGCGCTGGCGGCGCTGACGCACGACATCACCTTGCCGCGCGCGGCGTGCAACACCTGGCGGGCCTTGTACCTGGGGCTGGCCGCCTTCCGTGCAGACCTGATGGAGCACATCCATCTCGAAAACAACATTCTCTTCGAAGACGCGTTCCAGGCCGCCGTGCCGCAGGACGCCTGACTCCGCGCCACATTCAAACGAGCATTCTCATGGGCCCATACCGCAAACTCTGGTTCACCCTGATCGCCGTGCTGGCGGTGACTTTCTCATTGCTGGGCTATTACGGCGCCGACGTCTATCGGCAGGCGCCGCCCATACCCCAGCAGGTCCGCGTCGCCGACGGCGCCACGCTGTTCACGCAGGAAGACATACTCGACGGCCAGACTGCCTGGCAGTCAGTCGGCGGCATGCAGCTCGGTTCCATCTGGGGGCACGGCGCCTACCAGGCGCCCGACTGGACCGCCGACTGGCTGCACCGCGAATTGACCGCCTGGCTGGATCTGGCCGCGCAGGCGCGCTATGGCGCGCCGTACGCCACGCTGGACACGCCGCGCCAGGCCGGGCTGCGCGAAGAACTGCGCGCGGAATACCGCGCCAACCGCGCCGACCCCGACACCGGCGTACTGACGGTGTCGCCGCGCCGCGCCCAAGCCATGGCCGAGACGGCGGCGTACTACCAGCGCCTGTTCTCCGACGCGCCCGAGCTTCAGAAAAGCCGCGAGCACTTCGCCATGAAGGAGAACACCTTGCCCAGCGCCGAGCGCCGCACCGCGCTGACGCAGTTCTTTTTCTGGACGGCCTGGGCGGCCGCGACCGAACGGCCGGGCCACGAGGTGACCTACACCAACAACTGGCCGCACGAACCACTGATCGGCAACCATCCCAGCAGTGAAAACATCATCTGGTCGATCGTCAGCGTCATCGTGCTGCTGGCGGGCGTGGGTTTCCTGGTGTGGGCCTGGGCGTTCCTGCACAAGCACGAGGAGCCGCTGCCGGCGCCAGCCGCGCGCGACCCGCTCACCACCTTCGCCCTGACGCCATCGCAGCGGTCGCTGGGCAAGTATCTTTTCCTGGTGGTGGCGCTGTTCGTGTTTCAGGTCTTCATCGGCGGCTTCACGGCGCACTACACGGTCGAAGGCCAGAAGTTCTACGGCGTGGATGTTTCCCAGTGGTTCCCGTATGCGCTGATGCGCACCTGGCACATCCAGGCGGCCTTGTTCTGGATAGCCACGGGCTTCCTGGCCGCCGGACTGTTCCTGGCGCCGCTGATCAACGGCGGCAAAGATCCCAAATACCAGAAGCTGGGCGTGGACATTCTGTTCTGGGCCCTGGTCGTGGTCGTGGTCGGCTCGTTTGTCGGCAACTACCTGGCTATCGCACAGCTCATGCCGGCGCATTGGAACTTCTGGCTCGGGCACCAGGGCTACGAATACGTGGATCTCGGGCGCCTGTGGCAGATCGGCAAGTTCGCCGGCATCGCGTTCTGGCTGGTGCTGATGGTGCGCGGCATCGCGCCCGCGCTCAAGACGCCGGGCACCGACAAGAACCTGCTGGCGCTGCTCACCGCGTCGGTAGTGGCCATCGGGCTCTTTTACGGGGCTGGCCTGTTCTACGGCGAGCGCACCAACCTGTCGGTGATGGAGTACTGGCGCTGGTGGGTGGTGCACCTGTGGGTCGAAGGGTTCTTCGAGGTGTTCGCCACCACCGGACTGGCATTCATCTTCTCGACGCTGGGCCTGGTGTCGCGCCGCATGGCCACCACCGCCAGTCTCGCGTCGGCGTCGCTCTTCATGCTGGGCGGCATTCCGGGCACGTTCCACCACCTGTATTTCGCGGGCACCACTACGCCGGTCATGGCGGTGGGCGCGAGCTTCTCGGCGCTGGAGGTGGTGCCGCTCATCGTGCTGGGCCACGAGGCCTGGGAAAACTGGCGTCTTGGCGCGCGCGCGCCCTGGATGGCGAACCTGAAGTGGCCGCTCATGTGCTTCGTGGCGGTGGCTTTCTGGAACATGCTGGGCGCGGGGGTCTTCGGCTTCATGATCAATCCGCCGATTTCGCTGTACTACATCCAGGGCTTGAACACCACGCCCGTGCATGCCCATGCCGCGCTCTTCGGGGTCTATGGCTTCCTGGCCCTGGGCTTCACGCTGCTGGTGCTGCGCTACGTGCGGCCGCAGTACGCGCTTCGGCCGGGCCTCATGAAAACGGCGTTCTGGGGGCTGAACCTGGGCTTGGTGCTGATGATCTTCACGAGCCTGTTGCCAGTGGGGTTCATCCAGTTCCACGCCAGCGTCAGCCAAGGGCTGTGGTACGCCCGCAGCGAGGCCTTCATGCAGCAGGACATCCTGCAGACCCTGCGCTGGGTGCGCACGTTCGGCGATGTGGTGTTCATTGTCGGCGCGGTGTCCATGGCGCTGCAGGTGGTGCTGGGCCTGCTGGACCGGCCTCGCGCGCCGGCGCAGCCCCGCGTGCCCGCGGTGGCGGAGGCCGGCCGTTGATCCGGCCAGCCGCGCCGGCGAGGTATTCCGTTGTTACCCGCCGCGCGCCTGCCTGCCGCACAATGGTCAGGCAGGCGCGCGGGCCGGCGTGTCGCGCCCCGCGCCCCAGGCTTGCGGCTTGCTGCAAGCCTGCCGCCGCCGGCGCGCGGCGCTTGCTCAACGATCACAACCAGGAGACCGACATGGCCAAGAAACTGCTGATGCTGGTGGGCGATTACGCCGAAGACTACGAAACCATGGTGCCGTTCCAGACGTTGCTGGCGGTGGGGCATACGGTGCACGCGGTGTGCCCCGGCAAGAAGGCCGGCGACAGCGTGGCCACCGCCATCCACGATTTCGAAGGCGCGCAGACCTACAGCGAAAAGCGCGGCCACAATTTCGCGCTGAACCACGACTTTGAACAGGTCGAGGCCGACGCCTACGACGGCCTGGTCATTCCGGGCGGGCGCGCGCCCGAATACCTGCGCCTGAACGAACGGGTGCTGGAAATCGTGCGCCAGTTCGACCGCGCCGGCAAGCCTATTGCCGCGGTCTGCCATGGCGCGCAACTGTTGGCGGCCGCGGGCATCCTGCAAGGCCGCACCTGCTCGGCCTACCCGGCCTGCGCGCCCGAAGTCCGGCTGGCGGGCGGCACCTACGCCGAAGTCGCCATGGACCAGGCCCACACCGACGGCAACCTGGTCACCGCGCCCGCCTGGCCCGCCCACCCGGCCTGGCTCGCGCAATTCCTCAAGGTGCTGGGTACCACCATCACGCATTGACGGGCCGGAGCGCTCGCTTCACAGGAGCCATACACCCGCTGGATGTCGGGCTCCTGCCAAGGCGCCTTGCCGCGGGCACCGCGTTGGCCGTACAGTGAAGCTCGCTAAACCGGAGCCGCCGCCATGTGCGAAATCTTCATCCGCGCCCATCCCGATTCTTATACTTCCGATACCCGCTCGCTGCGCCTGCATGGGGTAGCCACCAGCGTGCGGCTCGAGCGCCTGTTCTGGTCCGTGCTGGAAGAAATCGCCGCCCGCGACGGCATGCGCGTCAATCAGCTGATCGAGCGCCTGTACGACGAACTGGTCGAATACCGCGGCGAGGCCGCGAATTTCACGTCGTTCCTGCGGGTGTGCTGCCTGCGCTATGAACTGCTGCAGGCCGATGGCCGCATTCCCACCGATGCCACGGTGCCGATACGATCACTGGATTCCCGCGCGGTCTTGGCGGGGTTGTCGAACGAATTGCACGATGGGGGCGCGCTGCCGCGCCGCGCGGCCGCCTGAGCGGGCGGCCCGCGCCTACAGCATTGCCATCGCCACGTCGCTTTGCAGGATGCGCCGCAGGCGCACCGCATCGCCGATGCGCGACAGCTTGCCTTGCGAGTCCAGCAGCACCATGGCCACGTCGCGGCCATTGATGCGCGCCAGCATCACCAGGCACTCGCCCGCCTCATTGATGTAACCCGTCTTGGACACCTTGATGTCCCAATCGGGCTTGCGCACCAGCAGGTTGGTGTTGCGGAACACCTGCGTGCGGTTGGCAACGTCCACTTCGTACTGGTCGTCGGTGGAATAGCGGTGGATCAGCGGGCGTTGCGAGGCCGCGCGCAGCAGGCGCGCCAGGTCGCGCGGCGACGACACATTCTGGCTGGACAGGCCGGTGGGTTCGATGAAGTGCGTGCTGGTCATGCCCAGCGCGCGGGCCTTGTGGTTCATGGCCTCGACAAACGCAGGCAGCCCGCCCGGGTAATTTCGGCCCAGCGCATGCGCCGCGCGGTTTTCCGATGACATCAGGGCCAGGTGCAGCATGTCGCCACGGCTCAGGCGCGTGCCCACCACCAGGCGCGACGAGGTGTGCTTCAGGGTGTCGACGTCGTCGTCGGTGATTTCCAGCATCTGGTCCATGGGCTGGTTGGCATCCACCACCACCAGCGCCGTCATCAGCTTGGAAATCGAGGCGATGGGCCGGACCACGTTGTCGTTCTTGGCGAACAGCACCGTCGAGGTTTCCAGGTCTTGCACGTAGGCAGTGCTGGAGCGCAGCGCCTCGATCTCGGCGCGCACCGAGGCGGCCGGCGGCGGCAGGGCTGCGGCGCTGGCGCGTCGCGCCTTGCTCTTGTGTGCCGTACGGGGCGTCCGGGATGCCGCTTTTTTCTTGGATGCCGTCTTTTTCGAGGCGGTTTTCTTTAAAGCGGTTTTGGTTGAAGCGGATTTCTTGGCCGTGGCCTTGCCAGATGCCTTGGCCGTGGACTTCTTGCGGGTGGTTTTGCTGGTGGCCTTGGCCGTGGATTTTTTTGCCGCCTGGGCCTTGGCTGCCTTGCACGCCGCCGATTTGGCGCTGGCCTTGCAGGGATCGGTGGACTTGGCTGCATGCGCCGCGCCCGGCAGCAGGGTGCCCAGCGTCAGCGCCAGGGGCACCAGGGCAGCCGCGAGGGCGCGTTTCCAGAGAAAAACCATAGAACGAGCAGGGCAAAAGAGACGCGCGACCGGAAAACGGCCAGGGATGGCTTGAGCGGAGCCGGGAAAAACGAGATGAATTATAGACTTACGTGCAGAATTTAAACAGCTTTTTCAACTGTTGGGCAAGCACGCGATTGCAACAGACGGGGGAATGGGCGCAATGGCCTCGCCGGGTGGAATCGAACCACCAATTGACCCTTAGGAGGGGCCGGTTATATCCATTTAACTACGGCGAGGTGCAAGCACGCCCTCGAAGCGCTACGCGTGCAGGCTGGCGAGTCCCCAGTGCTGTAACACACTGATGACAAAGTGCATTGTGCGCCGTGACAGCCACGGCGGCGGGGCTTTGCAAGTGCGAAATTCTAGCATCGGCTCGCAAGGGGCATCGGCGCCCCGCAGACTTGTATATCATGTGCTGTTCCGTCCCCCCGGCGCGCCGCTATGCGCCCGGGGCGTCCATTCCCTCGCAGGCAGGCCAGATGTCCGACTCGCCATCCATTTCTTTGCGTACCGTGCTGCTTGGCACCCTGGTCGTGCTGCTCGCCATGGGCGTGCGGGCCACCTTCGGCCTGTTCATGCAGCCCATGGGTCTGGCCCAGGGCTGGGGGCGCGACGTGTTTTCCATGGCGTTCGCCTTGCAGAACCTGGTGTGGGGCGCGGCCAGCATCCTGATGGGCATGCTCGCCGACCGCTACGGCTCGGGCCGCACCGTGGCGCTGGGCGCGCTGCTGTACATGGCCGGCATGATCGGCACGCGCTTCGCCACCGGCGAATTCAGCTTGTACCTGACCGCCGGCCTGCTGGTGGGGCTGGGCCAGGCAGGCACCACTTTCCCGGTGATCCTGCCCGTGGTGGCGCGCTCGGTGCCGGCGGCCTACCGCAGCACCGCAATGGGCATTGCCAGCGCCGGCGGGTCGATGGGGCAATTCCTGGTGGTGCCGGCCGGGCAACTGCTGATCACGGGCCTTGACTGGACCGGCGCGCTCTGGGCGCTGTCGCTGCTGGTGGCGGCGGGCATGCCGCTGGCGTATTTTCTGCGCGGCAAGCCCAGTGCGCATGCCGGCGGCCAGTCATTGTCGTCGGCGGTGCGGCAGGCGATGCGGCATCCCTCATTCCATTTCCTGTACGGCAGCTATTTCGTCTGCGGCTTCCATACCGCGTTCATTACGCTGCACCTGCCGGCCTTCGTGGTCGACGGCGGACTCAATGCCAGCCACGGCGCCACGGCCATTGCCCTGATCGGCCTGTTCAATGTGCTGGGCTCGTTCTACGCCGGCAAGCTGGGTGGGCGCCACAGCAAGAAGCTGCTGCTGGCGGGCGTGTACGGCCTGCGCGCCTTCGGCATGCTGTTGCTGCTGGCGCTACCGCTGTCGCCCTGGGTGCTGTACGCCTTCGCCGCCTGGATGGGCCTGTTCTGGCTGGGCACCGTGCCGCTCACGCAGGGCCTCATCGGACAGATCTACGGGCTGCGCTATGCCGCCACGCTGTCGGGCATTGCCTTCCTGGGCCACCAGGTGGGCAGCTTCATCGGAGTGTGGCTGGGCGGCTATGTGTACGCCAGCACGGGCAATTACGACCTGATGTGGTGGATCGGCGTGGCTCTGGCCGTGGCCGCCGCGCTGCTGTGCCTGCCGGTGCGCGAGCAGCCGCTCGAACAGCCCGTGCCCCAGGGAGCCTGACTCGTGGCGCGCCGCACTTTCTGGCGCATCGCGGGCGGCGTCGCCCTGGCCGCCGTGCTGGCGCTCGGGTTCCTGGGCTATACCCAGCCCGAACTGCGCATCAACTGGGAAACCGTGGCCGCCTTGTGCGGCTTCTGAAAGGCGAGGGCATGCCCGTGGCCGTGGACCCGAACGCGCTCATCACGCTGGAACAGGTCGGCCGGCTGCCGGCTGCCCAGACGCTGGTGCTCACGGTGAACAACCGGCTGGCGCGCCGCCTCACGCTCGACCTGGCGGCGCAATTACGGCGCGAGCGGCAGGTCAGCGAGTTGCCGCGCGTCCTGCCGTTGGCGGCCTGGCTGGCCGAGGCGGGCGGCGAGCTGGCGTTCGAGCCGGGGGCCGAGCTGCCCGCGCACCGGCTCGATGCCTTTGCCACGCAAATGGTCTGGGCCGACGCCATAGGCGCCGAAGAGGCTGGCCGCGTGCTGCTCGACACCGCCCAGGCCGCTGCGCTGGCCATGGACGCCGACACCCTGATGGACGAATGGCGCCTGCGCGTGCCCGATGGCGCCGACACCGACGAATACCGGGGCTTTTCGCGCTGGCGCCGCCGCTATCGCGAACGCCTGGCCGCCATCGACGCCGAAGACGCCAACCAGGGCTACGCGCGCGTGCTGCGCGCCTTGCAGCGAGGCGGAGTGGCCGCGCCGCGTCATCTGGTGCTGGCCGGCTTCACAGATATCTCGCCCCGCTTTGCCGCGCTGCTCGACGCCTTCCAGCAAGGCGGCGCGACCCTCGCGTGGCTGGGTGACACGCTGGGCGAAGCCGCCGCGCCGCTGCGGCATGGCGCCGATGATCGCGGCGCCGAATGGCGCGCCGCGGCCGCCTGGGCGGCGCAGCGGCTGGCCGAGCAGCCTGACGGGCGCTTTGCCATCGTGTCGGCGCAACTGCAGGCCGAATCGCCTTTCGCGCGGCGCGTGGTGGGCCAGGCCCTGGCCGCGGGGGGCCACGCATTCAACGTGGCAGTGGGCCGGCCGCTGACCGAATGGCCGGCGGTGCGCGCGGCGCTGGCATGGCTGCACGCGCTAGCCGACATGGCGCAGGCGGGCGCGGCCGATGCGCCGGTGCTGGGCGCGGCCCTGCTGGCCGGCCACTGCGCGGGCGACCGCCGCGACCTGGCGCGCCTGGCGGCTATCGATGCGCGCTGGCGCCGCCAGGCGCGCGCGCGCATCGACGCGGCGCGCTGGCAACGCGACCTCGCCGAGGGCGCCGCCCTGTCGGCCGCCTGGCCGGCCGCGCTCGAACGCTGGCAACAGGCCGGCGACCGGCTCACCACCGACCGCTGGATGCCGGTGATCCGCGCGGCGCTGGTGGCGCTGGGGTTTCCTGGCGAACGTCCGCTGGACAGCGTGGGCTACCAGGTAATGGGCGCGTTCGGCGAACTGCTGGGCCGCTACGCGGCCCTGGCGCCCGCCGCCGGCTTGCTGGACGGGCGCGCTGCCGTGCGCCTCCTGGCCAGCGCGGCCGCCGCGTCGTCGTTCCAGCCGCAGCGCGACCCGCTGGCGCGGCTCGACGTGCTGGGCTTGCTCGAGGCCGAAGGCGGACACTGGGACGGCATATGGATACTGGGCCTGACTGACGACGTGCTGCCCGCCACCCCGCAACCCAATCCGCTTTTGCCGCTGACGGTGTTGCGCCAGGCCGGCGCGCCGCGCGCCACGCCCGAGCGCGAACGGCAATGGGCCGAAGCGCTCTATGCCGCGCTGTGCCGCTGCGCGCCCGAAGTGGTGGTCAGCCATGCCCATCTCGATGGCGAACGTGAACTGCGGCCGTCGCCCCTGATCGCCGACGTGCCGCCCATGGCATGGCAGGCGCCCGCGGCGGCCGCCGCCGAGGTACTGCCCCAGCAGGTGCTCGACGACGAACGCGGCCCGCCGCTGGCCGCGCCCGCGCCCGACAGCCCCCGGGCCGGCGCCACCGGCGGCCTCGACGTGCTGGATACCCAGGCGCGCAACCCCTTGTGGGCCTTCGTGCGCCACCGGCTGGGCGCCAGGGCGCTGGCCGATTACGCGGATGCCGCCAACCAGAACGTGCGCGGGCAGTTCCTGCATCGCGCGCTCGAACTGGTGTGGCGCATGCTGCCCGACCAGGAACATCTGCATGACGCCATGGCGCAAGGCCGCCTGCCCGGGTTGGTCGAGCAGGCGGTGCAAGAAGCGGCCGACGAAGAACTGCGGGCCTATCCGCGCGCGCTGCGCGAGCTGGAATGCGAGCGCGCGCGCGCCGTGCTGGCCGCCTGGCTAGATCTCGAAGCGCGGCGCCTGCCTTTCCAGGTGGCGCAAGTCGAAGAAACCCATCAGTGGTCGCGCGGGCCGCTGGCCCTGACCGTGCGGCTCGACCGCCTCGACCGCCTGGCCGATGGCCGGGCCGTGATCCTCGACTACAAGACCGGCATGGCGCCGGGCAACCCCGAGTCCGATTGGGCGCGCGCGCGGCCCGTAAACCTGCAACTGCCGTTCTACGCGGCCGTGCTGTCGGGCGACACGCCCGACGCCGACGTGGCCGCGCTGGTGCTGGCGCAGATTCATGCGCGCCAGGTTGCCGCGGCCGGGCTCACCGATACCGAGCTGGGCCTGGAAGGGGTCGCCGCCGCCGATGCCGCCAAGGGCTTCGAGGGGCTGGCCTGGCGCGACATCCTGCTGCGTTGGCGCACGGCAGTCGAGAACCTGGCCGACGAGTACGCGGCGGGTTACGCCGCCAACCTGGCGTACCGGCGCGACGACCTGAAATATTGCGATGCCATGCCGTTCCTGCGGCTGCACCTTGAAGACGAGGACGACGCGGCATGACCGGACCCGCCCGCCAGCCTTCCGACCACGCCGCGCGCGCCCGCGCGCTGGACCCGGCCTCCTCGTTCCTGGTGCAGGCGCCGGCCGGTTCCGGCAAGACCGAACTGCTTACCGACCGCATACTGGCGCTGCTGGCCACGGTGAACCGGCCCGAGGAAATCGTGGCCATCACTTTCACCCGCAAGGCCGCATCGGAAATGCACGCGCGCGTGCTGGGCAAGCTGCGCGACGGTAGCGGCCCCATGCCCGCCACCGAGCACGGCCAACGCAGCTGGCAACTGGCGCGCGCCGCCCTGGAACGCAACGACGCGCTGGGCTGGAAACTGCTGCAGCACCCGGCGCGCCTGTCGATCCGCACCATCGATTCGTTCTGCGCCGGCCTGGTGCGTGGCATGCCATGGCTGTCGGAGCTGGGCGGCATGCCCGACATCGCCGACGACGCGCAGGCGCATTACGATGCGGCGGCGCGCGCCACGCTGGCCCTGGCCGACGATTTCGAAGCCGTGCGCATCCTGTTGGCGCACCTGGATGTCGATACTCAGGCGGCCGCCGAAGCCCTTGCCGCCATGCTCGGGCAGCGCGACCAGTGGCTGCCGCTGCTGGCGCGCGGCAGCGACCGCGAAGCCTTGCAGGACGCCCTGGCCGAAGCCATAGGCGAAGACCTGCAGGCGCTGGCGCGCGCCATGCCGATGGGTTGGGACGAAACCCTGCGGTGGCCGGCACGCATGGCGGCCGCCGCGCTCGATGAAGACGGCACGGCGCATGCGCTGGCCGCGCTGCGCGACTGGCACGCGCCGCTCGAGCCCGACGCCGCCTGGCTCGATCAATGGAAAGCCGTGCGCCATCTGCTGCTCACGGCCGCTGGCGCGCTGCGCAGTGCGCGCGGCGTGAACAAGAAACTCGGATTCCCGCCCAAGTGCGAGCATAAAGAGGCCTTCACCCAGTGGCTGGATGCGGCCGACCCGAAGGCCGCCTGGATCTGGATGCTGGATGCGGTCGACAAAGTGCCGCCTGCCGAATTCAGCGACGCCCAGTGGCGCGTGCTTGGCGCGCAGCTCATGACGCTCAAGCTGGCGGTCGCCCAGTTGCACCTGCGCTTTGCCGAGACGCGCGAAGTGGACTTCATCGAGATCGCGCAGCGCGCCGCCCACGCCCTGGGCAGCGCCGACGACCCCGGCGAGCTGCTGCTCAAGCTGGACGCCTCGATCCGCCATTTGCTGATCGACGAATTCCAGGACACCAGCCTTGCGCAGATCCACCTGCTGGCCACACTCACCGCGGGCTGGCAGCCGGGCGACGGCCGCACGCTGTTCCTGGTGGGCGATCCCATGCAGTCCATCTACCGGTTCCGCAAGGCCGAGGTCGGGCTGTTCCTGCAGGCCGCCGAACAGGGTGTGGGGGAAATCTCGCCCACATTCCTGCAACTGACCGACAACTTCCGTTCCCAGGCCGGCGTGGTGGACTGGGTGAATGCCACGTTCCGCGGGTTGCTGCCGCCGCGCAACGACGCGGCCGCCGGCGCCATCGCCTACACCGATTCGGCGGCTTTCAACCCCGCGCTGCCCGGCCAGGCCGTGTGTTTTCACGCCGCCTTCAGCGCCGATGGCGCCGGCGCCGCCGACGCCGCGGCCGAGGCCCTGACGGTGCAGTTGGTGCGCCAGGCATTGGACGAACGCGACCCTGCCAGCCGCCATCCGGTGGCCATCCTGGTGCGCGCGCGCGGTCACCTGGGCCAGCTGGTGCGCCGCTTGACCCAGGCGGGCATACGCTGTCGCGCGGTCGACCTGGTGCCGCTGGCGCAGCGCCATGTGGTGTCCGACCTGGTGCAGTTGTTGCGCGCGCTGTCGCATCCGGCCGATCGCATGGCTTGGCTGTCTGTGCTGCGGGCGCCCTGGTGCGGGCTGACGCTGCATTCCCTGCACGCATTGTTCGGCCACGACTTGTCCACCCCGGTGCCGGTGCTGTTGGCCGAAGCGCTGCGCGCGCAGGAGGCCAGGCCGGCCTCCGCGCCGGACGCCGCCGCGCCCGGGCAGAGCCTGTCGCTGTGGGATGCGCCCGCCGCGCAGCCCTGCCGCGCGCAGCGCATGTTGCCGCAGGCCGAATACGCGCGCCTGGCGCACGTCGCCCCCATTTTGCTGGATGCCGCCAATGCCAGCGGCGCCATGCCGCTGGCGGCGTGGCTGGAATCGCTGTGGCGCAGATTGGGCGGGGCGGGCCTGTATGCCAGCCCCAGCGCCGCGGAAGACGCCGAGAGCCTGTTCCTGCTCGTCGAACGCCTGGCGCCGCACGGCGGCCTCGACCCCGCGCGGCTCGACGCCGCGCTGGCGCGCCTGTATGCCGCGCCCGAAGGCGGCGCCGGCGACGGCAGCGTGGTCGAGATCATGACCATGCATAAGTCCAAGGGCCTGCAGTTCGACACGGTCATTCTGTACGGCCTGCACAAATCGCCGCGTGCCGAGCGCGCCCCGCTGGTCAGTTTCGAGCAGAGCGGCAAGCGCGTGCTGTTCGGCCCGGTAAAGCCGCGCGCCGACAAAGAGGCCGACCCCATATCGCGCTATCTGGGCCTGCGTGAAAAACGGCGCGCCGCCTATGAAACCGACCGCTTGCTGTACGTGGCGGCCACGCGCGCGCGCCATCGCCTGCATCTGGTGGGCAATGTCGCCGTCGATCGCGCCACCGGGCAACCCAAGGCGCCGCCCGCGGCCAGCCTGCTGGGACGCTTGTGGGAGTGGCTGCCGGCCGAACAGAAAATGCCGCCGCCCGACTGGCAGGACGACGCCTCCGACACCGACGAAACCGACGGGCAGTTGCGCGGCGAGCCCCTGCGCCGCCTGTCCGACCAGGCCATCGAAACGCTGCGCGCCCGGCGCGCCGCCATCGGCAGCCCCGGCTTCGCCGTGGGAGCGGCCGTGGGGCAGGGCGCCGAGCATCCCGCCTGGCAGCTCGACACCGCGCACGATGCCGCTATCGGCACGCTGGCGCATGCCTGGCTGGCCCGCATCGGCCAGGATGGCCTGTCCGCCTGGCCGGCCGACACGCTGCGCGGCTACCTGCCCGTCATGCAAAAGCAGTTGACCCGCGCGGGCCTGCCGGCCGCGCAGGCTCCAGAAGCCGCGCAAGCCGTGCTCGACACGCTGCTGGCCACGCTGGCGCACGAGCGCGGGCGCTGGCTGCTGTCGCAGTCGGCCGCCCGGCGCGAATGGCCGCTGATCGACGCGGCCGGCCGCGTGTCGGTCATCGACCTGGCGCTCAGCACCGAAGACGGCTGGCTGATCGTCGACTACAAGACCGCGCGCCCGCATCCCGACGAATCCCCGGCGCATTTCGCCGCCCGCATGCGCGAGCGCCACGCCGACCAGCTTGCCCGCTATTGCGCCCAGGTCACCGCGCTGGACAGCCGGCCGGCGCGCGCCGCGCTGTACTTCCCGCGCGCCGAACTCTGGATCGATATCTAGCGGGCCTCTCTGGCCATCATGCGGATTCGTTCCGGGCAGGAATTCGATCCCGTCCGTGCCCCCCGCGGCATAGCGCCGCCGCCCGCCAATCGAGACCCCGCCAGGCGGCCCCGCGCCCGCTCTGCTAGAATCTCGATTGGCGGGCCCCTTCGCATGGTTCGGCGGTGAACCTGGTCAGGTCGGGAACGAAGCAGCCATAGTCGTTTAGGATCAGTGCCGGAGTAAGGCTCGCCTACCGGTTTCCCCAAGGGGGCGCCGTAATCGGAACGAATTGCCGTGGTTTCATGGCAATTCGCGCCCTGGTTGCGGCGCCCCTTTGCATTTCCGGCGCGCCGGCCGCGCGCAACTGGCTCTACAATCCGTCCATGACTTATCTGGTACTGGCCCGCAAGTGGCGGCCGCGCTCGTTCGATACCCTGGTAGGCCAGGACCACGTGGTGCGCGCGCTGACGCACGCGCTCGATTCCCAGCGCCTGCACCATGCCTGGTTGTTCACCGGCACGCGCGGCGTGGGCAAGACCACCTTGTCGCGCATCCTGGCCAAGTCGCTGAACTGCGAAACCGGCATCACGTCCAAGCCTTGCGGCCAGTGCCGCGCCTGCACCGAGATCGATGCCGGCCGCTTCGTCGATTACCTCGAGCTCGACGCCGCCTCGAACCGCGGCGTCGAAGAAATGACCCAACTGCTCGAACAGGCGGTGTACGCGCCCGGGGCGGGCCGCTACAAGGTCTACATGATCGACGAAGTCCACATGCTGACCGGGCACGCGTTCAACGCCATGCTCAAGACGCTCGAAGAGCCGCCGCCGCATGTGAAATTCATCCTGGCCACCACCGATCCGCAGAAAATTCCGGTTACGGTGCTGTCGCGCTGCCTGCAGTTCAACCTGAAACAGATGCCGCCCGACGCCATCGTCGGCCACCTGCAGGCGGTGCTGGGCGACGAAGCCGTGGCCTGCGAACTGCCGGCCCTGCGCCTGATCGCCCAGGCGGCCGGCGGATCGATGCGCGACGCGCTGTCGCTGACCGACCAGGCCATTGCCTACAGCGCCGGCAACCTTACCGAAGACGCCGTGCGCGGCATGCTGGGCACCATCGACCAGCGCCATCTGGTGCGCCTGCTCGAAGCCCTGCCGGCCGGCGACGCCACCGGCGTGCTGGCGGTGGCCGACGAACTCTCCACGCGCGGGCTGTCGTATGCCGGCGCGTTGGCCGACCTGGCGGTGCTGCTGTCGCGCGTGGCCATCGAGCAGCGCGTGCCGGGCGCCACGCCGGCCGACGATCCGCTGGCCGCCGACATCTCGCGCCTGGCCGGCGTGCTGCACCCCGACGCGGTGCAATTGTTCTATTCCGTGGCCGTGCACAGCCGTGGCGAGCTTTCCCTGGCGCCCGACGAATACGCCGGCTTTGTCATGGCCTGCCTGCGCATGCTCGCGCTCAACGGACAGGCCGGCCCGGCCACCGCGCTGCAGGCGCCGGCGGCCGCCACGCCGCGGCCCGAGGCTGTCGCCGCAACCGCTGCGTCACCTGCTGCCCCTGCCGCTGCGGCGCCGGTTGCCTCCGCCACTGCTGCGCCCGTTGCCCAAGCCGCCGCGGCTGCCCCGCCGCCGCCCGCTGCCGTCCAGCCGCGCGCAGGTGCCGCCTCCGGCGCTGCCCCGGCCGCTCCCGCCGTGCCGGTGGCCCAGACAGCCAACCCCGCGCCCCAGGCCCAGGGCGCGGCGCCCGCCGCACCCGTTTCATCCGCGCCAGCCGCCCAGCCCGCCGCTGCCGATACGCCTCCCTGGGAAGACCTGCCCGCCACGCCGGCCGCGGCCGAACCGGCAGCCGCCGCCAAGGCGCCGCCGGCCGCCGCGCTGGCCGTTACCCCGCCCGCCGCGCAAGCCAAGGCGCCGCCGCCGGATGCCGATGGCGAACCGCCGGCCTGGGTCGATGAAGACATCCCCGACGAGGCGCAGGGCGGCTACGTGCCCGCGGCGGAATTCACCGCCGATCCCGACGACGAATTCGAAACCCTGGCTACCGGCGCTTCCGCTGCCGAATTGGCGCCCGTGGCCAGGCCCCAGCCGGCGCCGCGCCGCGCCCGGCAGGCCGCGCCGCGGCTCGATAGCATGTCGGCGGCCGACTGGCCCGGGCTGGCCGCGCGCCTGCCCGTCACCGGCCTGGCCGCCGAACTCGCGCGCCAGAGCGAATGGGCCGGCGTGCATGGCGACGCGGTCGTGCTGCGCGTGGCTGTCAAGACCCTGGCCGAAAGCGAAAGCCGCGTGCGCCTGCAAACGGTGCTGTGCGAGCATTTCGGGCAGGGCCTGCGCCTGGAAATCGAAGTGGGCGCCACCGGCGACGGCACGGCCCACGCCGTGGCCCAGATCGAGCGGGCCGCGCGCCAGCAGGCCGCCGAACACGCCGTGGCCGCCGACCCCTTCGTGCAGGCGCTGACAACCGATTTCGGCGGCCGGGTTATCCCGGGCTCGGTGCGCGCCGTAGACCCTTCTGCGTGAACGGCCCTGGGCCACCAATACGGTTCCGCGATTTTCTACTTCATTCAAGGAAGCTTCCATCATGATGAAAGGACAACTCGCCGGTCTGATGCGCCAGGCGCAGCAGATGCAGGAAAACATGAAAAAAGCGCAAGACGCGCTGGCCGAGATCATCGTCGAAGGCGAATCCGGCGGCGGTCTGGTCAAGGTATCCATGAGCTGCCGCCACGACGTCAAGCGCGTTGCCATCGACCCCAGCCTGCTGGCCGACGACAAAGACATGCTCGAAGACCTGGTGGCGGCCGCCTTCAACGACGCGCTGCGCAAGGTTGAAAGCACATCCCAGGAAAAAATGGCCAGCGTTACGGCCGGCATGCCGTTGCCCGCGGGCATGAAGCTGCCGTTCTGATTCGCCGGCTGCCGCTGCGATGGACCCCCAACTGCCCGAACCCGAACCGCTCGTCTCGCTGATCGAGGCGCTGCGCCGCCTGCCCGGCGTGGGCGTGCGTTCGGCACGCCGCATGGCGTACCACCTGATGCAGCATGACCTGCAAGGGGCCGACATGCTGGGCCGGGCGCTGGCCGGCGCGGTGCAGAACCTGCGCCATTGCGCGCGCTGCAACAGCTTTACCGAAGACGACATCTGCGCCACCTGCGCCAATCCCAAGCGCGACCCGTCGGTGCTGTGCGTCGTTGAGACGCCGGCCGACCAGAACATGATCGAGGCCAGCCACGGCTATCGCGGCCTGTACTATGTGCTGATGGGCCGGGTCGCCCCGCTCGAAGGCATCGGCCCGCGCGAGCTCGATTTCCAGCGTCTGCTCGAACGGGCTTCCGACGGCGTCGTGCGGGAAGTCATCCTGGCCACCAATTTCACCGCCGAAGGCGAAACCACGGCCCATTTCCTGGGCGAGGTCCTGGCCGGCAAAGGGCTGAAGGTCACGCGCCTGGCGCGCGGCGTTCCCGCCGGCAGCGAGCTCGAATACGTCGATGCCGGCACCATCGCCTGGGCCCTGATGGAACGCAAGTCCGCCTAGCTTTCGGCCACAAGGAGATCCCCATGTCCGCGCTGAAGGGCGTGAAAGTCCTGGAACTGGGCACCCTGATCGCCGGCCCGTTCGCCTCGCGCATGCTGGGCGAATTCGGCGCCAGCGTCATCAAGGTCGAAACCCCGCACGGCCCCGACGGCACGGGCGGCGGCGACCCCATACGCAGCTGGCGCCACCTGCACGAAGGCAATTCGCTGTGGTGGACGGTGCAGGCGCGCAACAAGCAATCCATTGCGCTCAACCTGAAAGACCCGCGCGGGCGCGACATCGCGCGCCGCCTGGCGCTGGACGCCGACGTGGTGGTCGAGAACTATCGCCCCGGCGTCCTCGAGAAATGGGGCCTGGGCTACGAACAGCTGCGCGAGGTCAACCCTGCGCTCATCATGGTGCGCCTGTCCGGCTACGGGCAGACCGGACCGCTGCGCGACTCGCCGGGCTTCGGTGCTATTGCCGAGTCCATGGGCGGGCTGCGCTACGTGTCCGGACACCCCGACCGGCCCCCTGTGCGCGTGGGCATTTCCATCGGCGATTCGATCGCCGCGCTGCACGCCGTGATCGGCGCGCTGATGGCATTGCGGCATCGCGACACCACGGGCGGGCGCTGGAACGGCAAGCAGGGCGCCGATTGCGTGGCCGGGCAGGGCCAGATGGTCGACGTCGCCCTGTACGAATCGGTGTTCAACCTGATGGAAAGCCTGGTGCCCGAATACGACGTGGCCGGCGTGGTGCGCGAGCGCACGGGCGGCGCGCTGCCGGGCATCGTGCCGTCCAACACATACACCACCCGCGACGGCCAGAACGTGGTCATCGCCGGCAACGGCGACGCTATCTTCAACCGCCTGATGCGCGCCATCGGCCGCGACGACCTGGCCGATGACCCGCAACTGGCCCGCAATGACGGGCGCGCCCGGCGGGCCGATGAAATCGATGGCGCCATCCAGCGCTGGTGCGACACCCGCAGCATCGACCAGGCGCTCGAAGCCCTGCGCCGGGCCGACGTGCCGGTGGGCAAGATATACAGCGTGGCCGATATGTTCGCCGACCCGCAGTTCATCGCGCGCGGCATGATCGAGCAGCACCGGTTTCCCGACGGCACCCCGGTCAAGCTGCCGGCGGTGGTGCCGCGCCTGTCCGAAACCCCGGGCGGCACCCGCTGGCTGGGCCCGCGCCTAGGGGAACATACTGAAGATGTCCTGAAAACGCTGGGGTATGATGCTGCGGCGATCGCCGAACTGGCCGAGGCCGGCGCAATCGGCATTCCGCCGCCCGCCTGACCCGCCGGCCAATGCTTCAATAATGCCAAGATGACGGCCTGTCCGGCCGCAATCCAGACACAGGCCGCATGCGCGGCAAAGGAGACCCCCAAATGTCAGTCACTCGTCGTGATTTGCTCAAGCTGGCCGGCGCGGCCGGCGCGATGGGCATGGCGCCCGCCGTCGTGCGGGCCCAGAAACTGGAAAAGAAAAACGTCCAGATCGCCGTGGGCGGCAAGGCGCTCATCTATTACCTGCCGCTGACCATCGCCGAGGTCAAGGGCTTTTTCAAAGACGAAGGGCTGGATGTCAGCATCGCCGACTTCGCCGGCGGCTCCAAGGCGCTGCAGGCCGTGGTGGGCGGCAGCGCCGATGTCGTCTCGGGCGCCTTCGAACACACCCTGCACATGCAGTCCAAGGGCCAGTTTTACCGCGCCTTCGTGCTGCAGGGCCGCGCGCCCATGATCGGCGTAGGCGTTTCCAAGAAGAACATGCCCGACTACAAGAGCCCGGCCGACCTGAAAGGCAAGAAAATCGGCGTCACCGCGCCGGGTTCGTCCACCAACATGGTTGTCAGCTTCTTCCTGGCCAAGCATGGCCTGAAAGACAGCGACGTGTCCTTCATCGGCGTGGGCGCCGGCGCCGGCGCGGTCACCGCGCTGCGCAGCGGCCAGATCGACGCCATTTCCAACACCGACCCGGTGGTCTCGATGCTGGCCATGCCGGGCGACATCGACATCATCGTCGATACCCGCACCCTGAAAGACACCCAGGAAATCTTCGGCGGCAACATGCCGGCCGGCAGCCTGTACGCGCCCCAGGACTTCCTCGACGCCAACCCCAACACGGCCCAGGCGCTTACCAACGCCATCGTGCGCGCCGACAAATGGATCCAGAAAGCCAGCGTCGAAGAAATCGCCAGCGCGGTGCCCACGCAATACCTGCTGGGTGATCCGGCCGTCTACAAGGCCGCCATCTCCAAGAGCAAGGAAGGCCTGTCGCCCGACGGCGTCATCCCCGAAGACGGCGCGGCCACCGCCACCAAGGCGCTGGCAGCCTACGTCAAGGGTTTCGACGCATCCAAGATCGACACCTCCAAGGTCTGGACCAACGAGTTCACCCGCCGTGCCAACCAGAAGTATCCCAATGGCTGAGGCAGCACTTTCGCTCGATAGCATTACCTGCACCTTCGTGTCCCGCGACGGCGGCGGCAAGCGCTACACCGCCGTCCAGGACACCAGCCTGGCCATCGCGCCGGGCGAGTTCGTCTCGGTGGTCGGCCCCACGGGTTGCGGCAAGTCCACGCTGCTGAACGTGGGCGCCGGCCTGCTGCAGCCGTCGTCGGGGCAGGTAAAAGTGTTCGGCCAGCCGCTGGCGGGCATCAACACCCGCGCCGGCTACATGTTCCAGGGCGAAGCGCTGCTGCCGTGGCGCAGCGCGCTCGAGAACGTCATCGCCGGCCTGGAGTTCGCCGGCGTGGCGCGTCCCGAGGCGCTGGAACGCGGCCGCGAGTGGCTGCGCCGCGTGGGGCTGGGCGGCTTCGAAGAACGGTATCCGCACCAGATGTCGGGCGGCATGCGCAAGCGCGCCATGCTGGCGCAGACGCTCATCCGCGACCCCGACATCATCCTCATGGACGAGCCGTTCTCGGCGCTCGACATCCAGACGCGCCAGCTGATGGAAAACGAAGTGCTCGAACTCTGGATGGCCAAGCGCAAGGCCGTGCTGTTCATCACGCACGACCTGGACGAAGCCATTGCCATGAGCGACCGGGTAGTGGTGCTGTCGGCCGGCCCGGGCACTCATCCCATCGGTGAATTCGCCATCGACCTGCCGCGCCCGCGCGACGTCGCCGAAGTGCGCACCCATCCGCGCTTCGTCGAATTGCACGCGGCCATCTGGGGCGTGCTGCGCGAAGAAGTGCTCAAGGGCTATGCCCAGCAAAAAACAGCCTCCTGAGACGGTTCGGATCTGATATGTCGAAACTCATCAAACCCGGTTCGGCCAGCCTGCGGTTCTGGCAGCTGCTGTTGCTGGTGGTCATCCTGGTCATCTGGTATGTGGCCTCGCTCGATCCCCAGGTCGCGTTCTTCTTCGGCCAGCCGCTCGAAGTATGGGGCCGCATCTGGGCCTGGTTCATCACCAACGGCGACATCTACCGCCACCTGTGGGTTACCCTGGCCGAGACCGTACTGGCCTTCTTCATCGGCACCGTTTCGGGCCTGGGCTTCGGCCTGTGGCTGGGCCTGTCGAATACCGCCAGCGCCATTCTCGACCCCTACATCAAGGCGGCCAATTCCATGCCGCGCGTCATTCTGGCGCCCATCTTCGGCATGTGGTTCGGCCTGGGCATCTGGTCCAAGGTCGCGCTGGCCGTGACGCTGGTGTTCTTCATTGTGTTCTTCAACGTGTACCAGGGCGTGCGCGAAGTCAGCCCGACCCTGCTCGACAACGCCCGCATGCTGGGCGCGGGGCGGCGCCAGCTGCTGCGCCACGTGTACCTGCCGTCGGCCACCAGCTGGGTGTTTTCCAGCCTGCATACCTCAGTGGGTCTGGCCTTTGTGGGCGCGGTGGTGGGCGAGTACCTGGGCTCGGCCAGCGGCGTCGGCTACCTCATCCTGCAGGCCGAGGGCACGTTCGACGTCAACACGGTGTTCGCCGGCATCGTAGTGCTGACCGCCTTCGCGCTGCTGCTCGACTACATCGTGGGCCTGGGCGAGCAGCGCCTGATGAAATGGCAGCCCAAATCGGGCGAAACCGAAAAAATCTGAACCCCCGCGGCCCGCCCGGGCCGCCGCTTTCCCGGAGTTTGTCGCATGGCGCGCCTGTCTTATGCCGATCTGAACCACCCTGACGCCAAGCCGCTGGTCGAGCGCATCGTCGCCGAACGCGGCAGCGTGCTGCACCTGTACCAGATGCTGCTGCACAGCCCCGCCGTGGCCGGCGGCTGGCTCAACTACCTGACGTCCATCCGCCAGCTCAGCACGCTGCCCGGCGACCTGCGCGAACTGGTCATCATGCGGGTCGCCGTGATCAACGGCGCGCCCTACGAGGCCGACCAGCACGCGCCCATCGCCTTGCGCGAGGGCATCACCCAGGCGCAGCTCGACGCGCTCGATCAATGGGAATCGTCAGACCAGTTCAACGCCGGCGAACGTGCCGTGCTGGCCTACACCGACGCCATGACGCGCCACGTCCAGGTGCCCCAGCCGGTATTCGACGCGGCCCGCCAGGCCGTGGGCAGCGACAAGCTTATGGTCGAACTCACCGCCACCGTGGCCGCCTACAACATGGTGTCGCGCTTCCTGGAAGCGCTGCAGGTGCATTCGCACGACGAGCGCTGAGGCACGACGAGCGCTGAGGCACGACGAGCGCTAGCGCAGGCGCAAACGGCGCAGGTGCAAATAGCGCAGGTGCAAATAGCGCAGGTGCAAATAGCGCAGGTGCAAATAGCGCAGGTGCAAATAGCGCGGGAGTGAGTCATGCCGGTGTGAGTCGCACAGGTGTCTGGCTCCGCAGGTGCCAGACACCGAAGTGCATGCACGCCGTCCCAACAGCACGCCGTCCGGCACCCTGCGGTGCCAGGCGCCCTGCGTACCCCCCCGCTATCGACCCGCCGCCCCGCCCAGCAAGGCATCGAGCTTGATCGCATCCGCCGAGAACAGCCGGATGCCTTCGGCCAGCTTTTCGGTGGCCATGGCGTTGGCGTTCAGTTCGGTGCGGAACCACACCTCGTCGGCCGGCCGGCGCGCCGGCACTTCGCCCGCCTCGTCGTCGCGGGTCAGGCGCACGGGCACGTCGCCCTGCGCGCCATCCAGTTCGGCCAACAGTTCCGGGCTGATGGTCAGCAGGTCGCAGCCCGCCAGCGCCAGAATCTGGCCCTTGTTGCGGAAGCTGGCGCCCATGATTTCGGTCGTGATGCCGTGCCGCTTGTAGTAGCGGTAGATTTCGGTCACCGATTGCACGCCGGGGTCGTTGGCGCCGGCGCGCTCGGCTTCCACCCAGTCGGCGCCAGCCGCCTTCTTGTACCAATCGTAGATGCGCCCCACGAAAGGCGAGATCAATTGCACCCCGGCGTCGGCGCACGCCACGGCCTGGGGCAGCGAGAACAGCAGGGTCAGGTTGCAGCGGATGCCGTCGGCCTGCAGCAGGCGGGCCGCCTGGATGCCTTCCCAGGTCGAGGCGGTCTTGATCAGCACCCGCTCGCGCGGGATGCCGGCCGCTTCGTACAGGGCGATCAGGCCGCGGCCGCGTTCGACCGTGGCGCGCGTGTCGAACGACAGGCGCGCGTCCACTTCGGTAGACACCCGGCCCGGCACGATATTCAGGATCTCGCGCCCGAACGCCACCAGCAGCCGGTCGGTAAGCTCGGCCAGGGGCGCGCCGCGATGGTCGCGCACCACCTGCTGCAGCAGGGGCCGGTACGCCTCTTTCTGCACCGCCTTCAGGATCAGCGACGGGTTGGTGGTGGCGTCGGTGGGGCGCAGCGCCCGCATGGCTTCAAAATCGCCGGTGTCGGCGACGACCGTCGTGTGACGGCGCAAGGCTTCAAGCTGGCTGGACATGGGGACAGATCAACAAAGGCGAAAGTTGGCGAAAAAGGTAGGGTATCACTACGCCGGAGCCGTTTTTGACACGGAAACCTCCGCGCCCAGCCTTATATGGCGCGGTTCCCCAGGGAAAATGCCCTTCCAGGGTATAATTCCAAGGTTTGATCATCGATTCTGAAACCGGGGTTTACTGTGCTGCCGCAACTTTTTCCCGAGGGCGCCAATCGCTTCCCTCCTGCAATTCTGGCTTTGGCGGACGGTACCATTTTCCGGGGCGTGTCCATCGGCGCGCCAGGCCATACGGTCGCCGAGGTGGTGTTCAACACCGCCATGACCGGCTACCAGGAAATCCTCACCGATCCCAGCTATAACGGCCAGATCGTAACGCTTACCTATCCGCATATCGGCAACACCGGCGTCAACACCGAAGACGTCGAAACCGCGCGCGTGCTGGCCTCGGGGCTGGTGGTGCGCGACTGCCCCTCGCGCGTCTCGAATTTCCGCGCCACCCAATCGCTGCCCGAATACCTGGCCGCGCAGGGCGTGGTCGCCATCGCCGACGTCGACACCCGCAAGCTCACCCGCATCCTGCGCGATGGCGGCGCCCAGGGCGCCTGCATCCTGGTGGGCGACGACGCCGAGCGCGCGGTCGAACTGGCGCGCGGCTACGCCGGCATGAACGGCCTCGACCTCGCCAAGGTCGTGTCCATCAAGGCCGCGCAAGACTGGTCGCAGGGCACCTGGCAACTGGGCAAGGGCTTCAGCGCGCCCGCCCAGGACCGCTTTCACGTGGTCGCCTACGACTTCGGCGTCAAGTACAACATCCTGCGCCTGATGGCCGACCGCGGTTGCCGCATCACGCTGGTGCCGGCCCAGACCCCGGCCGAAGACGTGCTCAAGCTCAACCCCGACGGCGTGTTCCTGGCCAACGGCCCGGGCGACCCCGAGCCCTGCGACTACGCCATCGCGGCCACGAAGGTGTTCCTCGAGCGCAAGCTGCCTACCTTCGGCATCTGCCTGGGCCACCAGATCATGGGCCTGGCGGTTGGCGGCAAGACCGTCAAAATGAAAACCGGCCACCACGGCGCCAACCACCCCGTGCAAGACGTCGATTCCAAGCGTGTGTTCATCACCAGCCAGAACCACGGCTTCGGCGTCGATGCGGCTTCGCTGCCGGCCAACGCGCGGGTCACGCACATTTCGCTGTTCGACGGCACGCTGCAAGGCTTCGAACTCACCGACCGCCCCGCATTCTGCTTCCAGGGCCATCCCGAAGCCAGCCCGGGGCCGCACGACATCATCGTGCTGTTCGACAAATTCATCAGCCTGATGGCCGGCCAGAAATAAACATCGCATCATGCCCAAGCGTACAGACATAAAAAGCATCCTCATCATCGGCGCCGGCCCCATCATCATCGGGCAGGCCTGCGAGTTCGACTATTCCGGCGCGCAGGCGTGCAAGGCGCTCAAGGCCGAGGGCTACCGCACCATCCTGGTCAACAGCAATCCGGCCACCATCATGACCGACCCGGAAACGGCCGATGTCACCTACATCGAGCCCATTACCTGGCAGGCGGTCGAAAAAATCATCGAACGCGAAAAGCCCGACGCGCTGCTGCCCACCATGGGCGGGCAAACCGCATTGAACTGCGCGCTCGACCTCGCCCACCAGGGCGTGCTGGCCAAGCACAACGTCGAGCTCATTGGCGCCAACGAGCAGGCCATCGAAAAGGCTGAAGACCGCCAGAAGTTCAAGCAGGCCATGACCGACATCGGCCTCGAATCGGCCAAGTCGGGCGTCGCCCACAGCATGGACGAGGCCTGGGAAGTGCAGCGCCGCATCGCCGCCGAAACGGGCACCTCGGGCTTTCCCGCCGTTATCCGCCCCAGCTTCACCATGGGCGGTTCGGGCGGCGGCATCGCCTACAACGCCGAAGAATTCGAAACCATCTGCCGGCGCGGCCTGGAAGCCTCGCCCACCAGCGAACTGCTCATCGAAGAATCGCTGCTGGGCTGGAAAGAATTCGAGATGGAAGTCGTGCGCGACAAGGCCGACAACTGCATCATCGTGTGCTCCATCGAAAACCTCGACCCCATGGGGGTGCACACCGGCGATTCCATCACTGTCGCGCCAGCCCAGACGCTGACTGACAAGGAATACCAGATCATGCGCAACGCCTCCATCGCGGTGCTGCGCGAAATCGGCGTTGATACCGGCGGCTCCAATGTGCAGTTCGCGGTCAATCCCGACAACGGCCGCATGATCGTCATCGAGATGAACCCGCGCGTGTCGCGCTCGTCGGCGCTCGCATCCAAGGCCACGGGCTTTCCCATTGCCAAGGTCGCGGCGCGCCTGGCGGTGGGCTACACGCTCGACGAACTGCGCAACGAAATCACCGGCGGCGCCACGCCGGCCTCGTTCGAGCCGTCCATCGACTACGTGGTCACCAAGGTGCCGCGCTTCGCCTTCGAGAAATTCCCGCAGGCCGATGCCCGCCTCACCACGCAGATGAAATCGGTGGGCGAAGTCATGGCCATCGGCCGTACCTTCAAAGAATCGTTCCAGAAGGCCCTGCGCGGCCTCGAAGTGGGCGTCGACGGCCTGAACCAGAAAACCACCGACCGCGAAAAGCTGCAGGTCGAGCTGGGCGAGCCCGGTCCCGAGCGCATCTGGTACGTGGGCGATGCCTTCGCGCAGGGCTTCACCCTGGACGAAGTCCACAACATCACCCGCATCGACCCCTGGTTCCTGTCGCAAATCAAGGAAATCGTCGACATCGAGCTGGCGCTCGAACAGAAAACCCTGGCCGACCTCGACTACCCCACGCTGTGGCAGTTAAAGCGCATGGGTTTTTCCGACCGCCGCCTGGCCTTCCTGCTCGATTCGTCCGAGTCCGAGATCCGCAAGCTGCGCCACCAGCTCAACGTGCGCCCGGTGTACAAGCGTGTTGACACTTGCGCCGCCGAATTCGCCACCCGCACCGCCTACATGTACTCCACGTACGAAGACGAGTGCGAAGCCCAACCCACCGACCGCAAGAAAATCATCGTGCTGGGCGGCGGGCCCAACCGCATCGGCCAGGGCATCGAGTTCGACTACTGCTGCGTGCACGCGGCGCTCGCGCTGCGCGAAGACGGCTACGAGACCATCATGGTCAACTGCAACCCGGAAACCGTCTCCACCGACTACGACACCTCCGACCGCCTGTACTTCGAGCCGCTCACGCTCGAAGACGTGCTCGAAATCGTGCACAAGGAAAACCCGGTGGGCATGATCGTCCAGTACGGCGGCCAGACCCCGCTGAAACTGGCCCGCGCGCTCGAAGCCAACGGCGTGCCCATCATCGGCACCAGCCCCGAATCCATCGACGTGGCCGAAGACCGCGAGCGCTTCCAGAAGCTGCTCAACAAGCTCGGCCTGCGCCAGCCGCCCAACCGCACCGCGCGCACCGAAGGCGAGGCCCTGGCCCACGCCGCCGACATCGGCTACCCGCTGGTGGTGCGCCCCAGCTACGTGCTGGGCGGCCGCGCCATGGAAATCGTGCACGAGCAGCAAGATCTCGAACGCTACATGCGCGAAGCCGTGAAGGTCAGCAACGATTCTCCCGTGCTGCTCGACCGCTTCCTGAACAACGCCACCGAAGTCGACGTCGACTGCCTGGCCGACGGCGAAACCGTATTCATCGGCGGCGTCATGGAGCACATCGAACAGGCCGGCGTGCACTCGGGCGATTCGGCCTGCAGCCTGCCGCCGTACTCGCTGTCGGCCGAGGTCATCGCCGAAATCAAGCGCCAGACCACCATGATGGCGCGCGCGCTGAACGTCAATGGCCTGATGAACGTGCAGTTCGCCATTCAGGGCGGCGACGTCTACGTGCTTGAAGTCAATCCGCGCGCCTCGCGCACGGTGCCCTACGTGTCCAAGGCCACCGGCCTGCAATTGGCCAAGATCGCCGCGCGCGCCATGGCCGGCCGCACCCTGGCCGAGCAGGGCGTCACCCGCGAAGTGGTGCCGCCGTATTTCTCGGTGAAAGAGGCCGTGTTCCCGTTCGTGAAGTTCCCGGGCGTGGACACCATCCTGGGGCCCGAAATGAAGTCCACCGGCGAAGTCATGGGCGTGGGCACCAGTTTCGGCGAAGCTTTCGTCAAGTCGCAGCTGGCGGCCGGCGTGCGCCTGCCCGAGAACGGCACCGCCTTCATCAGCGTGAAAGACCAGGACAAGACCCGTGCCGTCGAGGTGGCGCGCGGCCTGCACAACCTGGGCTTCAAGCTGGTGGCCACGCGCGGCACCGCCACCCAGATCGAAGCGTCGGGCATTCCGGTGCAGGTGGTGAACAAAGTCACCGAAGGCCGTCCGCACATCGTCGACATGGTCAAGAACGGCGAGATCTCGCTGGTCATCAACACGGTCGAAGAGCGCCGCAACGCCATCGCCGACTCGCGCACGATCCGCACGCAGGCCCTGGCGGCCCGGGTCACGTTCTTCACCACCATCGCCGGCGCGCGCGCCGCGGTGGAGGGCATGCAGTACCTGCGGCAGGGCCTGGGCCTGCAGGTGTATCCGCTGCAGGAGCTGCACGCCAGCCTGGCCGCGCAATAACGCAGTGCCGGTTAGGCGCCCGAATACGGACCCCACGGGGTCCGTATTTTTTTGTTATTGCATGCCGGGCGCCAGGCTCTATCATGCAAGCCATTGCGGCCCGTTCCGGCGGCCGGTTTCATGACATTGCCATGACCTCTGTTTTCATTACTGGCGCTTCCAGCGGCCTGGGCCGCGCCCTGGCCTGGCGCTACGCCCGCTCGGGCGCGCGGCTGGGGTTGGTGGCGCGCCGCGGCGAAGCGCTGCGCGCCCTGGCCGACGAACTGCCCGGCGACCATCATTGCTATGCCGTGGACGTATGCGACCGCGCCGCCTTGCATGCCGCGGCGGGCGATTTTCTGGCGCGCAGCGGGGGCAGGGTAGACGTGGTAGTGGCCAGCGCCGGCATCAGTGTCGGCACCTTGACCGAGCATACCGAGGATTTCGAGGTGTTCAAGGCCATTGTCGATACGAACCTGCTCGCCACGGTGGCAACGTTCGAGCCGTTCATCGAGCCCATGCGACAGGCGCGCGCCGGCCGGCTGGTGGGCATCGCCAGCGTGGCGGGCATCCGCGGGCTGCCGGGCGCCGGCGCCTACAGCGCATCGAAGGCGGCGGTCATCAGCTATTGCGAAAGCCTGCGGCTGGAATTGGCTCACGCCGGCATCCGGGTGGTTACCATCGCTCCGGGCTATATCAAGACGGCGATGACGGCACATAATCCGTACTCGATGCCGTTCCTGATGGAAGCCGATGCTTTCGCGGCCAGGGCGCAAGTGGCGATCGAACGGGGCGTGTCGTATACCGTGATTCCGTGGCAAATGGGCATCGTGGCGCGCCTGATGCGCTTGCTGCCCAACACGATCTACGACCGGGCGGCCCGCAATGCGCCGCGCAAGCCGCGTCGTTGAAGACGGTCGGTATTTTCCGGGGCCGAGGTTTTTTGCGTGTCTCGGGCGTCTCTGTTCAGACGTTCCTGGCGTGTGCCGGGGGCCGCGGCGGCCAAGTCGCTCGGCTGGGCGCATCCAGGCGCCTCGGCCTGCTGCGCAGGCTGCCCTCGCTCCAATTGGCCGCCGCGGCCCCCGGCACACGCCAGGAACTCGCCGCAGCGTCATGCCCACAGGGTGTTGCCTATCGTTGGCCACCCGCGTCCCTAAGCGACATTCCATCCACGCATCACAGACCGGACCGACGCGGGTAGACATTGCGAGCCTCTGTGTGCGGTGCGGGGCCGGGGCGGCCGGTTGGAGCGAAGGTAGCTGCGCAGCAGGCCGAGGGCGCCTGGATGCGCCCGAGCCGAGCGACTCGGCCGCCCCGGCCCCGCACCGCACACAGAGGCGTCTCAAGAACCCAAACCACTCCATACAACCCAAAACCCCATACAACCCAAACGACCCCTAGGACCCGCCCCCCAAGACTTCAAGGCACCACATCGCTGGCCGACTCCGCATCCAGATGCCCCACGTCGCCCCATTCCAGCACCTGCCAGCGCCGTCCCTCGACCCCGATGCGGTTGATGCTGGCATTAAGCAGCGGCACCGCGCGCTCGCCGTCCAACGTGACTCCGCATGCGTGCCGCCAGATGATGTCCAGCACGCCGCCGTGCGTCACGGCCAGAATGCATTCCCCCGAATGGCGTGCCGCCAGGTCGTCGACAGTGGCGATGATGCGCGCCTGGAACTGCCCCAGCGACTCCCCGCCTTCTAGCGGGCGGTGCGGATCGCGGCTCTTGCGGGCGGCCGCGGCTTCGGGCGCCAGCTCGTCGATGCGGCCCAGATCCAGGCCTTCCAGGACGCCGTAACTGCGCTCGCGCAACCCGGGTTCGCTGCGCAGCCGCAGGCCGAGCCCGGCCGACAGCGGCTCGGCTGTCGCATAGGCGCGCCGCAGGTCGCTGCTGTACAGCGCGCCGAACGCTTGCCCCGCGGCGCCGATGCGCGCCGCCAGTTGCGCGGCCTGCTCACGCCCGGCGGCATTGAGGTCTATATCTTGCCAGCCCTGCAGGCGGCCCTCGCGGTTCCACGAAGTTTCGCCGTGGCGGATAAACCAGATTTCAGTCATGTGTATTCAATCAAGGGGCGGGGAATCGGCGGCCGGGCGTCGGAATTTCCAGATTTTCTGCATGAGAGAGATTAACGCGACCAGCACAGGTTCGCTGGCGCGTTCGTGCGGCGTCATGAAACCCAGCGTGGCGTCCGCGTGCGCCTGGCCCCAGACGATGAAGTCGCCGCTGGCCGCGCCGGCCAGGGCGGTTTCTTCGCGCAGCAGCGCGCAACCCGCGCCCGCGCGCACCAGCGCATCCAGGTTGGCCTGGTCATCGTGCTGCATCACCACGCGCGGCGTCATGCCGTGCCGCTCGAACATGTCGCGCAGCAGCAAATGCGTGTGGCAGCCGGCCGGGCCGTCCAGCCATGGCAGTTGCGACACTTCGCGCCAGCCGCCGCGCTTGAGCTCGTTGGCCAGCGCCGAGGGCAGCGCAATCCGGTAGCGCACGCTGCGCAGCGGCATCCAGTGCGTCGCGCGCGGCGGGTTGGCCGCGATGGTCAGGGCGCCGTGCAGCCGCCCGCTGCTTACCTGGTCATGCAGCGCCGTGGTCGGCAAAGTAATGGTCTTCAGTTCGACCAGCGGCAAATGTTCCAGCACCGCCGAGGCCAGTTCGCCCAGGCGCAGGAAATCCGGCTGCTCGCTGGGCACACCCAGGTCTACCGCCCCATGCAGGCTGCCCTGCAATTGCTGGGCTTCGGCCTTGAACTGCGCGCCCAGCGTCAGCAGCGCCTCGGCAGTGGGCAGCAGCGCTTCGCCGGCCTTGGCCAGCGTCAGGCGTCCGCCGGCGCGTTCAAACAGCGCCACGCCCAGGCTTTGTTCCAGCGCCTTGATCTGGGCGGTGACGGCCGGCTGCGTCAGCGACAGCGCGCCCGCGGCCTTGGTCAGGTTGCCCAGCCGGGCAACCGTGACGAAGGCGCGGATCTGATAGATTTCCATGACGGCAGATTATGCCGCCAGCAGACGTATCTGAGAGGGTTCCAGCCCAATGGAAACCGGCGCCCCCACCGGAAATGGCGACAAACCCGCCAGATGCGACTGGTCGGCCGTGACGCGCTGGTCGCCCACCTGCACCTGGTAGCGGGTGAACTCGCCCAGGAACTCGCTGGCTTCCACCACCCCCGGCAGCCACACATAGCGCGCATCGCCCACCCCGTCCGCCATGTCGATCAGCACCGTGTGCGGCCGGAAGCTGGCGGCCAGCCGGTCGGCCTCCGGGGCGTCGCTGCTCAGCGGCAGGTGCAGGTCGCCCACGCCCGGCACGGCCAGCACCAGGCTGCTGCTGCTGCGCTCGCGCACCGCGCCTTCCAGCACATTCATGGTGCCCACGAAATTCGCCACGAAGCGGTTGACCGGAAAGTCGAACAGGGTGGTGGGCGCGCCGATCTGCTGCACCACACCGTGGTCCAGCACCGCCATGCGGTCCGCCGTGGTCATGGCTTCTTCCTGGTCGTGCGTGACGAAAATCGTGGTGATGCCCAGGCGCCGCTGCAGGCTGAGCAGATCCTGGCGCATTTGCACCCGCAGCTTCTTGTCCAGGTTGGACAGCGGCTCGTCCAGCAGCAGCACCTGCGGCTCGATGACGATGGTGCGAGCCAGCGCCACGCGCTGCTGCTGGCCGCCCGACAGCTGGTTGGGACGCCGCCTGGCATACTGCGACAGGCCGACCAGCTCCAGCGCGGCCCCGACCTTGGCGCGGATCTCGGCACGGCCCATGCGGCGCTCGACCAGCCCGAAGGCGACGTTGTCCCACACCGTCATGTGCGGCCACAGCGCGTAGTTCTGGAACACCATGCCGATATTGCGTCCCCAGGGCGGCGTGGCGCTGATGTCCTTGCCGTCGACCAGCAACTGCCCGTGGCTGTGCCGGTTGAAGCCTGCGATCAGCCTCAGCAAGGTGGACTTCCCCGAGCCGGATGGTCCCAGCAGGGCGAAGAACTCGCCGGGCTCGATCTGGATGTTGACGTCTTTCAGGACTTCCGTGCTGCCATAAGACAGCCGGATATTGCGGCATTCGACGCTGACTTTCTTCATGCGGATTCCTCGTTGCGCGCCGGCCGCTGGCGCGCCGAGGCGCGCTCGACCAGCAGGTGCGATACATATGTGCCAATACCCACCGCGGCCACGGCCAGCACGCCCAGCGCCGCGCCGGGGCCGCGCCCGGCGGCGCTCTGCATGTACAGGTAAATGCCGTAGCTCATGGGCGCCTGGCTGTCGCGCGTCACCAGCATGATGGTGGCCGACAGCTCGACGGCGGCCGTGATGAAGCTGGTGACGAAACCGGCCAGCATGCCGCCCGCCATCAGCGGCACCACCACGCGCCGGATGGTGCTCAGCCGGCTGGCGCCCAGCGACTGCGCCGCTTCTTCCAACGACACATTGATCTGCTGCAGCGCGGCCACGCAAGAGCGCAGGGCATAAGGCAGGCGCCGCACCGAATATGCAATCATGATCAGCAGCCACGACGACGTGATCAGCGTGTCCGTCAGCGGGAACTCGACCCCGCGAAACGTGCGCAGCAGGCCGATGGCCAGCACGATGCCGGGTATGGCCAGGGCGGCGGATGCCAGGAAGTCCAGCCACTGGCGGCCAGGCAGGCGGGTGCGCAGCATCAGGTAGGCGATGGCCGTGCCCAGTATGACGTCCACGCCGGCGGCCAGCCCGCAGTACAGCAAGGTATTGGTGATCATGCTGTGCGATTCGGTGAATACCGCCGCATAGTGCGCCAGGGTGTAGCCGTCAGGCAGTGGCGCGTAGCTCCAGACCGTCGCCAGCGATAGCAGCAGCACGCCGATGTGCGGCGACAGCACCAGCAGCAGCACCAGGGCGATCCAGCCGTAAGCCAGCACGCTTTCGCCCGGGCCGAGCCGGCGCTTGTGGATCGAGTTGCCGCCCTTCTGCAGGGTGGAATAGTCCTTGCCCTTGAGCACGCGGGCCGACAGCCATAGCGCCAGGATCGAGAACCCGATCATGATCACGCTAATTACATAGCCCAGCGGGTCTTCCAGGCCCACCTGGGTGATGCGCAGGTAGGCCTGCGGGGCCAGCATGTTGGTGGTGCCCAGCACCAGCGGAGTGCCCAGGTCGTCGAAAACCTTCACGAACACCAGCGAGGCGCCGGCCACATAACCGGGCAGGGCAAGCGGGAAGATCACCCGGCGGAACAGCCGGAACCCGCGCGAACCCAGGTTGAAGGCGGCTTCTTCCATCGAGCCGTCGATATTGCGCAGCGCCACCACCAGGTTCATCAGGATGAACGGAAAGTAGTGCAGCGACTCGACGAAAATGACGCCGTTCAGGCCTTCCATGAACGGCAGGGTGAAACCGAACCAGTCGTCCAGCAGCAGGTTCACCGTGCCCGACCGGCCGAAGATCAGCTGCATGGCCACTGCGCCGACGAACGGCGGCATGATCAGCGGCAGCACGCCCAGCGTCTGGATCAGCAACGCGCCGCGAAACTCGAAGCGCACCGTGAAGTACGCCAGCGGCACCGCGATCAGCGACGCCAGCAGCGCCGACCAGCCCGCCACGTACAGGCTGTTGAAGAATGCCTCCTGCATCAGGGGCTGGGCGAAGAACGCGCCGAAATGCCCCAGCGTGAAGCTGCCGTCGGCATTGATGAAGGCGCTGTAGAACACCGTGCCCACCGGCACGGCCAGGAACAGGGCCAGGAAGGCCAACACCAGCAGGGCCGCCAGCAGCGGTCCGGCCGGCAGGCGCGAGTGGCTCGCGAACGTCATCGAGACTCCATCATAGGTCTGCGCTCACGGCGGGCTTGCAGCCCGCCCGCCGGCGGCGGGCGGATGTGAGGCAGTGGTGGTGGAAATGAACGCCGCGGCGGCTACAGTGCCGCGGCTTGGCGGGCCAGCTTGGCCGCCTGCTCGTAGTTGGCCTTGGCTTTGCCGCTCCATTCGCCTTCCAGTTGCGTGATCTGCTTGTTGGAAGACGCGTCTTTCTTGTCGCGCGTGAAGACCTTGAGGAACTCCGGGTCGGCCGCGGCCTGAGTATCGACCAGCGGCGTCCAGGCCAGCTTGCGGGCCTGCGCCAGCAGCTCGGCCGCCTGGCCTGACGACGCCTTGGCGCCCAGCTTTTGCTCGGCCTCGTAGATCGCCTTGGTGGCGGCCTGCAGTTCGCCCAGGCGGAACGTAATGGTCTGGTCGAACAGCGCCTGCACGACGTAATAGCGCGTCTGGGACAGCTCGGGATCGAAATGCACTTTGCTGCGCTTGGCGATCTCGGCCGGGTCGGGATAGCCTTCGGGAATCTTCCCGGCCAGGTCCTTGTACGGCAGCACCGGCAGGCGCGAGATCTTGGGCTCCAGCAGCAGTTCCTGGCCCGCCGCGCTGAGCGTGAAGGCGATGAACTTCTTGCCTTCTTCCGAGTTCTTGGCGCCGGCGATCAGGGCAATATTGGCGGGTACCACCGAGGTTTCGGACGGATAGACGAATTCGACCGGGAATTTCGAGTACTTGCTCGACAGGCCAAAGAAGTCGATGACCGGCCCGGCGCCGAACTGGCCGTTGTTCACGCCGTCGGGCACGCCAAACGAGCGTTCGGTCATCTGGCTGGAATTACCCGCCATGCGCAGCAGCGTGTGCCAGCCGTCGGCCCAGCCTTCACCCTGCAGAATGGTCTCGACGGTCAGGTGCATGGTGCCCGAGCGCGACGGCGCCGTCATGCCCACGTGGCCGAACCATTGCGGGGCCAGCAGGTCTTTCCATTCCACTGGCGGCGTCAGCTTGTGGGCCTTCAGGTAGCGCGTGTTGTACATGATGCCGTAGCCCGCCAGCGCCTGGCCCATATACAGACCGCCCGGGTCGTTGATGGGGTAGTTGCCGATCTTGGCCGGAACTTCCGGGTTGAGGGCATCCGGCGCGGGAGTCAGCAGTTTTTCGCGGCCCAGCACCTCGAAGGCGTCGGGCGCGCTGGCCCAGAATACCTCGGGCCGCCGGCCCTCGGGCGTTTCGCGCACATACGCGATGCCGGACACGGTGTTCTTGTTCAGGATCTCCAGCGTGATTCCGGGGTTGGCTTTCTCGAAGGCCGATTTATAGGCCTGGGTCAGATCCTTGGGGAAGGAGGTGATCACTGTGACAGTGCCGGCCAGGGCGGGCGCGCAGGCGGCCAGCAGCGCCGCGGCAAGGGCGGTGCGCATCGTGGGCATGACGAGTCTCCGTAGTGTTTTGAAATTGTCCGCACAAGGTAGCGGGGGGGGCCGCGCGCGTCCAATCAGAAATTTTGATGCGCGCCATCATCCAGGCGCCATCGAGCGCGCGGGGGGCAACACCGTATTGCCGGGCAGGCCTGCCGCCCCTACACTTGCGCCCGCGCTACTCATAATTCCTGTCCTATACCCCGGGGAACCCCATGTCCGATTCTTATTTCCCGCGCTGGAAGCTGGCCGACGAAACCGTGCCCGGCGCCGTCATCGCGCCCGACGAACGCCTGTCCTGGCCGAAGAACGTCGCCATGGGGGCCCAGCACGTGGTCGCCATGTTCGGGTCGACGGTACTGGCGCCCCTGATCATGGGCTTCGACCCCAACGTCGCCATCCTGATGTCGGGCATCGGCACGCTGATCTTCTTCCTGTTCGTGGGCGGGCGCGTGCCCAGCTACCTGGGCTCCAGCTTTGCCTTCATCGGCGGCGTGGTCGCCGTCACGGGTTATGCGGGCGCCGGCCCCAACGCCAATATCGGCGTGGCGCTGGGGGCTATCATCGCCTGCGGCCTGGCCTATGCGCTCATCGGCGTGGTGGTGTGGTTCGCCAATGCGCGCGCCGGCGGCGGCGCCAACTGGATCGAGGCGCTGATGCCGCCGGTGGTCACGGGCGCGGTGGTGGCGGTCATTGGCCTGAACCTTGCCCCGATCGCCGCCAAGGGCGCCATGGGCGCCTCGGGCTTCGACGCGGCCATGGCCATCGTCACCATCCTGTGCGTGGGCGGCATCGCCGTATACACGCGCGGCACTGTGCAGCGCCTGCTGATTCTGGTGGGCCTGCTGCTGGCCTGCGTCATCTATGCGCTCTGCGCCAACGTGCTGGGGCTGGGCAAGCCCATCGACTTCTCAGGCGTCGCGGCGGCAGCGTGGGTCGGCCTGCCGCACTTCACCGCGCCGGTATTCCAGACCCAGGCCATGGGCCTGATCGTGCCGGTGGCCATCATCCTGGTGGCCGAGAACCTGGGCCACATCAAGGCGGTCAGCGCCATGACCGGCCAGAACCTCGACCGCTACCTGGGCCGGGCGTTTGTGGGCGACGGCGTGGCCACCATGGTGTCGGGGGCCGTGGGCGGCACCGGCGTCACCACTTATGCCGAGAACATCGGCGTCATGGCCGTGACGCGCATCTATTCCACGCTGGTCTTCGTGCTGGCCGCCCTGATCGCCATCGTGCTGGGCTTTTCGCCGAAGTTCGGCGCCCTCATCCAGACCATTCCCGCCCCGGTGCTGGGCGGCATGTCGGTGGTCGTGTTCGGGCTGATCGCCGTGGCCGGCGCGCGCATCTGGGTGGTCAACCAGGTCGATTTCAGCAACAACCGCAACCTCATCGTGGCTGCCGTCACCCTGGTGCTGGGCGCGGGCGACTTCACCATCAAGCTGGGCGACTTCACCCTGGGCGGCATCGGCACCGCGACCTTCGGCGCCATCATCCTGTACGCGCTCCTGCAACACAGCGGCCGCCGCGTCGTGTAAGCCCCCGCACGCCGGCCGTCGCCATCTGGGCTTGCCGCCTTACATCGGCCGCAGCCCCAGGGCCCCTTTGGGACGGGGGGCGGCGCGTTGGGCGGCGGGGCAGCCTGCGCAGCAGGCCTCGGGCGCCTGCATGCGCCCGAGCCCGACGCACGTGCGCCGCCCCCCGTCCCAAAGGGGCCCTGGGGCGGCTCAAGCACCCGCGACCAAAGGCGTCCCCATTTCCCTCATGCCGCCAACATGCGTTTTACTGCACTCAACTGCGATCAAATGACAGGTTCCTGAATGGCTTGCAATTCCCGCGGATTTTGACCACAATGGGGTCTTGCTTGCCCCGGTTCCGACCCGAGCCGGGGTTTTGTTTTGGTCGCAGCCTTGCCGTTGTCACGGGCAAGGGCCGATCAGAGCGGATGGTCGGGAACCACTGAAACATCGGGTCCTGCCTCGTTCCCGCCTGTTCGACCCTCCGCACGTTGCACCGGCTTGCTCCGCCCTGGCGGCGCAGGCCACAAGCCTGGCTGCGATCTTTCACCGAAACGCTCCATTCGGGGCGTTTTCTACTTTTTGTTTGGGAAACGACATGTCTGCCATTCCTTTGACCGCGCGCGGGGCCGAGCGCTTGCAAGCCGAGCTCCATCGGCTGAAAACCGTCGAGCGCCCTGCAGTGATCAACGCCATCGCCGAGGCTCGCGCCCAGGGTGATCTGTCGGAAAATGCCGAATACGATGCCGCCCGCGAACGCCAGGGCTTCATCGAAGGACGCATTGCCGAGCTCGAGGGCACGCTTTCCAATGCGCACATCATCGACCCCGCCGCGCTCGACGCCGACGGCCGCGCCGTGTTCGGCGCCACGGTCGACATCGAAGACCTCGATTCGGGCGACCGCCTGTCGTACCAGATCGTGGGCGACGTCGAAGCCGACATCAAGTCCAACCTGATCTCGGTGTCCAGCCCCGTGGCGCGCGCCCTGATCGGCAAGTCCGAAGGCGACGTCGTTGAAGTCAAGGCGCCGTCGGGCGTGCGCGAGTACGAAGTGCTCGGCGTCCGTTACATCTGAACCGACGCCGCCGCCCCCCGGGAACACCGACGATGCCCAACCTGGCCCGTATCCTCGTCCGCCTGATCGCGGCGCTGTGGTGCGGTGCGCTATGGAGCATCGGCGCGCTCGTCGCGCCCACCTTGTTTTCCTTGCTGGATGCCGCCGACGCGGCCAAGGTCGTCGCCCCATTGTTCCGGGTGCTCGCCATGGGCGGGCTGGGGGGCGCGGTATTTATGCTGATTCTCGACCGCCTGGCGCACGGCCAGGCGTTGCAAGGCCCCGGGCGCCGCACCGTCCTGCTGATGGCGGTGGGCACCGGCCTGGGGTATTTCGGCCTCATGGCCCTCATGAACCATGCCCGGGAGCTGGCCGCCGCCGGGCAGGCAGTGCCGGCCTGGGCAGACCCGGGCCTGCTGCACGATGTGTCCGGCGGAATTTACTTCTTGGTGGCCTTGGCGGCCCTGCGGCTGGTGGCCGCGGTACGCTGAATGCCGCTGCGCGCGCCCGCGCGCAGGCTCAGCGCGCTGCCGGCGCGGCGCGGAATGCCATGCGGCGCCGCCGACGCGGTTTTCTTGGTAGTGGGGCGCAGGGGGCGGCCGGCCTGGTTCAGGCTGCCGCGGGCCGGCTTGGCGGGCTCGGCGGCCGCCTTGCGGGCAGGCGCCCGGCGCGGTTTGGCCAAAGTCTTGCCTTCGGCGGCCAGTTTCTTGGGCGTGTGCGGTTCCGACGGCTTGCGGCGGGCCGTAGCGCCTTCGGCGGGTTCGGCCACATTGCCGGGCAGCGGACGGAACAAAATAAGCATTTTGCCCAGGTGGTGCACCGGCGCGCACGACAGGGCATCGCAGATGGAGGCCAGCATGGCCTCACGCTCGTCGCGGTCGCTGCCGCCGGCGCGCACCTTGATCAGCCCATGGGAAGCCAGGGCGCGGTCGATTTCTTTCAGGACCGCGTCGGTCAGCCCGTTGTCGCCGATCAGGACGACCGGGCGCAGCGGGTGGGCGGCCGAGCGCAAATCGCTGCGCTCGCGTGAGGTGAGTTCTAATATAGGCATGCGTGGAATTGTACGGTAATGGCCAAGAAGAAATTCTCTAAAGACTGGATTCACCAGCACATCAACGATCCCTATGTGAAGATGGCGCAACAGAAGGGCTACCGCGCCCGGGCCGCCTTCAAGCTGATCGAGATCCTCGACACCGAAAAACTGATGCGCCGGGGCGACATCGTGGTCGACCTGGGGTCGGCCCCCGGCAGCTGGTCGCAGGTGGCGCGCGAACGCCTGGCCGGCCCCGGCGGGGTGGTCGATGGCCGCATCATTGCCCTGGATCTGCTGCCCATGGAGCCCGTCGCCGGGGTGGAATTCATCCAGGGCGACTTCCGCGACGAGGCGGTTTTGCAACAGTTGCAAGAAATGGTGGGTGGCCAGCCGGTAAGTCTTGTAATTTCCGACATGGCCCCCAACTTGTCCGGGGTCGGTGTCGCCGATTCGGCTCGCATCCAGCATGTTTGCGAGCTGGCCCTGGACTTCGCCTGCAATCACCTCAAGCCCGATGGGGCGCTGATCGTCAAGGCCTTCCACGGCAGCGGATTTTCGCAGATCGTGCAGTCCTTCAAGCAGCGCTTCAAGCGGGTGGTCGAGCGCAAGCCGAAAGCCTCGCGGGACAAGTCCTCCGAAACCTTCCTGGTGGCGCGCGACCTGAAGTCCTGACCCGCCGCGGCACGCCGCCGCGGCCTGATCAACCCCACGCTGTCGAGGCCTGCCTACCCAACCAGTCCGAATGTGTATCAGGCGCCGGCCAGGCGCCCAGACGGAATCTGCCCCGACAGGGTAGAATGAGCTATTGACATACTTGTGACTGTGCCATATACGCGGGGCGGTCGCCGGTCGGAATCGAAAGCAGGAGATCGACCTTGAACAATTCATTTTCTAAAGTCGCGGTCTGGATGGTGATCGCGCTGGTCCTGTTCACGGTATTCAAGCAGTTTGACGGGCGCGCACAGACGCAGGACGGCGTCAGCTACACCCAGTTCATGGAAGACGCCAAGGCGGGGCGCATCCGCAAGGTCGACGTGCAGGGCGACGTCCTGTACGTCACGCCCGACACCGGCCGCGCGTACACGCTGACCTCGCCGGGCGACCTCTGGATGGTGTCCGACCTGCTCAAGTACGGTGTCGACGTCTCGGGCAAGGCCCGCGAAGAGCCGTCGCTGCTCATGAGCATCTTTGTTTCGTGGTTCCCCATGCTGCTGCTGATCGGCGTATGGGTGTTCTTCATGCGCCAGATGCAAGGGGGCGGGCGCGGCGGCGCATTCAGCTTCGGCAAGTCGCGCGCGCGCATGCTCGACGAAAACACCAACCAGATCACTTTCGCCGACGTGGCCGGCTGCGACGAAGCCAAAGAAGACGTCCAGGAACTGGTCGATTTTCTGCGCGACCCCAGCAAGTTCCAGAAGCTGGGCGGCCGCATTCCGCGCGGCGTGCTGATGGTGGGCTCGCCCGGTACCGGCAAGACGCTGCTGGCCAAGGCCATCGCCGGCGAGGCCAAGGTGCCGTTCTTCAGCATCTCGGGCTCCGACTTCGTCGAAATGTTCGTCGGCGTGGGTGCGGCGCGCGTGCGCGACATGTTCGAGAACGCCAAGAAACACGCTCCGTGCATCATCTTCATCGATGAAATCGACGCGGTCGGCCGCCAGCGCGGCGCCGGCCTGGGCGGCGGCAACGACGAACGCGAACAAACCCTGAACCAGATGCTGGTCGAAATGGACGGCTTCGAGTCCGGCCAGGGCGTCATCGTCATCGCCGCCACCAACCGCCCCGACGTGCTCGATCCGGCCCTGCTGCGCCCTGGCCGCTTCGACCGTCAGGTCGTGGTGCCGTTGCCCGACATTCGCGGCCGCGAGCAGATTCTGCGCGTGCATATGCGCAAGGTGCCGCTGTCGCCCAACGTCGACGCCACCATCCTGGCGCGCGGCTGCCCCGGCTTCTCGGGCGCCGACCTGGCCAACCTGGTCAACGAGGCCGCGCTGTTCGCGGCGCGCCGCAATGGCCGCACCGTCGACATGTCCGACTTCGAAAAGGCCAAAGACAAGATCATCATGGGCGCAGAACGCCGCTCGATCGTCATGCCCGAAGAAGAGCGCAAGAACACCGCGTACCACGAGTCGGGCCACGCCATCGTCGCCAAGATGCTGCCCAAGACCGACCCGGTGCACAAGGTCACCATCATCCCGCGCGGCCGTGCGCTGGGCGTGACCATGCAGCTGCCCGAAAACGACCGCTACAGCATGGACAAAGAGCGCCTGCTGAACACCATCGCGGTGCTGTTCGGCGGCCGTATCGCCGAAGAAGTCTTCATGAACCAGATGACCACCGGGGCCTCGAACGACTTCGAGCGCGCCACGGCCATCGCGCGCGACATCGTTACCCGGTATGGCATGACCAGCGAGCTGGGCCCCATGGTGTATGCCGAGAACGAAGGCGAGGTCTTCCTGGGCCGCAGCGTCACCAAGACCACGCACATGTCCGAAGCCACCATGCAGAAGGTCGACGGGGAAATCCGCCGGATCATCGACGAGCAGTACGGCGTGGCGCGCAAGATCCTGGAAGACAACCGCGACATGGTCGAGGCCATGACCAAGGCCCTGCTCGAATGGGAAACCATCGACGCCGACCAGATCAACGACATCGTCTCGGGCCGGCCGCCGCGCCCGCCCAAGACTCCGGAGGGCCCGTCCGACAGCGCCGATACCCCGCCCACCGGACTGGCCACGGGCGGCAGCACCCCGGCGGCGGTCTAGCCAGACCTGCTTCATGGCCAACACCTTCCTGTGCGGGCGCTTCGAGTTCGACCTTGAGCGCCCGCTCGTGATGGGTATCGTCAACATCACGCCCGATTCGTTTTCCGATGGCGGGCAGCACGCCGATACCGATTCGGCTGTGCGCCATGCGCGGCAGCTCATCGACGAAGGCGCGCATATTCTCGACCTGGGCGCCGAATCTACCCGGCCGGGCGCCCAGCCGGTGCCTGCGGGCGAAGAGCTGGCGCGCCTGCTGCCCGTCATCGAGGCACTGCGCGATTGCGGCGTGCCGCTGTCCATCGACACCTTCAAGCCCGACGTCATGAAGGCCGTGCTCGACGCCGGCGCCGACATGATCAACGACATCTACGGGTTTCGCCAGCCGGGCGCCATCGAGGCCGTGGCGTCGTCGCGCTGCGGGCTGTGCATCATGCACATGAAAGGCGAGCCGGGCACCATGCAGCAGGCCCCCGAGTACGCCGACCTGCTGGGCGAGATCGGCGTGTTCCTGGGGGCGCGCGCGCAGCGCCTGCGCGCCGCCTGGGTCGATCCGCGCCGCATCGTGCTGGACCCGGGTTTCGGGTTCGGCAAGACGGCCGACCACAATTACCAACTGCTGCGCAGGCTGTCCAGCTTGCGCGTATCCAGCTATCCCTTGCTGACCGGGCTTTCCCGCAAGACCATGATCGGCGACGCCACCGGCAAGCCGGTGACCGAGCGCCTGGCCGGCAGTATTGCTGGCGCGCTGGCTTGCGTGGCGCGTGGCGCTTCCATCGTGCGCGTGCACGACGTGGCCGCCACGATCGACGCCTTGAAAGTCTGGCAGGCAGCCGAACAAGGAGCCATTCGAGCATGACGCAACGCAAGTATTTCGGAACCGACGGAGTCCGAGGCGAAGTCGGCGGCGAGGTCATCAACGCCGCTTTCGCATTGCGCCTGGGTTACGCCGCCGGCCGCGTACTGGCCCGCCAGCATGGCGGGCGGGGCGGCAGCCGCCCGCAGGTCGTCATTGGCAAAGACACCCGCATTTCGGGCTATATGCTCGAATCCGCGCTGGAAGCCGGCTTGTCGGCCGCGGGCATCGACGTGCTGCTGGCCGGGCCGGTGCCCACCCCGGCGGTCGCCTACCTGACGCGCGCGCTGCGGCTGGTGGCGGGCATTGTCATCAGCGCTTCGCACAACCCTTACCAGGACAATGGCATCAAATTCTTCTCGGCCCAGGGCATGAAACTGCCCGACGAGGTCGAGGCCGAAATCGAGGCCGCCCTGCACGAGCCCCTGGGCTGCGTGGGCTCCGAAGCGCTGGGGCGCGCGCGCCGCATGCAAGACTCCCAGGGCCGCTACATCGAGTTCTGCAAAAGCACCTTTCCCAACGACCTCGACCTGAACGGTGTCAAGATCGTGGTCGACGCCGCCCATGGCGCGGCCTACAACGTGGCGCCCCACGTGTTCCGCGAGCTCGGCGCCGATGTCCATGCCATCGGCGTGTCGCCCGACGGCTTCAACATCAACGAGGGCGTGGGCGCGCTGCACCCCGAATCGCTGGCGCGGGCGGTGCGCGAGCGCGGCGCTCATTTGGGCATTGCCCTGGATGGCGACGCCGACCGCCTGCAAATGGTGGATGGCGACGGCCGCATCTACAACGGCGACGAACTGCTGTATGCCATCGTGCGCGAACGCATGAGCCGCGGCACGGTGGCCGGCGTGGTCGGCACCCTGATGACCAACTACGGGTTCGAGCTCGAAATGCAGCGCCTGGGCGTGGGCTTCGAGCGCGCCAAGGTGGGCGACCGCTATGTCATGGAACAAATGCAGGCCCGCGGCTGGCTGTACGGTGGTGAAAGCTCCGGGCACCTGATCTGCCTCGATTGCCACACCACCGGTGACGGCATCATCGCCGCCTTGCAGGTGCTGACCGCGCTGCGGCGCGGCAACGTGCCGCTGGCCGATTGGCTGGGCGACCTGCGCATGTACCCCCAGAAAATGATCAATGTGCCGCTCGCGCCGGGCACCGACTGGAAATCCCACGCGGGCCTGGCCGCCGCCACGCGGGCCGTCGAGGCCGAGCTGGCAGGGCGGGGGCGGGTGCTGATCCGCGCCTCGGGCACCGAGCCCAAGCTGCGCCTGATGGTCGAGGCCGAAGAGCCGGCCCTGGCCGCATCGTGCGCCGAGAAGCTGGCTGCCAGCCTGGCCTGAGCCCACATGCCGCGCAAAGGGGCTGGGGCCTGCCAAGGACCCGGCCCTTTTTATTGGGCAAACCGGGCAGGGTGATTCATTCCGCCTTTATTGGAAGTAAATTGAAGCGTTCGGGTTGGGCGTAAACTTCATGGTCATGTCACATTTCCGTCAAAGCTCTGACACATCCGGTCTCCACACTGTCGCCATATTCTAGGAGCCCCGCGTAATGCTTGAGTTAGCACGCATCGATTCTCGGCGCAACGCCGCCGAGCCCTGGACTGGCTCCGCGGGGCGGATACTGGTGGTGGGGCTGGCGCGCACGCCCGACGAAGTCGAGCAGATCCAGCGGCTGCGCTACCATGTTTTCACCGAAGACATGGGGGCGGTGTTCCCCGATGCGCACGACGGCATCGAACAAGACCGCTACGATCCCTGGTGCGAGCACCTGATGGTGCGCGAACTGGATACCGGCCGCGTGGTCGGCACGTATCGCATCCTGACCCCCGAAAAGGCGCGCGAAGCCGGCGGCTATTATTCCGAGTCCGAGTTCGACCTGTCCGGCCTGGGGGCGCTGCGCACCCAGCTGGTCGAGGTGGGCCGTTCGTGCACGCATGCCGATCACCGTGGCGGCGCGGTCATCATGCTGTTGTGGTCGGGCCTGGCCGAGTTCATGCGCCGCGGCGGCTACCGCTATATGCTCGGCTGCGCCAGCGTCAGCCTGCGCGACGACGGCGTGACCGCGGCCGAGGTCTGGCGCAACGTTGCCAGCCACTTGCAAGATCCCGACCTGCCGCGCATCAAGCCGCTGCACCGCTATCCGGTCGAACGGCTCGACAGCGTGCTGCCGGCGCGCGTGCCGCCGCTGATCAAGGGCTACCTGAAGCTGGGCGCGCGCATCTGCGGCGAACCCGCCTGGGACCCGGACTTCAATGCGGCCGACTTCCCCGTGCTGCTGGACATGGTGCACATGGATGGCCGCTATCGGCGTCACTTCGGTCTGGACGCCACGGCTGCCGAGACGGTCTGAACATGCGCCGGCTGCTGCGACGGTGGCGCATCCGGCTGATTCGCCGGGCCACCCGCCCGCTGCGGCTAGAACTCAAGCAGCTCGAACGAGAAACCGACTTTTCGCCATTCTGATTCTTCGGCGCGCAGGGTGAAGTCGCTGAGCGGGTGCTTGGTCAGCCAGGCCCGGTTGATTCGCACCACGATCGAATCGCCGCGCACCGACACCGTCAGCGGCATTTGCGCGATATCGGCGCGGCGGCGCAGCAACAGCACCGCCAGCCGCAGGCACAAGATGGCCACCCATTGGCTACGTTCGCGCACCAGCGACTCCAGCTTGCCCAGTTTGCCCTGGTGGCCCAGCGCCAGCAAGGCCAGCAATTGCTGGTCGGCGCGCGAGAAACCCGGCATGTCGGCGTTGCCCAGCACGTAGGCCGTATGCTTGTGATAGGCGTTGTGGGCGATCGACAGGCCCACTTCGTGCAGGTCGGCGGCCCAGCCCAGCGCGTTGCGCAGCTCGGTGCGGCCATCGTCGGGCGGGTAGATCGAATCGAACAGCGCCAGCGCCGCCTGGCGTACCCGCTGGGCCTGGTTGGCGTCGATGTGATAGCGCTTCATGAATTGCCGCACCGACTCGTCGCGCTTGTCGTGCGCCGCATCGCGGCCCAGCAGGTCGTACAGCACCCCCAGCCGCAGGGCGCCGTCGCCGGTGTGCATGACTTCGATGCCCAGCTCGTCGAACAGGGCGCTCATGATAGCCAGCCCGCCGGGCAGCACGTCGGCGCGCTCGAGCTTGATGCCGGGCAGTTCCGCCGGAATGACCCGGCCCGAGCGGATGATGCGGTCTTTCAGCCGGTTCAGACCAGCCCGCGTGATGCCTCGATCGGAAAAGCCGCACTCCGTCAGGATGGCATACAGGGCCTTGGCGGTGCCCGACGAGCCATAGACTTCTTTCCAGCCGGTTTTGCGGTACTGCTTGGCAATGACTTCGATCTCGCGCCGCGCCGTCAGCTCGGCCTGCTTCATCTGGTGGGCGTCGACCGAGCCGTCGGGGAAGAACTGCCGGCTGTAGCTGACGCATCCCATGTACAGCGACGACATCAACCCCGGTTCGAAACCCTTGCCGATAATGACTTCGGTAGAGCCGCCGCCAATGTCGATCACCAGGCGCCGGTTGGGCGAGCACGGCAGCGTATGCACTACCCCCGAAAAAATAAGCCGGGCCTCTTCGCGCCCGGCAATGACTTCAATGGGAAAGCCCAGCGCGGCCTGGGCGCGGGGCAGGAACTCGGGCGTGTTGCGGGCCACCCGGAAGGTGTTGGTGGCCACCGCCCGCACCCGGCTGGGGTGAAAACTGCGCAGCCGTTCGCCGAAACGTTCCAGCACCGCCACGGCGCGCTCGACCGCCGGCTCGTCCAGCCGCTTTTCGTGGTCCAGCCCGGCCGCCAGCCGCACGGTTTCTTTCAGGCGGTCGATCTGGTAGATGGACCGCGCGCCGTCTTCCCGCTGGACGACCCGCCCGATCGAGAGGCGAAAGCTGTTGGAGCCGAGGTCTACGGCGGCCAGAAGATGGTCCATGCGGCATGTCGGTAAGGCTGTGAGTGGGCCGATTATAGATAACCGATATGACAGCCTGTTCCGTCCCTCCGCGCGAGCCGGATTTGGCGTACTCTAGCAGGTTGCGCTGCAATGTCATGGAATCGTCATTCAACTGCAGTAAAACCAGGGCTTTGCCCTTCTCCATGGGATCCAGTATGTCGACTCGTCCGTCCGCTGAGCCTCCGTTCCTGAATCGCGAGCTGTCGCTGCTGAAATTCAACGAACGGGTCCTGGCGATGGCGGAAAATCCCAAGGTGCCGCTGCTGGAACGCCTGCGCTACGTGTGCATCGTCAGTTCCAACCTGGACGAATTCTTCGAAATCCGCATTTCCAGCCTCAAAGAGCAGCAACGGCAGAACCCCGCGCTGGTGGGGCCCGACGGCCGTACGCCGGCCGAAGCCTTCGAGCGCGTGCAGGAAAAAGTGCATGCCCTGGTCGACCGCCAGTACGCCCTGCTGAACGACGACATCCTGCCGCGCCTGGACGCCGAAGGCATCGCGTTGCACCACGCCTCGGAATGGAACGCCGAGCAGCAGCAGTGGGCGCGCAACGTGTTCAACCGCGACGTCATGCCGCTGCTGACTCCCATCGGCCTCGACCCGGCCCACCCGTTCCCGCGCGTCTACAACAAAAGCCTGAACTTCATCGTGGCGCTGTCGGGCGCCGATGCCTTCGGCCGCCAGGCCTCCATCGCCGTGGTGCAGGCTCCGCGGGCCCTGCCGCGGCTGATCAAAATGCCGCCCGAGATCTCGGGCAAGCCCGACGGCTATGTGCTGCTGACCTCGCTGCTGCGCGCGTTCGTGGGCGAGCTGTTCTCCGGGCTGGAAATGCTGGGCTGCTATCAATGGCGGGTTACCCGCAACAGCGACCTGTTCGTCGACGAAGAAGAAGTCACCAACCTGCGCCACGCCCTGCAGGGCGAGCTGTCGCAGCGCAACTTCGGCGCGGCGGTGCGGCTGGAAATCGACCGCCTGACCCCGCCCGACCTCGAAGCCTACCTGCAGCGCGAGTTCTCGCTTACCGCCAAAGACACCTACCGCGTCAATGGCCCGGTGAACCTGTCGCGCCTGATGCAGCTGTGCAACGCCGGCACGCGCCCCGACCTGGTCTTTCCGCCGCACCACGGCTCGGTGCCGCCGCCGTTCGACCGCGTGGCCGACAAGCCGGCCGAGCTATTCGCGGCCGTGGCCGAGGCCGACCGGCTGCTGCACCATCCGTACCAGTCGTTCCAGCCCGTCATCGACTTCCTGACGGCGGCCGCGCTCGACCCGGACGTCATGGCCATCAAGCAGACCATCTACCGCACCGGCGAAGATTCCGAGCTGATGCAGATCCTGCTGGCGGCCGCGCGCGCCGGTAAAGAAGTGACGGTGGTGGTGGAACTGATGGCCCGCTTCGACGAGCAGACCAACATCAACTGGGCGGCCCGGCTCGAAGAGGTGGGCGCCCATGTGGTGTACGGCGTGGTGGCCCACAAAACACATGCCAAGATGGCCCTGGTGCTGCGCCGCGAGAGGGGTCGCCTGCGCCGCTACGCCCACCTGGGCACCGGCAACTACCACCCGCGCACCGCCCGGCTGTATACCGATTTCGGACTGCTCACGGCCGATCCGCGCCTGTGCGAAGACATGGACAAGGTCTTCACCCAGCTTACCGGCCTGGGCGCGCGGCGCGGTCTGAAGTCGCTGTTGCAGTCGCCGTTCACCCTGCATGACTCCATGATGGCCCTCATCCGGGCCGAAACGCGCGCCGCCAAGGCCGGGCGCAAGGCCCGCATCATGGCCAAGATGAACTCGCTGCTCGAAGAGCAGATCATCGCCGAGCTGTACAAGGCCAGCCAGGCGGGCGTGAAAATCGACCTCGTGGTGCGCGGGGTGTGCGCGCTGCGGGCCGGCGTGCCAGGGTTGTCCGACAATATCCGGGTGCGCTCCATCGTGGGGCGCTTCCTCGAGCATTCGCGCGTGTTCTATTTCTACGCCGATGGCCAGGAAACCGTCTACCTGTCGTCGGCCGACTGGATGGACCGCAATTTCTTCCGCCGGGTCGAAGTGGCGTTCCCGGTGACCGACAAGGCGCTCAAGAAACGGGTCGTCGACGAAGCGTTCACCTATGCCTTGCGCGACAACCAGCTGGCCTGGCAGCAGCAGCCCGACGGCACCTACACCCGGGTGCGCAGCCGCCGCGCGCCCTTCAACCTGCACGATTTCCTGATGGAGCGCCTGGGGTAGGGACCCGGGCGGGCTCGCCGCGCGTGCGGCAAATGGGTGTTGCACAGGTATGTCGCGCAGGTATGTCGAGTATGTGACTGTCACGGTCTTGTCATGTTGCGCTTCTAAGATTCGTTGCGTCGGCGATCAGACGGGCGTAGTCAGCCCGCCACGACTTCCTCAACGAGCACAGAAGGAACCTGAATGTTCAACCGTGTCTTCAAGCAAATTACCATCGGCGCCGCATTGGCCGGCGCCGTTTTCGCCGTCCAGGCCGCCAACATTACTGGCGCCGGCGCTTCGTTCCCGTACCCGGTCTACGCCAAGTGGGCGTCCGACTACAAGGCTGCCACCGACAACGCCGTGAACTACCAGTCGATCGGCTCGGGCGGCGGCCAGCAGCAAATCAAGGCCAAGACGGTCGACTTCGGCGCCTCGGACGACCCCCTCAAGGCCGACGACCTGGAAAAGAACGGCCTGCTGCAGTTCCCGGCCGTCATTGGCGGCACCGTGCCGGTGGTCAACATCGAAGGCATCGAGCCGGGCCAGCTGAAGCTGTCGGGCCCCTTGTTGGCCGACATTTTCCTGGGCAAGGTCAAGAAGTGGGACGATGCCGCCATTAAGGCGCTGAACCCCGAGGCCAAGCTGCCTTCGGCGGACATCATCGTGGTGCACCGTTCCGACGGCTCGGGCACGACCTTCGGCTGGACCAACTACCTGTCGAAAGTCTCGCCCGAATGGAAGGAAAAGGTCGGCGAGGGCAAGGCCGTGAAGTGGCCCACCGGGCAGGGCGGCAAGGGTAACGAAGGCGTGGCCGCCTACGTCGGCCAGCTGAAGAACTCAATCGGCTACGTCGAATACGCCTACGCCAAGCAGAACAAGCTGGCCTGGGCCCAATTGCAGAACAAAGACGGCAAGTTCGTTCAGCCCGAGCAGTCGGCCTTTGCAGCGGCGGCCGCCAACGCCGACTGGAAGAGCGCGCCCGGCATGGGCGTGGTGCTGACCAACGAGCCGGGCGCCGAATCGTGGCCCGTCACCGCCGCCACCTTCATCCTGGTGCACAAGGTGCAGGACAAGCCCGAGCAAGGCCGCGCCGTCCTGGAGTTCTTCGACTGGGCCTTCAAGAACGGCAACGAGTCGGCCGCCGCGCTGGACTACGTGCCGCTGCCCGACTCGGTCACGGCCGAAATTCGCGCAGCCTGGGGCGAAATCAAGAGCGCCGACGGCAAGCCGGTCTGGAAGTAAACGAGAGCCTGCGGTCAACTGGGCGCGGGGCCGGCAGGCCTTGCGCGCCAGGCCGCGCCGCCCGGGCGCGGCCCCCTCGAAGCGTCTTCCAAGGAAAGCCCATCCATGAGCGCGGTAATGGATAATACGGTGTTGCTACCGTCCCGCGAGACGGATTCCGTCACCACCGGCACGCCCTCGCCTATGAAGCAAAGCAGAAACGCGCTAATGGATGCGCTGTTCAAGAACTTGACCCGGCTGTTCGCCTTCCTGGTGTTCATCCTGCTGGCGGCCATCATGGTGTCGCTCATCTACGGTAGCCGCGAAACCCTGAGCGCATATGGCCTGTCGTTCCTCTGGACCAACGACTGGGACCCGGTCCAGCAGCGCTTCGGCGCCGTGGTGCCCATCGTGGGCACGCTGCTCACCTCGGCTATTGCACTGATCATCGCGGTGCCTGTGTCGTTCGGCATCGCCATTTTCCTGACCGAACTGTCGCCCGCGTGGCTGCGCCGCCCGCTGGGCACCGCCGTCGAGATGCTGGCCGCCATTCCGTCCATCATCTACGGCATGTGGGGCCTGTTCGTCTTCGTGCCGATTTTCCAGCAATACGTGCAGCCCGGGCTCATCGCCACGTTGGGAACGCTGCCCCTGATCGGCGGCATTTTCGCCGGCCCGCCCTTTGGCATCGGCATCTTCACGGCTGGCCTGATCCTGTCCATCATGATCATCCCGTTCATCGCCGCCGTGATGCGCGACGTCTTCGAGCTGGTGCCGCCCATGCTGAAAGAATCGGCGTACGGGCTCGGCAGCACCACCTGGGAAGTCATGTGGCGCGTGGTGCTGCCCTTCACCAAGTCAGGCGTGATAGGCGGCATCATGCTGGGGCTGGGCCGTGCCCTGGGCGAAACCATGGCGGTCACGTTCGTTATCGGCAACGCCTTCCGCTGGCCCGATTCGCTGTTTTCGCCGGGCAACTCCATTGCCTCCGCGCTGGCCAATGAATTCAACGAAGCAGGCGGCATCCAGAAGTCCGCGTTGCTGGAACTCGGCCTGATCCTGTTCCTGATCACCACGGTCGTGCTGGCATGCTCGAAGGTGCTGCTGCTGCGCCTGTCCGCTGCCGAAGGCAAGAAGACCTGAGCAAGCACCGGGGAAAATACATGGCTGAATCCGCACTCAACATGAAGAACGGCATCTATCGCCGACGCCACCTGGTCAACAAGGTCATGTTGACGATATCGCTGGCGGCGCTGGCGTTCGGGCTGTTCTGGCTGTTCTGGATCATTCTGACGCTGCTGGTCAAGGGCGCCCCGGCGCTGTCGCTGACCCTGTTCACCGAAATCACCCCGCCGCCCGGCCAACAGGGAGGCCTGATCAACGCCATTATCGGCAGCTTGCTGATGGCCGGCGTGGGCACGCTGGTGGGCACGCCGGTGGGCATCCTTGCAGGCACGTATCTGGCCGAGTACGGCCAGCGCGGCTGGCTGGCGCCCGCCACGCGCTTCCTGAACGACGTGCTGCTGTCGGCGCCGTCGATCATCATTGGCCTGTTCATCTACGCCGTGTACGTGGCGCAGGTGGGCCATTACTCGGGCTGGGCCGGCTCGCTGGCGCTGGCCATCCTGGTGATTCCGGTCGTGGTGCGCACCACCGACAACATGCTGCTGCTGGTGCCGAACAGCCTGCGCGAAGCCACGGCCGCCCTGGGCTGCCCCAAGTGGCGCATGATCACCATGGTGTGCTATCGCGCGGCCAGGTCGGGCATTATCACCGGCATCCTGCTGGCCATTGCCCGCATCTCGGGCGAAACCGCGCCGCTGCTGTTCACGGCGCTGTCGAACCAGTTCATGTCGTTGAACATGAACCAGCCCATGGCCAACCTGCCAGTGGTCATCTACCAATACGCGGCCAGCCCGTTCCAGGACTGGAACAACCTGGCCTGGGCCGGCGCCGCCTTGATCACCCTGTTGGTGCTGGGCATCAACATCATGGCCCGCAACCTGTTCCGCAAATCGTGATTGCGGGCCGGCGCGCGCCGGCCCCGGGAAGACAAATGGAAAACACCGCCACCGCAGCCGTCCCCGCCAAGGCCAAGATCGAAGTCAAGGGCCTGAATTTCTACTACGGCAAGTTCCACGCCATTCGCGACGTGAACATGTCGATCCGCGAGCACAAGGTCACGGCTTTCATTGGCCCGTCGGGCTGCGGGAAATCCACGCTGTTGCGCACCTTCAACCGCATGTTCGAACTGTACCCGGGTCAGCGCGCCGAGGGCGAAATCATGCTCGACGGCGAAAACCTGCTGACCTCGAAGACCGACATCTCACTCATTCGCGCCAAGATCGGCATGGTGTTCCAGAAGCCCACGCCGTTTCCCATGAGCATCTACGACAACATCGCGTTCGGCGTGCGCCTGTTCGAGCGCCTGTCCAAGGGCGAGATGGACGAACGCGTGGAATGGGCGCTGTCCAAGGCCGCGCTGTGGAACGAAGTGAAAGACAAGCTGCACCAGAGCGGCAACAGCCTGTCGGGCGGCCAGCAGCAGCGCCTGTGCATCGCGCGCGGCGTGGCCATCAAACCCGAAGTGCTGCTGCTGGACGAGCCGTGCTCGGCGCTCGACCCGATTTCCACTGCCAAGATCGAAGAGCTCATCGCCGAACTGAAGCACGACTACACCGTCGTCATCGTCACGCACAACATGCAGCAGGCGGCGCGCTGCTCGGACTACACCGCCTACATGTACCTGGGCGAGCTGATGGAGTTCGGCGAAACCGACCAGATCTTCGTCAAGCCCAGCCGCAAAGAAACCGAAGACTACATCACCGGCCGCTTCGGCTGATCCCGCCGCCGCCCAGATTCCGGCAAGGTGTCTGACCAGGAACGCAGCCAGGTGTCTGACTCCCGCAGGGTGTCAGACACCGGAAGTCCCAGGCCCTCCCGCAAAAGCCTGACGCTGCGGGCGCCAAACACCTCTGCACCATCCACTCCACATCAACGCTGCGCGGCAATACGCGCCGCTTCGCGCGCCGACACCGGCAGCATGGCGCCGTGACCCAGGCCGGGAAAGCTGCGGTAATGCACTTCCAGTCCTGCCTTGCCGGCCAGTTCCGCCGCCAACGCCCGCGCATTGGCGTCTGCGCTGGAAACCTGGGGGCGCGCCCCGGCATGTTCGCGGCGCGGGCGTTCCGCGTCGCCCACCCATAAGTACAGTTGCCGCGGCGTGGCCGCGCAGCAGCCGGCCGCGTCCAGGTCTCGCAGGCGTTCGGCCATGTAGGGCGCATGCCACCATAGCGACGGACTGGCCGCTACGTAGCGCTGGAACGCCTGGGGTCGGGTGCGCAGCGCATGCAGCACGAACAGGCCGCCATACGAATGCCCGTACAGCGTCTGGCGGCCGGTATCGATAGGCGCCGCCGCGCGCGCCAGCGGCTTGACGCGCTGCTCGATGAGGTCCAGCCAGGCATCGGCGCCGCCGTTGCGGCGGCTGGCCTGGCGCGGGTCGCGGCCGCCTGCGGGGCTGCCGTGCGGCGGGCGCGGTGTGTAATCCCAGGCGCGAGCCTCTACATCCAGGCGGGCATCGATGTCATAACCAATGCCCACCAGCACCGCCGGCTGGCGAGTGCCGGCCTCGGCCAGCGCCTGCAGGGTGGCGTTGCCGTCCAGCAGATACAGCACCGGCCACCCGCCAGCGGGCGCGGGCCCCGTCGGCACGATGATGTCCACGCGCACGTCGCGCAGGTCTTTTTCGCGCGGCAGCACGATCTGCCGGGCCAGGCCCAGCAGGCCCAGCCGGGCGCGCGCCTGGGCCGGCGTCATGCCGTCGTCCAGCACCGGCTGTCCGCCCGCGTTCGGCGCGGCCGCCAGCAGGGCGCCGCATAGCGCCGCCGCGGCCGGAAGGTTGGCGCGTCGCATCAGTACGCTACCGTCATGGTGGCGTAGTACGCGCGGCCCGGCTCGTTGTAGGTCGCCGCGCCGGCGTCGCTGGAATTGCCCTCGCGGTACAGCTTCTTGTCGAACAGGTTGCTCACGCCCACACGGAAGCGCAGGTTCTTGTTGGGCTCGTAGCCCACGCTCAGGCCCACTAGCGCGTAGGGGCTGATCGTCTGCAGCCCTTCGCCCTGCAGGTCTTCGCCGGTGCGCGGGTTGGTCGACGGGCCTTTCTGCTTGCCGTAGTAGGTGAGGTTGGCCTGGAACGACCACTGCGGCGTGTAGAACCAGTCCAGCGTGCTGTTGATGGTGTATTCGGGAATCACGCTCAGCGGTTCGCCGGTGCTCTTGTCCTTGGACTGGATCATGTAGGTAAAGTTGGTGTTCCAGTCCAGCGCCGGGGTCAGCGGAATGAACAGATTGCCTTCCAGGCCTTCCACCACCGCCTTGCCGCTGTTGGTCCATTGCAGTACGCGCGCGCCGTTGGGCAGGCGATAGGCGTAATCGGTGCTGGCGACGATCTTGTTCTTGTAGTCGTTGCGGAAGTAGGCCGCGCTGGCGCGCCAGGTGCCGGGGTCGTACTCGAAGCCGATTTCCTTGTTCACGCTGGTTTCAGGCGACAGGTCTTCGTTGCCCACCAGGTAGCAGCCGCCCGAGTTGGTCTGCGATTGCAGGCAGCCGTTGCCGCGGCTGTACAGCAGGTAGTTGGGGTTGGACTGGTACAGGTTGGGGGCCTTGTAGGCCCGCGCGATGCCGCCTTTCAGGCGCAAGGAATCGGTGGCCGCGTACGAGGCGTTCAGGCTTGGGCTCCAGTTGTTGCCGAACTCGCTGTTGTGGTCGAACCGCAACCCCGGCGTCAGCGTGGTGCGCAGGCCGGCCTCGATATTGTCTTCGATGAACAGCGCATAGCTGTCCTGGCTGGTACGGGTAGGGCGCTCGCTGCCCGCGGTGCCGCCGATGGTGCCGCCGGTGCCCGAATATTCCTGGCGCATGGCCGAGGGGTCGTCCAGCGACTCGTGCAGGTACTCCACGCCGGCGGTGGCCACCTGCTGCCAGCCCAGCTTGAACGGCACGTTGATCTCGCCGGCCGCGCGCAGGCCGCGCAGCCGCGCCGTGTCGCGGCCAAGGTCCTGCGGCGCGCCTTCGGGGCCGCCCGCCAGGCCTTCCTGCTGGCGTGAATTGCGCGTGTAATCGTACGAAAGCGTGGCGCGCGACGTGCCCCAGCCATAGCTGCCGCGATGCGTCAGGCCGACGTTCTGCCGGTACATCGCGTTGGTTTCCTTGCCGTACAGGCTGTCCGTGAAGTCGTTGTTGTTGTTGTTCATGGTGTCGCCGGCGAACAGGTTGCCCTGGCGGCTGAAACCCATTTCGAGTTCAACGGTGTTGCGCGTGTCGGGACGCCATGCGAACAGCGCGTTCACGTCCTGGTTGATCACCCCCTCGCGGCCCGCGGTGTCCGGGTTGCCGTTGGCCGATGCCTCGGCGTGGCCGGCGTTGATGTCGCGCGCATCGGGATTGGTCTTGTTGTAATTGGCGTAGATGCGCATGCCCAGGGTGTCGGTAATGGGCGTGGACAAACGCATGTTGACTCGGTTGGTGTTGCCTTCCTTGCTGTCTTCCGGCTGGCTCAGGTAATACGTGGCTGAAGCGCTGGTCTTGTCGGCGGGCTGCTTGGTAATGATGTTCACCACCCCGCCCATGGCGCCCGAGCCGTAACGGGCCGCGGCGGGGCCGCGAATCACTTCGATGCGCTCGACCTCCTCGGCCGGCACCCAGTTGCTGTCGCCGCGCGTGTCACGGTCGCCGTTCCAGCCGTAGCGCACGGCGTTGCGCGAATCGACCGGTTTTCCGTCGATCAGGATCAGCGTGTTTTCCGGGCCCATGCCGCGGATGTCGATCTGGCGGCTGTTGCCGCGCGCGCCGCTGGCGCTGTTGCCCGTCAGATTCACGCCCGGTTCGCGGCGGATGATGTCCGACAAATCGTTGGTGGGGGGGCGGCGCTGGATTTCTTCGGCCGTGATCACCGAAACGCCCAGTGATTCCTTGATTTCCTCTTCGGCCGTGCCCAGCACCTGCACGCTGGCCATTTCCTGCACCACATCCGCATCATGCGGCATGGCGGCATTCTGGGCCAGGGCCGTGCCCGAAAGTAGCAGACTGACGACTGCGCCGGCGTACGGGCGCGGGGAAGGGGGCATTTGCATTGCCGAAGTGCTCCTGGTGCGCAACAAGCGGCGCGCCCGGGTGTCTGGCAGCGTGCCTGTTATGATTTAATTAAGAATGATTTCTACTATCATTTCTCGTTCAACATTATGTCAGCCGTATTCCTGCCCGGGCTTTGCCCCCCCACCAGAAAGCTTTGCCTGATCCTCATTCCCGCATGAGCTCCGCAGCACGCAACACCGGCGCGCCGTTTCGCCGCGCCCCCGCGCTGGTGGACGAGCCGGCGCTGCGCCGCCAGGCGCGCCACGGCACGGCGCAATACGCGGTGGTGGCGCCGGGGGTGAGCCAGCCCATGTTCGAGGGCCTGGTCGATACCGTGGCGCTGGCCGATGGCCTGATCCTGCATCGCGTCGATGCGCGCGACCTGCAGGGCGTGGCGGTGCGCGCCACGCTGCGCCCGGGCCTGCGCATCGCGCTGACAGTAGGCGGCAAGGCGGACGTCAGCTTCGGCGGGCGGCGGGTGCTGCTGGGCCCGCGCCCGGACGGCGGGGCATGTGGCGTGCTGGTGGCGGTGGTCCGGCCCGCTGATTTCGTGCGCCAGTCGCGGCGGGGCGACCTGGAGCGCTCGGTCAGCCTGACGTTCGGCGAGCAATGGCTGGAGCGCCGCTTCGGCGATGAGTTGCAGTCTTGCCTGGCCTTCTCGCGCCAGCACCTGGCAATCTGCGAATGGAACGCTTCGGCCCAGGCCGTGACGCTGGTCGAGCAGATGCTGGCGCCGCCGGAGCTGGACAGCGCGCTGTGGCGCATGTATCAGGAATCACGCTCGTTGGACCTGGCCGTCGAAGCCTTTGCCTGCCTGCACGGCCAGGCGCCTGTCCGGCCCGCGGCAGCTCTGCGCCGGCGCGAGCGCGTCCGCATGGAGCAGGTGCGCGACCTGCTCGACAGCGGGCAGGCCGACGCGATGACCCTGGAGCAGATCGCGCGGCATGCCTGCGTCAGCGTCAATACGTTGCAGCGGCATTTCCGGGCCGCGTGGGGCAAGACGGTATTCGCCTATTTGCGCGACGCGCGCCTGGCGCGGGCCCGGCTGGCGCTGGAACGCGATGCGGTCAGCGTGGCGCAGGCGGCCTGGATCGCCGGCTATTCCAGTCCGGCCAACTTTGCCACGGCGTTTCGCCAGCAATACGGCATGTCGCCGGGGCAGGTAGGCCGTCGGGAATAGGGTGGCGGGAGGCGGGTTTCCGGCGTCGGGAATGCCGAGGCCGGTTCTGGCCGCCGCGGGGGGCGGCCCCAGGGCCTCAGCCCGCCACGCGGAAGCGTTCGGCGTCGTCCATGAACGGCTTGTCGCCAAAGCCGGCTTCGTTGGAGCCGAACGGCATCTGCGCGCGCAGTTTCCACGACGCGGGAATATGCCACTCGCTCGCCACGGCGGCGTCGATCAGCGGGTTGTAATGCTGCAGGCTGGCGCCCACGCCGGCGTTGGCCAGGGTGGCCCATACCGACAATTGCGCCATCCCGCCGGCCTGTTCCGACCAGACCGGGAAGTTGTCAGCGTACAGGGCGAATTTTTCCTGCAGGCTGCGCACCACGTCCTGGTCTTCGAAGAACAGCACGGTGCCCACGCCGGCGGCGAAGCTGTTCAGCTTGGCTTCGGTCTGCGCGAAGTTCTCGGGCGGCGCGACCTTGCGCACTTCGTCCACGGCGATGCGCCAGAGCTTTTCGCTTTCGGCGCCGAACAGCACCAGCGCGCGCGAGCTTTGCGAGTTGAACGAGGAGGGGCTGTGCTTGATCGCTTCCTGGATCAGGGACAGCAGTTCTTCTTTGGAGGCCGAGACGTTGCGGCCCAGCGAATATTGCGTGCGGCGCTGCTTCAGCGCATCGAGGAAAGCGTTGTTCATGTGTGATCTTCCAACCAGTAGATAGAGGGGACGGGGGAATTCTAACTGCGGCATTGCGCCGCGAATACCCAAAACGAGCCGTTCGCCGTGGAACGGATTGTTCCTTCCATGGCGCGAATCGTGGCGCCATTGGTGTACGCTTCACCCCGGAAACCGCCTGCGCGGCAGCGAGCCGCAGCCCAAGGAGACAAACATGACGAACTTCCAGTTCACGACCGTCCCGACCCTTACCGTGGAATTCGGCGCAGCCCGCCGGTTGGGCGGTCTGCTGCGCGAGCGCTATGCCGCCACCCGGCTCTGTCTGGTGACCGATGCGTTTCTGCACGCCAGCGGGTTGCTGGCTCCGGCGCTGGCCGACCTGCAGGCGCACGGATGGCAGGTCACGGTTATCGACGACGTCGTGGCCGACCCGCCCGACCACGTCGTGCTCAAAGCCGCGCAACGCGCGCGCGATTGCCGTGCCGAGGTAGTGCTGGGCCTGGGCGGCGGGTCGTCAATGGACGTGGCCAAGCTGCTGGCCGTGCTGTGCGGGTCGGGCCAGCCGCTGGCCGACATGTATGGCATCGGCAAGGTCCAGGGCCCCCGGCTGCCGCTGGTGTTGATGCCTACCACGGCGGGCACTGGCTCCGAGGTCACGGCCATCTCCATTGTGACCACGGGTGAAACCACCAAGAGCGGGGTCGTGTCCCCGTTCCTGATGGCCGACCTGGCCATCCTGGATGCCGAGCTGACCCTGGGCCTGCCGCCCGCGGCCACCGCCGCCACCGGCATTGATGCCATGGTGCACGCCATCGAGGCCTATACATCGGCGCGCCTGAAGAACCCAATTTCCGACATGCTGGCTCGGCAGGCCCTGGCGCTATTGTCGGCCAACCAGTTGCGCGCCTGCCGCGACGGCGGCGACCGCGCGGCCCGCGAAGCAATGCTGCTGGGCGCCACGCTGGCCGGGCAGGCGTTTTCCAACGCGCCGGTGGCGGCCGTACATGCACTGGCTTATCCGTTGGGCGGCCATTTCCATGTGCCGCACGGACTATCCAATGCGCTGGTGCTGGTACACGTGTTGCGCTTTAACCGGCAAGCGGCTCTGCCGCTGTATGCCGAACTGGCCGCCGTGCTGCCGGGTGAAGGCTGTCCCGCCGAGCCGGCCGAGGCGGCGGATTATTTCATCGAACGCATGGAGACCCTGGTGCGCGAAACCGGCATCCCGCGCACGCTGCGCGAAGTCGGCGTGGCCGAGCGCGATCTGCCCATGCTGGCGGCCGACGCCATGCTGCAACAGCGGTTGCTGGTGAACAACCCGCGCCCGCTCGCCGAGGCCGACGCCCTGGCGATTTACCAGGCGGCGTTCTAGGCCATGACCAGCAGCTTCAAGTCGCGTCATCGCGCCTCGCCGGCGCTGGCCATCGCCGTGTTCGTGGCGGTGGCTGCTATCGGTCTGTACTACGTGAAATGGTCGCCTTATTATCATCGCGCCTTCACGGCGGCCGATACGCACTCTATTGGTTCATCCATCCTGATGGGGGCCGAGGCCCAGCCGCCTGCCGCCACCCTGGACGCCGCGCTGGGTTATGCCCTGGCCTACGGCAAGGCGATCTGGCAGGCCATGGTGCTTGGCCTGCTGCTGGGTTCGGCCGTGCAGGCGCTGCTGCCGCGCCGCTGGATTATTCGTGCGCTGGGCGGCACGGGCCTGGGCAGCGTGGTGGCGGGCGGCCTGCTGTCGGTACCCGGCATGATGTGCACCTGCTGCGCCGCGCCGGTGGTCGCCGGGTTGCGCAAATGCCAGGCGGCGCCCGGCAGCGCCGTGGCCTTCTGGCTGGGCAACACCATGCTCAACCCCGCCACGCTGGTTTTCATGGGCTTTGTGTTGGGCTGGAACTGGGTGGGCCTGCGCCTGGCGCTGGGCATTGTGCTGGTGTTCGGCGTGGGCTGGCTGCTGAACCGCATGAGCCATGGCCACGAGCGCGCGCTCGACGCCGGCCCGCTGGCCGCGCTGCAAGGGCAGGGCGATGCCGCCGACGAGCCGAATCCGTTCAAGCGCTGGGCTACCCTGTTCGCGCGCATGACACTGCGGCTGGTGCCCGAGTACATCGTGCTGGTGCTGCTGCTGGGCGCCGCCCGTGCCTGGCTGTTTCCCCAGATCGGGCCGGGCGTGGACAACCATGTCTTGTGGATATTGGGGCTGGCCGTTGCCGGCATGCTGTTCGTCATTCCGACGGCGGGCGAAGTGCCGATCGTGCAGGCCATGCTGGCGCTGGGCATGGCCGCGGGCCCGGCGGCCGCATTGCTCATGACGCTGCCGCCGGTCAGCCTGCCTTCGCTGGCGATGGTGGCCAAGTCGTTCCGGGCACGGGAACTGGCGGTGCTGGTGCTGGCGGTGATCGTCGCAGGGCTGGCGGCGGGAGGAATCGCGGTGGGGCTGGGGTTCTAGCTCAGGGCGCGTCCCACCTAGCTGACGAATAGTGTCCAACCTAGCCACCCACCCTGTCAAAAGAGATGAATGGCTAAGCCGCATAGCGTATGAGCTAGGTCAGCATTCGGCGCTACTCGGCGCCTAGCGAGCTTATCTTTCGTCTTGCTCGCGGCATCCAACGCCGACCCCACGAGCACCTCTCCGACATTGAAGTAACCTACTGCCTCAAATGCACTGAATCAGCCAGTTTATTTAGTTGACGGCATTACCCACGATTGGTTTTCCGTGGTCGATCCACACTGCGCACAGAAAATCTGCTACATCTTCGCCTGACAGGTTGCCTGCGGCAAGATGCACCATGACTTCTTCCAATTCTGGCAATCGCGGTACCTCAATGCCCTGCCCATACAGATAGGTGAGCGCGGTTCTCTTGTTCGCATCATTAAAGACGTGCCCTCGGGCTATTGCCTCGGCATATAGGCCGGCAATTCCAAACACGTCATTTAACTCAGCGTATCGCGCGTGCATCTCGACGCGAAATAACGCAGCCTCTACCGCGCCGGCACCACCGCCAGCCAGACCGGGCAAGCCGCCTAGCTCGGCGATGATTTCGTCATGTACAGCGATGACGAATTGGGGGTCAAGCAATTAGCGATCCCTAAGAGCTACAAGTACATCACGGTGAGCCTTAATCACCGCCTTGGCATCGGTAACCACACGCTGCTTAGTTGTCGTCGCAGGTACCGGCTGGATCTTTGCGCGCTCAGTCAGTTTGTAGCCGTACAGCTTCCCACCTTGAGACACTTTCATTTGAGCCATGTGAATCTCCGCCCGTTCGTACGGGTACTTCATAAACTATACAACGACGGCCGCGCGTTGTTGCTCCAACTTCGCTGGTAACGTCATTGCAGATTAGTTACCCCTGGGGGGGGCGGGTCACGATCCGTTTACCCCTTTGTTTACCCCTGAAGAGGTTCGGGCATTTATTGTTAGTGGCTGCTATCGCGAAAACTATTGATTTTCTTGGTCGGGGCGGCGGGATTCGAACTCGCGACCCTCTGCTCCCAAAGCAGATGCGCTACCAGGCTGCGCTACGCCCCGACGTGCTGCTATGACTAGCAGCGGGGAGGCATTGTACCTTAGCGGCGGCCGGCCCTGGCGGACCCCGGCCAGGGCATGCAAGCGCATGTTGCATCAAGCCGATATGATGGACGTGCGCGCCCCTGTGCCGGCTGGCGCCAGGGGAACGCTTGTTCCGCCTACCAGGAGATGTCGCCATGACGATCTGGCAAGAAATCTGGGCCACCATCTATAGCGAATTCAGCGATATCCCGGATGCAGGCGAAGCAACCCGCATCGTGCTGCGGCTGGGCATGGCCTTCGTGCTGGGCGGCTTGCTGGGCTACGAGCGCGAACGCAGCGGCAAGGCCGCGGGCTTGCGCACCCATATCCTGGTGGCCTTGGGCGCGGCGCTGTTCGTGCTGGTGCCGCTGCAGGGCGGCATGCAGGTCGGCGACCTGAGCCGCGTGCTGCAGGGAGTGATCGCCGGCATCGGTTTCCTGGGCGCGGGCGCCATCATCAAGCTCAGCGGCGAAGGCGTGATTCGCGGCCTGACCACTTCGGCCAGCATCTGGATGACCGCCGCCATCGGTGTGGCGGCGGGCATGGGCCGCGAGGCCACGGCCGTGGTCAGCACCTTGATCGCCCTGTTCGTGCTGGCCGTGTTGCGGCGGGTGGAAAAGCGCATCGACGGCAAGTCTGCCGATTGACGCGCGAACCTGCCGCCGCCAAGGGCGTGCGGGACGCTACGCCGCTATTTGCCGCGTATCTGCCCGATCAGCCGGCGATCGCGCTTGGTGGGCCGGCCGGCGGTAATGGACTGGGCCGGTTCGGGCGCGAGGCGGCGCATTTCCGCGGCGCGTTCGCGCGCGGCCAGGCTTTCCGGGGTTTCTTCGTAGAGCTGGCGCGCCACCGGCGCCGGGCCGCGCACCGCGCTGAGGGCCTGCACGTTGACCTGCATGGCGGGATCTTCCTTGCGCACCGTGATGCGGTCGCCTACCGCGATATCGCGCGCCGGCTTGGCGGGCTGGTCATTGACCATCACCCGTCCTTTGCCGATTTCTTGCGCGGCCAGGCTGCGGGTCTTGTAGAAGCGCGCCGCCCACAGCCATTTATCGAGTCGCATCCTGTCTGCCATAGCGCGCCATTTTAGCGGCAGGCGCTTCAGTCGCGGTCGGGCGCGCCCAGCGGGAAGAACGGGCGGTACGGCCGGGCCTCGTCCACCGCCCGCGCGAACGACGGGCGCCGCAGCAGGCGGCGGCGATAGGCGATGACGTTGGTATGGGCCGGGCCGATGGGGTGGGTCCAGTCGGCGTAGAACAGGAAGGGCGCGGCGGCGCAATCGGCCAGGGTGAACTCCGCGCCCGCGGCCCACTGGCGACCCTGCAGCCGCTGTTCCAGCCACGCGTATGCGGTCTCCAGCATCTGGCGCGCTTGCTGCACGCCGTACGGATCGCGCTCGTCGGCCGCACGCAGGGCGTCGAACACCACCTTTTGCTGGGGCGTGGAGACGTAGTTGTCGAAAAACCGGTCCAGCATGCGCACTTCCAGCGCGGCGCGGGGGTCTTCGGGAATGAGCCGCACCGGCCCGGGATAGTGCAGGCCCAGGTATTCGATGATGCAGCTGGATTCCATGATGGTCTGGTCGCCGTCGACCAGGACTGGAAAGCGCTTCATGGGCCACAGCCGCGCCAGCTGCCGCATGGCGGGGCTGTCGGGGCCTTCCAGCATCTGCGGTTCGAAGGCAATGCCGTTTTCATAGAAGGCGATCAGGGCCTTCTGGCAGTACGACGAAAAAGGGTGGAAATACAGTTGCAAGGCCATGGCTTGGGGCTCCTGGGACAGGCAGCGGGGAATTCCGCCTGCTGACGACGAACGGGCGGGGCCGAAATCGACATAAGGCGCCCGGCCACGGGCCATTTCATCCTGGGCAGCGGCCCACCGGGGGCGGATGCGCGGCCCCGCCGGCAGGGCAGGCCTTATGCTAATCTGTTCTCACCCGGACGCATGCAATTACCCCGCCTGCGATCCGGCAGCGGCCGACTGCGCGGTTACCTCCAGCACCAGGCCTTTGCAAAGCAAGAACGCATGACACGATCAAGCGTGGAGACATCATCATGAGCCAATATGGCCCACTGAAATTGCACGTCCCCGAGCCTACCGGGCGCCCGGGTTGCAAGACCGACTTCTCTTATCTGCATCTCTCGCCGGCCGGCGAAATTCCCAAACCCCCCATAGATGTGTCCGCGGTCGATACCGGCCAGATGGCGTATCAACTGGTGCGCGTCATCGACGACGATGGCCGGGCGGTGGGGCCCTGGGCGCCGCAGCTCGATGCCGACACCTTGCGGGCCGGCATGCGCGCCATGCTGAAAACGCGCATTTTCGACGCCCGCATGCTTACGGCGCAGCGGCAGAAAAAAATTTCGTTCTACATGCAGAGCCTGGGCGAAGAGGCCATTGGCTCGGCCCATGCGCTGGCGCTCGAGCCGGGCGACATGTGCTTTCCCACCTACCGGCAGCAAAGCATCCTGCTGACCCGCGACGTATCGCTGGTCGAGATGATGTGCCAGCTGATGTCCAACGAGCGCGATCCGCTCAAGGGGCGCCAGCTGCCTGTCATGTATTCCAAGCGCGAGGCGGGCTTCTTCAGCATCTCGGGCAACCTGGCCACCCAGTTCATCCAGGCGGTGGGCTGGGGCATGGCCTCGGCCATCAAGGGCGACACGCGCATCGCATCGGCCTGGATCGGCGATGGCGCCACGGCCGAGGCCGATTTCCACACCGCGCTGACGTTCGCGCATGTGTACCGCGCGCCGGTGATCCTGAACGTGGTCAACAACCAGTGGGCCATCTCGACATTCCAGGCCATTGCCGGAGGCGAGGGCGCGACTTTCGCGGGGCGCGGCGTGGGCTGCGGGATCGCGTCGCTGCGCGTGGACGGCAACGATTTCCTGGCGGTCTACGCAGCTTCGCAGTGGGCCGCCGAGCGCGCGCGCCGCAATCTGGGCCCCACGCTGATCGAATGGGTCACGTATCGCGCCGGGCCGCACTCCACTTCGGACGACCCTTCCAAGTACCGCCCCGGCGACGACTGGAGCCATTTCCCGCTGGGCGATCCGATCGCGCGCTTCAAACGGCACCTGATCGGGCTGGGCGTCTGGTCCGACCGCCAGCACGACGAGCTGAAGTCCGAGCTGGAAGCCGAAATCCTGGCCGCGCAGAAAGAGGCCGAAAGCTACGGCACGCTGGTCGACGGCCACGTGCCCAGCGCCGCCAGCATCTTCGAAGACGTATACAAAGACATGCCGGAACACCTGCGCCGGCAGCGCCAAGAGCTAGGGGTCTGATCATGGCTGACGAGAAGAATATGGGTCCGGCGACCACGTCGATGACCATGATCCAGGCATTGCGTTCGGCCATGGATGTCATGCTGGAACGCGACAGCAATGTGGTGGTGTTCGGCCAGGACGTGGGCTATTTTGGCGGGGTATTCCGCTGCACCGAGGGCCTGCAGGCCAAGTACGGCACGTCGCGCGTTTTCGATTCGCCGATTTCCGAAGGCGGCATCGTGGGCGTGGCGGTGGGCATGGGCGCATATGGCCTGCGGCCAGTCTGCGAGATTCAGTTCGCTGATTATTTCTATCCCGCGTCCGACCAGATCGTGTCGGAAGCCGCGCGCCTGCGCTACCGGTCGGCGGGCGAGTTCATCGCCCCGATGACCATTCGCATGCCCTGCGGGGGCGGCATCTACGGCGGACAGACGCACAGCCAGAGTCCCGAGGCGATGTTCACGCAGGTGTGCGGCCTGCGCACCGTGCTGCCATCCAACCCTTACGATGCCAAGGGCCTGCTGATTGCCGCCATCGAAAGCGATGACCCGGTGATCTTCCTGGAGCCCAAGCGCCTGTACAACGGTCCCTTCGACGGCCACCACGACCGGCCCGTCACCCCCTGGAGCAAGCATCCGGGCAGCCAGGTGCCCACCGGCTACTACACCGTGCCGCTCGAGTCCGCGGCCATCGTGCGGCCCGGCGACGCCCTGACCGTGCTGACTTACGGCACCACGGTGCACGTGTCGTTGGCCGCCGCCCAGGAAACCGGCCTGGATGCCGAGGTCATCGACCTGCGCAGCCTGTGGCCGCTCGATCTGGAAACCATCGTCAACTCGGTGCGCAAGACCGGACGCTGCGTGGTGGTGCACGAAGCCACCCGTACCTGCGGTTTCGGTGCCGAGCTGGTGTCGCTGGTGCAGGAACATTGCTTCCACCACCTGGAAGCGCCCATTGAACGCGTCACGGGCTGGGACACTCCCTACCCGCACGCGCAGGAATGGGCGTACTTCCCTGGACCGGCCCGCGTGGGCGCGGCGTTCCAACGCGTGATGGAGGCATGACATGGGAATCCACATCATCAAGATGCCCGACATCGGTGAAGGCATTGCCGAAGTGGAGCTGGTGGGCTGGCATGTGAACGTGGGCGACACGGTGGCCGAAGACCAGCCGCTGGCCGACGTCATGACTGACAAGGCCACCGTCGAGATTCCCTCGCCGGTGGTGGGCAAGGTCGTGGCGCTGGGCGGCAGCGTAGGCGACGTCATGGCCGTGGGCAGCGAGCTTATCCGCCTGGAGGTCGAGGGCGCGGGCAATGCCAAGGCCGACGCCGCACCGACCCCCACCGGCCAGGAAGCGGCAGCGCCGGCTGACGACGGTGTCGGCGTTGCGGCAGCGCCGGCGCCTGAGGCGGGCGGCATCGCGGGCCAGATCGCCAGGGACGTGGCCAGCGGTGCGGCTTCCGCGCCGGGCGCCGCTCAGGCGCCAGCCGTTGCGCCGTCCCGCCCGCAGGCCGATGCGCGGCCCGCGCCCGCGGGGCCGGCGCGCCAACCTGGCGAACGTCCGCTGGCCTCGCCGGCCGTGCGCAAACGCGCCTGGGACATGGGCATCGAACTGCGTTTCGTGCATGGCAGCGGCCCGGCCGGCCGCATCCTGCATGAAGACCTCGATGCTTATCTGCAAGGGCAGGGCGCGGCCATGCCGTCCGCGCAGGGCGGATACCGCGAGCGCCACGACGAGCAGCAAGTGCCGGTGGTCGGCCTGCGCCGCAAGATCGCGCGGAAGATGCAGGAGTCCAAGCGGCGCATTCCGCATTTCAGCTATGTCGAGGAAGTCGACGTTACCGAACTGGAAGCGTTGCGCGCGCAGCTCAACCGCAAGTACGGCGAAGCGCGCGGCAAGCTGACGCTGCTGCCGCTGCTGGCGCGCGCCATGGTGATCGCCTTGCGCGATTTTCCGCAGATCAACGCCCGCTACGATGATGAAGCCGGGGTGGTCACCCGCTACGGCGCGGTGCACCTGGGCGTGGCCACGCAAACCGACAACGGCCTGATCGTGCCGGTGTTGCGCCATGCCGAGGCGCGCGATATCTGGGCGCTGGGCGCGGAAATCGCGCGCCTGGCGCAGGCGGTGCGCAGCGGCAAGGCCGAACGCGACGCCTTGTCCGGCTCGACCATCACGCTGACCAGCCTGGGCGCGTTGGGCGGTATTGTCAGCACGCCCGTCATCAACCATCCCGAAGTGGGCATCGTGGGCGTGAACCGCATCGTCGAACGGCCGGCGATCTACCAGGGCGCAATGGTGGCCCGCAAACTGATGAACCTGTCCTCGTCGTTCGACCATCGCGTCGTCGACGGCATGGACGCCGCGCAATTCATCCAGGCGGTGCGCGCGCTGCTGGAACAGCCCGCGCTGCTTTTCGTGGAGGCGCCATGAGCGAGACCCGTACCACAACCTTGCTGGTGATCGGCGGCGGGCCCGGCGGCTACGTGGCCGCCATCCGGGCCGGCCAGCTGGGCGTATCCACCATCGTGGTGGAAGGGCAGCAGCCTGGCGGCACCTGCCTGAACATCGGCTGCATTCCGTCCAAGGCGCTGATTCACGCCGCGCAGGAATACGAGCGCGCCCGCGAATACGCCGGCGCCTCGCCCCTGGGCATCTCGGTGCAGGCGCCCGCCATAGACATCGGCAAGACGGTCGCCTGGAAAGACGGCATCGTTGCCCGGCTCACCGGCGGGGTCGAGGCCCTGCTGAAAAAAAACGGCGTGCAACTGGTGCGCGGCTGGGCGCGCGTGCTCGATGGCAAGACCGTTGAAGTCGATACCGGGCAGGGCAGCCAGCGCATTCAGTGCGAGCACTTGCTGCTGGCGGCAGGGTCCGAGCCGATGCCGCTGCCGTCGATGCCGTTCGCCGGCCGGGTCATATCTTCCACCGAGGCCTTGTCGCCCGCGTCGATTCCGGGCCGCCTGGTGGTCGTGGGCGGCGGCTATATCGGCCTGGAATTGGGCACGGTGTACCGTAAGCTGGGCGCCGAGGTAACGGTGGTTGAAGCGCAGGAGCGCATCCTGCCCACCTACGATGCCGAGCTCACCAAGCCGGTGGCAGCGGCGCTGGCGCGCATGGGCGTGCAGTTGTGCCTGGGGCGCAAGGTGCTGGGCATGAACGCGGCTGGCGACGCCGTGCGCGTGCAGGACGCGTCCGGCGCCGAAACCGCGCTGCCGGCGGACCAGGTCTTGCTGGCGATTGGCCGGCGGCCGCGCACCCAGGGCTGGGGCCTGGAAAACCTGCAGCTTGACCGCGCCGGCAATGCCCTGCGCATCGATGACCAGTGCCGCACCTCGATGCGCAACGTATGGGCCATTGGCGATATCGCCGGCGAACCCATGCTGGCTCATCGGGCCATGGCGCAGGGCGAGATGGTGGCCGAACTGGTGGCTGGCCAGCGGCGGCGCTTTGCGCCGGCGGCGATTCCCGCGGTGTGCTTTACCGACCCGGAAATCGTCACCGCCGGACTGGCGCCCCAGCAGGCCCAGGCCGCGGGCCTGGATTGCGTGACGGCGGCGTTTCCCTTCGCCGCCAATGGCCGGGCCATGACGCTGGAGTCCACCGACGGTTTCGTTCGCGTGGTGGCGCGCCGCGACAACCATCTCGTGGTGGGGTGGCAGGCAGTGGGGCGCGGCGTGTCGGAACTGGCGGCGGCGTTTTCGCAATCGTTGGAAATGGGGGCGCGCCTGGAAGACGTGGGCGGCACCATTCACGCCCATCCCACATTGGGCGAAGCCGTACAGGAAGCCGCCTTGCGCGCGCTGGGGCACGCCCTGCATATCTAGGCCGTGCGAGCCTGGCGCCAGGCCTTGGAGCAGGCTGGCGCCAGGCGTCGGCTTGTGCGTCCGGCGCGGCTGTCGGTAGACTGGTTGCTTTCGCCTGGAGGCCGCCATGTCGAGCGCACTGCTGGTCGTCGATGTGCAGGAAGCCCTGTTCCGCCCGCAACCCCGGCCCGCCGATGCCGACGCCACGGTGGCCCGCATTAACGCGCTGGCGGCGCGGGCCCGCCGCGAAAAGGCGCGGCGGTCGTGTACATTCGCCATGGCGCCGAGGGCGGCGAACTGGCCCGTGGCACACAGGGTTGGCACTTGTATAGCGGGCTGCAGCAGCATGATGGCGATCATGTCGTAGACAAGACCACGCCCGATTCTTTTTTGCGCACCGGCCTGGGGGGCTTGCTGCGGCAATTGCAGGTATCGCGCGTCGTGGTGTGCGGGTATGCCACGGAATTCTGCGTGGACACTACCGTGCGACAGGCCGCGGCGCGCGGCTATGAGGTCGTGCTGGCGGCCGATGCGCACACCACCCATGACAAGCCGCACGCCGATGCCGCGGCCATTCGCACGCACCACAACATGACCCTGCCCGCGATCTCCAGTTTCGGCCCGCGCATCGCCGCCATTGCGTCGGACCACATCGCTTTCGGCGCGGCGCCCGCCGGGGCGGGGTAGACTGGCCGCTTTCGTCACGCACTCTTGCCGGAGCCCGCATGCAAGCCTTGCTGGATCACATTGCCGTGACGGCGCCTAGCCTGGCCATTGGCGCCGATTTCATCGAACACGCGCTCGGCGTGCGGCCCCAACCGGGGGGCGCGCATCCGCGCATGGGCACGCACAATCTGCTGCTGCGCCTGGGCGAGTCCGTCTACCTGGAAGTAATTGCCTGCGATCCTGCCGCACCGGCGCCGCAACGACCGCGCTGGTTCGAACTGGATCGGCTGGCCCCGGACGCGCCACCGCGCCTGGCGACCTGGGTGGCGCGCACCGACGACATCGCCGCCGCGGTCCAGGCCTGCGCCGCCGCCGGGCAGATCGAACCCATGACCCGCGGCGAGCTGTCGTGGCGCATCACCATTCCTGCCGACGGCAGCCTGCCGGCCGCGGGCGCCGCGCCGACGCTGATTCAATGGGACGCGCTGCCGCATCCTGCAACGAAGCTGGATGACCTGGGCTGCCATCTGGAGGCGCTGCAGGTGTTTCACCCAGACCCGCAAGGCATTCGGGCGACGTTGGATGCCATTGCGTTTGCCGGGCCGGTCGAGGTTCGTGCCTTGCCGGCCGGCGCCGCGCCACGCCTGCAGGCGCGCATACGCACGCCGCGGGGGCTGCGCATGCTGCCGGCAGGCTGACCCCCGTTGGAACGCCGCGCCGTCAATCGGCGTGGATATTCGCTTTTTTCACGATGTCTGCATACATGTCCAGGTCGTGAGCGATTTGCTGGCGGAATTCCGCCGGGGTGTTGCCGGAAGCAGTAATGCCCAGGCCGGCCAGGCGTTCTTCGATGTCGGGCGAGTGCACTACGGCACGGACTTCGCGCTGCAGCTTGGCCACGATATCGTCGGGCGTGCCGGCCGGCGCCAGAATGCCGATCCATGAATTGGCCACGAAGCCGGGCACGCCGGATTCAGACACGGTGGGCACGTCGGGCAGCGAGGCCAGGCGCGACTCGGTGCTGACGGCGATGGCCTTGATCTGCTTGCGTTGCACATACGGGTATGCCCCCGCTACCGCGGTGTACAGAACCGGCAGCGTGCCGCCCACCACATCCGCCATCGCCTGGCCGCCGCCCTTGTACGGAATGTGCATGAGCTTGGCGCCCGTGCGTTGCCGCAGCAGTTCGCCGGCCAGATGCGGCGTGCTGCCCACGCCCGCGCTGCCGTACGAGACGCCGTTGGGCTGGGTCTTCGAATAGGCGATCAGCTCTTGCAGCGTATTGGCCGGCACCGCGGGGTTGGCCACGATGATCAGCGCCGCATCGCCGATCTTGCTGACCGGCGCCAGGTCTTTCAGCGTATCGAACGGAATATTGCGATGTACGTGCGGGTTGATGACCAGCGTGCCGTCGAAGCCCACCACCAGCGTATACCCGTCCGGCTCGGCCTGGGCCGCCATGTGGGTGCCGATATTGCCCGACGCGCCCGGCTTGTTGTCGACGATGACTTGCTGCCCCAGGCGTTGGCCCAGCTTGTCGGCAACCAGTCGCGCGCCCGTATCGGTGACGCCGCCTGGCGAGAACGGCACGATCAGGCGTATGGGGCGCGAAGGGTATTGCTGCGCGGTTTCGGCGGCCTGCGCGCCGGAGCCGGCCAGCGCCAGCACGGCGCACAGCGGCGCGAGGGCCGCGCGTAGGGCGGCATGGCCGCGGCGGGAAAGGCGAGGGGTCAGCATGGGAGTCTCCTTGTTGTTGTACTGGATCGAGCCGGCGCGCAGGCCAGGCTCAGGGGGCTGCCGCCGCATCGCTGCGGCCGGCATACTGGCGGCGCAGCCATGCGCTGCTGCGTCCGCCCAGTTTTTTGCCCGGCCGCAACGCGGCGCGGGCGAACATGTTCCCGGTCATGGCGTTGTCCGGGTCCGTTGTCCGGGTCATGCGATGGCGCCGGCATCGCGCAAGGCGGCGAGCCGGTCATGGCTGTAGCCGGGCAGAGCGCCCAGTACGGCATCGGTATGTTCGCCAAGTTCGGGCGGGCTGCCGAAGCCGGCGGCTTGTGCGGTCGACAGCTTGATCGGGTTGCCCGGCATCTGGATGGTTGCGCCCGATTTCAGCGGAACATCGACCACCATGTCGCGCGCCCGCACCTGCGTGTCGGCCAGCGCCTGGCGGAAGTTGTTGACGGGGCCGCACGGAATGCGCGCGGCGGACAGTTTCTGCAACCAGTAAGCCGTGGGACGGGTACGTAATTCTGCGCTGACCAGGGTGTCGATCTCCGCCTTGGCGGCGTAGCGGCCGGGTTGCGAATCGTATTCGGGTTTGCGCAGCGCGGGCAGATCGATGCATTCCAGGAAGCGTTTCCAGAATGCGTCGCCGATACAGGCCACGATGATATGGCCGTCCTGGGTCGGATAACTGTTGTACGGAACATGTACGAAATGGCCGTTGCCGATGCCCGCCGGCACGATGCCCGACATCAGGTGCATGGTCGCCATGTAGTTCAGCAAAGAAATCTGTGCGTCCAGCATCGAAATGTCTACATGCTGGCCGCGCCCGGTGCGTTCCCGCTCGGCCAGCGCAGCCAGCACGCCCAGCGCGCCGAACAGGCCGCCGCCCAGGTCGCCGATCGGGATGCCGCTGCGGGTGGGACCTTGTTCGGGGGTGCCGGTGATCGACATGCCGCCGCCCATGGCCTGCACGACCTGGTCGAACGCGGGCCGCTGGGTGTCGGGCCCCGTGCTGCCAAAGCCGGTGACCGAGCACGTGATGATGCGTGGATTGATGGCCGCGAGCGTGTCGTAGTCGATGCCCAGGCGGCGGGTGACGCCCACGCTGAAGTTGTCGAACACGACGTCGACGCTGCGCACCAGGTCTTTGAACACCGCCAGGCCCGCCGCGCTCTTGAGGTCGATGCAGACGCTGCGCTTGTTGCGGTTGAGCGTCAGGAAATAGGCTCCCATGCCGTCGCGCGAATAGTCGGGGTCGTGCTCCAGCAGGCGGCGTGTGCCTTCGCCGCTACCGGGCGGCTCTACTTTGATGGTGCGCGCTCCCAGGTCGGCCAGCAGCATGGTGCCGTACGGCCCCGCGAGCATGTGGGTCAGGTCCAGCACGGTAATGTGTTCGAGCGCCAAGTTCAGTCTCCTCCCGGGCGTACGCGATAGCGTGGTAGCCAAACTTATGCAAGCTTCATGCCAACTTGGCGTGGATCGTAAGTTATTGAATTAAATAGAGTTTATTTTCACTTGGCTGGGGCTTGTGTTTCATGAGACATTCATGAAACAAATTAATGTTTCATTGGCACGCACGTTTCCCATGAGCTACCCCGATCCTCCCGCCCGCGCCGATCTGCCGCGCCTGTGTTTCCTGAGCTATCGCCAGATTCGTGAATTCGCCATGCCCGTGGTGGCCGAGTACACCGGCCGCGCCCACATCGAGGTGGTGGACGGCACCTTCGGCGGGGCGCTGGCTATCGCGCAAGACCGGCTCGACCGCGGGCTGGTCGATGCATTCGTCAGCGCCGGCTCCAACGCCAGCATCCTGCGCGCGGGCTTGCAGGCGCCGGTGGCCACCATACAGCTCGGCGGCTTCGACCTTCTGCAGGCCCTGATCCAGGCGCGCCGCATTGCCGACCGGGTAGGCGTGGTGATGTACGGCCGCACCATTCCGGAACTCGATGCGGTCAAAGATTTGCTGAATATCGAGATCGTGCAGCACGCTTACCAAACCCCCGACGATGCGCGGCAACGCTTCGAGCAGTTGCGCCGCGAGAACTTCCAGGTGATCGTGGGATCGAGCCTGGTCGTGGAGCTGGCGGAACAGGCGGGCCTGCATGGACTGCTTGCGTATTCGCTGGCCAGCGTGCGCAAGGGTTTCGAAGACGCCATTGAACTGGCCCGCGTGGCCCGGCTGGAAGCCGGACGCTACGAGCAGCTCAATGGCGTGCTGCATAGCCTGCAGGATGCGGTGCTGGCGGTGGACCGCGATCACCGCATTATCGCGGTGAATCCGTCCATGCAGCGGCTGCTCGACCACGACGCCGCGGCCATGGTCGGCCAGCCGCTGGACCGCCTGCGTCCCGAACTGACGCTGCGCCCCACGCTGGATACCGGCCAGCCCGAAAGCGCGGGACTGCTGCGGCTGGGCGGACGCGACTGGCTGGCCAACCGCATGCCGATCCGCGAGCGTGGCGCGGTGGTCGGCGCCGCATTGACGCTGTACGACGCAGGCCGCATTCACGAGGCCGACACCAGCTTGCGGGTGCAGCAGCGCCGCCGGCAGAACACGGCCAAGTACCAGTTTGCCGAACTGATCGGCCGAAGCCCGCCCTTCCTGCGCGCGGTGCGGACAGCGCGCCGCTACGCGCAGACCGATCTCACCGTGTTGATTGCCGGCGAAAGCGGCGTGGGCAAGGAATTGTTCGCGCAGGCCATCCATAACGAAAGCCGGCGCGCCGACAGGCCTTTTGTGGCGGTGAACTGCGCGTCGTTTCCCGAGTCGCTGCTGGAAAGCGAACTGTTCGGCTATGAAGAAGGGGCATTTACAGGCTCGCGTCGTGGCGGCAAGCGCGGATTGTTCGAGGCGGCCCATACCGGCACCTTGTTCCTGGACGAAATCGGCGATATGCCGTTGCCGCTGCAAAGCCGCCTGCTGCGCGTGCTGCAAGAGCGCGAGGTGACCCGCCTGGGCGCCACGGCGGCCATTCCGGTGGATGTGCGCATCATCGCGGCCACGCATCAGCCCTTGAGCGACATGGTCGCGCAGCGCCGCTTCCGGCAAGACCTGTACTACCGCATCAATACGCTGCGGCTGGAAGTGCCGCCGCTGCGCGAGCGGCCCGACGACATCCAGCCGCTGCTGGAAACCTTGATCGACCGTTGCCTCAGGCGCCTGGGCGCGCCCCTGCAGGCGGCCGGCCTGGTCGCGCCCTGGCTTCCGCGGCTGCGGCGCTATGCCTGGCCGGGCAATGTGCGCGAACTGGAAAACATCAGCGAGCGCATGGCGGTGTTCCTGATGCAGTATCCGCATGCCGCCGACGTCGACCATGACGCCCTGCGGCATGATTGCCCCGAGCTGTTCGAGGCGGGCGCCGCGGTGGCGGCAGACGAGGGGCGATCGCAGCGCGACCGCGCCCTGCGGGCCTTGGAAGCCTGCGGCGGCAACCGCCAGGAGGCCGCGCGCCGCCTGGGTATCAGCCGCTCGACGCTGTGGCGCTGGGCCAACGCCGCGCCGGACTGACGGCCGGCCAGCGCGCGCGGCTGCGCGTGGGCTAGTGCGCCAGGCGCGGCGGGGCCATGAGGGTGAAGCCTTGCAGCGGCAGGCGCAACGAGATCAGCGCCGCCAGCAACAAGATGGCGCCGGCGCTGCCGAAGGCCACCCAGTGGGTACCGAAAGTTTCGTAGCCCCAGCCGCCCAGCCATGAACTGATCATGGCGCCGACCTGGTGGCCCAGGTAGGCACAGCCGTACAGCACGCCGACCAGGCGCACGCCGTAGACATCGGCCAGGATGGCCGACGACATGGCGATGCTGCCCGACCAGACCACGCCGCCGATGGCCGCGGCCACGTACAGTTCCCAGTGCGTACCCACCAGCAGCAATGCAAAGAAGCCCAGGCCGCGGATCAGGTAGATGGTGGCCAGGATCTTGCGGCGCGGCAGCACGTCGGACACCCGGCCCAGCACCAGCGTGCTGAAGATCGCCACCAGCCCGATCAGGCCGATGCCCAGCGAGCTGGTGGTGGCGTCGAAACCGTGGTCCATCAGCATGGGCATGCCATGGGTGCCGAGCAGATTCATGCTGAAACCACAGGCGAACAGCCCCAGGGTGATCTTCCAGAATGGCGCCGTGCGGGTGGCTTCGCGGAACGCCAGGCTTTCGGGTTGCGCGGTTGCATGGCCGGCCGGCCTGGCGGCGATTTGTTCGGGCGTCAGGTCAGTGTGCGGCGGGGCCTGGTCGCGCATCACGAAGATGGCCATGGGCACGGTCAGCACGGTGAACACCACGGCAAAGCCCAGCAGCGTGGTCTGCCAGGTGGTGGATTCGACGGCGTAGGTCAACGCCGGCGTCATTACCGCGATGCCCGCCATGGATCCGGTGGACAGGAAGAATAGCGCCATGCCGCGCCGCCGCGTGAACCAGCGGGTGAGCACGGGCGTCAAGGCGACCGGGCTGGTGAAGGCCAGCCCCACCGACATCAGCACGCCGAAGGCCAGCAGGAAGCTGACCGGGCCGCGCGCGTTGACGGTCCAGATGATGGAACCGACCACGATGGCGGTGCCCAGCAGCAGCACGAAGCGGGTGCCGCGGCGCGCCACCAGCATGCCCGCCACCGGCATGCCCAGGCCGTAGCAGAGCATGCCGATCGCCACGATGCCCGACAGCAGGCTGCGGCTGAAGCCGAGGTCTTGCGCCATGGGCAGGAAGAAAGGCCCGACCCCCATGCGCATGCCCACTGTCAACAATGTCAGCAGGGTGGCCGCCGCCACGATGTTCCACCCGAAATACCAGCCCTTCTTTGTGCCAGCCAACTTCGTCTCCGTATTTTGTCAGGCGAGCGACAAGGATGCAGTCGCCCAAGGCGGAGATTGTCGATGATTTCGGGCCGTCGCGCTCGGTGAACGTACGGTCAGCGAACACCCTGGGCGGGCGCCAGGCCATGCGTTGAACCGGGCCCGCCAGCGGCCGGGCCGTCCGGGTCAAAGCCCGAATTGCCGGGCGTACTCGGTGTTCAGGCGTGGCCATTCGAACTTCATGGCTTCGCCGCCGACGATGCGCCCGATGGGGGCGCCGGCCAGCAGCCGCTCGAGGACGTCCAGGCAGATATGCCAGCCGGCCGCGCCCATCGCGATGAAGCCTCGGTCGATGTTGTGCCACAGCGTCAGCCGGGTGCCGCCGCCCGACGGTTCGAGCGTCCAGCGCAGGTGGTTGCCGCTCCAGTCGTATTCCAGCACGCTCGGCGCGTCGGCCCGTGTTACCTGCGTATCCGAGGTTTGCGAGGTGGGGGCGCCCACCGTCGACAGCCGGACAGGGCCGACTGCGTCCAGGCCGCGATCGACGTCGAACGGGGCCCACTCGCGCAGGCTGGCCGGGTCGGTCAGGGCTTTCCACACTTGCTCTGGCGCGTGGCGCAACTGGCGCGTGACGATGAGCGTCCATTTTCCAGCATCGTCTTTACGGACTTCAGCGCCCGCGGCGGGGCCGGGCAGGTATTGGTCGCGGTCATTCATGTTTTTTTGCCTCGTTGTGGTGGTAGGGGATTCACCTGGTCCAGGTGGCGCTCCAGCGCATCGATGTGGGCCAGCCAGAACTGCCGGAACGGAGCCAGCCAGGCGTCGATTTCTTTCAAGGGTTCCGGCTTGATGCGGTAAAGGCGGCGCTGCGCGTCGACCCGCGCCTCGACGAACCCGGCGTCTCGAAGCACCCTCAGGTGCTTGGAAACCGAGGGTTGCGAAAGCTGCAACTGTTGCTCGATGTCGCTTACCGACTGTTCGGAGGCGGCAAGCAGGCTGAGGATGGCGCGGCGGTTGGGCTCGGCGATGACGGCGAAAGCGGATTCCATGCCGTATATATACTTATTAGGGAATATGCCTGTCAAGGAATTTACGCTGCGAAATACGCTTTTTATCGTCATACAATATTATTGACAGATAGAACTCGTGGTTCGTATCATCCGCCGTACCGGGCGCCCTTTCCCGAAGACTGAAGTGCGCGCCATCACCAGCCGGCATCCAGATCGGCCTATACGGAGACAAGCAGCCATGGGCGGCACTGATACCCGCAATCTGACGCGTCAACTGGCCGACTACGTGACCAGCGCCCGCCTGGAAGACATTCCCGAAGAGGCGCGCAAAGAGGCGCGGCGGGCCCTGGTGAATTTCATGGGTTGCGCCCTGGGCGGCAGCCGCCACGACGCCATGGACATGACGCTGGCCGCGCTGGGGCCCTATGCGGGTCCGCCCACGGCGCGCGTGCTGGGCCGGCCGGAACATACGGACCCGCTGCTGGCGTCGCTGCTGAACGGCATCAGTTCGCATGTGCACGATTACGACGACACCACGCCCAGCAATTACATTCATCCCACGTCGCCGGTGGCCTCGGCGTTGTTCGCGTATGCCAGCATGCATCCTGTGCGGGGCGCGGATCTCGAACTTGCCTATGTGCTGGGATACGAAACCGTCACCCGCATTGGCAATGCCACGTATCCCGCGCATTACCAGGCGGGCTGGCATAGTACGGGTTCGATCGGCGTGTTCGGCGCGGCGGTGGCCATTGGCAAGCTGCTGGGCCTGGAGGCCGCGCAAATGGTGTGGGCCATTGGCCTGGCCGCCACGCAATCGGCCGGGCTGCGCGAGATGTTCGGTTCGATGGCCAAGTCGTTTCACCCTGGCCGTTCGGCGCAAAGCGGCTATGTCGCGGCGCTGCTGGCGCAGCGCGGCTTTACCGCGGGCGGGCACGCGCTCGAGGGGCCGCGCGGCTTCGCGGCGGTGGAAGCGGCCGACTATGACCTGGCCATGGTCAGCGAGGGCCTGGGCCGCAAATACCACTTTCACCAGAACACCTACAAGCCGTTTCCGTGCGGCATTGTCATCCATCCCACCATCGACGCCTGCATCCAGCTGCGCCGTTCGCACCAGATCGACGCCGGCCAGATTGCTGCCGTGCGCTTGCGGGTGGCGCCGCTGGTGCGCGACCTGTGCGACAAAAAACAGATCTCCACCGGGCTGGAGGGCAAGTTCTCGGTGTATCACGCGGCGTCCATCGGGTTGGTGCGCGGCAAGGCGGGGCTGGCCGAGTTCACCGATGAGGCCGTTAACGAGCCGCTGATGCGCCAGGTGCGCGAGCGCGTCGTGGCCGTGGCGGACCCGGCCATGTCGGAAGACAGTGTGCAGGTAGAGGTCGCGATGCAGGACGGCAAGACCCACAGCCTGCTGCTGGAGCATTCGCTGGGCAACCTGCAGCGGCCGCTGAGCGATGCCCAGCTCGAAGACAAATTCCGCGACCAGGCCACGATGTTGCCGGCGACGCAAGTCGAGGCCCTGATCGCGGCATGCTGGCAGCTCGAGCGCATCGATGATGTGCGCAAGCTGGTGACGTTGGCCGTTCCCAGGGCGGGATAGCCCCATATCAGGCAGCACCCCAAGGAGGACACCATGAAAACAATCACAGCCATACTACTGCTGGCCGTGGCGGCGGCCTTGCCACCGGCCGCGCGCGCCGAAGTCAGCGAATTGCGGATTCCGCTGGGCGCAGGAGGTTTCGGATTTCTGCCGTTGTACATGATGCAGAAGCACAAGCTGATCGAGCAGCAGGCGGAAAAAGCGGGCGTCAAGGTGACGGTCGATTGGGCCAAGCTGGGCGGGCCGTCGGCAATGATCGACGCACTGCTGTCGGGTTCGGCGCATTTCGTGTCGGCCGGCCCGCCGTCGTTCCTGATTCTCTGGGACCGCACCAAGGGCAGCGGCGACGTCAAGGGCGTGGCGGCAATGAGCTCCATGCCCATGCACCTGAACACGCGCGCCGCGCATCTCAAGTCTATCGACGACCTGAAGCAGGGCGACAAGATCGGCGTCACCTCGGTGAAGTCGTCGATTCCATCGATCATCATGCAGATGTACGCCGTACAGAAGTACGGTAAAGAGCAGGCGTTCCGCTTCGACCCCTACACCGTCACCATGGGGCATGCGGACGCCGCGGCCGCGCTGCTGTCGGGCAGCAGCAATATCACCGCGCACTATGCTTCGCCGCCGCTGGCCCAGCTTGAGCAGCAGACGCCGGGTATTCATAGCATCATGAATTCCGATGATGTCATGGGCGGTTCCACCACTTTCACCATGGTGTCCACCACCACACGCTTCGCAAAGGAAAACCCCAAAGTCTACGCTGCCTTCGTCGCCGCGCTGAAGCAGGCGCAGGACATGATCAAGGCCGACAAGCGCGCCGCGGCGCAAGTGCTGATCGATTCCATGGGCGGCGGCAAGACCTTCAGTATCGACGACATGGTGCGTATCCTGGATGATCCGGCCACCAAGTACACGACCACGCCCGAGCACGTCATGAAGTATGCGCAATTCATGAACGACATCGGTTCGTTGAAGCACCGGCCCGCGTCTATTCGCGACCTGTTCTTCGACTATGGCGCGATTGCCGAGGGCAATTGAGGCGGCGCGCGGCGCCGCCGCGCTCAACCAGCGGCGGGTTGCAGCTTCAGGGCACCAATGACAGGCCGATGCGGAACTGCGATTCGTTGCGCTGGTTGTAGCCCAGCAGCGTTTCGCCGTAGCCGTTGAAGTACTGCAGATGCAGGTAGCCGTTCATATCCAGCCAGGTGCGCCGCAGCGGCCAGGCGAAGTCCAGCTGGGTGGTGCGGTGCCGGCTGGCGCCCTGGCGGTACATGGCCGAGACCACCGCGCCGTCGTCCTGCGCCCAGCGCAGGTTCCAGTCGACGTAGCCGGCGTAGTCGGCGTAGTCGGGATTCTGGCTTTCCTTCGCGAAGTAGGTGCGGATCTTGGGCGCGAAGGTAAGCGTGCTGCCGCTGTCGAACCGGTAGTTGATGGCCGGCTGTATGTAGGCGTCGTTCAGCGAGCGCGAATCATCGCCGCTCTTGCCGTTGGACATGTGTTCTATACCGGTGTTCAGGCCCAGGCGCCAGTTCTGGCTGGACGAAGTCCACAGGTTGTCGGACAGCCAGAAGATGCTGGGGTTGAATGTGGTGTCGATGAACGGCATCGAATCGCTTTCCAGGTCCCACAGCGAGGTCTGCGTGTAGCCCAGGTAGAAATTCTCGCCGAAGGTGGGCTTGCGGCCGCCTGGCGGGTTGAACAGCCGGTACTTGGCGCTGATCTGGAAGCGTGCGGTCGTGCCGCCGCGCGTGCCCACGGCGAAATAGATCGGCTGGTATTCGGACAGCGCGCCGCGAAACGCATCGAAGGCGGTGGGCTTGGCCTGCCATGAGGCGCGCGCCGCGTCGGCCGGCGCGGGGCCGGCCTCGGGCGCGGCGCCCGCCGCCACGACTTCCGCCACCGGCACCGGCTGGCCCGTGTGCGCGTCGATCACCGGGCCTTGCGCGGGGACGCTGGCCAGGGTGCCGTTTTCCCGGCCCGTTACATCCAGCGCCATCATGGTGGGTTCGCCCTCGATGGACAGCGCCTGCAAGCCCCGCGCCTGGCGCGGCACCACGGTGTTCCAGGCTACGCGGGCGAAGTTGTTGACCGGAATGTTCAGGGCGGCCGGCGAGCTGGCCAGCGTTGCCAGGCTGCGGACGATGGTGCCGTCGGCGCCGCGCCACTGCACCACCAGCTGGCTGGGAGGCTGCCACTGCTCGCCGGCGTCGCCGTCGTTAAAGCACACCGCCTGTATCTGCACCGTTTCGCCCGGCGCGGCGGCGGGCCGTTCCAGTTGGTAAGTGATGCCGGCCGAAGCTGGCAGGGCGGTTCCCAGCAGCGCGGCCAGGACCAGCGCGCGCAGCGGGGAAGGCAGCAGGGCAGTGTGCAAAAACATGATCAGGCGTGCGTGAATGAGGACGACGCACTGTAGCATCGCCGCCAGACTTGCCTGCAACCGCATGTAAACCGTTGCGTCACGGGGCGCTTGTGCGCGCCTTATTCGCCGAACTTGATCCCCTGGGCCAAGGGCAATTCGCGCGAATAATTGATGGTGTTCGTGGCGCGCCGCATGTAGTTTTTCCATGCATCCGAGCCCGACTCGCGGCCACCGCCGGTTTCTTTTTCACCGCCGAACGCGCCGCCGATCTCGGCGCCCGAGGTGCCGATATTGACGTTGGCGATGCCGCAGTCAGAGCCCGCCGCCGACAGGAAGGTCTCGGCTTCGCGCAGGTCGTTGGTGAAAATGGCCGACGACAGCCCTTGCGGCACGCCGTTGTGCATGGCCAGGGCCTGCGTGAAATCGCCATACCGCATGACGTACAGAATGGGCGCGAAGGTTTCGTGGCAGACCACGTCGGTCTGGGCCGGCATTTCGACGATGGCGGGCCGCACGTACCAGGCGTCGGGATACTGGTCTTGCAGCACGCGCTCGCCGCCTGTGACGCTGCCGCCTTGTTCGCGCGCGGCCTGCAGGGCCTGTTGCATGGCATCGAATGCGGCGCGGTCGATCAGCGGACCCACCAGGGTGCCGCTGTCCAGCGGATTGCCGATGCGGGCGCTGGCATAGGCGGTGCGCAGGCGCGCCAGCAGGTCATCGGCCACGCTTTCATGCACGATCAACCGGCGCGTGGTGGTGCAGCGCTGGCCGGCGGTGCCGATGGCGCCGAACACAATGCCGCGCGCGGCCATGTCGAGGTCGGCGCTCGGCGCCACGATGATGGCGTTGTTGCCGCCCAGCTCCAGCAGCACGCGTCCGAAGCGCTGCGCGACGCGCGGCCCCACCTGCCGGCCCATGCGGGTCGAGCCGGTGGCCGACACCAGCGCCACGTCGTGAGAATCGACCAGCGCCTCGCCCACTTCCCGGCCGCCGATCAGCACTTCGAGCAGGCCGGCCGGCGCATCGCCGAACTGCTGCGCGGCCTGCGCGAACAGGGCCTGGCAGGCCAGCGCCGTCAGGGGCGTTTTCTCTGACGGTTTCCAGACCACGGCGTTGCCGCACACCAGCGCCAGCGCGGCGTTCCAGGACCACACCGCGACCGGGAAATTGAACGCGCTGATCACCCCGACCACGCCCAGCGGATGCCAGGTTTCCATCATGCGATGACCCGGGCGTTCGGATGCGATGGTCAGGCCGTACAGCTGGCGCGACAGGCCGAGCGCGAAATCGCAGATGTCGATCATTTCTTGCACTTCGCCTTCGCCTTCGGCCAGGATCTTGCCCGCTTCGAGCGACACCAGGCGTCCCAGCGCCTGTTTGTGGCGCCGCAATGTGTCGCCGAACAGCCTCACCAGTTCGCCGCGGCGTGGCGCGGGCACCATACGCCACGCCACGCTGGCCTGGCGCGCGCGGGTGATCGCGGCATGCGCCTGGGCCACGCTGTGCTCGGCCACCTGGGCCAATCGTGCGCCGTCGATGGGGCTGTGCGCCGCCAGCGTCCCGCCCTGCAGGGTGGCCTCGTCCAGGCCCAGGGCGCGCAGAATGTCTTGGGGGGTATTCATGGGTACTCTCCTCGGGGCGATTACAGGGCGCTTACAGCCGTACAGCGAGCGTTAGGGAAATGCCTAGGTGGAATTTCCGCAGAAAAATTTACTATACGAAACTCTGACGCCAAATGCGAAATCTTTTTGAGATTGCAGCCCCATGCCGGATCCTTTGGTCGTTGTCGAGGCAGTGCACAAGACCTTCCATCGCGAAGGCCAGCCGCCGCATGCGGCGCTGACCGACATCCACTGCCACATCGACCGGGGCGAAGTGCTGGTCGTCGTGGGCCCGTCGGGCTCGGGCAAGAGCACGCTGCTGCGCACCTTGAATGGCCTGGAGTCCATTGACGCCGGCGACATCCGCATTGATGGCGTCTCCATCGGCGACACGGCCACTGACCTGAACCGCTGGCGCACTGAAGTCGGCATGGTGTTCCAGCACTTCAACCTGTTCCAGCATCGCACCGCGCTCGACAACGTGGCGCTGCCGCAGCGGGTGGTGCGCAAGCGCGGCCGCGTCGAGGCCGAGGATTACGCGCGCACGCTGCTCGATCGCGTTGGCATGGCGGACTACGCCGCGCGCTATCCCAGCCAGTTGTCTGGCGGTCAGCAGCAGCGCGTGGCCATCGCCCGCGCGCTGGCCATGGACCCCAAGCTTATGTTGTTCGACGAGGCGACTTCGGCACTCGACCCGGAAACCGTGGGCGGCATCCTGGACTTGATGCGCGGGTTGGCTCACGACGGCATGACCATGGCGGTGGTCACCCACGAAATGGGTTTCGCGCGCGACGTGGCCGACCGCGCCCTATTCATGGATGGCGGCCGCATCATCGAAGAAGGCAGCCCCGACGCGCTGTTCCGGCATCCCAGCCATGAGCGCACCCAGGCTTTCCTGGACAAGATTCTGTAGCACCCCGCGCGCGCCCGTCACGGGCGCGCGCGGTCTCGCAGTCGTTGTGGTGGTATCGGCAGTACCGTCCGGCGTCGTCCGGCCCGGGCGGCTTCATATCGTTAAAGAGGATCCTCAACATGCAGAAAATCAAACAATGGCTGGGCGTCGCAGCGTTGGCCCTGACGGCCGCCAGCGTCGCCACCGTCGCCCGCGCCGACGCGCTGTCGGACATCCTCAAGCGCGGCGAATTCCGCGTGGCCGTGCAAACGTCGGGCCCGCTGATGAGCTTCATGGACAAATCGGGCAAGCGCACCGGACTGGCCGTGGAACTGGCGCGGCGCATGGCTGACGACCTGGGCGTGAAACTGGTGCTGCAAGACTACGAATGGAAAGGCCTGATCCCGGCGCTGCTGTCGGGCAAGGCCGACATGGTGGCCGCCGACATGACGCCGACGCCCCAGCGCGCCGCGCAGATCCTGTTTTCCGCCCCCATGTTCTACGCCGAGACCGTGGCCGTGGTGCCGAAAGACTCGCCCTACAAAAGCTACACCGACCTGAACAAGGGCGACGTCACCATCGGCGCGCTGGGCGCCAGCACTTACGCCGAAGCGGCGCGCAAGATGCTGCCCGAAGCCAAGCTGAAGGAATTCTCGGGCGGCAGCGCCCCGGTCGGACAGGCGATTTCCAGCGGCCGGCTGGATGCCGGCATCATGTCGCTGAGCACCGCCAACCAGTTCCTGGCCGATTTCGGCAACCTGCGCGTGCTCGACGGCGTCATGGTGCGCGAGCCCCTGGCTTTTGCGGTGGCGCCGGATGCCTATCGCCTGAAGTTCTGGCTGGATAACTGGCGCGAGCTGCGCACCGCCGACAATTCCCTGCCCGAAGCCATCAAGTACTGGTATTCCACCGACTGGAAAAAGGAGCATTGATGGCGGCCTGAGCCCATGAATTGGCTGATCGACTACTACAACTGGCGCATCGTCGGCCAGTACGCGGGCCAGTTCGCCGATGGGCTGGCCAATACGCTGCTGGCCGCCGGCATCAGCCTGGCCTGCTCGGTGGCGCTGGGCGTGCCGCTGGCGCTGGCGCGCATGGCGCGGCGCGCGCCCATATGGCGGCCGGCGGCCGGGTACATCCAGTTCATTCGCGCCACGCCCCTGCTGGTGCAGATCTACCTGGTGTACTACGCGCTGCCGTATTTCGTTCCGGCGGCCAAGTCCTGGAGCGAGCTGATTCTGGGCATCGTCGCGCTGACGCTGCACCATACGGCCTACATGAGCGAGATCGTGCGCGTGGGCATCCAGTCGGTGCCGCGCGGCCAGATCGAAGGCGCCAAGGCGGTCGGCATGGATTTCCGGCAACGGCTGCGCTACGTAGTGCTGCCGCAGGCATTCGCCAACACGCTGCCGCCGCTGCTGGGCCAGACGGCAGTGCTTATCAAAGACACTTCGCTGCTGTCGCTGATCGCGGTATTCGAGCTGGTGGCTGCCGGCGTGCTGATGAACAGCGAACGCATCGTGCCCAATGAAAGCTTCCTGACCATCGCGGCCGGGTATTTGCTGATCTACGCCTGCATGCTGGGCCTGTCGCGGCTGGTTGGCCTGTGGCTGGCCGGGCCGGCCTGGAACGCGAGGTAGCCATGCTGCATGAATACTGGTCCACAGCGGTGACCGTCATGCCCTTTCTTTTAAAGGGCTTCCTGGAAACACTCAAGATCTCGTTCGTCGCGATTGCCGCCGGTTCGGCGCTGGGGTTCCTGATCGGCGTGCTACGCAGCTACCGCATTCGCGTGGTGCACCAGTTGCTGGGGCTGTACATCCATATGCTGCGCGGCACGCCGTTCCTGGTGCAGTTGTACGTGTTCTACTTCGTGCTGCCCAGCAGCGGCGTGGCGTGGCTGGAATGGGATTCGGATACCGCCGCGTTTGTGTCGCTGTCGGTGTATACGTCGAGCTACGTGGCCGAGATCGTCATGAACGCCATCCTGGCCGTGCCGCGCGGGCAGGTCGAAGGCGCCTTGACGCTGGGGTTGCGGCCCCTGCAGGCGCTGCGGCTGGTGATACTACCCCAGGCCATGCGCCTGATCGTGCAGCCCATGAGCGGTGTGTACGTCATGCTGATCAAGAGCACCGCCATTGTGTCGGTGGTGGGCATTACCGAACTGACGCGTCAGGGCGAGGTGTTCATGATCACCTATCCCAGCAAGTCGCTCTTCATCTACGCCCTGATCGCGCTGATCTATTTTCTATATTGCTATCCCTTGTTGCGCCTGGCCAATTGGGTCGAAAAGCGCGTCGCCGGTTCGCTGGCGCCGGCGTCCCTGGCGTGAGGCGTCCAGCCCGTCTGCATCCATGCCATCATGGCCTCTGAATACATCGATACGTTCTACAAGCGCACGCTGGGCGATGCGCAAACCCGCTACGATGCGCTGGCAGGACCCGCCAGCACCGACATCTGCATCGTCGGCGGCGGCCTGGCGGGGCTGACGGCCGCGCTGGAACTGGCCCGGCGCGGCCGGCAGGTGGTCTTGCTGGAGGCGCGCCGGGTAGGGTGGGGCGCGTCGGGGCGCAACGGCGGCTCGGTGTCGCCAGCCTATTCGGCTGGCGCCGACCTGATCCGGCGGCGCGTGGGGCAGGCAGGCTATGAAGACCTGTACCGCCTGTCGATCGAAGGCGTCGAGATCATTCGCGACAATATCCGCGACCTGGGCATTGCCGACGCCCACAAGGTCGATGGCCGTCTGCGCGTGCTGCGCTATGACGACGTGGACGAACTGCGCCGCTATTGCGACGAGCAGCAACGTTTCGGCCGCCGGGTCCGGCTGCTGCAGCGCGACGAGGTGCGCGAACTGCTGCGTTCCGACGCGTATTTCCAGGGCGTGTACGACCCGGACTCATTCCATTTTCATCCGCTGAACTATGCGCGGGCGCTGGCGCGCGAGTGCGCGCGGCTGGGCGTGCGCATTCACGAAGACTCGCCCGTGCGCTCGGCCACCCTGGCCGGCGCGGTCAAGCGGCTGGCCACGCCGGAGGGCTCGGTCGAGGCGCAGACCGTGGTGTTCTGCACCGGGGGGTATACCGATGGCCTGGTGCCGGCATTGCGCCGCGCCATGTTGCCTATCGCCACCTACGTCATGCTGACCGAACCGCTGGGCGAGCGCGTGCGCGAGGCCATCCGCACCGATGCCGCCATTGGCGACACGCGCCGCGCCGGCAATTACTACCGCGTGGTCGATGGCGGACGCATCAGCTGGGGCAGCCACATCACCACGCGTATTGAAGACCCGCCCGACCTGGCAGAGTCGTTGCGCGCCGAGCTGCTCTCGGTCTATCCGCAACTTGCCGGCGTGCGGGTCGAGGTGGCTTGGTCGGGCCGCATGGCCTATGCCCGCCATCAGATGCCGCAGATTGGCACGTTGCAGCCCGGCGTGTGGCATTGCACCGCGTTCGGCGGCCATGGCATGAACACCACCGCCATCGGCGGCCGCGTGGTGGCCGAAGGCATCTGCGGCGACAGCGAGCGCTATCGCTGGTTCGCGCCTTTCGGCCTGGACTGGAACGGCGGACCGCTGGGCACCGCCGCCGTGCAGCTGACCTACTGGTCGTACCAGGCGCGCGACCGGCTGCGCGAGCGCCGCTCGCGAGCATGAAGGACACCATCATGCCCAACACCCGGCAGAGCGCGCTGGCGCAACGGCTGCGCGACTTGCGCAGGGCGCGCGACTGGACCTTGAAACAGGCCGCCCAGGCCACCGGCGTGGCGGCATCCACCCTGTCCAAGATCGAGAACGGACTGCTGTCGCCCACCTACGACAACCTGCTGAAGATCGCGGCAGGCCTGGGGCTGGATGTGGCCGAGCTGTTCATGCCGCCGCAAGAACACATGGGCACCGGCCGCCGTTCGATCAACCAGTTGGGCGAAGGCCGCTTGTACGAAACCCCGTACTACGACCACCGGCTGCTGTGCAATGCGCTGTCGCACAAGCGCATGATGCCGTTCTACACGCGGGTCAAGGCCCGCTCGTTCGGCGAATTCCACGACTGGAGCCGCCACCAGGGCGAAGAGTTCGTCTATGTGCTCAGCGGCGAAATCGAATTGCACACCGAGTTCTACGAGCCTGCCCGCCTGCAGGCCGGCGAAAGCTTCTATATAGACAGCCGCATGGGCCACCGGGTCATCAGCCTGAGCCCGGAAGACGCCATGGTCCTGTGGGTCTCGACGGCGGCGGAACTCGACGAGCAGTGAACCATGGCGGGCGGCCCGGCACGGTACAATTGCCGCGCTATCATACGCGCCGTTTCGCGATCCGCCCTTAGCTCAGTTGGATAGAGCACTCGCCTTCTAAGCGAGCGGTCACACGTTCGAATCGTGTAGGGCGGGCCAGTCTTCTGCGCCAGCCACTGTCGCGCCATCAGGCAACCTGGCAGCGGCTGCCGCACCCCATACCTTGCCATCCCCTGCATAGCGGTCATATTCCCCGCACCTTCCACCGCGCAAGGCGCTTGCTGCCGGCCAGGCCGGATTGCGCCCGGTCGCCATGCTGGTCGGGCGGACTCCGGTATGACGGTTGGTTTGGCATGGTTGACATCATATATGTATGTACTTAATATAAAGTACGTACATTTAGGATGCGCCTGCCATGCCAGTTTCCGTAATCGAGTCCTCCATCTTCAAAGACATGTTCGGCACCGCCGCGATGCGCGCCGTATTCGACGACGCGGCGACACTGCGCCGCTACGCCGAGACAGAGGTGGCGCTGGCGCGCGTTCAGGCCGGGTTGGGCATCATCCCGCAGGCGGCGGCGAACGCCATCGCCGCGCGTGTCGATGCGGCGCGGCTGGACCTGGATGTGCTCAAGGCCGAGACCGAGATCGTGGGCTATCCCATCTTGCCGCTGGTGCGCCAGCTGGCCCACATGTGCGGGCCCGAGGGTGAGTACCTGCACTGGGGCGCCACCACGCAAGACATCATGGACACGGCGACGGTGCTGCAAGTGCGCGACGCGCTGGCGCTGGTCGAAACTGATCTGGCAGAGCTGGATTGCATTCTGGACGCGCTGGCGCAACGCTATCGCGACACGCCGATGGCCGGGCGCACCCACCTGCAGCATGCGCTGCCCATTACTTTCGGCTACAAGGCGGCGGTATGGCTGCTGATGGTGCGCCGCCACCGCGAGCGGCTCGAGCAACTGCGCCCGCGCGTCCTGGTGGGCCAGTTCGGCGGCGCGGCGGGCACGCTGGCTTCGCTGGGGGCGCAAGGGCTGCAAGTGCACGAGGCATTAATGCGCGAGCTGGGCCTGCACAGCGCGCCCGTCACCTGGCATGTGGCGCGCGACGGACTGGCCGAGACCGTGCAGTTCCTGGGCCTGGTCGCCGGTTCGCTGGGCAAGATCGCGCTGGACATCATGCTGATGATGACCAACGAGGTCGCGGAAGCCTTCGAGCCTTTCGTCAAGAGCCGCGGCGCATCCAGCACCATGCCCCAGAAACGCAACCCGATTTCCTGCGAGTTGATGCTGAGCGCTTCCAAGACAGTGCGCCAGCACGCCGGCCTGGCGCTGGACGCGCTGGTGCAGGACTTCGAGCGGGCCACCGGCCCCTGGCACATTGAATGGTCGGCCATCCCCGAAGCCTTCGTGCTGACCGCCGGCGCGCTGCGGCAGGCAAAGTTCATGCTGGGCGGCCTGGAGGTCGATACACAACGCATGCGCGGCAACCTGGACCTGACCGGCGGCCTGATCGTATCTGAAGCGGTAATGATGGGGCTGGCTGCGCACCTGGGCCGCCAGGTTGCGCACGACGTGGTCTATGACGCCTGCCGCACGGCGCTGTCCGCGCGCCGCCCGCTGGCCGAGGTGCTGGCGCAGGAGCCGCGCATCACCGCGCACCTGGACCGCGCGGCCATCGACCGGCTGTGCGATCCCGCCAATTACCTGGGCGCGGCGCCGCAGATGGTCGACCGCATGCGAGGCTACGGCAAGAGGTAGCGCCGCGCCTACAGGTACGGCGAGGCCAGCCAGATCACCTTGTTGCGCAAGCGCTTGGCGAAGGGCTGCCCGTAAAGGTATTCCAGCGTAACCTGCCGCCCGCCGGCGATGTGGCCGTCGATGCGCGCGGCAATCCATTGCGCCAGCGCGCGGTCGTAGATTTCGGTGTCCAGCTCGAAGTTCAGGCGCAGGCTGCGCGGGTCGAGGTTGGACGAACCAACGTACGACCACGCCCCGTCCACGGTCATCAGCTTTGAATGGTCGAACGCGCCCGAGGCGCGCCACACGCGGCACCCGGTGCGCACGATCTGGTCCAGTTGCGCCATCATGGCGTAGTTCACCAGGCGCAGGTTATTGCGGCCCGGAATGACGATGTCGACGATAACGCCGCGCCGGGCCGCCGTGGCCAGCGCGCCGATCAGCGGCTGGTCGGGCAGAAAGTAGGGCGACTGGATGCGGATGTGCTGTTGCGCCACCGCCAGCGCGCCCAGCAGCATGTTGCGAGTGCTGACCACCGCGCGGTCGGGGCCAGACGGCACGCAGCGCATGGGCACCGTGCCCGGCAGCGGGGCGATGGGCGGCGGAAACCAGGGCGCGCTATCCAGCGATTCGTGCGTGGTGAAGTTCCAGTCGTGCGCGAACACCGACATCAGCTGCGCCACGATAGGCCCGTCGAGCTGGAAGTGCACGTCGCTGTTGGTCTGGTCGCCAGCCAGGGCGCGCACGAACGCCGCGCGCACGTTCATGCCGCCGGTAAAGCCCACGCGCCCGTCCACCACCAGGATCTTGCGGTGGCTGCGCAGGTTGGCATACGGCATGCGCAGCAGCCCCAGCGGGTTGGTCATGAAGCGCGCCGTGCGCACGCCGCCGCGCCGCAGCCGGCGCACGATGGGCGGATGCGAATAGCGGCTGCCGATGGCGTCGATCAGCACGCGCACCTGCACGCCGCGGGCGTGCGCGTCGATGAGCGCCTGCGCCATTTCGATGCCGATGGGGTCGCTGTCGAATATGTAGCTTTGCATGGCGATGCAATGACGGGCATTGCGGATGGCCTGCATCATGGCCGGATAGGCCTCGTCGCCGCCACCCAGCGGGCGCACCGCATTGCCCCCCAGCATCGGAAAGTGGCTGACCTTGTCGCCCAGGATTTTCAGCGAGGCGAACTGCGGGCTGGAATAGGGCACCACGTCGCGCACCGGCGACTGGGCATGGCCGGCGTAGGCCAGCATGGCTTCGTCACGTTGCTGCGAGACGCGCGTCTGCCGAATGCGATTGACGCCGGCCACAAAGTAGAACAGTGCGCCGAACAGCGGTGAAAACAGCGCCACGCCCACCCAGCCGATGGCGGCGCGTACGTCCTGTTTGGTCATTGCCGCATGCACCGCGGCCCCCGTGCCGGCCACCATGCTGACCCCGAACACCAGGTGCGGCCAATACTCGTGCAAAAGCTCGTCGAAGCGATCCATAAGAAGCCTGAAATGTGGTCGCGCCGTTGCCCCGCGCCCGGTGCCGGCGGATGCGCCAGGATAGCAAGGCGCGGCCCGTCCGGGAATGGGCGGGACGCAGGGCAGGGCCAAAATATATGCTAGAATTCGGCCTCTTTGCAGTGCCAGTGGTGGCTGTAGCTCAGTTGGTAGAGTCCCGGATTGTGATTCCGGTTGTCGTGGGTTCGAGTCCCATCAGCCACCCCACTAAACTGCTTTGAAATCAAGAACTTACGCCGCTCTGATCAGCGGCGTTTTTCTTTTGGATTCGGAAGTTGCCCAAAACTTGCCCCTGGGCTGCGGCGCGCATCGATGGTGCCCCTGGCTGTAGCGCCGCATTGGCGGGCCAGGCGCGGCCGGCCTAAATCGATTGCCCGCCAGAGACTTCTATCCGCTGGCCGTTGACCCACCGATTATCGGCGCTGAGCAGATTGGCGATCATCGGTCCGATGTCGTCGGGTACGCCCACACGGCCCAGAGCAGTGATGTCGGCGAACGCCTTGTTGTAATCGGGCGTGTCGCGCACCGCGCCGCCCAGGAAGTCGGTTTCGATGGCGCCCGGGGCTACGGCGTTCGCGGTGATGCCGCGGCTGCCCAGCTCCTTGGCCATGTACACGGTTAGCGTTTCCACCGCGCCCTTGGCGGCCGAGTAGGCCGAGAAGCCAGGAAAGGAGACGCGCGTCAGGCCCGAAGACAAATTGACAATGCGCCCGCCGTCAGCCAGCAATGGCAGCAGCGCCTGGGTCAAGAAGAACACGCCTTTGACGTGCACGTTGAACAGGGCGTCGAACTGCGCTTCGGTAGTGGCGGCAAAGTCGGCCATTTCGCCGTGGCCGGCGTTGTTGACTAAATGGTCGAACGTTTCGCGCTGCCAGTTTTGGCGCAACGCGGCGCGCACCGCATGCACAAAAGTCGGGAAGCTCGCGACTTCGGCGGTATCCAGTTGCAGGGCAACGGCCTTACGGCCCAGTGCGTGCACATCCGCGACGACGCCTTCGGCGGCGTCTTTGCCGCTCCGGTAGGTAATGATCACATCGCCGCCACGGCGGGCAATGCTCAGGGCGGTGTTGCGGCCAAGGCCACGGCCGGCGCCGGTGACTAAAGAAACAGTATTCATGACGAGAAACTCCGAACGGTTGTGGAGCCATCATGCTAAGTTTCGGACCAGGATACAGGTTGCGTAATCCTGTTTGTTTTTTGCCTGATTATTTAAATTTATAAGGTGGATATATGGAAAACTCATATTTTCCAAGTAGTTAGGCTAAATTTGGTTGTATGATTATCTTCATGCTTTGCTCGATTGGTTCAGATATTGACCGTGACCCCGACTAATGCCTTGCTTGAGCACGCCCGCCGCTATGCGGATCTGCGGGTCGATGCGCATGGGGTTGCCACGACGCCCGTGCCGGGCGTGGTCGTGCTGCGCGAAACCGCGCCCAGCCTGCTGCAATATGCCATTTCCAAGCCTTTGGTGGCTCTGGTGCTGCAAGGCAATAAGCGCGTGAGCATGGGCGAGCGCAGCTATGACTTCGGCGCGGGCGAATCGTTGCTGATCAGCACCGATGTGCCTACCGTCAGCCAGATCACCCGCGCCAGTCAGGCTATGCCGTACTACTCGTTGGTAGTGGAGCTGGACACGGCGTTGATCGCCGGCCTGGCAGGTGAAATCGGCGCCGTGCCGCTTGCGGTGCAAGAGCCGGTGCGGGTAGAGCCGACCGAAGCTGAAGTTGCCGATACGGCCTTGCGCTTGCTGCGCCTGTTGGACCGGCCCCGCCATCTGGCTGTGCTGGGTCCTGCCTTGCTGCGTGAACTGCATTTCTGGCTGCTGACGGGCCGCCATGGCGGCGCCATTCGTGCGCTGGGCGTTATGGGCAGCCACGCCCAGCGAATTGGACGCGCCGTGGCTATCTTGCGCGAAAAGTATGCGCAGCCCGTGCGCATCGAGACGCTGGCAGATGCGGCGGGCATGAGCGTATCGGCATTTCACGTTCACTTTCGCCGCATTACCTCGCTGACGCCGTTGCAGTTCCAAAAACAGTTGCGCCTGATCGAGGCACGCCGCCGCATGTTGTACGAAGGCGTGTCGATAAGCCGTGCGGCCGATGCTGTGGGCTACGAAAGCGTGCCGCAATTTACCCGCGAATACGCGCGCCTGTTCGGCCTGCCGCCGGCGCGCAGCATTCGACAGGTGCGCACGCAAACCGATTCGGCCCCCCTGCCTGTTGCTATGGGGGCGTAAATGATGTTGGGCTGCCTCGGCAGACTGTTACAAACGGGCGGGCACAGTTTCAGAGCCCGGCAATACACTGGCGCCGACTCAAACTTCCAGGCCTGAATATGAAGAAGATGCTTTGTGCCCTGACAGTCTTTGCCTGTTTGCTTGGCGGGTGCGCTGTGTATACGCCCGATGGCGCGGTGATCGTGGACCCGCATGGCGGCGGTGGAGGCGGTTTCTGTCCGCCGGGTCAGGCCAAGAAAGGAAACTGCTGAACAGGGCTTGCCGCCGCGCAGTGCGGCGCGAATCCGCACCCGGTATTTACGCCGCCCCGCCGCGGCGTTTTTCATGCGCCCGAAAACCGTCCAAACCCGACGGCACCCCGGGCCTAACTGGTACGGCCCGTGGCTGGCGTGGCCAGGTAGGCCCGCACCGCTTCGACCGCGTCGCCGACCTGGTGCACGGCTTCTTGCAATTGCTCGGTGGTCACGCCGAGCTGCTGGCTCCAGTACCGGCATTCCCAGTCTTCGCTGATATTGATGCGTGATCGGTCGCGCGGGCCGCGCTCGGCAAGATCGTCGGTCATGTGTGCCTCCCGGTAAAACCGGCGTAGGGGCAAGCGGCGTGCCCGCGTCCGGCTGCCGGCCAGCCCAGGCTTGAATTTTCCCGATCCGACCTCATATAACCCGACGCAGTCGGCCCGGCCATGCCGGGCGATTGGCGACTCGTATTTTGATCCCTAGTAACTCAAGGCGTGCCCTCTGGCCGAGGGCAGAGAACATTTTGTGCTTAGGAGAATGAATGTTGAGCGATACCAGGCCAATCAGCACGATTATTGCCACGCATAATCGACCCGGCTTCGTGGTCAAGACACTGGATTGCCTGTTGCAGCAGACCCGCAAGCCACGCGAAGTGATTGTGATTGACGACGGCTCGCAGGCCCCCACCGGCGAGGCCATCGAGACCTGGCGGCGCGAGCGCCGTCCGGGCTTTTCCCTTATTTACCTGTGGCAGCCGAACTCGGGGCCGGCCGTGGCCCGCAATCGCGGCGTGGCCCTCAGTTCGGGTGATCTGGTGCATTTCATTGATGACGATGACGTCATGCACGCGGGGGCGCTCGAAGCCCTGGCGGCCGCGCTCGAAGGCGATGGGCCGGCCATTGCCATGGCGTCGTACCAGAATCGCTGGCAGGACGGCACGGCCGGCCATTTGATCGAGCCGCCCAGGCTGGGCAGGGCGGAGCGCCTTGCGGCGATGATCGGCGGCGCGTGGTTCGTTCCGGTGCACGGCTATTTGTTCACGCGCGAGGCGGTGCACGCGATCGGCGGCTGGAATACCGCGCTGACGTCCCAGGAAGACGACGAATACCTGCTGCGGGCCGCCGCGCTGCCTATCGAATTCGTGCGGGCGCCGGCCGCGCTGGTGTACTACTGCCAGCATGCCGGCGTGCGCCGGGCCACGCCCGGAAAGCCGGGCGAGTCGGTCACGAAGGGCAGGGAAAAGCGCCTGCACGCCGACCTGACGATACGCGAGGCGGCCTACGCGCGGTTGCGCAACGCCGGCCTGGCCGGCAAATACCGGCATGCTTTCCAGACCTGGCAGGCGCGCCTGTACGAACGGTATGGCGACTTCCTGGACGAGCCGCCGCCCAGCGCGCTGCTCGACTGGCTGGCCGACGCCGGAGCGAGCGAAATTGTCGTTGCGCCGCAGGCGCCGGCCGCGGGGAAAGCGCCGAAGCCCGTGGGCTTTCGGAGTACCCGCGCGGCACTTCGCGCCGGCGCGCATGGCCGCGCGCCGGCATCCTCAAGATTGCCGCCCGTGCGCCGTTAACGAGTCGTGACCATGATTCAAGGCGGCCCATGTCTATTTCAGCGCTATCCGGCTCTACGGTTCTTCACCTGAATCCCAGCGATACTGGCGCCGGCACGCCGCCGGCACGGGCCGCCAAGGCGGGTGTAGCGGGCGAAGCGGCGGCCCCGCAAGAGCGGGCGAGCGATCCGGTGACGGAAGTCATCAAGCAACTGCAGGAGCGGCTGCGCCAGGTGATGCTGCAGATCCGGCGGCTGCAGGCCAGCCGGATTCCCGAAGAGCAGAAGCTGCCGCAATTGCGCGTCTTGAACAGCCAGGCCGTGCAGTTGCAGCAGCAGATTGCCGCGGCGCAAGAGCAGAAGCTGCGCGCCGCGCGGGGGAGCATTACCGCCTGAGCGCCATGCAACCCGGCTTTGCGGGCCAGGTGCTTGAAAACACAGAAAAAATTCCTGTGATACGATCCTGTCCCATGACATCGGCCAAGGCGGCTTCGCGCCCTGGCCACGATTGCTGATTTTCCGGCTGGCCTCGGCCTGCCGCAATACCGGCGCACCCCATTACGGCTCCTCGTTCGAGGGGCCGTTGGCATTTTTGGGCCGCCATTTTTATCGATTTTTCTACATGACGGAGCTTTTCCTGTGCTGTTGATTTGGCTTGTTTCGGCCGCCCGGCTCAACCCGGCGGCGATTTTCGATGACCCCTGACTGTATTTGCTTGATAGGAGATAGCCGTGCCTGCGCTGGCGCTGGGCGCATTCCCCGGGTGGTTTGCCCGCATCATGGAATTGCGCATCGACGTTGACCCTGGTTCGTGGAAACTGGATAACGAACTGCAATCTTTATATAACCGCATCACCTGCCCGGGCGATCGCCTGTACGACATGCCGGAGGCCCGCACCGACATTCCGGGCCTGGTGCTTCGCTACCGCGAGGCCGACGGGGAGTTCTACGTTTATGTGGTGGATCAGGCGCGCGGCCGGCTGGCCGGCTATACCGTATTCAATCGCCTGGTAGAGCTCGGGCGCCGCGCCGATCCGCTGTTGCGCGCGCCGCATTCCAAATACGATCCGGCCTACCAGCGCCGCGGACTGGCCGCCGCGGTGTACCGCCGGGCCCTGGATGCGGGCCAATGCCTGATCACTGGGGCCCGCCAGTCGGTGGGCGCGCGGGCGCTGTGGCAATCGTTGGCGCGGCAATACGAGTTCGGCTACGTCGACGTGCGGCGCAAGGTCGTGACCGACCTGGGGCGGCAGGTGGCTGATCCGGTGCTGCAAGACTTGCATACCCGCATGGTGCTGCTGGGACGCGGCTGGAGCTGGCAAGGCCTGGCGCAGGCGGTCGCGATGCGCAACCGGGGCAGCGCCAGCCAGCCGGATGCCGGGTAGACTTCCGGATGGCAGTGCCGGGCCGCGGGTTTGTAAGCCGGCGGGCAAGGGCGAGGTGCATGTCCAACGGCGGCTTCGTTACAAAACTTATCAGGTTTGTAAACAAATGCGCGGTATGCTGGCCCTAGAGAGGGCCTTTGAGTGCATCAGAACAATTTGATCTACAAGGGGTATCGGCTGACAGCCAAAGTCGCACGCGGCAACCCCGATGAAGGAACGGCAAACGCGCCGGGCTCCCCTGTCTTTACTGCATCGGTGTTCGTGGTGCAGGCTGACTCCGTACAGGAACATGGCGACGAATACGTGGTGCCCGGCTTCGCCGATGGCAACTACGTGTACAGCCCGCGCGAGGCTGTGCACGAAGCCATCAGTCATGGCTGCGCCATCGTCGACGCGCTGACCGGAGTCGTCAACTAGGCAGGATCGCCGCGCAATGCAACGGTGTCCGGCACGCAGCTGCCCGACACCTTTTCGCGTCGGCCATCCGTGCCGGCGCTCAGTTGGCATTCCGGTTGGCGTTCAGTCGGCGAAAATCTCGGCCCAGCTGCGCGCCTTGCCCAACGGCCGTACCGTGGCCGATTGTTCCAGAATGGACACGGCCTTGCTGAGTTCTTCGGCCGATGCGCCGTCTTCCAGGATGACCAGGCGGCGGTTCGCCGCATCGGCCATTTTCACGTCGGCCATTTTCCCGTGGGTCTGGTAGACCTGCGTCCAGTCCATTTTCTTGCCGGCTTTCAGGGCGATAGGTTCGATGTAGGTCAATGTCTCGCCCGTGGCGCTGCGCACGGCATAGGCAAAATCGGCCATGTGGCCGCTGCTGGCCTGCGCCCTGGCGCCTTGCATCAGCCGCTTGCCCACGGCTTCGGCCAGGGTGCGCCCGACTTCGGCGCGAAAGCGCAGGCGGCTGAACTTGGGCATCCATTGGGTGCACTGGAAGCTCAGCGCCGTGGCCAGTTTCACGGCTTCCCAAACGGCTTCCTGCAGGTGCGCGGCCGGGCCGCTGGCGACAATGGCGCCGGTTTTGTCGAAGCGCGCCAGCCCGATGCCGGGCGCCTGGTTCAGCAGGTCCAGGCGCTTGGCATTCAGCTCGATGCCATAGGCGGCGGCGTGCATGGCGGCCGCGCCGGCGTCGGTCAGGTAGAACGACTGATCGTCGGGCTGGGCAATGAAGAATGCTCCGTGCTGGCCATCCAGGCCCATGGGCACCGGGGTCACGGCGCGCACGGCGCGGTCGCCGGCCGGCAGGACGGTCCATCCGGCGGCTTGCAGGAACGCGGTCATAGCAGTAGTTCGATTTGGCGGCCCTTCATGGGGTGGGCAAAGCCCCCCGTCAGGACCAGATTGGCCTGCCGCAGGAAATACGGGATCAGGGCGGCAATATCGTCCAGCGCCGGCTCTACGGGTTCGGCATAGCCTTCGCCGTCGTCATGCCAGACGTGGCGGTGAGTGCGGTCGGCCAGCACGCCACGGTAGTGTTGCCTGCCCTTGCCGACCAGGCTGGTGTGGAAGGCGTCGCCGGTATCCACGCCGGCAACCCGGTGCGGGCCCACGAACAGGCTGGCCGAACAGGCTTCGGCCAGGGCAATGACGGCCTGGCCATGCACGGCAGTGCGGGCGGGGCGGTAAATGGCGCGGAAGATGATGTCGTCGCGGGCTTCGCCGCGCAGCCGGCAGGCCGACGAAAATTCCATCCATTGAGCGTGGCCGGCGGCGGGGCGCGGCGCCCAGGCGACCGGTTTAACGGTTTCCTTGGGTTCGGCCAGAATGTCGCGGACTTCGGCCGGCGTAATAAGGGGAGCTTGCGTATTGGCCATGGGCCGCTGTCGTGTCGTTTTGTCCGGGCAGGCCGGCCCGGGCGGGCCGGCGGGCGCGATGCCGGGCATCGCAAAGGGCCGTAATCTTACAAGAACGCGGCCGCGCAGGGCCGGCCGCGCGGTTTCAAAGCGTGTCGGCCGAAAACGTATCGCACTGGCGCAGGTCGCCGCTGTCGAGGCCGCGCTTGAACCAGCGCACCCGCTGCGCGGACGATCCATGGGTGAACGCGTCGGGCACCACATAGCCCTGGCTTTTCTTTTGCAGGGTGTCGTCGCCGATGGCGGTGGCCGCGTTCAGGCCTTCTTCGACGTCGCCGCTTTCAAGAATATTGCGGGCCTGGTCGGCGCGGCGCGCCCACAGCCCGGCAAAGCAGTCGGCCTGCAGTTCCATGCGCACTGACAGCGCGTTGGCCTGGCTGGGGTTGCGCTGGCGCAGGCGGTCGACCTGGTCGGAGATGCCCAGCAGGCGCTGCACATGGTGGCCGACTTCGTGCGCGATGACGTAGGCCTGGGCGAAGTCGCCTGGCGCGTTCAGGCGGCGTTCCATTTCGTCGAAGAAACTGAGGTCGATATAGACCTTGCTGTCGCCCGGGCAGTAGAACGGCCCCATGGCGGCCTGGCCCGTGCCGCAGGCGGTGGGGGTGGCGCCGCGGAACAGCACCAGCCGGGGAGCGATGTACTGGCGGTTGAGGTTCTGCTGGAAGATGGCGCTCCAGGTGTCTTCGGTTTCGCCCAGCACCTTGGCCACGAAGCGCGCCTGGGGATCGTTGGCGGGCGGCTGGCTGGGCGCCTGCTGCTCGACGGGCGCCGGGCCTTCGGCCATTTGCAGCACCACCGCGGGATCGACGCCGAAATAAATGGCGACCAGCGCCAGCACGATCGTGCCGATGCCGATCGAGCCGCGCCCGCCCAGCCGGGGGCCGCTCGAGCGGCGATCTTCGATATTCCGGCTTTCCCGCGAATCGTCCATGCGCATGTGTTTCTCCTGAGCAAGCGCCAAGGATGCTAGGATAAACCCATGGCCCTATTTTTCTCTATTCATCCCGACAATCCGCAGCCCCGCCTGCTCAAGCAGGCCGCGCAGTGGCTGAACGACGGCGGCCTGGTGGCGGTGCCCACCGACTCCAGCTACGCCGTGGCGGCCCACCTCGATGACAAGGCGGCGGCCGACGCGCTGCGGCGCCTGCGCGGGCTGGACGAGCGCCATCACCTGACGCTGCTGTGCCGCGACCTGGCCGAAATCGGCCATTTCGCGCGGGTCGACAACCGCCAGTACCGCCTGCTGAAGGCGGCCACGCCGGGGCCCTGGACCTTCATTCTGGAAGCCACGCGCGAGGTGCCGCGCCGGGTGTCGCATCCATCGCGCAAGACCATCGGCATTCGCGTGCCGCAGCATGCGGTCACCCTGGCGCTGCTCGAGCAGGTGGGCGCGCCGCTGCTGTCCACCACGCTCATTCCCAAGGGCGAAGACGACGCCCTGAACGACGCCGAAGACATCCGCGATCGCTACGCGCATGATCTTGCCGCCATCATCGACGCCGGCGCCTGCCCGCAGTCGCCCACCACGGTCATCGACCTTACCGGCGATGAACCCGCCGTCCTGCGCCGCGGCCGCGGCGACCCGGCCTCGCTGGGCCTCTGACTCTCTTTCATCATGTCCGATCTCATCCAGGCCATCGCGATCTACGCGATTCCCGTCATTTTCGCCATTACGCTGCACGAGGCGGCGCATGGGTACGTGGCCCGCATGCTGGGCGATCCCACCGCGCAGCAGGCCGGGCGCATTACCCTGAACCCCATGCGCCACATCGACCCGGTGGGCACGCTGCTGGTGCCGGTGGGCATTCTGCTGATGTCCAAGCTGATGGGCGGGCCGGCCATGCTGTTCGGCTGGGCCAAGCCGGTGCCGGTTGATTTCGGCCGCCTGCGCCGCCCCAAGAAAGACATGCTCTGGGTGGCCCTGGCGGGGCCTGCCGCCAACCTGCTGATGGCGATTCTGTGGGTTGTATCCATGCGCCTGTACCTGGCCGGCGGGCTCGAAGAAGGCTACTGGTACCAGATGGCCATGGCGGGCGTTAACGTCAACCTGGTGCTCATGGCCCTGAACCTGCTGCCCATCCTGCCCCTGGATGGCGGGCGCATTCTTTTCAGCCTGCTGCCCAACCGGCTGGCCTGGCAGTATTCGCGCATCGAACCGTACGGTCTGGTTATCGTATTGCTGCTATTGGTTACCGATGCGCTGTGGACCCTGATGCAGCCCATTCTGCAATTGGGGACGGCCATCGTCACCTGGTTCTTGTAAGGCCCAATATCCGTTAAACTCGGCGACTCGACTGACTCAGTTCATCGCCCGGGGCCTGTCGTCCCGGGTCCGGAGCCCATTTTTCATGGCATCCCCCGCCGAAACTATCCAATTCCAGGGCAGCATGGTGGCGCTGGTCACCCCCATGCAGCCCGACGGCAGCCTCGACTACGCTGCCTACCGTTCGCTGATCGACTGGCATATCGCCGAAGGCACCGACGCCCTGGTCGTGGTGGGCACGACCGGCGAATCGCCCACGGTTTCCATGGACGAGCACGCCGAGCTCATCCGCGTTGCGGTCAAGCATGCGGCCGGCCGCATCCCGGTCATTGCCGGGGTGGGCGCCAACTCCACCGACGAAGCCATCCACCTGTCGCGCCACGCCAAGGCCGTGGGCGCGCAAGCGGGCCTGTCGGTGGTGCCGTACTACAACAAGCCTTCCCAGGAAGGCCTGTACCGCCATTTCCGGGCCGTGGCCGAAGCAGTCGACCTGCCCACCGTGCTGTATAACGTGCCCGGCCGCACTGTGGCCGACATGTCCAACGAAACGGTGCTGCGCCTGGCGCAAGTGCCGGGCATCATCGGCATCAAAGACGCCACCGGCGATATCGGCCGTGGCGCGTTGCTGATCCGCGAGGCGCCGGCCGGCTTTCAGGTGTTCAGCGGCGACGACCCCACCGCCACCGCGCTCATTCTGCTGGGCGCGCGCGGCAATATTTCCGTTACGGCCAACGTGGCGCCGCGGCTCATGCACGAGCTCTGTGCCGCCGCGTTGGCGGGCGACGTACCCAAGGCGCGCGAACTTAACGCGCGCCTGGCGCGTCTAAACAAGGCCTTGTTCGTCGAGGCCAATCCCATTCCTGTGAAATGGGCGCTGGCTCAAATGGGCCGTACTGAGCTGGGTTACCGGCTGCCCCTGGTGGAACTGGGCACGCAACACCACGACACGGTACGCCGCGCGCTCCAGGAAACGGGCCTGCTCTAAATAGTGAGGATGCGTATGAATCAACGTCATGCCGCTGCGTCGGCATTGATGGCCCTGGCATTGTTGGCGGGCTGCAGCGATGTCAACGAGTTGCTGGGCAACGGCGAGTCGGTTGACTATAAAAGCACGCGGCGTGGCGAGCCGCTCAGCATTCCGCCCGACCTGACCCAGGCTTCCAGCGACCCGCGCTACCGCGCGCCGGCGTCTGGCAGCACCACTTATTCGCAGTACCAGCAGCAAGGGCAGCAGCAGGTGGCTTCGGCCACGCAAACCACCAATGTGCTGCCGCAGCGCGAAGACATGCGTGTCGAGCGCGACGGCGACCTGCGCTGGCTGGTGGTCGAACGCCCGCCCGAAGAAGTCTTTCCCAAGGTGGTCGACTTCTGGACCGATACCGGTTTTACCGTCAGCACCAACAGCCCCAAGGCTGGCCTGATCGAAACCGACTGGGCGGAAAACCGCGCCAAGATCCCCGAAAGCTGGCTGCGCCAGGCGCTGGGCTCCATCCTGGACACCGCCTGGGATAGCGGCGAACGCGAAAAATTCCGCACTCGCGTCGAACGCGTCAACGGTCACACCGAAGTCTACATCTCGCACCAGCAGATGATCGAAAAGCGCACCGGTCCCGACGACGCCCAAGTGGCGTGGGAGCACGGCCGCGAAGATCCGGGCCTGAACGCCGCCATGCTGGCGCGCCTGATGGTCTATCTGGGCACCGATGTCGACAGCGCCCGCAAGCTGGTGGCGCAGGCGGAAGCCTCGCCGCAGGCGCCCAAGGTGCAAGACGTGCGCGCCAATGGCGCGATGCTGGTGGTCGACGAGTCGTTCGATCGCGCCTGGCGCCGGGTGGGCGTGGCGCTCGACTCCGGCGGTTTCGCCGTCGACGACCGCGACCGCTCGGCTGGCGAGTACTTCGTGCGCTACGTCGACACCGACACTGGCGCCAAGAACGAACAGCCCGGCTTCTTCAGCCGCCTGTTCTCGGGCGACAAGAAAGCCCAGGCCGCGCAATACCGCATTCACCTGGCCCAGGACGGCGCCCAGACCCAGGTCACGGTGCTCGACAGTTCCGGCCAGCGCGACAACAGCGCCACGGCGCAGCGGCTGCTCAGCGTCCTGAAAGACAAAATGACCTGATCCGCCGGGCCCGGGCGCCCACTAAAAAGGCCGCGACATTGCTGTCGCGGCCTTTTTTTTCCTGCCTGCGCGAGGCAGGGGGGTCAAACCTGGCGTGTTACGACCCCGAGGAAGCCGGAGGGGTCGAGCCGCCGCCAGGCGCAGGGGTGGTGGAGCTGTCGGGCGCCGGCGTCGTGGGAGCGGGGGTCGAAGGCGCGGGGCTCGACGGCGCGGGGCTCGACGGCGCGGGGCTCGACGGCGCGGGCATGGTGGTCGACGGCTCGGAGCCGGCCGGGCTCGCGGTGTCTTCCTTCTTGTCGCAAGCGGTCAGCGCGACGGCAACAACCGAAGCAAGAATCAAGGTTTTGCTGATCATGTTGGACTCCTGTTAGATGACGATCATGCGGCCCTGTTTAGGGGAAACCAGTGTCCCGTTAGGGGAAACCAGTAGTCAGGCTACAGGAATCAAGCAGGTGCTGACGTGTGGAAATTAAAGCGGTGGCATCCAGAACGTAACAACCTTTACGTATAAGTGTGGAGCATGTCGTGATGTTTCATGCGGCGCGCACACCTTAGCGTTCTGTGCAGGATGGACACGTTTAGGTGTCCGGATCGTACAAAACAGGCGGCGCCCGCGTGCGCCTTAGCTGGGACGATAGTGCAGCCAGCCGGCATCCAGCCAGTCGGCCAGGCATTCCCGCGCCGCGCTGCCCAGGCGCCGGCAGCGCGGATCGGCGCAGGCCAGGCGCCGGTCGTCGGCCAGCGCGCGCAGGGCCGCGCTGGCGGGCGCTTGGGCGGTTTCGCCGTTGATGAACACCTGCCGGCCGCGATACAGCATGCGGGTGCGCCGGTCGAGCTCCAGCATGCCGCCGGCCGGCCAGTCGGACGCCAGGTCGATGCCGTCGGGCGGCGCGGCATCGAAAACAGCCAGGTTGCTGGGCTCGGTGAGCCAGCAGCCCAGGAAGCGCGCCGCCAGCGCGTCGTCGAAGCGCACCTTGGCCAGGGTGTCGAGCGTGGCTTGCACCAGCGCGTCGGGCAGGGCAGCGGGCGTGTCGACCGCGGGTTGGTCCGGGTCGCGGTACAGCGCGTCCAGGCGTCGCCCGGGCAGCGGCGGCTCGCCATAGGGGCCGCCCAGCAGGCCGATGCGGGCCATGGCCTGGTCGGCGGCGGCTTCGAGCAGCCCGCGCGCCAGGGCGGCCTGCGTGGGGGCACGAAAGCCGATGGAAATGGTCATGCAATCGTCGCCCACCGCGATACCGTCGTGCGCGGCTTGCGGCGGCAAGTACAGCATGTCGCCGGGTTCCAGCACGACATCGTGCTCCGGCGTGAAGTGGCTGAGTATCTTCAGGGGCAGGCCGGGCTGCAGCGACAGGTCTTGCTGGCGTCCGTAGCGCCAGCGGCGGCGGCCTGCCGCCTGCAGCAGGAACACGTCGTAGCTGTCGAAGTGCGGCCCCACGCCGCCGCCATCGGAGGCCACGCTGATCATGATGTCATCGAGCCGGGCGTCGGGGATGAAACGGAACTGCTGCAGCAGGGCCGAGGCGGCGTCGCTGTGCAAGTCTACGCTCTGCACCAGCAAGGTCCAGTCGGGTTCGCCGGCCTTGGGCAGGCGCGCAAAGGGGCCTTGTTCCATTTGCCAGGCGCCGTCTTCGCGCCAGATCAGGCGCGATTCGACGTCGTCGCGGCGCGCCAGCTTCTTGAGCGCGGCGATGTTCAGCGGCGGCTTGAAGCCGGGGATGGCCTGCCGGATCAGCAGGGGCTTGCGCTGCCAGTAGCGGCGCATGAAGTCCGCGGGGCTGAGCCCGCCCAGCAGCGTCAGGGGCAGGTGGGTTTTCATGGCATGCAGGCCTTCAGGCGGTACAGGGCGTCCAGCGCTTCGCGCGGCGTCAGGCTGTCGGGATCGATCTGGGCAAGCTCATCGCGCAGGGCATGCAGGGCGGCGGCTTCGCCGGACTGGTCGCTGGCCGCGCCGGCCTGGGCATCGGCTTCGATGGCGGCGGCGAACAGGCCCAGTTGCGGGGTGGGCGCGCCTTGCGCTTCCAGGCGTTCGAGCTCGCGCGAGGCATGGCGGATGACCGCGGCGGGCACGCCGGCGCGCTGCGCCACCTGGATGCCGTAGCTGCGGCTGGCCGGGCCGTCGCGCACCTCGTGCAGGAACACGATGCCGCCCGCCGATTCGGCGGCGGCCAGATGCGCGTTGGCCGCCGTGGGCTGCTCGGCCGGCAGGCGCGTCAGTTCGAAATAGTGGGTGGCGAACAAGGTCAGGGCGCGATTGTGGGTGACCAGGCGCAATGCAATGGCCCAGGCCAGCGCCAGGCCGTCGTAGGTGGAAGTGCCGCGCCCGATCTCGTCCATGAGCACCAGGCTGTGCGGCGTGCTGGCCGCCAGGATGGCGGCCGCCTCGGTCATTTCCATCATGAAGGTCGAACGCCCGCCCGCCAGGTCGTCGGCCGCGCCGATGCGGGTGAAGATGCGGTCGAGCTTGCCGATGGTGGCGCGCTGCGCCGGCACGAAGCTGCCGGTGCGCGCGAGCAGGGCGATCAGCGCCACCTGGCGCATGTAGGTGGATTTGCCGCCCATGTTGGGGCCGGTAATCAGCAGCATGCGGCGCGTGGCGTCCAGGCGGCAGCCGTTGGGCGTAAAGCGCTCGATGGCCCGTTCCACCACCGGGTGGCGGCCGGCCTCGATATCCAGTTCGGCCTGGTCGGTAAGCTCGGGGGCGGTCCAGTCATGGCGTCGCGCGTGCTCGGCCAGGGCGGCCAGAGTGTCCAGTTCGGCCAGCGCGCCCGCGCAATCGGACAGCGGGCGCACGTGCTCGGCCAGCGTGTCGAGCAGTTGCTCGTACAGCCATTTCTCGCGCGCCAGCGAGCGGTCTTGCGCCGACAGCACCTTGTCTTCCCATGACTTGAGCTCGGGCGTGATGTAGCGTTCGGCGTTCTTGAGCGTCTGGCGGCGGCGGTAGTCTTCGGGCACCTTGTCGGTCTGGCCCTTGGTGACTTCGATGTAGAAGCCATGCACGCGGTTGAATTCGACTCGCAGGTTGCCGATGCCGGTGCGCTCGCGCTCGCGGGCTTCGAGCTGCACCAGGAAATCGCCGCCGTCGGCGGCCAGGGCGCGCAACTCGTCGAGCTCGGCATCGAAGCCCGTGGCGATGACGCCGCCGTCGCGAATGGCCACCGCCGGCTCCTGGGCGATGGCGCGGCGCAGCAGGTCGGCCAGGGCGGGATCCAGTTGCAGGTGCCCGGCCAGTTCAGCCAGGCGCGGCGAGGCGCTTAGCGGCGCCACCAGTTCGCGCAGCGCGGGCAGGGCTGCCAGGGCGTCGCGCAGGCTGGCCAGTTCGCGCGGCCGTACCGAGCGCAGCGCCAGCCGCGACGAGATGCGTTCGACATCGGGAAACGCATCCAGCGCGTCGCGCAGAGTTTCCAGCAGGCCGGCCGCGCCGAACGCCGGGGCGACATCCGTGCGGCCGGCCAGCAGGGCCGAGATGGCCTGCTGGCGCGCCAGCGCGGGGGCGTTGTCGCGCAGCGGATGATGCAGCCAGCGCCGCAGCAGCCGGCTGCCCATGGGCGTGCGGCAGCCGTCCAGCAACGAGAACAGCGTGGGAGACTCTTCGCCGCTGAGGGTCTGGGTAAGCTCGAGGTTGCGGCGCGTGACGGGGTCCATCAGCACGTATTGGCCGGGCCGGTCGACCGCGATGCCCTGCACATGCGCCAGCGTCTGCGATTGAGTGCGCGCGGCGTAGCGCAGCAGCGCGCCGGCCGCGCAGATGGCCGCGGGCATGTCGTCGACGTCGAAGCCGGCCAGGGTGTCGGTCTTGAAGTGGGCGAGCAGGTGCGCCCGCGCGCCGTCGCTTTCGAAGTGCCAGTCGGGCACGCGGGTGCGCGCGCCCTCGAAGGCCAGCGCCGGATCGGCGCTTTCGGCGCACACCAGCTCGGCGGGTGCGACGCGGTGCAGTTCGGATTCGATCTGGGCCGGCGCGCATTCGGTGACGCGGAATTCGCCGCTGGCCAGGTTCAGCCACGCCAGGCCGGCGCGCGGGTTGCGCGCCTTGCCGCCCAGGAACACGGCCGCCAGGGCGCGGTCGGCCTTGGCCGGAAGCAGGGCTTCGTCGGTCAGGGTGCCGGGCGTGACGATGCGCACGATGCGCCGTTCGACAGGCCCCTTGGCGGCGGCGGGGTCGCCGATCTGTTCGCAGATGGCCACCGATTCGCCCAGGGCCACCAGGCGCGCCAGGTATTGCTCCATGGCATGCACGGGCACGCCTGCCATGGGAATGGGCGTGCCGTTGGACGCGCCGCGCTTGGTCAGCGTCAGGCCCAGCAGGCGCGCGGCGCGCTCCGCGTCTTCGTAGAACATTTCATAGAAATCGCCCATGCGGTAGAACAGCAGCAACGGGCCGGCCTCGGCCTTGAGGCGTAAATATTGCTGCATCATGGGCGTATGGCCCGCCAGGTTCTCCGTGGAAGGACTGCGGGCTTCCACGCCGGCGTTGTGATTGTGCGCGCGTTGCTTCGACATTGGGAACGGGTTCGTCAATCTTGGGTGATCCAACATCACCTATTAGAACCCATCCGCGGACCGGTTCGCGCATGCCGGCGTGCGCCGGCATGGCGTTTGCGCATAGGCAGGCGCGCCGCGCCGTGCCACAATGGGTCGACCCGGCCGGGCAGGCCGGGCCGGCGGCCCGCCGCCCCGGCTTGCCGCTACTTTCTTGCGGGAGACGAACGATGTCCAACAGCCACGTGTACAAGCAAATCGAACTGGTGGGATCGTCCACCAAGTCGTCCGATGATGCCGTCGTGCAAGCCATTGCGCGCGCTTCGGAAACTCTGCGCAATCTAGACTGGTTCGAAGTTACCGAGGTGCGCGGTCACATCAAGAATGGCCAGGTCGCGCACTGGCAGGTCGGGCTGAAGATCGGCATGCGGCTCGAAGACGGCGAGTAAGCGCCGGCCGCCGGCGGCGGCCGGCAGGGCCATCCGCGTCATGCGAGCCGTGCCGGCGCCATGAACCTTGCGGGGCGGCAGCGCGGCCCGCCGCCCCATGCCCGGCGCGCCCGTGTCAGGCGCCGACCGGCCTGCCGTCTTCGCGGCGCACCACCACCGTGGCCGAGCGGGCGTCTCCGCCACCGGCGCGCACGGTGTTCCATGCGCCGTTCGGGTGCTGGATGTTGATGAAGAACGTGGTCAGGTCTTCGTTGTAGGCGATACCCGTGATCTCGCAGCCAACCGGGCCCACCAGGAAGCGCTTCGACTCGCCGGTCGTCTGGTCGATGTAGTACATGGCGTTGTGGCCGAATTCATCGGCGCCGGTAGCGCCCGAGTCGGTCTGCACCCACAAGCGGCCGCGCGTGTCGACGCGGATGCCATCGGGGCTGGAGAACGTATCGCCGTTGATGGTGCCGGTGATGTTCTCGGCCTTGCCTTGCGCTTCGTCATAGCCGGCCAACAGCAGCAAATCCCATTCGAAGGTGGTGGCCAGCGGCGAGTCGCCGCGCTCTTTCCAGCGCACGATGTGGCCGTGCGAATTATTGGTTCGCGGGTTTGCCGCGCTGGTGCGTCGGCGACCGCCATTATTGGTCAGCGTGCAGTACAGGGTCTTGTCCTGGCCCACGGTGATCCACTCGGGGCGGTCCATCAGGGTGGCGCCGGCCACGCGCGCGGCGGCCTTGGTGTTGATCAGCACATCGGCCTGCGAGTTGAAGTCGATAATCTGCTGCGCCGGCAGCGAGCCGGGGGCGACCTGGGTGTAGTTGCCCGGGTCCACGGCGCCGGCGGTCAGGCCGTTCTTGCCTACAGTCAGCTCTACCCAGTTGCCCGAGCCATCGTCATTGAAGCGCGCCGCGTACAGCGTGCCTTCGTCGAGCAGGTTGGCGTTATTGGCGCGATTCGACGGATCATAAGCGCGCGAGGGAACGAACTTGTAGATGCAGCCGGGCGTGCCGTCGTCGCCCATGTAGAAGGCGACGCGGTTGTCCTTGTCCAGCATGTAGGCGGTGTTTTCGTGATCGAAGCGGCCCAGCGCGGTCCGCTTGACGGCCGTGGAGGTCGGCTGGTGCGGGTCGATCTCGACCACCCAGCCATAGCCTTCTTCGGGCTGGGTGGGGTCCCAGTAGTTGTCCGTGGTTTCTTCGCAGGTCAGGTAGGTGCCCCACGGCGTGTTGCCGCTGGAACAGTTATTCAGCGTGCCGACCACGGTGGGGCCGATGACGGCCGCGGCCGGGCCGCTCACGTTGTAGACGGTGTTGCCGGTGTAGCGTTTGTTGTACGACGAATTGGGGTTGACCGACCACTTGCCGTCGTCGCCACGCGCGATCTCGATAACCGACACGCCCACGTTCGACAGATTGGTGCGCACCGCGTCGGTGGACAGGTCGAGCGTTTGGCGGTCGACGTTTTCGTGGTTCAGGACCAGCAGGCCGCCCTTGTTGGGGTCCACGCCGTCCAGGGCGTAGAAGTGCATGCCGTCATGCTGGCCGCCGGCCTGGTTCTCGGTGGCCGGGTACGACTGGGGCGTGCCGCTGTAGCCCAGCGAGCCGATCATGCACTTGTCGCCGGCCGAATACAGCACTTCGGCAACGTAGCCTTCGGGAACCAGTACGGTGTCGGGCGTGAGATTGTCGGCCAGGGGCGTGAAATTTACCGAGTAATCGGCAGAGGGGGCGGCGCCGCCGCCATTGGCGGGGCCGTCGTCGTCATCGTTGTCGCTGCCGCTGCCACAGCCCGCCAGCGTTGCGCCGAATACAGACAGCAGCGACAGCCCCACGCTGTTCTTCAATAGTGTGCGCCGGCCGGGGTTGGCGGCGACGATGTCGTCGAACATCTGGCCCGGCACCGTGATTTCTCCTTCTGCTTCACGGCGCGGGGCACGCAACTTGTCTGTCAAGTAGGACATTGAAACCTCTCTGAGTTGGCGGGTGTTTAAGCTGGAGGTCAGCAAACAGGCCGAGAGGTTACGTGGCGAGTATGACGAGTTGATTGCGACGCGGGATCAGCCAGAGTGCTTGGCCACCCAGGCGACGTAACGGTCGAGCCAGCCTTGCAGGAATTTGCGGGTGCCTTCGTTGGTGATGGTGTATTGGTCGTCTATCAAGCCTTCGGTGGTTTGCAGGAAGACTTCCGGCGTGGTCAACACGTTGACGCCTTCCGCGGCCAGGATATTGCGCAGGTGCTGCTGCGCCATGGCGGTGCCGGCCGCGCTGGGCGAGGTGCCCACGATGCCGCCGGCCTTGCCGGGCCAGGAGTTCTGGCCCCATGGGCGCGAGCCCCAGTCGATGGCGTTTTTCAGTGCCGCGGGGATCGAACGGTTGTGCTCCGGGGTGACGAACAGCAGGCCGTCGGCGCTGGCGATGAGCGCTTTGAGCTTCGCGGCCGCGGGCGGCATGGACATTTCGTCGTCCTGGTTGAACAGGGGCACGTCCCCCAGGCTGGCGTATTCGAACTTGACGTTCTCGGGCAGCAGTTTTTCCAGGGCACGCGCCAAACGCAGGTTGATGGATGCGGCCCGCAGGCTGCCGACAAAAACCGCAATCTTGTAGGTGCTCATTGCGCATACTCCTTGGGTTGAGAGAGCGCCCAGTGTAGACCTGCGTTGGGCCATGCTCAATATCGCACCGGCGCGGTGCAGTGGCGCGCCGCCACGGCGCGGCATCGCGCGCGGCGGTGCATGGCGGGCGCGAGCCGGCGGCGTTTGCGGGGCGGGCGGCCGGGGCCGCCGCCTGGCACAAGGTTTGCTTGGAAAGAGGGCAGAAGGCCCGCGGATTGCAAGCGAGGCCACACGCAGCAAGGAGTACCGCATGAACACAAGTCTTCCCGCCCCGATCACCATGCTGGTGACGCGCCATATTTCCCCCGACCGCTACGGCGACTTCCTGGCGTGGCTGCGCCAGGGCGAGATACTGGCCGCGGGCTTTCCGGGATTTCTGGGGTCGGGAGTGCTGCAGCCGCCCGAAGGGGGCGACCAGTACCAGATCGTGCTTCGCTTTAACGACGAGGCCAACCTCGCGCGCTGGGAAAATTCGCTGCCGCGGCGCATGTGGCTAGAGCGCGGGGCGGGCCTGGTGCGCGCCAGCCGTGTGCATCGGGCCAGCGGTATGGATACCTGGTTCGGCCCGCCGCGCAGCGCGCCGCCGCGCTGGAAACAGGCGGTCAGCATCTGGCTGGCGTATTTCCCCATGCTGCTGCTGTTCAGCACGTTGTTCAACGAGCAATTGAGCGCCATGCCTTTGTTCTGGCGCGTGCTGATCACTACCGCCTGCATGACGCCAGTGCTGTCGTTCGTATGCATCCCGGTCGTCACCCGGCTGTTGCGAGGATGGCTGCAACCGGCCGTGCAAGGCTGATAATCATTACTGACAATTCACTGAATATTGAACGAAAATTGTTTACACTTGCATCGGTAAATCTTCATCCCGAAAGGCGCGGCCACGCGGGGCGCGCTTTTCAACAACAAAGGAGAGTATTCCGATGCGCAAGTTGCTCTACGGCGCGCTGCTGGCGGCCACCCTGGCCGCGGGCGTGGCCCAGGCGGCCGCCGAACCCAAGGCGGTGGTGCAGACCTATGCCGATATCGCGCTGGCTGGCTATGAAGACTCGCTGGCTTCGGCACAGGCCTTGCGCGCCGCAGTCGAAGCGTTGATCGAGCAGCCCAGCGCGCAGACGCTGCAGGCCGCGCGCGCGGCGTGGCTGGCGGCGCGCGTGCCGTATCAACAGACCGAGGCTTTCCGCTTCGGCAACCCGGTGGTCGACGACTGGGAAGGCAGCGTGAATGCCTGGCCGCTGGACGAAGGCCTGATCGATTACGTAGATGCCTCGTACGGCACCGAGAGCGATCAGAACGCGTTCTACGCCGTGAATGTGATCGCCAATTCCAAGATTTCCGTGGGCGGCAAGACCATCGACGCCACCACCATCACGCCCGAGCTGCTGGCCGAGACACTGCACGAGGCGGACGGCAACGAAGCCAACGTCGCCACCGGCTACCATGCCATCGAATTCCTGCTGTGGGGCCAGGACCTGAACGGCTCCGGCCCGGCTCCGGCCGACCGCCAGGGCACGCCCCAAGAGCGCCATGCCGGCAACCGTCCGCACACTGATTTCGACCCCGCCCAATGCACGGGAGGACATTGCGAACGCCGTGTGCAGTACCTGCGTGCGGTCACCGACCTGCTGGTTGCCGACCTGGAAACCATGGTGGCCAACTGGAAGGCGGATGGCCAGGCGCGCAAGGCGGTCGAGCAGGACCCCAAGGCTGGCCTGGTCGCCATGCTGACCGGCCTGGGCAGCCTGTCGTACGGCGAACTGGCGGGCGAGCGCATGAAGCTGGGCCTGATGCTGCACGACCCGGAAGAAGAGCACGATTGCTTCTCCGACAACACCCACAACTCGCATTTCTATAACCAGATCGGCATCCGCAACGTGTACCTGGGCAGCTACGCCCGCATAAACGGCAAGACCGTCGCGGGCGCCAGCGTGTCCGACCTGGTCAAGGCGCGCGATCCCAAGCTGGACGCCGAAATGCGCGCCAAGCTGGACGCCACCGTGGCTGCCATGCAGGCCATGCGCGACCGCGCCGACAAGGTTGAAACCTACGATCAGATGATTGCCAGCGGCAATGCCGAAGGCAATGCCGTGGTGCAGGCCGCCATCGATCGCCTGGTCGACCAGACCCGCAGCCTGGAGCGCGTGATTGCCGTGCTTGAGTTGGGCGAAGTGGCGCTGGAAGGTTCGGACAGCCTGGACAAGCCGGAAGCCGTATTCCAGTGAGCAAGATCGTAGTGGCAGTATTGGCGGCGCTTGCCACGTCGGGCGCCACCGCGCAATCCGCCCAGCGCGACGACCTCGGCGTCGAAGACCGCGACCGCGTCGCCAGGGTTACCGCGCCGACCCGCGATTTTTCCCGGGCCGAGACGTTCGAAACCCTGCCGGCCGGCGCCGGCACCACGCGCAAACTGGTCAATGCCGACATTTTTTCGCATCCCTCGGCCAACTTGACCTTCGAAGGCCGTCAGCAGTTCCTGGTGGGCAACGGGCTGTTCCGCAAAGACTGGGTGTCGGCGCCGTCGTCGACCCAGGCTTCGGATGGCCTGGGGCCGCTGTTCAACGCCCGGTCTTGCCAGGCATGTCATACCAAGGACGGCCGCGGCACCGTGCCCGGCTTCGACCCGCTGGAGCGCACCGACGCCGTGGCGCTGCTGTTGCGCCTGGCCGTGCCGCCCAGCACCGATGAACACCGCCGCCTGCTGGCGTCGGGCGAGCTGCCATTCGTGCCCGAGCCGGTGTATGGCTCGCAATTGCAGAACTTCGCCGTGGCCGGGCTGCCGGCGGAAGGGCGGCTGGAGATCGAGTACGAGCCGGTGGCGGTGGCGCTCAATGGTGGCGAGACCGCCACGCTGATGAAGCCTGTCTACCGGATCGAAGACCCGGGCTACGGGCCGCTGCGGGACGACGTGCAGATCTCGCCGCGCCTGGCGCCGCCGATGATCGGCCTGGGCCTGCTCGAAGCCGTGCATCCCGCCGACATTCTGGCCAATGCGGCGGCCGACCACGGCGATGGCATCAGCGGCCGGCCGAACTGGGTGCGCGATGCCCGCAGCGGCCAGACCGCGCTGGGCCGCTTTAACTGGAAGGCCAGCCAGCCTACGGTCGAACAGCAAAGCGCGGTGGCGTTTTCCAACGACATGGGGCTGTCTACGCCTCTGTTTCCCAGTCACTACGGCGAATGCACGGCGGCGCAGCCGGCCTGCTTCGATATGCCACACGGCGCGCAGCCGCGCCTGGGCGAGCATGAAGTGCCCGGCGAGCTGATGGACTTCGTCACGACCTACGCGGTCAACTTGGCGGTGCCACAGCGGCGCGACGTCGACGACGCGCGCGTGCTGGCGGGCAAGAAGCTGTTCTACGAAGCCAATTGTGTGGCCTGCCACGTCCCCAAATACGTGACCCGGCGCGATGCCGAGCGCCCGGAACATCGCTTTCAGTTGATCTGGCCGTACACCGACCTGCTGCTGCACGACATGGGCGAGGGTCTGGCGGATGGCGTGTCCGAAGGCCAGGCCAGCGGCAGCGAATGGCGCACGCCGCCTTTGTGGGGCATCGGCCTGACGCGCACCGTCAACCCTAACGCGACCTGGCTGCACGATGGCCGGGCGCGCACGCTGCTTGAAGCCATTCTGTGGCATGGTGGCGAAGCCCAGGCGGCTCGCGACCGCGTGGTAGCCATGACGCCGCAGCAGCGCGCCGACCTGATCCGTTTCCTGGAGTCATTGTGAGCAGCCCGGCAAAGAGAGTGAATATGCTGATAAGCAAGCGGCTGTTGGCTGCCGCTCTGGCGCTGGCGCCATTGGCCGCGCCGGCGGCGCCGCCGGCCGACCTGGGCCAGCGCCTGGCAGACCGTTATGTGCGGCCCGCCATGGCGGAGCTTGCCCAGCGGGCGGAAGGCCTGGAAAAAACCCTGGACGCCTGGTGCAGGCAGGGCGGCGGGCCGGATGGCGCGCCGGGCGTGCGCCAGGCCTTCGGCCAGACGGCGCTGGCCTGGTCGGGCGTGGAGTTCTTGCGCTTCGGCCCGCTGGTGCAAGGCAACCGCTACGAACGGCTGGTGTTCTGGCCGGATACGCGCGGCGTCATGCAGCGCCAAGTGCGCGCGCTGCTATCGCAGGCCGACCCGGCCGCCCTGACGCCCGGCGCGCTGGCCGGGCGCAGCGTCGCCCTGCAAGGCTTGCCGGCCCTGGAATACGTGCTGTATGACGAGCCGGGCCTGCTCGATGCGCCGGCCGGCAACGCGCCAGATTACGCTTGCCGCTACGCCGTGGCGGTGGCCGCCAATATCGCCGGCGTGGCGGGCGAACTGCGCCAGGCATGGAGCGTGCAGGGCGATTTCGGCAGCCAGTTCACCGCGCCGTCGGCCGACAGCGACCTATACCGCAGCCAGCAGGAAGTGGCGGCCGAGGCCGTCAAGGCCCTGTCGACCGGCCTGCAGTTCGTCCGCGCCGTGAAGCTCGCGCCCATGCTGGGCGATTCGCCCCAGGCCGCCCGGCCCAAGCGCGCCGCGTTCTGGCGCAGCGGCATGGCCGTGCCCATGCTCGCGACCAGCGTGCGCGGCATGGGCGCGTTCTACGATGCGGGCGGCTATCGCTACGCCGCCGACGCAGACTGGATCGACGCGTCGTTGCGGGGCGAGTTCGGCGCTGCCGCTGCCGCTCTTGCGGCGGTGGATGTTCCGCTGCAGCAGGCCGCCGCCGATGTCGACGCATGGCAGCGGCTGGCGTTGGCCGCGCTGATCCTGAAAAACGCCAAGGATATTGTCGATCAGCATGTCGCGCCCGCATGGGGCGTGACCATAGGATTCAATGCCCTCGATGGAGATTGACCGCCGCCGCTTCCTGGCGCTGGCCGCCACGGCGGGCCTGGCGCCGGCCACGCTGCGCGCCGCCGGCGCCGCGCCCCTTTATGTGGCCGCGCGCCGCGCCGGCGGGCGCTACGAAGCCGTCGTGCTCGACGCGCAGGGCCGCGACCGCCAGGTGGTGCCCATGCCGGCGCGCGGCCACAGTTTCGCGCTGGACGCGGCGCGCGGCCGCGCCGTCGTGTTCGGGCGCCAGCCCGGCTTTTTTGCCGTGGCCTTTCACATCGACGGTTCCCGGCCGCCGGTAGCCTTGCAGGCGGCGCCCGGGCGGCATTTCTTCGGCCATGGCGTGTTCCTGCCCGATGGCCGGCGCATGCTGGCCACCGAGAACGACTATGAGGCCGGGCAAGGCGTGCTGGGCGTGTATGACGCCTCTGCCGGCGGCGGCTACCGCCGCATCGGCGAATTCGCTACCGGCGGCATCGGCCCGCACGAAGTCGTGCTGTTGCCGGATGGCAAGACGCTGTGCGTGGCCAATGGCGGCATTCTGACGCACCCTGACTACGGCAAGCTGGAACTCAACCTGGACACCATGCGGCCGTCACTGGCTTATATCGACGCGGCCGACGGCCGCCTGCTCGAACAGGTCGAGCTGCCCCGGCAATACCATCGCCTGTCGATCCGGCACCTGGCCCTGGCGGCCGATGGGGCCGTGTGGTTCGGCTGCCAGCACACCGGCCCGGCGGGCGAGCGGCCGCCGCTGGTGGGGCGCCATCGCCGCGGTGGCCAGCCCGAGCTGTATGGCGGCCCCGACGACGTGCTGCGCGGATTCCGCAATTACATTGGGTCGGTGGCGGCGGACCCGTCCGGCGGCATCATCGCCACCAGCAGTCCGGTGGGCGGGCAGGTGGTGTACTGGGATACAGCCAGCGGCCGCTGCCTGGGCCTGACTCGCCTGGCCGACGGCTGCGGCGTGGCGCCGCTGGCGTCCGGGCGGTTCCTGGCCAACAGCGGCATGGGGGCGCTGGTGCAAGCCGGGCCTGGCCTGGCTGCGCAATCCATTCTGGCGCCGTCGCCCGGCCTGTCGTGGGACAACCACTTCCGCCGGCTCTGACACGCGCCGGGCGATTCGCGTGCTTGTCCAGGAACGCGCGCCACACTACGCCATGGCCATCTGATAAAGTTTTCAAACCTTCAATTTCTGCGCGCCCGGGCGTGAGCTTGGGCGCGCGCAGTACTGGGTGGGAGCCCGCATGAGCGAATATTTGGTAAACCTGGAAACCCTGATGCCGCGTCTGGCCGACGGGGCGTTCAACATAGTCATGGCGCTGGCCATATTGTTGATCGGCTGGTGGGCGTCGACGCTGCTGGGCCGCTGGGTGCGGCGCGTTGCGACGCGTTCGTCGCGCATCGATCCCACCATCGTGCCCATGTTCTACAGCGTGGTGGTGTGGACGGTGCGCATCTTCACGGTAATTGCCGTGCTGGCGCGTTTCGGCGTGCAGACCGCCAGCCTCATCGCCGTGCTGGGCGCTGCCGGCCTGGCCGTGGGCCTGGCCTTGCAGAACACTTTGCAGAACATCGCTGCCGGCATCATGCTGCTGATTTTGCGTCCCTTGCGCGCGGGCGAATACGTGGCCTTGAGCAGCGGCGCTGAAGGCACCGTGGTCGAAGTCGGCCTGTTCCTGTGCCGCCTGGTGCAGGTCGACGGCATTTATATTTCGCTGCCCAACAGCGTGGTGTGGAACGCCACCATCACCAACTACAGCCGCAACGTCACGCGGCGCCTGGATATCCCTGTCACCGTCCACTATGACGACAATCTGGACGAGGCGCTGGCGCAACTGAACCGGCTGGTGGCCAACCACGCCATGGTGCAGAAAGACCCGGCCCCGCTGATCAAGGTCAGCGAATACAAAGACAACGGCACTGTCGTCAATGTGCGCGTCTGGTGCGCCGCGGCCCAGTACTGGGATCTGCGCTGGGATCTGTTCCACCAGATTCGCCTGACGCTGGGAGCGGCGGGATTCAAGCCGCCCATTCCCGTGCGCCAGATCCAGGGCCAGCCCAAAGACGCGGCCCCGCTGGCCTGATCAGGCGCGCAGCGACAGGCGCGCCAGTTCGGCGTGAATCCACCCGGCGATCTCGCGCTGGCGCGGCGCCGGCATGCGGTCGATGATGGCCGTGACGCTGATGGCCAGGATGGGGGCGCCTTGCGGGTCCAGCAGGGCGCATCCCACGCCCAGCGCGCCGCGCACCGCGTGGTTGCCTACGACCGCGTAGCCGCGCGCCCGCGTGTTTTCGATCAGCCGGTGCATTTCATGCGGCGTCATGCCGCCGTATTCATCCAGGTAGCCCGAATTGCGCTCCACGATGCTGTGCGCCACCGGGTCGGGCAGGGCGGCCAGCAGCGCCATGCCGCCCGAACCCACGCCCAGCGGCTGCCGCTTGCCGGCGTAGGTGGCCAGGATCTGCACTGGGTAGCCGCCTATCTCGCGGTGCAGGCTCACCGATTCATCTCCTTCGCGCACCACCAGGAAAACGGCGTCGCCCGTGCGCTCGGCCAGCCGCCGCAGAATGGGCAGGGTCTGGCTGACGCGCGGGTCCGGGGTGGCCGCGTCGGTACAGGTGGCCCATTGGGCGCGGTATTTCTTGGTGCCCGGCACGGCCAGCACCAGCCCCGAATCCAGCAGCGCGGCCAGCAGCCGGTAGATAGTGGGGCGCTGGATGCCCGTCATGCGGGCGATATCGGTGACGCTGAGCCCGCCGGCGCCCTGGTCGCGCAGCGCGGCCAGCACGGCCAGACCGCGCCGCAGCGTGCGCGGGCCGGAAGAACTCTCTGAAGTGGACATGCAACCCTCGGTAAATCGCGACGAATCGAGGCCGTAAAGTATGGGGGCAGGGAAAACCCACTGTCCGTAGCGTGGACTCTACCTTGCCGAAAATAGCATGACTAGTGGAAAATCGCCGCTGTAACAAAGTTTAGTGCGTCCGTCCTACGGACAATTTCACAGGAGACACTACATGACCAAAGGTCAGAAACCCCGCTTCCTGCGCCATGCCGTCACGCTGCTGGCCGGTGCCCTGGGGGCGCTCGCGTTGGGCGCCAGCGCCCAGGCTGCCTATCCGGACAAGCCCGTGCACATCGTGGTCGGCTTTTCGGCAGGCGGGACTACCGACGTCATCGCCCGCATCATGGCCAAGGAACTCACCGAAGAGCTGAAGCAGTCCTTCGTGGTCGAGAACAAGCCTGGCGCCGGCAGCAACATCGCTACCGATTACGTCAAGCGGGCTGAACCCGACGGCTACACGCTGCTGTTCGTGGCCGTTACCAGCGCCATCAACCAGACGCTGTACAAGAACATTTCGTTCGACCTGACCAAAGACTTCGCGCCGGTCGCCCTGGGCGCCAAGGTGCCCAACATCCTGGTGGTGAACCCGCAGGTGCCGGTTAAGTCGGTGAAAGAACTGGTCGACTACGCCAAGGCCAACCCCGGCAAGCTGGCGTTCGCCTCGTCCGGCAGCGGCACGTCCATCCACATGGCGGGTGAACTGTTCAAGCTGCGTGCCGGCCTGGACGTGCTGCACGTGCCGTACAAGGGCAGCGCCCCGGCCGTTACCGACCTGATCGGCGGCCAGGTGCAGTTCATGTTCGACAACATGCCGTCGTCGTGGCCCCACGTGAAGGGCGGCAAACTGCGCGCCCTGGCCGTTACCACGGCCAAGCGCTCGCCTACCGCTCCCGACCTGCCCACCATGCAAGAATCGGGCTTCGAGAAATTCGACGTGTCGTCGTGGTTCGGCCTGATCGCGCCGGCCGGCACGCCGCCCGAAGTGATCGAGAAGCTCAACGCCGTGATCGTCAAGGCGCAGGACAACCCCGAAGTCCAGAAAGCCTTCGCGGGCCTGGGCGCCGTGGGTGAGAAAACCACGCCGGCCGAGTTCGGCGCGTTCATCAAGTCCGAAGTCGAGAACTGGGCCCCGGTGGTCAAGGCCTCGGGCGCGCAAGTCGACTAAGCTGCCGCCGCGGCACAGCCAGGTGTCGGGTTTTGCAGGCGCCCGACACCGTACGATCAAGGCTGTCGCCGCATGCCTGGCGCTTTAATCGGTGCCTGGCCCCCAGACGGGAGCCAGGCACCTTATTTTTTGCGCAGCATCGCCGTGCACACCCCGCGCAGCATGTCGATTTCGTCGCGGGTCAGGGCGCTGCGGCTGAACAGGTGGCGCATGCGCGGCATCAGCTTCTTGGGGTGGGCAGGGTCCAGGAACTGCACGTGCACCAGCGCTTCCTGCCAGTGCGCCAAAAACGCCTGCACCGCCTCGCTCGTGGCCAGGGCGGCGCCCGGGTCGGGCTGCTGCGCGGTGGACGCGGGCAGCAGCGTGGCCCCGTTGGCCCGCAGCAGCGCGTAACGCAGCTCCCACGCCGCCAGTTGCAGCGCCTGTGCGACGTTCAGCGAACTGTATTCGGGGTTGGCCGGAATATGGCAGATGCGCTGGCACAGGGCGATCTGGGCGTTGGTCAGGCCGGCCCGCTCGGTGCCCAGCACCACGGCGGCGCAGCCGGACCCTGGCGCGGCCAGGTGCTGGCTGGCCAGCTCCGCGGCCTGGCGGATGTCACAGGGCGGGGGGCCCAGGTCGCGTACGCGGGCCGTCAGCGCGAAGGCCAGCGTTACCGGGGCCAGGGCCTCTTCCAGGGTGGCGCAGACCCGCGCGCGCTCCAGCACGTCGGTGGCGCCGCTGGCCAGGGCTACCGCCTCGGGCTGGGACGTCATGTCCGGGTAGCGGGGCTCGACCAGCACCAGATCGGCAAAGCCCATGGTCTTGATGGCACGGGCCGCCGAACCCACGTTTCCGGGGTGACTGGGCTGTACCATGATGAACTGGACGCGTGAAAATGCTTGAGTCATTTAAAATGGCAAGTTTGGCTTAACGCCTTCCTGGTTTTTCGGGCCGTTGCCGCGGGGAAATCCCGCTATTTCGGCAAGGCCGCCCGGGTGGCAGCCCTTACTGCATACGTACGGAATTTTATGCACCCGATGCTCAATATCGCCATCAAGGCGGCCCGGCGTGCCGGCACCATCATCAACCGTGCCAGCCTGGATTTGGAACGACTCAACGTGGCTCGCAAGGGGCCGCGCGATTATGTCACGGAAGTCGACCGCGCTTCCGAAGAGTCCATCGTTGAAACCCTGCGCGCCGCTTATCCCGACCATGCCGTGCTGGGCGAAGAATACGGGCTGCAAGGCCCCGAGCAGGCCGAGTTCCAGTGGATCATCGACCCCCTCGACGGTACCACCAACTTCATTCACGGCCTGCCAAACTATGCCGTGTCCATCGCGCTGACGCAGCGTGGCCAGGTCACGCAGGCGGTCGTCTACGACCCGTCGCGCAACGAGCTGTTCACCGCCAGCCGGGGCAGCGGCACCTTCCTGAACGACCGCCGCGTGCGGGTGTCGGGCCGTTCGCGCTACAGCGAGGCCTTGCTGGGCGCGCACTGGCCCAAGTCGGGCGACATCGATGCCGGCGGCGGGCGGTTCCGCCAGCTCACCGAAGGCTGCACCGGCGTGCGCCGCCTGGGCTCCACCGTGCTCGACCTGGCCTACGTGGCCGCGGGCCGGCTGGACGGCTTCTGCGGCATGCGCCTCAAGCCCTGGGACCTGGCCGCCGGCAGCCTGCTGGTGCAGGAAGCCGGCGGGCTGGTGGGCGATTTCGACGGCGAACAGGGCTGGCTCGATTCCGGCAATGTGCTGGCCGCCAGCCCCAAGATTTTCACCCAGATGCTGGTTGCCCTGCAGCCCAAGCAAGACTAAAAACCACGGCGCGCCGCCCCTCGGCGCGCCAAATCGGCCTACAAGCCGCGCCGGCGTTGGATCTGGCTGTCAACATCCCGTATTTTGCGGCGCATCTGCCGGCATGTTGCCGGCATGTGATGCTATTTCCAGGTACGATTGGCGGTTCCGCAACTTTTGGAGCACTCGATGGAGTGGCTGCTGGACCCCGCCGCGTGGGTCGGCCTGCTTACCCTGGTCGTCCTTGAAATCGTCCTGGGGATCGACAACCTGATCTTCATCGCCATTCTGGCCGACAAGCTGCCCCCCGCGCAGCGCGACCGCGCGCGTATCGTGGGCCTGTCCCTGGCATTGTTGATGCGCCTGGGCCTGCTGTCGGTCATGTCCTGGCTGGTCACCCTGACCGCGCCGCTGTTTTCCGCCGGCCCCATGACCTTCTCGGGCCGCGACCTCATCCTGCTGGTCGGGGGGCTGTTCCTGCTCTTCAAGGGTACGCTGGAGCTGCACGAGCGGCTGGAAGGCAGCCAGGGCGCGCACGCCTCGGGCCCGCGCGTCTATGCCAGCTTCTGGGTCATCGTCACGCAGATCGTCGTGCTCGACGCGGTGTTCTCGCTGGATTCCGTCATTACCGCGGTCGGCATGGTCGACCACCTGGCCATCATGATGATCGCGGTTACGGTGGCCATCGGCATCATGCTGCTGGCATCCAAGCCGCTGACCCGCTTCGTCAACGCGCATCCCACAGTGGTGGTGCTATGCCTGGGCTTCCTGCTCATGATCGGCTTCTCGCTGCTGGCAGAGGCCTTCGGCTTCAAGGTGCCCAAGGGCTATCTGTACGCCGCCATCGGCTTCTCGGTGGCCATCGAACTGCTCAACCAGGTTGCCCGGCGCAATCTGCTGCGGCTCGATGCCACCCGCCCCATGCGCGAACGCACCGCCAGCGCCGTGCTGCGCATGCTGGGCAAGCGCCCGCCTGATGGCGAGGAAATGCCTGCTTCCAGCGCCGACCAGCCTGCCGTGCCGGCCTTCGGCGTCGAAGAGCGCAACATGGTCAGCGGCGTGCTGACGCTGGCCGAGCGTTCGATCCGCTCCATCATGACGCCGCGCACCGACGTATCCTGGGTCAACATCGACGATGACGCCGACACCATCCGCCGGCAACTCACCGAGGCGCCGCACAGCTTTTTCCCGGTCTGCCGCGGCTCGTTGGATGAGGTCATCGGCATCGGCCGCGCCAAAGACCTGGTGGCCGACCTGATCACCGACCGGCGGGTGCGCCGCAACCGCCTGCGCGACCCGATCATCGTGCATGAATCGATCGGCATCCTGCGCCTGATGGACACCCTGAAGCGTTCGCGCGGGCAGCTGGTGCTGGTGGCCGATGAATTCGGCGCCATCGAGGGCCTGGTGACGCCCATCGACGTGTTCGAGGCTATTGCGGGCGAATTCCCCGACGAAGACGAGCTGCCCGACATCACCCCCGAGCAGGACGACGTCTGGAAGATCGACGGCGCGGCCGACCTGCACCATGTGGAGCAAGTGCTGGAAACCGAAGGGCTGATCGACGATTCGCAAGACTACTCCACGCTGGCGGGCTACCTTCTGACCCGTTTCGGGCACCTGCCCCAGCCGGGCGACACTTGCGAGTACGATGGTGCGCACCATCATTTCCGCTTCGAAGTCCTCGAACTCGACGGCCGGCGCATTGCGTCGGTGCGGGTCGAGCGCATGCCGCTGGCCCCCGCCGAGGCCGAAGCCGAGGCCGACGGCCATTAACCCCATTTTTTGCCACGCACCGTGACCGACAGCACGCTATACCTGATCAAGGCTTTCTTCCTGGGCATCATCGAGGGGCTCACCGAGTTCATTCCGGTATCCAGCACCGGGCACCTGATTCTCATCGGCGACTGGATCAATTTCACATCGAGTTCGGGCAAGGTGTTCGAGGTGGTGATCCAGTTCGGCTCCATCCTGGCCGTCATGTGGATCTTCCGCGCCCGCCTGTGGCAACTGATACGCGGCACGCTGACCGGCGTGCCGGCCGAAACGGCCTTCACCCGCAACCTGCTGCTGGCTTTCCTGCCCGCGGCCGTGGTGGGCGCCATTTTCATCAAGACTATCAAGCAGGTGTTCTACCACCCTGGCGTGGTGGCGGTTACCCTGGTGCTGGGCGGGTTGATCATGCTGTGGGTCGAGCGCAAGACCCATCACACGCCGGGCGATGCGCCTGGCGCGGCGGACGACACGGCCTCGGACGAGCGCGCTTCGGCGCACACCCTGGAACAGATCAGCTGGAAGCAGGCGCTGGGCGTGGGCGTGGCGCAATGCCTGGCGATGGTTCCCGGCACCTCGCGTTCCGGCGCCACCATCATCGGCGGCATGATCGCCGGCATCCAGCGCAAGACAGCCACCGAATTCTCATTCTTCCTGGCCATGCCCACCATGCTGGGCGCCGCCACCTACGACCTGTACCGCAACATCGACCTGCTCAGCCAGCACGACCTGTCGGCCATCGCGGTGGGCTTCGCGGCGGCCTTCATCAGCGCGCTGGTGGTGGTGCGTGCGGTGCTGCGCTTCGTGGCCAACCACACCTACCGGGGCTTTGCCTGGTATCGCATCGCGCTGGGCATCGTCGTGGCCGCATGGCTGATGACCAAATGAAAAGGTGTCTGACTCCCGAAGGGTGTCAGACACCGTTGGCTGAAGACGGCATTTGCGTCGAGGGTCTCAGGCGCCCTGCGGAGCCTGAAACCTGGCGAAAAGGGTGTCCAGCCTCTGGCGCAGAGGTGTCTGGCCCCTGGCCGCAACGGGTTCAGGCCGCGTCCAGGTCGTAGAACGTCAGTCCGTCGCGGTCGATGACCAGCCAGCCGCCGCGCGGCGGGCTGGCATGGTCGCAGTCCCAGTCGGGCAGCACCCAGCGCTCGCAGCGGCGCCCGTCCACCTCGAGCACATGGCGCGCGGGCCGGTGCGTGTGGCCATGCACGATAGTGTCTACCTGAGCCGTGCGGAACGCGTTTTCGACGGCCTGGGCATTGACGTCCATGATCTCGGCCGACTTCATCTGGTTGGCCGCCTGGCTTTCACCGCGCGCTTCCTGGGCCATGGCCAGGCGTTCGGGGATGCTCTTGGCCAGGAACTGCTCTTGCCATTGCGGGTTGCGCACCATGGCGCGGAACTGCTGGTAGGCGGCGTCGTCGGTACAGTACTCGTCGCCGTGCGTCAGCAGCACGCGGCCGTATTCGGTTTCCAGCAAGGCGGGTTCGGGCAGCAGCCGGGCGCCCAGCGCGTCGGCCAGGGCGGCGCCCATGAGGAAGTCGCGGTTGCCCCGCCCCAGCCACAGCGGAATGCGGCCGGCGATGCGCTTGAGCCCCTGCAGCGCAGCAGCCAGCCAGGGCGGAGCGGCCTGGATGACATCGTCGCCGATCCAGGCGTCGAAAATATCGCCCGGCAACAGCAGGGCGGCGGCCTCGTCGGCCGCCGCTTCCAGAAAACCCAGGAACGCCTCGGAAGTGGCCGGCGTGGCCGGCCCCAGGTGTATGTCGGAGGCCAGCCAGACCGGGCCCTGCAGCGCGACCTTATTCAAGGATCTCGGCCTTCTCGATGACCACGTCCTCGACCGGCACGTTCTGGTGGAAGCCGCTGTTGCCGGTTTTGACGCCCTTGATCTTGTCGACCACGTCGGTGCCTTCGGTGACCTTGCCGAACACGGCGTAGCCCCAGCCGTTGGGGGTGGGGGCGGTGAAGTTCAGGAAATCGTTGTCGGCGACGTTGATGAAGAACTGCGCGGTAGCCGAATGCGGGTCGCTGGTGCGAGCCATGGCCACGGTGTACTTGTCGTTCTTCAGGCCGTTGTTGGCTTCGTTCTCGATGGGCGCCTGAGTGGGCTTTTGCTTCAGGCCGGGCTCGAAGCCGCCGCCCTGGATCATGAAGCCGTCGATGACGCGATGGAAAACGGTGCCGTCATAGAAGCCGTTCTTGACGTAGCTGATGAAGTTCTCGACGGTCTTGGGCGCTTTCTCCGCATCCAGGGTAATGACAATGGCGCCCTGGTTGGTCTGCAGTTTGACGCGGGGATTGGTGCTCATGGGTTGTGTGCCTTCTGAGGTAGAGGGGGTGGATGAGGCTGCCGGCTGCGCGCCGGCTGTTGCCGGCACGATCGTGGCCAGCGCGAAGGTGCACGCCATCAGGCGCAGCAGATGAAGCGGAGAGTAGCGCGAAATCATCGTTGTTGGCTTTCCTTCAGCAGGTTTTCGATTTCACGTGCCTTGGACTGCATGCCGGGCACGCCCTGGTTCGCAGCATTGCGGTAGGTGCGCAGCGCCATCATCAGCTGGATGTCGCCCAGATTGGCGCGCGCCTCGGGGTAGTCGGGGTTGGCGCGCAGGGCCATTTCCAGCGCCTGCTGGGCGCGGTCCAGGTCGCCCTGTTTGGCATACAGGGCAGCCAGATTATTCCAGGGCTCGGGCAGCTCGGGAAAGCGCGTGGTCATGTCGGTGTACAGGGCGATGGCGTCGGCGCTGCGGCCGAGCGCGGCCAGGGCGCGCGCATGCTGGAACATCAGCTGGACATCGGTGCCGCGCTGACCTTCGGTTTCGGCCTGGCGTTTTTCGATAAGTTCCAGGGCTTCCTGGTTCTTGCCCGCGGTGAGCAGGCGCTCGATGTGGGTGGTGATTTGCGACGGTGTCGGGTCCAGGCGGGTGTCGACCCCGGGCTTGAGGGCCTCGAGCAGATTGGCCAGCGCCTTCCAGCCGCGTTCCGGGGGCGGCGTGTCGAGCTTGGTGAGCGTGGCGCTGCGATCGTTGGGCAGGCTGCCGCCGCCGCCCATGGCCTGGCCCAGCGCGGCGCCGCCCGGCAGGGCGGCCAGCGCCAGTACCAACAGGATCTTGCGGGTGGGGCGATTGATGGTCACGAGGGCATCCGTTGAAAATCGGCCTGGTGCGCTCGGCGCGCGAGCAGGCCGCTTGCTATACTTGACGACCGCCATTTTAGCCCCGGTTGCGTTCGTGGTTTCATGAAGGCCGAAGCACGGGGCATGTAGCGGGCCGGACACAGCAGCCGCGGGTGAACGCGGTGTGGCGGCGCGGCGGCGCGGCAAGCGCGCGGCCGCATGCCGCGTTCCGTGCCGCCGGCGCCATGCGCCGGCACGAACCGCCCCGCAGGGTCCACATCGCAATATACCGAGGCCAGCCAAAGCGTCATGCTGCACATCTACAACACGTTGTCGCGTACCAAAGAACCTTTCAAGCCGGCGCAGCCCGGCCAGGTGCGCATGTACGTGTGCGGCATGACTGTCTACGACTACTGTCACCTGGGCCACGCGCGCATGCTGGTGGCGTTCGACGTGGTGCAGCGCTGGCTGCGCGCCAGCGGCCTGAAGGTCGACTACGTGCGCAATATCACCGACATCGACGACAAGATCATCCGGCGCGCGGTCGAAACCGGCCGCCGCATCGGCGAAGTCACCGAATACTACATCGCCGCCATGCACGCCGACGAGCGGGCGCTGGGCGTGCAGCCACCCGACCGCGAGCCGCGCGCCACGCAGTACGTGGGCGAAATGCTCGACATCATCGGCCGGCTCGAGCAGAACGGCCTGGCCTACCGGGCCGACGACGGCGACGTCAACTACGCGGTGCGCGGCTTTGACGGCTACGGCAAGCTGTCGGGCAAGGCGCTCGACGACCTGCGCGCCGGCGAGCGCGTGGCCGTGGGTTCGGCCAAGCGCGATCCGCTCGATTTCGTGCTCTGGAAAGCCGCCAAGGCCGACGAGCCCGACGACACCAAATGGCAATCGCCGTACGGCCTGGGCCGTCCCGGCTGGCACATCGAATGCTCGGCCATGAGCCGCGCCCTGCTGGGCCTGCCGCTCGACATCCACGGCGGCGGCCCCGATCTGAAATTCCCGCACCACGAGAACGAAATCGCTCAGACCGAAGGCGCCTTCGGCGGCGTGCTGGCCAACACCTGGATGCACTGCGGCCCGCTGATGGTCGATGCCGACAAAATGTCGAAGTCGCTGGGCAATTTCCGCACCATCCGCCAGACCATCGCGCAGGGCGAGGCGCCGGCCGACCAGGCCGAGTACGCCGTCAACCCCCGTGAAGCCGAAATGCTGCGGTTCTTCATCGTGCGCAACCACTATCGCAGCCCGCAGAACTACACGCCCCACAACCTGGCCGACGCCCAGAGCGCCCTCGACCGCCTGTACCAGGCCCTGCTGAACGTCGCGCCCGACGACGCGGGCCTCGACTGGAACGAGCCGCAGGCCCAGGCGTTCAAGGCCGCCATGGACGACGATTTCAATACATCGGGGGCGGTGGCCGCGCTGTTCGAACTGGCTTCTGAAGCCAACCGGACGCGCAGCGCGCGCAGCGCCGGCCAGCTCAAGTCCCTGGCCGCGCTGCTGGGGTTGTTGCAGCAAGACCCGGCGCGCTACTTCCAGTGCGCCACCCGCTATTCGGCGGCGGGGCTGGCCCAGGCGGCCACGCCCTCGGCGTCGCTCGACGCCGGCCAGATCGAAACCCTGATCGCCGCGCGCGCGGCCGCCAAGCAGGCGCGCGACTACGCCGAGGCCGACCGCATCCGCGCCCAGCTGCGCGAAGCCGGCATCGAGCTCGATGACAAGCCCGGCGGCCAGACCCAATGGCGCCGCGCCTGAGGAAGCCCGCCATCATGCCCGCCGCCGACATCGCCGCCGCCAAGCCGCATTACTGGGAAGAAGCCGTCGCCCACCTGATGCGCCGCGACCGCATCCTGAAAAAACTCATCCCGCAGCACGCCGAAGCCTGGCTGACCACGCGCAGCACGCCGTTCGTCACGCTGGCGCGCGCCATCGTCGGCCAGCAGATCTCCAACAAGGCGGGCGACGCCCTGTGGCAGCGCCTGCTCGAGGCCGTCGGCAAGCGGCCCACGCCGGCCGGGGTGCTGGGGGCGGGCACGCCGGCCCTGCGCCAGGCTGGCCTGTCGCAGCGCAAGTGCGAATACCTGCAAGATCTGGCCGTCCATTTCGGCGAGCGCCGTGTCCATCCTGAAAAATGGGCCGCCATGGACGACGAGAGCGTGGTCTCGGAACTGGTCGCCATACGCGGCATCGGCCGCTGGACGGCCGAGATGTTCCTCATCTTCAATCTGCAGCGGCCGGACGTCCTGCCGCTGGACGATCTGGGATTGCTCAAGGCAATCTCGCTACACTACTTCAGCGGAGAGCCTGTCTCGCGCTTCGAGGCCCGCGAGGTCTCGTCGGCGTGGCAGCCCTGGCGTACCGTGGCGACCTGGTACTTGTGGCGCAGTCTGGAATCGAAGCCGGTTCCGAACTGAACACCAGGCGCCCAATAACGGAACCATACTTCATGCGCAATACATTCCTTGGAATTCGAACAACCGCTGTCCGAGCTTGAAAACAAGATCGAGCAGCTGCGCTATGTACAGGCCGATTCGGCGGTGGATATCTCCGACGAGATCGGCCGCCTGCAGCAGAAAAGCCAGACGCTGGCCAAGGAAATCTACGGCAAGCTCACCCCCTGGCAAACGGCCCTGGTGGCGCGCCACCCGCAACGGCCGTACACGCTCGACTACGTGCGTGAAATATTCACCGATTTCCACGAGTTGCACGGCGACCGCATGTACGCCGACGACCAGTCCATCGTGGGCGGCCTGGCGCGCTTTAACGGCGCCTCGTGCATGGTTATCGGTCACCAGAAGGGCCGCGACACCAAAGAGCGCGCCGCGCGCAACTTCGGCATGCCGCGCCCCGAAGGCTATCGCAAGGCGTTGCGCCTGATGCGGCTGGCCGAGAAATTCAACCTGCCGGTCTTCACTTTCGTCGACACCCCGGGCGCGTATCCCGGCGTGGGCGCCGAAGAACGCGGCCAGTCCGAGGCTATCGGCCACAACCTGTACGCCATGGCCGAGCTCAAGGTGCCCATCATCGCCACCATAATCGGCGAGGGCGGTTCGGGCGGCGCGCTGGCCATTGCCGTGGGCAATGCCGTGCTGATGCTGCAGTACGCCACCTATTCGGTCATTTCGCCCGAAGGCTGCGCTTCCATCCTGTGGCGCAGCGCCGACAAGGCGTCCGAAGCGGCCGAGGCGCTGGCCATTACCGCGCCGCGCCTGAAAGACCTGGGCCTGATCGATCGCGTCGTCAACGAACCCGTGGGCGGTGCGCACCGCGATCCACGTGTCATGGCGCGCCTGCTGCGCCGGGCGCTGGGCGATGCGCTGCGCCAGTTCCGCGGCATGAGCCCGGACGAGCTCGTCGAGCAGCGCATGCAGCGCCTGCTGTCCTACGGCAAATTCCAGGAAGTCCGCGCCTGACGCGGCAGCCGGGCGTCTTGCCCGGCCCTCGTGGCGTCAGGCCGATCGTGTCCATCCATGAAGCCCGCCGAGCCGCCCCTGCCTGAACCTGCCCCGGGGACCGCCTCCGGGTCCGCCGCGCCGGCCGCGACGCCATCGGCCGCGGGGGCGGGGTTTCCGTCTTCCGTGCTGGCCGCCGCCCTGGCGTCGGCGGTGCAGCCGCTGGCCGGGGCCGCGCCGCGCCTGGCGGTGGCCGTGAGCGGCGGGGCCGACTCGGCCATGCTGGCGGCCCACGCCGCGCCGCTGGCCCGCCGCCTGGGCATCGACCTGCTGATTTTCCACGTGCACCACGGCCTGCAGGCCGCGGCCGACGACTGGGCCGCGCACGTCCAGGCGCTGGGCCGCATTCTGCAGGTAAGTGTGCACACCTCCCGGGCACAGGTCCGGGCCGACAGCGGCCTGGGTATCGAAGCCGCCGCGCGCGATGCCCGCTATGCCGCGCTGGCCGACCTGGCCCGGCAGCACGAGGCCGGCCACATCCTGCTGGCTCATCACCAGGGCGACCAGGCGGAAACCGTGCTGCTGCGGCTGCTGCGCGGCGCCGGCGTGCAGGGCATGGCCGCCATGGCGCCCAGCATGCCGCGCGATGGGCTGCTGTACCTGCGCCCCTGGCTGAACCAGGGCCGCGCCGACATTCTGCGTGCAGCGCAGGCATTTGCGGCACAACATGGCTGGCAGCCGGTGCAAGATCCCACCAATGCCGACCCTCGGTACACCCGCGCCGCCGTGCGCGAACTGCTGACACCGGTGCTGGATGCGCGATGGCCAGGCTGGCAGGCCCGGCTGGCCGACCATGCCCGGCACATGGCCGATGCCGCCGGCATTCTTGCCGAAGTGGCGCGCGCCGACCTGGCCGCGCTGCAGCCCTCGGCCGACCTGGCCAGCTTCGCGCTCGCGCCATGGCGCGAACTGTCCGCAGCCCGCCAGGCGCAGGTGCTGCGCTACTGGCTGCACCTGCACGGCGCGCGCATGCCCACCGAAGCCCGGCTGGCCGACCTGCTGCGCCAGTTGCGCCAACTGCACAGCCTGGGGCACGACCGGCAGATGCGCGTGACGCATGCGCGGCACGTCATCCGCTGCCACCGCGGCCGGGTATGGATCGAGCCCCGGGGGCAAGACTGACCGTCGCCCGCGCCCCTGTCGCAAGGGTATTGCGGGGCGCGCCTGCGCAAAATTTCACCGCGCGTTAAAATGCCAAGCTTTGCCTGCCCGGTGGGGCGGGTTTCCAGCCAGAGCACGAGATGTCCCTGATCGTTCACAAATATGGCGGTACTTCGATGGGCTCGGTCGAGCGCATCCGCAACGTGGCGCGCCGCGTTGCCAAGTGGCACGCCGCCGGCCACCAAGTGGTGGTGGTGCCGTCGGCCATGGCCGGCGAAACCAACCGCCTGCTGGGCCTGGCCCGCGAAATCTCGCCCCAGCCCGACCCGCGCGAGCTCGACATGATTGCCGCCACCGGCGAGCAGGCCAGCAGCGGCCTGCTGGCGGTGGCCCTGCAGGCCGAGGGCGTGCCCGCCCGCAGCTACACCGGCTGGCAAGTGCCGGTGCGCACCGACTCCTCGTTCACCAAGGCCCGCATCACTTCTATCGACGACGCCCGCGTGCGCGCCGACCTGGACGCCGGCCGGGTCGTCATCGTAACGGGCTTCCAGGGTATCGACCCCGACGGCCACATCACGACGCTGGGCCGCGGCGGTTCCGACACCTCGGCGGTGGCCGTGGCGGCCGCGCTGGGCGCCCACGAGTGCCTTATCTACACCGACGTCGACGGCGTCTACACCACCGACCCCCGCGTGGTGCCCGAAGCGCGCCGCATGTCGGTGGTGTCGTTCGAAGAAATGCTCGAAATGGCGTCGCTGGGTTCCAAGGTGCTGCAGATCCGCTCGGTCGAGTTCGCCGGCAAGTACCGCGTTCCCACCCGCGTGCTGTCTTCGCTGACCGACCCGCTCATTCCGCTCGAAGAAGAAATGACTTCGGGCACGCTGATTACTTTTGAGGAAGACGAAAAAATGGAAGCCGCCGTTGTCTCCGGCATCGCCTTCAGCCGCGACGAAGCCAAGATCACCCTGCTGGCCGTGCCCGACAAACCCGGCATCGCCTTTTCCATCCTGGGGCCGGTCGCCGCCGCCAACATCGATGTCGACATGATCGTGCAGAACCAGTCGGTGGCCGGCACCACCGACTTCTCGTTCACGGTCAACCGCAACGAGTTCCAGCGCACCATCGACCTGCTCAAGCGCGAAGTCGTGCCGGCCGTGCAAGCCCGCGAACTGGTCACCGACGACAAGGTCGCCAAGGTGTCCATCGTGGGTATCGGCATGCGTTCGCACGTGGGCGTGGCCAGCCTGATGTTCCAGACCTTGTCCCAGGAAGGCATCAACATCCAGATGATCAGCACCAGTGAAATCAAGACCTCGGTGATCATCGACGACAAGTACATGGAACTGGCCGTGCGCGCGCTGCACAAGGCGTTCGGCCTTGATCAGGCGCCGGCCGAAAAGGCCTGATGCGCCTGCTTTCCCGGCCTGCACCAGCAGGTGCAAGCCGGGAAAATCATGCTAGAATCGCAAATTCTTCGGAGACGTGCCCGAGAGGCTGAAGGGGCTCCCCTGCTAAGGGAGTATGTGGCCAAAAACTGCATCGTGGGTTCGAATCCCACCGTCTCCGCCAAAAATAGTTTCACCAAGAATAGCTTCACGTAGTTGCCACTACCAAGTTGCCACTACCAGTTAGCCAGTACCGACCAGCCCCGCCCAGTTTCTGCGCGGGGCTTTGTCATACGGGGTTTTGTCATACGGGGCTTTGTCATCAGGTGGCCAATCCCTACCGGCCGCCGCGTCGGCCCTGAAAACGCCGGTGCAGGTGGCCCGGTATTCCGGGGCGGGTGTCTGTGTCGCCCGTCATGACCTGGTCTTCGCCAAAGCGCACGCGGTCGCCCACCTGAAAGCGGCTGGCGGCCACCAACTGTTCAACGATGATGCCGTCGTAGTAGCCGCCGACCTGGGCGGGCGTGGCGACGACACGCACGGGAATATAGCGCTCGGTAGAGTGCGCGACCAACTGCACGACCTGGCCCTCGGCCAACTGCTGGGCGCCGGGCATTCGGTGCGTGTCGTGGTGGCCCACCGTGACGCGGAACTCGTTGGGGCCGTGCAAAACGAAGACCCCGCGGATCTCGAGTTCGAGCGCTTGAATGTCGGAAAGCGCCTGGTCGAGTTCCGCCTCGGCACAGCCTTGCAATTGAGCGGCGTCGGCCGAGGCCATGTTATCGACCAGGACGGCGCGCGCCGCCGCGCGGGCCGTTGCGGGCACGCCCAGCAGGCGGGCGATGAGATCAAACTGATAGCTGGTCATGCTTGGTAAGCTGAAATACTGTTTATCGGTACAGTATATCCGCGCCCGCGCCTGCGCCAAGAACAGCTTCAGGCTGCGGCATACGCGCGGTCGCAGATGTAGCCAATGCTGTCTTTGATCTTGCGCAGATCATTTCAGGCTCGGGGGCAGCAAACTGGCGCCCATGACTTTTTCAGACCCGTCCTCAGAAGTGGCCCGCGCCGCCGTCGCGCAAAGCGATGCGCATGGGCATAGCCAAACCTCGCGGCAACGCCGCGCGTTTCCAGTGCCGCGCGGCCGGCTTGCCTGGATAACCGGCGTGATCAGCGTCATTCTGCTCGGCGCCAGCACGCTGTTCTGGTGCCTGCTGCTGTTCCCCGTGGCCCTGCTCAAGCTGATGCTGCCGTTTCCGGCGATGCGTCGGCGCGTCGATCCGGTGCTCAACGCCATTGCGACGGCGTGGGTGCGTGGCAACGCCGGCTGGTTCGAGCGGATTCAACGAACCCCCTGGGATATCCAGGGCCATGCCGGGCTGCGCTACGCAGACTGGTACCTGGTGAATTGCAACCACCAATCTTGGGTGGACATTTTCGTGTTGCAGCAGGCGCTGACCCGGCGCATCCCCCTGCTGAAATTCTTTCTGAAGCAGCAGTTGATCTACGTGCCGGTCATCGGCCTGGCGTGGTGGGCCTTGGATTTTCCCTTCATGAAGCGCCACGGCAAGGCCGCGCTGCGCCGGAATCCCGCGCTGGGGCGCGAAGACCAGGAAGCGGCGCGGCGTGCGTGCGAAAAATTTTCCCTGGTGCCCACCAGCGTCATGGTTTTCGTGGAAGGCACGCGCTTTTCCGAGGCCAAGCGCGTGGCGCAATCTTCGCCATACCGCCATCTGCTCAAACCCAAGGCGGGCGGCCTGGCGGTGGCGTTGAATGCGATGGGCAAGCGCTTTCGCTCGATGCTGGACGTGACCATCGTCTATCCGGAAGGAATCCCCCGTTTCTGGGACCTGGCATGCGGCCGCGTCGGGCCGGTGCTGGTGCGCATCCGGCAATTGCCGGTGCCGCCCGAGTTCTGCGATGCCGACTATAGCCGCGACAAGGCCTTCCGCACTGAATTCCACCACTGGCTGGGCCAGCAGTGGCAGGCCAAAGACGACGAGATCCACCAGCTGATGGAGCGCCGCGCGGGCTGACGCCCGCGCCGGGTGCGGCCCAGGCGCGCGGCGGCCCGCGCGCCTGCCTTATTACCGCGCAATGGCGTCGATCACTTTGGTCAGGGCCTCGATAGAGTAGGGCTTGTGCAGAACGGGGAATTCGGCCGGTTCCAGGTCGGCCAATGCATGGCTGTACCCGGTGGCCAGCACGATGCGCATGCGCGGCCACCGCTGCTGAATCTTGCGCGCAAGCTGAAGGCCGTTAAGCTCGGGCATGACGATGTCGCTGATGACCAGATCGAACGCGCCGTCCCGCTGGTTCAGGATGTCTAGCGCGGCGTTGCCATGCGGCGCGGCCACGACCTCCTGGCCCAGGTCTTGCAGCAGGCATGTGACGATATCGCTGACTTCGGCGTTGTCTTCCACCAGCAAAATCTTGTGCCGCGGACGTTGCATCAGGCTGGAAATATCGGACTGCGGCGACAGAAGGTCTTCGAAGCCGGTGGCTTGGGCGCTTTCCAGATACAGGGTGAACATGGTGCCGCTGTCGGGCGTGCTGGCCACATCCACATGGCCGCCCGACTGGTTGATGAAACCGAACACCTGGCTGAGCCCTAGCCCTGTGCCCCGACCCGGTTCTTTGGTGGTGAAAAAGGGCTCGAACACCCGGTCGATGACCTCTGGCGCGATGCCCAAGCCGGTATCCGCGATGGTGATGGCGACATGGGGGCGGTGGGCCGGGCCGTGATGCCGGGTGGCCGGCACGGTATCCACGGCAGACACCGTTATGGTGAGCGTGCCGCCGGCCGGCATGGCGTCGCGCGCGTTGATGATGATGTTCAGGATGCAGGTTTCGAGCTGGTTGCGGTCCACGTGCACGTAACAGGGAGTGGGCGCGAGGTCGTACGCGATCTCGATGGACGAGCCCGTGGTCGCATGGAACAGGTCCTGCATGCCTTCTATGCAGCTTCGCACGTCGAACGTGGCCGGCCGCAGGGGCTGCTTGCGCGCGTAGGCCAACAATTGCCGCGTCAGGTGAGCGGCCCTGTCCGATGTGCTGGATATGGCGTCGATGTACTGTTGCCGCTTGCTGTCGCTAAGCCCCGGCTGCCGCAGCAGCTCGGCTGACCCGCGTATCACCATCAGCAGGTTGTTGAAATCGTGCGCGACGCCGCCCGTCAGCAAACCCAGCGCTTCCAGTTTCTGTGAGTGGTGCAGCGCCTCGCGGGCCACGAGCAGGTCGTCCGCTGCCTGCTTCTTTTCGGTGATATCGCGCGTGATTTTCGCGAAACCCAGCAGCTTGCCGGACGCGTTGTGGATCGGGTCGATGATGACGCTGGTCCAGAACTGCGTGCCGTCTTTGTGAACTCGCCATCCTTCGGCTTCGAACCGGCCTTCGCTGACGGCGGTTGCCAGCGCCTTGGCCGGCAAGCCGGCGGCGCGGTCCTCTTCGGTATAAAAGCAGGAAAAGTGCTGGCCGATGATTTCGTGCGCCCGGTATCCCTTGAAGTGTTCGGCGCCCGCGTTCCAGCTGCTGATGTACCCGTCAGGGTCGAGCAGATAGATGGCGTAATCTTTGACCGCTTCTACCAGGAGTTGGTAGCGGTATGTTTCGTCTATTTCCGACAGGTTGCTCAGCTGCGCACTGATCGGATGGGGTGGGCGATCTGAGGGCATGGGTAGGTGGTGCATGAGAAGGGGGCCCGCTATCGGGCTGCCCGGGGGCCAAAAAGAGACTATGGCCGAGAAAAAACACCCGCCATGCCGGCCAGGGTCGGCCGTTGGGAAGGTCAGTGAACGGGCGCCGAATAACCCGATACGAAAATCTTGGGCGGCGCCCCATCTTCATAATACACGTGCCGCCTGACTTGGCCGATATCGGCGCCATAGCAGTGGATACTGATGGCCACCTGGTCTGCGCTGGCATTTTGCACGCGGTGTACGTCGCCGATGGATGGCGACACCTGTTCTACCTGGCCGGTTTCCAGCACATGCGCCGGGCCGTCGGGTACGGCGCGGCCCGCGTCGTCCAGCCGGTAGCGGGCGCCGATCTCGGCGCCGCGCAGCATGCCGATGACGCCCCAGACCGTGTGGTCATGGATAGGGGTGCGCTGGCCCGGGCCCCAGACGAAGCTCACAACCGAAAACCGCCGGGCGGGATCGAGGTGCAGCAGGTACTGTTGGTAGTGTTCCGGATGGGGCACCGTACAGGCTGCATCCAGCCAGTCGTCGTTTTGCACCAACCGTTGCATGGCCGAACTGACCGCGGCCAGCACCTGGGCTTCGGAGGCGCCGGCGGCGCCGAGCGCGCCGTCGACGGCATTTATGAAGGCATTCAGTCTGGGGTTCATTTCCGTCATCCTGGGAATGGGGCCTGTTTGCACCCGGGCCATGTGCCTATGGCGTGACTATAGAGAGGTATCGCGTCTATCGCAAATCGCCGGCGCGGGCGTCTGTGCCACCGGCGCCGTCAGGCACGATAATTGCAGAGCACCCCCATCGGCCAGGCCCCGTCGGGCGGGCCGCCAGCATCGGCAGAGGTGACTCATGGCAACTCGAACAATCTGGAAAGGCGCGATCTCGTTCGGCCTGGTCCATATTCCGGTAGGCCTGCATACGGCCACCACCGACTCGGGCGTGGACTTCGACTGGCTGGACAAGCGGACCATGGACCCGGTGGGCTACAAGCGCATCAACAAGCGCACCGGCAAGGAAATCGACCGCGACAACATCGTCAAGGGGGTGCAATACGCCGACGGCGAGTACGTGATTGTGTCGGCCGACGAAATCGCCGAAGCGTACCCGCGCACGACCCAGACGATAGAGATCCAGCGTTTCGTGCAGGCTGCCGATGTGTCGTTCGTGTACCTCGAGCGGCCTTATTACATAGAGCCCATCAACCGCGGCCACAAGGTGTATGCGTTGCTGCGCGATACCCTGGCAAAGACCGGGAAAATCGGCATCGCCAAAGTCGTGATCCAGACCAAGCAGCATCTGGCCGCGCTGATTCCTTCGGGCGATGCGCTGGTGCTGAACCTGATGCGTTGGGGCGAAGAGGTCAAGTCGATGAAAGGCCTGGACCTGCCTTCGTCCAAGGCCAAGAACATGACGCCCAGCGCCACCGAACTGAAAATGGCCAAGATGCTGGTGGAAGACATGTCGGGCCCATGGGACCCGGGCGACTTCCAGGACGAATTCCGGCAGGCCATCATGGGCTTGGTCGAAAAGAAAGCGCGCGCCGGCAAGACCGAGACCGTGATCGAGCCGCAGGAGGAAACGCCTGCCTATGCCGACAATGTCATCGATCTGACCGAACTGCTGCAGCGCAGCCTGAAAGGCGGCAAGAAGCGCGACTCGGGCGCGCGCAAGACGAGCGCCAAGTCCGCCAAGTCCGCCAAGAAGGCGGCGCCGCGCAAGCGCGCCGCCAAGAAAACCACGGCCAAGTCCCGCTCGGGTAGCGCGCGCAAGGCGGCCTGACCATGGCAGACTCCCTGAAGCGTTACCGCGAGAAGCGCGATTTCAAGCAGACGCCCGAACCGGCCGATGGCGGCCAGGCCAATGAGGGGGCGCGCGCGTTTGTCGTGCAGAAGCACTGGGCCAGCCGCTTGCACTACGACTTCCGGCTGGAACTCGATGGCGCGATGAAAAGCTGGGCGGTGCCCAAGGGCCCCAGTTTCGATCCATCGGTCAAGCGCATGGCCGTCCAGGTAGAAGACCACCCCATTGCCTACAACCAGTTCGAGGGGGAAATCCCCAAGGGCCAGTATGGCGCGGGCAAGGTCATCATATGGGACGAGGGCGTGTGGGTGCCGGTAGGCAACCCCCGCCAGGGTTACCGCGACGGGCACCTGAAGTTCGACCTGCACGGCGCCAAGTTGCGCGGGCGCTGGGCCCTGATACGCATGAAGGGCCGCGAAACCGAGAAACAGCCCCCCTGGCTGTTGATCAAGGACCGCGATGGCGAGGCGCGCAGCGAACGCGAGTTCTCGGTGGTGGACGAAATGCCCGACAGCGTCGTGCCTTTGCGCAAGCGCCGGGCACAGACAGCGTCGGCCCGCAACAACGCGAAGAAAAAAACGGCCGACAACGCGAGGGACGGCATACCCGGCAAGCCCGCCGACCTGCCCGAGGAATTCAAGCCGCAGCTCGCCACCCTGGTCGACGGTCCGCCGCGCGGCGGCGACTGGCTGTACGAGGTCAAGTACGACGGCTATCGCATCCTGGCCCGCCTGGAAGATGGCAAGGCGCGGTTGTATACGCGCAATGGCCACGACTGGACCGCGCGCCTGCCGCACCTGGCCCGGGCCATTGGCCAGCTGGATGTGCCGTCGGCCTGGATCGATGGCGAGATCGTGGTACTGGCCGACAACGGCGCGCCCAGCTTCCAGGCTCTGCAGAATGCCTTCGACCGCAAGCGGCCCGCCGCCATTGTGTACTACGTGTTCGACATGCCGTACGTGGCGGGGCGCGACGTGCGGGCCGAGCCGCTGCACGCCCGGCGCGCCTGGCTGCGCCAGCTGGTGGCCGCCAACGCCGCCGCCCTGCAGGATACGGTGCGCTTCAGCGAGACCCTGGATGCCACCCCCTCGCAACTGGTGGCGTCGGCCTGCAAGATGGGTCTGGAGGGAATCATCGGCAAGCGCCGGGACGCCTCGTATGTATCGCGGCGCAGCGATAGCTGGATCAAGCTCAAGTGCGCCCAGCGCCAGGAATTCGTAATCGTGGGGTATACCTCGCCGCAGGGCGCGCGCCAGGGATTCGGCGCGTTGCTGCTGGCCGTGCACGACAAGGACGGCCAGTTGCGCTACGCGGGCAAGGTCGGCACCGGGTTCGACACGCAGGGGCTGGAATCGCTGGCGCGGCAGTTGCAGGCGCTGGCAGTGGCCGACAGCCCGCTGGCGGCGGCCGCCAAGGCGCCGCGCGGCGCGCATTGGGTCAAGCCGCAACTGATCGCCGAAGTTTCGTTCGCCGAATGGACGGCGTCGGGCCATGTACGGCAGGCGTCGTTTCGCGGGTTGCGCAGCGACAAGCCGCCGCAGGCGATCGAGCGCGAAACCCCGGTGCCGGCGCGCGCCTCGCGGCTGACGCATCCCGAGCGCGTCATCGATTCGAGCACCGGCCTTACCAAGCTCGACCTGGCGCGCTACTACGGCCTGGTGGCGCCCTTGCTGCTGGAGCACCTGCGCGGGCGGCCGGTGTCTTTCCTGCGGGCGCCGGCCGGCATCGGGGGTGAATTGTTCTTCCAGAAGCACCCTGACACCGCTTCGCTGCCGGGCGTGCGGTCATTGCCGCCCAGCCTGGATCCGGGCCATGCCCCATTGGTGGAGGTGGCCACCCTGGAAGGCATCATGTCGGCCACGCAGATGAACGTGGTGGAGTTCCACACCTGGAATGCCGTCAAGACCGCGATCGGCAAGCCCGACCGCATGCTGTTCGACCTGGACCCGGGCGAAGGAGTGAAGTGGGCGGCCGTGCGGCAGGCGGCTGAGCTGGTGCATGTGCTGCTGCGCGAGCTGGGACTGCAAGCGTGGCTGAAGACCAGCGGCGGCAAGGGCCTGCACGTGGTGGTGCCGCTGCGTAGGCAGTACGACTGGGACGCGGTGAAAGGTTTCTCGCAGGCCGTCGTGCAGCACCTGGCCAAAACCGTGCCGCAACTGTTCGTGGCCAAAAGCGGGCCGCGCAACCGGGTCGGCAAGGTTTTCGCCGACTACCTGCGCAACGGCTTCGGCGCCACCACCGTGGCGGCCTGGTCGGCGCGCGCCCGGCCAGGCATGGGCATCTCGGTGCCGCTGGGCTGGGACGAGCTGGCCAGCCTCGAACGCAGCGATCAATGGACGGTCGCCAACATCCACACGCGGCTGGACGTGGGCAACGCGCCCTGGGACGACTACGCGCCCCAGGCGCTGGGCGCGGCGATGAAGGCGCTGGGTTACCGGCCCGGCCGGTGACCCCCGGGGCGCGGGCGTTCGCTGGATGGCGGCGGCAGGCCTTGAGCGACGGGCCGCCGCCGGGTGAATTTGCCGGGGGCGCTGATAAAGTGTTATATTCTCTGTCTTTGCAGCGCCCGTAGCTCAGTTGGATAGAGTACTTGGCTACGAACCAAGGGGTCGTGGGTTCGAATCCTGCCGGGCGCGCCAAATTCAAAAGGGCCTCGCATTTTGCGAGGCCCTTTTCCTTTTCCTTTTCTGCCTTGGCGCGTGCAGGGGCTAGAACCCCTGCACCACGATCTTGCCTTTGGCCGCGCCGGTTTCCACGCGGCGGTGGGCTTCGCGCAGGTTCGCGGCATTGATCGGTTCCAGCACCTCGGTCAGCGTGGTGCGCAGGCGGCCCGCATCGATTTCGCCGGCTACGAACGACAGCAGGCGGTGCTGCTCGATCATGTCGGGGGTCTGGTGCATGGCGCGGGCAAACATGAATTCCCAGTGAAAGCTCGCCGATTTGGTCTTCATGCCGGCCATCGGCATGGGCAAGTCGGTGTTGTCGATCGAGACGATGGCTCCCTGGGGACGCACCAGGTCGACCGCGGCTTCCCAGTGGCGCATGTCATTGAATATGGCCACGTAGTCCACGTACTCGAAGCCCGCCGCGCGCACTTGCGGCGCGAGATCCTGGCGATGGTTCACGACGTGGTCGGCGCCCAGCTCCTTGACCCACGCGATGGTCTCGGGCCGCGAGGCGGTGGCGATGACCGTGAGCCCGGCGCGCCTGGCAAGCTGGATGCCGATGGACCCGACGCCGCCCGCGCCGCCCACGATCAGGATCGAGCGGCCCCGGTCGGCGCCATCGCGGTCGATGCGCAGCCGGTCGAAGAAGGCTTCATAGGCGGTGATGGTGGTCAGCGGCAGCGCGGCGGCTTCGGCGTGCGACAGCGTGCGGGGCTTGTGGCCGACGATGCGCTCGTCGACCAGATGGAATTCCTGGTTCGTGCCGGCGCGGGTGATGTCTCCGGCGTAATAGACCTCGTCGCCCGGCTTGAACAGGGTGGCCTGCGGCCCCACGGCCTCGACCACGCCGCTGGCGTCGTAGCCGATGACGCGCGGCTCGGCTTCGACTTTGTCTTTGGGCGCGCGCACTTTGACGTCCACCGGGTTGACGGCTACCGCCTTTACGGCCACCAGAATGTCGCGGCCCTGCGGCACGGGCTTGGGCAGGTCTACGTCCAGGAAGGCGTCGGGGTCGGAAACCGGCAGGTAGCGGGTCAGGGCAACGGCTTTCATGAATCAATCCTTTTGGGTCAGGGTTCAAGGTTCAGGGTTCAGGGGGCTGGGTCGGCCTGGCAAAACCCGGGCCGCGCATGCCGGCCAATATAGTGCTTGCGGTTTTTTTTGATAATTACCTAGAATTCAAAATATTATTTCGGAATTTCCGAAGAATGGTCCTCGAAAACCTCGCGCTATTCCTGCGCATCGCCGAAAAGGGCGGCATGGCGGCGGCGGGCCGCGAAATGGGGCTGTCGCCGGCCTCGGTGTCAGAGCGCCTGGCCGCCCTGGAAAAATACTACGGCGCCACCCTGTTGGCGCGCACCACGCGCGCCGTCAGCCTGACCGAGGCGGGGCGGCAGTTGGCAGAGGGCGCGCGGCGCCTGCTGGCCGAGGCGGACGAACTGGAGGCGAGCATCAGGCTGGGCACGCAGAAGATTTCCGGGCCGATCCGCTTCAGCGCGCCGGAAGACCTGGGCCGGCGCCGCATCGTGCCGATTGTCGACGCTTTTCTGGAGGAGCACGATGCGGTAAGCATCGACCTTAATCTTACCGATGGCAATGTCGACCTGGTGTCGCAGGGCCTGGATTTCGCCATACGCCACGGCGTGCTGGCCGATAGCTCGCTGCGGGCCAGGCCGCTGGGGGGAAACCGCCGGGTGGTGTGCGCTTCGCCCGCCTACCTGGCCGCGCACGGCGAACCCCGGCATCCCGACGAGCTGGCGGGGCACGATTGCATCGTCATGCGCTTCGGCCAGGAACTGGACCGCGAATGGCCGTTCCAGGTAGATGGCCGGCCGCACAAGGTACTGGTGCGCGGCCGCCGCGTGGCCAACGACGGAGGCCTGGTGCGCCAGTGGGCTTGCGAAGGACGCGGCATTGCATTGAAGTCGATCCGCGACATCGATGCCGACCTGGCATCGGGGGCGCTGGTCGAGGTGCTGGGCGGCTACGCGAGCAGCGCCACGGCGCTGCAGATAGTTTATGCGCCCAGCACGGTGCTGCCGCGGCGGGTGCGCATGCTGATGGACCGCATCGCGCTGGCGTTAGGCTAGGCGCGGCGTGATCAGTCCCGCGGCGCGCAGGCCTCGCCGCGTTCCAGCATGCCCTGGATGCGGGCTTCGTCGTAGCCCAGTTCACGCAGGATGTCGCGGGTCTGTTCTCCGATGCGCGGCGCATGATGGCGCAGCGACGGCACATAGCCTGTCATGGAAACCGGCACATTGATGTGCCTGACCGTGCCCTGGGTGGGGTGCCGCACCTGCTGCACCAGGCCGACGGCGCCCACGTGCGGGTCTTCGAGCAGGCTGTCGATGGTATGGCAGGGCATGGCGGGGATGTCGTGGCGGGCCAGCACGGCCTGCCAATGCGCGATGTCGTGCCGGGCGATCTCGTCGGCGCGGATCTGGAAGAACTCTCCGATGTGATCGATGCGGTTGATCGCCGTGTTGAAGCGCTTGTCGGCCTTCAGATCGGGCCGGCCCATGGCGTCGAACAGCGCCATGACCTGGGCATCGGTGTTGGTGGTGATGCAGATATAGCCGTCGCGGGTTTTCACCGGTCGAGCGTTGGGGTCGAGCAGGCGCCGGTCGCCGCTGCCGCCGATGGGCGGCTCGAAGGTCGCGCCGTACAGGTGCTCGCTGAGCAGCAGCGCCGCGTAGCTCTCGAACATGGGCACCTCGATCTGGCGCGCCTGGCGGCTGCGGCCCTGCGCCAGCAAGGCCACCAGGATGGCGTTGGCCACCATCAGCGCGGCGCTGCGGTCCACGACGACATACGGAACATAGCGCGGCGCGCCTTCGGTGGCGGCGAACAGGCTGGCCAGCCCGGTGCCACCCTGCAGGATGGAGTCGTACGCGGGCCGGTCGGCGTAGGGGCCGGCCGAGCCGAAGCCGACGATATTGCAATACACGATGTGCGGGTTCACGGCGCGCAACTCGTCGAAGCTGAGCCCCAGCTTGCGGATGGCCGAAGAGCGCATGTTGTGCACGAATACGTCGCAGCGGCGCGCCAGCTCCAGAGCGGTCTCGCGCGCGGCGGCGGTTTTCAGGTCGAGCGCGACGCTGCGTTTGTTGCGGTTCATATGCATGAACTTGCCCGACATGCCGGGCGTGGGCGAGCGGCCCGAGATCCAGCGGATGATGTCGCCGGACGGCTGCTCCAGCTTGGTCACTTCGGCGCCATAGTCGGCCAGTACCTGGGTCGCGTACGGGCCAACTACCGCGGAACTGAGATCGAGAATGCGCCAGCCGGCCAGGGGCAAGGCAGCGGCGGGGGTGGCGTCAGTAGCGGGAGCGGATTGAGTCATGCTGCGGGGCGGGAAAGCGGTGTCAGTCCAGGCGGATGCCGGTGGCGTCGATCAAGGCCTTGTACTGCCGGGTTTCGCGAGCAACCAGCGCAGCCAGGTCTTGCGGCGAGCCGCCCAACGCGATGTTGCCGCTTTGGCGGAAGCTGTCGAGCAGCTCGGGGTCTTGCAACGCCTGCGCCATGGCGGTGTTCAGCCGGCGCACGATGGCCGGGTCGACCTGGCGCGGGCCGAATACGGCAAACCAGTTGCTGGCTTCGAACCCAGGCATGCCGGCTTCGGCAAAAGTCGGCACCTGAGGCAGCATGGCTTCGCGGCGCGCGCCGGTGGTGCCGAAGCTGGCCGCTTTGCGCGTCTTGACCTGCCGCATGACGGTGGGCACCGAGTCGAACAGCAGGTCGATGGTGCCGCCCAGCAGGTCATTCAGCGCGCCAGCGGTGCCCTTGTAGGGCACGTGGCGCAATTCAATGCCGCTGCGCGCCAGGAACGACAGGGCCACCAGGTGGGTGTTGGAGCCCACGCCAGCCGACCCGATGGTCAACTTGCCGGGATGGGCGCGGGCGTAGGCGACGAGGTCGGGCAGAGTGGCCGCGGGCAGACCGGGACGGCCCAGCAGCACATAATCGAAGCGCGACACCGCGCCGATGGGCGTGAAATCGCCTACCGGGTCGTAGCCGACATCGCTGCGCAGGTAAGGGTTGATGACAAAGGCCGCGGCACTACCCAGCAGCAGCGTGTAGCCATCGGACGGCTCGGCCGCCACGGCGCGGGTGGCGATCATGCCGCCCGCGCCGGGACGGTTCTCGACCACCACGGTTTGCCCCAGTTGCTTGCCCAGCGCGCGCGCAAGGATGCGCGCCACCAGGTCGCTGCCGCCGCCGGGCGAGAACCCCACCACCAGCCGTATCGGGCGGTCGGGGTAGTTCTGGGCATGCGCGCATGGCAATACGGCGGCATGAAGACAAAGCACGATCAGCGCGCGGCGCAGCAGTTTCATGGGAGAGTGTCCGGAACATCCGGATCAGGAATATTGATTGATATGGTCAACTAAAAAGTTGATTTATGCAACTTTATGGCCGGCAGGTCGTGCCGCCAAATATAGTAGATTTAATCAACTAATTGCCGTATAGTGGGCTCCGGCAATTCCGCCAATGCAGGAGCCTGAATGAGCGCGGTATACGAAACCCTTGCCCTGGACTTCGACTCGCACGTCGCCACCCTGACGCTGAACCGGCCCGACAGCCGCAACGCGCTGAGCCTGCGCATGTGCCACGAACTGGTGGCCGCGCTGTCGTCGCTGGCCAATGATGAACGCGCCCGGGTCGTTGTGATCCGCGGCGCCGGCCCGGTGTTCTGTGCCGGCGCCGACTTGAAAGAGCGCAAGACCATGTCCGACCAGGACATGACGGCGCGCCGTGTGGCGGGCTTTGCCGCCTATGCCGCCATCGAGCGGCTGCCACAGCCGGCAATCGCGGTGGTGCATGGCGCGGCTTTTGGCTCGGGCTGCGAGATCGCCGCAGCCTGTGATTTCATCCTGGCCGCCGAAGGCACGCAGTTCTGCTACCCGGAAGTCGGTTGGGGCACTATTGGCGCCACCCAGCGGTTGCCCCGCGCGGTGGGACCGCGCATGGCCAAAGAGCTGCTGTTTACCGGCCGCAAGTTCGATGCGCGCGAGGCGCGTGAAATCGGCCTGGTGAATCACGTTTACGCCGCCGGCGAGCTCGATGCCCAGGCCGCCGCGATGGCCGCGCGCATCGCCCAGGCCACGCCGCTGACCGTGCGGCTGACCAAGCGCAGCGTCGACCAGGGCCTGGCCACCACGCGCGAAGGCGCCATGGCCATCGAGCTGCTGGCCATCGATGAAAACCTGCGCGGCACCGACTGGAAGGGCGCGCTGGCGGGGTTTGGCGGCAGCCGGGCGGGGGCGTCCGATGCTGCCTGAACCCACCACCCTGGCGCGCCGCCTGGCGCGCACCGTGGCCGAGCGCGGGCCGCATGAGGCCTTCGTGGGGCCCGACGGCCGCTATGGCTGGCAGGACATGGCCGCGCAGGCGCGCGCCGTTGCAGCGGCCTTGCATGCGCAGGGCGTGCGGCGCGGCGACCACGTGGGCGTCATGCTGGGCAACAGCGCGCTGTGGATACAAGTGTTCTACGCCTGCGCGAGCCTGGGCGCGGTCACGGTGCCGGTCAATACCCGGTTCAAGAGCGAAGAGCTGCGCTTTTGTCTGAAGCAGGCCGACATCAGCCTGTTGATCATGGCCGACGAGTTCCTTGGCATCGATTTCATGGGCTTGCTGCGCCAGGTGGAACCGGCCGTCGATACTGGCCTGCCGGGCGATGCGCTGCCGAAACTGCGCAAGGTAGTCGTGGCCGGGCGCCGGGTGCCTGCCGGCGCCCTGGGCTACGAGGGTTTCATCAGCCAGGGCGCCCTGGTGGATGGGGCTGAACTGGACGAAGCGGCCGGGCAGGTCGCGCCCGACGACGTGCTGCTTATCCAATACACCTCGGGCACGACGTCGTTTCCCAAAGGCGTGATGCTGACGCACGCCAATATGCTGACCAATGCCTGGGCGGCGGCCCAACGCATCGGCGTGACGCCGGACGACCGCTATTTCAGCATCCGGCCGTACTTCCACGTGGCGGGCACCACGCTGTCCATTCTGGTCAGCCTGGTGACGGGCTGCTGCCTGTTGACGCTGCCGCGCTTTGACGTGGGCGAGGCGCTGCGCATCCTGGACCGCGAGCGCTGCACCCTGACATCGGGCAACGACACCATCTTCCTGATGCTGATGGGTCATCCAGATTTTGACCCGGCGCGGCTGCACTTGCGCGGCGGCTGGGCGGCGGTGGGGCCGGAAGTCATGCAGAAGATCCGCGACGTGATGGGCGTGCCATCCATCTGTAATGCCTATGGGCAATCCGAGGCCTCGCCCAATGTGATCATGTCGGCCCACGATGATGATTTCGCCTTGCGGGCCATGGGCTGGGCGCTGCCGCACCCTGGCATGCAGGTGCGGGTGGTCGACCCGGGCACGGGCGCGCCGCTGCCACCGGGCCAGCGCGGCGAGATCCAGGCCAGGGGCTGGAGCATCATGAAGGGCTACTACAACATGCCCGATGCCACCGCGCGCGCGCTCAGCCCCGATGGCTGGCTCAGCACCGGCGACCTGGGCGAAATGGATGGCGATGGCCGGCTGCGCATGGTGGGGCGTCTGAAAGACATGTTCCGGGTGGGCGGCGAGAACGTCGCGCCCCTGGAAATCGAAGAAGTGCTGCACGCCCATCCCGCCGTGCAGCTGGCCCAGGTGGTGGGCGTGCCCGACGCGCGGCTGGGCGAAGTGCCGGCCGCCTTCGTGCTGCTGAAAGAAGGGCATCGCGCCCGGCCTGACGAACTGATTGCCTGGTGCAAAGAGCGCTGCGCCAATTTCAAGGTGCCGCGCTATCTCGACGTGGTCGATACCTTCGAGCACATCGGCATGACCGGCAGTTCGAAAGTGCAGAAGAACAAGCTGCGCGACTACGCCTTGCAGCGCTTCGGGCTGGAGTTGCAATCATGACGCGCGACGTGGTCCTGTGCGAGTGCTTCGCGCGCGACGGCCTGCAGCACGAAGCGCGGTTCATCGCCACGCCGGCCAAGGTCGGCCTCATACAGCGCTTTGCCGACCTGGGCTTCGATCGGGTCGAGGCGACGTCGTATTCCAACCCCAGTGTGGTGCCGCAGTTCGCCGACGCCAGTGAGTTGCTGGCCGGCCTGCCGAGGCGCGCGGGAGTCTGGTACAAGGCCACCTGCGCCAATGTGCGGGCGGTGGAGCGCGCCTTGCACGACCTCGATGCCGGCCATGGCGCCAATGAAATCAGCCTGCTGGTCTCGGCCAGCGAATCGCATTCGCTGCGCAACCTGAAGCGTTCCCGCCGCGACCAATGGGACAATATCGCCGCCATGGCGCGGCGCGCCGCGGGCCGCTTTCGCATGGTGGGCACGATTTCGGTGGCTTTCGGGTGTCCATTCGAGGGGGCAGTGGATGCCGCCCGCGTGCTGGACAACGCTCGCCGCTTTGCGGAGCTGGGCGTGGACCTGGTCACGCTGGGCGACACCACAGGCATGGCGTCGCCGCCAGCGGTGCGCAACCTGTACCGGACGCTGCAGCTGGAGTTTCCGCAAATGACGCTGGTGGCGCATTTTCACGATACGCGCGGCACGGGGCTGGTGAATTACGTGGCCGCGCTGGACGCGGGGGTGCGCTATTTCGACAGCGCCTTCGGCGGTGTGGGCGGGCATCCCGACAAGGTCAAGTACGGCGGCGGCCATACAGGTAATGTCGCCACCGAAGACCTGGTCAGCCTGTTCGAGTCGATGGGGGTGCGCACGGGACTGGACCTGGCCGGACTGCCGGCGGTGTCGCGGCTTTGCCAGGAGGCTCTGGGGCGCGAACTGCACAGCCGCGTGGCCGCGGCCGGCCTGAATCCCCTGCTTGGCCCGGGAGTGGCGCCATGAGGGGGCATCAGGGACGCCATCAGACACGCCCGCCGCCACACGGTTGTATATCATGTGCGCGTTTGCGCGCGGCCTGCCCGCCGCGCGCGCTTTCAGTCCGGAAACTAGACACCATGGCCACTCGACCCGCCCGCAAGACCGCCTCTGCCACCGCGCCGCGCGCCGTTCCGGCCGGTCTGAAAGACCTGTTCTCGTACCGGCTCAACCGGCTGGCGCATGTGTCCAGCCGCATTGCCGCCGGCCTGAACGAAACCCGCTACGGCGTGGGTCCGCGCGAATGGCGCATCATCGCGTTGCTGGGCGCCGCGGCGCCGATGTCGCTGAACGCGCTGGCGCGCGAATCGAACATCGACAAGAGCCAGGCCAGCCGCACCGTGTCGGAGCTGATCGAGAAGAAGCTGATCCGCCGCAGCGCCGACGCGGAAGACGGGCGCGGCATCAGTCTGGACCTGACCGCGGCGGGCCGGCGACTGTACCAAGAGATCTTCCCCGCGGCGGTCGCGCGCAACGAATCTCTGCTGGAAGTGCTGAGCGCGGCCGAGCGCGACACGATTGAGCGCGCGCTGGACAAGCTGACCGCGCGCGCGCTCGACATGTTCCATGACCTGAAAAGCGAAATCCCCACCCGACGCGGACGCAACGCCGACCCGCGCTAGAGGGCGCGCCCGCCCGCGTGGCATGGGCGCGCTCATATAGTTGATTTAAGCAATAGTTGATTTAAGTAATTAATAGGTCACCTCAATTAACAGGCTAATTAACAGGCGCCGGTTTGCGGACGCCTCGACCAGGAATCGCCATGACCGAACTGCAGATTGAAGACCAGGGTGCCGTGCGCCTGCTGCGCATGAATCGCCCGGAAAAGCACAACGCGCTGAACACGGCCCTGACGCAAGCCTTGCTGGATGCCCTGCATGACGCCGATCGTTCCGGCGCGGTGCGGGCCATTGTGCTGGCCGGCAACGGCAAATCGTTCTGCGCTGGCGCCGACACCCGGGAATTCTCCGGGCTGACCGCGCAGCATGGCGACGCGGTGCTGCAGCGCGCCGAGCTGACCACAGAGCTGCACCTGGCGTTCTCGCGCATTGGCAAGCCGGTGGTGTCGGCCGTGCAGGGCAACGCGCTGGGCGGCGGAGCGGGCCTGGCGCTGGCTTGCGACATGGCGGTCATGGCCGAGGACGTGCGCTTTGGCTACCCCGAACTGCGCCACGGCATCGTGGCGGCGGTGGTGATGGCCAACCTGGTGCGCCAGGTGGGCCGCAAGCATGCCTTCGAGCTGGTGGCCATGGCCGAGCCCATTGACGGCGCGCGGGCGCTGGCGCTGGGCCTGGCCAACCGTGTCGTGCCGGCGGACCGGGTGCTGGACAGCGCGCTGGAACTGGCGCGGCGCATGGCCGGCTGGGAGCCGGCCGCCATGAAACTGACCAAGCGTTCGTTTCACCGTTCGGCTGACCTGGCGCTGGCCGAGGCGCTGGCGGTGGGCCGCGACGCGAACACCATCATGCGCAGTTTCGGCAGCGGAGGCGGGCAATGAGACCGCTGGACGGCATCACCATTCTGGACTTGTCGCGCGTGCTGGCGTGCCCGTTCGCCTCGATGATCCTGGCCGAGCTGGGCGCCACCGTGATCAAGGTCGAGCAGCCGGGCGGCGGCGATGAAACGCGCGGTTTCGAACCACGCGTGCAGGGTCCCCACGGCGCCGAATCTGCCTATTACCTGGCGTTCAACCGCAGCAAGCAATCCATTACGGTGAACTTCCGGCATCCCGAAGGGCAGGCCCTGATCCGCCGCCTGGCCGAACAGGCCGACGTGGTGGTCGAGAATTTTCCTGTGGGCACCTTGCAGAAATACGGACTGGACCGCGAACACATCGCGCCCGGCAACCCCGGGCTGGTCTATTGCTCGTGCACGGGCTTCGGGCTCACTGGGCCGTATTCCGGGCGCAAGGGCTACGACACTGTGTTTCAGGCCATGGGCGGCATCATGAGCCTGACTGGCGAGCGCGGCGGCGGTCCGGTCAAGCCCGGCCTGCCGGTGGCCGACCTGACCTCGGGGCTGTGGGTGGCCATAGGCATCCTGGCCGCGCTGATGGGGCGCGAGCGTGGCGGCGGCGGATGCCACTTGGATTTTTCGATGCTGGATGGGCAGGTGGGACTGCTTTCGCTCGCGGCCGCGCGTTACTTCGCCCTGGGCGAAGTGCCCCCACGTCTGGGCACCGAGCATCCAGGGCGGGTGCCGTCGGCTGCGTTCGAGTGCCGCGATGGCAAATGGGTGCAGATCACCGGGAGCGACCAGCACTGGAAACCCCTGTGCGAACTGCTGGGCCTGGCGCACTGGCGCGACGATCCGGCGCTGGCGCGCAACGCCGATCGCGTGGCGCGGCGCGACGAAGTCATGCAAGGCCTGCAGGCCGCCATCCGCCGGTTCGAGCGCGACGAGCTGTGCGCGCGCTGCGATGCGGCCGGCGTGCCGGCCGGGCCGATCTTGTCGGTGGACGAGATATTGGCCGATGCCCACGTGCGCGCGCGGGGCATGGTGGGGGAATACGAGCATCCCCAGTTGGGGCGGTTCGGGGCCGTACCGGTGCCGTTCAAGTTCGACGGCTACGACGACCCCAGCCTGGGCCGGCCGCCGCTGCTGGGAGAGCACACGCGGCAAGTGCTGGTTGAACGCCTGGGTCTGGACGACCAGGCAATAGCGCAGTTGCGCGAACAAGGCGCGATATGACACGCGCCGGGGCCGCGCCGGCTCCGGCGCGCCGCATTTCAGCAAAAACAATCCAGGAGACACGACATGCAAGCGATCAGTAAATTCATGGTGGCCGCCGCGGCTGCCGCGTTGTGCGCGACCGCGCTGGCGGCGCAGCCGTACCCCTCCCAGCCGATCACGCTGGTCAATCCTTATGCCGCGGGCGGGCCGGCCGACACGCTGGGCCGCGCCCTGGCGCGCGAACTGGAAAAGCAGTTGGGCCAGCCCGTCGTGGTGGAAAACAAGGCTGGCGGCGGCGCGTCCATTGGCACGCAGATCGTGGCGCGCGCCAAGCCCGACGGTTATACGCTGCTGCTGGGCACCGCGGCGGCCCATATCGTTACGCCGCTGATGCAGCACACGTCGTACGACGGCGTGAAGGATTTCCGTTTTATCGGCATCGTGGGCAACCAGCCCAACATGCTGGTGGTGAATCCCAAGCTGGGCGTCAAATCGGTGGGCGAACTGATCGCGCTGGCGCGCAAGCAGCCCGGCAAGTTGAACTACGGGTCGGCGGGGCCGGGCAGCTCGCCCCATCTGGGCGCAGAGCTGTTCCGGCAGCGCGCCGATATCGATCTGGTGCATATCCCCTACAAGGGCGCGGCGCCGGCCATCAATGACCTGGTGGGCGGGCAGGTGGACATGGCCGTGCTGAACCTGGCGGCCAGCCTGCAGTTCATCAAGGACAACCGGCTGGTGGCGCTGGCGTACGCCGCCAAAGAGCGTTCGCCGCTGCTGCCGGACGTGCCCACGTTGGCGCAGGCGGGCATCGACGGGGCCGAGTCGGCGTCGTGGTACAGCCTGGCCGCGCCGGCGGGCACGCCCGATGCGATCATCGACCGGCTGAACAAAGCCGTCAATGCCGTCAACCAGGACCCGGCCTACAGCAAGCAGATGGCCTCGCAGGGCGTGGAGCTGTGGAGCATGACGCCGCAGCAGGCGCTCGATTTTGTGCGCAAAGACCAGCAGGTGCTGACCGGACTGGTGAAGGGCGCGGGGCTGGTCAAGCAGTAGGGCGGGCGGGCCGGCCCTGCCGGCCCCTCGCGGTATTCCTCGGGCCGCCCCTCAGGCGGCCAGCAGGCTCGATCCGCGCGACAGGGCCTGGCGCGCGTCGCGCACCAGTTCGGCGACGACCTCGCCGGCCGGCTGCAGGGCGTCGACCAACCCGGCGCTCTGGCCGGCTTCCACCTTGCCCTGGTCGACGTCGCCGTCTTTGGCCGCCAGCTTCAGCGAGCGCGCGGCGAACAGGCTGTCGAGGTCGGCATCGGCTGCGCCGGCCCGTTCCGCGGCCGCGTACTCGCGCGCAAAGGCATTGCGCAGCATGCGCACCGGCGAGCGGCCCCGCCCGACCAGCGTGGTGTCGGCCACGCCGGCCGCCAGCACGACCTGCTTGTAGGCGGGATGCAGCCCGGCTTCCGGGGTAAGCAGGAAGCGGGTACCCAACTGCGCGCCATCGGCCCCCAGGCACAGCGCCGCGGCCACGCCCGCGCCATCGGCAATGCCGCCAGCGATGGCGAACGGAATATCGATCGCGCGCGCCACGGCGCGCGCCAGCACCAGTGTGCCGATTTCGTCGGGCCCGGGGTGCCCGCCGGCTTCCAGGCCCGCCGCAATGACCGCATCCACGCCGGCCGCCTGCGCCTTCTGGGCATGCAGCGGGCTGGCCACCACCTGCAGCCATTTGATGCCTGCGTCGCGCGCGCGGGCCAGGTGCTTCTGCGGGCCACCCTGCGACGCGATGATGACGGGCACGCGCTCGGCTATGGCGATGTCCATGTGCTCTTGCGCGCGCTTGTTGTATAGCGGAATGTTGACCGCGAACGGCGCGTCGGTGCCGGCCCGCACCGCCTGGATAGCCGCCAGCAGGTCTTGCGGGTACATGGGGCCGGACGCGATGGTGCCCAGGCCGCCGGCGCGCGATACCGCCAGGGCCAGCGCGGCGTTCGACGATGCCCAACTCATGCCCCCCTGAATGATGGGACAGCGCAGGCCGAGCAGACGGGTCAGGCGGGTATGGAGCATGTTGGCAGGAATGGAGATTGGCGATCGAGGCTGCCATTCTTGCCGATATTGTTGATTTTCGCAACTAAATGGGCGGACGCCCGACTGTCTCGCTTTGCCGGGCGTACTGAAAGGCGCCCGGCAGAGCGCTCGGCAAGAGCCCCGCGCCCCAGCCGGCTCGCTATCGCAAGTTCAGGTCAGCGCCGGATAGTCGATATAGCCCTGGGCGCCGCCGCCGTAGAACGTGGCCTTGTCCGGCTCGTTCAGCGGCGCCTGTTCGCGCAGGCGGCGCACGAGATCGGGGTTGGCGATGAAGGGCTTGCCGAAGGCGACCAGGTCGGCCTGGCCGGTTTCGATGGCGCGTCCGGCCAGCGCGGCGTCGTAGTTGTTGTTGGCCATCCACGCGCCCCGGCCGCCGGCCTGGTGGTAGGCCTCGCGCAGCGCGGCGTAGTCGAACGGTTGATCGCCTTGCTGGAAGTCGCGCGGGCCACCGGTGGCGCCCTCAATGACATGCACGTAGGCGAGTCCGTAGCCCGCCAGCTTGCGCACTACGTAGTCGAACAGCGGCTGGGGTTGCGGATCGCTGGCGTCGTTGGCGGGCGTGACGGGCGAGATGCGGATGCCGGTGCGGCCCGCGCCGATCTCGCCGGTCACCGCGTCCATGACCTGTACCAGCAGGCGGGCGCGGTTCTCGATGCTGCCGCCGTAGCCGTCCGTGCGCTGGTTGCTGCCCGAGCGCAGGAACTGGTCGATCAGGTAGCCGTTGGCGGCATGGACTTCCACGCCGTCGAAGCCGACTTCGACGGCCGCGCGCGCGGCGCGGCGGTAGTCTTCAACGATGCCGGGCAGCTCGTCCAGCCGCAGCGCGCGCGGTTCGGACGTAGGCACGAATTCGCCCGAGCCGTCGGGGCGCACCAGGTAGGTCTTGGAATTGGCGCGCACCGCCGAGGGCGCCACCGGCGCGCCATTGCCGGGCTGCAGCGACGTGTGCGAAATGCGCCCCACGTGCCACAGTTGCACCACGATCTTGCCGCCGGCCGCGTGCACCGAGTCGACCACGCGCTTCCAGCCAGCCAGTTGCTCGGCCGAGTACAGGCCGGGCACCTGGGCATAGCCCTGGCCCTGATGGGTGATGGCGGTGGCTTCGGTAATGATCAGCCCGGCGCTGGCGCGCTGCGTGTAGTACGTGGCCATCATTTCGGTGGGCACGGCGTTGGGGGCGCGGTTGCGGGTAAGCGGCGCCATGACGACGCGATTGGATAGTTGCAGGTCGCCGGCGGCGATGGGGTCGAATAAAGTGGGCATGGTGAAGGCTGGTGTAGGGAAGAAAAGGGAGGGGCCGGCAGTGCCGGGTCACACGAGTTCCTGGCCGAGGGAACGCAGAAACGCCGAGATGGTGTCTTCGTTGCGCTTGTAGAAAATCCACTGGCCGATGCGGCGCGTTGTGACGAGTTCGGCGCGCTGCAGCACGGCCAGGTGCGTGGACATGGTCGATTGCGACAACCCGCAGCGCTCGAACTGCCCGGCGCACACCCCGACTTCCAGCGGGTGCTCCTGGGTCGAGAAGTGCTTTTCGGGCTCTTTGAGCCATTGCAGGATGTCGCGGCGCACCGGGTTGGCGAGTGCCTTGATGATCAGGTCGATGTCCATGTAGGCGTCTATAAATCGAGTTTTCTCGAATTATATATCTATAAATCTAGATATATAAATATACGGCTTGCCCATACTTGGGCGGTGGGAATCACCGCAGCAGGAAAAGCGCGGTTCGGTGCGGCAGGGCCGCCGCCCGCTCAGCTGCCGTTGTGCAAGTAAGCCTGCGGCGGCGAGCCGAGCGCGCGGCGGAACATCGCGCTGAACGCGCTGGGACTACGGTAACCCAGCTCCGCCGCCACCCGAGCCACTGGCTGTCCCAGCGACAGGCGGTGCAGCGCCTCCGCCAGCCGTACTTGCTGCACCCATTGGCGGTAGTTCAGGCCCACCTCGGCCTGGAACAGGCGAATCAGGGTGCGGCCGCTGGCGCCCACTTCGTCGCCCCAGTCGTCTACGGTGCGCGCCAGGCCAGGCTGGGCCAGGATGGCCCGACAGACCGTCTGCAAGCGGCGGTCTTGCGGCCAGGGGATCCGGATGGGAATGACCGGCGCGGCCTTGAGTTCGGTGAGCAGCAGCGTGGCGATCTGCCCGCCGCGGCCCTCCAGCGCGTATTCGATGGGCTCGGCCGTCAGGGCCAGAATCAGTTCGCGCAGCAGGCCCGACACCTCGACCACCTGGCAGCGATCCCATAGCGAATTCGCCGCGTTCGCGTGCACATACAGCGTGCGCATCGACACCTTGCCCACCATCTGGATGCCGTGCACCGTGCCGGGCGGCACCCATAGCGCGCGCAGCGAGGGCAGGGTCCAGAAGCCGTCGGGCGTGCTGACGCGCATCACGCCTTCGATGGCGTACACCAGTTGACCGCGCGGATGACTGTGCGGGCCAGTGGTCTCGCTGGGCACGAAATCCTTGGCCAACGCCGTGACCAGGCGCGGCACGTGTTGGTAGTCTTCGGCCTGGCGGCTGCGGGTGGGGTCGGCGGGCGCGACGGGACGGCGGGGCATGGCGGTGCTTATGTCAGTTTGGCGACGAAAGTTGGCACTTCTGCGCATCCGGGACTTTATACACTGATTGCTTCGCGCGCCGCGGCCCGCGCCTGTCCGGGTGCCGCTTCGATCTCCGCTGCCACGCCATGACTTCCACGACTTCCGCCGGTTCCGCGCCGGCTGCTTCACCCTCTACCGCCTACAAGGTGTTGGGCGCCATCAGTGTGGCCCACATGATGAACGACATGATCCAGTCGATCTTGTTGGCCATCTACCCCATGCTGAAAGATTCGTTCAACCTCAGTTTCGCCCAGGTCGGCCTGATCACGCTGACCTACCAGATTGCGGCGTCGCTGCTGCAACCCTGCATCGGCCTGTACACCGACAAGCGGCCCACCACGTACTCGCTGCCAATAGGCATGGGCTTCACGCTGGTGGGCCTGCTGCTGCTGGCGTTCGCGCCGTCGCTGCCGTACTTGCTGGTGGCCGCCGCGCTGGTGGGCACCGGGTCGTCGGTGTTCCACCCGGAGTCGTCGCGCGTGGCCCGCATGGCCTCGGGCGGGCGGCATGGCCTGGCGCAGTCGCTGTTCCAGGTGGGCGGCAATGTCGGGTCGGCGCTGGGGCCGCTGCTGGCGGCGCTGTTCATCATTCCGCACGGGCAGGGCAGCGTGGCCTGGTTCTCGCTGGCGGCGCTGTTCGGCATTGTGGTCCTGGTGGGCATCGGCCGCTGGTACGGCGCCAACCGCGCGCTGCTCAAGCCCCGCGCCCGCGCGGCGGGCGACGCCGCCGCGCCAGGCCGCGCCAAGGTAATGTGGGCCTTGGGCATCCTGGGCGTGCTGATCTTTTCCAAGTACTTTTACCTGGCCAGCCTGAACAGTTACTTCACTTTCTACTTAATGGACAAGTTCGACCTGTCGGTGCGGTCGGCGCAGCTGTATTTGTTCTTGTTCCTGGCGGCGGTGGCGTTCGGCACCGTGGCGGGCGGGCCGGTGGGCGACCGCATCGGGCGCAAGATCGTGATCTGGGCGTCCATCCTGGGCGTGGCGCCGTTCACGCTGCTGTTGCCGCATGCCAACCTGTTCTGGACCGGCGTGCTGGTGGTGGTGATCGGGATCGTGCTGGCGTCGGCGTTTTCGGCCATCGTGGTGTATGCGCAGGAGCTGGTGCCCGGCAAGGTGGGCATGATCGCCGGCCTGTTCTTCGGCTTTGCGTTCGGCATGGGCGGCCTGGGCGCCGCGGCCCTGGGCAAACTGGCCGACATGACCAGCATTGCCTACGTGTACCAGGTGTGCGCCTATCTGCCGCTGCTGGGCGTGGTGGCCTTTCTGCTGCCCGACATCGAACGCAAGACGCCCCGGGCGTCCGGGCTGGTGCTGAGCCCGCAAACAGGGAGCGCCGAAATCAGGCTGGACAAATAACAAATTTCCGCTATAATTTCGCCTCTTTACCAGCGCCCGTAGCTCAGTTGGATAGAGTACTTGGCTACGAACCAAGGGGTCGTGGGTTCGAATCCTGCCGGGCGCGCCAAATTTTAAAAGGGTCTCCATTGCGAGGCCCTTTTTCTTTGCTGCTGCCGCCCCCCGTAATTCTTGAATATCAATAACTTATTGAATTTTGAGGGGCTGGGTTGAGAGGAGCCTTCGGGGAAATGAGCCGGGTCAGTCGGCGGCCGGCCCGGCCAGCTCAGTCATGATGTTGCGCCCGGTGCGTTCCAGGTGGCGGGTAAGAATCTGCGCGGCGCGCTCGGCGTCGCGCGCCATGGCGGCTTCGAAAATGGCCTGGTGCTCGGCCGGCACATTGGCGTCGGGCGCATGGCGCGCCAGGAAAAGGCGGCGGTAACGATCGCTCAAGTCGTGCAGGCTGCCGCAAAAGCGCAGCAGCAGCGGCATGCCGCAGGCCGCGAACAAGGTCAGGTGGAAGGCCCGGTGGGCTTTTTCCCAGCCTTCGGCGCGCTGCCCGTCGCTTTCCAGGCGATGCAGCCGGTGGTAGGCCGCCACCAGGGCGTCTTCCCAGGCGTCATCGCCGCGCCGCAGCGATTCTTGCAACGCCGTGGTTTCGAGCTGGGTGCGCAGCACCGTGACTTCGCGCAGGTTTTCGGCTGACACCGGCGTGACCTGATAGCCGCGCTGGTCGGTGATCTGCACCAGGTCTTCCGCGGCCAGGCGTGTCAGGGCTTCGCGCAGCGGACTCAGGCTGACGTCGTAGGTGCGGCGCAGCTCGTCCAGACGCAGGCGCGCGCCGGGCGGGTAGGTGCCATCGAGGATGGCGGCCCGGATCTGGATAGCGACCGAGGCCGTCAGTGACGGGCTGGCCGCGGTTTTGGGCGCGGCGGAGGAAGCCGGGGCATTTTTCATGCGGGCTATTGTAGCGCCCTGGCACGATAATCGATTCGAAGTAATAAAATCGATTTTTTATTGACTTTGCTTCGGGGTTCGTCAACCATATGCCTGCCGCGCTGCATTCCGCCGGCGCCACTTGCAGAAGGAGCCCCGCATGTCCGCATCCCGCATCGATGCCAGTGTTGTTGCCCAGGCCGTCGGCGCGCCGCGCGACGCTGCCGCGCTGCAACGCCAGGCCGACAGCTATCGCCAGTTGCTGGGCTACCTGCCGCCGCGGGTCGAGGCGCGTTTGTTGGTGACGGGCGCGCTCGATCCCGCCCTGGTGGAAATGCAGGAACAGGTACGCGCCCATGCAATGAACCCCGCGTGCTTCGACACCAAGACGGCGCAATTGATGATCTTCGGCATGCTAATGGCAGAGCTCAGCGATGCCGCGCTCATCCATGGCATTGCGGCACGCCGCGCCGGCGCAAGCTGGGAAGAGATGCAGGCCGTGGTCAGCATGGCGTATCTGTTTCGCGGCGTGTCGGCGGCGAACCGGGGCGCCGATGTGCTGGCCCGCATCGCCGAACGCGAAGCGCAAGCGAGCTAGGGCGCCGCCATGCATGCCTGCCCCGGTCCCGACCGCAACACCCGCGCGCCGCGCTTTCGCATGCCCGCCGGCGCCTGCGATTGCCATGCGCACATCTTCGGCCCGCAAGCGCGGTTTCCCTATTCGCCGCAGCGCAGCTACACGCCGCAAGACTGCACGGTAGAAGACTATGTGCAACTGCTGGCCACGCTGGGCATCGAGCGCGCCGTCATCGTGCATGGCGGCGCGCACGGCACCGACAATGCCGCCACGCTGGATGCGCTGGAGCGCATGGGCGCGCGGGCGCGCGGCGTGGCGGTGATGCCGCCGGGACGCCCCCTGGCCGAGCGCCGGCGCATGCACGCGCTGGGCATGCGCGGCTATCGCCTGTCTACCGTGGTGGGCGGCGGCGTGGGATTCGACCAGCTGGAGCCCCTGGCGGCCGAAGCGCAAGAGCTCGGCTGGCATCTGGTGCTGCATTTCAAGCATGCGAACGAACTGGTGGAGCTGTTGCCGCGCCTGCTGGCGCTGCGAGTGGACATCGTGCTGGACCACATGGCGCGCATCCGCGGCGACGAAGGCGTGGACAGCGCCCCGTTCGCGGCCTTGGCCCGGCTAATGGACACGGGGCGCGCCTGGGCAAAGCTGGCCAGTCTTTATCGCTTGTCGTCGCAGCCCTATCCGCATGCCGACATGCTGCCCATGATCCACCGCGTGGCCGCGCATTGGCCCGATCGCATCATCTGGGGCAGCAACTGGCCGCATCCCATTTGCGACGTGCCTATGCCCAACGACGGGGATCTGGTCGACCTGATTCCCCTGTGGGTGCCCGACCCTTCCACACAACACAAACTGCTGGTCGACAACCCGGCGAGGCTGTACGGATTCTGAACCAGGCCCGCGCAGACGGGCCGCGCGATAACAACACAACGACCTAGAACCACGGAGACAAGACCATGTTCAAGAAAGCCTTGCGCGTGCTGGCCGGCGCCGCGCTGGCGGGCCTGCTGCCCGTCGCGGCGGCGCAGGCCGCCTATCCCGAGCGCGCCATCACCATCGTCGTGCCGTTCCCGGCAGGCGGCACCACCGACGTCGTGGCGCGCGTGCTGGCGGACAAGCTGTCGGGCATATTCAAGCAGTCGGTCATCGTCGAGAACCGGCAGGGCGCGGGAGGCAACATCGGCGCGGCCTATGTGGCGCGCGCCAAGGCCGATGGCTACACCTTGCTGGTGTCCAGCGCCGGCCCGCTCAGCATCAACCAGCAGCTGTATGCGAATCCCGGCTATGACCCGGCGCGCGATTTCGCGCCGGTGTCGCTGCTGGCGTCGGTGCCTATCATGCTGGCGGCCAACCCCCAGGCGCCCTACACATCGGTGGCTGAGCTGATCGCGTACGCGAAACAACATCCGGGCAGTATTGCGTACGGCTCGCAGGGTAGCGGCACGACCAGTCACCTGACCATGGAACTGCTCAAGCTGGAGGCCGGCATCGACCTGCAGCACATTCCTTATCGCGGCAGCGCGCCGGCCGCCACCGACCTGATCGGCGGCCAGATTCAGGTCATGTTCGACAACTCGCCCACCACGTATCCGCAGGTGCGCGCAGGCGCCATGCGCGCCCTGGGCGTGGCGTCGGCTCAGCGCATCGCCAGCATGAAAGACATTCCAGCCATCGCCGAGACCGTGCCCGGCTTCGAGTCGGAAGCGTGGTTCGGCCTGGTGGCGCCCGCCGGCACGCCCGAGGACGTGGTGCGCGACCTGAATGCCGCGGTCCGCCAGGTGCTGGCAGACCCCGCGGTGATCAAGCGTTTCGACGAAGTGGGCGTGCGGTTGGTGGGCGACACGCCGCAGGCGTTCGGCCAGTTCATCCAGGCCGAAATGGCGAAGTGGGGCAAGATCATCCAGGCCACGGGCCTGCGACTGGGGTAAGCCAAAAGGGTTGGCAGGCCCGGGCAAGCCCGGGCCTGCCCCCGGTCAAAACCGGTACGCCGCGCTCAGCGTCACGGTGCGGCGCTGGCCGTAGAAGCAGTCGCCGCGCCGCAGGCACGTGACCTCGTAGGTCTTGTCGGCGATGTTGTTCACGTTCAGCGCGTAGCGCCAGGTACCGCTGTCGTAGGCCAGCATGGCGTCGAACAGCGTGACCGAGGGCGTCTCGGGGGCGCCGCCGTCGGTGAAGGCGCCCAGGTAGCGCACGCCGGCGCCGGCCGAAAAGCCGTTGAGGCCGGCCAGGGCGAAGCGGTACTTGGTCCACAACGAGGCCATGTGCTTGGGCACGCCTTCCAGCGCCGGGTCGATGTCGGTGTAGATGTAGTTGGCGATCACGTCCACCTGCTTGGTCACGCGGCCGCGCAATTCCAGTTCCACGCCCTTGGTCTTGGTCTTGCCGGTCTGGACCTGGTTGTTGGGATTGGTGGGGTCGGGCACCTGGCGGTTTTTCTCGCGCAGGTCGTAGATGGCCGCCGAGGCTTCCAGGTCGCTGTCGGGCGGCATGTACTTCAGGCCCAGTTCCCATTGTTTGCCGCGCATGGGTTTCCAGCGGTTACTGTGCACATCCGTACCCGCGATGGGCGTGAACGATTCGCTGTAGCTGATATAGGGCGACAAGCCGTTATCGGCTGCGTACAGCAGGCCGAAGCGCTTGGTGGTGGCGTTGTCGGTTTCACGGTCGCTACCCTCGACGTCGGTCTGGGCGCGGTCGTGGCGTATGCCGGCCAGGAAGATCCAGTTGCGGTAGCGGATCTGGTCCTGCGCATAGAAACCCAATTGTTGCTGCTTGGTCTTGGGGGTGTCGGCGGTTTCGTAGTCGGGGATGTTGCCGTAGACCGGATGGTACACATTCAGCGGGCTGCCCAGGCCGGAACCCTCTTCGCCGGTCTCGCGGTAGCGGCTGTAGTCGGCGCCGAATAGCACCGTATGCTCGGTGGCGCCCCAGTTCAGCTTGCCTTCCAGGTTCTGGTCGGCCAGCAGCGTGCGCATGCGCGGCTTGTGGACGTACCAGTAGCGGTTGAGCGTGGTTTGCGCGGGGTCGAGATAAGGATCTTCGGGGTTCGAATACGAGTCCGGATACATCGACTTGTAGTCGACCTTGCTGATGGTGTTGCGGAAATTCTGGCGCACGGTCCAGCGGTCGTTGAACTTGTGTTCGAACAGCCAGCCCAGGCTGAACTGCTCGGTGTCGTAGGCATCGAAGCCCGGTTCGCTGACGAAGCGGCGGGTGGGAACCTGGCCGTTGGGGTTGTAGCTGACCGAGCCGTTCCATGGCAGGAACGACTGGGTGGTGCCGGCCTTGTCTTTCTGGAAATAACCCTGCAGGGTAAGCGACGTGGCGGCGCTGGGTTGCCACGTCAGCGACGGGGCGAGCATCAGGCGGTCGTCGGGCGCGTACTGCACCTGCGTGCCGCTGTCGCGGGCCACGGCCACGACGCGATATAGCCACTGGCCGTCTTCGGTCAGCGGCCCGGTCAGGTCGGCCTGGATTTCCTTGCGGTTGTGGTTGCCCAGGATGACGCCGATTTCACGTTGCGCCTCGGGCTGCGGGCGCTTGCTGACCAGGTTCAGCACGCCGCCGGTGCTGCCTTGCCCATACAGCATGGACGAGGGGCCGCGCAGCACTTCGACGCGCTCCAGCGCATAGACCTCGGTGCGCGGGTTGTTGTAGCTGAAGAACTGGCGCAGGCCGTCCAGGTATTGCACGGGCTCCACGCCGCGCACGCGCACGTAGTCGGCCCGGTTGTCCACGCCATAGGCGTTGGGGCGCACGCCCGCCGCGTAGTTCATCGTGTCCTGCACGTTTTGCGCGCCCTGGTCCACGATCTGTTCGCGCGGAATCACCGTGATGGCTTGCGGTGTTTCGCGCAGCGCCGTGTCGGTCTTGGTGCCGGTGGCGCTGCGCCGCGCCACATAGCCTGTGACCGGGCCGGTGGCGGTTTCCTGGCTGCCGGTAACACGCACGGCGGGCAGGGTGGCGGCGTTGTCGGCCGAGGTCTCCTGGGCCCAGGCCCCAGGGGTGGCCAGGCCGGCGGCCAGCATGGCCAGGGTCAGGGCCGGCGCCTTGCGGGCCGGCGGGGTGCGCAAACGAGCTTTCAAGTGGAATCCCCATAAAAAGAAAACAGATTCGTTTCTAGTATCAAGAATAATAATGATTCTTGATAAGTTTTGGGATTATAGAAGATAGCGCGGGCGGTCGACATATTGTTGCGTGGGCGGCACAGGCGCCCAGTATCTGGGTCCGCGGGTTTGCAGGCGGCAGGCACCGGGCGGGGCGGCGTGGCCGCTAGCTGCTGCGGTGTCTGACACCCTTCGGGAGTCAGACACCTGCCTGGGGCGTGCCTGTCTGCCTGATTAGGTCAGGCCGGCGGCGGACGCCGCGTGCCGCCTTGCCGGCGGCTGGCCTTGTCGGCCACGACGTTCTCAGTGGCCATGCGCGCCCCGCGCTGCGCCACGATCTGCAGCAGGCGCAGCAACTGTTGCCCTTCGACCGGGGTCAGGTCGGCCATCAGCAGTTCGTTCAGGCGGGCGATTTCCGGCAGCATGGCCTCGTACAGGGCGCGCCCCGACTCGGTTGCCATCACGTTGGTGATGCGTTTGTCGTGCGTGTCGCGCACCCGGGCAGTCCAGCCTTTCTCGCACAGCGTGCCCAGGGCGCGCGACGTGCGCACCAGGTCCAGCCTGGCCGTGGCCGCCAATTCGGCCGAGGTCAGCGGGCCATATTCCACCGCCGCGGCCAGCAGCCGCCACTCGCGCCGGGTGATGCCGAAGCGGCCTTCGCACAGCCGCACGAACACGGGGCTGGCCTGCGACCAGGCCTGGTACAGGCAATACATGGGCATTTCCGCCAGGTGGACGGGAGGCTGCGCGGGCACAGAGGACATCGAAGGGCTCCTACCGGGACTTTTTGCGTTTGTTTATGCCGATATTGGATTAGATCAAGAAAACCCTTCGTTGCTACAGTGCTTTAGCCTAGACAGCAACTCATCAAAAAACGGCAAAACAGGAGAGAAGACATGATCAAACGGATGCTATGCGCCGCGCTGGCGGCATGTGCGCTGGCCGGCACGGCCTGGGCGGCCGAGCCGTTGAGCGGCCCCTTGACCATCGTGGTGGGCTATCCGCCCGGCGGCAGTTCGGACCGCATCGCCCGGCTGGTGGCCGAGCGCCTGAAAGACCGGGTCGGGGTGTCTGTCATCGTCGAGAACAAGACTGGGGCGGGCGGCCGCATTTCGGCGCAACTGGTGCGCAATGCCGACGCGAACCAGAACGTGCTGCTGCTGGGCAATCCCGCCGTGATGGTGGTGGCCCCGCTGGTTTATGCCGACCCCGGCTACGACGCCAAGCGCGATTTCAAGCCGGTGTCGCTGGTCAGCAGCTACAAGTTCGCGCTGGCGGTGTCCGCCGAGTCGCCCATGAAAGACATGCAGGCGCTGCGGGCCTGGCTGAAACAGAACCCCGACCGCTTCACCGTGGGCGTGCCGGCCACCGGCAGCCTGCCGCACTTTTTTGCGCTGATGCTGGGCAACGAGATCGGCCAGCAGGCCGAGGTGGTGGGGTACCGCGGCTCGGCGCCGCTGATCAGCGAGCTGGTGGGCGGTATTCTGCCGCAGGCGATCGACACGCTGGACACCCTGCTGCCCCAGCACCAGGGCGGGCGCGTGCGCATCCTGGCGACATCGGGCACTGCGCGCGAAGCAGAGCTGGCGGACGTGCCCACCTTCCGCGAGTCGGGCATCGACCTGGCGGCAGATGGCTGGAACGCATTCTTCGCGCCAGCCGCCATGCCGCAGGACAAGGTCGAGCGCCTGGCCCGCGACATCGCCGATGTGATGCGCGATCCGGGCATGCAGCAGGCGGTTCGCGCCGCCAATCTCGAGCCAGTATCGGCCGATGCGGCGCAGACCGCGCAGGCGCTGGAAGCCTATCGCAAACAGTGGGAGCCGGTGGTGCGCGCATCCGGCTTCAAGGCAACCCAGTAGCGGAGCGGACACCCCATGAGCAAGATCCAGAATGTGCTGTTCATCATGGCCGACCAGTTGCGGGCCGACCATCTGGGCTGCTATGGGCATCCGTACCTGCGCACGCCCAACCTGGATGCGCTGGCCGCGCGCGGCGTGCGCTTCGAACGGGCCTTTGTGAACTCGGGCGTGTGCGGGCCGTCGCGCATGAGCTATTACACCGGGCGCTATCCGTCCAGCCACGGCACTACGTGGAACCGCGTGCCCCTGTCGGTGGGCGAGGTGACGCTGGGCGAATACCTGGCGGGCCGCGAGCGCGACCTGGTGCTGATCGGCAAAAGCCACGTCATACCTGACCAGGCCGGCATGCAGCGGCTGGCGATCGACGGCGGCTCGGAACTGGGCGCCTTGCTGGCGCGCGGCAGCTTCCGCGAGGCCGACCGCTACGATGGCCACCACGAACCGGGCGATGAAAGCGGCTACCCCGCCTTCCTGCGGCGCCACGGGTACGACTCGCCCGACCCATGGTCGGATTATGTGATTTCGGCGGTGGACGCGAGCGGGCAGGTGGTCAGCGGTTGGCACATGCGCAATGCCCATTTGCCCGCGCGGGTCAGCGAGCCGCATTCGGAAACCGCCTACACCACTGACTGCGCGCTCGACTTCATGCGCAAGCGCGGCTCGCAGCCCTGGACGTTGCACCTGAGCTATGTGAAGCCGCACTGGCCCTACATGGCGCCCGACCCCTACCACCGCATGTATAGCACCGACCAGTGCCTGCCGGTGGTGCGCAATGAGCAGGAGCTGGCCGGCGCGCATCCGGTGCTGCAGGCCTATCGCCAGCACGAAGAAAGCCAGAGCTTCGCGCGCGACGAATGCGTGCGCACCGTGCGGCCCGCCTACCAGGGGCTGATCACGCAGCTGGATACCCACCTGGGCCGGCTGTTCGACTACATGGAAGGCGCCGGGCTGATGCGCAACACGCTGGTGGTGTTCACGTCCGACCATGGCGACTTCCTGGGTGACCACTGGCTGGGCGAGAAAGAGCTGTTCTACGACACTGTGCAACGGGTGCCGCTGATCGTCATGGACCCAAGCGCGGCGGCCGACGCCACGCGCGGCCAGGTGCGCCGGCAACTGGTGGAAGGCGTGGACATCGCGCCGACGATCCTGCAGGCGCTGGACGTGCCGCAGGCCGGCCACCGGCTCGAGGGCCGCGCCCTGCAGCCGTTGCTGCACGGCGAAGCGCAGGACACGCCATGGCGCGAGGCGGCGGTGTCCGAGCTGGACTACAGTTTCCGCCAGGCGCGGATCGCGCTGGGCAAGACGCCGCAGCAATGCCGCGCGTGGTCGGTGCGCACCGAGCGGTGGCGCTACGTGTATTGGCGCGACGAGCCCGAGCAGCTGTTCGACCTGCGGGACGATCCGCACGAGTTCCAGGACCTGGGCGCCAGCGCGTCCCACGCAGCGGTGCGCGCCGAGTTGCGGCAGCACTTGCTGGATTGGTCGCTGCGCGCCAAGCGGCGCACCACCATGTCCGACGAGCAGGTCGAGCGGTCGACCAATGCCCACAAGCGTGCGGGTATTTATTTCGGGCAGTGGTGAGAGTTGGCGCGGTGCTCAGGTGTCTGACACCCCGCAGGGTGTCAGACACCGTATGGCCAAGATCGTGCGGCCAGACAGGCGTCGCGCTGGCGGTGTCTGACTCCCCGCGGGGTGTCAGACACCTGGTGGGCTGGCGCTTCCAGCAGCCGGAGGCGTTCTCAATTCCCGCCGCAATATCTTGCCCACCGGCGTGCGCGGCAGGTCGTCGCGGAATTCCACGTGGCGGGGCACTTTGTAGCCGGTCAGGTGCTGGCGGCAGTGGGCAATGAGGGTGGCCGCATCCAGGCCGGGGTCGCGGCGAATGACGAACAGCTTCACCGCTTCGCCGGAGCGTTCGTCGGGCACGCCGATGGCCGCCACTTCGCGCACGCCGGGGTGCAGGGCGGCGACATCTTCGATCTCGTTGGGATAGACGTTGAAACCCGACACCAGGATCAGGTCTTTCTTGCGGTCTACCAGGTATACATAGCCGCGTTCGTCGACGTAGCCCATGTCGCCGGTGCGCAGGAAGCCGTCGGAATGAAAGACCAGCGCGGTTTCGTCGGGCCGGTTCCAGTATCCAGGCATCACCTGGGGGCCGCGCACGCAGAGCTCGCCGGTCTCTCCCAGCGGCAGTTCGCGCCCGTCGTCGTCGCGCACAGACAAGTCGGTGGATGGCACGGGCAGGCCGATCGAGCCGGTGAAGGTCTCGACATCCAGCGGGTTGATGGTGACCGCCGGCGCGGTTTCGGTCAGGCCGTAGGCTTGCGCCAGCGCCACGCCGGTGACTTCGCGCCAGCGCTGCGCGACGGCGCGCTGTACCGCCATGCCGCCGCCCAGCGTCAGTCGCAGCCGGGAAAAATCCAGGCTGGCGAATTCAGGATGATTGAGCAGGCCGTTGAACAGCGTGTTCACGCCCGTGATGGCGCTGAAGGGCGTCTTGCGCAAGGCGCGTATGAAAGCCTTCAGGTCGCGCGGGTCGGCGATCAGCAGGTTGCGCGCGCCCAGTTTCAGGAAGGTGAGGCAATTGGCGGTCAGGGCGAACACATGATAAAGCGGCAGCGCCGTCACCACGCATTCTTCGCCTTCGCGCACCAGGCCGCGCACCCATGCATGCGCCTGGCACAGGTTGGCCAGCATGTTGCCGTGCGTCAGCACCGCGGCCTTGGCCACGCCGGTCGTGCCGCCGGTGTACTGCAGGAAGGCAGGGTCGGCGCGCGTCAGCCGCGGCGCCTGTAGCGGCAGGCCATGGCCCGCGGCCAGCGCGCTGCGCAGCCGCGTGGCGCCGGGCAGCGACCAGCCCGGCACCTTGCGCTTGACGTGCCGCACCGCGAAATCGACGACGCGGCCTTTCAGCGGGCCGAGCAGTTCCCCTACCGAGGTCACCACGATGTGCCGCAGCGCCGTGCGTGGCAAGGCTTGTTGCAGCGTGTGGGCGAAGTTTTCGGCGATGACGATGGCCTGCGCGCCGGAGTCGCCCAGCTGGTGGGCCAGCTCGTGCGCGGTGTAGAGGGGATTGCAGCTGACGACGGCGCAGCCCGCGCGCAGGGCGCCGAACAGGCACACCGGGTATTGCAGCAGGTTGGGCAGCATCAGCGCCACCCGGTCGCCCTGGCGCAAGCCGCGCGACTGCAGCCAGGCGGCGAAGTCGCGCGACAAGCGATCCAGTTGCGCATAGGTGAGCGTGACGCCCATGCTGGTGTACGCCGGCCGGTCGGCGAAGCGCCGGCAACTGTCGTCCAGGACGTCCAGCAGCGACGGGTAGGGCGAAATATCGATCTCGGCGGGAACGCCGGGGGGATAACTGTCGAGCCAGATGCGTTTCATGACATGGGGCCGCCGTTCAGGCGCCGGGCGCCGCGCCGGCGCGGGCCTTGGTTTTGTAGAACTGCTTGTCGGCGATGTACACCGTGCGCTCGACCACGGCATGCACCACGCCGTGCCGGTCTTTGAGTTCCACCACGTACACGCGGGTGGTTTCGTGGCGGCTGGCGAGTTCGGCGCGGATGGCGGCAATGTCGGCGCGGTCGATGCGGAAATCGGCGTACAGCGTGTGGTAGGCCGGCTTGCGGTAGCGGATGGTGGCGGCCTTGTCCCACACGATGGCGCCGGACCCCAGCGCGGACATCAGCAGGGTGGGGTGGGCGCCGTCGGTGACGGCGAACAGCGAACCGCCATACATCGATCCGACGATATTGCGCGTGCGCCTGATCAGCGGCAACCGGATGCGCAGGTGCAGGAAGTCGGGCGATATGTGCGTGACCCGCCCGCCGGTGGCGCGGAAGGCGGGGTGCAGGTTGAACCCCGCCCGCATCAGGCGGGCCCGCCACGCCGGCGGCAGCCGCTGGAACCAATAAGGCTTCACAGGCGCGGCCGCTACAGGGCCTCGAAGATGCCTGCCGCGCCCATGCCGGTGCCCACGCACATGGTCACCATGCCGTACTTGCCGCCGGTGCGGCGCAGGCCATGCACCAGCGTGGCGGTGCGGATGGCGCCCGTGGCGCCCAGCGGGTGGCCCAGCGCAATGGCGCCGCCCAGCGGGTTGACCTTCGCCGGGTCCAGGTCCAGGTCGCGAATCACGGCCAGTGACTGGGCCGCGAAGGCTTCGTTCAGTTCGATCCAGTCGAGATCCTGCTGAGCGATGCCAGTGCCGGCCAGGGCCTTGGGGATGGCCATCTTCGGGCCGATGCCCATGATCTCGGGCGGCACGCCGGCCACCGAGAAGCCCACGAAGCGGGCCAGCGGCTGCAGGTTCAGTTCGCGCAGCACGCGTTCCGACACCAGGATGACGGCTGCCGCGCCATCGGACATTTGCGAACTGTTGCCGGCGGTGACCGACCCGCGCGCGGCGAACACCGGCTTCAGCTTGGCCAGCGCCTCGGCGCTGGTGTCGGGGCGCGGGCCTTCGTCGCGTTCGGACAGGCGTTCGGCCGTGCGCACCGCGCCGGCCTCGCCCGGCAAGTGGGTGACGACCCGGTACGGGGTGATCTCGGCGTCGAAGTGCCCGGCTGCGATGGCGGCGCAGGCCTTCTGGTGCGAGGCCAGGGCGAAGGCGTCCTGGTCTTCGCGCGAGACTTTCCATTGCGCGGCGACTTTCTCGCCGGTCAGGCCCATGCCGTAGGCCATGCCCAGGTTTTCGTCGCGCGCGAAAATCTCGGGGTTGATGGCCACCTTGTTGCCCATGATCTGCGGCATCGCGCTCATGGATTCGGTGCCGGCGGCGATCATCACGTCGGCCGCGCCCAGGCGGATGCGCGCGGCGGCGTCGGCCACCGCCTGCAGGCCCGATGCGCAGAAGCGGTTGACGGTGACGCCGGGCACGCCGTCGGGCAGGCCGGCCAGCAGCAGGCTCATGCGGGCCACGTTCATGCCCTGCTCGGCCTCGGGCATGGCGCAGCCGGCTATGACGTCTTCCACCCGCGCGGGGTCCAGCGCCGGCACCTGAGCCAGCGCGGCGCGCAGCGCGGCGGCCAGCATATCGTCGGGCCGCGTGGTGGCGTAGATGCCGTTGCGCTTGCCCACCGGCAGGCGGGTGGCGGCCACGATGTAGGCGTCCTGGATCTGTTTGCTCATCATGCTTCCTTCGTGTCTAGTTGCGCAGCGGCTTGCCGGTTTCGAGGGTGTGGCGGATGCGCGCCTGGGTTTCCGGCGTGCGCAGCAGCGCCAAGAATTCGCGGCGCTCCACCGCCAGCAGCCATTCTTCGTCGACCCGCGTGCCGGCCTCGACGGCCCCGCCGCACAGCGCCACGGCGGCGCTGCGCGCCACCTTGTAGTCGTGCGCGCTGATCATGCCGCCTTCGCGCATGTTGAGCAGCACCATTTCAAAGTTGGCGATACCGGTGCGGCCCGCCACCGGGACGCCCTGGGGACGGGCTGGCGGCACGTGGCCGATGTCGGCGGCCGCGCGGGCCCGCCGCAAGGCTACCCACAGCAGTTCGTCGGGATGAAACACCACCGTGTCGCCCGGTTGGGCGTAGCCCATGTCGATGGCGTGCAGCGCGCTCTTGGCGACCTGCGCCGTCGCTATGTTCTGGAACACCGGCTGCAGGTACGGAAAGACTTCGGCAGGGGTGGCCGTGTTCGCCGCCAGGGCGGCGGCGCGCACCGCCAGCAGCTTGCTGCCGCCGCCGGCCGGCACCAGGCCCACCCCGGCCTCGACCAGGCCGATATAGCTTTCCAGGGCCAGCACGCGGTGACTGCAATGCATCAGGAATTCGCAGCCGCCGCCCAGCGCCATGCCCTGCACCGCGGCCACGGTGGGCACGCGCGCATAATGCAGGGCCAGCGAGGCGCGCTGGAATTTTTCCACGGTGGCTTCCAGCAGGTCGAACTGGCCCGCGGCGCAGGCCTGCGCCACTTGCGCCAGGTTGGCGCCCACGGCAAAGGGCGGTTCATGCCACAGCACCAGCGCGTCCAGCGTCTGTTCGCTGTGCGCTATTGCCTGCATGACGCCGTCGAGCACTTCGCTGCCGATGGCGTGCATTTTCGAGGTGAACGACAGGATGCCGATGCCGGCATCGACTTCCGGCAGGTGCCACAGGCGCACGCCTTCGTTTTCCCACAGGGTGACGCCGCGCGCGGCGGGCGGTTCGCCCACCAGGCGCTCGGGAAACAGCTGGCGCGCATATACGGGCAGCGTCGAGCGCGGCTGCTGGCGCTTGGCGCGCGCCGAATATGAGCCTTGCGCGTCGTGCACGCCGGTGCGGCTGCCGTCCAGCGCCCAGGCGGGCAGCGGCGCGGCGCTCATGGCCCGGCCGGCGGCGATGTCTTCGGCTACCGCGGCGGCGATGGACTGCCAGCCCGCGGCCTGCCAGGTTTCGAACGGGCCTTGCGCCCAACCGAATCCCCAGCGCATCGCCAGGTCGACATCGCGGGCATTGTCGGCAATGTGTTCAAGCTGGCAGGCGCTGTAATGGAAGATGTCGCGGAACAGGTTCCACAGGAACCGGGCCTGCGGATGTTCACTGGCGCGCAGCGCGGCGAAGCGCTGGGCCGGGTCGCGCTGCTTCAGGATGGCGTCCACTTCGTCGGCCACCTGGCCGGCCGACGGCCGGTAGTCGCCGGCGGCCGGGTCGAGCACGAGAATGTCTTTGCCCACTTTGCGATACACGCCCGCGCCGCTTTTCTGACCCAGGGCGCCCTTGTCGATCAGGGCGCTCAGCCAGGCAGGCAACTGGAAGTGAGCGTGCCAGGGGTCGTCGGGCAGCTTGTCGCGCATGGTGCCGACCACGTGGGCCAGGGTGTCCAGCCCCACCACGTCGGCCGTGCGATACGTGGCGCTCTTGGGCCGGCCGATCTTGGGGCCGGTCAGGGCGTCGACCTCGTCAAAGCCCAGGCCCGACTGTCCGGTGTGGTGCAGCGCCGCCAGGATGGAAAACACGCCGATGCGGTTGGCGACGAAATTGGGCGTGTCCAGCGCGCGAATCACGCCCTTGCCCAGCCGCGAGGTCAGCCAGGTTTCGAGGTGGTCGAGCACTTCGGGCCGGGTGTGGCGCGTGGCGATGAGTTCCACCAGCCGCATATAGCGCGGAGGATTGAAGAAGTGCACGCCGCAGAAGTTTGCTCGCAGGGCCTGGGGCAGCGCATCGGCCAGCTCGCCGATCGACAGGCCCGAGGTATTCGAGGCCAGGATGGCGTCGGGCGCGACGTGCGGCGCAATGCGCTCGTACAAGGCGGTCTTCCAGTCCATGCGCTCGGCGATGGCCTCGATGACCAGGTCGCAGCCGGCCAGGCGGTCGAGGTGGTCGTCGTAGTTGGCTGGCGTGATCAGCGCCAGCCGCGATGGGCTGGCCAGCGGCGCCGGTTCGAGTTTTTTCAGGCCAGCCAGCGCCTTGTTGGCGATGCCGTTGCGATCGCCTTCTTTGGCGGTCAGGTCGAACAGAACCACCGGCACGCCGGCGTTGGCCAGGTGCGCGGCGATCTGCGCGCCCATGACGCCGGCGCCCAGGACGGCGGCGTGTTTGACGTTGAACTTGCTGCTCAAAGCGATCTCCTGTGTGGGCGGCGTCCGCGCCGCGGTCGTCAGAAGCGGGTGGACACCTGGATGCCCAGGATGTTGCCCTTGCTGCTGTAGTGGCCTGCCACGCGCCCGCGGGTCAAGTCATTGCCCGAATCGTTGTCGATGTCGGCATCGCGCAGGTACAGATAGGTATAGCCGACGTCGATGCGGGTGTCTTTGCTTGCTTGATACTGTACTCCGGTAGAGAACCACCAGCGGTCGGTGTCGGGCAGCGAGGTGGGCCGGTCGGACGCGCTGTGCACGGGGGACTGGTCCCAGGCGACGCCGAAGCGCCATTTCCATTTGGGCGCGAACTGGTAGTTGGCGCCCAGCGCCACGCGCCAAGAATCGCGGAAGTCCAGCGGCAGCGTGTCGGTAGGCCCGCCGTCGTTGTGGATCTTCAGTTCGGGCAGACTGCTCCAGCCCGTCCAGGACACATCGGCCAGCAGCTCCCAGCGTGAGTTCAGGCGGTGCATGGCGCTCAGGATGAGCGTGTCGGGCAGCGTGACCGAGGCCTTGGCGTCATACGACAGCGACTGGCCCGGCGCGTAGCCGTCGATCTTGGTGTCGCCGCGCGCGGTGTGCTTGATCTTGGACCGGTACGACACCCCGATGCGGGTGTCTTCGGTGGGTTGCAGCATGAAGCCCGCGTTCCAGCCCCAGGCATCGCCGTCCAGGTTGAGGTCGGCGTCGCCCGGCAGAAACGGGCCCATTGGCGTGACCGGCACCACGACCTTCTTGGTGTACTGCGCGTCGATGTATTGCCAGTTCACGCCGAAGCCCATCGAGAACTGGTCGTTGACCTTGTACGCCACCGAGGGGTTGAGGTTGACCGTCTTGATGTCGAACTTGGTGGAGTGGTACTGGCCGACCCAGTTGTCGTCGTATTCGGTCATCAGGCCGAACGGGGCGCCCACACCCAGGCCGACGAACCACTTTTCGTTGAGCTGCCACGAAAAATACGCGTTGGGCACCACGCCCAGGTCGCCCGCGTCGCCGCCGTTGCCGCCGGTGGGAGCGCCGCCGCCCAGCGCGCCTGGGTTGCGGCTGTTGCCGTTGTCATGGAACTTGAACGACGGCTGTATGGCGTTGACGCCGGCCGACACGTTGAAGCCGGGCAGGTAGGTCATGCCGGCGGGGTTGTAGTAGATGGTGCTGGCGTTTTCCGCCACCGCCGCCGATCCCGCATAGGCGTTACCCAAACCGCTGGCGTTTTGTTCTAGAAGCTGGAATCCCGCCGCGTGTACCGTGCCTGCCGCGCTGGCCGCGAGGGCTGCCGATAACGTGGTCATTGCCAACGATGCGTGTTTCATGTGTGTCTCCTCCAGAGGCGGGATAAAAACAATGGCGCTGCGTTGTACTGTCTCGTTATGGATTGGATGGCGCCGGCGCAGCGTGGCCGGCGGCGGATGTTGGGCCGGCCGTGGCACGGTAGTGCAGCGGGCCGCCGGTGAACGGCGCGAAGCCTGTGCCGAAGATCACCCCGGCGTCGGCCAGGTCGGCATCGGCCACGACGCCGTCGGGCACCAGTTGCGCGGCGCGTTCAACCAGCGGCTGCACCAGGCGCTGCGCCAGGCCGGGCGGCGGCGCGCTGGCGTTGTTCTTGCGCGCCTTGCCGTCGTGCCAGGCGTAGAAGCCACGGCCCGTTTTGCGGCCCAGCTCGCCGCGCGCCAGGCGCTCGGCCAGGCAGCGGGGCGGTTCATCCTGGCCCGCCAGTTGGCGGCCGGCCGCCATGGCGATATCCAGGCCCACGGTGTCGGCCAGTTCGAGCGGGCCCATGGGCATGCCGAAATCGGTCATGGCGAGGTCGACGGTTTCCGGCGCCAGGCCGGCGTCGACGCAGCGCATGGCTTCAAGCATGTAGGGGGCCAGCACCGCGTTCACCAGGAACCCGGGCGCGTCGCGCACCGGCAACGGCAGCTTGCCGATCTGGCCCACGAAGGCGCAGGCGCGCGCCTGCGCGCCGAGCTCGTCGGGGCCGGCCTGTACCACTTCGACCAGCGGCATCTTGGCCACCGGGTTGAAGAAATGAATGCCGACCAGTTGGCCGGGTTGCGCCAGGCCGTCGCGCAGGGCCGCCAGCGACAGGCTGGACGTGTTGGTGGCCAGCAGCGCGTCGGGTTTCATGCGCGGTTGCAAGGCGCGGTACAGCGCCTGCTTGGCCTCGGCCTGCTCGGTAATGGCTTCGATGACCACATCGGCGCGCGCCACGCCGGCGCCGTCGGGGTCGGGAATAAGGCGATCGGACGCGGCCCGCGCGGCGTGCGGGTCTTTCAGCTTGCGCGCGTGCAGTTCGGCGGCGCGGCCGATGGCCGGAGCGATGCGGGCGGCGTCCTGGTCTTGCAGGGTGACGGTAAGGCCCTTGAGGGCACACCACGCGGCGATGTCGCCGCCCATGGTGCCGGCGCCCACCACATGCACGTGGCTGGCTGGCCGCGCGCCGGCGGCCGGCTTGCCGTTGGCTTTCAGGCGCTCTTGCAGGCGGAACACGCGCAGCAGATTGCGGGCGGTGTCGGAGGTGAGAATGCGCTGCACCACATCGGGCGCGCGCAGCGCATTGCCGTCATGCCGCGACCACAGCGTGACGATGGCCGGTGCCGCCGGGTAATGTCCTTGCGGGTCTCGGGCGGCGATCTGCCGGTGGGCGCGGCGCGCCACCAGCAGCTTGAGCGGCCAGCGGCCGAGCCAGCCCGCCATGCCGCGCGCCCGGCGCGGCGGCTTGCCGCTGCGCACCTGCTGGGCGGCCGCGGCCTCGGCCAGGCGCGCCGGCACCCGCGCGTCGACCAGGCCCAGCGCGGCGGCGCGGCGGGCGTCGGCCGGGCGGCCGGTAAGCATCATGTCGAGCGCCGCGGGAGCGCCGATCACGGCCGGCAGCCGGCGCATGCCGCCCCAGCCGGGGAATATGCCCAGCATGACCTCGGGCAACGCCAGCGAGGTGCCGGGCTGGTCGACCGCTATTCGGTAGCGGCAGGCCAATGCCAGTTCCAGGCCGCCGCCCAGGCAGTGGCCGTGGATGAGCGCCAGCGTGGGATAAGGCACGGCGGCCAGCCGGTCGAACAGGCGCCAGCCGCGCTCGACCAGCGCCTGGGCCTGCTGCGGCGAGTTCAGTTCGGCGAATTCGTCGATGTCGGCGCCGGCAATGAAGCCGGCTGCCTTGCCGGAGTGGATGACCAGCCCCGCCGGCGGGTCGGCCTGCAGCGCGTCGAGCACGGCCGCCAGTTCGGCCATGACTTCTGCCGAGAGGGCGTTGACGGCGGCGCCGGCGCGATCGAAGGTAAGCCAGGCCAGCCCGTCGGTGCGGCGCTCAAGCCGCCAGTGGCGCCAGCCATGGGGCATAGGGGTGTTCATGGTTGGGCCTCCGTTTCGACGAGCATTGCGCCGCCTTGGCCTCCGCCGATGCAGATGGCCGCCATGCCGCGCCGCAAGCCGCGCGCCCGTAGCGCCTGCAGCAGATGCAGCACGATGCGCGCGCCGGAGGCGCCGACCGGATGCCCCAGGGCGATGGCGCCGCCATCGACGTTGAGACGATTTTGGTCGAGCGAGCCCAGGGCGCCGGTGCCCAGGTGTTCGCGGCAATACGATTCATCTTCCCATGCGGCCAGGCAGGCCAGCACTTGCGCGGCGAAGGCCTCGTTGATTTCCCACAAGTCCAGGTCGCCCAAAGCCAGGCCGTGCCGTTGCAGGATGGGCGTGGCCGCGTGCACCGGGCCCAGTCCCATCTGGGCCGGGTCCAGGCCTGCCCATTGCGAGTCGACGATGCGCCCCAGCGGGCGCAGGTTCCAGCGCCGCACGGCGTCTTCGGACGCGAGCACCAGCAGCGCGGCGCCGTCGGTTACCTGCGAGCTGTTGCCGGCCGTGATGTTGCCCCACGGCTTGTCGAACACGGGCCGCAACCTGGCCAGGCGTTCGGGCGTGGAGTCCTCGCGCACGCCGTCGTCGTCCGCATACAGCGTGCCGCGCGTGTCGATCAGCGGCGCGATCTCGCCGAATGCGCCCGCCGCGCGGGCCGCCAGCGCGCGCGCGTGGCTGCGCGCGGCGTAGGCGTCCATGGCGGTGCGATCGATGCCGAAGCGGGTGGCCAGGTTTTCGGCCGTCTGCCCCATGGACAGGCCCACTACCGGATCGGTCAGCCCCTTGACCAGGCCGATGACCGGCGCCAGGCCGCGCCAGGGGAAGGCGCGCAGCGCCGCCAGGCGGGCGTCCGCGCCGCGTGCCGCGCTCCAGCGCGCCAGCCAGCGGGTCATGTCGTCGGACACCAGCAGGGGCGCGCGCGACAAGGCGTCCACGCCGCCCGCCAGCACCAGCGACGAGCGCCCGGTGCGAATGTTGGCGATGGCGGAATCCAGCGCCTGCATGCCCGAGGCGCAGTTGCGCATGACGGTCCAGCCGGGCACGCGGTTGCCGCAGCCCAGCCGCAAAGCGATGACGCGGCCGATATTGACTTCATCGGGCGAGGGCGCGGCGCAGCCGATGATGACCTCGTCCAGGTCGCCGGGCGCGAAGGGCTGGCGCAACAGCAGCGCGCGCCCGGCCTGCACCGCCAGGTCGGCGGCCGAGAACGGACCGGGCGCGTTGCGCGCCTTCAGGAAGGGGCTGCGCGCACCGTCCACGACGTAGATGGGGGCGTGTGCCATGGCGGTTCCTTTAGGTGTCAGGCGGCTTCGCGCCGCGCGCCGGACGCGGCCGCGCCGCCGATGCCGAAGTCGAACGGGAAGTCGTCGACCCGGATGACCTGGTCGCGCAGCGCATCGCGGCGCTTGATCTGTTCGTAGTCGTGGGAATCGAGGCCGCCCGCCGCGTAGGCGGCATCGGGCAGGTCGCGCACATTGGCGCGCGGGTCGGCAGCCAGGGCGCCGGTTTTCTCGTAGGCGCGCAGACGGGCGTCGGCGCCTTCGGCCGCCACGGTGGCGGCCAGGGCGGCTTCCAGCGCACCGACCGGTTCATCGATCGTGGCGGGCAGATGGCAACTGGCAGTAAGCCGGTCGCGCGCGGCGCCGGGCTCGACGAGCAGCCGGGCGACTTGCTGGCCAAGCAGATCTGCTGGTGCATGTTGCAGCGAGCCCCAAGGGAAAAGCAGACGGCGTAGCGCACAGCCTACCGAACGCGAGGGCAGGTTGTCCAGTACGCCATCGAAAGCTTCCTGCACACGCCGCAGCGCATCTTGCAGCGCCCAGTGCGCCATCGGCGCATCAGCGGCCTGCCGCCCTTCGTCTTCAAACCGCTTCAGCACGGCCGAGGCAAGGTACATCTGCGACAAGACATCGCCCAGCCGCGCCGAGATGCGCTCGCGGCGCTTCAGGCTGCCGCCCAGCAGCGCCATCGAGGCATCGGCCAGCACGGCGAAGCTGCACGCGTAGCGCGTCAGCTGGCGATAGTAACGATGCATTTCCGGCGCTGCGGCGCGCGGCGCCCGAGCCAGGCGCGCGCCGGTGACCGCATGGCCCAGCGCGCGGATGCCGTTGCCCGCCACGAAGGCCACGTGGCGCCAGAACGCGCGGTCGAAGGCCTGCAGGCCGCGCCGCGCGTCGGGGTCGGCGGCGGCCTGCATTTCGGCCAGCACGTACGGATGGCAGCGGATCGCGCCCTGGCCGAAGATGATCAGGCTGCGCGTGAGAATGTTGGCGCCTTCCACGGTAATGCCCACCGGCACTTGCTGGTAAGCGCGTCCCAGGAAATTTGACGGGCCCAGGCAGATGCCCTTGCCGCCAATGACGTCCATGCCATCGTTGACCACCTGCCGCGCGCGTTCGGTGACGTGGTACTTCACGATGGCCGACACCACCGATGGCTTTTCGCCCAGGTCGATGGCGCCCGCGGTCATGACGCGCGCCGCGTCCATCAGGTAGGTATGGCCGCCGATGCGCGCCAGGGCTTCTTCCACGCCCTCGAAGTGGCCCACCGGCATGCGGAACTGGCTGCGCACGCGCGCATAGGCTCCCACCGCGCGCGCCGTGAGCTGCGACATGCCGGTGTTGGACGCCGGCAGCGAGATCGAGCGGCCGGCGGCCAGGCATTCCATCAGCATGCGCCAGCCCTGGCCCGCCATGGCGGGGCCGCCGATGATGTAGTCCAGCGGCATGAAGACATCGGTGCCGCGCGTGGGGCCGTTCATGAACATGGCGTTCAGCGGGAAATGGCGCCGCCCCGTTTCCACGCCCGGGTGGTCGTGCGGCACCAGGGCGCAGGTGATGCCGATATCGGCCGCGCCGCCCAGCAGGCCGTCGGGGTCGTACAGCCGGAACGCCAGGCCCAGCAACGTGCACACCGGCGCCAGCGTGATGTAGCGCTTGTCCCAGGTGACGCGCATGCCGAGCACCTCGCGGCCTTGCCACTGGCCTTTGCAGACGATGCCGCGGTCGGGAATGGCGGCCGCGTCGGACCCGGCCCACGGGCTGGTCAGGGCGAACGCCGGCACTTCTTCGCCGCGCGCCAGGCGCGGCAGGTAATGGTTCTTCTGTTCGTCGGTGCCGTAGTGCAACAGCAGTTCGGCCGGCCCCAGCGAATTGGGCACCATGACCGACACGGCCAGCGCCGACGAGCGCGTCGACAGGCGGGTAACCACCTGCGAATGCGCGTAGGCGGAGAAGCCCAGGCCGCCGTATTCGCGCGGGATGATCATGCCCAGGAAACCGTTGCGCTTCAGGTAGTCCCAGGTGTCGGCGGACAGGTCGTAGCGCTTGTGGGTGACGTCCCAGTCGTCGACCAGGCGGCAGGCCTGCTCGACCTGGTTATCGAGGAAGCGCTGCTCGTCGTCGGTCAGGCGCGGCCGGGGCAGGGCCAGCAGCCTGGCCCAGTCGGGGCGGCCGCGAAACAGCTCGCCTTCCCACCACACCGTGCCGGCTTGCAGCGCGTCGCGTTCGGTGTCGGACATTTGCGGCAGCACCTTGCGGTAGGCGTTGAACAAGGGGCGCGTCAGCAGCGCGCGCCGCAGCGGGCGCACGCCCAGCAGGACGACGATCAGGGCCGCAGCAATGCCCGCAGCAAGCAACAAGCCGCTCATGGTGTCGGGTCTCCGTAAAGCAAGGTAAGCAGGGGTTCAGTGAACGGGCGGCAAGTGGTGTCAGGCACCTGCGGCGCCCGACCCCTGGCACGATTTTTCGTGGGCGCCTGCCTATCGCGGGGTGTCGGGCACCGTAACAGGCCGCATTCCATGTCAGGCCTTGGGATATTGGGGCAGGGGAGCGCGCAGGCCGCCCAGCAGGAAGCTCATCAGGCGCGGCAGCAGCCGTTCGGGGTCGTGCGCCTGCTCGGGGTCATCGAGGCTCCAGCCCATGCACATTCGCAGCACCTCGGTGCCCACAATGGCATAGGACGTGGCGCCCAGCATGAACTGGAAGCGCCAGATGATTTCGTCGCGCGGCACGTCGGGCAGGGCCTTGAACAGGGCTGTCTGGTAGCGCTCCATGACGTCGGCGTACTCTTCGGCCACCACCGCGCGGATGAAGCCGGTGGGGTCGGTCATGGTGCGTTCGAGCAGGGGCAGGAAATGCTTGCCGGCGTGATCCGGGCGGGCCGCCAGGCGCAGCAGCGTGCCGAAGAATGCATCGACGATCTGGGACGGCTTGAGCGGCTCGCCGCCCGCCCGGGCCTCCAGCTCGTCGAGCAGGCGCAGGCGCTCCTGGTTCAGGACCGCCAGGCGCCGCTTCAGCACGGCCTGCACCAGGGCTTCTTTCGAGCCGAAGTGATAGTTCACCGCCGCCAGGTTGACGCCCGCCTCGCTGGTGATCTGCCGCATCGACGTGCCGTCGTGGCCTTGCCGGGCGAACAGCGCCTCGGCTGTGTCCAGGATGATTTCGCGGGTGGAGGGTGAGTTGAGTTCATTCATGGCGGGCATTCATTCAAACGTTCGTTTGAATTCATTATAGGCACCGGCCCGAAAAGTGCGAGTCAGCATTAACCCTATGGGTTTGGGCCGCGCGGGCGCGCGTTCCAAAACCCCAACGCAAGACGGGTCGCGCGCGGCAAACCGCGCGCGAGCGGTTACAGTTCAGGGATATTGCGCTGCGGCGAAACGCGGCGCAGGCTTTGCAGAGGTACTTGCCATGTCCGTATACATTGCCGCGCCCGCGGCTGCGGGGTTGCTGCCATGAATGATTCGTCCCACTCGCCGTCGGCGCACTGGAATCTGGATAACATCGTGTCGGGGCTGCGCGCGGCCCGCGTCGACTGGCGCGGCCCGCGCGGCCGCCTGCGCGACGACGCCGGCGACCGTGAATTCCCGTCGCAGGAAAGCCTGCGCGTGATCGTGCGGCAGTTGTGCGGGGCGCTGTTTCCCATGCGCCTGGGGCCCATCGACCTGCGCGAGGAAGTCGAAGACTTTTATGTCGGGCACACCATTGGCGCGGCGCTCGATGCCTTACTGCACCAGGTCTGTCTTGAGCTGCACCACATGGGCCGCAATGCGCCCGAACCCGAGCCCGAGGCCAGCTTGCGCGCGCGCGCCGTGCAGATCGTGCGGCAGTTCGGCGCCGCGCTGCCGCAAGTGCGGCGCGCGCTCGACCTGGACGTGACCGCCGCCTATCAGGGCGACCCGGCCGCGCACAGCGTCGACGAAGTGCTGCTCTGCTATCCGGGCGTGAGCGCCATGATTCACCACCGCCTGGCCAGCGTGATGTACAAGCTGGGCGTGCCCATGCTGGCGCGCATCGTGGCCGAGATCGCGCATGCCGACACGGGTATCGACATCCACCCGGGCGCCACCATCGGCAAGAGTTTCTTCATTGATCACGGCACCGGCGTGGTCATCGGCGAAACCGCCATCATCGGCGATCGCGTGCGGCTGTACCAGATGGTGACGCTGGGCGCCAAGCGCTTCCCGCCGGGCGAGAACGGCGAGCTGAAAAAGGGACTGCCGCGCCACCCCATCATTGAAGACGATGTGGTGATCTACGCGGGCGCCACCATTCTGGGACGCGTCACCATCGGGCATGGCTCGACCATCGGCGGCAACGTCTGGCTGACGCGCAGCGTGCCGCCCGGCAGCAACGTCACGCAGGCCAGCCTGGTCAGCGACATGCCCGACTGCGGTCTGGGCGGCGCGTAGCGCGGCGTTTGCCGGCCATGGACGCTTCGGCCCGCGCCTGCGCGGCGTCCGCGGTTCCGGCGCCTGGCGCCGCGGATCTGCGGGCGCTGGGCGAATTCATCGATCGCCATTCGCGCCTGTTCGTCCTGACGGGCGCGGGCTGCAGCACAGGCTCCGGCATTCCCGATTACCGCGATGCCGACGGCCAGTGGAAGCGCAGGCCGCCCATTGATTTCCGGTCGTTCATGGGGCATGCCCATATGCGCGCGCGCTACTGGGCGCGCAGCGCTGTGGGCTGGCGCCGCTTCGGCAATGTGCAACCCAACGCCGCGCATCGCGCGCTCGCGCATCTTGAAGCGCGGGGCTGCATTGGCCTTTTGGTTACGCAGAATGTCGACGGCCTGCACCAGGCCGCCGGCAGCCGTAACGTGCTGGACTTGCACGGCCGGCTGGACGAAGTGCGCTGCATGCGCTGCGACTGGCGCGGACCGCGCGCGGCCTGGCAGGCCGAGCTGGAGGGCCGCAATCCTGCCTGGGCCGAGCTGGACGCCGCCGATGCGCCCGACGGCGACGCCGACCTGGAAGGCGTGGATTTTTCCAGCTTCGAGGTGCCGGCCTGTCCGCGTTGCGGCGGCATCGTCAAGCCCGACGTGGTGTTCTTCGGCGAAAGCATTCCGCCCGAGCGCGGGGCGCGGGCCCGCGCCGCGCTGGAGCAGGCGGATGCCGTGCTGGTGGTGGGCTCGTCATTGATGGTGCATTCGGGCTACCGCTATGTGCGCGCGGCGGCCGAAGACGGCCTGCCTGTCGCGGCCCTGAACCTGGGCCGCACGCGCGCCGACGACCTGTTCGCCCTGAAGGTGTCCCGGCCGTGCGCCGATGCCCTGGACGCGCTGTATGGTCCTTTTGTCGCGCTACCGTGATCGCAATAAGCAAGTGCTTGCCGCGATTGGTTTTTTTGCAAATGACCCCAAGCTTTCCATAGGGTTGTCCACAGAAACTGGGGATAAACCGGCCGCCCGCGCGGTGGCCTGGGCAGGCATTGGCCGCATGGACTTTCAGGCGGTGGGGAAGTCCTCGCCCATCAGGGCGCGCCGGGCGGCATGCCAGCTGCCGACGTCGGGCGCGTACAGCAGGCCGCCCGTGCGGTGGGTGGGCTTGTAGGGGCTGGCGTCGAAGTGGGCCGAGAAGCCGCCCGCTTCGCGGTGCAGCAGCCAGCCGGCGGCGTGGTCCCAGGGATCGAGCTTGTTGTACAGCATGACATGACAGTGCCCGCTGGCCCCCATGCGGTATTCGTGCGCGGCGCAGCGCAGCGAGGCGGTCGAACCCAGCGTGGCCAGGTTGCCATTGACCGTGCTGCGCAGCGGCTCGGGCAGGAAACCGGTGGCGATGAGGCCGTCCATTTCGTGGGGCGGGCCGGGCTGCGCCACTTTCAGCGGCGTTTGCGTGCCGTCGCCGGATTCGGACCAGGCGCCTTCGCCGCGCACCGCCATGGCCCAGTCGTGCGCGACGGGGTCGTAGATGACGCCGGCCAGCACGTCGCCGCGATGGCATACCGCTACCATCATGCCGAACAGCGGCAGCCCCGCCACGAAATTGCGGGTGCCGTCGATGGGATCGATGAGAAAGGCCAGGTCGGCGTCGACCAGCATGTTGAGCAGCGCCGGATTACGCGTGGAGGCTTCTTCGCCCACCATGATCGCGCCCGGGTGCAGCTTGGCCAGGCGCGCCGCGATGAAGCGCTCGGCGGCCTCGTCGGCGTCGGTGACGAGATCGCGCGGCGAGCTCTTGGTGTGCACGGCGTCGGCCGTGAGCCGGCGAAAGCGCGGCATGACTTCGGCCTGCGCGGCTTCGGCCAGGATCGCGGCGATGCGCCGCGTGTCTTCGCGGGTGTAGGTCTTGGTCATGCCGGACTCGTCGGGAAGAGCCGCAAATCTAGCATGTTTGCATGTCAGTGTCCTGAAGGAGGAACAATGACTTCAGGGGGAATTCGAGCGCACAGGCGCCTGAAGCGCGGCCGGTGCCCGACACCCGGAGGATGTCAGGCACCTTGCCGGGCATGGCTGCGCCATGCCGCCCGGGTCAGGCGCCCAGGTCCAGGCAGAGGTACTTCAGTTCGAGGTATTCCTCGATGCCGTACTTCGAGCCTTCGCGGCCCAGGCCCGATTGCTTCACGCCGCCGAAGGGACCGACCTCGTTCGAGATGATGCCGGTGTTGATGCCCACGATGCCGTATTCCAGCGCTTCGGATACGCGCCACACGCGCGCGTAGTCGCGCGTGTAGAAGTAGGCCGCGAGCCCGAAGATGGTGTTGTTGGCCTGCTTGAGCACTTCTTCTTCGGTCTCGAACTTGAACAGCGGCGCCACCGGGCCGAAGGTTTCTTCGGTGGCGAAGCGCATCGACGGGGTCACGTCGCGCACGATGGTGGGCTGGAAGAACGTGCCACCCAGCGCGTGCGGCTTGCCGCCGGTTACCACCTTGGCGCCATGCTGGGTGGCGTCGGCGATGTGTTCCTGCACCTTGGCCACCGCGTTGCTGTCGATCAGCGGACCTTGCGTCACGCCGTCGGCAAAGCCGTCGCCCACTTTCATGGCCTCGACCTTGGCGGTCAGCCGCTTGAGCACGTCTTCGTACACGCCCGACTGGATGTAGATGCGGTTGGCGCACACGCAGGTCTGGCCGGCGTTGCGGTACTTCGAGGCCAGGATGCCGTCGACCGCGCGGTCGAGGTCGGCGTCGTTGAACACGATGAAAGGCGCATTGCCGCCCAGTTCCAGCGACAGTTTTTTGATAGTGGGGGCGCACTGCTCCATCAGCGTGCGGCCCACTTCGGTCGAGCCGGTGAAGCTCAGCTTGCGCACGGCATCGCTTTCGCACAGCGCCGCGCCGATCTCGCGCGAGCTGCCGGTAATGACGTGAAACACGCCGGGCGGCACGCCGGCTTCTTCGGCCAGCACGGCCAGGGCCAGCGCGGTCAGGGGCGTCTGTTGCGCCGGCTTGACCACCATGGTGCAGCCGGCGGCCAGCGCCGGCCCGGCCTTGCGCGTGATCATCGCGGCCGGGAAGTTCCACGGAGTGATGGCGGCGGTGACGCCGATGGGCTGCTTCAACACCATCAGGCGCTGGCCGGCCTTGGGGCTTTGCAGCACGTCGCCGTCGATGCGCTTGGCTTCTTCGGAAAACCATTCCAGGAACGAGGCGGCATAGGCGATTTCGCCGGCGGCTTCGGTAACCGGTTTGCCTTGTTCCGAGGTCATGATGATGGCCAGGTCTTGCTGGTTGGCCATCATCAGCTGGGCCCATTTCAGCAGGATCGCGGCGCGTTCCTTGCCCGTCTTGGCCGCCCAGGCGGGCAGGGCGGCTTCGGCGCTGGCGATGGCCTGTTCGGTTTCCTTGCGGCCCAGCTTGGGCACCGACACAATGGTTTTGCCCGTGGACGGGTTGTCGACGGGGATGGTGGCGCCGCCGCTGGCGCCCACCCATTTGCCGTCGATGTAGCAGGCGTCGCGCAGCAGCTCGGCGCGCTTGAGCGGTTGGGGCAATTGCGACATGAAGACTCCTTGATATATGAAAGCGCGAAATGGCCAACCGGCCGCGCGCGCCCCGCAGTGGGCGCGCGCGGCCGGATATCCTGGCGGAATCGCCGGGGTCAGGCGGTCAGGACATCGGCGAGGATGTCGAGCGCCTGGGCGAATTGAGCGTCAGGGATGGTCAAGGGATACAGGAAGCGCAATACGTTTCCGTATACACCGCAGCTTAGCAAAATCAGGCCGCGTTGAATTGCCTCATCCTGCACGCGCTTGACCGCCGCCGCGTCGGGCTTTCCGGTGGCCGGGTCGTTCAATTCCAACGCCACCATCGAACCGAGGCCGCGCACGTCGGCAATGGCCGGGCAGCGCGGGCGCAGCTTGTTCAGGTGGTCTTGCAGGCGCCGGCCCAGTTGCTCGGCGCGGGCGCACAGCTGTTCTTCTTCGATGACGTCCAGCACCGCATGCGCGGCGGCGACCGCCAGCGGGTTGCCGGCATACGTGCCGCCCAGGCCGCCCGGGGCCGGACCGTCCATGACTTCGGCGCGGCCCACCACGCCCGAGATGGGGAAGCCGCCGCCCAGGCTCTTGGCCATGGTGATCAGGTCGGCCTGCACGCCGTGGTGCTGCATGGCGAACAGCTTGCCGGTGCGCGCGAAGCCGGTCTGCACTTCGTCGGCGATCAGCATGATGCCGTGCTCGTCGCAGACCTTGCGCAGCGCCGTCATCAACTCGGGCGGCGTGATGTTGAAGCCGCCTTCGCCCTGCACCGGCTCGATGATGATGGCCGCCACGCGCTGGGGATCGATGTCCGACTTGAACAGCAGGTCGAGCGCCTTGAGCGAGTCGGCCACGCTGATGTCTTGCGTGCCGTTGGGGAAGGGCACGTGATAGATGTCGCCGGGCATGGGGCCGAAGGCGAGTTTGTAGGGCGCCACTTTGCCGGTGAGCGCCATGCCCAGCATGGTGCGGCCATGGAACGAGCCCGTGAACGCCACCACGCCCGAGCGGCCGGTGTAGGCGCGCGCGATTTTCACGGCGTTCTCGACCGCTTCGACGCCGGTCGTGAAGAAGGCGGTCTTTTTCAGGCCGTCGATGGGCGCCAGGGCGTTGATGCGCTCGGCCAGCGCCACGTAGCTTTCGTACGGCACGATCTGGTAGGCCGTGTGCGTGAAGGCCTCGAGCTGTTCGGCCACGGCGGCCTTCACCTTGGGATGGCGGTGGCCGGTGTTCAGCACGGCGATGCCGCCGGCGAAGTCGATGTATTCCTTGCCGGTGCTATCCCACAGTGTCGCGTTTTCCGCGCGCACGGCGTACAGGTCGCACATCACGCCCACGCCGCGCGGCGTGGCCAGCGAACGGCGGGTATTCAAGTCTCGGTTCTGCATTTCAGCCTCGATGGCAAACAAGAGGGCGCCGCGGGCGCGGCGGGAAGCGCCGGCGCCGCCGTGGGCGGCGCCTGTCCAGGGTTTATTTAATGCTAAGATGGCCCCATTGATAAGAACCACTCTGGCAAAACTGGTAGAACCAATTGCGTACCCTTGCCGGCGACCTGCTGCAACTGCGGCTGGGCGAGCCCTCCGACGGGCCGATGAACAAGCGTCTGTACCGCGGCATCCGCGAAGCCATCCTGGATGGCGCCATCGCCGCCGGCACGCGGCTGCCCGCCTCGCGCGACCTGGCGGCCGAACTGGGCATCGCGCGCAACACGGTGGTGCACGTGTACGGCCAGTTGCTGGCCGAAGGCTACACCTATAGCCGCCAGGGCAATGGCACCTTCGTCACCGACTCCGTTCCCGACGCTTACCTGGCCAGCGGACGCGGCCGGCGGCACGCCGCCGCGGCACAGCCCGGCGCGTCTTTATCGGCGCGCGGCTCGCACATTGTCGACGAGGCCTCGGCATCTCCATATCAGTGGGGCGCCTTCATGCCCGGGGTGCCTGACGTCACTGAATTTCCGCACAAGAAGTTCGGCCGCATCCTGGGCGCATTGTGGCGCAACCCCACGCCGGCCATGCTCAGCTATTCGTACGGCGGCGGGTTGCCGGCGCTGCGCGAGGCGCTGGCCCAGCACCTGGCGGTCACGCGCTCCATCGATTGCGAACCCGAGCAGATCATCATCGTGGAAGGCTCGCACCAGGCCATCGACCTGGCCACGCGCATCCTGGGCGACCCGGGCGATGTGGCGTGGGTGGAAAACCCGGGCTACTGGGGCGCGCGCACCGTGCTGGCGGCCAACGGCATCAGCATCGTCCACCAGCCGGTCGACGATGAGGGCATGCAGCTGCCCGCCCAGCCCGAGGGCGCGCCGCCCCGCTTCGTGTTCGTGACGCCATCGCACCAGTATCCGCTGGGGTCGGTGATGTCGCTGGCGCGGCGCCGGCAATTGCTGGCCATGGCGCGCACCTGGGGCAGCTGGATCATCGAAGACGACTACGACAGCGAATTCCGTTTCTCGGGCCGGCCGATCGCGTCGCTGCAGGGGCTGGAGCCCGATGCGCCCGTGATCTACCTGGGCACGTTCAGCAAGACGCTGTATCCGGGGCTGCGGATCGGCTACCTGGTGCTGCCCAAGGGGCTGGCCCGGGCGTTCCAGGCCGCGCATGCCGAGCTTTACCGCGAAGGCCACTTGATGACGCACGCGGCGCTGGCCACGTTCATTGCCGAAGGCCACTACGCCGCCCACATCCGCCGCATGCGCATGCTGTACGCGCGGCGGCGCGCGATGCTGGTCAACCTGATCGAACGCCGCCTGGGCGAAGGCTGGCTGCATCGCGATTCCAGCGATGCGGGGCTGCACCTGGTGCTGAACCTGCCCGACGATATGGACGATGAACGCGTGGTTGAAGAAGCGCGCGTGCGCGGCGTGCTGACTCGGCCGCTGTCGCGTTACTACGCCACCGGCACGCCCAGCCGGCCGGGGCTGTTGCTGGGCTACGCCTGCGTGCCCGAAAGCGACATCGCGCGCAAGTTCGAAACGGTGCTGGACAGCCTGGCCGCCGTGGCGCGGCGCCGCGCCTAGCGGCACGGCCGGCCTTTACTTCAAGGCGGCCGCCAGTCCGGCGGCGTTGCGCATGCCCTGGTCCTGGTAGTTGGTGTTCAGCACCGCGTGTGCATTGCGCACGCGCTGGGCCAGGCGCTTGAGCCGCTCGGCCAGTTCGGCCAGTTCGGCCGGCGTGTATTCGTACTGGAAGCGCCCCGACGAGGCGCCGCTCATGCGGTTCCAGGCGGCCGCGTTGCGGCCGTGCAGGCGCAGGACGGCCAGTTCGGGGTGGGTGGCCTCCCATATGGCGGGCACGGTGTTGTCGAAGCCTTGCGGCGCGTCGACGATGGTGTGCACCACGCCCAGGTCGCGTTCGAAGTCCAGCGTGGCGGCGCTGCGGGCGGTGCCGTCGAACCAGCTGCGATGGCGGAATTCGGCGGCCATCAGGTGTTCCTGCATGCGGCGCGCGCATGCGCTCACCAGGGCGTGGCCGCGCGCATCACATTGCACCCAGGGTGCGAACTGGAAATGCACGGCGCCCAGCTTGCCGGCCAGGCGCAGGGGTTCCAGCGCCACCAGGAAGCGCCGCCACAGCTCATCCAGCAGGTCGGTGGGTAATTGGTTGTAGAACACGGCGGGCTCGGCCCGGGCCGGGTGCCGCGGCCTGGCCGAGCCGCCGTTCGGGCCGGCCGGGTTGCAGGCCTCGTCGTCCGCGCCGCCCAGCTCGCGCCGGATGTCGGCCGGCAGTGCGCGCAGCGGCGCCGGATGCCCGGTGAACAGGCGGAACGCCTTGATATTGAAGACGAAATCGTCCGGTGTGCGGGTGGACCACAGGTGCGCCATGTGCCCGCTTGGCAGCCCGTAGTAAGTAGCGTCGACTTCGGCCAGCGGAAACAGGCTGGCGTAGTGGCGCAGGCGCGACTCGGGCGTGCGCGCCTGCGGCGGATAGAAGCGGCCGCAGGCCAGCAGAGTGGGGTCGGTCCAGGAAGCGGTGCCGGTCAGGATGGGCATGGCGGGGCGGGCGACGGCGACGGGCCAGTTCCGTTATAGTCTGGATGAATATACAGTATTTACCGCTACGGTCCGCCATGTCCGCCCCCCCGCATTCCCGTCCCGATCCCGCCGACTACCTGTCCGAGCTCAACCCCGCGCAGCGGGCTGCCGCCGAATTCGGCGTGGGCCAGCCCGATGCGCCCGCGCTGCTGGTCATTGCGGGCGCCGGCTCGGGCAAAACCAGTACGCTGGCCCACCGGGTTGCCCACCTGATCCTGAACGGCGCCGACCCGCAGCGCATGTTGCTGCTGACCTTCTCGCGCCGCGCCGCCCAGGAAATGGAGCGCCGCGTGGGCATGGTGCTGCGCCGCGTGATGAAGCTGCATGCCACCCAGCAGGCGCCCGCGCTGCCGTGGGCCGGCACCTTCCACGGCATTGGCGCCCGGTTGCTGCGCGACTGCGCCACCCGCATCGGCCTGTCGGAAAGCTTCACCATCCATGACCGGGGCGACGCCGAAGACCTGATGGGCATGGTGCGGCACGAAAGGGGCCTGTCGGCCACCGCTGAGCGGTTCCCGCTCAAGGGCACCTGCCTGGCCATTTACTCGCGGGTGATCAACAGCCAGGCTCCGTTGGCCGATGTCCTGAAGCAGGCCTTTCCGTGGTGCGCCCAATGGGAAGACGCGCTGAAGGGCCTGTTCGGCGCCTATGTGCAGGCCAAGCAGGACCAGCAGGTGCTCGATTACGACGACCTGCTGCTGTATTGGTCAGAGATGATGCAAGACGAAGTGCTGGCCCGGGAGATCGGGGCGCGCTTTGACCACGTGCTGGTCGACGAATACCAGGACACCAACCGCCTGCAGTCGGCCATCCTGCTGGCCATGAAACCCGACGGCCAGGGCCTGACCGTGGTGGGCGACGACGCGCAGTCTATTTATTCGTTCCGCGCCGCCACCGTGCGCAACATTCTGGATTTTCCCGGCCAGTTCGCGCGGCCCGCGCACGTGATCACGCTGGAGCGCAACTATCGTTCCACCCAGCCCATCCTGGATGCGTCCAACGCCGTCATCGGGCTGGCCGCCGAGCGCTACACCAAGAATCTCTGGACCGACCGCGCGTCGTCGAACCGGCCCGCGCTGGTAACCGTAAGCGACGAGGCCGGGCAGGCGCGCTGGGTGGCCGACCAGGTGCTGGCGCAGCGCGAAGCCGGCGCCACGCTGAAGTCGCAGGCAGCCTTGTTCCGCGCGTCGCACCACAGCGCCGCGCTCGAACTCGAGCTCACCCGCCGCAATATCCCGTTCGTGAAATTCGGCGGGCTGCGTTTCCTGGAAGCCGCCCACATCAAAGACGTGCTGTCGTTGCTGCGCTGGGCCGAGAACCCGCGCGGGCGGCTGGCCGGGTTTCGCGCCGCGCAGCTGCTGCCCGGCATCGGGCCGGCCATCGCGGGGCGCCTGATGGATGCGCTGGCCGACGCTCCCGAGCCGCTGGCGGCGCTGCGCGACTTCAAGCCGGGCGCGGCGGCCAAGGCCGATTGGGAAGCCTTTGCACAAACTTATGCCGCCCTGCGCGCGCCGGGCCTGCAATGGCCAGCCGACCTGGACCTGGCGTTGCGCTGGTATGCGCCGCAGCTCGAACGCCTGTACGACGACGCGCGCGTGCGCAAGGCCGACCTCGACCAGCTGGCGCGCATCGCAGCCGGGTACGCCAGCCGCGAACGCTTCCTGACCGAACTGACGCTGGACCCGCCGGACGCCACCAGCGCCGAATCGGGCCCGCCGCTGCGCGACGAAGACTACATGATCCTGTCCACCATTCATTCGGCCAAGGGCCAGGAATGGAAAGCGGTGTATGTGCTGAACGTCGTCGATGGCTGTATTCCATCCGACATGAGCACTGGCACGGCCGAGGAAATCGAAGAAGAACGGCGCCTGCTGTACGTGGCCATGACGCGCGCCAAAGAAAGCCTGCAGCTGGTGGTGCCGCAGCGCTTCTATGTGCACCAGCAGACCGGCCTGGGCGACCGTCATGTATACGGGTCGCGCACGCGTTTCATCCCGGACGCGCTGGTGCCGCTGTTCGAGATGCTGCCCGCGCCGCCCGAGCTGCCGCACGGCCGAGGCCGCCCACCCGCCGAATCGGCGCCGCGCATCGACGTGGCGCAGCGCGTGCGCAAGCTGTTTGCCTAGAACCCCGGCTTGGCCGGACAGCCGGCCGGCCAACCTTCCTTATGCGTCGCCATCATCGCGCCCGCGCCGTTCAACGCGCAGGGCGATGGCCGCGCCCACGATCACCATCGCGGCCAGGGCGAACCACGTAATGGCGTACGACAGGTGGTTGTTCGGAAAATCGATCACGGTCAGGCCCGGCACCGGCGCCACGGCCGGGTTTGATGCCTGGCCCGGGGTTTTTCCCACGTCGATGAAGTAGGGGGCGACTTCGCCCAGGCTGCGCGCCGTCGCGATGGCGCCGGTATCGCGCGAATACCAGATGTTGCGGGCCGGATCGTTGTGGCGCAGAAAACGCAGGTCGGGTTCGGACATACGCAGCAGGCCCGCCACGCGGATCTCGCCGGGCGCAGGCCGCGGGGCCGTGTGCTTGCGCCAGGCCGGCAGCACGAAACCGCGGTTGATCAGCACCGTGCCGCCATCGCGCAATTGCAGCGGGGTCATCACCCAGTAGCCGCTGCCGTAATCGGTGGTGGCCTGCACCAGCGTTTCCCGGTCGTAAAGGGGCGTGCCGACGGCCTGCACATGCCGGTATTCATCGCCGGAGCGGCTCAGCGACGGCCATTGCGCCGGCCCGGGCGCCTGGGCGGCGGGCTGGTGCACGCGTTGTTCAACCTGCGAAATCAGTTCCAGTTTCCAGGCGCGGCGCTGCACCTGCCACACGCCCAGCGAGCAGAACACGGCAAACAGCATGGCCGCCAGCACGGCCAGGAAGACAATTCTGGCGGCGCTGCGGGACGAGGGCGGAGCAGGCTGGGACGGCTGGGGCTTCAAGGCATGTTTCGCATGTCGTGCGTCGACATGGGCATCATATTGTGATCCAGATGGTACATGATCCAGATCGAGCCGCTGAGCGCGATCACCACCAGCACCAGCGTGAACACGATGGAAAGCATGTTCCATCCGCCTTCGGACTGGAAGTCGACGTGCAGGAAGTAAATGACGTGGACCACGATCTGGACAATGGCCAGCGCCAGCAGCACCAGGCCGGTCACCCGCGAACTGGAAAACACATTGGCCATGACGATGAAAAACGGAATGGCGGTCAGGATGGCCGCCAGCGCGAAGCCCAGCAGGTAGCCATGCAGCGAGGCATGGGCCAGCGGATCTTCTTCGTGGCCGTTGGGGGCGGTGGCGGGTGCGCTCATGGCAGGACTCCCATCAGGTAGACCACGGTGAAGACGCCGATCCAGACCACGTCCAGGAAATGCCAGAACATGGACAGGCACATCAGGCGCCGCTTGTTCGGGATAATCAGGCCATGCATGCCGATCTGCACCATCAGCACCACCAGCCAGACAAGGCCGAAAGTCACGTGCAGCCCATGGGTGCCGACCAGAGTGAAAAACGCCGACAGAAAGGCGCTGCGCTGCGGGCCGGCGCCTTCGGCGATCAGGTGGGCGAACTCGTAGATTTCCAGGCCCAGGAAGCCGGCGCCCAGCAGGCCGGTGACCGCCAGCCAGCCCAGCAGCGAGCCCACGCGCCCCTTGCGGCCCTGCAGCAGCGCGAACCCATAGGTAATGGAAGACAGCAGCAGCAGCGAGGTGTTGAGCGCCACCAGCGGCAGCTCGAACAGATCGGCCCCGGTCGGCCCGCCGTCGTAATTGCGGCCCAGCACGCCGTAGGTGGCGAACAGGCAGGCGAAGATCAGGCAGTCGCTCATGACGTACACCCAGAAGCCCAGCAGGGTGCCGTTCTTCACATGGTGTTCTTCCGTCAGGTAGAACTGGCGACCGGCGTCGCCCGGCAGGGTAGCGGTGTGTTCAGGCATGGCTGGCCAGCAGTCTGGTGCGATCGGCCTCGCAGCGGGCGACGTCGTCGGCCGGCACGTAGTAATCGCGGTTGTAGTCAAAGGTGTGGAAAATCGCGACGCCGATCACGGCCGCGAAGCTCAGGATCGCCAGCGGCCACATGTGCCAGATCAGCGCGAAGCCCATTACCATCGAAATGCCCGCCAGCACGATGCCTGCCCAGGTATTGGACGGCATGTGGATCGGAATGAAGCCGCTCTGGGGCCGCGTGTAGCCCAGTTGCTTCATCTGCCACCAGGCGTCGCGGTCGTGCACCAGCGGCGTGAACGCATAGTTGTAGGGGGGCGGGGGCGACGAAGTCGACCATTCCAGGGTGCGGGCATTCCAGGGGTCGCCGGTGTGGTCGCGCAGCGCGTCGCGCCGCTTGAAGCTGACGTACAACTGGATCAGGAAGCATGCGATGCCGCCTGCGATCAGCAGGGCGCCCAGGGCGGCGATCTGGAACCAGATCTGCAGCGAGCCGTCGTCGAAATGGTTCATGCGCCGCGTGACGCCCAGCAATCCCAGCACATACAGCGGCATGAACGCCACGTAGAAGCCCACCAGCCACAGCCAGAACGACCATTTGCCCCAGTAGGGGTCCAGGCGGTAGCCGAAGGCCTTCGGAAACCAGTAGGTAATGCCGGCGAACAGGCCGAACACCACGCCGCCGATGATGACGTTATGAAAGTGCGCGATCAGGAACAGGCTGTTGTGCAGGGCGAAGTCGGCCGGAGGCACCGCCAATAGCACGCCGGTCATGCCGCCGATCACGAAGGTCACCATGAAGCCTATGGTCCAGAGCATTGGCACTTCGAAGCGGATGCGCCCGCGGAACATGGTGAACAGCCAGTTGAATACCTTGGCTCCGGTGGGAATCGATATGATCATGGTGGTGATGCCGAAGAACGAGTTGACGCTCGCCCCTGATCCCATCGTGAAGAAGTGATGCAGCCACACCAGGTACGACAACACGGTGATCACGACCGTGGCGTACACCATCGACGCGTAACCGAACAGCCGCTTGCGGCAGAAAGTGGGCACGATCTCGGAAAAAATGCCGAAGGCCGGCAGCACCAGGATATAGACCTCGGGGTGGCCCCAGATCCAGATCAGGTTCACGTACATCATGGCGTTGCCGCCGCCATCGGCCGTGAAGAAATTGGTGCCCAGGTAGCGGTCGAGCGCCAGCAGCGCCAGCACCGCGGTCAGCACCGGGAACGACACGACGATCAGCACGTTGGTGCACAGCGCGGTCCAGGTGAAAATCGGCATGCGCATCATGTTCATGCCCGGGGCGCGCATCTTCACGATGGTCACCAGCAGGTTCACGCCCGACAGCAGGGTTCCTACCCCTGCTATCTGCAATGCCCAGATGTAATAGTCCACCCCCACATCGGGACTATTCAATATGCCCGACAGCGGCGGATACGCCAGCCAGCCGGTGCGCGCGAACTCGCCCACGAACAGCGACATCATCACCAGTACCGCGCCGACCACCGTCATCCAGAAGCTGAAGTTGTTCAGGAAGGGAAAGGCCACGTCGCGCGCGCCGATCTGCAGCGGCACCACGTAGTTCATCAGGCCGGTGACCAGCGGCATGGCCACGAAGAAAATCATGATCACGCCATGGGCGGTGAATATCTGGTCGTAGTGGTGCGGGGGCAGGTAGCCCGCGCTTTCACCGAAGGCGATGGCCTGCTGGGTACGCATCATGAGGGCGTCGGCGAAGCCGCGCAGCAGCATGATCAGTCCCAATACCACGTACATGATGCCGATTTTCTTGTGGTCGATGCTGGTGAACCACTCGCGCCACAAGTAGCCCCACAGGCGGAAGTAGGTGATCGCGCCCAGCACGGCGGCGGCGCCCAGCGCCACGCCGATGAACGTGACCACCAGAATGGGCTCGTGGTAGGGGATCGCGTCCCAGCTCAGGCGTCCGAACAACAGGCTTTCGGTGACGGGATGGTCTGGCATTTTCAGGGTTCCTGCTAGATTCGTTCGTCAAGCGGGGCTGGGGGTAACGGCCTGGCGCTACATGGCGGCAGGCCGGGCCAGGGGCGGCGGCAGTTCCAGCGCTGCCTGCCTGGGCGCCCGGCAGATCGCGCCGGCCAGGTCGCGCGCGCACTGGACGCCGGGCTGCACGCAGCGGTTCAGGATGGCGTCGTACAGGCTCGATTCCACCGTGGCGAAGTGCTGCACCGGCGCGGCAATGCTGGGCTGCTCAAGCTTCAGGTAGGCATCGCGGTCCAGCGTGCCGCCCGATGTCTTGGCAGCCTGCACCCATTTGTCGAAGTCGGCCTGCGACATGCCGTGGAACTTGAAGCGCATTTGCGAAAAGCCCGCGCCGCTGTAGTTGGCCGAAAAACCGTCGTACACGCCGGCATGGTTGATGACGGCATGCAGGCGGGTCTGCATGCCCGGCATGGCGTAGATCTGCCCGGCCAGCGCGGGAATGTAGAACGAGTTCATCACGCTGGAGGCCGTGATCTTGAATTCGATGGGCTGATCCACCGGCGCGGCAAGCTCGTTGACCGTGGCGATGCCCTGGCCGGGATACAGGAACAGCCATTTCCAGTCCAGCGCCACGACCTGCACCTCGAGCGGCTTGACGCCGGCGGGCACCGGGCGGTCGGCATCGATGCGTGACAACGGACGGTAGGGGTCCAGTTGATGGGTGCTGACCCAGGTCAGGGCGCTGAGCGCGATGATGATCAGCAGCGGCGCCGCCCAGATCAGCAGCTCGAGTATGGTGGAGTGGTCCCAGTCGGGGGAATAGGTGGATTCGGCGTTGCTTTCCCGGTAGCGCCAGGCGAACCACAGCGTGGCGGCGATGACCGGCACGATGATCAGCAGCATCAGGCCGGTGGAAACGAGGATGATGTCGCGCAGTTGCCAGGCGACGTCGCCGGAGGGGGACAGCAGCACCGCCTTGCTGCAGCCGCCCAGCGCGCCGAGTGCGGGAAGAATCAGTGCGGCTTTCAGTCTTCGGAAAAACGGCACGGACATGCAGCCCCCCTAGGATATGGCCTACCCCTCGAAGAATATTTGCAACCCTACTCTGGAAGCTTTGAAAAATCTAGAGTAAAAAGGAAGTCAAGGTCGATTCGTGGAGAGGCTGGCATCCCCGGCAGTCGCCTGGCCCGGGGGTGGTCGTTTCCCATCACAGACGGAGCGAGTCATCGTATGTCCAGCACCGCGATGCAGTATCCCCAGTCCACCCAAGAGTCCAGCCATGCCAACGTGGCGCCGGGAGAAATCGCGGTCGGCGTGGTCATCGGACGGGCGTCCGAATACTTCGATTTCTTCGTTTTCGGCATCGCTTGTGTTGCCGTTTTCCCACAGGTTTTCTTTCCGTTCGAACCGCTGCTGTACGGCACGCTGTGGTCGTTCGCGATCTTCTCTTTCGCGTTCATCTGCCGGCCGTTCGGCACCGCCATTTTCATGGCGGTGCAACGCCGCTGGGGCAGGGGCACCAAGCTGACGCTGGCCTTGTTCTTGCTGGGCACCGCTACGGTGGGCATGGCGTTCGTGCCCAGCTACGAGGCGATCGGCCCCATGGCGATCGGGCTGCTGTCGGTGTTTCGCTGCCTGCAGGGCGTGGCCCTGGGCGGGTCGTGGGACGGCCTGCCTTCGCTTTTGGCGCTGAACGCGCCGCCGCACCGGCGCGGCTGGTATGCCATGCTGGGCCAGCTGGGCGCGCCGGTGGGCTTCATGCTGGCCAGCGCCATTTTCCTGTACCTGCTCAGCACGCTCAGCACGCAAGACCTGCTCGAATGGGGCTGGCGCTACCCGTTCTTCGTGGCGTTCGCCATCAACGTGGTGGCGTTGTTCGCGCGGCTGCGGCTGGTGCTTACCGAGGAATACACGCGGCTGCTCGAAGAGCGCGAGCTCTCGCCCATACGCGTTTCCGAAGTCATCGACGAACAGGCCTACAACGTCTTCATCGGCGCGTTCGCGGCGCTGGCCAGCTATGCGCTGTTCCACCTGGTCAGTATCTTCCCGTTGTCGTGGATCAGTCTGCACGGCGAGCGCTCGCTGGTCAGCATATTGAGCGTGCAGATCGTCGGCGCGGCCCTCAGCTTCGTGGCAATGATCGTTTCCGGCTGGGTCGCCGACTATTTCGGGCGCCGCCGCACGCTCGCCTCGCTGGCGGCCCTGATCGGCCTTTTCGCGCTTTCGGCGCCTTGGCTGCTGGCGGGCGGCGCGCTGGGCGAGAACACCTTCATTCTGTGCGGCTTCGTGCTGCTAGGCTTGTCGTATGGCCAGGCGTCGGGCACCGTGACCTCGAACTTCTCCATGCATTTTCGATACACCGGCGCCGCGCTGACCACCGACATGGCGTGGCTCTTCGGCGCGGCGTTCGCGCCCTTGGTCGCGCTGGGGCTGTCGATGAAATTCGGCCTGATCGCCACCAGCGCCTATCTGATTTCCGGCGCTATCTGCACGCTGGTGGCGCTGCGGATCAACCGGCTGATCGAAACCAACTGAGCTATCATGCCCCGATCGCCCGGCCCCAAGGCGCCGGGCGCCACTCATGCGGAGGCGTGCTATGCCGCAAGACCAGACCACTGCGCCGCGGACCGAAGAAAGCGAAGTGGTGGCCTCGGTGGCCTACGTACAGGGGCGTCGCTCGCACGACGTGCCCCTGCAAGACATCAAGTCGTACACCTGCCAGGACGAAAACCTGCTGTGGATCGGCTTGCGCAACCCCAGCGGCGAACTGTTGCAGCAGGTCGCCTCCGACCTGGGCATCCGGCCCAAGACGCGCGACGAAATGCTGGAGCCGCACCGCCGGCCCAAGATCATCGACTTCGGCCACTGCGTGCTGGTGGTGGCGGTGACCGTTGAAATCGACCAGGGCCGCCCGCTGTTCGGGGAAACCCAGATCGTGATCGGCCGCGGTTTTTTGTTGACAGTGCGGCGCGGCGCCACCAGCAACTACCGTGCGCTGCGCGAACGCCTGGAATCGGCGCCCGACTTGCTGCGGCGCGGCAGCGACTACGTGGCTTCGGAGCTGCTGGATTTGCTCACCGACCATTACGTGGCGGCCGCCGGCGAACTGGAGCAGGTGGTCGAATCGGCCGAGCAGAAGCTGCTGATCCGCGGGGCCAAGGATTCCGACATCCGCAAGCTGTACCGGCGCCGCCGCGACCTGCTGCGCATCCACACCGTGATCGCGCCGCTGGCCGAGATATGCCGCCGGCTGGCCACCATGGATATGTCGGCGGTCGACGCCAATGCGCGCCCGTATTTTTCGGTGGTGGCCGATCGCGTGCTGCGCGTGGACGAACTGATCAACGGCCTGCGCGAGGCCCTGGCCTTCGCCTTCGAGGCCAGCATGATGATCGCCCAGACGCAGCAGAACGACATCACGCGCCGGCTGGCCGCCTGGGCCGCCATCCTGGCCGTGCCCACCGCGGTCGCCGGCATCTACGGCATGAACTTCGAGTTCATGCCCGAGCTGAAAACCCATTGGGGCTATCCGGTCACCCTGGCCGGCATCGCGGCGGTGTGCGGCGTGTTGTACTGGAGATTCCGCAAGTCGGGCTGGCTGTGATATGGCACACTGCACGCCATCTGTCATTTTCGGGATTCAACCATCTTGCGCAGGCAGTTTTCCCTCGGCCGCCTGGGCCGCCGGCTGGGCGGGGTGCTGGGCGTGGCGCTGGCCGCCGCGCTGATCCACTGGTTCCAGGACAACCGCACCCAACCGCCCGAACCGCCCGAACCGCCCCAGGCCACGGCCCGCCAGCCGGCGCATCCCGCGGGCACGGCGTCGGGCGGCGGGCCGGTTTCGCGTACCGGCGGCGCCGTGCCGCCGGGCCGCTATACGCTCACGGGCACGGTTACCAAGGTGGCCGATGGCGATACGGTCACGCTGCGCGTGGATGGCAAGCAGCATCGCATCCGGCTCGACAGCATCGACGCTCCCGAAGCGGGGCATGGCCAGCAAGAGCCGGGCCAGCCCTATGCCGACGCCTCGCGGCGGCACCTGGAGCAACTGGTTGGCGGCAAGACACTGACCGCGCAATGCTATGAGCAGGATCAATTCGAGCGCGATGTCTGCGCACTGATGCTGCCCGACGGTAACTCGGCCAACCGGGCCCAGGTAGCGGCGGGCTATGCGTGGGCCTATACCGCGCGGCGTGGCGATTACCTGAACGACACGGCCATGCGTGGCCTGCAGCAGCAGGCCCGCCAGGCCGGCAGCGGCCTGTGGGGGCAGGCCGGCGCCACCGAGCCCTGGAAATGGCGTTACGAATGCTGGCGGAACCACCGCTGCTAGCCCGTGGTCCAAGGCAGGCAGGCGCGGCCGAGGCGCGGGCAGCCTTTGCTATGCTTTGCGCCGGGCTCGGTGCGGAATAACGATACGGAAGCGGCTTCATATGAGTGCATGGCGGCGGCGGATTTCGATGGCAGTGCTGGTGTCGGCGCTGGCGCTGGCCGGCTGCAGCCGCGATCCCATCAACAGCCCCTATGAAACCGGGGCCCTGGCCGAAAACACGCTTTACACGGCGTTCGTCAAGCGTTCCCCCAAGTACCTGGACCCGGCCCGCTCGTATTCCACCGACGAGACCCCGTACACGTACAACATCTACGAGCCGCTGTACGGCTATCACTACCTGAAGCGGCCGTACGAGCTCATTCCGCGCGCCGCGGCGGCCATTGCGCCACCGCGCTACTACGATGCGCAGGGCAACGCGCTGGCGCCGGATGCGCCCGGCCAGCAGGTGGCCGAAAGCGTGTACGACATTCCCATCCGCCCCGGCATCCTGTTCCAGCCGCACCCCGCCTTCGCGCGCGAGGCCGATGGCCGCTACAGCTACTTTCCGCTGCAGCCCGGCGAGCTCGACGACAAGTTCTATGTGCCCGATTTCCCCAAGACCGGCACCCGCGAACTGACGGCCGACGACTACGTCTATGCGTTTCGCCGGCTGGCCAGCCCGCGCGTGGCGTCGCCCATTTATTCGGTCATGGCCGAATACGTGCTGGGCATGGGCGATTACGGCAAGCGCCTGCAGGCGCGCGACGCCGAGTTGCGGCGCGGCCTGCCCCCTGGCCAGCGCGACCTGCCCTGGCTCGATCTGCGCGAGGGCGACGGCTTCGAGGGCGTGCAGGCGCTCGACCCGCATACGCTGCGCATCCGCATCAAGGGCAAGTATCCACAGTTCAAGTACTGGCTGGCCATGACCTTCACCGCGCCCATTCCCTGGGAGGCGGACCGCTTCTACAGCCAGCCCGGCATGGCCGCGCACGACTTGTCGCTCAATACATGGCCGGTAGGCACCGGGCCCTACCTGCTGGCCGAGTCGGTGCAGAACCGCCGCCATGTGCTGGCGCGCAACCCCAATTTCCGCGGCGAGCCCTATCCCTGCGAGGGCGAGCCCGCCGATCGCGCCGCCGGCCTGCTGCAAGATTGCGGCAAGCCCACGCCGTTCGTCGACCGCGTGGTGTTCAGCGTCGAAAAAGAAGCCGTGCCCCTGACCGGCAAATTCATGCAGGGCTATTACGACATGCCGCAGGTCGAGCGCGGCGAGTACGGCGTGGCCATGCTGGTGGCGGCTGGCGATTCCCCCGACAAGGCCCGCCGCTACCGCGACCACGGCATCCAGCTGCCCACCGCCATCGAAACATCCAGCTGGTACATGGGCTTTAACTGGCTCGACCCGGTAGTGGGTCTTGGCGACACACCCGAGCAGCAGGAAAAAAACCGCAAATTGCGCCAGGCCATCAGTATCGCCTTCAACTGGGAAGAATACGTGGCCGTGTTCGAAGACAGCCAGGCTATGGTGGCGTACGGCCCGGTGCCGCCCGGCGTACTGGGCTACCGCGAGCCGCCCGAGGGCGTCAACCCCGTGGTGTACGACCTGGTCGACGGCAAGCCCCGCCGCAAGCCGCTGGAAGTGGCGCGCCAATTGCTGGCCGAAGCCGGCTACCCGGACGGGCGCAACGCCGAAACCGGCGCGCCCCTGGTGCTGTACTACGACGCCATGACCGGCGGCGGCTCGAATCCGCAGTTCGACTGGATGCGCCGCCAGCTTGCCAAGATCGGCATCCAGATGGATGTGCGCTCGACCGACTACAGCCGCTTCCAGGACAAGATGCAGCGCGGCACCGCGCAGATATTCTTCTGGGGCTGGGTGGCCGACTACCCCGACGCCGAGAACTTCCTGTTCCTGCTGTACGGTCCCAACGGCAAGGCCAGGCATGGCGGCGAAAACGCGGCCAACTACGCCAACCCCGAATACGACCGGCTGTTCGAGCAAATGAAGTACCTGGACGATGGTCCCGAGAAAGAAGCGGTCATCGCCCGCATGGTGGCCATCGTGCAGCGCGACGCGCCCTGGATGTTCGGCTACTTTCCCATGTCGGGTGGCGCCTACCAGCAGTGGGTGGGCAACGCCAAGCCCACGCAGATGGTGCGCAACACCCTGCAGTACGTAAAAGTCGACCCCGCGCTGCGGGTGCGCAAAGTGCACGAATGGAACACGCCGCGCTGGTGGCCGCTGTTGCTGCTGGCCGCCGTGCTGGCGCTGGCCATATGGCCGTCGTACGTGGCGCTGAAGCGGCGCGAGCGGCAAACCGCCTTCGGCGCCGGCGCCCGGCCGGCTCCACCCAAGGAACACCAGCCATGACCAGCTACGTCATCCGCCGCCTGTTGTATGGGGTGCTGATCCTGATCGGCGTGAACCTGTTCACCTTCATCTTGTTCTTCGCGGTGAACACGCCCGACGACATGGCGCGCCTGGCCATCGGCGGGCAGCGCGTCAGCCAGGAGGCCATCGAGCGCTGGAAAGCCCAACACGGCTACGACAAACCTCTGTTCGTGAACACGCAGGCGCAGGGCGCGCAACGGTTGACCGACACGGTGTTCTACCAGCGTTCGGTGCCGCTGCTGGCGCTGGAATTCGGCTCGTCGGATGCGGGCCGCGACATCGGCCGCGAAATCCGCATGCGCATGGGGCCCAGCCTGGCGCTGGCCATTCCCACTTTCTTTTTAGGCCTGTTCGCCAGCGTGGTGTTCTCGCTGCTGCTGGTGTATTTCAGGGCCACGCGGCTGGACTTCTGGGGCGTGGTGCTGTGTGTGATCTTGCTGTCGATATCCAGCCTGTTCTATATCATCGCCGGCCAGTGGATGTTCTCCAAGGTGTTGCGGCTGGTGCCGTATTCGGGTTTTGCCGGCGGGCTGGACGCCGTCAAGTTTCTGGCGTTGCCCGTGCTGGTGGCTATAGTCTCGCGCCTGGGGCCCGAGGCGCGCTTCTACCGCGCGCTGTTCCTGGAAGAAGTGGGCAAAGACTACGTGCGCACCGCAAGGGCCAAGGGCCTGACCGAGCGCGTGGTGCTGTTTCGCCATGTGTTGCGCAACGCCATGCTGCCCATCCTGACGGGCACGGTGTCTGCCTTGCCGCTGCTGTTCATGGGCAGCCTGATCGCCGAATCGTTCTTCGGCATTCCGGGGCTGGGCAGCTACACCATCGACGCCATCAACGCGCAAGACTTCTCCATCGTGCGGGCCATGGTGTTCCTGGGGGCGGCCCTGTACATCGTGGGGCTGATCCTGGCCGATATTTCCTACACGCTGGCCGACCCCCGCGTGCGCTTCGAGTGACCGCCATGCCCAAGTTCGTATTCCTGTGGACGGATGTCGCGCTGTTCCTGATGGTGGCGGGCGCGCTGGCGTACGGCTGGCGGGTGCGCCGCAGCCGCACGCTGCGCGCCACCTGGGCGCAAGTGGGCCGCGACGCGCCGGCCATGTGCTCGGCGGTGGTGCTGGCGGCGTTCGTGGCGGTGGGCCTGCTCGATTCGATTCATTACCGGCCGCAGCTGCCGCCAGCGCCAGGAGCGCCCGCTGGCGCGCCGCCCATTTATGCGCCGGCCGTACGGTCGGCGCTGGACGGGCTGCTGGCGGGCACCGTGCTGACCCGCCCCGAAAAAACCTATTCCGCGCCGCTGGCCGCGCGCCAGTTCACCAAGGAAACCGAGCTTATCGACGGTCACCCGGTGCGCGACTTCCCGCGTTTGCGCAGCGGCGGCGCGCATCTCGACGACCCGGAAACCCAGTTGCCGGGCGATGTGCTTCGGCGCCTGGCCTGGGGCCTGGCCGGCGGCGTGGCCGCCGCGCTCGCGGGCGGCGCCTTGCTGTGCGCGGCGCTGGCGCGCGCGCGCGGCGGCTGGCGGCAGGCTGCATCCGATATGGCGCGCGCGCGCACCGATATACCGTGGCGCGCCGCCTGGATCACTTATGCGCTGCTGTGCGTGGTGGTGGGCGCGGTGGCCGGACTGGCCAGCGGCTACCATGCATTCGGCACTGACCGCACCGGCAACGACGTGCTGTGGCAGGCCCTGAAAAGCGTGCGCACGGCGCTGGTCATCGGCAGCCTCACGTCGCTGGCCATGCTGCCCCCAGCCATCGGCTTTGGCATCGCGGCTGGCTATTTCAAGGGCAAGGTCGACGACACCATCCAATACCTGTACACCACGTTGACGTCCATTCCGGGCGTGCTGCTGGTGGCGGCCTGCGCGCTGATGATGCAGGTGTATATCGACAGCCATCCCGACCTGTTCGACACCTCGGCCGCGCGCGCCGACCTGCGGCTGTTCCTGCTGTGCATGATCCTGGGCCTGACCGGCTGGTCGGGTCTGTGCCGGCTGCTGCGCGCCGAAACCCTCAAGCTGCGCGAGCTGGAATACGTGCAGGCCGCGCGCGCCTTCGGCGTGTCGCACTGGCGCATCATGCGCCGCCACCTGCTGCCCAACGTGATGCACATCGTGCTGATCACCGCCGTGCTGGAATTTTCCGGGCTGGTGCTCTACGAGGCCGTGCTGTCCTACCTGGGCATCGGGGTCGACCCCAGCATGAATTCATTCGGCTCCATGATCGACCGCGCCCGTGTCGAGATGTCGCGCGACCCGATGGTGTGGTGGAACCTGCTGACGGCATTCGTTTTCATGCTGGCGCTGGTGCTGGCGGCCAACTTGTTCGCCGACGCAGTGCGCGAGGCCTTCGACCCGCGCGCGCGCCGTTACCGGCCCGCCCGGCCGGGCGATACCGACGCGTCCGTCGCCGCGACCGGAGAGCCGCGATGACCCGCGCCCAAGCCTTGCTGGCCGTAGACGGCCTGGACGTGGCCATCGCCGGCGATGCCGGCCTGACGCATGCGGTCAAGCGCCTGCAGCTTGCAATCGAGCGCGGCGAGACCTTCGCGCTGGTGGGCGAATCGGGTTGCGGCAAGAGCATGACGGCCCTGGCCCTGCTGCGCCTGCTGCCCGACGCCGGCCGCATCGTGGCAGGGCAGATCGCGCTCGACGGCCAGGACCTGAATCAGTTGCCCGAAAGCGCCATGCGCGGCGTGCGCGGGGGGCGCATCGGCATCATTTTCCAAGAGCCCTCAACCAGCCTCAACCCGGTGATGCGGGTGGGCGAGCAGATTCTGGAAACCCTGCAGGCGCACACGCCGCTGCGCGGCGCGGCCGCCCGCGCCCGGGCCATCGAATGGTTGCGCCGGGTGGGCATTCCCGAGCCCGAGCGCCGCATCGACGATTACCCGTTCCAGTTTTCCGGCGGGCAGAAGCAGCGGGTCATGATCGCCATCGCCCTGGCGGCCGAGCCCGCGCTGCTGATCGCCGACGAACCCACCACCGCGCTGGATGTGACCGTGCAGGCGCAGGTGCTGGACCTGCTGGCCGAGATCCAGCGCGAAATGGGCATGGCTATCTTGCTGATCACCCATGACCTGGCGGTGGTGCGCAACGTGGCCAGGCACGTGGCCCTGATGCGCGGCGGCGAAATCATCGAGAGCGCGCCCGCCGACGTGTTCTTCGAGACGCCTCGCCACCCGTACGCGCGCCAGTTGTTCGATGCCATTCCCACCTACCAGAAGCGCGGCCGGCCGCTGGCGGGCGGCGCGCCCGCCACGCCCGAGGTCGTTCCCGCCGCTGCACCGGTTGCCGTCCGGGTGGGCGATGTCGTGCTGGATGTGCAGGACTTGCTGGTGCACTACCCGGTGCGCAAGGGGCTGTTGCGGCGCATCGATTCGTGGGTGCAGGCTGTCAATGGCGTGACCTTTTCTCTGCGCGCCGGCGAGACCCTGGCCTTGCTGGGCGAGTCGGGCTGCGGCAAGACCACCACCGGCAAGGCCTTGTTGCGGCTGGTGGAAGGCGCCCGGGTGCAAGGCCGCGCCCTGCTGCGCGGCCACGACCTGCTGTGTGCCGGCCGCCGCGAATTACGCGGCTTGCGCCAGGACATACAGATTGTGTTCCAGGACCCCTACGCGTCGCTGAATCCGCGCATGCGGGTGGGCGACATCCTTGATGAGGGCATCGCCTCGCTGCGGCCCGACCTGGACGAGAACGCGCGGCGCGAGCGCACTGGCTACCTGTTGCGGCGCGTGGGGCTGCCGGACAATACGGCCAGCCGCTATCCGCACGAATTTTCCGGCGGCCAGCGCCAGCGCATCGCCATCGCGCGCGCCCTGGCGGTGGAGCCCAAAGTGCTGGTGTGCGACGAGCCCACCTCTGCGCTCGACGTATCCGTGCAGGCGCAGATCCTGGACCTGCTGCGCGAGCTGCAGGCCGAACTGGGCATTGCCTACCTGTTCATCACCCACAACTTCGGCGTGGTGGAATACCTGGCCGATCGCATCGCCATCATGTATGAAGGCCGGATCGTCGAAGAAGGCGGCGCCGATGCGGTGCTGCATGCGCCCAGGCACGAAATGACCCGCCGCCTGTTGGCGGCGGTTCCCCGGTTGGAGTTCGGGCCGGCGCGCTAAGGCGCGCCGGCGGCCGGTTCCTGTTGATGCAGTCGGACCCTAGGGCCTGGCTCAGTCGTCCAGCCCATGCACGTGGCGGGTTTCCAGCCATACCCGGGTATCGTGCCGCAAGGCTTTCAGGCATTGAGTCAGGAAGCTGTGCACCGTTTCCAATTGCGAGGTGTCGAAGTTGCGCGACAGCAGCGTAACTTCGCGGGCGATGGCATGGCGTTCGGCCAGCAGTGTGCGGCACTGCTCCTCGACCGGCCGGATCACGATGATCCGGCGGTCCAGCGGATGGCGGCCGCGCTCGACATAGCCGGCTGTTTCCAGCCGGTTGATGAGCGCGGTGGCGCCGCCCGGGCTGATGCCCATCAATTGCGCCAGCTGACCCGTGGGCAGGGACTCGAATTCAAGCACCAAGTCCAGCGCCTTCAGGTCTGCGAGCGCAATTCCCATCTTCTCGGACAGGGCAGCCTGGCAGGCTGCCGTGTAGGCGGCGAACTGCCGCCCGAGCATCAACGAGATGTCATCTATCATGCCTGGCCGTGTCTCGTCGCTTTCGGAAACCGATGCGGAAGGGCGGCTGAGGTGTATCGCAGAATCCAAGTGCAACATGGGTTCACGCTCCGTTGTCCGCCGATCCGGTTTACTTGGCGCTGCCGCCCAGGCCACCCAGCACGCCGCCGAGCAGTCCGCCGAGCAGTCCGCCATTGGCCGTGCCACCGCTGCCGCCGCTACCCGAGCCGCCGGTGCCGCCCGTGCTGCCGCCCAAGCCGCCAGTCAGGCCGCTGACCAGGCCGGTCACCGGCGCCAGCAGGCCGCCCGCGGCATCGCCGCCAGCGTCGCCGCCCAGACCGCCCGTCAGGCCGCCCACCAGGTTGGTCACCGGAGCCAGCAGGCCGCCAGCGCCACCCGTGCCACCCGTGCCGTCACCCAGACCGCCAGTCAGGCCGCCCACCAGGCCGGTGATCGGCGAGAGCAGGCCGCCCGTGGCATCGCCGCCGGTGCCGCCGCCCAAGCCGCCGGTCAGGCCGCCGACCAAGTTCGTGACAGGAGCCAGCAGGCCGCCGGTGGCGCCGTCGCCGCCGCCCAAACCGCCCAGCAGGCCCGTTACCGGAGCCAGCAGGCCGCCGTCGCCGCCCACGCCGCCCAGGCCGCCGGTCAGCGAAGCAACGGCGGCTGTCGCGCTGCCCAGGGTGGCGCCCAGCGGGTTCGGGTTATCCGGCGTGGCGTGCAGCACGCCGCCCGCGCTGGCGACCGCGTTGCCCAGGTTGCCGAGCACGCCGGCCAACGGCGTACCGTCGGGCAGGGTACCGTCCGCGCCGGCCAGCGTGCCGCCGATCTGGGTCAGCAGCCCGGCCACGGGCGCGCCCAGGCCAGTCGCGTCACCCACTTGCTGGGTCACGCCGGTGACCTGGCCGGCAATCGGGCTGACCACGCCGTCCAGGCTCTTGCCTACGCCGCCCAGGGCCGGGTTCAAGCCCAGCGGCAGCACGTTGTCGACGGTGGAGCCGACGTTGCCCAGGGCCGGTTCGAGAATCGGTTGCGCATCGCCGCCGCCCAGGCCGCCGGTCACGCCGCCCACCAGGCCGGTCACCGGGTTGAGCAGGCCGCCTTCGCCGGCCAGGCCACCGGTCAGCGCGCCGACCGCGTTGGTCGCGTTGCCCAGCACGGTGGTGAGCGGTTGGGGATTGTCCGGGTCGGCATTGAGCAGGCCGCCCGCGCTGGCGACAGTGTCGCCCAGGCCGCTGACGAGGCCGCCCACGCCAGTGCCCAGCCCGCCGGGCAGGCCGGTGCCGGCAACGGTGTCGCCCAGGTTGCTGACCGTGCCGCCGACTTGCGTCAGCACGCCGTCGACCGGTGCGCCCAGGCCCGTGGCCGCGCCCACTTGCTGCGTCAGGCCGGTCACGGTGTCGACGACCGGCGCGAGGGTCGGATCGAGCGACTTGCCGATGCCGCCCAGCGCATCGCCCAATTGCAGCGGGGCGGCGTTGTCGACCGCGCTGCCCGTATTGCCTAGCGTGGTTTCTAGCAGGCCGGCGGGCAGGGTAGAGGGGTTGTCGCCCCCGCCGCCGCCAGGCCGGCCGGAGGCGTGCTTGTCGCTGCCGCCACCGCCGCCGCCGCAAGCGGCGAGTGCGGCTGCCAGCGCAGCGGTGATGGCCGTTCTGGCCAGGACGCGTTGGACGCGACGGACATCGGAAGATTTCGCGGACATGATTGCACTCCTGTGGGGACGAGTCGGCGTCACATATGCGCCGGTTACGTTCCTTGAAGCACAATCCATGCCAACTTTTTAACGCAACCTGAAAAGGACCGAAACTATAGGCGGCGGAAAAAAATTTGTTCGAAAAATCAATGCCTAACCATCACATTCAAGATTTTCCCTGAAACGCGAACGTCCCAAATTTGGGACGTTACGCATCCTGCGAATGTTACGGTTTCAGGGGTACATGACGTTACGTTACGGGCGATGTTACGTAACGTTGCGCGAGGCGCGGCGGCTGCCGCGGCCTTCAGAAGGCGTCGTAGAACAGCGAGTAGTTGGCGTTGAAACGCAGGTTGCGGTCGCCGTCGTCGACGGTGCGCGCGCCGACGGGCTTGGCCACGTTCACGTCGAACAAGTAGTACTTGTCGTCGGTGAAGCGCATTCCCAGGCCCACTGAAGACAAGTGGCCGGGGTTGTTGTTCTGCACTGTGCGGTTGTTGTACCAGGTGCGCGCATAGTCGACCATGGCGTAGGGCTGCACGCTGTTCAGGTACTTCCAGCCAATGCCGAAACGGCGGTTGATTTCGGCGGAGACGCCCACCCCTTTGTCGCCGCTTTTTTCGCCCTGCGGGTAGCCCATGCCGTAGCGCCAGCTGCCGTACGACACTTGTTCCGAACTGGGCAGGATGTCGTCGGTGTATTGGCCGGCGGCGCTCAGCACCAGCCCGAATTGCGCGGGCAGGCTGAACGTTTGCTTCACGTCGAGGTTGTAGCGGGTGAAATTCAGGCTCACGTCGGGCACGCCGCTGTAGCCGTAGTTGGTGTCTACCGTCTTGTCGGCGCCCGCCGCATTGAAGCCCTGCGACACCCCCAGGCCGACTTCGGTCGAGCGGCTGGGCAGCACGTCGCGATAACGCAGCTCGGCCGTGGCCGCGCGCACGTCCACGTCTTGCTGCAGCCAGCGGTCGCTGTTGCGCGCTTCATAGCGGTCTTTCGCATTCACCGCATATACGCCCGCGGTCGCGACGAGCGAGCGCCGGTTGTTCAGCAGCAGCGGGTAGCTCAGGCCGACGCCCACCCGGTTGTTGGTCACCTCGCGATCGTAGCCCAGGCGCTCGACGGCGTCGTCTTGCGGCCACGATTGGTAGTGGTGTCCGTCGATATGCAGCGTCAGACCATCCGCGCCCAGCGGCACGGTAATCTGGGCCGCGACATAGCGAACGTCGTCGCTGTTGAGGGGGATGCTGCTGGTCAGCTTCACCTGCTCGCCCAGCGGCGTCAGGCTGTTGCCAGCCACGTTCACTAGCGGCTGCATGCCCGTGCCCAGGTCGGCGATGCCGCCGTCGGCCGTTACCGGGCGCCGCGTGGCGTCCAGCACCAGCTCGGTGGCGCCATCGGCGCGGCGCGGCAGGTCCAGCTTGGGTTGGAACCGCACCCCAGGCACCGTGCGCATCAGGTTGAGCACGCGTTCCAGCGTGGGCTGCGTCAATGGCTTTTCTTCAAGCAGCGGCGCGGCCAGGCTATCAAGGCGGTCGCGCGCATTGCCAATGTCGCCGTCGATCTGCACCTTCGAGACATACCCCTCGACGACAGTGACCGCCACCAGGCCATTGGCGAACGACTGGTTTTGCAATAGCGCGAACGACAGCGGGTAGCCGCGCTCGCGGTACAGCGCGGTGATCTTGTTCACTTCGGCCACCAGCGCGCCCACCGTGGTTTCCTTGCCCGCCAGCGGCGCCAGGATGGCCGACACCTCGTCGAAGGGCAGTGTTCTTACCCCCGACACGTCGAAGTTGCGCGGCACGATGCGCTGCGCCAGGCGCGCCTGCACAGCCTGCTGTTCAGGAGTGGGGGCCTGCAAGGTCGGTTGAGGCCGGGGCGCGCCGGTATTGGCGGGCGTCTGGACACGCGGCAGGGCGTCGACCGGGTTGCCGCGCAGCGGGCCGTCGGCCCGGCTGGCAGTGCTGCCCAACAGGGTCAGCAGCGCGGAAGAAACAAGAACGCCGGTACGCAGGGAAGCTGTCATGGGCCGCAATCAACAGAATGTCGCGGCCGCGCCACGATACGGGCCGGCACGCAACGTGAAACAAAATAGTTGGTATCACTTCTGCATGTTGCCATAGCGGAAAACTGTTGCGAGCAACTTAGTAATAAAACTATACAAAAAACACTTCTCTATATAGTTCCTCTGAGCAAATTTTGCCTATTTGTAACTGATATGCTGCATTTTATTGACGTTTTTCATCACTATCTGGACTTATTGCCCGGATAAGTTAGGATAGTCGGAAATATAAACATAAATTACGTAATAACCCTAATGCTATTTGCCTGTTAATAGTTGAGACTATCTTCGACGTTATGCAAATTGTTTTGTCGCGGTTGGTTTCTGGGATCTCCAAATGAAACTTGCTGGCGCATCGCATCGCAGACTGGGCAGACAGGGACAGGCGTAGTACCCAACGGACGGATTTATGACCCCCGGTGAAATCGTTCCCCTGTCATTTGCTCCAGGCCTGGTGATCTTGTCCTTTCTGATTGCCGGGTATGGCGCATACGTCGCCCTGACCGCCGCGGCTCACATCCGGGCGGCGGCCGCGAACGGCCAGCCCTGGCTGCCGTATGTGGGCATTGCGGCAGTGGCGCTGGGCGGCATTGGCATCTGGAGCATGCATTTCATCGGCATACAGGCGCAGGCCATGCCGTTCGCCGCGGGTTACGAGGTCGGGCTGACGATGCTGAGCTTCCTGCTCGCCGTGCTGTGTTCGGGCATCGCGCTGTGGTACGTGGCGCGCGCGCGCTTTTCCGCGCTGCGTTGCGTGGTGGGCGGGGTTATTGCCGGCCTGGGCATCGCCGCCATGCACTACGTGGGTATCGCCGCCATGCGTATTCCCGCTGTGTTCCTGTGGAGCCTGCCGCTGATCGTGCTGTCCGTCCTGGTCGCCGTGGTGGCGGCTACCGCTGCATTGTGGCTGGCCTTTCATGTGTACACCACCTGGCAGCGCGCGCTGGCAGCCACCGTCATGGCCGCCGCGGTGTGCGGCATGCATTACACCGCCGCGGCCGCGGGTTCCATGGTGTGCGCCGTTCCCTACGAATTCGTGGGCCTGCTGGTCGGCGGCGCTTCGCTGCCGTATGTCGTGTTCGTTTTGTCGGTTGCCGTGCTGGCGCTGCTGCGCTGGCAGTTGCACCGCTCGTCCCTGCGTTTCCGCCAGCAGTTGGCGCAACGCGTGGACCAGCTGATTGGATCTGGCGCTACAGGGGTGGGCGCGGGCGCCGAGCCCGCCGCATCGCTGGAGCGCGGATAGGAAACCCCGGCTGTACCGGGGGCGTGCATGGGAGAGAGCAATGAAAGAGCAATTTTTGCGATTCTGGAATGATGAAGAGGGCGTGACCACGCTGGAATACGCGATTCTGGCGGCGTTGCTGGTGGCGGGGTTGGCAACGGTTGTTGTGTCGCTCACCGATGGACTGCAAGACTTCTTCACGACCATCGTGACGAACCTGAAAGCGGTTGGCACTGACGGCTAGTCCCGTGCGAGGAAGGCAGCGCGCAGTATCAGCCGATGCGCGCTTGCTTGACCGCTTCCCGATTGATTCCAGGAGCCCGGATTGCTGTCCGTAGGGGATGCATTGTGGTGGTTGTTCTTCATCCTGTGGAGCTTGTTGCTGGTGGCCGCCGACTGGCGCCACCGTCGGGTTCCCAACGTGCTCGTCGTGGCCGGCGCCAGCTTTCAAGGGCTGTGGGCGGGCGCGGCTGCATTGAAAGTGGGATGGCACTACCCGCCAATGTGGACGAGCTGGGGCATGGCCCTGCTCGGTTTCGCCATGGCGTTGTTGTTCGTACCCCTATGGATGCGCCGCAGCATGGGCGCCGCAGACATCAAAGTGATCGCGGCCTATGGCCTGATGCTGGGGCCCAGGGGCCTGCTGGCTGTCTTGATGTTAGGCAGCCTGCTGGCGGGGGGGCACGCCCTGTTGTACCTGGGGGCCTCTCGCCGGTGGACTTTGCCGCATTCCCTGGGCCGGGTGCCCTACGTCACGTACCTGGCTCTCGCCGCGCTCAATGTGGCGCTTACGCAGTGGAATTCGCGCTGATCTTCCTGGTGTTCTTTTCGGTGCTGTACGGCATCATGATGTACGGAATGCTCTTCACCGCGCAGCAGTCATTGAACCTGGCTGCGCAAGACGGCGCCCGCAAAGCCCTGCAATGGCAGGCGGGCGACCAGCATATGCAGTTGCGCGCCACCGCGGCGCGCGATTTCGCGCTGCAGCAGGCCGATTGGATCACGGCGATGTCGGGCGCGGCGCTCAGCGTCGCGGTATGCGGCAAGGAAGGTCCGCTGAGTGTCACGGCTGGCGCGGTGTGCAGCGGCCAGGCGCTGGCGGATGACCAGATCGAGGTGGTCGTCCGCTACCCGTATGGGGGGTATCCGCTGATCCCCAACTTGCCGCTGATCGAGCGCGCGATGGTTCCCGACATGTTGACGGCGCGTGCCTCCGTGCGCCTGAGCGACCTTGGCGCCGAAGGGGGCTGAACCATGGTCGCGTCGAACATGCCGCATTGCCTGGCCCGGCCGCCTCGCCAACGGGGCGTGGCCGCCATCGAGTTCGCCATGGTGCTGACCGTGCTGCTGCTGATCTTGTTGGCCATCGTGGGCTATGGCGCCATCTTCTGGACCCAGCAGCAGTTGGCGGCCGCCGCGGGCGAGGGCGCGCGCGCGGGCCTGCAAGCCCGCTATGCCGGTCGCTCTGATGTGCAGGCCGCGGCGTGCGACGCGGCCCAGAGCATATTCGGATCCGGCACCGGAGTTCAATGCAATCGCACGGCCGAGCCCGTTACCTGCTCGTGGCCGGGCGCAAGCGGCGCCCAGGTCGGTTGCATCAATGTGGTTCTGAGCTACGACGTGGCGCAATGGCCATTGCTGCAATCGTTCCAGGGCCTGCTCGGGCTCGTCGCGGGCGGACAGGCCGAAAACCTGGTGCCTTCCAGGTTGTCCGCGCGCGCCACCATTCAAATCACACAGGAGCCGTTATGACCGGCGTAAGTAAGATTCTCGCCGCTGTCCTGCTGGCGGCTGGTGTTGTCCTCGCCGCACTGGCCTACTATCTTGCCCGCCAGCCGGCGCCTGCGCCGGCCGCCGCCCAGGCAACCGCGGCGCCCGCGCCGGAGCAGCCTGCCGCGCCGCGGGCGACTTACCCGGTGGTTCTGGCAGCGAAGGACATCCAGGCCGGCACTCGGCTGGATGCCGGCATGTTGAAAGTGCAGCAGTGGCCGATTCCGCTGGCGCATGGTTATGCCAAGCCCGAAGACCTGGCGGGTCAGGTGGCGCGGCTGGATATTGCCGGTGGCGAACCGATCACTAACCAGTCGCTGGCCCAGGGCCTGGCGCAGCAACTCCGCGACGGCGAGCGCGCCGTGGCAGTGCCCGTGGACGAGATCGTCGGAGCCGGCAACCGCATAACCCCGGGCGATCTGGTCGACGTTTTCTTTGCCCTGGAAAAAGACAACGAGGTGAAGGGCAGCCAGGTGCGCCTGCTGCAGTCGCGCGTGCGCGTGCTTGCCTATGGCGCGCAGTCTATCGATGGGCCGCCGGTGGCATCCGACAAGCCGGTGGTCCAGCGCGGCGCCAGCCCCGCTCCCGCCAGGTCGGCCCTGCTTGCCGTGCCGGTCGAGCGCGTCAACGAGTTGCTGCTTGCCAGCCGGTCCGGCCATCTGCAACTGGCGCTGCGCGCGCCCAGTGATGAGGCGCTGCCTGATCGCGACTTGTTCGTACCCCGGGAAGCGGTGATATCGGCGCGCGCGGGCCTGACGGCCGAGCAGCGCGCCGCGCTGGCGGACGGCGTCAACCGCGCCTATGCCGGCGACAGCCTGGCGCAGCTGGACGGGCCCGCGCCGCAGCCGATGAAGCGTTCCCCCGCGGCAGCGTCGGGCGGCGGCGCAGGGCGCACCATTGAAATCTTGCGCGGCGACGACGCCCAACGCGTGCGCTATTGATGATGCGCGACTACATGAACCCGAGTATCCGTCTGTTATGTCGATTTGGATGAAACCCCGTATGCGCGCCTCTCTACTCTGCACTGTATTGGCCACGGCCGGCGTTTTCTACGGCGCGCCCGTTGCAGGCCAGGCGCGGCCCGCCGAACCTGCCGCCGCCGCGCCCGCGGCCAGCCAGGATATTTCTCTGGCGGTGAAGGGGCAGCAGCTGCTGCCCTTGCCCGGCACGCCGACTCGCATTGCCGTGGCTGATCCCGACGTCGCGGACGTCAAGGTGTTGCCCGCGGCAGCAGGGCGGCCCGCGGCTGTGATGCTGATCGGGAAAAGCGCCGGCACGACCCAGGTACAGGTCTGGGCGCGCAATAGCCGCAGCCCGGCAACCTGGACCGTGCATGTGACCGGACCCGTGCAGGCCGAACTGCAGCGTCGCGGCCAGGCCGGCGGCGCCAACGTCGACGTCGCGGGCACGCATGCCGTCGTGTCGGGCCATGCGCCTTCAGCGCTGTCGCACCAGAATTCGGTGGCCGCCGCCGCTGCCTCTGTTGGCGACAAGAACGTGGTAGACGTGGCTACCGCCGGCAGCGGCGGCGTGGTGCAGGTCGAAGTCAAGGTTGTCGAGGTGTCGCGCTCCGTCATGAAGCAAGTGGGGCTGTCCATGACAGGCAACGCGGGCGGCTGGGGCTTCGGCTCGCGCACGTCGCCCGACGGTTTTTCAACGCCGGGCACATTGAACCCACGCGGCGTGCTCAGCGACGGTTTTAATCTGCTGTTCGACTCCAACCATTTCGGCGCCACGCTGCGCATGCTGCAAAGCAACGGCATGGCGCGCGTGCTGGCCGAGCCCACCCTGGTGGCGCTCAGCGGCCAGAGCGCCAGCTTCCTGGCGGGCGGAGAAATCCCCATTCCCGAGTCGGGCGGCCTGGGCACGCAGAACGTGGTGTTCAAGCCCTTCGGCATCGGGCTGACGGTGACGCCCACCGTGCTGTCGCGCGACCGCATCGCGCTGAAAGTGGCGCCCGAGGCCAGCGAACTCGACTACGTCAATGGCATTCCCATCCTGAACGGCGAGACCGCCACGCTGATTCCCGCGCTGCGCACGCGCCGGGCCGACACCATGATCGAGCTGGGCGACGGTGAAAGCTTCGTCATCAGCGGGCTGGTGTCGCGCCAGACCAAGGCCTCGGTGAACAAAGTGCCGTTCCTGGGCGAACTGCCCATCATCGGCGCATTTTTCCGCGGCATCGAATACTCGCAGGAAGAGCATGAACTGGTCATCGTGGTGACGCCCCGCCTGGTGCGGCCAATTGCGCGCGGCGTGGCACTGCCATTGCCCGGCGAGCGTCAGGAGCGGCCCGATTCGATCACCAATGCATGGGGCTACTACCTGATGGGGCCTGCCGGCGGCCAACAAGTGCCGGGTTTTTCGCGGTGAAAGATATGAAGGCTTATTCCACAGAGTTGGCAGGGCTGCAAAGCGGCATCCGGTTTCTTTTCTGCTCGCAGGGAGACGGCGTGGCCTCGCAGTTGGTCGAGGCACTGGGCCCGCTGGGGGTGTTGACCCAGGAGTCTCCATCGGTTGAGCAACTGGGCAGGCGGCTGGCCGATATAGACCCGCAGATCATCTTCCTGGACTTCACTTTGGCGAGCAACGATCCGGGCAAGCTGCTGCGCTCGGCCGACCTGGCTCGCATGCTGGCCCGCGTGGCTCCCAATATTCCTCGCGTGGCGGTGGGTTTGCTGGGCCAGCCTGAAGGCGCGATCGCCGCGCTGCGCGCCGGCGTAACGGACTTCGTCGACCCTTCGGTGGCGCCGCAGGAAGTGCGCGACATCGTGCAGCGCCTGCTGGACATGCCCAGTCTGGGCGGGGCCGAAGCGGGCTCGCGCCGCGACGTGCTGCTGATCGGCGCGCGGGGCGGCGTCGGCACCAGCACGCTGGCGGCTCATCTGGCTGGCATCGCCCAGGACCGCTATGCACAGGCGCATGGCGAATCGAATGGCGCGGGCCGCAAGCCGGCCGATGCGGGCGCCATGCTGCCGCTGGCCGCGCGCGTGGCGCTGCTGGACCTGGGCTGGCCCATAGGCGACGCGCAGCTGTATGTGAACGTGGGCGGCGATTTCGACTTCGCCGAGGCCGTGCGCAACCTGCAGCGGCTCGACGCCACGCTGTTGGGATCGGCCATGGCGCACACGCGCGAGGGCCTCAGCGTGATGTCGCTGCCGCGCGACCCGGCCCAGATGAACCATATGTCGCAGTCGGATTCGCTGTTGGTGTTCGAGCGGCTGCGCCAGCATTTCGGCCTGATGATCACCGACACCGGCGGCTTCTCCAATATGGACTTCGTGGCCGGACTGGCGCGCACTTCGCATACCAACTGGATCGTCACCGACCAGAGCGTCAGCTCGCTGGTTGCGCTTTCGGGCACGTTGCAGGATCTGGAGCGCCGGCATGTAGAACGCAGTTCGCTGGGCCTGGTGGTCAATCGCTACGACGAGCGCTACGGCATGACTGCCCAGCAGATCGCCGAGCGGTTCCAGCTCGAGCTGGTGGGCACGCTGCCCGACCGGGCATTGGCGTTGATGGTATGCACCAACCAGGGCCGGCTGCTGCATCAGGATGCCGAGCGCGACGTGTACGTGCGCGGCGTGCAGGCCCTGGCCGAAAAGCTGTGCAATGACACTCACCCGGCTGCCGGGCGCGGCAGCTGGCTGGCCACCTGGCTGCCCGGCGTGCACCGGCGCATGCTGGTGGCCGAATAGTGGCCCAGGGGCGCGCACGTATTGAACAGGACGCGACATGATCATGACAGCCACGATCCAATTCGGCCCGGACAGCGACAACAGCTTTGTCGGGTCTGCCCGCTATCAGGAAGTCAAGACCGCCGCCTACGAACACCTGCTTTCGCGCATCGAGGAACTGGGCGCGGAGTTCGGACGTTGGGCGCGCGACGCCATCCAGGATTTCGTCGACATCGAGGTGGCCAGTTTTGCACGCACCAAACGCGTGGCCATCAACGAAGGCGAAATGCGCCACATCGCCGAGGCGCTGACCAAGGAACTGGCCGGGCTGGGCCCGCTGGAAGACCTGCTGGCCGATCCTGCGGTGGAAGACATTCTCATCAACGGCTACGACAACGTCTTCGTGTCGCGCGGCGGCGTGCTGACGCGCGAATCGCTGGGGTTTTCCGACAACCAGCATGTGCTGCGCATCGTGCGGCGCATTCTGGCGCCTATCGGCCGCCGGCTGGATGAGTCCAGCCCCATGGTGGATGCGCGTCTGCCGGACGGCGGCCGCCTGAACGTGGTGATCGAGCCGCTGGCCGTAGACGGGCCGATGGTGTCGATCCGCAAGTTCCGCAAAGATCCGCTGAAACCGGCGGACCTGCTGACGCTGGGCACGTTCAATGAAGACATCCACCGGTTGCTGAACATGGCGGTGGCCAACCGCTGCAACATCCTGGTGTCGGGCGGCACCAGCTCGGGCAAGACTTCGCTGTTGAACGCGCTGGCGTTCTTCATTCCCACCAACGAGCGGGTGGTCACGGTCGAAGACACGGCCGAACTGTCACTGAACCACCCTCACGTGGTGCGGCTGGAGTCGCGGCAGGGCGGTTTCGACGGCGACGGCCTGGTCACCATCCGCGATCTGATCCGCAACAGTCTGCGTATGCGCCCCGACCGCGTGGTGGTGGGCGAAGTGCGCGGCGCCGAGGTCATGGACATGCTGCAGGCCATGAACACCGGCCATGAAGGATCTATGGCCACCATCCACGCCAACTCGCCGCGCGAATGCCTGTACCGCATAGAGATGCTGGCGGGCTTTGCCGGCTTCCAGGGCAGCGAAGACAGCTTGCGCCGGCAGATCGCCAGCGCGCTGGACTTCATCGTGCAGATCGGCCGCCTGCCCAATGGCAAGCGGCGCGTGCTGTCGATTACCGAAGTCACCGGCATGGGCGATACCGTGATCGCCACGCAGGAGCTGTATCGCCACGAATTGTTCGTGACGCCGGACGGCGAAGAGAAAGACACCTGGAGCTGGCTGGGGGTGCATCCGCATACGCCCAAGCTCGGCAGGCTGCGCGAGGAAATGCGCGCCAGCGCCGCGGCCCAGGAAGATTCTTCCGGCGGCGGTTTCTGGGGGCGGAGGCGCTGATGGCCGCCGCATGGGTGTTGGCGGCCTCGGCGCTGGCCTTTATGCTGGGCGCGGTGCTGCTATGGCGCCGCGCGGGGCAGGGGCAGCGGCGCCAGGCTACCTCGGTATTCCTGGAACGCCAGCTCACCCAGGGCCGCCAGAATGCGTCGGCCGATGACGACAATGCGCCGCGCACCATACTGCAAAGCGGCATCGAGCACTGGGACGTGCTGCTGCGCTGCGCGGGCCTGCGGCAGACCGCGGGCCTGTACGGCGCCATATCGCTCATTCTCTGCACAGGCGTGTTGCTGGCGGCGGTGCTCGGCGGCCCGGTATCGGCCATTGTGGCGGCGGTCATGCTGCTGGTGGCCATCTATTTCTACATCTGGCTGCGGGCCGATCGCCGTCGCGGGCGAATGTTCGACCAGCTGCCCGAGATGCTCGACACCATGGTGCGGCTGATCACCATCGGCAACAGCATGGCGGCGGCCTTCCAGGCCGCGTCGGCCAATACCAGCGAACCCTTGCGCGAGGTGGTCGAAAAAGCGGCGCACCTGAGCCGCTCGACCCAGGAACTGGATGCCGCGCTGGCCAACGTGGCGCGTCAGTATGGGTTCGAAGAACTGCGCCTGCTTGCCGCCGTGGTGCGCGTGGCCCAGAAATACGGCGGCCGCAGCGACGTGGTGCTCGAGCGCATCGCCGCCTTCATGCGTGACGTGGCGCAGGCGCGCGGCGAACTGGTCGCGGCCTCGGCCGAGATCCGCCTGTCGGCATGGGTGTTGGCGCTGATGCCGCTGGGCATCGCCTGCTACATCATGCTTACTAACAACGCGATGTTCATGGATATGTGGGACGACCCGCTGGGCTTCAAGATGCTGATGGCGGCGCTGGGGCTGCAGCTGGCGGGGTCGTACTGGCTGTATCGCATGACCAAATCCATATGACGGGCGCGCCATGGACATCCTGACCGCAACCACTCCTTCAGGCCTGTGGGCCGCGGCCGTGTTGCTGGTGGGCCTGGCGTTGCTGATCGCTGGGCTGGGCATGGTCTGGCGCCTGCGCGGGCAGGCGCGCAGCATGCGCGTGGTCGAACAGGCGCTGGCCGGGCGCGACCCGGCGCGCGCCGCGCTGCCCGCCGATGAGTCTCAGCCGGCCGGCCGCCTGGCCGCCCTGGCGCAAAGTACCGATGCCCTGGGCAAGCGCTTGAGCGAAGGGCGCCTGGCCGAATCGCTGCTGCCGGACGAAGACAACAAGCTGATCGAACTGGCCGGCTACGCCAAACCGGCCCATGCGCGCGCCCGCTATGTGGTGCTGCGTTTCGGGCTGGCGCTGGCGCTGCCCATGGCCGCCGTGCTGGCGCGCCGGGCGTGGCTGGGACCGGGCTCGATGATGGCCCTGGTGTTCACCTTGTTCATCGGCTTTGCGGTGGGCTACCTGTTGCCCAAATGGATGCTGGTGCGGCGGGTCAAGGCCCGCAAGAAGCAGGCCGGCAAAGAACTGCCCTTGCTGGTGGACCTGCTGCGCCTGCTGCAGGGCGTGGGCCTGTCGGTGGATCAGAGCCTGAGCGTGATCGTCAATGACTTTACGCCCGTGCTGCCGGTGCTGGGGCACGAGTTTGGGGTGTCGACCGCCGTGTACGCCAGGGGCCGCACTCGCGAGCAATCCTTGGCGCGGCTGTCGCAGGGTTTCGATGACGACGACCTGGCCGCGATCTGCCGGCTGTTGGTGCAGGTCGACCGCCATGGCGGCGCCGTCCAGGAGCCCTTGAACCGCTTCGCGCAGCGCATCCGCGACAAGCGTCGGTTCGAGCTCAAGGAAAAAATCGGGCGCCTGACCGTGAAGATGACAGGCGTGATGATCGTGACCCTGTTGCCGGCGCTGCTGATCGTGACGGGCGGCATGGGCATCTTGTCGGTGCTGCGCGGGCTGTCGCGTATTGCGGGAGGAATGTAATGAAGCAAGTAACGCGGCGGCATGGCTGGCTGGGGGCGGTGCTATGCACCATGTTGCTGGCTGGCTGTCAGAGCAACAAGATGGAATCGGCCTGGGAACTGATCCAGCAACAGCAGCAAGAGCAGGCCCTGATGCGGCAGGCTGAAGACGACCCGGATGCGCGCAAGCAGCCCACCGAGCCGCAGTTGATGCTGGCGCTGATCCGCGAAAGCCAGGCCCAGGGCCGGTACTTTGCGTCGCTGGCTTATATCGACGCCTACAGACAGAACTTCGGCGACAACGATCAGTTGGCCGCGCTGCAGGCCGACGCCTTGCGGCGCACGGGCCAGGAAGAGCAGAGCGAGGCGGCCTACCGCAAACTGCTGGGTGGCTCGCAGGCCGCGCAAGGGTGGCACGGCCTGGGGCTGCTGGCCGGGGCGCGCGGCGACTATGCGCAGGCCGCGCAGGACCTGGAGCGCGCCGTCAAGCTGGCGCCCACCGATGCCCAGATGCTGGGCGACCTGGGCTACGCCCGCTTGCGCGCCGGCGACAGCGCGGGCGCGCGCGTGCCGCTGGGCAAGGCGGCCGAGCTCGACCCGTCCAATATCAAGGTGCTGGCCAACATGGCGCTGCTGCTCGTGGTGGAAGGCAATGCCGTGCAGGCCCAGCAGTTGATGGACCGCGCCAACCTGGGGCAGGAGGCCCGCAGCCAGATTTACCAGCTGGCCAGCCAGATGCAGGTGCAGGCGCGCGCCGGCGGTACGCCGCGCGCCCAGGGCGTAGTGCGTGACGTAACGAAAGCATCCGGCGGGCATGGCGCCACCCAGGTGTCCAGCGGGCGTGACGTGGTCATGCCCATGCTGCAGCCAGTGATGGACCGCATGATCAACCCGCCCATGGCGCAGTAGGGCGGTATTCGCCAATTGGCCACCGTATTCACGAACCTGAAAGAGATGACCATGTCCCGACGTTTTCTTCGCCTTCCGCTGGCCCTGGCCGCCGCGCTGCCGTGCGTGGCGGCGGCGCAGATGAACGCGCCCCTGACCGGCGGGGCCGCCGCGCAGCCCGCCGCCGTGGCGGCGCCGGCCGCACCCGCGGCGCAGGCCATGCCCAACCGTCCGGTCGTGCGGCAGGTGCAGACGCCAATGCCGGCCGCCGCCCCCCAGGGGGCTACGGGCGGCGCGGCGGTGGCCAGCGCGCCGGCCCAGGCGGCGTCCGCCCCGCAACGCGAGAACTTCGGCGACGTGACGCGCGGCCTCCTGGCCGCCCAGGCCGACGGCCGCCGCGCCGGCGGCGCGTTGCCCATTCTGGGGCCGGTGTCCACCGCGGCGTGGAACCGGTACCTGGAAAGCTTCCGCCAGCCGATTCCGCAGTGGTTCACCGAAAAAGTGAAAACCGACAGCAAATAAGCCTGCCCACGGGTATCCGCCAGATGAAGCCGTTCCTGCAATCCTCGCCCATGCACGACCGCCAGCGCGGCTCTATCGCCGTGTCGACCGCGTTCGCCGTGCTGATTGGCCTGGTGATGTTGCTGTCGGCGCAGATCGGCTACCTGTTCTATATGAAGCGCGAGCTGCAAAAAGCGGCGGATCTGGCCGCGTTGTCGGCCGTCCAGGTTCTGGCGCCCACTGGTGCGGCATCCGATTGCGCGGCAGGCTCGCCCGTAGCCGTCGCCGCGCAAACCAGCGCGGTGGCCAACGTGCCGGCTTTTGTCGATTCCATTGCGGCTGCCAACGTTACCGTCGACTGCAAGTTCTGGGACCCCGCCCGCGCCGATTCGACGGGCATGCATTTGTTCGAGCCCGATGCCGCCTCCGGCGGACGCGTGAACGCGGTGCGGGTGCGCATCGACAAGACACTGACGGCGCTCATTCCCAGCGTGATTGGCAACTGGATGGGCGGCACGGAAGTCAGCGTTGTCGCGGTCGCCTCGAACACAGCGCCCACGGCGGCGTTCAGCGTGGAATCGCGTTTGTTGCGCCTGGCATCGGATGGCCTGATGGGCAAACTGCTGGCTTCGCTGGGCGCCACGCCGGACCAGCTGAGCGTGCTGGATTCGTCCAGCCTGCTCAATTTGCAGGTAACGCCCTCGGGGCTGTTGCAGGAGCTGGGAATCCCGCTGTCGGTCTTGTCTGGCATCGGCACGCCCGAAGAGCTGGCCGCGCTGGATGCCGTGTCGCTCGGGGACTTGCTGAATGCCACATTGTCGGTGGCCAGGCGCACGCAGGGCACCGCGCAAGCACAGATCGGCCTGCTGTCCGACATTATCGGCGTGCTGCTCGACGTTGCCCCCCTGGACGTGCCCATCAAGCTGTTTGGCGATGGCGGCGTGCTGAATGCGGCACTTGCGACCGACGCGCAGTCGGCCTTGCTGGCAGATGTCAATGTCACCGATCTGCTGCAAACCGGCCTGATGATCGCCAATGGCGACAACTTGATCGATCTGGGCCTGGATGTGCCCATCCTGGGGGTGCAAAGCCGTGTGCGTGTCGTCGAGCCGCCGTCGATCGCCGTGGGCGGCGTGGGCACGCGCGCCAGCACCGCCGGCGTCCGGGTGTATCTCCGGCTGAAGACAAAGGACATTCCCATCGTCGGGCCTCTGCTGGCCACGGCGGGAACCTGGGTGGACCTGCCGCTGATCATCGAGGCAGGCCAGTCCGACGCGACCCTGACCGCGCTGTGCGAGGCGCCGCTGACACCGCACCAGGCCACCTTCGACGTGCGCTCATCGGTGGCCAATGTGTGCCTGGGCAAATTCCCGGCGCTGAATTCTGCCGACGATGAGTCCTTTTTCTCTCTCTCCAATGCATGTGTCGAAAGTGATTTCACGTCGGTGCAACGGTATCCGGTGCTCAATGTGCTGGGTATTTTGCCGGTCAGCAGCCGCGTGACCTTGCCGGTATTTCGTCCGGGCTCCCCGGTGTCCGTTACGCTGACCGAGCCGCCCTCGGCCGACGCCACCAAGACGGTCCAGGCTACCGACATCGACCTGGCCCAGATGAGCGGGGACACGGCCGATGCCGTCATAGGCGGCATCCTGGGCGATCTGCTGGGCGCCAACGGATCCAGCCCGGTGTCAATGAACGACGAGCAGCGCAAGTTGCTGGCCGAGCAGTTGGTGGGGCCGACGGCCAACGGCCGCTCTATCACGACGGTGGTCAATGAGTTGCAGTGGTCGGGCGAGGCGATGGATGCCCTGGGCAGTCGCATGACGACAGGCGGGTTGACCGGCGTGCTGGGCGGAACGCTGCAGGTCGTGGGCAATGTGCTGGGTTCGTTATTGTCTCCGGTGCTGGACATCGGCTGCGGCGTGGGCGGCCTGTTCGGCAGCCTGAAGCAATGCCGCATCAATACCGTGGCGGATCTGGTGCTCAAGGCGAATGGCAATGGCCTGAGCGGCCTGGCGGCGATTGTCGTGGCATTGCTGCAGCCGCTGCTGGATCCGCTGTCGACCCTGCTGCAGCAGTTGCTGAATCTGCTGGGGCTGAATCTTGGCGAAACTGACGTGTCGCTGCTGTCGGTGGACTGCGGCAAGCCACGGTTGGTGTACTGACAAGTAAAGGAACCTCTGAAGGAATGACCAAGCCTGCAATCCGCGACGACTTCGACCTCTATGTATGGGAGGGGCTGTCCGATATCGCGGCGCGTGCCGAGCGGTGTCTGGCCGGCATGGATGTCACCGTGGTGCGCGCCGACGCCGGCACGGCCTTTCCGCCGCCGCGCGACGTAACTCGCACCGCGGTGGCCCTGGTGTCCGTGTCGGTCATGGGCGATAAGCGCTTCAGCGGCTACGACTGGCTGGCCTCGCAGGGCATGCCGGTCATTTGGGTGGCGTCCGAGGCGCGCGGCCATGATCCGCGCTTCTATCCGCCCGAATACTCGCATACGCTGCCGCTGATGTTCACGGCGGCGGAGCTGCGCAAGCAGCTGTTCGACCTGCTCGGGTCGCTGGACCGCGCCGATCGCCAGGTGGCACGCCGCGAGCAGCCCTTCGTGGCGGTGTCCGAACCCATGCAGGCACTGCTGGCCGAGGCCCAGATGTTTGCCGATTGCCGCAGCAATGTGCTGATCCACGGCCAGACCGGCGTGGGCAAAGAGCGCGTGGCGCGCCTGTTGCACGACCGCGCCGCCTGGGCCGACGGGCCGTTCGTGGCGGTGAACTGCGGCGCCATTCCCGAAGGGCTGTTCGAGGCGCATTTTTTCGGCCACGCCAAGGGCGCGTTCACGGGCGCGGTCGGGGCGCACAAAGGGTATTTCGAGCAGGCCGATGGTGGCACGCTGTTCCTGGACGAAATCGGCGACCTGCCGCTGTACCAGCAAGTGAAGCTGCTGCGCGTGCTGGAACAGAGCGCCGTGACCCGGCTGGGCTCCACGGTGCAAGTTCCGGTCGACTTCCGGCTGGTGGCGGCCACCAACAAAGACCTGCGCGAGTTGTGCGCGCAGGATGAGTTCCGTTCCGACCTGTACTACCGCCTGGCAGTCATCGAGTTGTATATCCCCAGCCTGGAAGAGCGAGGCGCCGAAGAAAAAATCGCTATTTTCCGTACGCTGTTGGAACGCCACGATGCCGGGCAGGACGATCCGCCGCCGGGCTGGCTGCTGGAACGCGTGGCCGCCACCACGTTCCCCGGCAATGTGCGCGAGCTGTCGAACGTGGTCGAGCGGGTGGCCATTGTGCATCGCCAGTTCCGGCAATGGGACCGGCCGCGCATCGAGCAGATATTCGACCGGCTGGCGGCCGCGCCCGGCAAGGCCGCTCTGGTGCTGGCCGCCGGCGCCGGCGACACCCTGACCGACGCCGAGCGCGCCGAGCGCGCGCGCATTCTGGCGGCGCTGGAGGCCCATGGCTGGCGGCGCCAGGACACGGCCCATTACCTGGGCATCAGCCGCAAGGTGCTGTGGGAAAAGATGCGCAAGCTGCGCCTGGGCAACAACCAGGGCGAAATGGCGGAAGGGCTGGCCGAACCCATGTAGCCGCCGCGCCGGGGCTGGGGAAAATCAGGCCCCTGAAGGTTGAAATTAATTGGTATAGTTCTGCAACGTTTTTTTGGGGAAGGCATGCGAGTCCATCAACTTCATACCGCCGCGCGGCTGGTCATGCTGGGCGCGGTACTGTCCAGCCTGGCGGCCTGCGCCAGCGCCCAATCCGACGCCGCCCGCCCGCCGGTGCAGCAGGTGGAAAGCAAGCAGGCGGGCGATACGCCTGTCACGCCACCCGCGCCGCAGGCCAAGGCCAATTCCACCGTTGCCGAACTGCAGTCGCTGATCCAGAGCCGCCAGGTGTCCGAGCTGCGCACCACTTATAACGGTACCTACGGCGCCAGCCTGCTGTTCAAGCCTGACGATCTCACCTACTACGTTGCGCTGTTCCAGCAGAAGGACTTCTGGCGCGTCGTGCAGACGCAGTCCGACAAGCAGGCTGAATCCACGTATCGCGCCTTCGCCCAGCAGTCGGCCGACCTGGCCGAAGTCGACATCAAGCGCATCAAGCTGCAGGCCGAATACGCGCGGTCTGAACGGCTGCTGGCCGAGCGCAGCAGCGAGCTGGCCACGCTGCAGGCCGACCAGTCCCTGCGCCGCCAACAGGAACAACAGGTGGCCGCCCGCCAGGAACAGGCGCGCCAGCAGGCCGCGGCGCTGTCGCAGCAACAGCAGCAGCTGCGCAAGGAACTCAGCGCCATGCAGCGCCAGATCGACGCCCTGCAGGCCGAGCAAGCCGAGTTGCAGCGCGAGCAGGCTGCGTCCGTGCGCAAGAAAAGCCGCCGTTAGCGCGCCGGGTTTTCTCAAGCAAACCGGGCCCGTTCAGTGAACGGGCCCGTTTGCTTTGAGCGGCCGGCAACGACGGTGGACTATTGCAGGCGCTCGTCGTCCAGAAAGTCGGGCAGGGCCATGACCTCGATGCCGTCTTCGCTCAGCGCCAGGCGTTCCTCGGCCGTGGCGGTGCCGCGGATGGGGCGGTCGTCGGCATCGCCTTCGTGGATGCGGCGCGCTTCTTCGGCAAAGCGCGGGCCGACGTTCTCGGTTTTTCGGATGATGTCGCGTATTTGCTGCAGCACGGCGGCCTGCAGGCGGGCTACGGCGGCCGGGTCGTTGGGCGCGGCGGCGCCCGCGGCGGCTGGCGGCGGGGCATGCAGGTGCGCCACGTTCAGGTGCGGCGCGGACAAGCGCTTGGTGATCTGGGCAGACGCGCACATCGGGCACGTGACCAGCCCGCGCGCCTGCTGCGCGTCGTAATCGTCGTGCGAGCCGAACCAGCCTTCGAAAAGGTGGCCCTGGTCGCACTGTAGGTCGAAAACTTTGAGTGCCATGACGGGAATATGGGGGCGCGCGGCGGCGAACACAAGTATTTTCGGCTATCGGCCCGGCCGGGTGTGGCGCCGCAGCAATAACGGCGCCTGTCGGCGCCGTTATTCGTACTCGCAGGGGCGGGCCGTTTCCGCCTGGCCCGCCGGGCGATCAGTTCACGCGGCTGCGGTACTCGTTGGTGCGCGTGTCGATTTCGATCTTGTCGCCAATGGCGCAGAACAGCGGCACGTTCAGCTCGAAGCCGGTGTTGATCTTGGCGGGCTTGAGCACCTTGCCCGAGGTGTCGCCGCGCACGGCCGGCTCGGTGTAGGTGATTTCGCGGACCAGGATGGTGGGCAGTTCGACCGAGATGGCGCGGCCGTCGTAGAAGACCACTTCGACGGGCATGGCTTCTTCAAGGTAGTTCAGCGCGTCGCCCATGCTTTCGGCTTCGATTTCGTACTGGTTGTACTCTTCGTCCATGAAGACGTACATGGGGTCGCCGAAGTACGAGTAGGTGCATTCCTTGCGGTCGAGCACGACAACGTCGAACTTTTCATCGGCCTTGTAGACCGATTCGCTGCCCGATCCGGTGAGCAGGTTCTTGAACTTCAGCTTGACGACGGCGGCGTTGCGGCCCGACTTGTTGTATTCGGCCTTCTGGACGACGAGAGGATCTTTGCCGACCATGACCACGTTGCCGACTCGCAATTCCTGAGCGGTTTTCATCGATTAAAAACTCCGGGTGATATAGCGCGCTCGCCGTGCTTGCGCGCAGGTGTCCGCATGATGGCGGCCCGCGTGCCCCGGGAGGCTGTCAATTCGAGGCCTGGCTCGGCGCAACATGCGCGGGCAAAGGAACTCGGAAAACTCTCTATTCTAGCGTTTCCTGGCGAGTTCTGCGCAAAAATCAGCCAACGTGTCCCCTAAATCGGGCCGGGCAGCCTGGCTGGCGTCCCAGGCGCGGGCCGCCCCCTGCCACGCGGGCCAGGCGGGCGCAGCCAGCGCGGCCGGCAGTGCGGCGGCCACGGCGGCGGCCGCGTCGCCCGGGGCATTCCAGGCGCGGATCAGCGCCTGGGCCTGCGGCGGGCCGGGGTAGCGGGCCAGCCAGGCGTCGAGCTTATCCAGGTGGGCATCGTCGGCCTGGGGGTAGATGTGCCATACCAGCGGCCGGGCCGCCCAAGCCGCCCGCACGAAGGAGTCTTCGCCGCGCACGAAATTCAGGTCGGCGCACCACAGCAGGCGGTCGAAATCGGGCTGCGCCACGAAGGGCACGCGGGCGATCCGCAGGGCGCCCGCGCCGGCCTCTTCCAGGCCGGGCGCGACGCCCGCGGGCGCCAGCAGCAGCGTGGGCCGCGCGTCGCGGGCCAGGGCCTGGGCCAGCGCGGCAATCGGGGCGTGCGCGTAGCAGAATAGCGTAGCCACGCGGGCGCCGGCCTGCCAATGCGCTAGGGCGGCACCGTCCAGGCCCAGGCCACGCAGGAAGGCGTGCTGTTGCGGCCGCGAGGCCTGGAAAGCATCGCGCTCGGCGCTCAGCCCCGGCTCGCGCAGCAGGCCGCCGGTGGCCGCCGTGAACCCGGGAAAGAAAAAGTGCTTGACCAGCCCGTCGGGCCGCTGCGACGGCAGGCCGTGGCAGCTTTCCACCCATGGCTCGGCGCTGAGGTATTCGAGGTTGATCCATACCGGCGGCCGGGCGCGCATGGCCTGCACGAAGGCGGCCGGCGGGTCGCAGGCGAACGCCTCGATGACGACGTCGCCGGGGGCCAGCGGGGGCGGCGATGGGGTCCAGTGCACGATGTCGATGCCCGCTTGCCGTTGCACGCCGGCGTCGGGATCGATGCCGGGCCGGATGCAACCGAACGCGCGCAGGTCGTCGACCCACAGGCGCACGCGCCAGCCGCGGCCGTGTGCCAGGCGCCGCGCCAGGCGCCAGCAAACGCCTATGTCGCCGTAGTTGTCGATGACGCGGCAGAAGATGTCGGCCTGCATTACGCCTCCCGCCCAACCTGAAACGGGAACAAGGCATGACGGGTGTCAGGCTTTGCAGGTGCCTGACACCGAAGTGTGCAGCGATTGTCTCGACAGCACGGTGTCAGGCACCTGCGGAGCCTGGCGCCTGGCAAGACCCGGGCGTTTCGGCGCAGACGTTTCACTTCAGTGGAACTGGGCCGGCGCGGTGTCGGCGTCTTCGGGCAGTTCGGCGTGCACCAGTTCGCCCAGCGGGTTGGGAAACTGCGGCGCGCCGCAGTCTTCGCAATATTCGGGCGGCAGCACGCCCGGAATGCGGCGCACGTCATGCACGCCGTATTCCTTGAGCAGCGCGGCGATTTCGTCGACCGTGTCGGGCATGTCTTCGTCGGGCGTCTGGTCTTCTTCGCGGCCGTACAGCGGCCATACGCAGCCGTAATAGACATCGTTGCTGTTGCGCGCGGTGAAGCCAATGCGGTATTCGTCGATGCGCACGTCGCCGCAGCCGGCCACCACGGCGCGCAGTTCGGACGGCGCCAGGTTGACGGCGCCTTCCAGCCAGTTGACGGCGGCGCGCAACGACAGCGGCCGCACGCGGCGGTCGGCTTCGCGATTGCTGACGTAATAGGCATCGGGCAGCAGGCATTCGATGCCGCAGCCGGGCAGCAGGGTGGCCAGCGTGGGCTGGGCCTGTTCGACCCAGTTCGCCAGGCAGCTGTCGCGGCTGTGGGTGGCGTCGCCGGGCTGCTCTTGCCAGCGAAACACCGGGGCGCCGGCGGGCACGGCGACCGCCGCCACGACGTAGCGGGTATCGGCCAGCATGTTGGCGGTTTCGGTGTCGTCGTTGAGGGTCGGCTTGGCGGTTTCGGCGCCCAGTGCCTGGCTGCCCAGACGCTGCAGCCATTGCCAGGTTTCGGAAAACGTGCGCGGCATGTGGTCGATGCTGACCAGCCAGGGCAGCAAGGCGGCGCGCGCGCCGTCGGCCAGCACATGGCCATGCAGCTGGGCCAGCAGCGCCTGTTGCGCCGGCGCCCCGATGGGGCCGGTGGGAATCGTGTAGCGGGTCCAGGCAACCACGGGCGCCACGATCAGCAGCACGTCGTATCGCTGCCCGTTCTTGTCGACCTGCATCGATTCGGACAGGGTTTCGGCCTGTTCGATCAGCACTTCATAGGCGCCCGGGTCGCGCTGGGCAAGATGGTCCAGCGCGGATTCGAGCGGGGCATCCTGGCCGCCGCGCAGCAATTTCGGGATGGCCTCGGCAAGCAGGTTTTCCCAGTACAGGTCTTCGACCCGGCTGCCTGAGCGGTTCAACGACTGGGCAAGCGCGACCAGCCGCGACGCGTCGCGGTTCAGCCTGGGGTGGGGGGTGCTGCGGGTTCGGGCCATGCTGGGGTCAGGATCCATTTCAGAATGCGAACTGAATAGTTTAACCCTGTGGGCCGGTGAAGGCTTGAGCGCCGCATCAGGCGCAGGTGTTTCATCGCGCGCCGCGCGACCCGCCGCGAGTGCTGTGCGGCAGCGCCCGACACCCCGCGGGTGCCAGGCGCGTGGGGTTTACGTCAAGCGGCCAGCAGCTGGCGCAGCACGAAGGGCAGGATGCCGCCGTGCTGGTAGTACTCGACTTCGATGGGCGTGTCGATGCGCAGCAGCACGGTCACGTCTTGCCTGGAGCCATCCGGGCGGTGGATGGTCAGGGTGACGTCCTGCATGGGCTTGATGCCGTTTTCGAGGCCCGAAATGTCGTAGGTTTCCTTGCCCGTGATGCCCAGCGAATCGACGCTGTCACCGCCCTTGAACTGCAGCGGCAGCACGCCCATGCCGACCAGGTTGCTGCGGTGAATGCGCTCGAAGCTGCGCGCCACTACGGCCTTCACACCGAGCAGCTGGGTGCCCTTGGCGGCCCAGTCGCGCGACGAGCCGGTGCCGTATTCTTCACCGCCGAACACTACGGTGGGCGTGTCCTGGGCCACGTACTTCATGGCGGCGTCGTAGATGGACATTTGTTCGCCGCTGGGCTGGAACAGGGTGTCGCCGCCTTCGAAGCGGCTGCCGTCGGGCAGCGCCGGGATCATCAGGTTCTTGATGCGTACGTTGGCGAAGGTGCCGCGCATCATGATTTCATGGTTGCCGCGGCGCGAGCCGTAGCTGTTGAAATCGGCCTTCATCACGCCATGCTCTTTCAGCCACTTGCCGGCGGGCGAGGTTTCCTTGATAGAGCCGGCCGGGGAAATGTGGTCTGTGGTGACCGAATCGCCGAAAATGCCCAGCGCGCGCGCGCCCCGGATAACCGGCATGGCGCCAGGTTCCATGCCGAAGCCCTCGAAGAACGGCGGCTCGGCAATGTAGGTGGACTCGGGCCAGTTGTAGGTTTCGCCGGTCACGCCCTTGATGTTTTCCCACAGCTTGCCGGGTTTGCTCTTGACCTGGCCGTAATTGGCCTGGAACGCGTCGGGGTCGAGCGCGAACTTCAGCAGCGACTGCACTTCTTCGGTGGTGGGCCAGATGTCGCCCAGCCAGACGTCGCCCTTCTTGCCGCGACCCACGGGCTCGGTCATGAGGTCGCGCGTGATGGTGCCGGCCAGCGCGTAGGCCACCACCAGCGGCGGCGAGGCCAGGAAGTTGGCCTTGATGTTCGGGTGGATGCGCGCTTCGAAGTTGCGGTTGCCCGACAGGACGGCGGCGCAGACCAGGTCGTTGCCGGTGATGGCTTCGTTCAGGTCGGCAGCCAGGTCGCCAGCGTTGCCGATGCAGGTGGTGCAGCCGTAGGCGGCCACGTCGAAACCGAGCTTTTCCAGGTAGGGCAGCAGGCCGGTCTTGCTGAGGTATTCGGTGACCACGCGCGATCCGGGGGCAAGCGAGGTCTTGATGTGCTTGGGCACGGTCAGGCCCGCTTCCACCGCCTTCTTGGCCAGCAGCCCGGCCGCCAGCAGCACGCTGGGGTTGGACGTGTTGGTGCAGGAAGTGATGGCGGCGATCAGGATGTCGCCGTTCTTGATCTTGGTGCCGGCGCTGGTGGTGAAGGTTTTTTGCAGCTTCTCGGCCGGCTGGTTGAAGCCGTTTTCAGAGACCGGCTTGGAGTACAGGTCGATGAAGGTGCTCTTGACGTTGCCGATTTCGATGCGGTCTTGCGGACGCTTGGGGCCGGCCAGCGAAGGGGCCACCGTGGACAGGTCGAGCGTGAGCAGCTTGGTGTAGTCGATGTCTTTGGCCTTGGGCACGCCGAACATCTTCTGGGCCTTGAAATAAGCCTCGAAGGCGGCGATTTCTTCGGGCGTGCGGCCGGTGCCCTCGAAGTAGTCGATAGTGCGCTCGTCGACCGGGAAGAAGCCCATGGTGGCGCCATACTCGGGCGCCATGTTGCCGATGGTGGCGCGTTCGGCCACCGACAGGCTGGCCGTGCCTTCGCCGCAGAATTCCACGAACTTGCCCACCACTTTTTCACGGCGCAGCATTTCGGTAATGGTAAGCACCAGGTCGGTGGCGGTGACGCCGCCGCGCAGCTTGCCCTTAAGTTCGACGCCCACCACGTCGGGGGTCAGGAAATACACGGGCTGGCCCAGCATGCCGGCTTCGGCCTCGATGCCGCCCACGCCCCAGCCCACCACGCCGATGCCGTTGATCATGGTGGTGTGGCTGTCGGTGCCCACCAGAGAGTCGGGGTAGTAGACGTTGTCTTTCTGGTGCACGCCGCGCGCCAGGTACTCGAGGTTGACCTGGTGCACGATGCCGAAGCCCGGAGGCACCACGCCGAACGTGTCGAAGGCCTGCATGCCCCATTTCATGAACTGGTAGCGCTCTTGGTTGCGCTTGAATTCCAGCTTCATGTTCAGATCGAGGGCGTTCTTGGTGCCGAAGTAGTCGATCATGACGGAGTGGTCGACCACCAGGTCGACCGGCACCAGCGGTTCGATGCGTTTGGGGTCTTTGCCCATGCGGTCGGCCACCGAGCGCATGGCCGCGATGTCGGCCAGCAGTGGCACGCCGGTGAAGTCTTGCAGCACGACGCGCGCCACCACGAAGGGAATTTCGTCTTCGCGCTTGGCGTTGGCCTGCCAGCCGGCGAGCTGCTTGATATGTTCTTCAGTGACTTTCTGGCCGTCGCAATTGCGCAGCACCGATTCAAGCACGACGCGAATCGACACCGGCAGGCGCTGCACGTTCACCCCCAGCGCCTTGCCCAGGGCCGGCAGGGAATAAAACTGACAGGATTTATTGCCGATCTTGAAATTCTGGAGGGTATTGAACGTGTTGTGCGGCATGATGAGACTCCGTGGGTGTGGGACCGCGTAAAGCTGCCATTTTCTGGCGTTTTGGCGCGCTTGTCATTGTATGTGAGACAAGGTTACGCAGGCTTGAATGTCCTCTGTCTTATATCTTATGTAAGACTTGGCTCTGGTGGAGGAGTTCCCCGGCCGTTTCCAGGGTCATCGGACACGGGACATTCGACGCGCCGGCGCGTCAGTCCGGCTTGCCAGGGGGCGTGACCGCGCCAGCCAGGCGCTCGCGCAGGAAGTCCACAAAGACGCGGAGCTTCGGCGCCATTTGCGTGCGGTGCGGGTAGTACAGATAGAAGCCCGGAAAATCCGCGGCCCAGGATTCCAGCACGGGTTGCAAGGCGCCACTGGCCAGGTGCGCCGCGATCGGGTCTTCGAGCACGTGGATCAGTCCCAGCCCGTCCAGCGCCGCCTGCACCATCAGCGCGAAATCGTTGGTCACGATGCGGTGCGGCACGTCGACTTCCAGCAACTGGCCGTCTGGCTGGCGGTACTCCCAGCGGTACAGGGTGCCGCGCGTTTCGAAGCGGGTGCCGATGCAGGCATGCGCGGCCAGGTCGGCCGGTTGCCGGGGCGGATTGCCGTACTGCCTGAAATACGCCGGCGAGCCGGCGGTGACCATGCGCTGGTTGCGGCTGATGCGCACCGCCACCATGTCGCGCGCCAGGTTTTCACCCAGGCGGATGCCGGCGTCAAAGCCGCCGGCCACCAGGTCGGACAGGCCATCGTCGAGGAACAGCTCGAGCACGATGCCAGGGTAGCGCCCCGTGAATTCCGCCAGGTGCGGCGTGACCAGCATGGCGCAAGCCACCCGCGACGTATTGATGCGCAGCGTGCCGGCGGGCCGGCCGCGGGTGTCGTCCATGTCTTCGAGCGCGTCGCCGATGGCCCCCAGCGCCGGCTGTACGCGCTGCAGGAAGCGCTGCCCTTCTTCGGTAAGCGCCACCCGGCGGGTGGTGCGGTTGAGCAGGCGCACTCCCAGGCGCGCTTCCAGGCCGCGCACGGTCTGCGACAGCGCCGACGCCGAAACGCCCAGGTCGGCAGCCGCGCGGGTGAAGCTGCCGTGGTGAGCCACGCGGGTGAAGGCATGTACGGCGGGCAGCAGTTGGGCAGGATAGTCCATGCGCCAGATTATGAAGTCAGGCTTCATTAATTATCAACCGATAGGCTATTTTTCTTATAAGTGTCGAGCCCTAGAGTGCCTGCATGGCCGCCGCATTCCGCGCCGCCGTTTTTCAGGAAAGGCACGATCATGACCATGAAGCAATATCTCACGCTGGGCCGCTCGGGCCTGCGGGTCAGCCCGCTGGCGCTGGGCGCCATGACTTTCGGCAACGAGTGGGGCTGGGGCGCCGACCAGGCAACCGCGCGTGCACTCTTCGACCTGTACCGGGAAGCCGGCGGCAACTTCATCGACACCGCCGATATGTACACCGAGGGCACCAGCGAAAGCTGGCTGGGGCAGTTCGTGCAGGAAACGGGCAGCCGCGACGAGCTGGTGATCGCCACTAAGTACTCCTACAACGCGCAGCCGGGCAATCCCAACGCCGGCGGCAACCAGCGCAAGAACTTCCAGCGCGCGCTGGAGGGGTCGCTCAAGCGGCTGCGCACCGACTATATCGACCTTTATTACCTGCACACCTGGGACCGCCTGACGCCGGTGGACGAAGTGATGCGTGCCATGGACGACGCCGTGCGGGCCGGCAAGATCCGCTACGTGGGCCTGTCGGACGTGCCCGCCTGGTATGCCTCGCGCGCGCAGACGCTGGCGCAGTGGCGCGGCTTCGAGCCGGTGGCCGCGCTGCAATTGGAGTATTCGCTGGTCGAGCGCAACGTCGAGCGCGAGTTCGCCGACCTGGCCATCGAGCAGGGCATGGGCATCGTGCCCTGGAGCCCGCTGGCCATGGGCTTGTTGTCGGGCAAGTACCGGCCTAGCGAAAACGGCCAGTTCGGCCAGGGACGCTTGCAGGTGGTGTCGGAAAACCCCAGGCCCGGCTTTGACCGCTTCACTGCGCGCAATTTCGCCATCGTGGCCGAACTGGAACGCGTGGCGCGCGAACTGGGCAAGCCTATGGCGCAGGTGGCGTTGAATTGGCTGGCGGGCAAGCGGGGGGTGTCGAGCATTATCGTGGGCGCCACCCGGCCCGCGCAGTTGCGGGAGTCGCTGGCGTCGCTGGAATTCACGCTGCCGGCCGATGCGGCACGCCGGCTGGACGACGCCAGCGGCATGCCGGCGCCGTTCCCGTATTACATGTTCGCTGATGCGCAGCAGCAGCGCATCCACGGCGGCGTACGGGTGGCATCGCGGCCGGCCGGCTATGCACCGGCCACGATAATCGGCGCAGCGCCGCAATCGTAGGCGGCGCTGCGCATGGGGCGGAGCAGCGTTTCAGGCGGCCTGCCGAGCCGCCATCATCTGCCGGTTCACCAGGTGCGCATAGGCGCCGCCGCGTCGGATCAGTTCGTCGTGCGTGCCTGATTCGACGATGCGGCCGCCGTCTACCACGGCGATCGTATCGGCCTGGCGGATGGTGGACAGCCGGTGCGCGATGATCAGCGTGGTGCGATGGCGCATCAGCTCGCCCAGGGCGTGGTGCACCTGGGCTTCGCTGATGGCGTCCAGGTGCGAAGTGGCTTCGTCCAGGATCAGGATGGGCGCGTCGCGCAGGAAGGCGCGCGCGATGGCGATGCGCTGGCGCTGGCCGCCCGAGAGCGCTACGCCGCGCTCGCCCACGCGGGTGCGCAGGCCATCCGGCAGGCCGGCCACCAGTTCGGCCAGCGCGGCGCGTTCTACCGCCTGCTGCAGGTCGTCGGCGCTGGCGTCGGGGCGGGCCAGCCGGATGTTGTCTTCCAGGGTGCCGTTGAGCAGCCAGGTGTCTTGCGCGACGAGGGCAATGCGGCGGTACAGCGCATCCAGCGTCAATTCGGGCAGGCTGACGCCGCCAATGCGCACGGCGCCTTGCTGCGGATCCCAGAAGCGCAGCAACAGGCTGGCCAGCGTGCTCTTGCCCGCGCCCGAGGGGCCGACCAGCGCCAGGGTGGCGCCTGCCGGCAGGTCGAGCCTGACGCGCTGCAGCGCAGGCTGCAGCCGGCCGGGATAGGTGAAAGTGACTTGCTCGAAGGCCAGCGGCAGGCCCGCGGAGTCGAGCGGCGGCGCCAGCGGGCCGTCGGCGATCTGCACCGGCTCATCGTGGATGGCGCGCAGGCGCCGCGTCGAGGCCAGCGTGTCGGCCAACTGGCGGCTGACCTGGGCGATTTCCGACACCGGCAGGAACGCGGCCACCGACAACAGCACCAGCAGCGGCAGCAGACTCGCGGCCAGCTCGCCCTGCGCCACCCACCAGGCGCCGACCGCCGCCACTGCCAGGCCGCCCAGGCCGGTGGCGATTTCGAGCAGCGCGCCCTGGCGGGACAGATCGGCCAGCAAGGCCAGCCGCACGCGCTGGTAATCGTGCGCGATCGCCACGAAAGCGGCGCGGCGCCGCCCGGCCGCCGAGAACGCCACCAGGTCGGACAGGCCCTGTATGGTTTCGGACAGATGGGCGCCCAGCAGGCCTAGCGACTGGCGAGCCAGGCTGCCTTGCGCATCCACGCGCGCGCGGTTCAGCCAGGGCGAGGCGCCGGCCCACAGCAGAAAGGGCAGCAACGCCAGCACCAGCGGCCACGCGGTGGCGGCCAGGATGGCCAGCACCGCGGCCGGCACCAATACCGCGACAAACGCCGGCGCCACCGTGTGGGCAAAGAAATATTCCACGGTTTCCACGTCTTGCGTGGCCAGCCCGACCAGGTCGCCGGAACGCCGGCGCAGCAGGTAGGCGGGCGCCAGGGCCTCAAGCTTCTGGTACAGCGCAATGCGCATTTCCGCCAGCAACTGATAGGCAATGGCATGGGCCAGCCAGGATTCGAGCCAGTGCAGCGCGGCGGCGGCCACCGCCGCCACGAACAGGCCGGCCAGCAGGCCATCGAACGATTCGCCGTTTTTCAGGCGCGCGATGACCAGCGCGCCCAGCACCGAAACGCCGATGAACGCCGCCACGCGCCCGATGCCGCTGGCCACCGTGATGGCGAATTGCCGTTTCCAGGGGCGAATGATCTGCATCAGCGTCTGCATGACTTGCCGCGTGCCAATGTGGCGCGCCTCGGCTTCCAGCGGTGCGGGGGCGGGGCGGCCGCCGGCGGCGTCGGTTTCGGCTGGCGCGGCACCGGAGGCGGCCGGTTCCAGCGCAGTATGCGTAGCGTCGTGCTGGCCTCCCATCAGGCGCCGGTATAGCGTGTCGCCCGCCATCAGGGTGTCATGCGTGCCTGTCTCGACGATGCGGCCGCGGTCCAGCACCAGAATGCGGTCGGCATTGACCACGCTGGACAGCCGGTGCGCCAGCACCAGGGTCGTGCGGCCGCGGCTGAGGCGGTCGAGCGCCTGCTGGATCTCTGATTCGTTTTCGGCATCTACCGACGACAGGGCTTCGTCGAGGATCAGGATGGGCGTGTCGCGCAGCAGCGCGCGCGCAATTGCCAGGCGTTGCCGCTGGCCGCCCGATAGTTGCAGGCCGCGCTCGCCCAGCACCGTCTGGTAGCCCTGCGGCAGCGCCATGATGAACGCGTGCGCGTTGGCGGCTGCCGCGGCGGCATGCAGTTGGTCGGGCGTGGCGTCGGGCCGCGCCAGCAGCAGGTTCTCTTCGACCGTGCCGTGGAACAACGTGCTGTCCTGCGCTACCAGCGACATGCGCGCGCGCACCGCTTCGGGGTCTAGCGAACGCAGGTCGTGGCCGTCGATTTCGATGCAGCCGGCCTGCGGGTCGTGCAGGCGCAGCAGCAACCGCACCAGGGTGGATTTGCCCGAGCCGCTGGGCCCCACGATACCGACGCGTTCGCCGGGCCGGATGTCGAAACTCATGCCCTGGTGCGTCCCGCGGCGCCCGCCGGGATACGAGAACTCGACGTCTTTGAACGCGATCGACAGGCCGCCGCCGCTCATGGCCGGCACGGCTACCGTGGCGTCTGCGGCGCCGCGCGGCGCCGGGCTGTCGGCGTCGAGCAGCGCGCGCACGCTGGCCGCCGCCGACTGGCCCATCAGGCCGTGGTGCAACACCGAGCGCATGTCGCGCAGGGGCCGGAAGATTTCCGTGCCGGCCATCAGCACCACCAGCAGCGCCGCCAGCGTCATTTCGCCTTGCGATACGCGCCATGCGCCCAGCGCCAGCGCGGCCGCGGCGCCTACGGTGATGCCGATGTCGGTGGCGAAACGCGCCGAGACTTCACGGCCCAGCACTTTGAAGGTGTTGTCCGACAAGGCGCGCGCCCGCTCGGCCAGCCGCTCGCCCCAGGCGCGGCTCTGGCCGAATGCCTTGAGGGTGGGCAGGCCTTGCATTGCGTCGAGGAATTCCTCGCCGAAGGCCTTGAAGGCCTGGGCCCGGCGCCGCGACGCGTCGCGATGGCTGCGGTGCGCCGCCAGCGGCAGGACCAGCGTGACCAGCGCGGCGGCCATCAACACCAGCGCTACCGGCCAGTCCCACCAGGCAATGAAGGCAAAGATCACGACGGGCGCGCAGGCCGCGATGAAGAGCTGCGGCAGGTAACGCCCAAAGAAGCTTTGCAACTGCTCGACGCCATCGATCACGGCCAGCATGACGCCGCCGGTGCGTTGACCGCCGAACCAGGCAGGGCCCAGCTCGACGATCTTGTCGTACAGCTGCGCGCGCAGGTTGTTCTGGATGAGCGCTGCGTTGCGGTTGGCCAGCAGGTTCAGGGCATGCTCGAACATGCCGCGCAACAGAATCGCCCCGGCCGCGCCGGCCAGCGGCCACCACAAGGCGCCGCCGCCAACGCCTGCGAACAGCCGCGCCAGGAACAGCCCCAGCAATACGAACCGCGCGATGCCCGCCGCCAGGCCCAGCAGCCCCAACAGCGCGCAGGCCAGCACGCGCAAGCGCACGCCGCGCGTCATTGCCCAGAGTGTCGAATCGAAATACATGGCGCCTCTCTCTCTCCAGCCGACAGGATAGCGCAGCGCGATGGCCTCAGAACACGCCCAAGAAGCCGCCCCGGGTGAGGTCCTTTTCGCATGAGCGGTACTGGGCGCCGAATCGCTCGGCGCGCGCCTGCACTTGCTGCGCCACGCGCTTGAGCCAGGCCTTGCGGTCGTAGCTGCGGTTGCGGTAACCCGTCCAGCCTTCGTGGTAGTTCAGGTACTGGCCGTAGGCATCCCATTTCGAAATGCCATTGATGCGCTGGGTCTTGTTGATATACCAGCCCATGAAATCAAGCGAGTCGGCCAGGTCGTCGCGGCTGGCGGTCCAGCCGCCCGCCTCGCGCTTGTAGTCGGCCCAGGTCTCGTCCTTGGCCTGGGCGTAGCCATATGCGGAACTGACGCGGCCCCAGGGGATGAAGCCCAGGAAGTAATAGCGCGGCGGCAGGGCATCGTGCCGGAAGCTGGATTCCTGGTACATCATGGCGAACGGCACCTGCACCGGCACGCCCCACTTCTCGCGCATGTCGAGCGCGGCGTCGTGCCAGTCGGGTTTTTCGCGGAAGATCGCGCAGAGGTTTTCGGGATTCGACGGCGGCGCGGTGGCGCAGCCAGTCAATACCATCAGCAGGGTCAGCAGCGGCGGCCCTAGTCGCATTGCCGGATTCCTTGGGGGGCGATGGCGGGATTCTAAGCGCTGTTGGCCGCCGTCGTCTGCCGGGCACGTCGCTCAGCGTCGACGGCAACGTCGAAACGCTCTAAGGTTTGTACGCACACTTCAACCAAGGAGCAGACATGTCGAACATTGCCATCATCGGAGCCGGGCTCATCGGACGCGCCTGGGCCATTGTTTTCGCCCGCGGCGGCCACCGGGTCGCCCTGTGGGACAGCCAGCCCGGGCAGGCGGAAGCGGCGCTCGAGTTCGCCGCCACGGTGCTGCCCGACCTGGCCGCGCAAGGCCTGTTGCGGGGCCAACCGGCCGACCAGGTGCTGGCCCGTCTGCGGGTCGAACCGCACGTCGAGGCGGCGTTGGCGGACGCCCATTATGTGCAGGAAAGCACGCCTGAAGTGCTGGACAGCAAACGCGCCGTCTACGCCGAACTCGACCGTCTGGCGCCGGGCGGGGCCATCCTGGCCAGCTCCACGTCCGCCTTGCTGCCGTCCCGTTTTACCGACCACCTGGCGGGCCGCGAGCGTTGCCTGGTGGCGCATCCGATCAATCCGCCCTATCTGGTGCCGGCCGTGGAACTGGTGCCCGCGCCCTGGACCTCGCCGCAGGCCATGGAACAGGCGCGCCGGCTGCTTGCCGATGCCGGTCAGGTACCCATCATGATGCGCCGGGAAATCGATGGTTTCGTCATGAACCGTCTGCAAGGCGCCTTGCTGCAAGAGGCCTTTCGGCTGGTGGCCGACGGTTATGCGGGCGTCGAAGACGTAGACATCGGCCTGCGCGAAGGCCTGGCGCTGCGCTGGTCGTTCATGGGCCCGTTCGAGACCATCGACCTGAATGCGCCGGGCGGCGTGCGCGACTATGCCGAGCGCTACGAAGGCATGTACGCCGGGCTGTTCGAGCAGATGCAGCGGCGTGTGCCGTGGGGCGGCGAGCTGATGGACCGCATCGAGGCCGAGCGCCGCGAGCACCTGCCCGCCGACGAGCTGGCCGCGCGCCAGCTGTGGCGCGACCGCCGGCTGATGGCGCTGGCCGCCCACAAGCAGGCTGTTGGCGGCGACCCGGCCCCCTGAGCGCGTCCGCCCGGCGCGCCCGCCGCACGCCGCACTTGAAGAGAGGCGGCCGGGCTGCATTCCGGGCACACCAAGGAGACATCATGCACATCGACATCGTGGTCGACGTGAAGACCACCCTGGGCGAGGGCCCGTTGTGGGACGTAGACGAGCAGCGCCTGTACTGGATAGACAGCGCCGACGGCCGGATTTTCCGCTGCACCGCCAACGGACGCGAGGTCCGCGCCTGGGACGTGCCGCAAAAAATCGGCTCGATGGCGCTGCGCAAGCAGGGCGGCGCCGTGCTGTCGCTGGCGCGCGGCTTCCATTTCCTGGACTTCGACACCGGCGAGGTCGAACTCATCGTCGACCCCGAACCCGACAAGCCGGCCAACCGCCTGAACGACGGCAAGGTCGATCGCCACGGGCGCTTCCTGGCCGGCACCATGGACACCAATGAAGAGGGCCCGAACGGGGCCCTGTACCGGCTGGACCCCGACCTGTCGCTGCACACTCTGGCGCGCGGCATCGTGGTGTCCAACGGCCCGTGCTGGAGCCCCGACGGCAATACCTTCTACTTCAACGATTCGGGGTCGGGCGAAGTCTGGGCCTACGATTACGACCAGCAAACCGGCGGCGTCTCCAACCGGCGCACGCATGCGCGTGTGGACACCAGCGGCGGCGGCTGCGCCGATGGCTCCACGGTGGATGCCGAAGGGTACCTGTGGAACGCCCTGGTGTACGACGGCAAGCTGGTTCGCTACGCGCCGGACGGCTCGGTCGACCGCGTGATCGAGATGCCGGTGAAGAAAGTCACCAGCGTCATGTTCGGCGGACCCGATCTGGACGTGTTGTACGTGACCTCGATGGCGCGCCCGCCGCTGCCGCGGTTTCCGCACGACGGCGTGTCGCGCGGCAGCCTGTTCGCCGTGCACGGCCTGGGGGTGCGCGGCTTGCCGGAGCAGCGGTTCGGCGGGTAGGGGCAGGAACGTCGAGAGGACACTGTTTGTTGTCATCTGGCCACAGATATTTGCATCAAAAGCTGATTTTCTAATGAGAAGCATTTTCGTTTTGATATGATTCGATTCTCATTGTCGTATTCGCGGCCGCCGGCGTGTGGCCGCGGCATCAGGAAATCAGCTCATGAAATTTCGTACCTACGCCAGTCTGGCGGCGGCTTTACCCTGGTGCCTGGGCGCCGCACAGGCCCAGGAAAATGCCGCCAGCCAGGACGGCTCGGTAGTAATGGACACGATTACCGTGGAGGCCAGCGCGGATGCCTCGGCCGAAGGCCTGTCGCCGGCGTTCGCGGGCGGGCAGGTGGCCCGTGGCGGGCGCGTCGGGATTCTGGGTACCGAAGATTTCATGAGCACGCCTTTCAGCGTGACGAGCTATACCAATGAACTGATCCAGGATAAGCAGGCCCGCAGTGTCGGCGACGTGCTGCAGAATGATGCCACGGTGCGCGTGGCGCGTGGCTTCGGCAACTTCCAGGAGTCGTACTTCATCCGGGGATTCATCCTCAGTTCCGATGATGTGGCCTATAACGGCCTGTACAGCCTGCTGCCGCGCCAGTACATCGCCACCGAACTGTTCGAGCGGGTGGAGGTGCTGCGCGGTGCCAGCGCATTCCTGACCGGCGCGGCCCCCGGTGGCGGCGGCATTGGCGGCGTGATCAACCTGGTGCCCAAGCGGGCTCCCAACGAACCGCTGACGCGCGTGACCACCGGCGTATCCAGCGGTGGCCAGTTCCAGGCGTCGGCTGACATCGCCCGCCGTTTCGGCCCGGACGACAGTACCGGCATCCGGTTGAACGTGGGGCAACGCAGCGGCGATACCGCGGTGGATGACGAGCACACGCGCACCAGCGTGGTGTCGCTGGGCCTGGATTGGCGCTCGGCCAATACGCGTCTGTCGGGCGACATCGGTTGGCAGGAAAACAAGCTGAAGCGCGCGCGTCCCAATGTGACCCTGGCCGCCGGCGTGACCGACGTCCCCGATGCTCCGGATGCCAGCTCCAATTACGCTCAACCCTGGTCGTATTCGAACGAGCGCGACGTGTTTGGCACGCTGCGCGCCGAGCACGATTTCAACGACAACATCACCGCCTGGGCGGCATACGGCATGCGCCGCAGCGACGAAGAAAACTCGCTGGGCAATGTCACGGTCAGCAATGGCAAGACGGGCGACGCCTCGTTTTACCGCTTCGACAACACCCGCGAAGATACGGTGGATACGGGTGAATTCGGCATTCGCGCCAAGGCGCGGACGGGCTCGGTTGGGCACGAGTTCGTGGCATCGGCATCGTTCTTCCAGTTGAAGAAGAAGAACGCTTATGTCATGGACTATGCCAACACGTTCCCCACCAACATCTATGATCCCGTTTCGTACAACAAACCGCCTTTCAGCTCGATGGCGCTGCGTGGCGGCGACCTGGATGATCCCTTGCTGCAAGGGCGCGTGCAGATGAGCAGTTATGCCTTCGGCGACACCATGTCGTTCTGGGACGACCGCGTATCGCTGATGCTGGGCATTCGCCACCAACGCATGTCGACGCGCAGCTACGACTACAACACCGGTGTCGAGAACTCCGCCTACGACGCCAGCAATAATTCGCCGGCCGCAGGCATCGTATTCAAGCTCACGCCCAGCGTGTCGCTATACGGCAACTATATCGAGGCCCTGGTCCAGGGCGATTCTGCCCCGCAGACTTCCGGAGGCAAACCGGTGGTGAACGCGGGCGATAGCCTGGCGCCCTATGTGTCTCGCCAGAAAGAGCTAGGCATCAAGTACGAAGGCGAAGGCTTGGGCGCCACGCTGGCTTTGTTCACCACCGATAAGCCGCGCGGCGTAGTCGGCGACGACCAGGTGTTCTCCAGTTCGGGCAAAGACCGTCACCGCGGTGCAGAGTTGAACCTGTTTGGCGAAGTGACTCGCAGCGTGCGCGTGCTGGGCGGGCTGACCTGGCTGGATGCGCGGCAGATCGACACGGGCACAGAAGGCAACAATGGCAATCGCGTCATCGGTGTGCCGCACTTCCAGGCCAATCTGGGCGTGGAGTGGGACGTTCCCGGTGTCGAGGGCCTGACGCTGGACGGGCGCATGGTGTACACCGGATCGTCGTACGCCGATGCCGCCAATAAGCTTGAAGTTCCGTCGTGGACCCGCTTCGATGCCGGCTTGCGCTACATGATGGACGTGCAGGGCCACCTGGTCACGCTGCGCGCCCGCGTCGAAAACATTGCCAATCGTGATTACTGGTCGTCGGTGGGCGGATACCCAGGCAACGGCTACTTAGTGTTGGGCGGCCCGCGGACGTTCTCATTGTCGGCTGCGGTCGAGTTCTGAAGCACCGGGGGGGCGACGCGGGCAACGAGGTTCCATCGCCCCGGGGGCGCGTTTATTCACCCCCCGGGCCGCCGCCCGTCAACAGCCTAGTTTTCCGCCCAGGGCGTCTCTTTCCAGAAGTTCCGGAACAGGGTTTCGTTGGCCTGCAGTTCTGCCTCGTATTCCTTGGGGGCCAGGTAGCGCAGCGGTGCGTACATGGCCTGGGCTTTTTCACGGAACGCGGGGTCCCGCACGGCCTGCTGCACCGCGTGCACCAGCTTGGCCTTGACGTCCGCCGGCAGGCCCTTGGGGGCGCCGATGCCGCGCAGCGACGACATGGTGATGTCGTGGCCTTGTTCCTTAAAGGTGGGCAGGTCGGGCGCGATGGGCGAGCGTTCCTGGCTCATGACGCCCAGGTCGCGCATGGGTGAGCCGGCCTTGATGTAAGCCATAGCTTCGCCGATGTTCATGGCGGCCATGAAGATCTCGCCACTGGAAATCGCGCTGCGCACTTCGCCCGCGCCCTTGTACGGCACGTGCGTCATCTTCGTGCCGGTGGATTTCTCGAACAGCAACATCGCCAGGTGATCATCCGAGCCGATGCCGGTGGTGCCCACCGTGACTTTGCCCGGGTTGGCCTTGGCGTAGGCGGCCAGGTCGGCCAGGTTCTTGATGTTGCTGCTGCTGTTCACGGCGAAGCTGTCCGGGTCGTCGATCAGGTTGCCGATCAGGTCGAAGTCGGTCCAGCGGTACTGGGCCTTGCGCTCGATGGGTATGGTGATCAGGTTGGGCGTGTTCAGAAAACCGATGGTGTAGCCGTCGGGCTTGGCGCGCGCGACTTCGGCAAAACCGATGGCGCCTCCCGCGCCAGGCCGGTTCAGCACCACGATCTGGGCGCCGTTGCCCAGGTACTTTTCAATGAACGGAGCCAGGGCCCGTGCGATCAGGTCGGTGCCGCCGCCGGGGCCATACGACACTACCATGTTGATCGGGTGCTCGGGGTACTCGGCTTGCGCGGCCGGGCTGGCCAGGGTCGCGGACAGGGTCAGCGCGGTGGCGGCCAGTGTGGCCAGCCGATGCTTGAACCCGTTCTTGATATGCATGACAGTGTCTCCTTGGTCTAGTTGGTTGTGGTGTCGGTGATTCGCTTCCGGGGCCGTTACCCCAGCCTGCGCAGGAAAGCTGGCAAAGCGTCTGGGTTGACGATGCGGCCGGGCAAGGTGCCAGCGCACAGGGCCACGATCTGCTCGGCCGCCATGGCGGCCACCTTGCGGCGACCTTCATGGGTGACGCCAGCGGTGTGATAGGTGGACACGACGTTGGGCAGCGTGAGCAGAGGGTGGTCTGATGGCGGCGGCTCCACGTTCCAGACGTCCAGGCCCGCGCCGCCCAGGTGGCCGGCGGCCAGGGCGTCATACAGGGCCGCTTCGTCGTGGATGCCGCCGCGGGCGGTGGAAATGAACAAGGCGCCCCGCTTCATGCTGCGGAATGCCGCGGCCCCGAACAGGTTGCGGGTTTCGGCTGTGCGCGGGCAGTGCAGCGAGACCACGTCGCTGCTGGTCAGCAACTCATCCAGCGGCACGGGCCTCGCGCCGCGCGCCTGGATCTCGGCCGCGTCCAGATACGGATCGGTTGCCAGCACGTGCATGCCGAAGGCCTGCGCCAGCCGGGCGGTGTAGCGGCCGATGTGGCCGATGCCCACCAGGCCCAGTGTCTGGCCGCTGAGTTCGCGGCCCATCAGGTCTTCCCGCGAAAAACCGCTGGCGGTCTTGAGCAGGTGGTCGGATTCAACAATGCGGCGTGTTACGGCCAGCATCAGCCCGAAGGCATGCTCGGCCACCGAGGCGGCATTGCCCCCCGCCTGGTTGACTACCAGGATGCCATGCTCGGTGCAGGCGTCGACATCCACCGTGTCGTACCCGGCGCCCGAGGTCGAGGCGCAAATCAGCCGCGGGCAGCGGCGGATCAGTTCGCGCGTCACCTGCCATTGCGGCGGCACTTCGTCTTTGGCGGCGGACACGTGGTAAATGTCGGCCTCGCCCAGCTGCGCCAGAATGGCTTCCGGCGGGCTGGCCAGGTCCACGACGGTCAGCGCCGCATCGGGGCTGGCGCCGACGATCCGGTCGAACGCCGGGTCGGTCCAGAGATTGAGCCGCACCACTTGTCTGGGCATTCTGCTTGTCCTTCTTGCCGGTTCATAAACGCTGAAAGTCTACGAGACCGGCACCCGGCGGATTCGCAAATTTTTTGCGTTTTCAACGCAAAGGGTTTGGCGGCGCGGTAATGGGCGCGTCAGAGCGCCCGGCTGGCGTGCTCGACCAGGGCCTGCACCACGCTCAGGCGCGGGCTGTGGCGGCCCCAGATCATGCCGATGCGGCGAATCGGCGTGCGTTCGGGCAGGGGGATCTTCACCAGCCCGTCGGCCTTGTACCAGATCGAGAATGAGTCCGGCACCAGCGACACGCCTACCCCGCGCTCGACCAGCGACACGATGGTCAGCAGGCTGTCGACCTCGATGCGCTGGCGCGGCACCAGGGCGTTGTCTTTCAGGTAGCGGTCGACCAGCTGGCCGCTGTGGGCCATGCGGTCATAGCGGATGAAGGGTTCGTGCAGCAGCAGGTCGTGCGCGTCGCGGCCCGCCATATGGGCCGGGGCGATCACGATCAGCGGTTCTTCCTGCAGTGTGTGCAGGTCGCAGTTCTTGTGGATGGCAAAGGTGGGCTCGATCACCACGGCCGCGTCCAGCTGGCCCAGATGCACGCGGCGGCACAGTTCCGCCGAGGCATCGTAGGCTATGTAGATCGACAGGTCGGGGTGCCTGGCGCAGAAGCCATCCAGCAGCACCGGCACATGGGTGGTCAGCGCGGACGGAAACGCGCCGAGCTGCAGCTCGCCTTCCGGGGCGCCCGAGCTGGCGATGGCCTGCAGGTCGCGCGCGGACTGGATCAGTTCCTTGGCGCGGTCGTAGATGCGCATGCCCGCCTCGGTGGGCGTGATGGTCTGGCCGGAACGCTGCACCAGCGTCGTGGCCAGTTCGCTTTCAAGAATGCGGATGCGCGCCGCCACCGCGCCCGATGTCAGGTGCAGGCGTCGGGCGGCCTCGGCCAGCGATCGGCACTCGACCACCTTGGCGAAGCTTTCCAGATACTCGGTGTTCATATGCAGGCCCCATGTTCCGGCGGCGGCGCCGGCCGGCAATGGCTGCATCGTAGAGCAAAAAAATCCCCGGGCATGCCCGGGGATTCGATACGCCGGCGGCCAGAAGGCCGGCCGCCCGCGCCTGCGGCTTACACCTCGATGACGTCGGCCACGTCTTTGTAGTCGTCGATCTTGTCGAAGTTCAGGTACTGGTAGATCTGGTCGCCGCTCTTGTTGATGACGCCCATGTCGGCCATGTACTCGTCCTTGGTGGGGATGCGACCCAGGCGCGAGCAGATGGCGGCCAGTTCGGCCGAACCCAGGTACACGTTGGTGTTCTTGCCCAGGCGGTTGGGGAAGTTGCGCGTGCTGGTCGACATGACGGTCGCGCCTTCGCGCACCTGTGCCTGGTTGCCCATGCACAGCGAGCAGCCCGGCATTTCGGTGCGCGCGCCCGCGGTTCCGAATACGCCGTAGTGGCCTTCTTCGGTAAGCTGCTGGGCGTCCATCTTGGTGGGCGGGGCCACCCACAGCTTGACCGGGATGTCGCGCTTGCCTTCCAGCAGCTTGGACGCCGCCCGGAAGTGGCCGATGTTGGTCATGCAGCTGCCGATGAACACTTCGTCGATCTTGGCGCCGGCCACGTCGGACAGGGTCTTGACGTCGTCGGGGTCGTTCGGGCAGGCCACGATCGGTTCGTGGATGTCGGCCAGGTCGATTTCGATTACGGCGGCGTAGTCGGCGTCGGCGTCCGGCTCCAGCAGCTTGGGATCGGCCAGCCAGGCTTCCATGGCCTTGATGCGGCGGCCCAGCGAGCGCTCGTCTTCGTAGCCATTGGCGATCATCCACTTCAGCATCACGATGTTGCTGTTGATGTATTCGATGATCGGTTCTTTGTTCAGGCGCACGGTGCAGCCGGCGGCCGAGCGTTCAGCCGAGGCGTCCGACAGTTCGAAGGCCTGTTCCACCTTCAGGTCGGGCAGCCCTTCGATTTCCAGGATGCGGCCCGAGAAGATGTTCTTCTTGCCTTGCTTGGCCACCGTCAGCAGCCCTTGCTTGATGGCGTACAGCGGAATGGCGTTGACCAGGTCGCGCAGCGTGACGCCGGGCTGCATCTTGCCCTTGAAGCGCACCAGCACCGATTCGGGCATGTCGAGCGGCATGACCCCGGTGGCGGCCGCGAAGGCCACCAGGCCCGAGCCGGCGGGGAACGAAATGCCGATGGGGAAGCGGGTGTGCGAGTCGCCGCCGGTGCCCACGGTGTCGGGCAGCAGCATGCGGTTGAGCCACGAGTGGATCACGCCGTCGCCGGGGCGCAGCGAGATGCCGCCGCGCGTGCTGATGAACTGCGGCAGCGAGTGGTGGGTCTTGACGTCGACAGGCTTGGGGTAGGCCGCGGTGTGGCAGAACGACTGCATGACCAGGTCGGCCGAGAAACCCAGGCAGGCCAGGTCTTTCAGTTCGTCGCGGGTCATGGGGCCGGTGGTGTCCTGGCTGCCCACCGAGGTCATGCGCGGTTCGCAGTAGGTGCCGGGGCGCACGCCCTGGCCCTCGGGCAGGCCGCAGGCGCGACCGACCATTTTCTGGGCCAGCGTGTAGCCGCGGCCCGAGTCGGCCGGGTTCTTGGGCAGGCGGAACAGCGTCGAGGGCGGCAGGCCCAGCGCTTCGCGGGCCTTGGCGGTGAGGCCGCGGCCGATGATCAGCGGAATGCGGCCGCCGGCGCGCACTTCGTCGAACAGCACGTCGGACTTGACCTGGAATTCGGCGATGACTTCGCCGTTTTTCAGCGCCTTGCCTTCATAGGGGCGCAGCTCGATCACGTCGCCCATTTCCATCTTGGAGGTGTCCAGCTCGATGGGCAGCGCGCCCGCGTCTTCCATGGTGTTGTAGAAGATGGGGGCGATCTTGCCGCCCAGGCAGACGCCGCCAAAACGCTTGTTCGGCACGAAGGGGATGTCTTCGCCGGTGAACCACAGCACCGAGTTGGTGGCCGATTTGCGCGACGAGCCGGTACCCACCACGTCGCCCACGTAGGCGACCAGGTGGCCCTTTTCTTTCAGCGATTCGATGAACTTCACCGGGCCGCGCTTGCCATCTTCTTCAGGCTCGAACGCGGCGCCGTCGCGCTTGTTCTTCAGCATGGCCAGCGCGTGCATGGGGATGTCGGGCCGCGTGGTGGCGTCGGGGGCGGGCGACAGGTCGTCGGTGTTGGTTTCGCCCGGCACCTTGAACACGGTGATGGTCAGGCTTTCGGGCAGTTCGGGGCGGCTGGTGAACCATTCGGCGTCGGCCCAGCTCTGCAGTACCGATTTGGCGTTGGCGTTGCCTTTGTCCGCCTTTTCCTTCACGTCGTGGAAGGCGTCGAACATCAGCAGGGTTTTCTTCAGGCCGTCGGCGGCGATGGTGCCGATGTCGGCGTCGTCGAGCAGTTCGATGAGCGGGCCGATGTTGTAGCCGCCCAGCATGGTGCCCAGCAGCTCCGTTGCCTTGGCCCGGCTGATCAGCACACACGATTCCTTGCCCAGCGCCACGGCGGCCAGGTACGAAGCCTTGACCTTGGCGGCGTCGTCGACGCCAGCCGGCACGCGGTGCGTCAGCAGGTTCAGCAGGTATTCCGCTTCGCCGGCGGGCGGGTTCTTCAGCAGTTCGATGAGATCGGCGGTTTGTTGGGCCGAAAGGGGCAGCGGGGGGATGCCCAGCGCCGCGCGCTCGGCGACGTGTTGGCGGTACGTTTCCAGCATGGGGAGGCCTGCGTAAAGTCGGGTTGCTAGGAGGGTTGTCGCCAGGATTGTAGAGGGAGGAGGGGGGCTGCGGCAAGTGTCTTATATCTTATATAAGACTTGGGTCGCCGCTTTGAGCCACGCTTTGGGGGCGGCCGCGCAACGGCCGCCTCGCGCGCATACAATGCGTGCATTGCCGCGCCTGCCATGCCCTATTTTCGCCGCCGCTACTCCACGCCCAATCCGTATCTGGACCACGATCCCTTTGCGCCGCCCCGGCCTTTACAGGCGGCGCCGTCACGGGCGTCGCGGCATCGCCTGGCCATGCAGGCGCTGGGCGGGCCGTTTGCCGTGGCCGACCTGGAAACCACCGGCTTGTCCACCGCCAGCTGCGAAATCCTGGAATTCGCCGCGGTGCACGTGGGGCCCGACGGCGCCATCGAGCGCGAGTTTTCTCAGGTTGTGCGCACGCGCGGGACGGTGCCGCCGTTCATTACCCGCCTGACCGGCATTACCCAGGCCGAGGTCGACGGCCACGGCATTCCCGTGGCCGAGGCGTTTTCCGCCTTCCTGGCTTTCCTGGCCGACGCGCCGGTGTTTTTCCATAACGCGTCGTTCGATTGCCGCTTTTTGCAGGCCGCGGCCGAGCATACCGGGCTGCCGTTCGCCAACGCCACGCATTGCACGCTGCAGCTGGCCCGCCAGGCATGGCCCGAGCTGCCGTCGCACAAGCTGCAGGTGCTGGCGCGCCATGTGGGCGCGGCCGATCCCACCCACCGCGCGCTGGCCGACGTGCGCAGCACGGTGGCCGTGGCCCTGGCCGCGCGCCGCAAGCTGGCGGGCGTCCAGGGTTTCTAGGGCATCCGGGGCTCCCGGGCGGCAGCCGCGCCGCGCGCGGTGGTAAGGTGGATGCTCAATGCCAAGGCGCCGGCGCAGGCGCCGGCGGCATTCCCACTGCACCAAGGAGCATCCCATGACCTATGACCTGTGGTACTGGGACGGCATACCGGGACGCGGCGAATTCGTGCGCCTGGCCCTCGAGGCCGGCGGCATTCCGTATCGCGAGCGTGCCCGGCAGCCCGACGCCAGCCTGGTCGACGACATGCAGGCGCCGCGCAAGCAACCGCCGTTCGCCCCGCCTTACCTGGTGGCCGGTCGGCTCACTCTGGGCCAGACAGCCAACATCTTGCTCTACCTGGGCGACAAGCATGGCCTGGCGCCCGCCAGCGCGAGCGGCCGCTACTGGACGCACCAGCTGCAGCTGACCATCGCCGATATGGTGGCCGAAGCGCACGATACCCACCACCCGGTGGCCGCCAGCGCATACTACGAAGACCAGCGTGACGAAGCCTTGCGCCGCGCAGCCAATTTCCGGGCCGAGCGCATTCCGAAGTTCCTCGGGTATTTCGAGCGCGTGCTCGACGGGTATGGCGATTGGCTGGCTGGCGGACGGCGCTGGTCGTACGCCGACCTGTCGCTGTTTCACCTGGTAGATGGCCTGCTGTACGCGTTTCCACGGCGCATGGGCGCAGTGGCGGGGCGTTATCCCAAGGTGATGGCGCTGCATGCCCGGGTGGCGACGCTGCCGGCCCTGCAGGCGTATTTTTCCAGCGGCCGGCGCCTGCCGTTCGGCGACGGCATTTTCCGCTACTACCCCGAACTGGACGGCGACTAGGGCTTGTCGCCGCCCTTCGCCAGTTGCCAGTATGCGTCGCGCCACGCCAGCCCGGCGCGGGTGTCCGCGCGCGGCAGGTATTCGCAGCCGATCCAGCCGGCGTAGCCGCTGCTTGCCAGGGTGCGCAAGGCCTGGGCCACGGGCGGGTCGGTGGGATCGGGCTCGTGGCGTCCTTGCGGATGGGCGAATTGCACGTGGTGCACCAGGGGCAGCACGGCGCGCAGTTCGCGGTCCAGGTCCAGGCCCTCGCGCTGGGAGTGGTAGAAATCGAACTGCAGCCGCACCGACGGGTGTCCGACCGCGGCGATGATCTGCGCCGCCTGCCCTGGCTGGCTGTAGAAGTAGCCAGGCATGTCGTGCCGGTTCAGGGCTTCCAGCGTCAGGGTGATGCCGTCCTGCGCGGCCAGGGGCGCAGCGCGGCGCAAGTTGCCCACCAGCGTGACCTGGCAGTCGGCGTGCGACGCGCCGGCCGGCGGATGCCCGGCCATCACATGCACGGCGCGGCAGCCCGTGGCCCGGCATACAGCCAGAGCCTGGGCCAGCGCGGCATCGAATTCCGCTTCGCGGCCGGGCACGCAGGCCAGGCCTTTTTCACCGGCCGGGCCGATGGGCGTATTGACCAGCACCAGCGCTATGCCGTGCGCGCGCAGCAGCGCGGCCAGTTCGGCCGGCGGCACGTCATAGGGAAACAGGATCTCGGCGCCGGCGAAACCATCGAGCGCCGCGGCTTCGGCGCGTTGCGCCAGGGACTGGCCCGGGTAGAGCAGGGATAGGTTCGCCGCCAGTTTCATGAGTTCCTCGCTGATCGTGCAGAATTTTCCATATACGGCCGCAAGCAGAGTACCGGATATTGGAATCGGCGTGCGGCCTTACTGCAGCTTGATGTTGCGTTCTTCGACCAGCTTCTTGCCCTGCACCGCTTCCTTGGCCAGGTAGGTCTTCAATTCTTCGGAACTGCTGCCGATCGGTTCGGCGCCGATCGAATCCAGCGTGGCCTTGACCTTGGGATCGTCCAGCGCCTGGCGCATCGATGCGTTGAGCTTGGCCACAATTTCGGGCGGCGTGCCGGCCGGCGCGAAGGCGGCGAACCAGGGCGTGAGCTCGTAGCCGGGCAGGCCGGCTTCGGCCACGGTGGGCACGTCGGGCAACGCGGCCGAACGCTTGGCCGTGGTGACCGCAAGCGCGGTCAGCTTGCCCGACACGATGTGCGGCTTGGCCGACGTGATGCTGTCGAACATGTAGTCCACCTGCCCGCCCAGCAGGTCCGCGACCGCCGGGCCGCTGCCTTTGTAAGGCACGTGCAGCATGTCGATGCCCGCCATCGACACGAACAGTTCGCCGGCCAGGTGGATCGAGGTGCCCACGCCGGCCGAGGCAAAGGTGTAGGCGCCGGGCTTGGCCTTGGCTTTGGCGATTACGTCGGCCACGCTGGTGGCGCCGGTGCGTTGCGGGTTGGTGACCAGAACGTTGGGCACGACCGCCAGCAGCGAGATCGGCGCGAAGTCAGCTTGCGGGTCGTAGTTCAGGTTGGAGTACAGGGCCGGGTTCACGGCCATGCCATTGGCCACGATCAGAATGGTGTAGCCGTCGGGCTTGGCGCGCGCCACCATGGCGGCGCCGATGTTGCCGCCCGCGCCGGCGCGATTCTCGATCACGAACGAGGTGTCCAGCTGCCTGCCCATGGCTTCGCCCAGGGTGCGGGCGATGTTGTCCATCGCGCCGCCGGGCGGGAAGGGCACCACCCAGGTCACGGCGCGCTCGGGGTATTCGGCCTGCGCCGCCGACGCCGCGCCGAGCAGCGCGGTTGCCGCGCACAGCGCCGCCAGCGGTTTCGACAAAACGGTATTCATTATGGTGTCTCCTGTGTAAATCTATTGAAAACCCGGGGCGTGCGAATAACGGACGCCAGGCAGCGGTGATTCAAGCGCCGCGTGCCGCGGCGCGGTCGCGCCGGTAAAACGCCAGCTTGTCCTCGTCCAGCGCCAGGCCCAGTCCGGGCCCGGCCGGCAGTTCCAGCGAAAAGTCGTCGTACACCGGGCGAACCGCCACGATGTCGTCTTTCAACAGCAGCGGCCCGAACAGCTCGGTGCCCCACGCCAGGCGTGGCAGCGTCGCAAAACCGTGCGCCGATGCAACAGAGCCGATCGAGCCTTCGAGCATGGTGCCGCCGTACAGCGCCATGCCCGCGGCGTCGCCCACGGCCGCGGTGCGTCCCATTTCCAGGATGCCGCCCGACTTGGCGATTTTCAGCGCCAGCACGTCGGCCGCGCCCAGGCGCGCGATGTCCAGCGCGTCTTCCGGCGTGCACACGGCTTCGTCGGCCATGATGGGCACCACGAAGCGGGCCGCCAGCCGCGCCATGCCGGCCAGGTTGGCGCGCGGAATAGGTTGTTCGATCAGGTCAACGCCGGCGGCTTCCAGCCGCGCGATGGCGCCGGCCGCCTCGGCCTCGTCCCAGGCCTGGTTAACGTCCACCGTCACCCGGGCGCGGTCGCCCAGGGCTTGCTTGATGCGCGATACATGGGCCACGTCGCTCGCCACGTCGCGCCGGCCGATTTTCAGCTTGAACGTGTTGTGCCGGCGGGATTGCAGCAGCGCCTCGGCCTCGTCGATGTCGCGCGCCGTATCGCCGCTGGCCAGGGTCCACAGCACGGGCAGCCGAGAGCGCACCGCGCCGCCCAGCAGGGTGGCCACGGGCACGTCCAGGCGCTTGCCCTGGGCGTCGAGCAGGGCCGTTTCCAGCGCCGACTTGGCGAAACGGTTGCCGCGCGCCACCTTTTCCAGCCGCGCCAGGGCCGCGCGCGCGTTGGTGGCGTCCTGCCCGACCAGGGCCGGCGCCAGGTACGTGTCGATGGCCAGCTTGATGCCTTCGGGGCTTTCTTCGCCGTAGCTCAGGCCGCCTATGGTCGTCGCCTCGCCCAGCCCTTCGACACCGTCGCTGCAGCGCAGGCGCACGATCACCAGTGTCTGGCGCTGCATGACGGCCATGGCCAGTTGGTGGGCGCGGATGGTGGGCAGATCCACCAGAATGGCTTCGACGGTTTCGATGCGAATGCTTTCCATACCTGAAATAAGCAGTAAGTCTTGATTTGAAGTATGCGGCTCGATTTTCAAGCGGTCCAAGACTATATTGGTTGCTTTCAATACCTTTAAGGTATAGGTGCGTTATGGAACTCAGGCATCTGCGCTACTTCCAGGCTGTGGCAGGCGAGGGCAGCTTCACCCGCGCGGCGGCGCGCCTGCATATCGCGCAGCCACCGCTCAGCAGGCAGATCCGCCAGTTGGAAGACGAGTTGGGCGTCGTGTTGTTCGAGCGCGGTTCGCGCGCCCTGAAACTGACCGAGGCCGGCCGGTTCTTGCTTGAGCAATCGTTGCAGCTCACGCAGCGCCTGGACGAGATTGTGCAGGGCACGCGGCGCCTGGGTCGCACGAAGCGCCGCTGGTTTGGCATGGGTTTCGTGCCTTCCACCCTGTATGGTTTCGTGCCCGAACTGATCCGCCGCCTGCGCGAGGCCGATCCGCACGTCGAGGTCGGCCTGGCCGAAATGACCACTTTGCCGCAGATCGAGGCGTTGAAGGCAGGGCGCATCGATGTGGGCATTGGCCGCATCCTGATCGACGATCCCGCCATCGAGCGGCGCGTGTTGATGGCCGAGCCGCTGGTGGCGGCATTGCCGCTGGGGCATCCGCTGGCGCGCAGCCGCCGCATTGGCATCGCCGAATTGGCCGAGCAGCCGTTTGTGCTGTATCCCGCGCGGCCGCGGCCCAACTACGCCGATCATGTGCTGGGGCTGTTTCGCGCCGCCGGCCATGCGCCGCGCGTGATCCAGGAGGCCAATGAACTGCAGACGGCCATTGGCCTGGTGGCCGCCGGCCTGGGCGTGACGCTGGTGCCGGCGTCGGTGCAGCGCCTGCACCGCGCAGACGTCGCGCATGTGCCGGTGGATGCGGATTCTTTCGTGTCGCCGGTTATCATCAGTTGCCGCAAGGACGACCGTTCGCCGTTTCTGGCCGACGCCATCCGGCTGGCGGTGGAACTGGCGGGCGCGCAGGATCCGCATGCCGGGCACGGCTGCACAGCGGCATAATAGGCGCATGGATCCCCTGCACACCGTATTGCTGACCGTGGGGCTGTTCGCCTTCACGTTCCTCAGCCCCGGCCCCAACCTGCTGGTCGTGGTGCAGGCCAGCCTGGCAGCAGGAAGGACTGCCGGCGCCATGACCGGCCTGGGAGTGGCCACCGGCGATGCCCTTTATTCCGGGTTGGGATTATTCGGCATGGCCACCCTGATCACGGCCGGTGGTGCTCTGTTCACCTTCATCCAGATGCTGGGCGGCGCCTATCTGGCCTGGTATGGCTGGCGGTTGCTGCGCGGCAGCGGCACGCATGGCCTGCCCGTCGCGTCCGCGCCACAGCCCGTCGCGGGCTGGCGCCATTTCCGGCGCGGCCTGTGCACCGACCTGGCCAATCCGCAAACGGTCCTGTTTTTTGCCGGCATCTTTTCCGTGACGCTGCGGCCTGATACGCCGCCATGGGCCAAGGCCACCGCCTGGCTGGCCCTGGTGGCGGCGTCGCTGTTGTGGCGAGTGCTGCTGTGCCACTTGTTCTCGCGGCCCCTGGTGCGGCGCGCGTATCTGCGCTGCCAGCGCGCGCTGGAATGCCTGGCGGGCGCCGGCCTGGCCCTGTTCGGCCTGCGGCTCGCCTACGAAGGCTGGACGCGGCGCTAGGCGCCGCGCGCCGCCCTACAGCACCTTGGTTTCGTGGTGCACCTGGGGCGCTTCGGCAAAATGCGGCCCGACCAGCTTGCGCCATTCCTGAAAGTCGGCCGATTCGCGGAAATCCACCATGTGGTTCTCTACCGTTTCCCAATCGACCACCAGGGTGTACTGCTGCGGATTTTCGATCGAACGGTGCAGCGCCACGCCATGGCATCCGCGGGCGCGCATGAACAGCGGCCGGGCCTGGCCCACTGCGGCCTCGAAGTCGGCCTCGTGGCCTGCGGTGACGAGAATGCTGGCAATTTCCTGGATCATCGGGATTCCTTGGGTAGATGGGCAAGATAGCGGCAAGTATGATCGAGCCGTCTCGACAATTTAGCGCAGGAGCTGCCATGCATTATCTGCTGTTCTACGACCTGGTGCCCGATTATCTCGAACGCCGCGGCGAATTCCGCGATACGCATCTGGCGCTGGCGCGCCAGGCCGTGGCGCGCGGCGAGCTGGTGCTGGGCGGCGCGCTGGCCGATCCGGCCGACCAGGCGGTGCTGCTGTTCAAAGGCGAATCGCCGGCAGTGGCCGAGGCTTTTGCCCAGGCCGATCCCTACGTGCAAGCCGGTCTGGTCAAGCAGTGGCGCGTGCGCCGCTGGACCACCGTGGTGGGCGAACAGGCGGCGCATCCCGTGCCTGCCTGAGGCCGGATGCGGCGTGCAGGGGTATGATGCGGCCTTGCCCCGTCTCCCCTGCCTGATTCATGCCGCTGTCCCACCTGCTGTTGGCGCTGACCGTCGTTTTCATCTGGGGCACCAATTTCGTCGTTATCAAGTGGGGCCTGGCCGAGTTCCCCGCTTTCCTGTTCGCCACGCTGCGCTTCCTGCTGTCGGCGCTGCCATGGGTGCTGGTGCTGCGCCGGCCGGCGGTGCCCTGGAGCGCCATGGCGCGCGTCGGCCTGCTGCTGGGCGTGGGGCAGTTCGGGCTGTTGTACTGGGCCATGCGGCAGGACATCTCTCCCGGCCTGGCCTCGCTGGTGATCCAGTCGCAGGTGTTCTTCACGATTCTCATGTCCATGGTTTTCGGCGGCGAGCGCGTGCGGCCGCTGCAGGCCTGGGCGCTGGTCCTGGCTACTGCCGGCTATGGCGTGGTGGCCTGGCATAGCGCTACCGATTCCGCTGCCGCGGTCACGCTGATGGGGCTGGGCATCGTGCTGGCCGCCGGTTTTGCGTGGGGCTGCACGAACATGGTGATGCGCGGCGTGGGCCGGGTGAACATGGTGGCGTTCACTGCCTGGAGCAGCCTGTTCGCCATCATTCCGCTGGCGCTCATCAGCCTGGCGGTGGACGGCCCGGCGCGCATCGGGCAGGCGCTGGCGCACGCCAGCGGGTGGGCGTGGCTGGCGGCTTTCTGGCAGGCGGCAGGCAATACCGTATTCGCCTTCGGGGTGTGGGGCTGGCTGCTGGCGCGCCATCCCGCCGCCACCGTGACACCAACCGCGCTGCTGGTTCCGGTGTTCGGCATCCTGGCGTCGGCGGCGCTGCTGGACGAGCCCCTGCCTCCCTGGAAAATCGTCGCGGCTTGCCTGGTGCTGGGCGGCCTGTCTTTGAATATGTATGCAAGTCGGGGAGGCAGACGGTAGCAGTGCGCGGCGCGCCCGCGCGCGCCTGTGGCAGTTGTCGTAGTCGTAGTATGACGTGGCTGGATCATTTGCTGTTTCTGGGGTGCGTGGCGTTGGCCACCTATGCCCAGACCATGACCGGGTTCGCTTTCGGCCTGGTGCTGCTGGGGTTGACCGGGCTGTTCTCGCTGGCGCCTCTGCCCGACGTCTCGAATGTGGTCAGCATGCTGACGCTGGCCAATGCCTTGGTGGCGCTGGGGCGCGCCCGCTCGCACCTGAGCTGGTCGCTGATCCGGCCGCCGCTGGCGGGCAGCCTGGCCGGCGTGGCGCTGGGGGTATTCGCCCTGGAATGGATCAGCGGCAACACCGCCTTGCTGTTGCGCTGGCTGCTGGGCCTGACCATTCTGGCTTGCGCGATCTTGCTGGTGACGCGCACGCGGCCGCTGCCGCGCGTGTCCTCGCGGCTGTCCTTTATTTCGTTCGGCGTGTTGTCCGGCGTGCTGGGCGGGCTGTTTTCCAGCGCGGGCCCGCCCATGGTGTACCAGATGTACCGCCAGCCGCTGCCCCTGCCGCTGGTGCGCAACAGCCTGCTGGTGCTGTTCTCGTCAAACGCGGTGCTGCGCCTGGCGCTGGTGGCGGGCCATGGCAGCCTGGGCGCCGCGCCGCTATGGCTGAGCCTGGAAGCGCTGCCGGTGGTGGTGGGGCTGACCTGGCTGGTGCGCCGTTACGCGTCTGCCGGGGCGGTGCGCACGGTCAAGCGGCTGGTGTTCGTGCTGTTGCTGCTGGCGGGCCTGGGCCTGCTGATCCCCGCCACGCGGGCCCTGGCAGGGTAGCCGGCCGGCTACCCTCGGCCCGGCGCCCGTATCATCCCTGGCCGCGCAGCCGGGCCAGCTCGGCTTCGGCCACGTCCACCCGCACCGCGCCCTGCGCCACCAGCGCCTTGGCCACCGGCTCGATCTCGTCGCCGACGGCGCCGGCCATCATGGCGATATTCTGCGCATGCAGCGACATGTGCCCTTTCTGGATGCCGGTGGTGGCCAGCGCCTTCAGCGCCGAGAAATTCTGCGCCAGACCGACGGCCGCGATCAGGCGGGCCAGGCGCTCGGCGGTCGAGACGCCCAGTATTTTCAGGCAGGCGCGCGCGGTCGGATGCAGCTTGGTGGCGCCGCCCACCAGGCCCACGGCCATGGGCATTTCCAGCGTGCCGGCCAGGTGTCCCTCGGCGGTCACTTCCCAATCGGTCAGGCTCGAATACCAGCCCTTGCGCGCGGCATACGCATGCGCGCCGGCCTCCACGGCGCGAGTATCGTTGCCCGTGGCCAGCACCACGGCCGACACGCCGTTCATGATGCCCTTGTTGTGCGTGGCGGCACGGTAGGGGTCGGCGGCGGCGAAGCGGTAGGCGCTGATGATGCCGTCGCGCACGCTGGCGCCGCCGATGGCGTCGCAGGTCCAGACGGCGCGGGCGCGCGCCAGCCGGCGGTCAGCCAGGTTGGACAGAATGCGCAGGTACACGCGCCCGCCGGTCCACGACTCGATGTGCGGGGCCAGTTTCTCGGCCATGCTGTTGACCGCGTTGGCGCCCATGGCGTCGCGCGTGTCCACGATCAGGTGCGTGACCACCATGGGGCCGCCGGCCGCATCCACGATGCGCACTTCCACGTCCTGCAGGCCGCCGCCCAGCTTGACCAGCAGCGGGTCGCAGTCGTCGCACAGGGCCTTGACCTCGGCCTTGTGCTCCAGAATGCGCATGCGGGCATGGGCGGCGTCAGGTACATCCACCAGTTGCACCTGGGCAATCATCAGCGAGCCGGACATCGACGTCGTGAAGCCGCCCTGGTCGTAGCACTGGCGCGCCGCGTTGCACACGGCCGCCACCACCGACGATTCCTCGGTCGCCATGGGCACCAGCACGTCTTCGCCGTCGACCTTCATGTTGGTGGCGATGCCGATCGGCACGTTCAGCGTGGCCACTACGTTTTCGATCAGGCGGTCGGCCAGCTGCGGATCCAGGTTGCCCATGTTGGCAAGGTGCTGCACGGTCTCGTCGTCCAGCCCGGCGAATGCCGCCACGCGGGCCAGCCGGGTGGGGATGTCGTCTTTGTGGAAACCGGAAATGCGGGAATTCTTGGCGTCTGTGCTCACGGTAGTGTGTCCAGGTATCGAACGGAAAGGGAAGGGGTCAATGGGCCATCAGGCGCGGCAGCCAGGTGACCAGGCCGGGGAACGCGGCGCATATCAGCAGGGCCAGTATCTGCAGCAGCATGAAGGGCGTGACGCCGCGATAAACCGTGCCCATGCCCAGGTGCGGCGGCAGCGGCCCCTTGATGTAGAACAGCGTGTAGCCGAACGGGGGGCTGATGTAGCCGGTCTGGATCGTGATGGCGTACAGCACGCCGAACCAGATCTCGTCAAAACCAAGCAGCCGCACAATGGGCAGGAACACCGGCACGGTCAGCAAGATGATGCCGATCTCGTCGAGCGCGGTGCCCAGGAAGATCAGGATCAGCATCATCGCGGCCAGCACCGCGTAGGGCGGCATGTCCAGGTGGCGGATGAACTCCATCAAGGTGTTGGCGCCGCCCAGGCCGGTGAAGATCGCCACATACGCCTTGGCGCCGATGGTGATCCACAGGATCATCGCCGTGGCCTTGAGCGTCTCGATGGCCGCTTCGCTCAGGCCGCGCGCCGTCAGCCGGCGCCGGACCGCGCTGGCCAGCACCGCGCCCAGTACGCCCACTGCGGCCGCCTCGGTAGGCGTGGCGATGCCGAAGAAAATCGACCCCAGGATCATCACGATCAGCAGTATCGGCAGGATCACCGCGCGCAGGCTGCGCAGCTTGGCGCCGAACGGCACTCGTTCGCCCGTGGGGGGCGGCACCTGGCCGGGGCGGAAATACGCCACATACAGGATGTACAAGATGTACAGCGTGGCCAGGATCAGGCCGGGCACCATGCCCGCGATCAGCATCTTGCCAATGGACACCTGGGCGGTCACCGCATATACGATGGTCAGCACCGAAGGCGGGATCAAGATGCCCAGCGTGCCCGACGCGCAAATAGTGCCGGTGACCAGCTTGGGGTCATAGCCGCGCCGCAGCATCTCGGGCATGGCCAGCAGGGCCATCGCGGTCACCGCGGCGCCGACCACGCCCGTCATGGCCGCCATGATCACGCAGATCACGACCGTGCCGATCGCCAGGCCGCCGCGCAGCCGGCCGAACCACAGTTCCATCGCGCGGTACAGGTCTTCGATGACGCCCGAGCGCTGCAGGATGCCGGCCATCAGGATATACAGCGGGATGCCCAGCAGTGCTTCCGAGCGCATGGTGTCGAATATCTGCAGCACCATCAGCACGACGGCGTCGGCGTTCCACAGCGTGACGGTCAGCAGCAGCGACAGTCCGCCCAGCACGAAGGCAATCGGCAGTCCGGTCAGCATCAGCAGCGTCAGGCCGCCGAACATAATGGCCAGAATGGTGTTCGAGCTCATGGCGTGCCCTCCAGCGCGCCCGGGTCGCGCGCCAGCAGGCGCAGGAATTCAGCCAGGCTTTGCGCGCCCAGCAGGACCACGGCCAGCGGCACCGTGAACTTCACCGGCCACACCGGCGGGTTCCAGGCTGAGAACGAGGTCTCGTGAAATGCCAGCGATTGCAGCGCCAGCGGCAGCGAGTACGTCACGAGAATGGCGCAGAACGCCATGATGATCAGGTGGTTGAACAGGTCCAGCTGGCGTATGCGGTGCGGCGGCAGGCGGCGGCGTACCAGGTCCAGGTTGACGTGGCCGCGCAGGTGCAGCAGGTAGGGGCCGCCCAGCAGGAAGTAGGGGCCGAACAGCATCGTCGCCAGCTCCATGCCCCAGGTGGTGGGCGCGCCAAACACGTAGCGCGATGTCACTTCGTAGAGCATGACGGGAACGATGATCAGCATCAGGCCGGCGACCGCCAGGAACAACGCGCGGTTGATCCCGGTCACCAGCTTGACATACCAGCTTATGGCTCGGGGCATGAAGGTCTCGGTTGATAGGGCAGGCCTGCGCCTGCGTAGCGGCGGGCCGCGTGCGGCCCGCCCCGCGCGGCGCGCTCAGCTGAGCAGGCCGAGGCGCTTCAGGAAAGCCATCTGGCTTTCCAGGATCTTGCCGGCGTTGGCATTGTTGCCGGCCGCCTTCTGCCACACCTCGGCCACCTGCGCGCGCGTCTTCGCCAGCTCGGCCGGGTCGAACGCCGTCACGGTGACGCCCTGCGCCTTGAAGGCCTCCAGCGCCTTGCCGTCGGCCACCAGAATGTGCTGCCGCAGGGCCGCCGAGGTTTCGCGCGCGGCCGCGGCCAGGGCGGCCTTATAGGGCGCGGGCAGGCTTTCGTAGGCGGCCCGGTTGGCCACGTAGCTGGTTGCCGTGGTGGGTTGGTGCGGGCCGGGCATGACGATGTACTTGGCGACTTCGCCCAGGCCCGCCTCGAGGTTGGCCGTGAGGTCGCCGCGGTCTGCCAGGTCGATCACGCCCTTGTCCAGCGCCGAATACACTTCGCTGGTGGGCAGCGGCGTCACCGCCACGCCCAGGGCGCCCATCACGGTCGAGGCCAGTCCCACGAAGCGGCCTTTCTTGCCTTGCAGGTCGGCAATCGTCTTGAGCGGCACTTTCGAGTGGATAGGTTCGGGGCCATAGACGGTAGGTGCGATGTAGTACAGGCCCGCGGGCGCATACGCCTCGCGCGCCAGTTCCAGGCCTCCCAGCTCGTAGAACCAGGCTTCATACTGGTCGGGCTCCGGAAAGCCGAACGGCACCGTGCTGGTGAAGGCCAGGCCCGGAATCTTGCCGGCCTCGTAGCCGTCGAAGGTCTTCATCATCTGGAAGGCCCCGCCGCGCACGGCGTCGAAAGCCTGGTTGGCGGGAACCAGTTGGCCGGCCGAGAACAGTTCGATCTTGAACTTGCCGTCGGTAAGCTCGGCGACTCGTTTGACGAAGCGCTCTTCGAATTTTTGCGGCGTGGTGCCGCCGTCCCACAGCGCCTGCATGCGCCAGTTCACGGCTTGTTGCGCGTGCGCGGGCATCGCGGCTGACATGCCGGCCGCGCCCAGTGCGCCCAGGCCCAAGGTCTTGATGGCCGAGCGGCGATCGATGGTCTTCATATCTCCTCCTGATGTGTTCTGTTCTGGCGCCGCCGTGCCGGTCGGCTGGCCCGCGATCGGGCAGATGGGATAATCAACGCTAAACCGGGACAAAACAAGGTACAGTTTCCGGGTAGCTTGCAAAACTGTCCCAGATACGAAGTAGGCACACTCAACATCGCTGCAGGAGCCCCCATGAGTCGCGTGGGCACAATCGTTGAACAAATCGCCGGCCTGATCGCCCGCGGCGCGCTCAAGCCGGGGCAGCGCCTGCCCTCGGTGCGCGCCGGCGCCGTCGAGCATGGCGTGTCCAAGAACACCATGGCCGATGCCTATGACCGGCTGGTGGCCATGGGACACCTGCAGGCCAGGCCCGGTTCGGGCTACTACGTGGCGGTCACCCGCGCGCTGTCTTCGGCACAGCGTTCGCGCCACGTCGCGCAGGCGATCGACACCGTATCGCTGCTGCGCGAACAACTGGTCCAGCATTACGAGGTGCGGGTCGGCGATGGCCGGCCGCCGCCGTCATGGATGGAGCGCTTCGACCTGGGACGTCCCGCCGGCAATGCCAAGGCGTTGCGCGACACCGATATCGGCCACGGCTACGGCAATCCGTGGGGATACAAGCCGCTGCGCGAGCGCATCGCCGTGGCGCTGGCCGAACGCGGCATACAGGCGGGCGCCGAGCAAGTGCTGTTGACCCATGGCGCCAATCACGCCCTGGACCTGGTGGCGCGGCAGTTACTCGAACCCGGCGATGTCGCGCTGGTCGACAGCCCTGGCTACTACCCCCTGTTCGGCAAACTGCGCTTTTCCAATGTGAAACTGGTGGGCGTGCGCCGCCGCGCCGATGGCCCCGATCTCGACGACCTGGCGCAGAAGGCCGCGGCCTTCAAGCCGAAAGTGTTTTTCACCCAGTCGCTGGCGCACAACCCCACCGGCGGGTCGCTGACGCTGCCGGTGGGGCACCGGGTGCTGCAGGCGGCCGCGCAGTACGGTTTCTATATTGTCGAAGACGACCCCTTCGCCGACATCCTGCCCGCCGCCAGCCCGCGGCTGGCCACGCTCGACCAGCTGGAACGCGTCATCTACGTGGGCACGTTTTCCAAGACCCTGTCGGCCAGCCTGCGGGTCGGCTACCTGGCGGCCAACAACGCCCTGGCCGGCGCCCTGTGCGACCTGAAAATGCTAACGCTGGTCAGCACATCCGACTACGTCGAGCGCCTGGTTTTCAACTTGATCGCCAGCGGGCAGTACCTGAAGCACCAGCGCCGCCTCAAGGCGCACGTGGAGCGCGCCACGCGCGAGGCGCTGCCCGCCCTGAAAAGCGTGGGACTGGCCCTGCCGTACGCGCCGGGCGGCGGGTTCTATTTGTGGGCCCGCCTGAAACCGGGGCAGGACGAACTGGCCCTGGCCAGCGAAGCGTCCGACGCCAGCATATTTCTGGCGCCGGGCGCGATCTTCATGCCCGAGCGCGGCCAGCTGACCTCGGCGTTGCGCGTCAACATTGCCTACGCCACCGACCCGCGCTTTCTCGCGTTCATGAAGCGTCGCCTGGCGCGCTAGCGTCCGATGCGTCGGGCTGCGCGGCGGCATCGCCGCGCGCGGGCGGGCGCGCCAGCACCAGCGTCGACGGCGAGGCGAGCGGCAGGCCGGCCTGCGCCATGCGCTGCAAAATGTCGTACAGCAGCGCGCTGCGCACCCCGTACGCATTGCGCGGCGATCCCACATAGCCCCGCGCGTTGAACATCAGATGGCCGTGTTCGATGCCTTCCAGGAACACATCGGGGGCGGGGTTCTCCACAATGCCTTCGTGCGCCGCGAAGGCTTCCAGCATCAGCTTGCGCACGCGCGGCGCATCGGCATCCAGCGGCATGGGCAGCTTCACCTGCACCAGACCCAGCGGATCGGCGTGCGTGACGTTGCGCACGGTCTTGGTGACGAACTCCGAGTTCGGCACGATCACGGTCGATCGGTCGGCCATCTGGATTTCGGTGGCGCGCACATTGATGCGCCGGATGTCGCCCTCGACACCGCCCAGAGATACCCAGTCGCCCACCTTGACCGGCCGTTCGGCCAGCAGGATCAGGCCCGACACAAAGTTCTGCACCACCGCCTGCAGGCCGAAACCGATTCCCACCGACAGCGCGCTGGCGATCCAGGCTACGCGCTCCAGCCCGATGCCCAGCGCCGACAGGGCCAGCGCCACGGCCACCACCACGCCGGTGTAGCCGAACAGCGTGGCAGCCGACAATTGCATGCCCGGATCGAGTTCGGTGGTGGGCAGATAACGGTTGGCTAGCCAGCGCTTGAGCAGCCGCACGCCCACCAGACACAGGGCCAACACCAGCAGCGCCTGCATCAGGGCGCCGGGGCGCAAGTGCACTTCGCCGATCTGCAGGCCGCTATGCAACTGGTTCACGCGATGCAGCAGGTCGCTCGGGCCTTCGCCAAAGGGTGCCAGCAGCAGGGTTGCGGCGAACAGCACGACCGCCACACGCGCGGCGCCCGACAGCAGCACGGCCACCTGCCCGCGCAGCCGGTTGCGTCCTTCGTCGTCGTGGGCCGTAGAGGCCAGCAGGGTGCCGAAGCCGTCTTCGATCAGCACCGACAACAGATACGCCGAACATAGAATGGCAAGCGTCCACAACACTTGCTTGACGATAAAGCTGCCGAACGCCGCGTATCCCGCCAGCAGGCTGACGACGCTGGTAATAAGCACGGCCCACGTCACGGCCACCAGCACCGACACCCAGAACGGGCGCGGCGCCACCCGGCCGTCTTCGTCGGCCTGGCGCGCCTGCCGGTGCAGGCTCGTACAGCGGCGCAGCCCCCACGCCAGCGTGGCGGCCAGCGCCAGCGCGGCCAGCGAAGCCACGCAAATGGTGGTGGTCAGGCTGGCGTTGAGTAGAACGGGCAACTGGTCGGCCAGCCAGATCGCCACCACCAGCATGCCCAGTGCAACCGGCAAGTGGCGCAGCCCATGCGCGACGCGGTCGTGAATGACGGGCAGGCGCCAGGTGGAACGCTCGGGCGACAACAGCGCGTGGCCCAACCCGGCCACATAACCGCCAAAACACACCACCGCCACCAGGCTGCCCAGCAAGTCGTTGGTGTCGTCTGGCAGGGTATCGTTCCAGGTCAGGCCGATGTGCAGCAGTTCGGCAACCAGGCCCGGCGTGGCAACCGCCAACACCACGATGCTCACGGCCAAAAACGAGCGCCGCAGGCGGCCGGGCGGCACGCGCGTGGCGGTCAGCCTGACCAGCAGGCGGCTGCAGGCGGCCCGCAACAGCAGCACGGCGGCGATGGCCAGGGCCAACGCCGCCCAGACGCCGTCCGGCGTGTCGGCGGCCGCCTGCTGTAAATCATCAGCCAGGCGTCCTACCCGCCGCAGGTCGCGCGGCAGGTCGCCCTGCAATTCCGACCAGAACAATGTGCCCAGCAGCGAGTCGCGCCGCTCGCCCAGCCGGGCCTGGAACTGGTTGCGCCGCAACGTGGATATCTGCTCGGCGGTCTGCGCGGCCTCCACCGATAGCAGCCGCGCCAGCTTGGTCTGCGAATCCAGCGCCCGGCTGCTTTTCTGCAACTGCGCACGCTGGGCCGCCACGTCGGGGGCCTCGCGCGTGCCGGCTGGCGGCTCGCCCAGCTCGGTCAGGCGCGCCGTCATGCTGGCCAGTTGCGGCGCCAGCGCCTCGGCCAGCGCGTCGGCGCGCGATTGAATATCCAGCACGTCGGCGCGCCACTGCACCAGTTGCGCGTCTTCGCCGCCATCTTCCAGGTGCTTGCGGATCTCGTCGATCTGCTTGCGGGCATCGGCCAGCGCCGACTCGGCTTCGGCGGCGTCGGGCGGACGTTCGGGCGGGTGTTCGGGCTGGGCGATTGCCGAAACGGCCATAGTGGCCAGCAGGCAGAGCAGCAGAGCCGCCCATAGCCGCCGCCAGGAAATGCGTCGTGCGCATTGGAGCAGCATCATGATAGAGAGAACCTCGCGCTCCTCTTTCCGACCGCGCAGCATAGCAAGCCTGCCGTGGCCGCATGCAACAAAACCTGTGCGCATGCCCGCCTGGGACACACGCCATTACCGGCTCAACGTTTGGATTCAGTTTTGCCGGGTGATTCCGCGGCGCGGCGCGGCGAAGCCAGGCTGTCGCGCGAGCGCTCCAGTTCGTCGCGAATCCACTGTCGCAGCGCCAATAGCGGCGGCCAATCGCGCAGTATCGGCGGGTACACCAGATGATACGTATCGGCGGGCTCGAAATCCACGCTGATGGGCGATACCTTCACCAGCCGACCGGCGCACAAGGCGTCGGCCGCCAGCAGTTCACGGCTTAGCGCCAGGCCCAGGCCCTGTTCCACGGCCTGCAGCATCAGGCCGGCATCGTTGAAGGTGGCCACCGGCGTCACGTCCACCATCAGGCCGGCGGCGGCGAACCATTGCCGCCATAGCTCCTTGTCGCCCAGCAGCGGTTGGCGCGCCAGGGTTTCCGGCCCGTTGTCGGCCAGTTGCCGCGCGGCGTCCGGCGACGCCAGCACGATAAGCGGCATGTGGATGTCCTCGAACAGCGGGTCGGACACCACGCCGGGCCACGGCCCCTTGCCCGAACGCAGCGCCGCGTGCAGGCCCTGGCGTTGCAGGTCGGCCACCTGCTGCGAGGTCTCGATTTCCAGGGTCAGGCCGGGATGGCGTTCGTGCCAGCGCGCCATGCGCGGCAGCAGCCAGCGCTGGGCAAAAGAAGGCAGCACCGATACCCGCAGGCGCTGGCCGGCCCCGCGCGCCACCGACGCCGCGGCTTGTACGCCATCGTCCAGCTGGGCCAGGGCGCACTGAACGCTGCGCAGCAGCGCTTCGCCTGCGCTGTTGAGCACCACGCGCCGGCCGCGCCGGTCAAACAGCTCGAATCCCAGCTGTTCCTCCAGGCCGCGTATCTGCTGGCTGATGGCGCTATGGGTCAGGTGCAGGCGCTCGGCGGCGGCGCGCAGGTTCTGCAGTTCAGCCACGGCACGGAAGGCGGGCAGGGTGTTAAGAGGCAGGCGGCTCATGCTGGTAAGCATAACCGACCAATATGGGTAGAACAATGCGATTCACAGGCGGTTTCTGGGCTTATACGCTTACCAGTGTGCAGATATGGGAGACCAGCATGGAATCGCAACCTCTACTCAATGCCAACACAATGCCGCTGTTTTCCGGCCTGACGATCACCTGGCTGGCGGCCTGGCGCCGGGCCAGCCTGGCCTGGTGGCAATCCATTCAGGCGCAGCGCGCCTGCCGGCACACGGCGACCTTGCTCAAAGATCTCGACCCGCACATGCTGGACGACATCGGCGCGCCGGCCTGGGCGCTGCGCGAAAGCGAAATCCAGCGGCAAATAGAAGAGAGCCGGCGCAAGCGGTGGCTAAGCATCTAGATTTACCAGGTGGTTTACAGGTAATGAGTGGCCGGCGGCAGGGGGCGCGAATTTCGTGTATAGTCTCGCTCCTTCGCTGCCGAGACGCGGTTTTGTCCAGGCAGCGGGGCCGCAGTCAAGGACACGGCGGCGGTGCGATGGCCCAGGGGTTGTTGCACAAGCTGCAAAAATCGTGTTAAGATTTCGGGCTTCGCAGTTAGCAATGTTGTTCGGGTTAACCCTTACAAATTGTGGGCTTGGCGAAGCGAAGTTGGCAAGAGCAGTAAGCAGGAGCGAGTCGGTCAAAGCAGTGATGCTGATTTGACAGGGTCAAAAAAAGGCCTCATAATCTCGTTTCTGTGCTGATCGAACTGCACCGCAGCGATCGGCAAGCGCAGTATCTCGTTCTTTAACAACAAAACAACCGATAAGTGTGGGCGCTTGAGTGATGCGGCCGCGCGGTCTTTTTCGAAAGGCTGCGAGCCAAAGAGAAATCAGGCGCTCACATAGAAGTGAAGTACCAAGAATGTCAAACAGAGATGTTGGATCATTCAAGGAACCTCATTTTCTTTGAGCGAAGTGCCGCTGCTTCGGCAGTGGTGCGCGAACTACAGAGATTGAACTGAAGAGTTTGATCCTGGCTCAGATTGAACGCTAGCGGGATGCTTTACACATGCAAGTCGAACGGCAGCGCGGACTTCGGTCTGGCGGCGAGTGGCGAACGGGTGAGTAATGTATCGGAACGTGCCCAGTAGCGGGGGATAACTACGCGAAAGCGTAGCTAATACCGCATACGCCCTACGGGGGAAAGCGGGGGACCTTCGGGCCTCGCACTATTGGAGCGGCCGATATCGGATTAGCTAGTTGGTGGGGTAAAGGCCTACCAAGGCGACGATCCGTAGCTGGTTTGAGAGGACGACCAGCCACACTGGGACTGAGACACGGCCCAGACTCCTACGGGAGGCAGCAGTGGGGAATTTTGGACAATGGGGGCAACCCTGATCCAGCCATCCCGCGTGTGCGATGAAGGCCTTCGGGTTGTAAAGCACTTTTGGCAGGAAAGAAACGGCTCTGGCTAATACCTGGGGCAACTGACGGTACCTGCAGAATAAGCACCGGCTAACTACGTGCCAGCAGCCGCGGTAATACGTAGGGTGCAAGCGTTAATCGGAATTACTGGGCGTAAAGCGTGCGCAGGCGGTTCGGAAAGAAAGATGTGAAATCCCAGGGCTTAACCTTGGAACTGCATTTTTAACTACCGGGCTAGAGTGTGTCAGAGGGAGGTGGAATTCCGCGTGTAGCAGTGAAATGCGTAGAGATGCGGAGGAACACCGATGGCGAAGGCAGCCTCCTGGGATAACACTGACGCTCATGCACGAAAGCGTGGGGAGCAAACAGGATTAGATACCCTGGTAGTCCACGCCCTAAACGATGTCAACTAGCTGTTGGGGACTTCGGTCCTTGGTAGCGCAGCTAACGCGTGAAGTTGACCGCCTGGGGAGTACGGTCGCAAGATTAAAACTCAAAGGAATTGACGGGGACCCGCACAAGCGGTGGATGATGTGGATTAATTCGATGCAACGCGAAAAACCTTACCTACCCTTGACATGTCTGGAATGCCGAAGAGATTTGGCAGTGCTCGCAAGAGAACCGGAACACAGGTGCTGCATGGCTGTCGTCAGCTCGTGTCGTGAGATGTTGGGTTAAGTCCCGCAACGAGCGCAACCCTTGTCATTAGTTGCTACGAAAGGGCACTCTAATGAGACTGCCGGTGACAAACCGGAGGAAGGTGGGGATGACGTCAAGTCCTCATGGCCCTTATGGGTAGGGCTTCACACGTCATACAATGGTCGGGACAGAGGGCTGCCAACCCGCAAGGGGGAGCCAATCCCAGAAACCCGATCGTAGTCCGGATCGCAGTCTGCAACTCGACTGCGTGAAGTCGGAATCGCTAGTAATCGCGGATCAGCATGTCGCGGTGAATACGTTCCCGGGTCTTGTACACACCGCCCGTCACACCATGGGAGTGGGTTTTACCAGAAGTAGTTAGCCTAACCGCAAGGGGGGCGATTACCACGGTAGGATTCATGACTGGGGTGAAGTCGTAACAAGGTAGCCGTATCGGAAGGTGCGGCTGGATCACCTCCTTTAAGAGCGAAGGCGGCATGGCTTGAAGCGTCCACGCTTATCGGTTGTTGAAATGTGTAGCGAGGGATCGGTTGTGAGCGTGGGGTGCGGGAGAGATCCTCTGCCGTGCTGCGATCCTGACTGCTGATCCGAAGAGGGTTTTGGGTCTGTAGCTCAGTCGGTTAGAGCACCGTCTTGATAAGGCGGGGGTCGTTGGTTCGAATCCAACCAGACCCACCAGGTATCTGCGCAGGAGGTGGTGGTGGCCGCAAGGTTGCTGTCGTGATTGCGGCGGGTATGGGGGTGTAGCTCAGCTGGGAGAGCGCCTGCTTTGCAAGCAGGATGTCATCGGTTCGATCCCGTTCACCTCCACCAACGACGTTTGCGAGAGTCCAACGGCGAGTGCTGCGAGTCAGTGCTGGGCGTTGGGTTTTAGGACCCGATGGAAGGCTATACATAGTTCTTTAACAAAGTGGAAGAAGCACAACGAAAGTGTGTTCATGTAGTAATTGGCGCGAGCCGATGAAAAATGAGCACGGGTTGTGATTGCATAGATTTAGTTCCAAGTCTCAAGGTCTGGCGGCAGTATTGTCAGAGCTGCTTTGAAACTTATGAACGGCACAAACGCGAAACATATCAGCGTCCTATAAGACGGTAGTGTTATAGGATCAAGCGACTAAGTGCATATGGTGGATGCCTTGGCGATCACAGGCGAAGAAGGACGTGGTAGCCTGCGAAAAGCTGCGGGGAGCTGGCAAACAAGCTTTGATCCGCAGATGTCCGAATGGGGAAACCCACTGCGCAAGCAGTATCCCTGGCTGAATACATAGGCCAGTGGAGGCGAACCGGGTGAACTGAAACATCTCAGTAGCTCGAGGAAAAGACATCAACCGAGATTCCGAAAGTAGTGGCGAGCGAAATCGGAGTAGCCTTTACGATTTAGCCAATCAGGTAGTCGAACGGGATGGAAAGCCCGGCCGTAGCAGGTGATAGCCCTGTAGACGAAATCTGGCTGGTGGAACTAGGCGTAAGAGAAGTAGGGCGGGACACGTGAAATCCTGTCTGAAGATGGGGGGACCATCCTCCAAGGCTAAATACTCGTGATCGACCGATAGTGAACCAGTACCGTGAGGGAAAGGCGAAAAGAACCCCGGAAGGGGAGTGAAATAGATCCTGAAACCGTATGCATACAAACAGTCGGAGCCTCTTTATGGGGTGACGGCGTACCTTTTGTATAATGGGTCAGCGACTTACATTCAGTGGCGAGCTTAACCGAATAGGGAAGGCGTAGCGAAAGCGAGTCCGAATAGGGCGAATCAGTCGCTGGGTGTAGACCCGAAACCAGATGATCTACCCATGGCCAGGTTGAAGGCACGGTAACACGTGCTGGAGGACCGAACCCACTAGTGTTGAAAAACTAGGGGATGAGCTGTGGATAGGGGTGAAAGGCTAAACAAATCTGGAAATAGCTGGTTCTCTCCGAAAACTATTTAGGTAGTGCCTCAAGTATGACTGCGGGGGGTAGAGCACTGTTATGGCTAGGGGGTCATGGCGACTTACCAAACCATGGCAAACTCCGAATACCCGCAAGTCCAGCTTGGGAGACAGAGCACCGGGTGCTAACGTCCGGACTCAAGAGGGAAACAACCCAGACCGCCAGCTAAGGTCCCGAATTATCGCTAAGTGGGAAACGAAGTGGGAAGGCATAGACAGTCAGGAGGTTGGCTTAGAAGCAGCCATCCTTTAAAGAAAGCGTAATAGCTCACTGATCGAGTCGTCCTGCGCGGAAGATGTAACGGGGCTCAAGCGATAAACCGAAGCTGCGGGTGTGTACTTTGTACACGCGGTAGGAGAGCGTTCTGTAAGCCTGCGAAGGTGGCTTGTAAAGGCTGCTGGAGGTATCAGAAGTGCGAATGCTGACATGAGTAGCGATAAAGGGGGTGAAAAGCCCCCTCGCCGTAAGTCCAAGGTTTCCTGCGCAACGTTCATCGGCGCAGGGTGAGTCGGCCCCTAAGGCGAGGCAGAGATGCGTAGCTGATGGGAAGCTGGTTAATATTCCAGCACCGTCGTACAGTGCGATGGGGGGACGGATCGCGGAAGGTCATCAGGGTGTTGGATGTCCCTGTTGCTGCATTGGAGAAGGCGCTTTAGGCAAATCCGGGCGCGAAATTCAAGGGTGTGGCACGAGCGAGCAAGTCTCGCGAAGTGATTGGAAGTGGTTCCAAGAAAAGCCTCTAAGCTTCAGCTGTACGAGACCGTACCGCAAACCGACACAGGTGGACGGGATGAATATTCCAAGGCGCTTGAGAGAACTCAGGAGAAGGAACTCGGCAAATTGATACCGTAACTTCGGGAGAAGGTATGCCCCGGTAGGGTGATGCGCCTGCGCGCAGAGCTTGAAGGGGCCGCAGAGAATCGGTGGCTGCGACTGTTTATTAAAAACACAGCACTCTGCCAAGACGAAAGTCGACGTATAGGGTGTGACGCCTGCCCGGTGCCGGAAGGTTAAGTGATGGGGTGCAAGCTCTTGATCGAAGCCCCGGTAAACGGCGGCCGTAACTATAACGGTCCTAAGGTAGCGAAATTCCTTGTCGGGTAAGTTCCGACCTGCACGAATGGCGTAACGATGGCCACACTGTCTCCTCCTGAGACTCAGCGAAGTTGAAGTGTTTGTGATGATGCAATCTACCCGCGGCTAGACGGAAAGACCCCATGAACCTTTACTGTAGCTTTGCATTGGACTGTGAACCGGCCTGTGTAGGATAGGTGGGAGGCGCAGAAACCGAGTCGCCAGATTCGGTGGAGCCGACCTTGAAATACCACCCTGGTTTGTTTGCGGTTCTAACCTTGGTCCGTTATCCGGATTGGGGACAGTGCATGGTAGGCAGTTTGACTGGGGCGGTCTCCTCCCAAAGCGTAACGGAGGAGTTCGAAGGTACGCTAGGTACGGTCGGAAATCGTGCTGATAGTGCAATGGCATAAGCGTGCTTGACTGTGAGACTGACAAGTCGAACAGGTGCGAAAGCAGGACATAGTGATCCGGTGGTTCTGAATGGAAGGGCCATCGCTCAACGGATAAAAGGTACTCTGGGGATAACAGGCTGATACCGCCCAAGAGTTCATATCGACGGCGGTGTTTGGCACCTCGATGTCGGCTCATCTCATCCTGGGGCTGTAGCCGGTCCCAAGGGTATGGCTGTTCGCCATTTAAAGAGGTACGTGAGCTGGGTTTAAAACGTCGTGAGACAGTTTGGTCCCTATCTGCCGTGGGCGTTGGATACTTGACGGAGCCTGCTCCTAGTACGAGAGGACCGGAGTGGACGTACCTCTGGTGTACCGGTTGTCATGCCAATGGCATTGCCGGGTAGCTAAGTACGGAAGAGATAACCGCTGAAGGCATCTAAGCGGGAAACTCGTCTGAAGATTAGGTATCCCGGGGGCTAGACCCCCCTGAAGGGTCGTTCGAGACCAGAACGTTGATAGGTCGGGTGTGGAAGCGCAGTAATGCGTTGAGCTAACCGATACTAATTGCCCGTGCGGCTTGATCCTATAACTCTGCGGGTTTTGTAGACCTGGTATGAGCGCGTAGCGATACAAGTGCCGTTCCAACAACTTTCTTCACAACCCCTGCGCAACTTCAACCTTGCCCAGGTCGCTGTGCTTCTTCCCAATTCGGTGGCGTTGCGCCTGACCGCAACGCCCCAACCAGCTACGCTTGACGACCATAGCAAGGTGGACCCACTCCTTCCCATCCCGAACAGGACAGTGAAACGCCTTCGCGCCGATGATAGTGGACTTCCCGTCTGTGAAAGTAGGTCATCGTCAGGCTCTTATCCCCCAAAACCCCAGCACCCTTCGTGCTGGGGTTTTGTCTTTGTGGCTACCGGGTTCGGTTGACGAACGGCAGCGTCGCGACATCGCCACAACCTGTGTATGGGGTGGCCTGGGCCTGGAGTGTGATCCGCGCGGCTTTTGCGGCCGCGCATGTGATCTGGGCGTTCCATCATCCTGATGCCCTTTTGTTTCGATAACCTGACTGCATATCGGCGCGATTGCCGTGCCGCCAGCCGGCGTATTGCGGCCGCCGCCGCATGAGCCTGTTCGCGGGAAGCGGTTTTGGAATTCGACATGAAACAGCAGACATGGAAGACATGCATCGCGATGGCCATGGCAGCAAACGCCGCGGCTGCCGGCACCCCGGCGAACGACACTGCCATTGCTGAGCGATGCCAGAAAAAATCGGCGCTGTCCGGCGTGTTGCTGACCATCAAACAGCATGGGGGCACCATTGCCGAAATGATGAGCGTGACCGGAAACGACGAGAAGATGCGTGCGCTGATCACGCAAGTTCATGACGAAGAAAGGTATTACTCTGAAGTCGAGCAGCAGCAGATGGCCGCGCGCCTAGCTGAGCGCATTTATTCCGAATGTATGGCGGGCAGGCTTTGAGACCCGCGCGCCTTGGCTGTTTGCGAAGACCCTGGCGGCGCCGGTGACGTAGTTATGGGCGGGGCGCCACATTGGCCTGGCGGGCGGGCTAGAGATGCTGGCCATCGAGATAGAGCCACCTGCCCTCTTGCCGCACGAAGCGGCTGATTTCGTGCAGGCGGGTGGCTCGGCCGCCTTGGCGGCAGCGCGCCACGAACTCGACGCTGGCGTGATTGGCGTCTTGCTGGTTGTGTTGCCTGACCTGCAGGCCCAGCCATTTCAGGTCGGGGGGATTGGGGTCGAGCCCGGCGGGGCGGGTGTCGGGATGCCAGGTGTCCAGCAGGTACTGCAGGGCATCCAGCACGAAGGCGCTATAGCGCGAGCGCATCAGGGCCTCGGCCGTGGGCGCCTGCAGATGCTGGGGCCCACGGTGCCAGCGCTCGCAGCAGGCGGAATAGGCCAGGCCGCTGCCGCACGGGCAGGCTTGCGGCCCCGCCGGCGCGGGCTTGCCCATCAGGCTGCCAGATCCTGGTATTCGGGGTGGCGCGCCAGGTACGCCACGGCGTACGAGCATATGGGCTGCACGCGCCAGCCCCTCTGGCGCGCCGTATCGAGCGCGGCGCGGGTCAGCCGGCCGGCGATGCCGCGGCCTTCCACGGCCGGCGGAACGCCGGTGTGCAAGATGGCCATGGTGCCATCGCGCAGTTGATAGTCCAGAACGCACTGCTGGCCGTCGACATGGATGTCGAAGCGGCCTTGTTGCTCGTGATGTTGGATGTCGGACATGGAGTGGGCAGGCCTGCAGTAATAGAAATGGGATGGAGACGACCCATTTTACGGCGCGGGAGCGGGCTGGCCAGCGCTTCGCGGCAGGTAGCGTGCAGCGATCATGACGTTGCCCGCATAGGCTGCCGCGATGAGGAGCATGGCGGTTGGCAGGCTGGCGTGCCAGTCTGGCAGCGTGTGCAGCACGCCGCCGATGGCTGCCACCCCTACCAGGGCGCCCGCCTGGCGATTGGCGTTGAGGGCCGCCGCGGCGCTGTTCGCGTGCGCGGCGCCGCCGATTTGCAGGGCCAGCGCCGTCATGGCTGGAATGGCCGCGCCGGTGGCCAGGTTGCCTACGCCCAGCAGGATCACCAGTAGCAAATAGGGCGAGTCGGGTGCGCACAGTATGGCGGTGGCGATGGCGGCCAACGCCCCGATGGCCGCGCCAACCAGCATGGTGGCCCGTGCGCCCCAGCGGACAGCCAGCCGCCCGGCGGCCAGGTTGCCGATCGAGAACACGCCGAACACGGGCAGCAGCTTCAGGCCGGCCTGCAATGCGTCGGCTCCCAGGGCTTGCTGCACATACAGGCTGAGCAGGAAGATCAGGCCGTACACCGAGAAGCTGACCAGAAAGCCATAGGTGTTGGTGGCAAGATAGCCGGGCGTTTGCGCCAGGGCGCGCGGCACGATGGGATGAGGATGACGCCGTTCGCGCGCCAGCAGTGCCGCGCCGCAAGCCAAGGCCAGCACGCCGGCTGTCACGATGCGCGGCGCCGTCCAGCCGTATACGTTGCCCTGGATCAGCGCATAGCTTGCCAGCCCCAGCATGCCGATGCCCAGCAGGTGGTTGCCGGGGTTCAGCGGCCGCGGCCGCGCCGCGGGTGACTCCAGATGCGCGCGCGCCAGCCACAGGCCCGCCAGTCCGAGCGGCAGGTTGATCAGAAAAATGCTGCGCCAGCCGAACAGATCGATCAGCATGCCGCCCGCCAGCGGCCCGGCGGTGGCGGCTACGGTGATGATGGCGGACCAGGCCGCCAGCATGCGTCCGCGCACCTCGGGCACCTGGTAGGCGTGCATGAGCAGGCTGAGCGAGCTGGGCATGAACAGGGCCGCGCCCACGCCTTGCAGCAACCGCGCGGTGACCAGCAGGCCGGTGCTGGGCGCGGCGCCGCAAAGCAGTGAGGCCAATGTGAACAGCGCCAGGCCCGCCAGGTACACGGGCCGTGCGCCGTAGTGGTCGGACAAGGCCCCGGCCGCGAGCAGCAGGGCGGCGAACGCCAGGGTGTAGCCGTCGATAATCCACACCAGGCCGCTGAGCGGCGTGCCGAGCTGGGCGCCGATGCTGGGCAGGGCCACATTGACTACGGTGACGTCCAGCATGGCCATGACGCAGCCGATGGCCAGGGCCAGCAAGGGGAAAAAGGCTGAGCTCGCCGCGGGCGCGCTCACGGTTAGTGCAGAAGAAGGGCAAGTGGTACGCATGACAGGTGATTTCCCTAGTGTAAGGCTGGCCGGAAACTGGCATCTTAGGGCCGGCTAGTGATGCAAAAAAACCCGTAGAATTGCGTTAACGAAATGCAAAGTTGCATCGCATTGCACGCCTGGCGCCGCCCTGCTTCCGGACTGGCACGGCTGCAGCCTTCGGGGAAACTCCATGAATTGGGATGACGCGCGCATTTTCCTGGCCATCTACCGGGTGGGCACATTGCGTGGCGCGGCGGCGGTGTTGCAGGTGGACCAGGCGACCGCGGGGCGTCGCTTGGCCGCCATCGAGGCGTCGCTGCAGGCCAGGTTGTTCCTGCGCACGCCGCGAGGCTACGTGCCCACGGCGGCTGGAGAACTGGCCTTCGCGGCCGCGGAGCGCATGGAGCAGGCGGCCGACCAATTGCAGCGCCAGCTGCAGGGGTTGGATGCGCGTCTGTCAGGAGTGGTGCGGGTGGCTACGTCGGATACCCTGGGGCGCCATTATTTGCTGGAGGCCTTCAAGCGTGTGCAGGTCGAGCACCCGGACATCCGCGTGGTGTTGTCGACCTCAACGCAGATTACCAACCTGACGCGCCGTGAAGCCGATATCGCCGTGCGCAACGTGCGGCCAGACAATCCCGATTTGATCCACCGTCACCTGGCGCGGCGCGAGATGGGGCTGTATGCGTCGGCGGCGTATGTCCAGGAGCATGGCGAGCCCCGGCTTGGCACGGCGTTCGCCGGGCATCGGCTGGTAGCGTACCAGCGTAGCGCGATTCCCGGCCGGCTGGATGCTTTTTGCGGTGAACCCACGCGCAATGGCCAGGTGGTGCTGGAGGTGAACTCGGGCCTGATGATGCTGGAAGCGGTGGTCCGCGGATTGGGCATCGGCGAGTTGCCCGTGATGCTGGCCGGCACGTATCCGGCCCTGGTGCGGCTGTGGCCGCAGCGCGCCGAATCGTACGACCTGTGGCTGGTGCTGCACGGCGACCTCAGGCGCAGCGCGCGGGTGCGCGCTATTGCCGACGCTATCGTGCAGGTATTCGAAGAGGACGAGTAACGCCGCGTCAGCGGTACATGAACAGGATGATCCAGACGGCGATCATGGCCGCCAGGCCGACCCAGCAAGACGCCCAGAACCCGACGATGGGCGCTTTGATGCTGAGCGGCACGCGTTTGGGGTCGACGTGGGCGAGTTGCCGGTTGGCGTGGGCAAACAGCCCGAAATTGAAACCGGGGAACGCCAGCCTGAAGAAGTAGTCCTGCAAGATGGTGGTCTTGACGACCAGCGGGAAACGGCGAAACGGCCCGTGCTTGAGCAAGGGATGCTGCAGCGCGTTATTGATGTGGTCGGTGCGCACGAAGAACAGCAGGATGCCGCAGATGCAGCAGACCAGAAAGCAGAGCGTGACGAGACTGAAGGCGTAGGCCAGGACTTGCGTGGGCATGGAAACTCGAAATCAGGAAACGCGTGAGTGGAGTAGCAGGGCGGTCAGCCGCGGGTCTGGCCGTCGCCGTTGAGCACCCATTTCAGGGTGGTGAGCCCTTCGAGGCCGACCGGGCCGCGCGCATGCAGGCGATTGGTGGAAATGCCGATCTCGGCGCCCAGGCCGTATTCGAAGCCGTCGGCAAAGCACGTGGGCAGGTTGACGTAGACCGAGGAAGAATCGACCTCGCGCTGGAAGCGCTGCGCGGCCGAAAGGTCTTCGGTGACGATGGCGTCGGTGTGGCCCGAGCCCCAGCGTGCGATGTGCTCGATGGCCTGGTCGAGCGAATCGACGATGCGCACGGCCAGGATGGGCGCCAGGTATTCGGTGGCCCAGTCGTCATCGGTGGCGGGCGTGGCGGACGGCACGATTTCGAGCGTGCGCGGGCAGCCGCGCAATTCGACGCCGTGCGCGCTGAAGGCGGCAGCCAGGCGCGGCAAGATGGACACGGCCACGCCGGCGTCGACCAGCAGGGTTTCCATGGCGCCGCAGATGCCGTAGCGGTAGGTCTTGGCGTTGAAGGCGATTGTGTGGGCCTTTTGCGGGTCGGCCGCGGCGTCGATATAGACGTGGCAGTTGCCGTCGAGGTGCTTGATCAGCGGCACGCGCGCTTCGCTGGCCAGGCGGGCGATGAGGCCCTTGCCGCCGCGCGGCACGATGACGTCGATGTGTTCGGTCATGGTGATGAGCTTGCCGACCGCCGCGCGATCGGTGGTGCCGACGACCTGCACGGCTTCGGCCGGCAACGCGGCTGCCTGCAGGCCGGCCTGCACGATGCGGCCCAGCGCCACGTTGGAATGCAAGGCCTCGCTGCCGCCGCGCAGGATGGTGGCGTTGCCGGACTTCAGGCACAGCGCGGCCGCGTCGATGGTGACGTTGGGACGCGATTCGTAGATGATGCCGATGACGCCCAGCGGGACGCGCATTTGCGCCACGCGCATGCCGTTGGGGCGCAAGGCGCTGGCGGTGGTGCTGCCGATAGGGTCGGGCAGCGCGGCCACTTGCAACAGCCCTTCGGCCATGCGGTCGATGGCCTTGTCGGACAGTGTCAGGCGGTCGAGCAGGGCCGGCTCGAGGCCGCCGGCGCGTGCGGCGTCGATGTCTTGCGCGTTGGCGGCCTGGAGTTCGGCGCGGTTGTCGCGCAGCGCTTCGGCCATGGCCTGCAGGGCATGGTTCTTGGCGGCGCCAGTGGCGCGCATCATGGCGCGCGAGGCGCGGCGGGCGTTTTCGCCCAGAGCCAGCATGGCGGTATCGATGTCGGTAGCGGGCATCACGGAATCTTGCATGAGTGCGGTGGCGGCGCGGCGCGCGCCGCCGTGGAGTTCAAGTGTAACGTGCGACGCCGCTCAGGCACGGCCGGCAGCCGCCACGCGCAAGGCCAGGCGCGCCATTTCTTCCCAGGGATCGGCCAGGCGGCCGGGCACGGACAGGCCCTTGATGAGGCGGTCGACCTCGTGGGCGTGTTGCACGGCGGCCGGCCAGGCGCGCGCGGACACGCGGCCCAGGGCTTGCAGCGCCAGGCGTTCGTGGGCGCCGAATATGCGCAGCCGGCGCATGACGGCGCCGGTATCCTGGCCGGCGGCGCGCGCTTCGGCGACGCGCGCCAACAGGCGGATTTCTTCACCGACGGCCCACAGCACCAGCGGCAGCGCCTCGCCTTCGGCGCGCAGCCCGGCCAGCATCCGCACGGTGCGCGTGGCGTCGCCGGCCAGCATGGCGTCGCGCAGGCCGAAGACATCGTAGCGCGCCACGTTGAGCACGGCGCGCTCGACGTCTTCGGCGGCCAGTTGGCCTTCGGGATAGAGCAGGCCGAGCTTTTGAATTTCCTGGTGGGCGGCCAGCAGGTTGCCTTCGACCTTGTCGGCCATCCATTGCAGCGTGGCGTTGTCGGCGCGCTGGTTCTGCCGCCCCAGCCGTGCGCCGATCCAGGCCGGCAGGCGGCTGCGCTCGATGGTGGGCAGGTCGACCATGATGCCGGCCTGCGCCAGGGCCTGCGCCCACTTGGCGTCGCGGGTGGCCTTGTCGAGGCGCGGCAGCGCCACCAGGATGAGCGTGTCGGGGTCGGGTTGCCGTGAGGCCTGGTCGGCCAGCCGCGTCAGTGTGTCGCCGCCTGTTTTTCCGGGCTTGCCGGTGGGCAGCTTGATTTCCAGCACGCGGCGGTCGCCGAACAGAGATACGCTCTGCGTGGCGGCGGCGACGGCGCTCCAGTCGCTGCGGGCGTCCATGACCATGCTGGTGCGGTCGGTGTAGCCGGCCGCGCGCGCCGCGGCGCGCAGGGCGTCGATGGCTTCGGTGACCAGCAGGGGCTCGTCGCCCGACACCGTGTATAGCGGAGCCAGCTGCTGGCCTGCGCGCTGCAGGTGATCGGCCAGCCGGTCGGCATCGAGCGCCTGTGCCATGCTTTACCAGGAGCCGGTGCCGGGCGAACCGGGCGTTTGCCAGGTTTCGGGGCCGGTATCCGACGGAGCGGCGTTGGGATCGAAGACGGGCGCGTCGGGATCGCTTTCGCCGCGCGCGGCGGCTTCGGCGGCGGTGCGCACGTCGGCCGCGGTGAGCCGGCGCAGCAGGCGGCTGACCAGCGATTGCTGCATTGACTGGTAGAGGCTTTCGATCTGGCCTTGCTTGGCCTGCACGACCTGGTCGTCGTAGGGCATTTCGCGATAGACCGACAGCGTGGTGTCGGGCAAGATGGCCAAGCCCTTGTTGGTGATCAGGCGGAAGGTGAAGTCTATGCCCAGTTCGTATTCCTCGACCCGGCCTTGCGCGTTCAGAGAAACCTCGCGCAGTGTGCGGCGGCTATGCACCTGCTGCAGGATGGCTTGCGCCTGATCGGGCTGGTCGACCAGGCGCGTGTTGGGTGAGGCCGCGCGCAGCGCGCGCCGGATGTCGGCGCCAAAGCGGGTGTTGTCGGCAATGCCGACGTACAGGGTGTCGAACGGCAGCGGCGTGACGCCGCGCAATGCGAAACCGCACGCCGCCAGCAGCATGACGGCCGCCAGGCTGGCGGCGCGCAGCAGCCAGCGGGCGGGGAAGCGTTGCGGACGTTGCGGGGCAATCTGCATGCAGAACCTCTTAGCCTACGACGTTGACCAGCTTGCCCGGCACGACGATGACGCGCTTGGGCGGACGGCCCTCAAGGAAACGGGCGACTTCTTCCTGGGCCGCGGCGATCTGCTCGATGTCGGCCTTGGATGCCTTGGCCGCCACGCGGATCGCGCCGCGCAGCTTGCCGTTGACCTGCAGCATGAGCTCGATTTCGTCGGCCACCAGCGCGGCCTCGTCGACATGCGGCCAGGGCGCGTCGAGCAGGTCGCCGAGCGAGTGGGTGTAGCCGAGCTCGCGCCACAGCAGCCAAGTGACGTGCGGCACCACCGGGTACAGCACGCGCAGCAGCACGCCCAGCGTTTCGGCGCGCGCGGCGTCGGCATGGGCGCCTTCGGGCAGTTTGGCGTCGTCGATGGCGTTGAGCATTTTCATGCATGCCGACACCACGGTGTTGTATTGGATGCGCTGGTAGTCGTAGTCGGCCTGCTTGAGCAGCCCGTAGACTTCGCGGCGCAGGTCCTTGACCGGCGCGGGAGCCTGCGCCCAGTCGGCGCCGGCCGCCAGGCCGCGCGCCACGGCGTCGCGGTGCGCATGGCAGTGCGACCATAGGCGGCGCAGGAACCGGTTGGCGCCCTCGACGCCGGAGTCGGACCATTCGAGCGTCTGTTCGGGCGGGCTGGCGAACATGACGAACAGGCGCGCGGTATCGGCGCCCAGGGTGTCGATGAGCGCCTGCGGATCGACCCCGTTGTTCTTGGACTTGGACATGGTGCCGACGCCGCCATAGTTGACGTCGGAGCCGTCGCTTTTCAGGCGGGCGCCGGTAATGGCGCCCTTGGCGTCGTAGAGGTTCTCGACTTCTTCAGGCCAGAAGTACTCGATGCCGCCCTGGGCGTTCTTGCGCGAGTAGATGTGGTTGAGCACCATGCCCTGGCATAGCAGCTTGGTGAAGGGTTCGTCGAACTTCAGCAGGCCCAGGTCGCGCATGACGCGCGTCCAGAAGCGCGCGTACAGCAGGTGCAGCACGGCGTGCTCGATGCCGCCGATGTACTGGTCCATGGGCATCCAGTAGTCGTTGCGGGCATCGACCATCGCCTGGTCGTTGCCGGGCGAGGTATAGCGCATGAAATACCACGACGAGTCGACGAAGGTGTCCATCGTGTCGGTCTCGCGCCGGGCGGGCTTGCCGCAGCGGGGGCAGCTGCAGGACAGGAAGGCTTCGTTCTTGGCCAGCGGGTTGCCGCTGCCGTCGGGGATGAGATCGTCGGGCAGCACGACCGGCAGGTCTTGCTCGGGCACGGGCACGGGGCCGCAGTCGGCGCAATGGATGATGGGGATGGGGGTGCCCCAGTAGCGCTGGCGCGAGATGCCCCAGTCGCGCAGGCGCCAGGTGGTTTGTTTTTCGCCCAGGCCTTGCGCGGCCAGGTCGGCCGCGATGGCGTCGACGGCCTCGGCGTACGGCAGCCCGTCGTACTTGCCGGAATTGACGGTGCGCCCGCCCTGCTTGTCGCCGTACCATTCCTGCCAGGCGTCGGTGGAGTAGGCCTTGCCTTCGTGGGCCACCACCTGCCGGATGGGCAGCTGGTATTTTTTGGCGAAGGCGAAATCGCGCTCGTCGTGCGCGGGCACGCCCATGACGGCGCCGTCGCCGTAGCTCATGAGCACGTAGTTGCCCACCCACACGTCGACTGGCGCGCCGGTGAGCGGATGGGTGACGGTCAGGCCGGTGCGCATGCCGGCTTTTTCGCGCGTGGCGATCTCGGCTTCGGTGGTGCCGCCCAGCTTGCACTGTTCGATGAAGCTGGCCAGCTCGGGGTTGGTGGCCGCGGCGTGCGTGGCCAGCGGATGTTCGGGCGCCACGGCGCAGAACGTGACCCCCATGATGGTGTCGGCGCGCGTCGTGAAGACGTACAGCCGGCCGTCCTGGATGAGCTGGCCGTCGGCGCCGGCGATGGTGTGCGGGAAGGCGAAGCGCACGCCCTCGGACTTGCCGATCCAGTTTTCCTGCATGGCGCGCACGCGTTCAGGCCAGCCGGGCAGGCCTGAACGGACCTGGTCGAGGAGCTCGTCGGCGTAATCGGTGATGCGCAGGTAATAGCCGGGAATTTCGCGTTTTTCGACCAGCGCGCCCGAGCGCCAGCCGCGCCCGTCGATGACCTGTTCGTTGGCCAGGACGGTTTGGTCGACGGGATCCCAGTTTACGACCTGGGTCTTGCGGTAGGCGATGCCTTTTTCAAGCATCTTCAGGAACAGCCACTGGTTCCATTTGTAGTATTCGGGGTCGCAGGCGCACATTTCGCGCGACCAGTCGATGGCCAGCCCCATCGCCTGCATTTGCTTCTTCATGTAGGCGATGTTGTCGTAGGTCCATTTGGCCGGCGGCACCTTGGACTTGATGGCGGCGTTCTCGGCCGGCATGCCGAAGGCGTCCCAGCCCATGGGCATGAGCACGTTGTAGCCGCGCATGCGCAGCTGGCGGGCCATCATGTCGTTGATGGTGTAGTTGCGCACGTGCCCCATATGCAGTTTGCCGCTGGGGTAGGGCAGCATCGAGCAGGCATAGAACTTGGGTTTCTCGGTGCCGTCGGCGTTGCGGGCGTGTTCGGTGACACGATAGGCGTCGCGGGCCTGCCAGTCTTGTTGGGCGGCTGCTTCGACGGCTGTGGGGCTGTAGCGTTCCTGCATGGACTCGTGCGCGTTGCGATAAAGGTAAAGGGCCGGCGCGGCGCGAAGGCGGCGACGGTCAAACCACTGATTATAGAAGTACCTACGCCCGGCCCCCCGCGGACGGGGTTTCCGGGATGCGCGCGGCCGGCGACCAGGCGGAATACGCCAGCGCGGCCGCGCTGACCGCTGCGCCGCCGGCCGCCACCCCCAGCCAGCCCGCGTGGGTGTACAGCGCGGCCGAGGCCAGCGAACCCGCCGCCCCGCCGATGAAATAAGAAGTCATGTAACCAGCGGTGAGGCGGCTGCGGGCATCGGGACGCAGCCGGTAGATGGAGCTTTGGTTGGTAACATGCACGCCCTGGATCGCCATGTCGAGCACCAGGATGCCGACCAGCAGCGCCGTCAGTGAATGCTGGCCGAGCGCCAGCAGCCCCCATGAGCCGAGCAGCAGCGCCAGCCCGGCGCGGGTGGCCAGGTTGCCCAGGCCCCGGTCGCTGAGGCGGCCGTAGCGATTGGCGGCGACGGCGCCGGCCGCGCCGGCCAGGCCGAACAGGCCGATGGCGCCGTCGCTATAAGAATAGGGCGGATTGGCGAGCAGAAAGGTCAACGGCGTCCATAGCATGCTGAACGACGCGAAGATCAGCGCGCCCAGCACCGAACGGGCGCGGAACAGCGGCTCGCGCGCGTACAGGTGGAAAATCGACCCCAGCAGTCCGGCGTAGTGCAGGTTTACCGAGGTCTTGTAGCGCGGCAGCACGCGCCACAGCGCGCCCGCCATGGCCAGCATGAGCAGGGCCGCCACCCAGTAGACGATGCGCCAGCTGCCCAGGCCGGCCAGCATGCCGGCGAATGTGCGGGCTAGCAAAATGCCCAGCAGCAGCCCGCTCATGACCGTGCCGACCGCTTTGCCGCGCTGCTGGGGCGAGGCCAGGGTGGCCGCGAAGGGCACCAGCACCTGCGCCACGACAGACAGGAAACCCGTGATGGCGGTGCCCGCCAGCAACATCGCGGCGCTGGTGGAAAACGCCGATAGCAGCAGCCCCGCCGCGGCAAGCGCGGTCATGGCGCAGATCAGGGCGCGCCGTTCGATCATGTCGCCCAGCGGTACCAGCAGCAGCAGTCCGGCGGCGTACGAAAGCTGCGCGGTGGTGACGATGCCGCCGGCGGCCGTTTCGGAAAGGCCGAACTGTTGGCCGATGGTGTGCAGCAGCGGCTGCATGTAATAGTTGCTGGCGACGATGAGGCCGGTGGCCGCCGACATGAGCAGGATGATGGGGGTGGTCAGGGCGGGAGCGGCGTCGTGGCGGGAAGAATCGTGAGGCATCGGCAAGCGGGGAAGGCGGGGGGCGTGCGGGAGAAGATGCGATCCCGCGGAAAACGGCAAGGCCCGCCTCTTGCGAGACGGGCCTTGCCGATGAAGCTGCGCGACGGAGCGCTTATTGGGCGGCGTCTTTCAGCTTCTTGAGCGGGCGAACCTTGACCTTGACCGAAGCGGGCTTGGCCGGGAACCAGCGCTCTTCGCCGGTGAAGGGGTCTTTGCCGAAGCGCTTGGCCTTGGCGGGGACCTTTTGCACGGTGACCTTGAACAGGCCCGGCAGCGAGAATTCGCCGGCGCCCTTCTTGTCGACCGAGCCCAGCACGGCGCCTTCCAGGCCAGCCAGCACGGCCTTGACCGATTTGGCTTCCACGCCGGTTTGTTCAACCAGGTGAGCGATCAGTTGCGACTTGTTCAGCGCTTGCTTGATAGCGCGGGGAGCGGCAGCCGTTTTTTTCACGGCGGGCTTCTTGGCGGTTGCCTTCTTGGCCGGAGCCTTGGCGGCGGTCTTGCTGACTTTCTTGGCAGGAGCTTTTGCTTTGGTAGCCATGGTCGAAATCCGTATGTTTGAGGACACGAGATAGCGCGGCACCGAAGATCGGCACTTGGCACCTCGCGCCCGATGATAGCGGAACTTCGCATTCTCGCGAGTATTTCGGCGCGTTGTCGCCGCAAAACATGTTGTTTTCCCGACAATACGATGCGTTTTTGCATGTCGTGCAGGTCGGCATCGCCGCGGCCGTGCCACGGGCCAAAGCGGCTCGGTGCGCGTGCGGCGAGTCAGGTGAATGTAATTTGTATCGTGCTACGATACTTTCCCCACAGGACTGGCATGCCGCCGGTCCTGTTTCTTTTCGTCCGCTCCCTTCGTATGGCTCCCCCTGCACCTTTGTCTTCCGCCCGACCTCCCAGTTCGGCCCGCCTGGGCGATTTCACGACGGACCGCCGTGTCCTGCTGTTGATGTGCATGGCCGTGCTGGTCGGCCTGGCCGGCGTCGGTGCCGCCTGGGTACTGCTGCGCCTGATCGCGCTGTGCACCAACCTGGCCTACTACGGACGCTTTTCGTTCGAGAACCTGCCGATCGCCGGCAATACGCTGGGCTGGGCCGCCGTGGCGGTGCCGGTGGTGGGATGCATCATCATTGGCTTTATGGCGCGCTATGGTTCGGAGAAGATCCGCGGCCACGGCATTCCCGAGGCCATGGAGGCCATTTTGATCGGCAAGAGCCGCATCCAGCCCAAGGTGGCGGTGCTCAAGCCGCTGTCGTCGGCGGTGTCGATCGGCACTGGCGGCCCGTTTGGAGCGGAAGGGCCGATCATCATGACCGGCGGCGCCATTGGTTCGCTGCTCGCGCAGATGGTGCACATGAGTTCCAGCGAGCGCAAGACGCTGCTGGTGGCCGGCGCCGCCGCCGGCATGACCGCCGTGTTCGGCACGCCGGTGGCCGCCATTCTGCTGGCGGTGGAGCTGCTGCTGTTCGAATGGAAGCCGCGCAGCTTCTTGCCGGTGGCGGTGGCCGCCGTGGTGGCGGCCGCGGCCCGTCCGCTATTGTTCGACGCGGCGCCCATCTTTCCTTATTCAGGCGTGGGCCAGCCGTCGCTGCATCATGTGGTCGCCTGGGCCGCGGTGGGAATCATGGCCGGGCTGGGATCGGGCGTGCTGACCGCGCTGGTGTACGCGGCCGAAGATCTGTTCGAGAAGCTGCCGATCCACTGGATGTGGTGGCCCGCCATCGGCGGCCTGGTCATCGGGCTGGGCGGCCTGATCGAGCCCGCGGCGCTGGGCGTGGGCTACGACAACATCATCGACCTGCTGGCGGGCAAGCTGGCGTTGCAGGCCGTGTTGTTGCTGCTGGTGGTGAAGGTGGTGATCTGGTCGGTGGCGCTGGGTTCCGGCACCTCGGGCGGCGTGCTGGCGCCACTGCTGATTTTCGGTGGCGCGCTGGGCGCGCTGGCTACGCCCGCGTTGCCACATGCCGACCCCGGATTCTGGGCGCTGCTGGGCATGGCCGCCATGATGGGCGGCACCATGCGCGCGCCGCTCACCGCGACCCTTTTCGCGGTAGAGCTGACTGGTAATTTCAGCGTGCTGCTGCCGGTGTTGACGGCCTGCGCGTTCGCCTACGGCCTGACGGTGCTGTTGCTCAAGCGCTCGATCCTGACCGAGAAGATTGCGCGCCGCGGTCATCACATTACGCGCGAATACCATGTGGACCCGTTCGACCTGGTGCGGGTGTCGGCGGTCATGACCACGAAGGTCGAGACGCTGCCGGCTTCAATGCGCGTGGCTGACGCCGTGGCGCATTTCACCACGGCCGAGCGGCGTCACACGTCGTATCCGGTGGTGGACGGGCAGGGCGTGGTGGTGGGCGAGATCACGCGCGCCGACAGCCTGGCGTGGACGCTGGAAGACGAAGATAATGCGCGGCTGCTGGGCGAGATGGTGGCGCATCGTGAACTTTTCGTCGGCTATCCGGACGAACTTGCCAGCCAGGCGGCCGACCGCATGGCCTTGACGGGGGTGGGCCGCCTGCCTATCGTCGAGCGCGCGACCGGCCGCCTGGTGGGGCTGGTGGGCCGCAAAGACCTGCTGCGCGTGCGGGCCGGCCGGCTGCGCGACGAGCGCGAGCGCACCGCATACTTCCGTTGGCGCAGCGCGCGCCGCCGTCCGGCCGATACCCTGTAGGAGTTCCCTTGATCAAGAAAATTTGCGCGAGCCTGTTGCTGGCCGTGGCCAGCCTGGCCAGCGCGCAGGCGCAAGTGGCGCCGCCGGTCACCGCCAAGGCGTGGATGCTGCTGGATGCCACGAGCGGCCAGGAAATGGCGTCGTTCAATGCCGACACCCGGGTCGAGCCGGCGTCGCTGACCAAGGTAATGACGGCTTACCTGGTGTTCCAGGCGCTGCGCGACGGGCGACTGTCCACCCAGCAGCTGGTGACTGTGTCGACGCGTGCCTGGAAGGTGGCGCCCGGCAGTTCCAAGATGTTCCTGGAACCCGGCAAGCGCGTTTCGGTGAACGACCTGTTGTTCGGGCTGCTGGTGCAGTCGGGCAATGACGCGGCCATTGTGCTGGCCGAGGCAGTGTCGGGCTCGGTCGAGGCCTTCGTGCAGCGCATGAACCAGCAGGCTGCCCAGATGGGCCTGCGAGACACGCACTTTGCCAGCCCGCACGGCCTGCCCGATCCGGGCACGTATTCCACCGCGCGCGACCTGGCGCTGCTGGCCCGCCGCCTGGTGCGCGACTACCCGGATCTGTACAAGACTTACGATTCGGCGCGCACCTTCACGTACAACAATATCTCGCAGCCTAACCGCAACCGGTTGCTGTGGCTGGACCCCAGCGTCGACGGCCTGAAAACGGGCCATACCGATGCCGCCGGCTACTGCCTGATCGCCTCGGCCGAGCGGCCCGACGGCCAGTCGCGCCGGCGCCTGATTTCGGTGGTGATGGGCACGGCGTCGGACAAGCTGCGCACCGAAGAAAGCCGGGTCTTGCTGAACTGGGGTTTCCAGAACTTCAAGACGATCAAGTTGTATGCTAAGGGGCAGGCCGTAGAGTCGCCACAGGTCTGGAAGGGCGAGCGCGACACGGTGCGCATCGGCGTAGCCAACGATGCCTACATTACCGCGCCGGTGTCGGCCGAAGTAAAGCCGGTGGTGACCCGCCGCCAGCCACTGGTGGCGCCGATCGCCGCACAGGACCAGGTTGGCTCGCTGCAGGTGCTGGTCGATGGCAAGCCCGCGATGCAATGGCCGGTGGTGGCGCTGGACGCCGTGCCGCAGGCCGGCCTGGTGGGCCGCGCCTGGGACTCCGTGCGGCTCTGGTGGCACGAGCATATGGGATAACGGCGCGCGGCGCCTGACGAGGGCAGAATCATGGCAGTGGGCATTCCTGGATTTTCATCGCCGGCCGTCGGGCCGGAAGCGCCGCTGGCGCTGCTGTCCGCCTGCCATGAACGCGTGGGCCGCCAGTGCGCCACGCTGCGGCGCCTGGCGGCCCACGTCGCCGCGCACGGCGCGGATGCTGCCGCCCAGACCGCGGCGGGCAGCGTGCTGCGGTACTTCGACACCGCGGCCGTGCATCATCACAGCGACGAAGAAGAAGACCTGTTTCCCGCGCTGATCGAATCCATGGCGGGCTCTGATGCCTATTGCCTGCACGCGCTGGTCGACGGCCTGACACAGGAACATCGCCAGCTCGAAGCCGCGTGGCGCGGACTGCACGGCCCGCTGCAGGCAGTAAGCGCCGGACAGCCGGCCGAGCTGGACGCGGACCGCGTCGAGGCATTCTGCAATTTGTACGCCGCGCACATCCAGCGTGAAGAAGACGAGTTGTTGCCCATGGCCGCGCGCTTGCTCGACGACCATGCGCTGGCCGACATAGGCCGCGCCATGCGCGCCCGGCGCGGCGGCGAGGCAGGCTGAGCCGACGGGCCCGCGGGCGGCGCATTGCGCGCGCCAGGCGAAGGGTTTACGCTTAGGCCCCGCCGGGCGGTCGCCCGGTACATCAGATATGTAAACAATGGGGGCGGCGCGGCGCGTGAGCAAGCTGGCAAGCAGGTTATTCGGCACGTGGGTCGATGATATCGGGCCCGCCACGCTGCGTGCCGACGCACTGGCAGGCCTGCTGGGCGCCTTGCTCGTGTTGCCGCAGGGCGTGGCCTTCGCCACGCTGGCGGGCCTGCCGCCCGAATATGGCCTGTACTCGGCCATCGTGCCCTGTGTGGTGGCGGCGCTGTTCGGTTCCAGCCGCCATGTCATGTCGGGCCCCACTAACGCCAATTCGCTGGCGCTGTACGCGGTGCTGGCGCCTTTGGCCGCGGCCGGCAGCTCGGCCTACATACAGCTGGCGCTGGCCGTCACCATCCTGGTGGGCATTTTGCAGTGGCTGGTGGGCACGTTGCGGCTGGGCTCGCTGGCCAATTTCATTTCTCCATCGGCGCTGTTCGGCTTTACCAGCGGCGCCGCGCTGCTGATCGCGGTGCATGCCCTGAAAGACGCGCTGGGCCTGGACGGCATCCACGCACACGCCGCCGGCGCGGTGCTGCTGGGCGTGGCGCGCGGACTGGGCTCGCTGCACTGGGGGGCGCTGCTGGTGGCGGCGGCCACCATCGCGGCCTCGGCGCTGGCGCGCCGCTGGGACCGCCGCAAACCCTATATGCTGATCGGGCTGGCCGTCGGCACGGCGCTGGCGGCGGGGCTGAATGCCTGGGTGTTCGAAGCGGCCGGCCGGCCGATTTCGGTGCTTGGCGCGCTGGCGCAACCCTGGCCGCCGTTCCATGTGCCGGATATCGAGTGGGGCAAGCTGCCCGACCTGCTGGGCCTGGCATTCGCGCTGTCCATCGTGGCGCTGGCGCAGTCCATATCTATCGCCAAGGCGGTGGCGGCGCGCTCGGGTCAGATCATCGATGCCAACCGCGAATTCATCGGGCAGGGCCTGTCGAATATTGTCGGCGGATTTTTTTCTTCGTATCTGTCCTGCGGCTCGCTGAACCGTTCCATACCGAATTTCGAATCCGGCGCGCGCACGCCCATGGCGGCGGTATTCGCGGCGGTGCTGCTGGTAGCGTTGGTGATGGCCAGCGCGCCGCTGCTGGCCTTGATTCCCCACGCCGCGATCGCCGGCCTGCTGATGCTGGTGGCCTGGAACTTGCTGGAGCTGCCGCGCTGGCGGCATGTGGCGCGCGTGCAGCGCAGCGAATGCATGATTGCGCTGGCCACACTGGTGGCCACAGTGACCATCCGCATGGAAATCGCCATCTTGCTGGGCACGCTGCTGTCGCTGCTGGCCTATCTGCACCGGACCTCGCGCCCCGCCATGCGCACCATGGGTTTCGACGCGCACGATCCGGATCGCCATTTCGCCGTGCTGGAAGGCCGGCCCGATGCCTTGCCCGAATGCCCGCAACTGAAACTGCTGCGTATGGAGGGGTCTGTTTACTTCGGGGCGGTGGCGCACGTGGCCGACCGGCTGCAGACGTTGCGCGCGGCGCCGGATGCGCCGCGTCACCTGCTGATAATGGCCAAGAGCATGAACTTCATTGACCACGCCGGCGCGCTGCTCTGGGAAGACGAGTTGCGCAAGCGGCGCGAAGCCGGTGGCGACCTGTATTTTCACCGGCCCCGCCCCGAGGTCGTGCAAATGTGGCGGCGGCTGGGGTTCATCGAGCGGCTGGGCGAAGACCACATATTTCCGGACAAGCACACGGCCATAGCCGATATCTACATGCGCCTGGACCCGGACGTCTGCGCCGGCTGCACCGCGCGCATTTTCCGCGAATGCGGGCCGCTGGGCCACGCGGGGCAGCGCGCGTGCGGCAATCAGGCGCCCGCGTCGACCGGTTCGCTGCCCAGGTAAGCGGCCTTGACGCGGGCGTCGGCGGCAATGGCGGCTGGCGCGTCGTCGGCCAGCACCTGGCCGCGCACCAGCACCACGATGCGGTCGGCATGCTGGAACACCACGTCCAGGCTGTGCTCGGTAAACAGTACGGCGATGCCGCGCGTGTCGGCCAGGCTGCGGGTCAGGCGCATCAGCGCGTGGCGCTCGGCGGCGGCCATGCCCGCGGTGGGCTCGTCCATGAGCAGCAGGCGCGGCGCGTGCGCCAGGGCCATTGCCAGTTCGACGCGCTTGACGTCGCCATAGGCCAGTTCCCCACACGGGCGTTGCGCCTGGCTGGCCATGCCGACCTGTTCCAGCAGCGCCAGGGCTTCGTCGGCGCCGTGGCGGTCGGCGCGGCGCCAGCCGTCGAACAGGCGGCGATCACGCGCCAACAGGGCAGTCTGCACGTTTTCCCGGGCGCTCATCGAACGAAAGGTGGCCGCTGTCTGGAAAGTGCGGCCCACGCCCTGGCGCCATATCTGCTGGGGGCGCAGCCCGACCAGTTCGCGTCCGCCGAGCAGCACCGAGCCGGCGTCGGGGCGCATCTGCCCGCTCAGTGCATTGAAGCAGGTGGACTTGCCGGCGCCGTTGGGGCCGATGAGCGCCAGCATGTGGCCGGCCGGCAAGGTGAACGAAACGCCGTCCAGCGCCTGGATGCCGCCGAATGACTTGCGCAGCCCGCGCACTTGCAGCAGCGGCGGCCTGCCAGGCGTGCCGTCGCGCCGCGCGCGCGCGTTAATGGGAAGGCCGGACGAGGAAAGGCCGGACGGGTTCATGGCGCACCTGCGGGATTGCGCCGTGCGATGCCGGCCAGGCCGTCAGGCCGCGCCATCACGAGCGCCAGCACCGCCAGGCCCAGTACGGCGTGCCAGTATTCGGTCAGGCGCGCGGCGGTGTCTTGCAGCCAGGTGTAGGCGGCCGCGCCAGCCAACGGGCCGGCCAGCGCCTGCACGCCGCCCAGCAGCACCATGACCAGCCCGTCGACCGAGCGGCCCACGCCCAGCACGTCGGGCGCGATGCTGCCCTTGGAAAACGCGTACAGCGAGCCGGCCAGGCCGGCGGCCATGGCGGCGGCGGTGAAGCCGGCCCATTGCACGCGCTGCACGTCGATGCCAATGGCCTGTGCGCGCAGCGCCGAGTCGCGCGCGCCGCGCAGAGCATAGCCCAGCGGCGAGAACACCAGACGCCGCAGCCAGGCGATGCCGGCTGCGCACAGGGCCAGGCTGGCGTAGTAATAGGCCAGGCCGCTGCTCAGCCAGTCGGAGGGCCACAGGCCGATGAGCCCGTTGCTGCCGCCAGTGACGCTGTCCCATTGGTAGACCAGAGCCCACAGGATCTGCGCCACCGCCAGCGTCAGCATGGCCAGGTAGACGCCCGACAGCCGCACGCAGAACCAGCCGAACAACAGGGCGCCCAGTGCGGCCGCCAGCGGGCCGGCCAGCAGCGCGGCCTCCATGGGCAGCGCCGCCAGCTTCAGCAACAAGGCCGCGCCGTAAGCGCCCAGCCCGAACCAGGCGGCATGTCCGAACGAGGTCATGCCGGCCGGGCCGATCAGGAAGTGCAGGCTGGCCGCGAACAACGCGGCGATCAGGATTTCAGTGAATAGCACGGTCAGGTAGGGCCAGGCGGCCGTGGCGAGCGGCAGGGCCAGCAAGGCGAGCAGCAGCGCGCCGTAGGCCAGCCGCACGCGCCGCGAGGCGGGCGCCAATGGCCGCGCGACGGCCGCGGCCGCGCCGGCGGGCTCGGGCGGCTTGCCGAGCAGGCCCCAGGGCCGCAGCACCAGCACGACCGCCATGACCGCGAACTCGGCCACCAGCGTGAGCTTGGACAGGTTGAACGTCCAGGGGCCGATCTGGGTTTGGCCGGCATATACGAACACGGCCTTGGCCAGGCAGATCAGCAGGGCGGCCAGGAATGCGCCGGGCACCGAGCCCAGCCCGCCCACCACCACGACCACGAAGGCGCTGGCTATGATTTCGAGGTCGAGTCCGAGCGTGGCGGGCGTGCGCGGCGCCGCCATGGCGCCGCCCAGCCCGGCCAGGAACGCGCCCAGCGCGAACGCCGAGGTGAACAGCCATGCCTGGTTCACGCCCAGCGCCGCCAGCATGCTGCGGTTTTCGGCCGCGGCCCGCAGCAGCCGGCCCCAGCGGGTGCGCATCAGCAGCAGCCACAGCAGGCCCAGCACCAGCGGGCCCAGCGCGATCAGCAACAGGTCATACTGCGGAAAGCGCCGGCCCAGGATCTCGACGGCGCCGCCCAGCCCGGGGGCGCGCGCGGCGAACAGATCGGCGGGGCCCCACAGCGCGAGGGCCGCGTCGCCGATGATCAGGACCAGCGCGAACGTGGCCAGCAGCTGGAAAAGCTCGGGCGCGTGGTAGATGCGCCGCAGGACCAGTATTTCGATGGCGGCGCCCAGTCCGCCCACGGCCAGGGCCGCCAGCGGCAGCGCGGCCCAATAACCCAGCGCCGAGCCGCCCAGCCACGCGGTGAGCGTGCAGGCCAGGTACACGCCCAGCATGTAGAAAGACCCGTGGGCGAAGTTGACGATCCGGGTGACGCCGAAGATCAGCGACAACCCGGCGGCCACCAGGAACAACGCGCTGGCGTCGGCCAGCCCGTTGAGCAGCTGCAGCAGCAGGCCGGTGAGGTTCATCAGGGCGCGGGGCGCAGTTGCCGCACGTACTGGTCGGGCGGCTGCAGGCGGCTGCCATCAAGGTAAGAGAAGTCTTTCATGATGCCCTGGCCGTCTTGCAGCGCGGTTACGCCCACGAACACGCCCATGGTCGACTGGTGGTCGATGGCGCGGTAAGTGACCGGGCCGAAGGGCGTGTCGACCTGCAGGCCGGCGAACGCGTCGACCAGTTTCTCGGTGTCGGTGCTGCCGGCCCGCTTCAGGCCTGCCGCGATCGACATCAGCGAGGCATAGCCCACCACCGAACCGACCTTGGGCGTTTCGTTGTAGCGCTTGCGGTAGGCCTCGGCGAAGGCTTTGTGCTCGGGCGTGTCGATGGCGTACCAGGGGTAGCCGGTGACGATCCAGTCCGTGGGGCTGTCGGCGCCCAGGGGCTCGAGGTATTCGGGTTCGCCGGTCAGCAGCGACACCACCGCGCGGTTTTCGAACAGGCCGCGCGTATTGCCTTCGCGCACGAAGCGGGTCAGGTCGGCGGCGAACAGCACGTTGAATATGGCATCGGGCTTGGCGTCGGCCAGCGCCTGCACGACCGCGCCGGCGTCGATCTTGCCCAGCGGCACCGCTTGTTCGGCGACGAATTCGATGTTCGGCTGGAACGAGGTCATCATGGCCTTGAAGGTGGCCACGGCGGACTGCCCGTATTCGTAGTTCGGGTACACCAGCGCCCAGCGCTGCTTGCGCAGCGCCAGGGCCTTGGGCGCCAGCGCCGCCACGTGCATCCAGGTGGAGGGGCGCAGCCGGTAGGTGTAGCGGTTGCCGTCATGCCACGTGATCTTGTCGGTCAGGGGTTCGGCCGCCAGGAAGAACACTTTGCGTTGCTTGGCGAAATCGGCCAGCGCCAGGCCGGTGTGCGACAGAAAGCCGCCGAACAGCAGGTCGACTTTTTCGCGGGTGATCAGCTCCTGTGCGGCGCGCACCGAATCGCCCGGATTGCCGTTGTCGTCGCGCCAGATGACCTGCAAGGGGCGCCCCAGCACACCGCCTTGGGCGTTGATCTGTTCCAGCGCCAGTTGCCAGCCCTTCTTGTAGGGGGCGAGAAAGGCGGGAATTGCCTTGTAGCTGTTGATTTCGCCGATGCGGATGGGCGGGGCTGCGTTCTTGGCGTGGGCCGCGGGCAGCATGGCCAGCGCGGCCGCGAACGCGGCGCAGCGCAACAGAGTCGGGATTCGGAACATGGCGGTGAGGCAGTGCGGGTAAAGTGACGGGGGACAGCCGAAAAAAAACGGCCCCGCGACAGGCAGGGCCGTATAACTATACTCAAAACCAGCGAAATTACTTCAGCTTGGTTTCTTTGTAGTCGACATGCTTGCGAGCGACCGGATCAAATTTCTTGATCAGCATCTTTTCGGGCATGTTGCGCTTGTTTTTGGTGGTGGTGTAGAAGTGGCCCGTGCCGGCGGTGGACTCGAGCTTGATTTTTTCGCGGATACCTTTGGCCATGTCGTGCTCCTAGATGGTGATGAGGGCGGGCCGATCAGGCCAGTTCGCCACGGGCGCGCAGGTCGGCCAGGACGGCGTCGATGCCGTTCTTGTCGATGATGCGGATGGCCTTGGCGGAAACACGCAGGCGAACCCAGCGGTTTTCGCTTTCAACCCAGAACCGGCGCGATTGCAGGTTGGGCAGGAAACGACGCTTGGTCTTGTTGTTGGCGTGCGAGACGTTGTTGCCCGTCATCGGGCCTTTGCCAGTAACTTGGCATACGCGTGCCATGGTTTTTACCTCTAATTCTGGCCGCGCATGGGGAAAGGAAAGACAGGTAGATGGGCCGAGGCCCGTGCTTATACCCGCTGCCTGCCGCCCCCCTATACACGGGTTGGGTGGTGGTCGAAAGTGGCAGCCGCAAAGCATAGCGACTACTCACGGGAAAACTTCATGTGAAGCTCGCCATTCTAATACAAAAAAACCAAAGAAATCAAGCCAAAGGGCGCTTCAGGTTGCGGGCGACGCGGCCAGCCAGCCACGACAGGGTGGCGCAGCAGGCCAGAACGGTGGCCAGCGGCAGGGGGCCGGCGGCCTGCCAGGCGCTGACCACGAAGCCGGCCGCGGCCCCGCATGACAGCTGCAGAGTGCCCAGCAGCGCCGATCCCGCGCCCAGCCGCGCGCCCTGTTCGGACAGGGCCAGCGCGGCTGAGTTCGGGTTGACGAAGCCTTGGCTGAACATGTAGCCGATCAGGCAGGCCATCAGCAGGGGCAGGGTCATGAGGCCGGCCAGGGCCAGGGCCAGGGCCGCCAGGCTGGCCACGGCCAGCGCGGTCAGGGCGCCGCGCTGCAGCTGCAGCGGAGTGTAGGTGCGCAGCAGCCGCGCGCTGACCTGCGAGCCGATGATCAGACCCGCGGCATTGGCGCCGAACAGCAGGCCGTAGTGCTGCGGATCGACGCCATACAGCTCGATGAACAGGCGCGGCGAACTGATGATGTAGGCGAACATGCCGGCCTGGCCGAAGCCGCCCGCCAGGCTGTGCGCCATAAAGCCGCGGTGGCACAGCAACGCGGCGTAATTGCGGGCGATGGACGAGGCGCTGAGCGGCTGGACGCGCTCCGGCGCCAGCGATTCCTGCATGATCAGGGCGGTGGCGGCCATCAGGGCCAGCGCCCCGGCCGCCATCAGCCAGAACAGGCTGCGCCAGCCCATCACCGCCAGCAGTTGGCCGCCCGCCAGCGGCGCCAGGATCGGCGCGAGCCCCATGATGAGCATCAGCAGCGACATGGCGCGCGCGGCATCCTGGGTTTCGTAGTGGTCGCGGATCACCGCGCGCGGGATCACCACCCCCGCGGCCCCGCCCAGCGCCTGCAGCACCCGCCAGAGGATCAGCATCTGCACGCTGCCGGCCAGCGCGCAACCCAGCGAGGCAACGGTATACAGCGCCAGGCCCGCCAGTACCGGTTTCTTGCGCCCGTAGCGGTCGGCCAGCGGGCCGTACACCACCTGGGCCAGGGCCAGCCCGATCAGGTAGGCCGCCAGCGTGCGCTCGACCTCGCCGCGCGACACCTGCAGGCTGTCGGCCATGGCCGGAAAAGCCGGCAGGTACATGTCGATGGAGAACGGTCCGATGGCCGTCAGCGTGCCCATCAGGATGAGCCAGCCGGGCAGGCTGCGCGACAGGGATTGCGGTAGCATGAGGCGGGGGATGGATAACTGCCGCCCGAGGAAACGGGGACGAGCGGCAAGCCGACGACTGTATCACGGGTTGCAGGCTCTTACGGTCTGCGGGCGTTTCCGATAAAGTTGCCGGGTTCTTTCATGTATGTCGGGGAGAAGCTGTGAATCCTTTGCTGTCTGTTGTAGAACGCAAATTGCAGTCCTTGCCGGTTTCCGTGCAGATGGAACTGCCCGATGGCACCACGCTCGGCCAGGCCGACCCGCAGGTTCGCTTCGTGGCCCGCGACAAGGCCGCCCTGGCTCATCTGGCCGAAGGGGCCGTCGGGGTGCTGGGCCAAGACTACGTCGAAGGCCGCATCGATATACAGGGCAACATGCGCCACGTCATGCAAGCGGCCTCGGCGCTGCTGCCGGGATCGCCGGTCGACGCCGCGCGCGGCGGCTGGCTGACCGAACTGGTGCGCAAGGTGATTTCGGTCTGGCGCCATTCGATCGAGCGCGACGCCAAGCAGATCGAATTCCATTATGACCTGTCCGATGACTTCTACGCCCTGTGGCTCGACCCGCGCCGGGTCTATTCCTGCGCCTACTACCGCACGCCGGACATGAGCCTGGCGCAGGCGCAAGAGGCCAAGCTCGACCACATCTGCCGCAAGTTGCGCCTGCGGGCCGGCGAGCGGTTCCTGGATGTGGGCGCCGGCTGGGGCGGGCTGCTGCTGTGGGCGGCCGAGAACTACGGGGTCGACGCCACCGGCATTACCCTGTCGCGCAACCAGCATGCCTACGTCAATAAGCTCATCCAGGAAAAAGGCCTGGCGGGCCGGGTGCGCATGGAGCTGCTCGACTATCGCAAGCTCGACGAATCGCAACCCTACGACAAGCTGGCGTCGGTGGGCATGTTCGAACACGTGGGCAGGGCGCAGCTGCCGGGCTATTTCGCCAAGCTGCGCCGGCTGGTCAAGCCGGGCGGGCTGATCATGAACCATGGCATCACGGCTGCGGGCCTGTACAACGCCGAGCTGGGCAGCGGCATGGGCGAGTTCATCGAAAAGTACATTTTCCCGGGCGGCGAGCTTACGCACGTCAGCAGCGTCATGGAGGCCGTCACCAACGGCGGCCTGGAAGGGCTCGATGTGGAAAACCTGCGGCCGCACTACGCCCGCACCTTGTGGGCCTGGAGCGACGCCCTGGAAGCCCGGCTGGCCGAGGCGTCCCAGGTGCTGCAGGGCGAGCAGGGCGCCCGCTCGCTGCGCGCCTACCGGCTGTACCTGGCCGGCTGCGCCATGGCGTTCGAGCACGGTTGGATCGCGTTGCACCAGATCCTGGCCGCCAGCCCGCCGGCCATTGGCCGGCCCGACGAGCTCGACAATCCGCCCGACCTGGCCTACCCGTGGCGGCGTGACTATATATACGCTCAGGCCTGACCCGGCCCGGCCCGATGCCCGGCCCGCGAAGGGCGGGGCATCGGGGCAAACGTTGTCTGTTAGAAACTATAAGAAACTAAATATTTCAACGTTATGTTGCGCCGCAATACCGCGTGAATTGGGGCTGTAGCGCCGGTTCGTCAGTGGTTTCCCTAGGCAATTCTTGGCTATTTGTATCTGATCTTTTCTGATACAAGCTTGGTGTCCAGGGCAAAATCGGCTAAGATGCCGGCTTCTTCATTCAGTTTCATTCAATTTACTGTCAGTCCGATGCCAGCCATTCTGGCTATGCGTCGGCCCTGCTGTCTGAACAAGACCGTCGCCGCCACCGGCCTCGCGTCTTGCTGCTAGTGTCGGTTTGTATTGGCGGTTCTGCCCGTCTTCCGCACAACCCCCTTAGCTCCACGGCATAACACAGCGCTGTCCGCTGCCGTTGTGTCCCTGAACCTATGGAGGCAAAAGCCAATGCGTTTCACCCCTATTAAAACCCTGGCCGCCGCGGCGGTGTTTCTTGCGTTTGCCGGCACCGCCCAGGCGGCCGACGCTCCCCAGTGCGAGCTCGATCGCGCCGTGAAGTTCGGCGGCATGAACTGGGAGTCCAACCTGGTGCTGGTCGATATCGAACGCTTCATCATGGAAAAGGGCTACGGCTGCAAGACCGAAACCCTGCCCACCGAGACCCTGCCCGCGCTGGCCGCGCTGGAGCGCGGCGATCTAGACATCAACACCGAAATCTGGCTGAACAGCGTGTCGGCCCCCTGGGACAAGGCCGAGAAGACCGGCAAGGTCAAGCGTATCGGCGACGTCTACATGGGCGGCGAGGCATGGTTCATTCCGCGCTATACCGCCGAGCGCCTGCCGGAACTGAAGTCGGCCGCCGACCTGCCCAAGTTCAAGGACGAATTCAAGGACCCGGAAGAGCCCTCCAAGGGCCGCTTCTATGGTTGTCCGGCCGGCTGGGGCTGCGAAGTCGTCAGCACCAACCTGTTCCATGCGCTCAAGCTCGACGACACCTATACGCTGTATTCGCCCGGCACCGGCGCAGCCCAGAAGGCCGCCCTGATGTCGGCCTACAAGCGCAAGCAGAACGTGGTGTTCTACTATTGGTATCCCACCCCGCTGGTGGGCGCGCTGGATCTGGTCAAGCTGGAACTGCCGCCCTACGATGCGGAAAAGCATAAGTGCCTGACCGCGCCCAAGTGCGCGAACCCGCAGCCCAGCGCCTACCCCGAGAACCCGGTGTTCACCGCCGTCAATACCGAATTCTCGAAGCAGGCCCCCAAGCTGACCGAGTTCCTGTCCAAAGTCAGCATCCCGCTGCCCGAGGTCGACCAGACCCTGGCGCACATGGAAGAGTCCGGCGACGATTCGTCCGCCGTTGCCCAGTGGTTCCTGAAGAACAAGTCCGATGTCTGGACCAAGTGGGTGCCCGCCGAGGTCGCGACGCGCGTCCAGGCCGCGCTGTAAGCGGCAAGCAGGCCGCCGCGCCGCGCCGTGATGGCGCGCGCCGCCGGCCTGTCCGGCGTTTTGCCCGTGCGCGGCCAAGGCCGCGCGCCCCGGGCCCGCGCGCCGGGGGCGATGCGGCTGGCCGGCAACCGTCCGGCCGTATCGCCCGCGGCACGCTCGTAAGGAGTTGCCTATGTTTCCTGAAATTATCCCGCCGCGCGCCGTGCGCGGCGCCATCGACACATTCGTCGATCACCTCGTAACGCGCTATGCCGACACGCTGGAAGCGATGTCGCGCCCGTTCCTGGACGTACTTGTGTGGCTGGAGCACCTGCTGCGCAGCACGCCCTGGTGGATCGTGGTGGCGGCCACCATCGCCATCGCCTGGGGCGTGAGCCGCCGCATCGGCCTGAGCGTGGCCATGGGCGCGCTGCTGTGCGTCATCGGCCTGCTGGGCCTGTGGGATGCCGGCATGCAGACGCTGGCGCTGATGATCATGGCCGCCGGCCTGTCGGTCATTATCGGCATCCCGGTGGGCGTGCTGATGGCCCGCGCCAACTGGCTGCGCTCCATCATGCTGCCGCTGCTCGACGTCATGCAGACCATGCCGAGCTTCGTTTACCTGATTCCCGTGGTGATGCTGTTCGGGCTGGGCAAGATCCCGGCCATCATCGCCACCGTGATCTACGCCGTGCCGCCGCTGATCCGGCTGACCGACCTGGGCATCCGCCTGGTCGACCGCGAAGTGCTGGAAGCCTCGCGCGCGTTCGGCGCCTCGCCGCGCCAGCAGCTGTTCGGCGTGCAGCTGCCGCTGGCCCTGCCCAACATCATGGCCGGCATCAACCAGACCACCATGATGGCCCTGTCGATGGTGGTGATCGCTTCGATGATCGGCGCGCGCGGCCTGGGCTATGAAGTGCTGTTGGGCATCAACCGCCTGGAAGTCGGCCGCGGCCTGCTGGCAGGCCTGGGCATCGTGGTGCTGGCCGTGCTGTTCGATCGCATCACGCAGTCCTATGGGCATCGCGTACGCAAAGGAGGCCACCGATGAGCAAGATCGAGGTCAAGAACATTTACAAGGTCTTCGGTCCCAACCCCGGCAAATGGCTGGCGGCGGCGCAGCAAGGCATGAGCAAGGAAGACCTGCTGGCCAAGAGCGGCCATACGCTGGGCCTGCGCGACATCAGCCTGTCGATCGAAGAAGGCAGCATTTATGTGATCATGGGCCTGTCGGGCTCGGGCAAGTCGACGCTGATCCGCCATTTCAACCGGCTGATCGAACCCAGCGCGGGCCACATCCTGGTGGACGGCGTCGACGTCGTCAGCCTGGGCAAGCGCGAGCTGGAGACCTTCCGCCAGAAGAAAATGAGTATGGTGTTCCAGCGCTTCGGGCTGTTTCCGCATCGTTCGGTGCTGGACAACGCTGCCTACGGCCTGACCGTGCAAGGCGTGCCCAAGGCCGAGCGCGAGCAGCGCGCGCGCCGCTGGCTGGACCAGGTCGGCCTGAACGGCTTCGAGGCGCAGTATCCGCACCAGCTGTCGGGCGGCATGCAGCAGCGCGTGGGCCTGGCCCGCGCGCTGGCCACCGATGCCGAAATTCTGCTCATGGACGAGGCCTTCTCGGCGCTGGATCCGCTGATTCGCCGCGAGATGCAGGACCACCTGCTGCAATTGCAGGCCAAGCTGAACAAGACCATCGTGTTCATCACGCACGACCTGGACGAGGCCCTGCGCCTGGGCAACCGCATCGCCATCCTGAAAGACGGCGAACTGGTGCAGGAAGGCACGCCGGAAGACATTCTGCTGAATCCGGCCAATGACTATGTGCAGGCGTTCCTGCAGGACGTCAACCGCACCAAGGTGCTGAACGCGGCGCACGCGGTCAACCCTCCGCGCCTGACGCTGACCATGCGCTCGCGCCCGGCCCACGCGCTGGACCGCATGCGTGCGCTCAGCTTCGAATACGCCCCGGTGCTCGATGGCAAGCGGTTGGCCGGCGTGCTGACGGCCGACGTGGCGCAGCGCGCTGTCGAGGCCGGCGCGCGCGATGTGTCGGCGTTCGTCGAAGACCTGGCTTCGGTGCCGGCCACTGCCGGCCTGGATGAAGTGCTGGCCCGCCTGGTGCACAGCGACCAGCCCGTGGCCGTAACGGGCGAGGACGACGAGTTCATCGGTATGCTGTCACGCAAGAAGGTCGTGGACCTGGTCACGCCCGCGTCGGTCGAGCCGCAGCCCGAGGCCGAAGCCGGCCACGAGGAAACGGTCCCGAGCCGGTCCGCGGCGTGATGGTGGACGGTCAGGCGCCTGGCGCCTGACGTTTCACTATTTGTTTTAGTCGAGCCGCACGTTGGCGGCCTGCACCACGTCGCGCCAGCGCGCGATTTCGGCGCGGATATAGTCGCCGTATTCGCGTGGCGTGGCGCCCAGCGGCTGCGCGCCCTGGGCCGCCAGTTGCTTGAGCACGGCGGGCGATTGCAGGGCCTTGCGGATCTGCGCATTGAGCGCATCGACAATTTCCTGCGGCGTGCCGGCGGGCACCACCATGCCTTGCCACGCGCCCATCTCGAAATCGGGCACCACGGTTTCGGCCAGGGTGGGCGTGTCGGGCAATTGGGGGCTGCGCACCTTGCTGCTGACCGCCAGCGCTTTCAGCTTGCCTTCGCGCACGAAGCCCAGCGAATCGTTCAACGTGTTGGTCATGAACTGCACCTGGCCGCCGACCAGATCGGTCATGGCCGGCGCGCTGCCGCGGTAGGGCACGTGCACCGCTTGCACGCCTGCCGAGCGCAGGAACAGCAGGGCGCCCAGGTGCGTGACGTTGCCGGCGCCCGCCGAACCGTACGACAGTTTGCCGGGGTGCGCGCGGGCGTAGTCCACGAACTCGCGCACATTGCTCACCGGCACCGACGGGTGCGTCAGCAGCACCAGCGGGATCACAGCGGTGGAGGACACGGCGGCGAAATCCTTGACCGGATCGAACGGCAGGTCGCGGTACAGATTCGGGCTGAGCGCGATCGACGAAGTGTTGTACAGCACGGTATAGCCGTCAGGCTTGGCCGACGCGGCGTATTGCATGCCGATGTTGCCGTTGGCGCCGCCCTTGTTCTCGACCACGAAACTCTGGCCGGTCTGGTCGGCCAGTTGCTTGGCCAGCACGCGCGCGACCAGGTCAGTGGGGCCGCCAGGCGGGAACGGCACCACCACCGTGACGGGGCGTTCCGGCCAGGCCGCGCCTGCGGGCAGGGCGATTGTGGTGGAGCTGGCAATGGCCAGCGTGGCGAGGATCTTCAGGCAAGTTTTCATGTTGTCTCCTTTTGTCGTTGTTGCTTCTGGGCTTGCCGGCGCCGTGCGTTCAGCCTGGGCGGCCGGCCAGCATGCGGGTGGCGGTGTATGACATGACAGGGGTACCGTGCTGGTTGCGCACCTCGATCGCAGAGTCGACCACGGCGCGGTTGTGTTTCGACGTGGGGCGGATGCCGGTGACTTCGACTTCGGCCCACACGGTGTCGCCCGCGACCACGGGCGCCAGCATTTTCTTGTGCACTTCCAGCAGCGCCAGGCCCGTGCCCTGCACCATGCCCTGCATCAGCAGGCCTTCGATCAGGCCGTAGGTCAGCGCGCCGGGCGCGGGGCGTCCGCGGATGGCGCCGTGCTCGTACGTGGCATCGATAAATATGGTCTCGAGCATGCCCGTGACGCTGATGAAATTGACGATGTCGGTTTCGGTGACGGTGCGCCGAAAGGTGCGAAAACGCTGGCCGACCTGCAGGTCTTGCCAGTAGTAGCCTTGGCCCAGCAGGGGGGCTTGGTTTTCGGTCATGCTGTGTCCTTGGTGAGCGAAAGCGGATCGGGATTGCCGTGGTCCAGGGCCGCGCCGCTGGCGAGCAGGCGTTCGATCCGGGCAGGGTCCAGACCGGCCTGGCGCAGCACTTCGCGGGTGTGTTCGCCAAGCCGCGGCGGCATGGAAGGCTCGACGCGCGAGCGTTGCAGCCGCACCGGGCTGCGCGGGAAGCAGTAGCGGTGGCCCGCGGCGCTTTGCAGCGGCACAAAGAAATCCACGCTACTCAGGTGCGGATCGTGTTCCAGGTCTTCCAGGCGGTTGACGGGCGCGGCGGGTATTTCCAGGCGCTGGCACAGCGCCAGCCAGTACGCGGTGTCGTGGCCGGCCACGATGGCGCCGACCTGCTCGTACAAGGCGTCGATGTGGCGGGTGCGCGCGCCGATGTCGGCAAAGCGCGCATCGTCGGCCAGGTCGGCGTGGCCGGTCTCGGTGAAGAAGCGCCGCCAGTGCGCGTCGGTGTAGGGCATCATGCAGAGCAGGCCGTCGGCCGTCTGGTACGGGCGGCGCCAGGGCGCCAGCACGCGCGGGTAGCCGGCCGGCCCGGGGGTGTCTTGCAGATGGCGGCCGTAGAAATGTTCTACCAGCAGGTAGGACGCCATCGACTCGAACATGGGCACTTCCACCTGCTGCCCCAGGCCGGTGCGCTCGCGCTGGAACAGCGCAGCCAGGATGGCGTGCGCGGCCACCAGCCCGCAGGTCTTGTCGGCCGCGATGGTGGGCAGGTAGCGCGCCGTGCCGCCTTGGCGCTGCGCGATGTCGGCCACGCCGCTCAAGCCCTGAACGATGTCGTCGTAAGCGGGCTGGCCGGCATATGCGCCGCCTTCGCCAAAGCCGTACAGGCCGGCATAGACCAGGCGCGGATTGCGCGCGCACAGGGTCTGGGGGTCCAGGCCCAGGCGCGCCATCTTGGCGGGCCGCATGCTGTGCATCAGCACGTCGGCGTCGTCCACCAGGGCAAGCAGGGCGTCGCGCGCGCCAGCCTGCTTCAGGTCGAGCGAGACGCTGCGCTTGTTGCGGTTGATGCCCAGGAAGATGGCCGCCAGGCCTGGCTCCTGCTGCGGGCCGGTGCGGCGCGTGGAGTCGCCCTCGGGCGGTTCGATCTTGATGACATCGGCGCCGTAGTCGGCAAGAATCTGCGAGGCGTAGGGACCGAACACGATCGAGGTCAGATCCAGCACGCGCACGCCGGCCAGGGCGCTGTTTTCTAGGAGGGTGGATGACGGCATGGAGCAAATCCTAATCATCCGGCGCATAAGCGTCTAATATGGCGTTCGTATAGCGTGATATGGAATTTGTTATGGCTATCGACCTGCGCCAGCTGCGCCAATTCGTCACCATCGCCGAGCTCGGCAGCTACCGGCGCGCCGCCGAGGCGCTGCACATTGCCCAGCCCGCGCTGTCGGTGTCCATACAGAAGCTGGAGCACAGCGTGGGCGTCCTGCTGCTGGAGCGCGGCGCCAAGGGCGTGTCGCTGACGCCCGCCGGCGCGGCACTGATGGACGACGCCCGGCGGGCGCTGTTCCATGCCGACCAGGCGCGGCAGTCGGCCCGCCGGGTCGCGCTGGGCGAACTGGGCCGGCTGCGGCTGGGGTTCGTGGGGTCGGCCACCTACATGCTGCTGCCGCGCTGCCTGCCGGCCTTCCGGCATCGCTATCCCGATGTGGAACTGGAGTTGCGCGAAGACAGCACCGTGCGCCTGGCCGAGATGCTGCGGGCCAACGAGCTCGATGCCGGGCTGGTGCGCGGCCCGCTGGCCGAAGATACGTCGCTGTCGGCCTGGGTGGTCGAGCGTGACAGCCTGATCCTGGCGCTGCCGGCGGCGCATCCGTTGGCCGGCGGCCCGGTGTCGCTGCAGGCGGTGCGGTCCGAACCGTTCGTGATGTACGCGCCGGACAAAGTGCCGGGGTTGTATGGCGTGGCCCAGGCCCTATGCCGCAAGGCCGGTTTTTCACCGCGCATCAGCCAGGAAGCGATTCAGGTGCAGACGCTGGTGAGCCTGGTGGCCAGCGGCCTGGGCGTGGCGCTGGTGCCGGGCGTGACGCGCGCGTACTCTACCCCCCACGTCGTGTTCGCGGATCTGCTGGACGCGGATGCGCGCGACGCGCTGGCCTTGTCGCTGGTGGCGCATCGCGACACGTCCTGCGCGCCGGTCTTGAAGCTGCGCGACGTGATGCTGTTGGCGAACCACCCGGCCGCGCATCGGCGGGCCGGGGCACGCAAGGGGGGCGCGGGCGCTTCGGGAAGATGAGTCTTGCGGCCGTCCGGCCGCCGCTCAATGCGAGGCGGCCGTCGCGGCCTGCCGCCGAAGCTGGTCCAGCGTGGCGGCCGGCGTGATGGCCTGCGGGTCGACCTGTATCTCGATCAGCGTGGCGCGCCGTTCGCGCACCGCGGCATCGAAGGCCGGCGCGAACTGCGCCGTGTCGGTCACGGTGACGCCGTGCAGGCCGAACGAGCGGGCATAGGCGGCGAAATCCGGATTGGTGAGCTCGGTGCCGATGACGCGCGCCGGATAGGTTTTTTCCTGGTGCATGCGGATGGTGCCGTACATGCCGTTGTTGACCACAATGAACACGATGGGCAGCGCATAGCGCGTCACCGTGGCCAGCTCCTGACCGCTCATCAGGAAGCAGCCATCGCCGGCAAAGCACACCACCTGGCGTTGCGGATGGGCAAGTTGCGCGGCGATCGCCGCCGGTACGCCATAGCCCATGGCGCCGCAGGTGGGCGCCAGTTGTGTGCCGCGGCGCCGGTAGGTGTAGTACCGATGCACCCAGATGGCATAGTTGCCGGCGCCATTGGTGATGATGGCGTCGCCGGCCACGCGTTCGCGCACGTGGCGCACGATGTGGCCCATGTTGACCTTGCCGGGCACGTCGGTCACTGCCTGCCATTGCAAGTAGTCGTCGTGCGCCTGCCGCGCCCAGGTTGTTCGCGCGGGCGAGCCCGTGGCGGGCAGTTGCAGCGCGGCGGCGGCGAAGGCGGCTGGCGCGGCATTGATGGCCAGCGCCGGACGGTAGACCCGGCCCAGTTCCTCGGCGCCCGCCAGCACATGCGCCATCGGCTTGCCCGGGTCGGGGTTGGCGATGAGCGTATAGCCCTGGGTGGATGCCTCGCCCAACCGTGTGCCGACCACCAACAGGAAATCGCTGTCGCGCACGCGCTGCGCCAATGCGGGGCTGGGCGCCAGGCTGAGGTCGCCCGCATAGCAGGGGTGGTCGTTGTTCACGATGTCCTGGCGGCGGAATGCGCAGGCCACCGGCATGCCGTGGGCTTGCGCGAAGCCGGCGATGTCTTGCGCGGCTTGTGCGGTCCAGCCGCTGCCTCCCACAATCATCAGCGGCCGCTCGGCTTGCCCAAGCATCGTGCCCAGCTGCCGCATCTGCGCGCCATCGGGCGCGGCCTGCACGGGCTGCCAGGCCGGCGAATCGGCCACCTGCACGACATCGGTCAGCATGTCTTCCGGCAAGGCCACCACCACCGGGCCCGGCCGTCCCGCCACGGCCAGCTGGAAGGCATAGCCCACCAGTTCCGGCACGCGCCGAGCATCTTCGATCTGGATGACTCCCTTGGCCAGGCCGCCGAACATCTGCCGGTAGTCAACCTCCTGGAACGTCTCGCGTTGCGCGGCGTCGCGGCCCACCTGCCCGACGAACATGATCATCGGCGTGGAGTCCTGGCGGGCGGTGTGCACGCCGGTGCTGCCATGAGTGGCGCCGGGGCCGCGCGTGACAAAGCAGATGCCGGGACGGCCGGTCAGCTTGCCGTGCGCCTCGGCCATGTTGGCGGCGGCGGCTTCGTGCCGGCAGGTGATCACGCGCACGCGGTCGCGATGTTCGTAAAGGCCGTCGAGCACGGCCAGATAGCTTTCGCCGGGCACGCAGAAAACCATGTCGGCGCCATTGATGGCCAGCGCGTCGGCAAGCAGCTGCCCGCCGGCGCGCGGCGCGGAGGTGTGGGTCATGGGGGTCTCCGATGTTCTTCTGGGGGTGGCGCGTGGCGCCATTGATAAGGCAGGATATTGCGCGCGGGTCAACTGTTCCAATATTATTTTTCGAAAAACCGATACGCTGCCGGTATCACCGGCCTTTGGGGGAGACCATGGATTTCAAGCATTTCCAGCAGTTCCTGACGCTGGCCGAAACTCTCAATTTTCGTCGCGCCGCCGAAAAACTGCACATGGCGCAACCGCCGCTATCGGTGTCGATACGCAAGCTGGAGGCCGAGGTTGGCGTGACGCTGTTCACGCGCGGCAAAGACGGCGTCAAGCTGACCGAAAGCGGCGAAGCGGCATTGGCCGAGGCGCGGCGCGCGTTGTTTCATGCGGCGCAGTTTCGCCAGGCCGCGCGAGCCGCCTCGACCGGCGACCTGGGCACCCTGCGCATCGGCTTCGTGGGCTCGGCCACGCACGAGGTGCTGCCGCGCATCCTGCCGCGTTTTCGCGCGCTTTATCCCGGCGTGGAGCTAGAACTGCGCGAGGCGATTTCCATCCGCCTCATGCAGGGCATCGAAGAAGAGGCTTTCGACATCGGCGTGGTGCGCGTGCCGGTGGCCATTGGCTCGAACACACGCCTGGCGACGTTGTTCACCGAGACCTTCGTGCTGGCCGTGCCCAAGAGCAACCCGCTGGCGCAGCGCGCCACGGTCCGGCTGAAAGACCTGTCGGACGAAGGCTTCATTTTGTATTCGGGCGCGGACGCTCTTGGCCTGCGCACGGCCGCCATCCACGCCTGCCAGTTGCGCGGCTTCATGCCCCGGGTGACGCAGGAAGCGATCCAGGTGCAGACCGTGCTCAGCCTGGTCGAGGCCGGTTTCGGCGTGGCGCTGGTGCCGTCGGTGTCGCGCCGCTTCAACAGCCGGCACGTCATCTACAAGAAGCTGATGGATTTTCCCGCCAGCGCATCCATCGGGATATCGCTGGCGTGGAAACCATCGGCCGAAAGCGCGGCCGTGCGCAATTTCCTGGACGTGGCGACCCAGGCGTTCAAGCCTTGATCATCGCCAGGCGCGCGGATGGTTTTCGCTTCAGCGGCCCGCGGCCTGCGCAGTAAGGCCGCCAGCCACGCCCATGTCGCTCTTGGGCACGTCGGTGATGATGACGCGGACATCTTCGCCCGAGATTCCGATGCTTTCATGCACGGCCTGGTTCAAGGCGGCAATCAGGGCGGCTTTTTTCTCGTCGCTGCGGCCGACGATCAGGCGGGCCAGCACCAGAGCCATGGGCTTGCCGATTTCGCCTGCCACGATCACGTGCTCGGGCGCGGCTTCGTCGAGCACGATGCGCACCGAATGCAGCGGCGCGGCGATGCTGTCGACGACGGCCTGCGAACAGTTCTTCAGCAGGCTGGCCTTCTGGGCTGCGCTGTGGCCTTGCATGATCTGGATATTCAGTATGGGCATGGCAGTTCCTGGTTGGGGCGGGCCGTGGCCCGCCCGGGGGGACGGATGCGGGCAATCATAGCAACCCGCGGCGGGCCGGCGGATGCCGGCGGTGTGCGCGTCGTGTTCAGATCCGGTAGCGCGCGACGATGGCCGGATCGGGGTCGCAACCCAGGCCCGGACCTTGCGGAATGGCGATCTCGCCGTCCGGGCCGGGCATGCCGACCGCGCCGAACAGGCCCGATTCGAGCTGCACGCCGAAGATCTCGATGCCGTCGATATGGGCGTACACGCCCGCCATCTGCAGCGTAGCCAGCAAGCCCGGGCCGAAGTAGGGCGAGTGGGGCGCCACCGCGCGCCCGTGGCGCCGCGCCAGTTCGGCCACGGCGCGAAACTCGGTGATGCCGCCGACCTTGGTGATGCTGGGTTGGAAATAATCCAGCGCGCCGGAATCGGCCAGCGGCTGGAAGGCCCATGCGTTGCCGACGTTCTCGCCCGCGGCCAGCGGCACGCGCGCTTCGCGGTGCAGGCGCGCCAGGCCGGCCACGTCTTCGGGCGGCCAGACCGGCTCTTCCAGCCATTTCAGCTGATAGGGTTCCAGCCGGCGCGCCATGCGCAGCGCCTCGTCGGCGGGCCAGGCGCAATTCACGTCCAGCATCAGGTCCACGTCGCCGCCCAGCGCCTGGCGGGCCGCCGCGACCGCGGGTACGGTGATTTCGTGCAGCTTCAGCCGGCGAAAGCCGCGTTCCAGCGCGCGCTCGCAGGCGGTGGCCACGGTGGCGGGCTCATGCAGCCGCATCAGGCTGGTGTAGGCCGTGACCGAGCGGCGCGAGCCCGCGCCCAGCAATTGGCACACCGGCATGCCGGCGCGCTTGCCGGCCAGGTCCCATAGCGCGATATCCAGTCCCGACAGCGCGTACATGACCGGGCCGTTGCGGCCAAAAATATGCAGCGGCCGTTTCAGGTCTTCCATCAGCTGCATGATGTCGCCCGCCTCGCGGCCGATGGCCAGCGGGCCGACAATCTGTTCCAGCGCCGCCACGGTGGCGGGAATCGCGTTATAGCCGAATGCCTCGCCCCAGCCGACCAGGCCGTCGTCGGTTTGCACCTTGACCAGCAGATAGTTCAGCTTCGACCACACGGTGCCGCCGAATCCGGTGGGCGGCCCGTCGTGGCCGTACGGTATCGAGACGACGATGGGCTCGATGGAGGTGATTTTCATGATGCGGCTCCGGAAGGGGCGGCGGGCGCATGCCCGCCGCCCAGGTAAATGCGCTGGATCAGTTCACCGGCCTGGACTTCGGCGGGCGTGCCTTCTCCGCCGATATGGCCGGTCTCGACCAGGTAGCAGTAGTCGGCAAAACGCAGGGCTTCCTTGACCAGCTGTTCGACCAGCAGCACGGCCATGCCGCCGCGGGTCAGGTCCTTGGCCACCGTCAGGATACGGTCTACCACCAGCGGGGCCAGCCCGCCGGAAGGCTCGTCCAGGATCAGCAGCTCCGGTTCGGCAATCACGCCCTGCGCCACGGCCAGGATCTGCTGCTGCCCGCCGCTCAGCCGCGAGGCCGGTTGCAGGCGTTTTTCAGCCAGTTCGGGGAACAGATCGTAGATGCGCGGCAGGCGCTTGCGGTCGCCGTGGCGATGCGTGGCGTAGGTGCCCAGCAGCAGGTTGTCTTCTACGGTCAGGCCGGTGAAAACGCGATGCCCTTCCAGTACGACGTTGATGCCGGCCCGCACCGCGGCGCGCGCGTCGGCCGCCGTAATGTCCCGGCCCCGGAACGTGACCCGGCCGGCGCGCTTGGGGATCAGGCCGGCCACCGCATGCAGCATCGAGGTCTTGCCCGCGCCATTGCGGCCCAGCATGACCACGAATTCGCCCTGGTGCACGCGCAGGTCCACGCCATGCACTACCTGCGCCTTGCCGTAGGCCACCTGCAGGCCCGACACTTCCAGCAGCACCGGGGCCGAGCCATGAGTACGTTGAGGGTTCTGCATGGTCAGGCTCCCAGGTAAACCCGAATGACTTCGGCGTTGTCACGGACTTCGCCAGGCGTGCCATGCGCGATCATGCGCCCCAGGTTCAGCGTGGTGACGCGGTCGCACAAGCGGAACACGAAGTCGGTGTGGTGCTCGACGATCAGCACGCCCAGCCCGGCCTCGCGCAGTGTGGTCACGATGCGGGCCAGTTGCTCGATCTCGTGTTCGGTCAGGCCGCCGGCCGGCTCGTCCAGCAGGATGAAGCGCGGCCGCATGGCCAGGCCGCGCGCGATTTCCAGGAAGCGCTGCTCGGCATGATCGAGCATGTTGGCAGGCCGTTCCGCTACACGCTCCAGGCCCACGCCGCACAGCATTTCGTAGGCCAGGTCGCGGGCCTGGCGTTCGAGCCGGCGCATGCCGGGCAGCGCCAGCGCGGTGGGCAGGAAGCCCGCGTTGCTGTGCTTCCAGCTGCCCAGCATGACGTTCTGCCAGGCGCTCAGGCTGCCCAGCAGGCGCGGTTTCTGGAAGGTGCGCGCGATGCCTCGCAGCGCGCGCCGCTGCACCGACTCCTGGGTGATGGGGGCATCGCCCAGCAGCAGCGTGCCGCCGTCGATGGGGTAGTAGCCCGACAGCAGGTTCAGCAACGTGGTCTTGCCGCTGCCGTTGGGGCCGATGAGGCCGTGGATTTCGCCTTCGGCCAGTGTGAGGGTGACGTCGTCGACGGCGGTGATGCCGCCGAACCGCTTGGTGACGCCCTTGGCGCAGAGCTGCATCATGATTCGCGTCCTCCGCGTATGGCCGCGGCCAGCCGAGGCAGGTCGGGCGAGACCACGTGCTTTTCCGGACGACGCGGCCGGAACTTGTCGCGCAGCACGCGCACGATGCTGCCGATGCCTTCCGGCACCAGCAACACCACCAGCAGAAGCAGGATGCCGTAGAACAGCTGGCCCCAGCGCGCCAGCGGCGCGACCAGCTCGGGCAGGGCGGCCAGCACGATGGTGCCCACGAACGGGCCCATGATGACGCCCCGCCCGCCGATCACGATGCACACGAAGAAGAACAGGCTGAGTTCGAAGACAAAGGTCTCGGGCGTGATGTAGCTTTGCAGCGAGGCGAACAGCGCGCCCGCGATGCCGGCCGTCACGCCGCTGAAGGTGAACACCGCCAGCTTGACGCGGAACACGGGTATTCCGGTGGCCGCGGCGGTGACCGTGCTGTCGCGCAGGGCGATCATGGCGCGGCCCCATGAGTAGCGCGCCAGGTTCCAGACCAGCCAGCTGACGATCCCGGCCACCGCCGCCACCAGCCAGTACAGGCCGGAAGGGCTGTCGAACGGCGCGTCGAACGAGGCCACGCTCAGGCCCGCGCCGCCGCCGGTAAGCTCGTCGCTGGCCAGCGAGAACTCGGTCACCATCAGCGCGAAGGCCATGGTGGCCATGGCGAAATAAAAGCCCGGCAACCGCAACGATGGCAGGCCCAGCAGAAAGCCGCAGGCTCCGCACAGCACCGCCGCCGCCGCCATGGCGACCCAGGGGCTGGTGTCGTAGGCGCCTGTGAGAATGGCGAAGGTATAGGCCCCGATCGCCAGCAGGCCGACGTGCCCGATCGACAGCAGGCCGGTATAGCCCACCACCAGGTTAAGGCTGGCGATGAGGATCCAGTACGTGCCTATCAAGGTGGCCACGTGCAGTTGGTAGGGGTTGCCGGCCCAGAAGGGCAGGGTGGCCAGCGCCGCCACGCCGATGGCCAGCGGCCAGTGGATCTTGCGTTGAGTTTTCATACTTGGCGCACCTGCTTGTTGCCGAACAAGCCTTCGGGCTTGATCAGGAGAAAGGCCATGAGCAGCCCGACCGCGATGGTTTGCTGGTATTCGCCGCCGAAGAAGTAGGTGGCGAATGTGCTCAGCAGGCCCAGCGTCAAGCCCCCCACGATGGCGCCGGCATTACTGCCCAGCCCGCCCGCGGCCAGCGCGATGAAGCCGTACAGCGTCAGCGTCAGGCCCAGCGCGAAGAACGCGAACGTGAGCTGCCCGGCGGCGAAGCCCACCAACCCGCCCAGCAGGCCCGCCAGGCCATACGAGAACGCGCGCACCCGCTCGGTCGAGATGCCGCGCGCGCGGGCGGCGTAGGCGTCTTCGGCCACGGCCAGGAACACCTTGCCGAACAGGGTGCGGCGGTAGAAGAGGTCGAGCCCCAGCGCCAGGAGCGCCACGCAGCCGATCGGCAGCCAGTACTTCTGGTCCCAGACGCCGGCGGTGAAGTCCTGCGGGATCAGGCGCGGAAAGGCGCGCGGCTCGGTGCCCCACCATAGCCCCACCGACTGCTGCACGATGGTGGCCAGGGCCAGGGTGCTGAGCAGCCACAGGTGTTCGTCCGAGCGCGCCAGGATGCGGCGGATCGCCACGGCCTCGGTGACCAGGCCGAACACCACGGCGGCCGCCACCGCGCCGGCCAGGCCGACGACGATGGGCAGGCCCAGGTCGCCGATCAGCCAGGCGCCGACGATGCTGCTCAGCATGAACAGGTGGCCCGTGGTGATGCTGAGCACCTTTGAGGTGGAGTACATCACGTTGTAGGCGAGCGCAGCGGCCGCGTATAGCGCGCCGATCGCCAGCCCGGTCACGAGGACGGTCAGCATGGAGAAGACTCCTGAAATGAATGCCGTGTCACTGGGGGGCGAGCTGGAAGCTGCCGTCCTTGAAGGTGTTGGCGCGGTTCAGCACCATGGCCGAGTCGGGGAAACCGTTGTGGTCGTCCGGGGTCCAGGTGTAGTCGGCATATACGCCGGGCATGTTGCGCGTGCCTTCGAGCGTCTTGCGGAAAGCCTGCGCGTCGGTGCCGCCAGTCTGCTGCACGGCGTGCTCGATGATCTTGACCGTGTCGTAGCCCAGCGCCACCCACCAGAACGTGAAGTCGATCTTGCCGCCCAGCTTGGGGCTGATGGCGTCCATCAGCGCCTGGGTGCGCTCGGGCAGCTTGCCGTTGGCGTCGTACGTGGTGCTGGCGTAGCCTGCCGCGTAAGTATTGTCCCAGTACTCCGGCTTGTTGAGCAGGTCGCGGATCGGCAGCCCCATCAGCGCGGGGTGGCCCACCACGGGCACGTCCCACTGCAGGTTGCCGCGCGCATTCAGGATGCGGGCCAGCAGGCCGGTGGCGGCCGACCAGGGCATGATCACGTCCGCGCCGGCATCGCGCGCTTTCTGGATTTCATCGGTGACGCTGGTCTTGTTGGGATCGATCAGCACTGAATACACCGGCTTGATGCCGGCGTCTTCGAGCAGGGCGGCGGCACGCTTGGCCGAGGACGCGCCATAGCCGGTGGTGTCGCCGATCACGGCGATCTTCTTGCGCTTGAGCGTTTCAAGCGCATACTTGTTAGCAGAGCTGATCCATTGCTCGTTGGTGTTGATCACGCGGAACGCCAGGGGATATTTCTTGGGGTCGGTCAGTGTGTCGACCGTGCCGATGATCAGGTTGGGGATGCCGGCGCGGGCCAGGATGGGCACCGTCGCCAGCGACTCGCCCGAGTTCACCGGCCCGATCACGTAGGCGACCTTGTCTTCGTACGCAAGCTGCTTGGCGTAGTTGACCGCTTTGGTGGGATCGCCGGCGGTGTCGCGCGTCAGCAATTCGAGCTTGCGGCCCTTGATGCCGCCGGCTTTGTTGATTTCTTCCACGGCGAACTGCACGCCCTGGTTCTCGGCGATGGCGGCCGACGACAGCGGCCCGGTCAGCGACGACAGCCAGCCGATGCGTATGGGTTCGCCTTGCGCATCGGCCGCGTGGGCAGGCAGGACACCCGCCGCCAGGGCGGACAGGCAAAACAAGGGTGCTGCGAATTTCTTGATCATGCTCGTCTCCGTATGTTCTATCCACTTCAATGGGTGGTGTTCTGCGGCAAGGCGCGCGCCCATGGCGGGCGCGCCTGTCCACGCTCAGCTGCCGCCGGCCGTGCGTGGCGAAATCAGGTAGGGGTCGATGCGCTGCCAGTCGAATGTGAAGCCGGTGCCGGGGCGGTCGGGCGCCGCGATACAGCCGTCGGCGCCAATTTCCATGCGCTCGTGGAACAACGGCTCGAACCAGGGCATGTGCTCGGCCCAGGTGGCGTTGCCGGCCGCTGCCACGATATGCAGGCTGTGTTCGGTGAAGATGTGCGGCGCTACCGGCAGGTCGTGGGCGGCCAGGTAGCGCACCGCCTTGAGCATTTCGGTATAGCCGCCCATGCGCTGCAGGTCGGGCATGAATACGCCGGCCGCGCGCTCGCGCGCCATGCGGCGGATGCCGTAGCGGGTGTATTCGGTTTCGCCGCTGGCGATGGGCATGGGCAGCCGGCGCACGATTTCGGCGGCGCTGTCGTCGTCCCAGGTGGGCACGGGCTCTTCGAACCACGCCAGGTCGAAGCGGGCCAGCTCGCGGCCCAGGCGCAGGGCGCGGGTGAGGTCCAGACCCTGGTTGGCGTCGGCCATCAGGGTGACCTGTTCGCCGATGGCATCGCGCACGACTTCCACCCGCGCGATGTCTTCTTTCCAGTCGGGCGAGCCCAGCCGCATCTTCATGGCCTTGAAACCCTGCGCGAGAAACTGCCGCGCCTCGTCGCGCAGCTCGTCGCGGCTGGACGACAGCCACAGGCCCGCGCTGGCGTATACCGGCACGCGTTCGCGGTGCGCGCCGAACAGCTTGTACAGCGGCCGCCCGGCCAGCTTGCCGACAATGTCCCAGCAGGCGATGTCGATGGGGTTGTAGGCCAGTATCGATACCCCGCTCTGGCCGTAGAAGTTGCACCCGCGCAGGAAATCCGTCCACAGCGCCTCGACATCGTGCGGGTCGCGTCCCACCACCAACGGGGCGAGCGACTGTGTGAACTGCGCGATGGCCCCCAGCCTGTCTGCATTGAAGCAGAAGCCGTAGCCCTCGCCGGTGACGCCCGCGTCGGTTTCCAGCGAGACCAGCAGGCAGCAGACGTCGGCAATTTCATGGATCGAGGTCTTCAGCGGGCGCGGCAGGGGAATCCTGGCAAGCCGGGTGTGCAGGGCGGTAATGCGTACGGCGTTCGACATGGAGTGCTCTCCGGATCCGTGGGGTTAGCTGGGTATGAGGACGGCGGCGGCGATGCTGCGCTTTTCCAGCGCGGCGTGGGCGCGGGCTGCCTGCGCCAGCGGGTAGTGGCGTGGAATGTGTGCGTGCAGCGCCTTGGCGCGCACGTGCCTGAACAATTCGGAAGCCGCCGCCAGCAGGCGGGCCGGCGTATTCATGTAGGCGGCCAGGCTGGTGACGGTCAGGTACAGCGATTTTTTCTGCAGCGCCGACAGCGCCACGCCGGCGACAGGGCCCGAGGCGTCGCCGAAGTTGATCAGCAGGCCGCGCGGACGCAGGCTGGCGAGCGAATCCAGCCAGGTGTCGCGGCCCACGCCGTCGTATACCGCCGCCACGCCGGCGCCATCGGTAAGCGCCATGACGCGCGCCGCCACGTCTTCATGACGGGTGTCGATGGTGCGCCAGGCGCCATGCTCGCGCGCCAGGGCGCCGCGTGCGCTGTCGCTGACAGTGCCGATCAGCCGCACGCCGAGCAGGCGCGCCCATTGGCAGGCGATCAGGCCAACGCCGCTGGCCGCGGCATGAAACAGCACGATTTCGCCGGCCTGCGGGCGATAGACCTGGCGGAACAGGTATTGCACTGTCAGACCTTTATACAGAATGGCCATGGCGGTGTCGAAACCGATGTCGGGCGGCAGCTTGATGATGTGGCTGGCTGGCAGGTTGCGGGCCTGGGCGTAGGCGCCCAGGGGACCGGTGGCGTAGGCCACGCGGTCGCCAGGCCGCAGGCCCGCCACGCCGCTGCCCACGGCTTCGACCACGCCCGCGCCCTCGAAGCCCAGCCCGTGCGGCAAGGGGTGCGGGTACCGGCCGCCGCGGTAGTACAGGTCGATGCAGTTGACGCCCACGGCGCGATGCGCCACCGTTACCTCGCCCGCCGCCGGCGCGGGCAGGGGGCGGTCGGTCACGCGCAGGACTTCCGGCCCGCCGTGCGTATCGAGGATGACGGCCTGGTTCACGGCGCGCGCCTCAGGCCACGGCGCCGGCATCGCGCCAGCCCTGGATGTCGGCGGCGCTGGCGCCCAGCACCTGGGCCAGCACCTCGTCGGTATGTTCGCCCAGGCGCGGCGGCGCGGCCGGCTCGCGCGGCGGCGTGCCGCGCAGGTGCAGGGGCGAGCGCATGAGGCGCAGCGAGCCGTGCACGGCGTCGGCGGTGTCGGCCAGCAGGCCGCGCGCGGCGATTTCCGGCGCGTCCAGCGCCTGCGGCACCGTGCGTACCGGGCCGGCCGGAATGCCGGCGGCGCGGATGCGCGCCAGCCAGTATGCGCTCGACTGCGTCAGCAAAATGCGCCGCAGCTCGGGCACCAGCGTGGCGCGGTTCAGCGCGCGAGCCCGGTTGGTGCGATAGCGTTCGTCCTGGGCCCACTGTGGCTGGCCCAGCGCGGCGCACAGCGCGGCGAACTGCGTGTCGTTGCCCACACCCAGCGCGAATGCGCCATCGGCGGTGGCGAAAATCTGGTAAGGCACCACCGTGGGGTGTCCGTTGCCGAAGCGCTGGGGCGCGTGTCCCGCCGCCAGGTAGCCCGCGCCGACATTGGCCAGCACGCTGACCGCGCTGTCGAGCAGCGCCAGGTCGATCAGTTGCCCCTTGCCGCTTTGGTGGCGCGCCAGCAGCGCGGCAAGAATCGCCTGCGTGGCATTCATGCCGGTAACCAGGTCGGTAATGGCCACGCCCAGTTTCATGGGCGCGCCGTCAGGCTCGCCGGTGATCGACATCAGTCCGCTTTCCGCCTGGATCACGAAGTCGTAGCCGGGTTCGGCCGCGCGCGGACCCGTGCGGCCATAACCGGAAATCGAGCAGTAGATCAGCCGGGGGTGCGCCCGCGACAGCGTGTCGTAGTCGAGTCCGAACTTGGCGAGCGCGCCGAGCCGGTAGTTTTCCACCAGCACATCGGCCTGGGCGGCCAGGCGCTGCACCAGCGCGCGCCCTTCAGGGTGGCGCAGATCGACGGCCAGCGAACGCTTGCTGCGGTTGGCGCACATGAAATACGTAGACTCGCCGCCCACGTCGGGCGGCGTCCAGCTGCGGGTATCGTCGCCGCGCCCGGGAGCCTCGATTTTCCAGACATCGGCGCCCAGGTCGGCCAGGGTCTGCGTGCACCAGGGGCCAGCCAGCACGCGGCTGAGATCGAGCACACGCACGCCGGCCAGGGGCAGCGGGTTGGAATGGCCGGGCGCGCTCATTCGGCTGCCGCGTACAGGTGGGTACGCACGTAGTCCAGCGCCGACAGGCCCCGCGCCGCCAGCGCGTGGCTGCCGATGCGCAGGTTCCAGTACTGTTCGCCGCCCGCGGCGTGACGCCATTCGCGCAGCCGGCGCGTATAGCATTGCAGGTCGCATTCGGCCGTGATGCCGATGGCGCCATGCACGGCGTGGGCGATGTCGGCGGCGCGCGCCACGGCGGCGCTGGCGCGGGCCTTGCCCTGGGCGGCCAATAGCGGCTGCGGCATCCAGCCCCGGCCCTGGAAGGCCAGCTGGGCGGCCGCGCGCACGGCCCACACGTGTTCGGCCAGCACGCTGAGTTGCTGCTGCACGGCCTGGAAGCGGCCGATGGGCTTGCCGAACTGCGTGCGCTGGCTGGCGTATTCCACGGTCAGTTGCAGGATGCGTTCCAGGCCGCCCGCGATGAGCCCGGCGTAGGCGGTGGCGGCCAGGTCGGCCAGCGCGGCGCCGGGCACGTTCAGCGGCGTGGCCGCCGCCAGCGCGGCCGCGGGCCAGCACAGGTCGGCGTCCAGGCTGCCGTATCCGCCTGACGCCGTTTCCTGGGCATCGGCCCGCGCCAGCAGGCGGGCGCCGCTCGTGTCCGGGGCGGCGATCAGAATCCACTGGGCGGCGCGCGCGGCGCCGACCGAGCGGGCCTCGATGCCGCCGGCGTCCGTACGGGCCGACCAGGGCGCCAGCGCGATCGGGCCAGGCCGCGGCGCGTGCCCGGCGGCTTGCAGCCAGGCGCGCGCCAGCATGGTCTGGATGACAGGCGCGCCCACGCCGTGCCAGCCCGCGGCCTGGGCCAGCGGCGCCACGTCGGCCAGGCACAGGCCGGCGCCGCCGGCATCTTCGGGCAGCAATGCGTCCAGGAAGCCGGAGTCTTCCACCGCCTGCCAGGCCGCGTCGGCCTGCCCGCGCTCGGCGGCGCGCAGCACGTCGGCTGGGTAGGCCTGGGCAAACAGGCGGTGGGCGGAGTCGCCGAACAGAGAATCCATCGTGTTCCTTCCTATCTGAGGCCCAGGCCGCGTGCGATGATGCCGCGCAGAATCTCGCGCGTGCCGCCGCGCAGCGAATACGTGGGGCTGACCTGTTCCACGTAGGCCAGCGTGCGCAGCAGTTCGGGCGTGGCGGGGATGTCGGGGCGCCGGTCCGCCGTCTGTGCGATCAGGTCCGGAATGCGTTGTTCGAGCTCGGTGCCCAGGTCTTTGACCAACGCGGCTTCGGTAGCGGGGCTGCGCCCGCGCGCCAGTTGGCCCGCCACGGCCAGCGACATCGCTCGCAGCGTGGCCAGTTGCGTCAGGATGTCGCCCAGCGTAGCGGCGGTGGCCGCGTCGTCGATGCCCGCGGCGCGGCAGTGCGCCAGCCAGCATTCCACCAGCGCCATGCTGGAATAGATGCGTTCCGGGCCGCTGCGCTCGAATGCCAGTTCGGCGTTGACCTGCTGCCAGCCGTCGCCTTCGGTGCCGATCAGGGCCTGGGCGTCGAGCGCGACGTTATCGAAAAATACCTCCGAGAAGTGCGCGTCGCCGGCCAGGTCTTCGATGGGCCGTACCGTGACGCCGGGCAGCGTCAGGTCGATGATCATTTGCGACAGCCCCTGGTGGCGGTCGGCGGCGGTGCCCGACGTGCGCACCAGCGCGATCATGTAATGCGAGCGATGGGCGTTGGTGGTCCAGATCTTGCTGCCGTTGAGCAGCCAGCCGCCGTCGCGCGGCTCGGCGCGGGTGCGGATGCTGGCCAGGTCGGACCCCGAATTCGGCTCGCTCATGCCGATGCAGAAAAAGGCTTCGGCGCGGCAGATGCGCGGCAGGTAGAACTGGCGCTGCGCTTCGGTGCCGTACTTGAGAATGAGCGGAGCGCTCTGGCGGTCGGCGATCCAGTGCGCCGACACCGGCGCGCCGGCGCAAAGCAATTCTTCGGACAGTACGAAGCGCGCGAAATGGCCGCGGTCGGCGCCGCCATATTCACGCGGCAGCGTCATGCCCAGCCAGCCGCGCGCCGCCAGGGCGCGGCTGAAGCCGGCATCGAAGCCCATCCACGAGCGCGCCCGCTGGTCGGCCGGAATGCCCGCCATGGCGCTGGCCAGAAATTCGCGTATATCGTTGCGCAGCGCCTCGTCGGCGGCGGGTATGGCGGTCAGCTCAAGGGTATCGATCATGTCTCCGTGTCCCTTCTCTTTGCGAAGGACTATCCCCCCTGGGGCTGAGACTTGTCTAATATTTTTTTTTGGCTGATCCATACTCTTTTCGTATCGGCATAGCCCAGCGGCCCTTCGTTGCCAGGCAGTGATACCGTTGCGGTATCGGCCGGCCCCCAAACGGTATTGGACTCGCCGCATGCGGCGCGCATACGCTGTGAGCTTGCCCGCAAAAAATGGATCCCTTGCTGAGTGTGTAAAACTCACGCAAGGAGGGAGGAAAGATGGGTAATCCGAGAGCTCGATATACGCAGGAATTCATGCTGGAAGCCGTGCGCATGGTCCGCGGCGGCCAGAGCATGGCGGCGGTGGCGAAGATACTGGGCATCAGCCCGAAGACGCTGCACAACTGGGTGAAGGCCGATGCCGCTGGGAAGCTGAACGGCGCAGGCAAACAGGTTTCTCCAGAACAGATGGAGATTGCCCGGCTGCGCGCGGAGTTGGCACGCGTGAAGATGGAGCGCGACATATTGGGAAAAGCCACGGCGTACTTTGCGAAGGTGTCGGCATGAAGTACGCCTGGATCGAGCTTCACAGCCGACAATGGCCGGTGTCCCTGAGCTGCCAGGTGCTGGGTGTCAGCCCCAGCGGTTACCACGCGCGCAAGGTGCGGGATGTCGATACTGACCGACCGCGCCGACGCATCAGCAACGACGCTCTGCTGGTGCACATCAAGGCCGTGCACGCTGAATCCAAAGGCGAGTACGGCTGGCCGCGCGTGTGGAAGCAACTGCTGGTCCAGGGCATTCGCGTCAGCAAGGATCGTGTCCAGCGGCTCATGAAGCTGCACGGCATCAAGGCGAAGACCAAACGCCGGTTCAAGGTCACGACCGACAGCAAACACAGCCTGCCGGTCGCACCGGACCTGCTGCAACGAGACTTCTCTCCCGCGCGTCCCGACCAGGTCTGGACTACGGACATCACGTACATCTGGACGGACGAGGGTTGGCTGTTTCTGACCGTCATTCTCGACCTGTTCAGCCGTCAGGTGGTGGGCTGGTCGATGCAGCCGCACATGCGCACGGAGCTGGTGTCTGATGCGCTGCGTATGGCGTGGTTTCGCCGCCGTCCGCAAGCGGGCCTGATCCTCCACAGTGACCGTGGCAGCCAGTATTGCAGTCATGACTTCCAGGACCTGCTCAAGGGCTACGGCATGCGCAGTTCGATGAGCCGTCGAGGCAATTGCTGGGACAACGCACCGACCGAGAGCCTGTGGGGATCGCTCAAGCGTGCACGCATCCTCGGCCAGCGCTTTGCAACGCGTCGCGAAGCGATGGACGAGGTAATCGACTGGTTGAGCTTCTACAATCATTCGCGCTTGCACTCGACGTTGGGCTACGTCAGCCCGATGCAATTCGAGCGGGACTGGTACGCCGCCCAGAACCAACGGGTGGCATAATCTCGCTCAGTTAAGGGATCCGAAATTCGCGGGCAACGTCACTGGGGCCTGATCATTTTTTTCTTTACACGAGGCCACTGCTGGCATGAGCGACTTACTGCATTACGAACAGGACGACGACGGTATCGTCGTATTGACGCTGGATCATCAAGAAACCCGCAACGCCCTGACTGGCAGCGGCATGGTCGACGCCCTGCTGCAGGCGTGCGCGCGCATCGAATCCGACGCCACGGTGCGCGTCGTCATTCTTACCGCCAACGGGCGCGTGTTTTCGTCAGGCGGCAACATCAACGACATGCAGCGCCAGATCGGCCCCGGGGTGGGGGGAACCGCATTGCGCCAGGAATACCGTCATGGTATCCAGCGGCTGCCGCTGGCTTTTCACGCGCTGGAGGTGCCGACCATCGCCGCCGTCAACGGCCCGGCCATCGGGGCGGGCTGCGATCTCGCCTGCATGTGCGATCTGCGCATCGCCGCCGAGCAGGCCAGCTTTGCCGAGAGCTTCGTCAAGCTGGGCATCGTGCCCGGCGACGGCGGCGCGTGGTTCCTGCCGCGCCTGATCGGCATGGCGCGCGCGGCCGAGATGTCGCTGACCGGCGACGCCATCGACGCGGCCACGGCGCTCGAATGGGGACTGGTGTCGCGCGTGGTGACCGCGGACGAATTGCTGCCACAGGCGCGGGCGCTGGCGCGGCGCATTGCCGCCAATTCGCCCGACGCGGTGCGACTCACCAAGCGCCTGTTGCGCGAAGGCCAGCACGCCCGCCTGGACACTTTGCTGGAATTGTCGGCGGCCTATCAGTCGCTGGCCCACAAAACGCCGGAACACGCCCAGGCCGTTGCCGATTTCGCCGCGCGGCGCGCCGCCCGCAAGGGCTGATCCGGCCGCCGGCCCGCGAGCGGCCAGGGCGTTATGATGGATCTTGTTCTTGCCGGTATCGTGCCGGCATGCCGGACTGGAGAAACACCATGAATGAAGTCGTCGTCACCGCCGCCGCCCGCACCGCCATCGGTGACTTCGGCGGCGCCCTGAAAGACGTGCCGCCCATCGACCTGGGGGCCGCTGTCATCAAAGAAGCCCTGACCCGCGCCGGCGTGGCTGGCGCCGAAGTCGGCCACGTGGCCATGGGCCATGTCATCAACACCGAGCCGCGCGATATGTATTTGTCGCGCGTGGCCGCCATGAACGCGGGCATCGGCAAGGAAACGCCGGCGTTCAACGTGAACCGCCTGTGCGGCTCCGGGCTGCAGGCCATCGTGTCGGCCGCGCAGACCATCATGCTGGGCGACACCGAGATCGCCGTGGGCGGCGGCGCCGAAAGCATGAGCCGCGCTCCGTACATCGCGCCGGCGCAGCGCTGGGGCGCGCGCATGGGCGACGCGGCCCTGCTCGACATGATGACGGGCGCGCTGTCCGATCCGTTCGGTCGCATGCACATGGGCGTCACCGCCGAGAACGTGGCCGCCAAGTTCGACATCAGCCGCGCCGACCAGGACGCGCTGGCCGCCGAGTCGCATCGCCGCGCTGCCGCCGCCATCGAGGCCGGCTATTTCCGCGAACAGATCGTGCCCATCGTCATGAAAACGCGCAAGGGCGAGGTCACGTTCGACACCGACGAGCACGTGCGGCGCGATGTCACGGCCGAAAGCCTGGCTGGCCTGAAGCCCGTGTTCAAGAAAGAAAACGGCACGGTCACCGCCGGCAATGCCTCGGGCTTGAACGACGGCGCGGGCGCCGTGGTGCTGATGAGCGCCGCCGCGGCCGAGCGCCGGGGCGTCAAGCCGCTGGCGCGCCTGGTGGCGTACGCGCACGCGGGCGTCGACCCCGAAATCATGGGTATCGGGCCGGTGCCCGCCACCCAGGCCGCGCTCAAGCGGGCCGGCCTCACGGTAGACCAGCTCGATGTAATCGAGGCCAACGAGGCCTTTGCCGCCCAGGCCTGCGCGGTCGCGCGCGAACTGGGTTTCGACCCGGTCAAGGTCAACCCCAACGGCAGCGGCATCAGCCTGGGCCACCCCATCGGCGCCACCGGCGCCATCATTACCGTCAAGGCGCTGTATGAACTGCAGCGCGTCCAGGGACGCTACGCGCTGGTCACCATGTGCATCGGCGGCGGGCAGGGCATTGCGGCCGTGTTCGAGCGGCTGTAAGCCGGCGCATGGCCGGGCGCCTGGCACGCAAGTGCTTCAGGCGCCCGGCCTTTCGAGACGACCAGGGGCTCGCTGCCCCGCATATTCTTCTGCCCAGGCCTGGCATTCGCGCCGCAGCAGCTCCCCCATTTCTACACGCCGCCGCGCGTCGAGCCGGCTGCTGATGGCGCCGAAGCTCACCGCGACCCAGGTCAGCGCCGATACCGGGAACGCCACGCCCACGCCCGATACCCCGGGCGTGATGGTGTCCACGATGGTGGAATAGCCTGCCTGGCGCGTGCGGCGCACCATTTTCATCATGCCCGCGTGGCTGAACCCTGCCTGCTCGTACAGCGGCGCGTGGCGCTGGTACAGCTGCGCGATCTCGTCATCGGGCAGGCTGGCCAGCAGGGCCAGGCCGCCCGCTCCCACCCCCAACAGCCGCCGCTCGCCCTGGTCGATGGTGAACACCTTGACCGGAAAACTGCCGGCTTCGCGCAGCAGGCAGAAGGCGTAGTCGCCCTGGCGTATCACCAGGAACACCGTGTCGCCCGACAGGCGCGCCAGCTTCTGGGTGAATGGCCGCAGCGTGTCCAGCAGCGGCGTGTGGCGCAGTGAGGCAAAGCCCAACTGCATGGCATCGACGCCCAGCCGGTACTTGCGGCTGGCCGGATTGCGCTCGGCGAAGCGCTCTTCCAGCAGGCAGCTGAGCAGGCGATGCGCGGTGGAGCGTTCCAGGCCGGTGCTGGCCATGACGCCCTGCAGGTCTATGCCGGCTTCCTGGTGCTGCGCCAGCACCCGCAGCAAGGTCAAGGCCCGGCGCATGCTCTGCGCTCCTGCCGTGTGCTTGGTGTTCATATTGTGGGAAATTTTGAATTTAGATTTTGTATTCTAGGAATGTCGCGGCGTAAATTCAATCCGGCACAAGCACCCAAGGAGACATCATGGATTACGCGACCCTGGCCGTGGAGCAGCATGGCGCGGTCTGCCGCATCAGCCTGGCGCGCCCCGCGGCGCGCAACGCGCAGAGCCAGCAGATGCTGGACGAACTGGACCAGGCGCTGGACCGGGCCGCCGCCGACGAACAGACGCGGGTCGTGGTGCTGGCCGGCCAGGGCGCGCATTTCTCGGCCGGCCACGACCTGAAAGAGGCGCAGGCCAAGCGCGCGGATTTCACGGTTGAAGAGCGTTGGGAATACGAGTCGCGCCGCTACTACGGCTACTGCCTGCGTATCTGGGATTTTCCCAAGCCCACCGTCGCCCAGGTGCAGGGCGCCTGCGTGGCCGGCGGGTTCATGGTCGCCAATATGTGCGACCTGGTCGTTTGCGCCGACGACGCCTATTTTTCCGATCCGGTCGGCCACACGCTGGCCGCGGCCGCCACCGAAGTGCTGATTCACCCGTGGGTGATGGGCCTGCGCAAAGCCAAGGAAATGCTCTACACCGGCGAGAAAATCGACGCCCAAGAGGCGCTGCGCATCGGCATGGTCAACCGCGTCGTGCCGCTGGCCGAACTGGACGCGGCCACGCTGGCGCTGGCGCAGCGCATCGCCCAGGCGCCTCCTTTCGGGCTGAAGCTGCTCAAGCGCTCGCTGAACCGCAGTGCCGACGCCCAGGGTTTTCGCACCGCGCTGGCCGCGCACTTCGACACGCACCAGTTGTCGCACCTGACCGAGGAATACCGCGTGGTTCGCGAGCGCGGTCTGGCCCAGGCCATTCAGCGCAACAAGTCGGGCGAGTCCGCATGACGCACCGCCTGGAACCATTGCTGAACCCGGGGTCGATCGCGTTGATCGGCGCCAGCGACAACGCCGGCCGCATCGGCGGCATGCCGCTGGAGCTCCTGACGCGCTTCGGCTATGCCGGGCACGTCTACCCCGTGAATCCCAAGTACCAGGAAGTGTTTGGCCTGCGCTGCTGGCCCGATATTGAATCGGTGCCCCAGCCGGTCGATCTGGCCGTGCTGGCCATCGGCGCCGCCGAGGTCACGCCCATGCTGAAGCGCTGCCATGCGCATGGCGTGCGAGCCGCTATCGTGTATGCGGCCGGCTTTGCCGAAGCGGGTGGCGACGGGCTGCGCCTGCAACACGAGCTGGAGGCCTTTGCCGCCGAATCGGGTATGCTGGTGGCCGGCCCCAACTGCATGGGCTTCGCCAACCTGAACACGCAAGCCCACACGGCGTTCGCGTCGGTTTTCAAGACCGCGCCCATGCAGCAAGGGCCAGGCCAGGTCAGCCTGCTGACGCAAAGCGGCAACGTGTGCGCTGCCGTCTATGCTCTGGCGCGCAGGGAAGGCCTGCCATTTTCCCAGTTCATCAATACGGGCAACGAGGCCTGCATTGATTTTTCCGCCTACCTGGAATACCTGGCGCAGGACCCGCACACCGAGATCGTGCTGGGCTATCTGGAGCAACTGCGCGACGGCCCGCGCTTCGTGCGCGCCTGCCGCGAACTGCAACGGCGCGGCAAGCTGCTGATCGCCTTGAAGGCCGGGGCCACCGACAAGGGCGCACAGGCGGTGCGCTCGCATACATCGGCGCTGGCCGGCGACCGCCGCATCTACAGCGCCGCGTTCCGCCAGCTGGGCGTGATCGAGGCGCACGATTTCGCGCAGATGGCGCAGTTGGCATGCCTGGCCACATTGCGGCAGCGCACCGCCGGCCGGCGCGTGGCCGTGCTGACGATGTCGGGCGCCCTGGGCGCCATCCTGGCTGACCGCTTCATCGGCGCCGGCCTCGACCTGCCCGAACTGCCGGCGCAGCTGCAACAGGTGTTGCGCGACGGCATTCCCGACTACGGCATGGTGGGCAATCCGGTGGACCTCACCGGCAATGTGGTGAACAACCCCGGTTTCGTGCGCGCGGCGCTGCAGGCGCTGGCCACCTCGGACGCGGTGGACGCGGTGGTGGTCTACGCCCCGGGCTACATGCTGGACCGCATGGCTGACGCGCTGGGCGAGGTGGCGCGCGCGCATCCGCGCCTGTTCGCCGCCATCGACACCGGCGCGGCCCAGTGCCGGCAGGCCTTGCGCGAAGCAGGCGTGGCCGTGTTCGATGACCTGGGGCGCGCCGTGTCGGCGCTGGCGCCGTTTCTGTCGTGGTGCGATGCGCGACAGCGTGGCCGCGCGACCGTTGCCGCCACGCCCGGGCCGCGGCAAGAGGGCAAGGCGCCCGCGCTGCCCTGCCACGAGGCGCAGGCCCGCGACTATCTGCGGCGCTTCGGCTTGCGCGACACGGCGCGCCAGGCGCGCGACGCAGACCAGGCGGTGGCGCAGGCCGATGTGCTGGGCTACCCGGTGGCCTTGAAGATTCTCAGCGCGGACATCGCGCACAAGACCGAGGCGGGCGGGGTGGCGCTGCACTTGTCCGACGCCGCCGCGGTGCGCGCCGCGCATGCCCGCGTTCAAGAGGCCGCCGCCGCCCATGCGCCGCAGGCGCGCCTGGACGGCGTGCTGGTACAGCGCATGGAACAGGGCGTGGCCGAACTGATCGTGGGCGCCACGCGCGACCCGGTGTTCGGCCCGGTGCTGACGGTGGGCCTGGGCGGCGTGCTGACCGAGCTGTACGGCGATACCAGCCATCGCGTGCTGCCGATCGATGCGGCCGAGGCTGAAGCCATGCTGCGCGAGCTGAAAGTGTTTCCGCTGTTGGACGGCTACCGGGGCAAACCCAAGGCCGACCTGGCCGCGGCTTGCGAGGCCATTGTCGCGGTGGGCGAGGCCTTGCTCGCCACGCCCGCCGCGGCAGAGATCGAAGTCAATCCGCTGCTCGTCAAAGAGGCGGGGCAGGGCGTCGCCGTGCTGGACGCGCTGATCCTGCCGTCATCACAGTAGTCCATCGACCCACAAGGAGGAGACATCATGTTGAAAAAAATACTGGCCGGCATCGCACTGGCCGCATCGGCCGCCAGCGGCACGGCCTGGGCGCAGGGCGACTATCCCACGCAGCCTGTGCGCATCGTGGTGCCGTTCTCGCCGGGCGGCGCCACCGACATCATGACGCGCCTGATCGCCGAGCACCTGGGCACCGAGCTGGGCCAGCCCGTCATCGTGGAGAACAAGCCGGGCGGCGGCACGCTGATCGCCTCGGATTACGTGGCGCGCGCCCAGCCCGACGGCTACACGCTGTTGATGGCGGCCTCGTCGCTGGGCATCGCGCCCAGCATCTACAGCAAGGTGAACTACGACCCCGTCAAGGATTTCGTGCCGGTCAGTCAGGTGGCGTCGGTGGTGCATATTCTGGAAGTGCATCCGTCCGTGCCGGTGAAGACGGTGGGCGAACTGGTGGCCTACCTGAAGGCCAATCCGGGCAAGGTCAGCTATGGCTCCGTGGGCACGGGCAGTTCCACGCACCTGGAGGCCGAACTGTTCAAGCACATGGCCGGTGTCGAGATGGAGCACATTCCCTACAAGGGTAGTTCGCCCGCCCTGACCGACCTGGTGGCCGGCCGGCTGCAGGTGATGTTCGATGCCTGGGCATCGTCGGGCCCCTTCGTGAAAGACGGCAAGCTGCGCGCGCTGGCGGTGACGACCGCGCAGCCGTCGGCCTCGGTGCCCGAATTGCCTACGGTGGCCGCCTCCGGGCTGCCGGGGTATTCGGCAATGCCGTGGCTGGGGCTGGTGGCGCCGGCCGGCACGCCGTCCGCCGCCATCGATACCATCTACCAGGCGCTGGCCAAGACCCTCAAGCGCGAGGACGTCAAGCGCAAGTTTGCCGACCTGGGGCTGGACATCATCGGCAGCGACCCGCGGGCCTTCGCGGCTTTCATCAAGCAGGACATCGGAACCTGGGCGAAGGTGGCCCGCGATTCGAACATTCGCCTGCAATGAGCCACGCCCATATAGACGCCCGCGCTCTCGACGCCCAGGCCGACGACGCCGCGTTCCGCGCGGGCCTGCGCGCCTGGCTGGGCGCGCGCTACGCCCGCTTCGCCGCTCAGTGGCCCGGCGTCGCCGACCCGGCGGACCTGGATTTTCGCCAGGCTTGGGAAGACGCGCTGTGCGCGGACGGATGGTCGGGGCTGGGCTGGCCGCGCGCGTATGGGGGGCGTGCGCTGCCTCTGCAGCGCCAGGCCATTTTCCATGAAGAGCACGCGCGCTGCGGCGCACCGCTGGGCGTGAACCTGATCGGTCATGGCATTCTGGCCCCCACGCTGCTGCATTTTGGCACCGAGGCACAGAAGCGCCGCTTCCTGCCCGGCATTCTGTCCAATCGCGACGTGTGGTGCCAGGGCTATTCCGAGCCGGGCGCGGGGTCGGACCTGGCCGCGCTGCGCACTCGCGCCGAGCCCGCGCCGGGCGGCGGCTATTTGCTCGACGGCCACAAGATATGGACCTCGTTCGCCGATCGCGCGCGCTGGTGCTTCGTGCTGGCCCGTACCGACGCGCAGGCGCCACGGCACCGTGGCCTGAGTTTTCTGCTGGTCGATATGCGCGACCCCGGCGTGCGTGTCGAGCCGATCCGCCAACTGACCGGCGAGGCGGAATTCTGCGAGGTTTTCTTCGACAACGTGCGCGTGCCGGCCGATTGCCTGCTGGGCGAGCAGAACCAGGGCTGGAAGATCGCCATGGCGGCCGCCAGTTTTGAACGCGGCACGTACTTCATTCCGCGGCTGGTGCGCTTTGCGCAAGAGCTCGTGCAGGTAAGGGCGCTGGCCTGCCGCGCCGATGCCGACGGCGACAGCCGGTCGCGGGACGTGTCGGTGCGGCATCGCTGGGCCCGGCTGGCGGCCGACAGCCACGTGCTTGCGTTGAAGTCACGGCGCGCCTTGTTGCGCGCGCAGCGCGGCGATCCGCCGGGCCCGGAGGGGTCATCGACCAAGATCCACTGGAGCGAGGCGCACCAGCGCCTGCTTGAACTGGGGCTCGACCTGCTGGGCCTGGACGCCTGCCTGGCGCCCGCCATGCCGCACGGTACTGACGCGGGCCTGTTGCGCGCTTACCTGTGGTCGCGCGCCGAAACCATTCTGGCCGGCACCTCGGAAATCCAGCGCAACATCATCGCCGAGCACGTGCTTGGCCTGCCCAAGGGCTGAACGCAAGAACAAACAAGGACAAATGCAGAGAATGAACGTGGCGGAAACAGCCGAAGCGGACGACATCGAAAGCATGATGGAAGACGCCGCGCGGCGCTTCCTGGATGAAAGGCATCCGGCCGCCGGCGCGCCGGCGCGCGTCAACGATGCCGGCTGGCAGGCCGACTGGTGGCGCGAACTGGCAAGCTTGGGATGGCTCGCCGTGCTGTTGCCCGAGGCGGCCGGCGGCTCCGGGCTGGGCTTGCGCGCGGCGTGGCCATTGGCTGTCCAGGCCGGGCGCCATTTGCTGGCAGCGCCGCTCGTGGCCAACATGGCGCTTTTGCCGGGCTTGCCCGCGGCGCGGCAGACTGATGGTCCGTTGGCCGCCTGGCTGGCGCCGGTGCTGGCCGGCGACGCTTGCCACGCGCCCGCCGCCTGGCAGGCCGACGGCAGCCTGCTGGTGGAGTACGCGCTGCCCGGCCGGCGCGCGCTGGCGTGGCGGCGCGCCGGCGGCCAGGGCCTGCGGCTGGAATTGCACGACTTGGCCGATGCGCCCGTCGGCGTCGGGGTCGACCCCACGATCGGCACGGCCCGTTTGCCCGCCGCCGCGCCCGTCGACGCCATTGAAATAGCGCTCGATGAACGCGCCTGGGCCGGCTGGCAGCAGGGCTATCGCCTGTTGCGCGCGGCCGAGATGCTGGGCGCCGCGTCGGCCGCCCTGGACGCGGCGGTGGCGCATGCTGGCGAGCGCCAGCAATTCGGCCGCCCCATCGGCGCCAACCAGGCGATCAAGCATCGCCTGGCCGACCACTGGATGGCACTGGACGATGCCATGCTGGCGGGCAAAGAGGCGCTGTGCCTGCTCGAGCGCGCGGACGCCGGGGCGGCCGCACATGCCTGCGCGGTGGCCGAGCTGCTGGCGTTGGAAAGTGCGCCGCGCGCCGCCCAGCATGCCATCCAGGTGCATGGGGCGCTGGGCATCGCCTGGGAAAGCGGGCTGCACCTGTACCTGAAGCGCGTGCTGCATATTGCCGCGATGCTGGGCGGCGGGCGCCGCCAGACAGAACTGCTGGACCTACTGTGGGACAGTGGCGCTCAGCCGGCCGCCGCGTAAGTCTCTGACAGCGCCACGTCGCCCCACGGCGACATGATTTCGGTGCAGCCTTCGTTGTGCCCGTCTTCACGCAGCACGCCGGACGGGCAGGCGTAGGCGTACGCGTACAAAGTGCGCGGCGCGGCGGCGTGCGGGTGGGCCGCCGCCAGGGCCTCATAGGCGTCGCGCGGCAGTTTCGGGTCCAGCAGGAGCACGTCGGTGCTGGCGTCGAGGCGGGCATGGTGGAATGCGTCTTCCAGGCTCATGCCGTAGTCGACCAGGAACGAGACCAACTGCATGACCGCGGGCAGGATCTTGCGGCCGCCCGAGGCGCCCAGCGCGAAGCGGCGCCCGCCGGCCTCGCCCACCACGGGGCAGATATTCATCAGGCAGCGGCGCGCCGGCGCCAGTGAATTGGCCTTTCCCGGCTCGGGGTCGAACCACATGATCCCATTGTTGAGCAGCATGCCGGTGGAAGGCGACACCACGTGCGATCCGAAGGCCGACAACAAAGTCTGGGTCACCGCGCACTGGTTGCCGTGGCGATCGACCACGCTGAAGTGCGTGGTGCAGGCGGGGGTGCGCGGGTCTTCGTTGTCGCCCATGTTCGACAGGCGCCAGCGGTATTCGTCACGCAATACCTCGGCGTAGGCCGTGTAGGCATCCGCGCCCGGCGCGCGGCCAGGCTGCAGCCGGCTTTGCAAGCGCTGCAGGCAGCGCGCCAGGCTGGGGCCGGCCGTCATTTCCGGCGTGGCGTGGATACGTCCGCCCCGATAGGGAATAGATAGCGGCTCCTGGAGCAGGGCGCGATAGTCGCGCAGGTCCTGGTGGCTGAGGCAGCCGCCCTTGGCTTGCACGTCGCGCGCGAGTTCGGCGCCGATGTCGCCGTCGTAGAACGCGCGCGGGCCTTGCTCGGCCAGGCTGGCCAGCATGTCGGCGGCGCGCGGCATCGCAATGCGCAGCCCGGCCGCCGCCGACCAGCCGCTGGCCTTGGGCCAGGCGCCATCGTCCAGGAACATTTGCGCGGCGTCGGGGTCGCGCGCCAGCCAGCGCGCCGAGCCGGCGATCATCAGGGTGGTGTACCAGTCGATCAGCAGGCCTTCGCGCGCCAGCGCCACGGCCGGTTGCAGCAGCTCGCGCCAGGGCAGCCGGCCATAGGTGGCATGGGCCAGTTCCATGCCCGCCACCGTGCCGGGCACGGCCACCGCCGTGGCGCCGCGCGCGTTGCGATCGTCTTGCACCGCGGGCCAAGGGAACAGGTCGGACGACACCGCGCCGCCGCCGGCAAGGGGGTAGTGGGCCGGGTCCAGCCCCGCGGGTGAGCGCATGCCGAAATACACCACCTTGGCCCGGTCTTCGTCGGCGCGGTACAGGGTCATGGCGCCGCCGCCCATGGGACCGCTCATCCAGGGTTCGACCACGCCCGCGGCAAATGACACGGCAACCGCGGCGTCCACGGCGTCGCCGCCGGCTGCCAGCACCTGGGCGCCGGCCTCGGCGGCCTTGCGGTGTTGCGACGCCACCAGCCCGCCAGCGGTGCGGATGACAGTCTTGCGTACGATCTGTGTGGTCGAGAACTGGTCGGACATCGGCGTTCCTTGGTGACGGGCCAGGCCACAGGGTACCGCGCTGGCTACAATCGCGCGATGCCCGCACGATCGTCCTCTCCTGTCCACGACCAGCCCACGCTTTCCGAAGCCGACGGCATCCGCTACCTGCATTTCGGCACCGAATGGATCCAAGGTGCCATGCGCATCAAGGCCCCGGCCGAACTGGTGCTGGAATACACCGGCCAGATGATGGCCTGGCTGCTGTTCCTCGACCCCCCCAAAGACGAGGCCATCGGCCTGCTCGGGTTGGGCGCGGGCTCGCTGGCCCGGTTCTGCCTGAAGCACACCCGCAGCCCGGTGGCTGTCGTGGAATGGAACCCTCAGGTCACGGCGGTGTGCCAGATGTTCTTTCGCCTGCCGGCCGCTGCCCGCCTGTCGATCGACCACGACGACGCGGCGGCCTGGGTGGCCGACCCTCGCCACGCCGGCCGTTGTCCGGTGCTGATGGTGGATTTGTACGATGCCTCGGCCCGCGGGCCGGTGCGCGACTCGGAAGCGTTCTACCGCGACTGCCGGCGCGTTCTGGGCGACGTGGGGGTGCTGTCGGTCAACTTGTTCGGCCAGCACGAGAGCTTCGACCGCAACATCGAAAACCTGCGGCGCGCCTTCGACGACCGCATCGTGCTGCTGCCCGAAATCGACGCGGGCAACCAGATCGTGCTGGCTTTCAGCGGCCCGCCCCTGGCTATTACGCCGGCCCGGCTGCTGGCCCGCGCCGAAGAGGTCGAAAGCCGCTACGGCCTGCCGGCGCGCCGCTGGGCGCGGTCGCTGGTCCGCCACGCCGTGGCGGGCGTGCTGCACCTCTGATCCGCCGGCGGGCCCGGGTTTCCCCGGGGTGGGGTGGGGCTATCGCGTGTCAGTGGCGGGGGGTATGATGGGCTTTCCTATAATTATGAATTACAGGAACCGCTCGCGGGCCTTCCATGACTGCTCCCATCGTCAGGCAAGCGCTATATCTCGAGGTCGCCGACCGCCTGCGCGCCATGATCCGCTCGCGGGCGCTGGCCAGCGGCGAATGGATCGACGAAACGCGCCTGACGGGCCTGCTGGGCATTTCGCGCACGCCATTGCGCGAAGCCCTCAAGGTGCTGGCCACCGAAGGCCTGGTGCGCCTTGAACCGCGTCGCGGCTGCTTCGTCAACGAGCTGTCGCTGCGCGACCTGGAAGACATTTTCCCGTTGATGGCCATGCTCGAGGGGCGCTGCGCCCACGAGGCCGCCCTGAAGGCGTCCGACGCCGACCTGGCCGCGCTCGAGCCGTTGCACCAGGCGCTGGCCGACCACGCCGCCGCCGGCCGCATCGACGCCTATTACGACACCAACTTCCTTATTCATGAAGCGGTCCAGGGGCTGGCCGACAACCGTTGGTTGTCGGACATGGTGGGCAACCTGCGCAAGGTGCTCAGCCTGTTCCGCCACAAGAGCCTGAGCGTGCCCGGCCGCATCGCCGAATCTTGCGCCGAGCACCTGGCGATCTACGCCGCGCTCAGGGCGCGCGACCCGGATGCCGCCGAAGCCCTGGCGCGCAAGCACCTGCTGCGCCAGCTCGACGCCCTGCGCCTGCTGGCCAGCGAGGCTGGCGAGGCCGATGCGCCGTCCCCCTCTTCCCCGTCTCTTACCCAGGAGCCTGCCCATGACCGCCCTAGACTCCAGCCCGCTCGCGCGCGGCGCCCGGCCGCCTGAGGGCGATGCCGCGCCGGAAGGCGAGGCCGCCGCCGAACACGCCGGCCTCATGGCCCGGCTGAGCCGCCTGTGGAACAGCGGCCGGCTGCCCGGCACCGCCGAGATTCTGCCGCTGTTCCAGGCCCGCCTGACCGACGTGGCCGCCAACAAACTGGCGCGCAGCTGGTGCGGCGCCTACGCCGCGGCCGACAGCAAGCGCCGCCGCGAACTGCTGGCCGGCCTGGCGCAGGTAAGCGCCGGCCTGGAGCCGCGCGGCGACCAGGGGCAAAGGCTGTTCAAGCGCTTCAATGCCTTGCCCGACGGCCTGCGCTTCCTGGTGGCCCTGCGCGCCGACATGCTGCGCTGGCGCAAGCAGGTAGCGGGGCTGCAGGCTCTGGACAAAGACCTGGAAGGCCTGCTGTCGGCCTGGTTCGACGTGGGCCTGCTGGAACTGCGTCCGCTGACCTGGGATTCGCCGGCCTCGTTGCTGGAAAAGCTGATCATCTACGAAGCCGTGCACGAGATCCGCTCGTGGGACGACCTGCGCCACCGGGTAGCGTCCGACCGCCGCTGCTACGCCTATTTCCATCCGCAGATGCCCGACGTGCCGCTGATTTTCGTCGAGGTGGCCTTCGCCACGCAGATGGCCGACAACGTGCAGGCGCTGCTCGACATGGGGGCGCCGCCGCAGGACCTGGACAAGGCGCGTTGGGCGATCTTCTATTCCATATCGAACACGCAGCCGGGCCTGCGCGGCATCAGCTTCGGCAACTTCCTGCTCAAGCGCGTCATCGAACGCCTGCTCGAAGAAGTGCCCAAGCTGCGCTCGTTCGCCACGCTGTCGCCCATTCCCGGCCTGGCCGATTGGCTGTCGCGCCTGAGCGCGCAAGAGGTCGAAGCCATTGTGCGCGACAAGGCCCGCACCCGCGCTGGCGCGCCCGATGGCGCCCGCTGGGTGGCGCGGCTGGCCAAGGCCGCCACAGGCAAGCCGTCCGAAGTGGTGCAGCGCGCGGGCCTCAGGCTGGCGGCACACTACCTGCTGTCCATGAAGAACGGCCAGCCGCTGGACCCGGTGGCGCGCTTTCACCTGGGCAACGGCGCGCGCATCGAGCGCCTGAACTGGGCGGCCGATACGTCGCCCAAGGGCCTGGCGCAGTCGTGCGGCATGATGGTCAATTATCTGTACGACCTGGACGACCTGGACGCGAACCTGGTCCAGCTGGGCGAAGGCAAGCCGCGCGTGAGCCGCGGCATTGCGCGGATCGGGTAGGGCAGCCATGTACGAAACGCCATCTACAGGGCAGGTGCGGCTGCAGCGCGAAGACGCGCTGGCCGTGGTCACGCTGTCGCATCCCGGTCGCCTGAACGCCATCACCGTCGCCATGTGGGAGCAACTGCGCGGCATCTTCGAGGCGCTGGCCGCCGACGATTCGGTGCGCTGCGTGATCGTGCGAGGCGCCGACGGGCAGTTCGCGGCCGGGGCCGATATCCGCGAGTTTCCAATGGCGCGCGGCGATCTGCAGCGCGTGCGCCACTATCACCAGCAAGTGCTGGCGCCGGCGCTGGCTGCCGTGGCGAACTGCCCGCACCCGGTGGTGGCGCAGATCGAGGGCGTGTGCGTGGGGGGCGGCCTGGAGGTCGCCTGCCAGTGCGACCTGCGCATCGCCGGCGCATCGTCGCGCTTCGGCGTGCCCATCAACCGGCTGGGTTTTCCCATGGCGCCCGATGAAATGCGCGGCCTGCTGGCACTGGCGGGCCGCGCCGCCACGCTGGCCATCCTGCTCGAAGGCCGGGTGTTCGACAGCGCCGAGGCGCAGTCGCTGGGCCTGCTGACCCGCGTGGTGCCCGATGCCGACGTGGCCGCGCAGGCGCGCGCCAGCGCCGAGCGCATCATGCGGGGCGCGCCTCTGGCCGCCCGCATCAACAAACGCCAGGCGCGCCGGCTGTTGCAGGGCGAGCCGCTGGGCGAAGCCGACTATCAGGATTTTTTTTCATACGCAGAGAGCCGCGACCACCGCGAAGGCGTCGGCGCCTTCCTGGCGGGCCGGCCGCCCGTATTCACTGGAGACTAGACAAGGTGAGCAACGCCAATCTGTACACCATTCTGGCGGGCGGCTTTCCCGCCGACCGCAGCAAGATCGCGCTGGAGACGCCCGAGCTGCTGTACACCTGGGACGACATCGATCGCGCCAGCGCCTGCCTGGCCAACCTGCTGGCATCGCTGGGCCTGCCCGAGGGCGCGCGCGTGGCCGTGCAGGTCGAGAAATCGCCCGAGGCGCTGCTGCTGTACCTGGCGACGCTGCGCGCCGGCTATGTGTACCTGCCCCTGAACACGGCGTATCGCGAAAGCGAAGTGGCGTACTTCCTGGGCGATGCCGAGCCCGCGGTGGTGGTGTGCGCCAGCAAGAACCTGGAATGGGTGCGCCGCGTGGCCGACCAGGCCGGCACCCGCCATGTGTATACGCTGGATGAAAACCGCAGCGGCACGCTGCTGGATGCCGCTGGCGGCATGAGCCAGTCGTTCGACACCGTGGCGCGCCGCGCCGACGACCTTGCCGCCATTCTGTACACCTCTGGAACCACCGGACGCAGCAAGGGCGCCATGCTGACGCACGGCAACCTGGCCTCGAACGCCCAGGTGCTGCACCGCTACTGGGGCTGGCGCGCCGACGACGTGCTGCTGCACATGCTGCCGATTTTCCACGTGCACGGCCTGTTCGTGGCCTCGCACGGCGCGCTGCTGGCGGGCGCGCGCATGATCTGGCTGCCAAGGCTCGACGTCGAGCAGGCCCTGCATTACCTGCCGCGCTGCACGGTAATGATGGGCGTGCCCACGTATTACGTACGCCTGCTGGCCGACGCGCGCTTCGGCCGCAAGGCCTGCGCGCGGATGCGGTTGTTCATTTCCGGTTCGGCGCCGCTGCTGATGGAAACCTTCAACGAATTCCGCGACCGCACCGGCCACACCATTCTCGAGCGCTACGGCATGAGCGAAACGGTCATGCTTACTTCCAACCCGTACGATCCTGCCGACGGCGAGCGGCTGGGCGGCACCGTGGGCAAGGCATTGCCCGGAGTGCAGGTGCGCGTGGTCGACGATGCCGGCGCCGCCCTGGGCGCGGGCGAAATCGGCAACGTGCAGGTGCGCGGTCCCAATGTGTTTGCCGGCTATTGGCGCATGCCCGAGAAAACCCGCGAAGAATTCACCGCCGACGGCTGGTTCCGCACCGGCGACGTGGGCCGCTGGGGGGGCGACTCGGGCGGGCGCGAAGTGCCCGGCGACTACCTGTCCATCGTCGGCCGCAGCAAAGACCTGATCATCTCGGGCGGCTACAACGTCTACCCCAAGGAAATCGAGCTGCTCATCGACGAGATGCCGGGCGTGTCGGAATCGGCCGTCATCGGCGTGCCGCACCCGGATTTCGGCGAGGCCGTGGTGGCCGTGGTGGTGCCGCGCGCGGGCGCCTCTGTGGACACCGCCGCCATGCAGGCCGAACTGAAAACACGCATTGCCAATTTCAAGGTGCCCAAGCAGATCCACCTGATCGAGCAATTGCCGCGCAACACCATGGGCAAGGTACAGAAAAACGTACTGCGCACCGAATACGCCGGCCGCTGAGCGCGCGCCGATCTTCTATTTCGTTCAAGCAGGAGAATCGCACAACCCACGATATTTTCCACGCAAGGCGCCGGCCAAGTACTGGCGCCCCGTTCGCAGCTGCAGTTCCTTCACGAAAGAATTATCTGAACATGGAGACAATCATGAAGAACGCAATTCGCATCGCCGTCCTCGGGGCGGCGCTGGTCGCCGCGGGGGCGGCCACGGCGCAGGACATCACGCTGCGCGCCTCGCACCAGTTTCCGGGCGGCCAGGGCGATCCGCGCGATGAAATGGTGCAGATCATTGCCCGCGAAGTGGCTGCCGCCAATGTCGGCCTGAAAATCCAGGTCTTCCCCGGCTCGTCGCTGTACAAGGCCACCGAGCAATGGGGGGCGCTCACGCGCGGCCAGCTCGACATGTCCGCTTTCCCGCTTGACTACGCTTCGGGCCGGGTTCCGCAGTTTTCGGCCACGCTGATGCCTGGCCTGGTGCGCAACTTCGATCACGCGCTACGCCTGAACAAGTCGGATTTCATGAAAGAAATCCACGCCCTGACGGAAAAGAACGGCGTGGTGGTGATCGCCGATGCCTGGCTGGCCGGCGGCTTCGCGTCGAAGAAGCACTGCATCACTTCGCCCGACACCATCAAGGGCCAGGTCATCCGGGCTGCCGGCCCGGCCTTCGAGCAGATGCTGGCCGCGGCCGGCGCCTCGATCGCCTCGATGCCTTCGTCCGAAGTCTACACGGGCATGCAGACGGGCGTGCTGGACGCGGCGAACACGTCGAACGACAGTTTCGTGTCGTACCGGCTGTACGAGCAGGCCAAGTGCCTGACCGCGCCGGGCGAGAACGCGCTGTGGTTCATGTACGAGCCGGTGGTGATGTCCAAGCGCACCTACGACAAGCTCAATCCCGAGCAGCAGAAGGCCATCATGGCCGCCGCCCAGAAGGCCCAGGACTATTTCACCGAAGAGGCGCGCAAGGGCGAGAAGAAAATGGTCGATGCTTTCAGCAAGGCTGGCGTCGAGGTCGTCAGCATGAGCAAGGCCGACTTCGATGCCTGGATGGAAGTGGCCAAAAAATCTTCCTACAAGAACTTCGCCGACAAGGTGAAGGGCGGCCAAGAGCTGCTGCAGAAAGCGCTGGCGGTGCAATAAGCGCGTCACGACAGGGCGGCGGGGCGACCCGCCGCCGATTTCACAAGAAGGGGAAGCCATGCTTCGATGTTTTGTAGCGGCGGTAGAGCGCTTGTCGCGCGGTGCCGGCGTGCTGGCCGCGTTTTTGCTGATAGTGGCCATGGTGGTGGTCTGCCAGATGATCTTCATGCGCTATGTATTCCGCGCGCCCACCAGTTGGCAGACAGAGGTGGTGGTGTTTTCGGCAACCGCCGCCATCTTCATCGGCGCGCCCTATGTGCTGCTGACGCGTGGTCACGTCGGCGTCGAAGTCATCGAGCTGCTGCTGCGCGGCGCCGCCCTGCGGCGGCTCAACCTGGTGGCCTCCGTGCTCGGCCTGGCATTCTGCCTGGTCATGGCCGTGGCCAGCGCCATGTACTGGTATGCCGCCTGGGACGGCGGCTGGACCACGCCCACCATCGACGCCATTTCATTGTGGATTCCCCTGGCTCCCATGGTGCTGGGTTTCATTCTGCTCAGCCTCCAATACCTGGTTGAGATTCTCAAGATATGCTCGCCGGGAGAATACGCATGAGTCCGACCTGGGCCGCTGTCACCATCATTGCCGCGCTGTTCGTCTTCCTGGGCACCGGCATGCCCATCGCCTTCGCGCTGGGCCTGGCCGCCGTGGGCGGGCTGTTTCTCGACATGGGACCGTCCGTGGTCGAGGTCCTGGCCGAAACCATGTTTGCCGGCATCGCCAACCTGGCTTATGTCTCCATTCCCATGTTCGTGCTCATGGGCGCCATCGTGGCTGGCACGCCCGCCGGGGGCGATCTGTACAAGGCGCTGGACCGCTGGCTGTACAAGGTGCCGGGCGGGCTGGTGCTGTCCAACATCGGCGCCTGCGCGATCTTCGCCGGCATGACGGGCTCCAGCCCGGCCACCTGCGCCGCCATCGGCAAGATGGGCATTCCCGAGATGATGAACCGCGGCTATCCGGCCTCGGTCGCCACCGGCTCCATTGCGGCCGGCGGCACCCTGGGCATCCTGATCCCGCCTTCGGTCACCATGATCGTCTACGGGATATCCACCCAGACCTCGATCGGCCGGCTGTTCCTGGCGGGCGTGCTGCCGGGCCTGATGCTGACCTGCATGTTCATGGCCTGGGCGCTGCTGGACGCGCGCCGCCAGGGGTTCAGCTTCGACGTGGGAAAGGTGTCGTACTCGTTGCGCGACAAGCTGGCCACGCTGCCGCGCGTGCTGCCGTTGCTGATGATCGTGGTGGGCCTGCTGTTCGTGCTGTATGGCGGCGTCGCCACCCCGTCCGAAGCGGCCGGCGCCGGCGCCATGCTGACCCTGCTGGTCGTGGCGGTGGTGTACCGGCTCGTGCGGATGAAGACCTACACCGGCATCTTCAGTTCGGCCATGCGCGAAAGCGTGATGATCATGATGATCATGGCCTCAGCCGAATTGTTCGCCTTCGCCTTGTCGTCGATGTTCATCACCCAGACCGTGGCGCAGGCCATTGCCGCGCTGGAAGTCAACCGCTGGGTGCTGATGGGCATGATCAACGTTTTCCTGCTGGTGTCGGGCATGTTCCTGCCGCCGGTGGCCGTTATTGTCATGGCCGCGCCGCTGCTGTATCCCATCGTCGTCCAGGCCGGCTTCGACCCGTACTGGTTCGCCGTGGTGCTGACCATCAATATGGAAATCGGCCTGATCACCCCGCCCATCGGCCTGAACTTGTTCGTGCTCAATTCAATCGCGCCACAGGTGCCCACCAAAGAGGTATTGTGGGGCTCGCTGCCGTATGTACTGGTGATGCTGGCGGGTATTGTGCTGCTGTGCATCTTCCCCGAAATCGTCACCTGGCTGCCCGAACTCGTCATGGGGCCGGCGGCGTAATGGGGGGCCATGCACCATCGTAGGGATTTCCCGCGCCGCAAAGCCTGGCCTGACACGTTAGACTTAGCGGTTTCACGGGCCGGCAGGCTGGCGGGAAGCCGCCGGCGCCGGCCGTGTGACAATAAACAATACCCAAACGGTGCAAGGAGTTGACCCTATGCTGATCGGAAAAAAACATTTTCTGACGGTGGGCGCACTGGCGGCGGCGCTGGCTATCCAGGCCGCTCCTGCTGCGGCGCAGCAAAAATCGGTGGCCGTCACGGCCATCGTCGAACACCCCGCCCTCGACGCCGTCCGCGACGGCGTGCAAGATGCCCTGAAACAAGCCGGTTATGAATCCGGCAAGAATCTCAAGTGGCAATACCAGAGCGCGCAGGGCAATACCGGCACCGCCGCGCAGATCGCCCGCAAGTTCGTGGGCGACCGCCCCGACGCCATCGTGGCCATCGCCACGCCGTCGGCCCAGTCCGTGGTGGCGGCCACCAAAGACGTGCCCGTGGTGTATTCGGCTGTTACCGATCCGGTGGCGGCACAGCTGGTGCCCAGCATGGAAGCCTCGGGCACCAACGTCACAGGCGTGTCCGACCTGCTGGCGCTCGACAAGCAAATCGAACTGATCAAGAAGGTCGTGCCCGGCGCCAAGCGCGTGGGCATGGTGTACAACCCCGGCGAAGCCAACTCGGTGGTGGTGGTCAAGCAGCTGCAAGACCTGTTGCCCAAGGCCGGCATGACCCTGGTGGAAGCCGCCGCGCCGCGCACGGTAGACGTCGCCTCGGCCGCGCGCAGCCTGATCGGCAAGGTCGACGTCATCTACACCAATACCGACAACAACGTCGTGTCGGCCTATGAGTCCCTGGTCAAAGTGGGCAACGACGCCAAGATCCCGCTGGTGGCGTCCGACACCGACAGCGTCAAGCGCGGCGCCATCGCCGCCCTGGGCATCGACTACCACGACCTGGGCGTGCAGACCGGCAAGATCGTCGTGCGTATCCTGAAGGGCGAAAAACCCGGCGCCATTCCCTCCGAAACCAGCTCCAACCTGCGCTTGTTCGTCAACCCGGGCGCCGCCGCCAAGCAGGGCGTCACCCTGTCCGACGCGCTGCTGAAATCGGCCGCCGAGGTCATCAAGTAATCCCGCGCGCCGCCGGCCCGGGCCGGCGGCGCGTGCTTTCATTCTCCGCACAAAATTCAAGGCAGCGCCGGCCGGGTTCAAAAGACGCGGCCGGCCCGACTCGATTCATGTCCCTGTTCTCTTTGCTCGGCGCCCTGGAAATCGGCCTGATTTTCAGCCTGGTCGCGCTGGGCGTGCTGATTTCCTTCCGCCTGCTGCGCTTTCCCGACCTCACTGTTGACGGCAGCTTTCCGCTGGGCGGCGCCGTGGCCGCCACGCTTATCTCGGGCGGCATGGATCCCTTTTCGGCCACGGTGGCCGCCACCGCGGCGGGCGCCGTGGCGGGGCTGATCACCGGGTGGCTCAACGTCAGGCTGCGCATCATGGACCTGCTGGCCAGCATCCTGATGATGATCGCGCTGTATTCCGTCAACCTGCGCATCATGGGCCGGCCCAATGTGCCCCTGATCACCGAACCCACGGTGTTCACCATCCTGCAGCCCGCATGGCTCAGCGACTATGTGGCGCGGCCCCTGATCCTGGTGGGCGTGGTGGTGGCGGTGAAGCTGCTGCTCGACTGGTTCCTGGCCACCCAGACCGGCCTGGCCATGCGCGCCACCGGTTCCAATGGCCGCATGGCGCGCGCCCAGGGCGTCAACACCGGCGGCATGATCCTGGCCGGCATGGCCCTGTCCAACGCGCTGGTGGGCCTGGCCGGGGCGCTGTTCGCCCAGACCCAGGGCGGCGCGGACATCTCGATGGGCATCGGCACCATCGTCATCGGGCTGGCCGCCGTCATCGTGGGCGAAAGCATCCTGCCGTCGCGCAAGATGGTGCTGGCCACGCTGGCCGTCATTCTGGGCGCGATTGTCTACCGCTTCTTCATCGCGCTGGCGCTCAACAGCGATTTCATCGGCCTGCAGGCCCAGGACCTGAACCTGGTCACCGCGGTGCTGGTCACCATTGCCCTGGTCATTCCCATGATGAAGCGCCGCCTGCTCGGCAAGAAAGGAGCCTGACCATGCTGCGCGCACAAGACCTGAAAATCACCTTCAACGCCGGCACGCCCATCGAGACGCGGGCGCTGCGCGGGCTGTCGCTGGAAATCCCCAGTGGGCAGTTCGTGACGGTCATCGGCTCCAACGGGGCCGGCAAGTCTACCTTCCTGAATGCCGTGTCGGGCGACCTGCCGGTCGATTCCGGGCGCATCGATATCGAAGGCGCCGACGTCACCCGCGAGCCCGTCTGGCAGCGCGCCGGACGCGTGGCACGAGTATTCCAGGACCCCATGGCGGGCACCTGTGAAGACCTCACCATCGAAGAAAACATGGCGCTGGCCCAGCTGCGCGGCACGCGCCGCGGCTTCAGCCGCGCGGTCAAGGCGTCCATGCGCGAAGGTTTCCGCGAGCGTCTGGCCACGCTTGGCCTGGGACTGGAAAACCGCCTGACCGACCGCATCGGCCTGCTGTCCGGCGGCCAACGCCAGGCGGTCAGCCTGCTGATGGCGGCCCTGCAGCCGTCGCGCATCCTGTTGCTCGACGAACATACGGCGGCCCTGGACCCCCGCACGGCCGATTTCGTGCTGCAGCTCACGGCGCGCATCGTGGCCGAAGCGGGGCTGACCACCATGATGGTCACCCACAGCATGCGCCAGGCGCTGGACGTCGGCGAACGCACGGTCATGCTGCACCAGGGGCAGGTGGTGCTGGACGTGTCGGGCGACGAGCGCAAGGGCATGGACGTGCCCGACCTGCTCGCCATGTTCGAACGCGTGCGCGGCGAGAAACTGTCGGACGACGCGCTGCTGCTGGGCTGACGCCGGGCCTGGCCGGACATTGCTTATACCCAGGTGTCAGGCTCCCGCAGGGTGCCTGACACCGTTTTGTTGAGACAGCCGTTGCGCACATCGGTGTCAGGCACCCTGCGGGAGCCTGACACCTGGCAATGCCTGGGCAATGCCTGGGCAATGTTTGGGCAATGTTTGGGCAATGCATTGGGCAATGCCTGGGCAATGCCTGGGCAATGCTTGGGCGCCACGGCAATGCCTGGGCAACGCCAGGGTCGCACCTGGATGCAAGCTACGCCAGCACGCCCAGGATCACGCTCGACGCGTTGAATGCGGCCAGCGCCGGCACGCCCGGCGCCAGGCCCAGGGCGCGGGCGCTGTCCTGCGTGACGATGGCGACGATGGTGCCGCCCCCGTCCAGCTCCAGGATCACTTCGCTATTGACCGCCCCGGCACGCACTTCGGCCACCTTGCCGGACAGCTGGTTGCTGGCCGACAGCCGTACGCCGTCGCCGGGCAGGGCGATCAGCACCGAGGGCGCCTTTATCAGCGCGATGGCTTGCGCGCCGACGTCCAGGGCCAGCTCGGCCGTGCTTTCGCGCGTGATGGTGGCTACGATATGCTGGCCGCCGGCCAGGCGCAGGCAGATCTCGTCGTTCACCGCGCCCGCGCGAATGGCGCTGACGGTGCCCAGCAGCTTGTTGCGGGCGCTGGTCTTCAGCATGATGCGTCTCATCAGATTCAGGTCGCCGGCGGCGTCCAGGCCGGCCTGCGCCAGGTGGGCCATGACGCGCCGGTGTTCGGCTTCCAGCGCGCGGAACGTGGCCACCAGCTTGTGCGCCCGCTCGGTCAGGCGGGCGCCGCCGCCGCCCCGGCCGCCGGTGGCGCGCAGCACCAGGGGCTCGCCGGCCAGGTTGTTCATGGTGTCGATGGCGTCCCACGCGCCCTTGTAACTCATGCCCACCGCGCGCGCCGCGGCGCTGATCGAGCCCGTGGCGGCGATCTGCGCCAGCAGGTCGATGCGGCTTTTGCCGCCCCAGGTCTGGGCGCCGGCGCGCAGCCAGATCGAGCCGTCGAGTTCAAGCGGAGCAGAGGGCATGGCAATCGGATAAGAGGGCAGCGCATAGTGTAGCGGCCGGCCTGGACGGGTCACAATGCGAATGAGATAGTGTTGCAAGTTTGCGGGCTTCGCGGCATGATGCCTGCGCGATCTTCTCGCGGAGACTCTAATGAAACGCATCGCGCTCTTGCCCGCCCTGGCCGTCGCCAGCCTGTTGTCGGCCTGCGCCTCCGGGCCCGATATCCGCAGCGACTACGACCACGGCGCCGATTTCGCCCGTTATCGCAGCTTCGGCTTCATGTCGCCCCTGGGCACCGACAAGTCCGGCTACAGTTCATTGCTCACCGAGCGCCTGAAGACCGCCACGCGCGGCCAGATGGAAATGCGCGGCTATACCTACGATGCGCAATCGCCCGACCTGCTGGTCAACTTCAACGCCAAGCTGCAGCAGAAGGCCGAAGTCATGCCGGCGCCCGGCCCGTACTACGGGTACCGCATGGGTTTCTATGGCGGCTGGCCCGGCTACGGCTGGGCCGACGACGTCTACCAGTATCACGAAGGCACGCTCAACATCGACCTGATCGACGCCAGGCGCAAGCAACTGGTCTGGGAAGGCATCAGCCAGGGCGTCGTTGACGACGTGGCCGCGGCCACCTCGCCGCAGCACGTCGACGCAAGTGTTGCGCAAATCTTCAGCCGCTATCCCTTCCGCGCAGGCAACGGCACGCCCCAGCAGCCCGCGCCCGCCAAATGACCGCCGCGTCGCCCCGGCGCGGCCGGCGCCAGCCGCCGGCCGTCCGTTACGACACCGTGGCGCTGGTGTTGCAGGGCGGCGGGGCGCTGGGGTCGTACCAGGCGGGAGTGTACCAGGGCTTGCACGAGGCCGGCATCCAGCCGAACTGGGTCGCCGGCATTTCCATCGGGGCCATCAACGCCGCCATCATCGCGGGCTCGCCGCCGGACGAGCGCATCGAGCGCTTGCGAGGCTTCTGGGAGAGTATCTGCCGCCCCACCGGTTTCGCGGCGCTGCCCTGGGGCGATACCCTGGCCCGCATGTTCCAGGGCGTGCCCTTCGGATTTGGCTCGCCGGCCGTGAACGGGCAGCTCGCCGCTTTTCAGGCGCTGGTATCCGGGCAGCCGGGTTTCTTCAAGCCGCGCTTTCCTCCGCCGTACTGGCTGCAGGGCGGCGGGCCGGCCGCCACCAGCTTCTACGACACCAGCGCGCTGGCCGATACCTTGCGCCAGTACGTGGATTTCGACCTGCTCAATCGGGGCGAGGTACGGGCGAGCTTCGGCGCAGTCAATGTGCGCACCGGCAATTTCGCCTATTTCGACAGCACCCGCACACGCTTGCGCGCCGAGCACATCATGGCTTCGGGCGCGCTGCCCCCCGGTTTTCCTGCCGTGGAGATCGATGGCGAATACTACTGGGACGGCGGCGTGGTCTCGAACACGCCGCTGGCGCATGTATTGTCGGCACATCCCATGCGCGACACGCTGGCATTCCAGGTCGACCTTTGGCCGGCGCGCGGGCCGTTACCCACCAACCTCGAAGAGGTGGCCGAGCGGCAGAAAGACATCCAGTATTCCAGCCGCACCCGCACCGTCACGAACACGTACCAGCGGGTACTCAAGTTGCGGCGCGGCCTGCAACGCCTGCTCGAGCGCCTGCCCGAGCATGAGCGCAACAGTCCCGAACTCGCCGACATCCGCGAACAGGCCTGTACGCCGGCCGTCAACGTTATTAACCTGATCTACGAAGCCAAGCACTACGAGCGCAACTCGAAAGACTACGAGTTCGGCCTGGAGGCCATGCGCGACCATTGGAACAGCGGGCTGGCCGATATTCGCCGCACGCTGGCCAACCCCTCTGTGCTGGAGCGCCCGCCAGCCGATCAGAGCTTCGTGGCGCACGACATCCATCGCGCCCAATCCTGATCCGCGGGCAGGGCGGGGCCGGCGGCGCGGGTGCTGCCACCTCTCCCCGCGAAAATGGCACACATAAGACCCGTCTGATTTCTGACCTGCCGCCGCGTAGCGGCGCGCAGCAAATGCCCCATGTGAAGTAGCCTTTGGCGCATACCGGCAATCCAATGCTCCGGTCTGATTGTTCCAGTATCGCCATCTTGCAACGCGTCACACCCTTGAGCTACTCATGACCCTGTCCTTGCCTGCCCCTGCCGCCCCCGATTCCGCCGGGCCTTCTGTTCATGCACCCCACAGCGGTCGCGATGGGTGGTGGAGCCTGCTGTACCAGGGCTGGATGCTGGCCACGCCCGAGGGGCGGCGCCTGAGCCTGACCGCCACCGAGCGCGCGTGCTTCCTATGCCTGCTGGCCAGTCCGCAGCGCGAACTCACGCGTGAAGCGCTGGCGCAGATGCTGCCGCAAACCAGCCTGCGCACCGTCAATGTATCTATCAGCCGGCTGCGCAAAAAAGTGCGGGCCGTGGGAGCAACCTTGCCGTTGCATACAGTGCATGGCATGGGGTACGTATTTTTGGGCCACCTGGCCGCGGAAGGCGTCACGTCTTAGGCAGCATACAGCGCGCAATACAGTAAGAATGCGCGAAAAACTGTAGTTTTAAGACAAAAATACGGTACATTAACGGGCTTCCCGGACGCATTGTTGTGCGTTCGGTCCCGTGTGCGCAGGCTCGCGCGCCACGGTTCTACTCCGTGAGGAATCCATGCGTTTTTCGCCTCATCGTGTCTCGGGATTCGGTGTCGCCGCGCTTGCCGTTCTGGCTTTGGCGGGCTGCAACGAGCGTCCGCAAATGAATCCGGGCATGCCGCAGGTCAGCGTCGTTACGGTCCAGCCCAAACCAGCTTCCATAGTGTCCGATCTGCCCGGCCGGGTAGACGCCGTGCGCGATGCGCAGATTCGCGCGCGCGTGACCGGCATCGTGCAGAAAATCGAATTCGAACAGGGCGGCGACGTCAAGGAAGGGCAGCTGCTGTTCAAGATCGATCCGGCTCCGTACGTCGCCGCGCGCAACCAGGCGGCCGCCCAGCTCAAGCAGGCGCAGGCCGACCTGTATAGCGCCAAGGCGCTGGCCAACCGCTATGCGCCGTTGGTCAAGGCCAATGCGGTGAGCAAACAGGAATACGACAACGCGGTAGCCAACTACCGCCAGGCCGAAGCGTCGGTCGCCGCGGCCAAGGCCAACCTGGACAACGCCTCGATCAACCTTGGCTACACCGATGTCACTTCGCCCATCACGGGCCGCATCGGCAAGCCGCTGGTCACCGAGGGCGCGCTGGTCGAGGCGACCTCGGCCACCCAGATGGCGCTGGTGCAGCAGCTCGATCCGGTCTACATCGATTTCACCCAGAGCACGGTCGACCTTGCCAAGCTGCGCAAGGCATTCGCCAGCGGCCAGATGCAGCGCGAGGGCGAGAACGCCGCCCGCGTAGACGTCGTGCTGGAAGACGGCTCGGTCTACGCGCATCCCGGCAAGCTGTTGTTCACGGGCATCACGGTCGACCCGACCACCGGCCAGGTCAATCTGCGGGCCGAAGTGCCCAACCCCGACAACATCCTGCTGCCCGGCATGTACGTGCGGGTGCGGGTCAACGAAGGCACCGACCAGCAGGCCCTGCTGGTGCCCCAGCAATCGTTGCAGCGCACCGCCGATGGCATGCAGAGCCTGATGCTGGTGAAAGACAACAAGATCGAGCAGGTTCCCGTTACTACCGGCTCGGTGATCGACAACCAGTGGCTCATTACCAGCGGCCTGAAGGCCGGCGACGTGGTCGTGGTCGAGGGCTTCCAGAAGATCCGTCCGGGGGCGCCCGTCCAGGCGTCGCCTTGGCAGCCGGGGGGCGCCGGCAAGGCCGCTTCCCAGCCCGGCAAGCCAGCAGACAAGCCGGCGCCGGGCGACCAGCCAGCCGGCGGCGCCAAGCCGGAGCAGCCGGCCTCGGGGCAGCAGTCCTGAACGGCACGCGGCGCCTGGCGCCGCGTGCCTGTTTTCGTGAGCACTTCCAGAGTCAGCCCACATGCCGCAATTTTTTATCGAACGACCGATTTTCGCCTGGGTAGTCGCCCTGTTCATCCTGCTGGCCGGGTTGTTGGCGATTCCCAATATGCCGGTCGCGCAGTATCCCGACGTGGCGCCGCCGGCCATCACCATCACGGCCACGTATCCCGGGGCCTCGGCCAAAGAAGTGGCCGAGTCGGTCACCAGCATCATCGAGGACCAGCTCAACGGCGCCAAGGGCCTGCTGTATTACGAGTCGGTCAGTGACTCGTACGGCCAGTCGCAGATCACCGCCACGTTCGCGCCCGGCACCGACCCGGACCTGGCGCAGGTCGACGTGCAGAACCGCGTGTCCAACGTGTCGGCGCAGTTGCCGGTGGCCGTGAACCAGCAGGGCATCCAGTACGAGCAGACCAGCGCCGGCTTCCTGATGATCGTCACGCTGTCGTCCACCGACGGCAGCCTGGACCAGACGGCGTTGGCCGACTACATCACCCGCAACGTGCAGAACCCGGTGTCGCGCGTGCCCGGCGTGGGGCAGTTCCAGCTGTTCGCCGCACCGCGCGCCATGCGTATCTGGATCGACCCGGACAAGCTGGTGGGCTTCAATCTCAGCGCGGCCCAGGTCAACGCCGCCATCAGCCGGCAGAACGTACTGATCTCGGCCGGCAGCATGGGTGCGCCGCCCAACCCCGATAGCCAGCGCTCGACCGCCACGGTCATCGTCAACGGGCAGCTGTCTTCGGTCGAGGCCTTTGGCAACATCGTGCTGCGCGCCAACACCGACGGCTCGTCGGTGCGGCTGCGCGACGTGGCGCGCATCGAGGTCGGCGCCGACAACTACCAGTTCGGCGCGCGCCTGAACGGCAAGCCGACCGCCGCCTTCGCCATTGTGCTGTCGCCCGACGCCAACGCCCTGGCCACCGCCGAGGGCGTGCGCGAGCAGATGGAGTCGCTGTCCAAGTATTTCCCGGGCAACATCAAGTACGACATCCCGTACGATACCGCGCCCTACGTCAAGATCTCCATCGAGCAGGTGGTGCACACGCTGGGCGAAGCCATGGTGCTGGTGTTCCTGGTGATGTTCCTGTTCCTGCAGAACGTGCGCTACACGCTGATTCCGGCCCTGGTGGTGCCGGTGGCCATGCTGGGCGCCTTCGCGGTGATGCTGGCGCTGGGTTTTTCCATCAACGTGCTCACCATGTTCGCCATGGTGCTGGCCATCGGCATCCTGGTCGACGACGCCATCGTGGTGGTCGAGAACGTCGAGCGCATCATGGCGGCCGAGGGGCTGCCCCCCAAAGAGGCCACCAAGAAGGCCATGCCGCAGATCAGCGGCGCCATCGTGGGCATTACGCTGGTGCTGGTCACGGTGTTCCTGCCACTGGCATTCATGAGCGGCTCGGTGGGCGTCATCTACCGCCAGTTCTCGGTGGCAATGGCCGTGTCGATCTTCTTTTCGGCCTTCCTGGCGCTGACTTTCACGCCTGCCCTGTGCGCCACCATCCTGAAGCCCATTCCCAAAGGCCACCACGTCGACAAGAAAGGGTTCTTCGGTTGGTTCAACCGCCGTTTCGACGCCACCACGCACCGCTACCAGAACTGGGTGGCGCGCATCCTGCACAAGGGCGGCCGCATGATGCTGTTCTTCGTCGTGCTGGTGGTGTTGCTGGGCTGGCTGTACCTGCGCCTGCCGTCGTCGTTCCTGCCTGAAGAAGACCAGGGCTACGTGGTCAGCAACATCGAGCTGCCCACCGGCGCCAGCGCCAACCGCACGGTCGACGTTCTTGAGCAGGTCGAAAGCTACTTCATGTCGCTGCCCGCCGTCGAAAACGTGATCACCGTGCAGGGCTACAGCTTCAACGGCAACGGCCTGAACGCCGCCATCGCGTTCTCGACCCTGAAAGACTTCTCGGAGCGCAAGGACCGCAAGGATTCGGCCGGCGCGATCGCGTTCAACGCGTTCCAGAAGCAGCTGATGGGCATCCATGACGCGCAGGTGTTCACCTGGTGCCGCCCGCCATTTCTTCGCTGGGCAACGCCAGCGGCTTCGATTTCCGGCTGCAGGACCGCGCCAACGCGGGCAGCGCGGCGCTGGCCCAGGCCACTGCCCAGCTGATGGGCATGGCCATGAAGAGCCCGGTGCTGTCGCAGGTGCGCATCACCGGCCTGGGAGAAGGCCCGCAGCTGAACCTGACCATCGACCGCGACAAGGCCGCCGCCCTGGGCGTGGACTTCGATGCGGCCGCCACGCTGCTTTCCACTGCGCTGGGCTCGGCCTACATCGACAAGTTCCCCAACATGGGCCGCATGCAGAACATCTGGGTGCAGGCCGAGGCGCGCCATCGCATGCAGGTCGACGACATCCTCAAGATGAACGTCAATAACAACCAGGGCGGCATGGTGCCTTTGTCGAGCTTCGTGTCGGCAAAATGGACCCAGGGGCCGGTGCAGGTGGTGCGCTACAACAGCTATGAGTCGATGCGCATCGGCGGCGATGCGGCGCCCGGCTACACCACAGGCGAAGCCATGGCCGAAATGGAACGCCTGGTGGGCCAGCTCCCCTCCGGCTTTGGCTACGAATGGAACGGCCTGTCGTACCAGGAACGCCAGGCGGGCAGCCAGGCTCCCATCCTGATGGGGCTGTCGCTGCTGGTGGTGTTCCTGGTGCTGGCGGCCCTGTACGAAAGCTGGGCCATCCCGCTGTCGGTGATGCTGGTGGTGCCGCTGGGCATGCTGGGCGCGGTGGCGCTGGTGTCTGTGCTGGGCATGTCCAACGACGTGTACTTCCAGGTGGGCATGGTGACCGTGATCGGCCTGGCCGCCAAGAACGCCATCCTGATCGTCGAGTTCGCCAAAGACCAGTACGCCCGTGGCATGGGGCTGTACGAGGCCACGGTCGAGGCGGCGCGGCTGCGTTTCCGCCCCATCCTGATGACCTCGCTGGCTTTCATCCTGGGGGTCATCCCCTTGGCCATCGCCACGGGCGCGGGCGCGGCCAGCCAGCGCGCGGTGGGTATCGGCGTGCTGGGCGGCATGCTGGCGGCCACGCCGTTCGCCGTGATCTTCGTGCCGACCTTCTTCGTGGTGGTGTTGAGCCTCTTTAAGACCAAGCCGCGCCTGCTGGGCAACGAGCTCAAAGAATTCGAGGCCGAGCAGGCCGCCAAGCGCGCCCGCGAGGCGCAGTCCGACCAATCCGGCGACGGGCCGTCCGCGGCCCCTGGCCAGGAGGGCAAGGAATGACAGCCCTGATGTACAAACGAACCGCGCTGTCGGCCTGCGTGGCGGCAGTGCTGGCCGGCTGCTCGCTGGCGCCTGATTACCACCGTCCCGAGTCGCCCGTGCCGGGCGACTGGCCGGCGCAGCCCAAGGTGCAGTACGGCGGCTACGACCAGCCCACGTCGTTGTCCGAGCAGTCCGCCCAGGCCGTGGCGCCGCAAGGCGCCGTGCCGGCAGCCGACATCGGCTGGCGCGACTTCTTCCGCGATCCGCGCCTGCAGGCCCTGATCGAGCTGTCGCTGGTCAACAACCGCGATCTGCGCATGGCCGTGCAACGAGTCGAAGAAGCGCGCGCCCAGTACGGCGTGCAGCGCGGCGCCCAGTGGCCCAGCATTGGCGCCGGCATCGAAGGCACGCGCCAGCGCGTGCCGGCCAATATGAGTCCCACGGGCTCGGACACGGTCGGCAACACGTTCCAGGCCGGCATCGGCCTGACCTCGTTCGAAATCGACCTGTTCGGCCGCCTGCGCAATTTGTCCGAAGCCGCGTACCAGCAGTACCTGGCCACCGAGCAGGCGCAGCGCAGCGTGCACATCACCCTGGTGGGCGCGGTGGCGCAGGCCTATTTCACGCAGCGCGCGGCCGAGGTGCAACTGGACCTCACCCGCAAGACGCTGGCCTCGCGCCAAGAGTCGTACAACCTCGTCAAGCGCCGCTTCGACGGCGGCGTGGCCTCCGAGCTGGAACTGAACCAGTCCAAGGCACTGCTCGATTCCGCCTCGGCCGACCTGGCGCAACTGGCGCGGGTGCGGGCGCAGTCGATCAACGCGCTGACCGTGCTGGTGGGCGTGCCGCTGCCGGCCGACCTGCCGGCGCCCGCCGAGTTCGGCCGCGACCAGCTGCTGGCCACCGTGCCGGCCGGCCTGCCGTCCGACCTGCTCGAGCGCCGGCCCGACATCATGGCGGCCGAGAACCAGCTCAAGGCCGCCAATGCCAATATCGGCGCGGCCCGCGCGGCGTTCTTTCCGACCATCTCCCTGACCGGCATGCTGGGCTTTGCCAGCACGTCGATGGGGTCGCTGTTCGAGGGCGGGCAACGGGCCTGGAATTTCACGCCGTCGATCACCACGCCCATCTTTGCCGGCGGCAGCATCCGCGAAGGCCTGAATCTGGCCAAGGCGCGCGACAACATCGCGGTGGCGCAATACGAGCAGACCATCCAGCAGGCGTTCCGGGAAGTGTCGGACGCGTTGGCGGGCGAAGCCACCTACGGCGCGCAGCTCGATGCGCTGCGTTCGTTGCAGGCGTCTACCGCGCGCACGCTGGAATTGTCCAACCTGCGCTACACCAGCGGCATCGACAGCTACCTGCAGGTGCAGACGGCCCAGGTCGATTTCTTCAGCGCGCAGCTGGGTCTGGTGCAAGCCGGGCTCGAAGCCCTGAACAACCGCGTCGAGCTGTACAAGGCCCTGGGCGGCGGCTGGAACGAAGCCACCCAAGTCTCTTCCGCGAAGGCACCATGATAGAACTGGGCGTCAATATCGATCACGTGGCGACGCTGCGGCAGCAACGCCACACGGTTTACCCCGATCCGGTACAGGCCGCGCTGCGCGCCGAAGACGCGGGCGCCGACCTGATCACCTTGCACCTGCGCGAAGACCGCCGCCACATCCTGGATGCCGACGTGCACGCCATCCGGCCGCTGTTGCGCACCCGCATGAACCTGGAGTGCGCCATCACGCCGGAAATGCTCGACATCGCCTGCGCCGTGCGCCCCAGCGATGTCTGCCTGGTGCCCGAAAAGCGCACCGAGCTCACCACCGAAGGCGGCCTGGAGGTTGCCGGCGCGCTGGACGCCGTGCGCGATGCGGTGGCGCGCCTGCACGATGCAGGCATTCGGGTGTCGCTGTTCATCGACCCTGACATCGCGCAGATCCAGGCGGCCGCCCAGGCCGGCGCCACGGTCATCGAGCTGCATACCGGCGCCTATGCCGAGGCGCCCGACGGCCAGGCCGGCCCTGAACTCGACCGCCTGCGCGCCGCGCTGGCCGAGGGCCTGCGCCACGGCATGCGGGTCAATGCCGGACACGGCCTGCATTACGGCAATGTGGCGCCCATCGCGGCGCTCGACGGCATCGCCGAGCTCAACATCGGCCATGCCATCGTGGCCCAGGCCGTGTTCGACGGCTGGGAAAAGGCCGTGCGCGACATGAAGGCCTTGATGGTGCAGGCCCGCCAGCAGGCGCTGCGGGGCCGCTGAACCGCGTTCCGGTCGCGTATCATTCCAGGTGCGGGGCGGCTGCCGCCCCGCATTCCGTGTGCCGATCCCGAACCCGATGTCCGATACGCCCGTCACTTCCTCGTTCCCGCCATCCGGAGGCATTGCCGGCATCGGCATGGACCTGCTGCGCATCGACCGCGTCGAGCGCGCCCTGGCGCGCCATGGCGACCGCTTCGCCGAAAAGATCCTGGGTCCGGAAGAACTGCAGAAATTCCACGCGCGCCGTGCCCGCGACGCCGCCCGAGGGGTGCGCTTTTTGGCCACGCGCTTCGCCGCCAAAGAGGCTTTCTCCAAGGCCATCGGCCTGGGCATGCGCATGCCCATGACCTGGACGCGCGTGCAGACCCTCAATGCGCCGGGCGGGCGGCCGGTGCTGGTGCTGGCGCCCAGCCTGCTCCAGTGGTACCAGCCGCGCTTCGGCGCCGCCCACGTTTCCATTACCGACGAATCCGACCTGGCCGCCGCCTATGTGGTGGTCGAGCGCAAGCCCTGAGGCCGGTTCGCCCGTTCCGTTTATCGAAGGACAAGCCCCATATGGCCAAGAAAAGCAAAGCCCCGCTGCCGCCCGGCCCGGTCATGGTCGATGTGGCCGGCGCCACGCTCACCAAAGAAGAAAAGCGCCGTCTGCGGCATCCGCTGGTGGGCGGGGTGATTCTGTTTGCCCGCAATTTTGAAAGCCGCAAGCAGCTGTGCGCGCTTACCCGCAAAATTCACCGCGCCCGCGGCGAACCGCTGCTGATCGCGGTCGACCACGAGGGCGGCCGCGTGCAGCGCTTTCGCGACGACGGCTTCACGCCGCTGCCCGCCATGCAAGATCTGGGCAAGGCCTGGGACCGCGACCCGCTGGCCGCCATGCGCCTGGCCACCGAGGCCGGCTATGTGCTGGCGGCCGAGCTGCGCGCCTGCGGCGTCGACCTCAGCTTCACGCCCGTGCTCGATCTGGACTACGGCGTCAGCAAGGTCATTGGCAACCGCGCCTTCCATCGCGACCCGCGCGTGGTGGCCATGCTGGCCCGTGCCTTGGCGCAAGGCCTGGCGCAGGCGGGCATGGCGGCCTGCGGCAAGCATTTCCCCGGCCACGGCTTCGTAGGCGCCGACTCGCATCACGAAATACCGGTCGACCCGCGCCCGCTCGAACGCATCCTGAAAGACGACGCCGCGCCCTACGCCTGGCTGGGCGATGCGGTGCTGCCGGCGGTAATGCCGGCCCACGTGATCTATCCCAAAGTCGACAAGCAACCGGCGGGATTCTCGCGCCGCTGGGTGCAGGACATCCTGCGCGGCAAGCTGGGCTACGACGGCGTGGTGTTTTCCGACGATCTCACCATGGAAGGCGCGACGGTGGCTGGCGACATCCTGGCGCGAGCCCAGGCCGCGCTGGGCGCTGGCTGCGACATGGTGCTGGTATGCAACCGGCCCGACCTGGCCGACGACCTGCTGCAGCGCCTGGACGTGGCGCATCCGCCCGAATCCGTGGCCCGCATCCGCCGCCTGATGCCGCGCTTCGCCGCGCCCGACTGGGACGCCTTGCAAGCCGAGACCCGCTACCAGCATGCCCGACGAATTCAATCTCAAATCGTTCCTGGCTGACCTGCCGCACCTGCCCGGTGTCTACCGCCATGTCGATGCCGAAGGCGTCGTCATGTACGTGGGCAAGGCGCGCGACCTGAAAAAGCGCGTCTCGTCGTACTTCCAGAAAAATCTGGCCAGCCCGCGCATCGCCCAGATGGTGGCGAAGGTGGCGCGCGTCGAGGTCACGGTTACGCGTTCCGAGGCCGAGGCGCTGCTGCTCGAAAACAACCTCATCAAGAGCCTGCGGCCGCGCTACAACATCCTGTTCCGCGACGACAAGTCGTATCCGTACCTGCTGATCACCGGCCACGAGTGGCCGCGCATTGCCTACTACCGCGGCGCCACCAACAAGCGCGGCCAGTTCTTCGGGCCGTTTCCCAATGCCTGGGCGGTGCGCGAGACCATCCAGATCCTGCAGAAGGTATTCCGCCTGCGCACCTGCGAAGACACCGTGTTCGCCAACCGCTCGCGGCCCTGTCTGCTGCACCAGATCGGCCGTTGCTCGGCGCCCTGTGTCGGCGCCATCGGAGCCGATGACTACGCGCGCGACGTCGCCCGGGCCGCCCGCTTCTTGAATGGCGAGGCGCGCGAAGTCATGGGTGAAATCGAACAACGCATGCTGCAGGCATCCAGCGAGCTGCGCTTCGAAGAAGCCGCCGCGCTGCGCGACCAGATGGGCTCGCTGGCGCGCGTGCTGCACCAGCAGACCATGGAAGATACAAGCGGCGAAGACACCGACATCATCGCCGTGGCCGCCGCGGGCGGCAAAACCTGCGTCAACCTGGCAATGGTGCGGGCTGGCCGCCATCTGGGCGACAAACCGTTCTTTCCGGTGCACGTCGACGGCCAGGATGCGCCGCAGGTGCTCGAAGCCTTCATCGCGCAGCACTACACCGACAATCCGCTGCCGCCCGTGCTGGTGTGTTCGCACGCCTTGCCTGACGCCGGGCTGATGGCCTTGCTGGCCGAACAGGCCAACGCGCGTCCAGCGCGTGTGTTGACCCGTCCGCAAGGGGTGCGCCGGGCCTGGCTCGAACAAGCAGCCAAGAATGCCGACATGGCGCTGGCCCGGGCCCTGACCGAGTCCGGCGCGCGCGCCGCGCGCACGCTGGCGCTGGCCGAGGCGCTCGACCTCGATACCGACGAGGCCGCGCTTGACGCGCTGCGCATCGAGTGCTTCGACATCAGCCATACCGCCGGCGAGGCCACCCAGGCTTCGTGCGTGGTATTCCTGCATCACGACATGCAGCCGGCGCAGTATCGCCGGTACAACATCGCCGGCATCACGCCGGGCGACGACTACGCCGCCATGCGCCAGGTGCTGACGCGCCGCTTCGGCAAGGTCGCCGACGGCGAAGCGCCCATGCCGGGGCTGGTGCTCATCGACGGGGGCAAGGGCCAGGTCGAGGTGGCGCGGCAGGTGTTCGCCGAACTGGGGCTCGACATCCAGACACTGGTAGGGGTGGCCAAGGGGGAAGGGCGCAAGGTCGGCCTGGAAACCCTGGTGTTCGCCGATGGGCGTCCGCCGGTGGCCCTGGGGGGCGAGTCGGCCGCCCTGATGCTGATCGCCCAGGTGCGCGACGAGGCCCACCGCTTCGCCATCACCGGTATGCGCGCGCGCCGCGCCAAGGCCCGCAACGTATCGCGCCTGGAAGAAATCGAAGGCGTCGGCGCCCGCCGCCGCCAGCGCCTGCTGGCGCGCTTCGGCGGATTTTCCGGGGTGGCGTCCGCCAGCATCGAAGACCTGGCGTCCGTCGACGGCATTTCGCACGACCTGGCCGAGCGCATCTATGACGCGCTGCACAACTGAGGGTTCTTTTCTACTCAGTGATGTAGCATACGAGCATTATGCCAATCAACGTGCCTATTATCCTGACGTGGCTGCGCATCGCCATGATCCCGCTGGTGGTGGGGCTGTTCTACATCCCCGGCACCTGGATGGCCGAGCCCGCTCGCGACACCCTGGCTGCCTGGGCGTTCATCATTGCCGCCCTGACCGATTGGTTCGATGGCTGGCTGGCCCGCCGCTGGAACCAGACTTCGGCCTTCGGCGCATTTCTCGATCCGGTGGCCGACAAGCTCATGGTGTGCGCCGCCCTGATCGTGCTGCTCGACCTGGGGCGGGTCGACGCCTTCATCTCGCTGATCATCATCGGGCGTGAAATCACCATTTCGGCCCTGCGCGAATGGATGGCCAAGATCGGCGCCAGCGCCAGCGTCGCGGTGCACCGGCTGGGCAAGTTCAAGACCGCCGCCCAGATGGTCGCCATTCCCTGCCTGCTGTACAACCAGCAGTTGTTCGGGCTGTCCAGCCGCCTGCTCGGCGATGTGCTGATCATCATCGCGGCCGTGCTCACGGTCTGGTCCATGTTTTATTACCTGCGGCGAGCCTGGCCCGCCATCCGCGAGAAATCTCAATAGGCCCGCACGTCCGAACCCTGCATACCCACGCGGGCCTGCCGCGCCCGCGCTTTCCGCGGCCCCACCGGCCGTCGCTGACATGTCTTCTGCCGCAGATACCGCCACGCTGGATTCCCCCGACTTGCGCCGCCGCGACTGGCTCACCATCCTGCTGATCGGCATTGCCCACGCCTCGTCGCACTTCTTCCAGCTGGTGTTGCCGTCGCTGTATGTATCGCTGGGCACGGCGTTCGATCTCGATTTCGCGCGGCTGGGCCTGCTGGTGTCCACCTTCTATGTGGTGTCCGGCGTGGGCCAGGCTTCGTCCGGCTTCGTGGTGGACCGCATCGGCGCGCGTCCGGTGCTATGGTTCGGCCTGTCCAGCTTCGTGCTCTCGGGCATACTGATCGGGTCGGCCAACGGCTACGCCATGCTGATGCTGGCGGCCGTGGTGGGCGGCGTAGGCAATTCCGTGTTCCATCCGGCCGACTATTCCATCATGAACAACCGCGTCAGCGCCCCGCGCCTGGGGCATGCGTTCAGCACCCATGGCCTGACAGGCAACCTGGGCTGGGCCTTGACGCCGGTATTCATCACGTCCATTACCTTGCTGTCCGACTGGCGCGTGGCCGCCTTCAGCGCGGCCGGCCTGGTGGCGCTGGTGCTGTTGCTGACCATCCTGGGCCGCCACCTGATTGGCGGCGCCGCGCATCTTCCCGAACCCGTGGCGGGCGGCGCTCCCGCTCCCGTTGCCGCGCCCGCCCAGGACGGCGTGCTGGCCACGTTGTCGGCGCTGCTGGCCAAACCGGCCCTGTGGGGCGCTTTCCTCTTCTTTGCCTGCACGTCCATCGCGCTGTCGTCCGTGCAGAACTACACCATTCCGCTGCTCGGCCAGCTCTATGACCTGTCCAAGGTGGCCGCCAGCTCGGCGCTGTCGGGCTACATGGTGGCTTCGGCCGTGGGCATGGCGGCGGGCGGCTTCCTGGTGTCGGCCAACCCCCGCACCGAACGCACGGTCACCGTCGCCCTGATCCTGGCTGGCCTGACGCTGGTGGTGCTGGCGCTGGGCCTCGTGCCCGCAGGCCTGGCGGCCGCGGTGGTGGGGCTGGCCGGGTTCTGCTCCGGCGTGGCGGCTCCGTCGCGCGACATGCTGATCCGGCGCGTCACGCCCAAGGGCACTATCGGCTCGGTGTACGGCCTGGTGTATTCCGGCATGGACGTCGGCTCGGCCCTGGGGCCGCTGGCCTTCGGCCTGTTGCTTGACGCCGGCATCAGCCAGGGGCCGTGGGTGGGCGCCGGCGTGGCGTTCGCCGTGGCCGCGCTGCTGGCGCAATGGATTGCCGTGCAGGCGCGCCTGGCGCCGGCCTCAGCCGCCGCACAGTACGGTACGCACAAATGACGCCCGGCGCGGGACGCCCCCCGCGCCGTTGCCCTGTAGTTCATTCCCACCGCTCGACCGTTTGATGCCGAGCAACGCTCGCGGAGCGCCGCTACGTTGTAATAACCATGAAGACCAAGTGGTCATACGTCAGGAAAGCAACATGAGCAAGCAGCAAATTCTTTGGGTTACCGCGATCATGGCTGGATTGTGGGCGCAACCGGCGCCGGCGCAGCAGCAGGAGCCCATCCAGCCTATCGAGCCGGCCGTCATTACCGAGCCCGCCAAGGTCGAGTTGGGCAAGAAGCTGTTTTTCGATCCGCGCCTGTCGAAGTCTGGCGCCATCTCGTGCAACTCGTGCCACAACCTCAGCATGGGGGGGGCCGACAACCTCAAGGCATCCATCGGACACAACTGGCAGCAGGGCGGCATCAATTCACCCACAGTGCTCAATTCCAGCCTGAACATCGCGCAATTCTGGGACGGCCGCGCCAAAGACCTGCGCGAGCAGGCCGGCGGCCCCATCGCCAACCCTGCCGAAATGGCATCGTCGCACGAACTGGCCATCCAGGTGCTGAGCTCCATTCCTGGCTACCGGGCTGAATTCAAACAGGCCTTCGGCACCGATGCCATCACCATCGACGAAGTCACGCAAGCGCTGGCCGCCTTCGAAGAAACCCTGGTCACGCCCAACGCGCGTTTCGACCAATGGCTGCGTGGCGACGCCAAGGCTCTTACCGTGCAAGAATTGGCCGGATACAACCTGTTCAAGAGCAGCGGCTGCGTGGCCTGTCACAATGGCCCCGCGGCCGGCGGCAACTCGTTCCAGAAAATGGGGCTGGTCACGCCTTACCAGACGGCCAACCCGGCCGAAGGCCGCGCGGCCGTCACGGGCCAGGACGCCGACCGTTTCATGTTCAAGGTGCCCACGCTGCGCAACGTGGCGCTGACTTATCCGTACTTCCACGATGGCGAGGCCGCCACCCTGGCCGAGGCCGTCGACGTCATGGGCCGGCTGCAGCTCGGGCGCACCTTTTTGCCCGAAGAAAACGGCCAGATCGTGGCATTCCTGAAGACCCTTACCGGCGAACAGCCCGTCATCAAGCTGCCCGCGTTGCCGCCTTCCTCGGACGCCACCCCGCGGCCGCAGCCCTTCAATCCGTAGCGGCGCGGGCCGCCGCGCGCACGGCCCTATTGTCTGGCCGTGCGCACGTCGGCGGGCGGTGCTGCCTCGAAGTTGCTGCGCCAGGGGTTGATGTCCAGGCCGCCGCGCCGCGTGTAGCGGGCATAGACAGTCAGTTGCTCGGGCCGGCAGGCCGCCATGATGTCGGTGTAGATGCGCTCCACGCAGTGCTCGTGGAATTCCGCATGGTCGCGGAACGACACCAGGTAGCGCAGCAGCGCGGCGCGGTCCAGCGGCCGGCCGCGATAGCTGATCTGCACGCTGGCCCAGTCAGGTTGACCGGTAACCGGGCAATTCGACTTCAGCAGGCGCGAGGCCAGTGTTTCGGCTACCGGTTCGCCCGCCGCGCAGCGCAGCAGCCCGGCATCCGGCAAGTAGGTGTCGATGGCAATGTCCAGGCTATCGAGATCGATGCCGTCCAGTTCAGCCATGGCCAGTGTGCCGAAGCGCGCGGGCAGAATCAGGTCTACCTCTACCGGCGCGCCGGCCGCCGCCGACAAGTCGTTAGCCAGCCGTTCGCCCAGTACCTCTGCGTTGTCCAGGCGCGTCTGGTTGTACGAATTCAAGTACAGCTTGAACGACTTCGATTCGATGATGTTGGGGCTGTCGGCCCGCACCGTGAAGCGCGCCATGGCAACCTGGGGCTTGCCCTTGCGGTCGAGCCAGGACAGCTCATAGGCGTTCCAGATATCCACGCCCACGAAAGGCAGGGGGCCGGACAGGTTCAGGCTGGCGCGGTTCTGGGCACGGGCAATGGGAAACAGCAGGCTGGGGTCGTAATGGGCGGGATAGGCAACGTTCTGGCCCAGCGGGGCATTCGACAAAGACATGGCGCACACATGACAGGCAGGATTCAAGCCTTGCATTGTAGGGCTTGAGCCGGGCCCATAATTCCACATGGTGAAAGCCAGTGGTCGCCATATGAAAGCGGGTGCTGCACAGCAATGTCCGCCCATTTCATAAATGGAAATTTCATTCCACAATACAAAATGAATTTCATAAATATATGAAATTAAAGAAGAAATTTTTTAGTCTTATATAAGAGAAGTGGCCTCATTGCTCCGCAACACAGGCATAGACTTTTATCCAACGCGGCGCCCCTCGCGCCAGCAACCGGATCACCGTCTTTTCCTCACTTACAGGAGCACTTCATGAGCAATCGCGAAACCGAAATCCGCAATCTGCAGAAAGACTGGGCTGAAAACACCCGGTGGCAGGGCATCAAGCGCGCCTACAGCGCCGAAGACGTGATCCGCCTGCGCGGTTCGGTCGCCGTCGAGCACACCCTGGCGCGCCGCGGCGCCACTCGTCTGTGGGAACTGATGCACAGCGAACCCTTCGTCAATTCGCTGGGTGCGCTGACCGGCAACCAGGCCATGCAGCAGGTCAAGGCCGGCCTGAAGGCCATCTACCTGTCGGGCTGGCAGGTGGCGGGCGACGCCAACCTGGCGGGCGAAATGTACCCCGACCAGTCGCTGTACCCGGCCAATTCGGTGCCGCAGGTGGTCCGCCGCATCAACAACGCCCTGTCGCGCTGCGACCAGATCCAATGGATGGAAGGCAAGAATCCGGGCGACGAAGGCTACATCGATTACTACGCGCCCATCGTGGCCGATGCCGAGGCCGGCTTCGGCGGCGTGCTCAACGCCTTCGAGCTCATGAAAGCCATGATCGAGGCGGGCGCGGCCGGCGTGCATTTCGAAGACCAGCTGGCGTCTGTGAAGAAGTGCGGCCACATGGGCGGCAAAGTGCTGGTGCCCACCCGGGAAGCCGTGTCTAAGCTGGTGTCGGCGCGCCTGGCGGCCGACGTCATGGGTACGCCCACCGTGCTGCTGGCGCGCACCGACGCCGACGCGGCCGACCTGGTCACCAGCGACGTCGACGCCAACGACCGCCCCTTCATCACGGGCGAGCGCACGGTCGAGGGCTTCTTCCGCACCCGGGCCGGCATCGACCAGGCCATCTCGCGCGGTCTGGCCTACGCGCCTTATGCCGACCTGATCTGGTGCGAAACCTCGACGCCCAACCTGGAATACGCGCGCAAGTTCGCCGAAGCCATTCATCGCCAGTTTCCCGGCAAGCTGCTGGCCTATAACTGCTCGCCGTCGTTCAACTGGAAGAAGAACCTGGACGACGCCACGGTGGCCAAGTTCCAGCGCGAGCTGGGCGCCATGGGCTACAAGTTCCAGTTCATCACGCTGGCAGGCTTCCACGCGCTGAACTACGGCATGTTCGAACTGGCGCACGGCTACGCGCGCCGCCAGATGAGCGCGTTCGTCGAACTGCAGCAGAAGGAATTCGCGGCGGCCGAACTGGGCTTCACCGCGGTCAAGCACCAGCGCGAAGTCGGCACGGGTTATTTCGATGCGGTCACCCAGACCATCGAAGGCGGACAGTCGTCCACCACGGCGTTGACCGGCTCGACCGAAGAGGCGCAGTTCGAGCAAGGCGAAAAAGCGCAGGCGTGCGCCGCCTGATGGGTGCGGGCACGGCCGCTGGCCGGCCGCGCCCAACTATATGAATGAGTAAAGGGTTGTTGCTGTAGGGTGGTTCGGGGTGCCTGTGGGCACCCCACTTTTTTTTTGCCAGGCGGGTCAGGACCTGCCTTTGGCGCGCAGCGGGCAACTGTTTAGCCCCAGCAGCGAATAGGCCGGGCAGAAGCGGAACAGGCCCGTAAGCAGCGGCAATGCGCCCAGCCAGCCCCACCAGCCGACCACGCCGGTGGCCGCCAGCGCCATGAGCGCCAGGCCAATGACGATCCGCAGCGCGCGGTCCAGGCCTCCTACGTTGAATTTCATGGTTTTCTCCTATGGTGAGCGAAATCGTGGGAAACCTGCGTGCTCAGGGGGCGGGCCGGTTCCAGGGCATTTTCATCAGTAGCCGGGCCAGACCGCAGAAACCCGACAGACCGGCCAGCACCAGGCCCGTGCCGACGACGCCCGGCACGAGATAGAACCAGGGTGACACGGCGGCGCCCAGCAGGGCGCCCAGTAATACCAGCGAGCCGGCTGCGATCATTGTCTGGCGCTGCACGTCCAGGCGTGGGCCGGCGGTGCGCAGGGTGGGCAGCCCGGCTTTTTTCCAGGCAGCCAGCCCGCCGTCCAGCACGTAGGCCTCGCCGCCCACGCATGCGACAAGGGCGGCGGCGTTTGCCTGGGTACGGTGGCCTGAGCGGCAGTGAAAGATCACGGCGGCGCCGCTCGCATCGAGGCGGACGCCGGCCAGCTGGTCCAGCGGTATGTGCCGGGCCTGTTCAATGCGTTCGCCGGCGTATTCGGCGGCGCTGCGGATATCGATGAGCAGGGCGCCCTGGGCAACCAGGCTGTGCGCCGCCTGCGGCGACAGAGAAAGCAGTGTCATGAGTGTGATGGCTGCAAGGGTCAGGGGCAGTAAATGGACTTCAGGGTGGCGATGAGTCTGGCGACGTCGGGGTTGGCAATGCGGTAGTGCAGGGCCTGCGATTCACGCCGGAAAGCCACCAGGCCCTCGTCGCGCATTCTGGCCAGGTGCTGGGACAGGGCCGACTGGCTCAGTCCGACGTATTCCCGCAGCGTTCCGACGGTGAGTTCCTGGTGCTCGATCAGCAGGCACAGAATCAGCAGCCGGTTCGGGTTGCCGACCGCGCGCAGCATGGCAGCCGCTTTGGCCGCGCCTTGCTGCATGAATAGTTGATCTTTCCGGGGCGGGGCCATATGGTCGGGGGCAGGGCGGGGAGCCGTCTATATAAGGAAAATCTAATTTAGAAAATCCTAATATAGGTGCCCGGCCGCTTGTTTGATAAAACTCATGAACCTGCCATGTTGCGCGCTGCGGCGGCGGGCAAAAAGCCAAGGCGACGCCGTAGTCCGTTAAACGGTCCGGTTTGCTATTGGTTTGATTTTTATCAAATCTGCTGCGGCGGCCCCTGGCTACGATCGGCCGCATGCCCTCCTCTATTTTCTCGGTGCCTGCTTCCTTGCCGCTCGCTGCCCGGCAGGCGCGGCGGCACGCCTTGTTGCGCCTGGGCTGGGCCTGGCTGGCCATGATGCAGGTAATGATGTTCGCCTGGCCGGGCTACGTGCGCCACGACGGCATCCCGGCCGATGCCCTGGCCACGCTCGACTGGGCCATCGTGCTCATGAACTGGGCCAGCCTGGTCCTGACCGTGCCGGTAGTGCTGTATTCGGCCTGGCCCGTCTGGCAAGGCGCGGCGCGCAGCCTGCGGCGCGGCCGGGGCGGCATGGACGTGCCCGTGGCGCTGGGTATAGTCGCGGCCTTCCTGCCCAGCGTCCACGCCACCTGGACGCGCCAGGGCGAAGTCTATTTCGATTCGGTCACCATGTTCGTGGCCTTCCTGCTCACCGCGCGTTACCTGGCGCTGTGCGCGCGCCAGTCGGTCGCGCCGCAGGCCGGGCCGGCCGCCGCCCGGCGACATGCGCGCCTGGAAATCCGCCGCCGCGCGCTCGGTGCGGCCGCCGACCGCGTGGCCACCCGTTTCGCGGCGGCCCAGGTGGGCTTGGCGCTGGCTGCCGGCGCGGTCTGGGCCTGGCTGGCCCCGGGCCACGCCGTACCGGTCATGGTGGCGCTTCTGGTCATCAGTTGCCCCTGCGCCATGGCCATGGCGGTGCCCACCGCCCTGGCTGCCGCGCACGCCGCCGCGCCGGGCCTGGATGCCCCGCGGTTCCACGATCTGCTGGCCGCCACGCGCAAGACGGCGCGCCTGAGCCTGTATGGCTCGCTGGCCTGGCACCTGCTCATGGTGCCGCTGGCCCTGGCCGGCTGGGTGGCGCCGTGGCTGGCGGCCATCACCATGCTGTTGTCGTCGCTGGCGGTGGCGGCTAATGCCTGGCACCTGTACCGCCGCTACCGGGCGCTGGCCCCTCCAGCCCTGGTCGTCGTCAACGGGGCCTCGGTGGCGCCATGAACATCCTGTACCTGCTGTTGCCGCTATCGCTGCTGTTCGTGCTGGTTATCGGGTTGGCGCTGGGTTGGGCGGTGTTCAATGGCCAGTTCGACGACCCCGACGACGCCGGAAGTTCCATTTTTCAGGAGCCCGATACCTAAGACTTGTCCTAGTCTTGATCAAAATCAAGACGGACTAATGCTGCTCGGTCGATCATCCTATCTCCGTATCAACTGGGGGACAGACCATGATTGATAGCAGTACAACTGCCGATCGACAAGCAACATTTAATTACAAGGTCGTCAGGCAGTTTGCTGTCATGACGGTCGTCTGGGGCATTGTGGGCATGGCGGTCGGCGTACTGATCGCCGCGCAACTCATCTGGCCGCAGCTCAACTTCGATATTCCATGGCTCAGCTACGGCCGCCTAAGGCCGTTGCACACCAATGCCGTGATCTTCGCCTTCGGCGGCAGCGGCCTGTTCGCCACGTCTTACTATGTGGTGCAGCGCACCTGTCAGGCGCGCCTGTTCAGCGACAAGCTGGCGGCGTTCACCTTCTGGGGCTGGCAGGCGGTCATTGTGGCGGCCGCCATCACGCTGCCGCTGGGCTACACCAGCAGCAAAGAGTACGCCGAGCTCGAATGGCCCATCGACATCCTCATCACGCTGGTGTGGGTGGCCTATGCCGTGGTGTTCTTCGGCACTATCGTCAAGCGCCGGGTGCGGCACATTTACGTGGCCAACTGGTTCTTCGGCTCGTACATCCTCACCATCGCCATCCTGCATATCTTTAACAACATTGAGATGCCGGTGTCGCTGTGGAAGTCGTACTCGGCCTACGCCGGTGTACAGGACGCCATGGTGCAATGGTGGTACGGCCACAACGCCGTGGGCTTCTTCCTGACCACCAGCTTCCTGGGCATGATGTATTACTTCGTGCCCAAGCAGGCGGGCCGGCCCATTTACTCGTACCGCCTGTCCATCGTGCACTTCTGGGCGCTGGCCTTTACCTACATGTGGGCCGGGCCGCACCACCTGCTGTACACCTCGCTGCCCGACTGGACACAGTCGCTGGGCATGACCTTCTCGCTGATCCTGTTGGCGCCGTCGTGGGGCGGCATGATCAACGGCATCATGACCCTGCAGGGCGCCTGGCACCGCCTGCGCACCGACCCTATTCTGAAATTCATGGTGACCGCGCTGTCGTTCTACGGCATGTCCACCTTCGAAGGCTCGATGATGTCGATCCGCACGGTCAACGCCCTGTCGCACTACACCGACTGGACGATCGGCCACGTGCATTCCGGCGCGCTGGGTTGGGTGGCAATGATCACCTTCGGTTCGCTGTACTACCTGATCCCGCGGTTGTACGGCCGCACGGCCATGCACAGCATGCGGGCCGTCGAGCTGCATTTCTGGGTGGCCACCATCGGCGTGGTGTTGTACATCGCCTCGATGTGGATCGCCGGCGTCCAGCAGGGCCTGATGTGGCGCGACACGGCAACCGACGGCACGCTGGTCTACAGCTTCGTCGAAGAACTCAAGACGCGCCTGCCGTACTACGTGATCCGGTTCACGGGGGGCGCCATGTACCTGGCGGGCGTGTTCATCATGGCCTGGAACGTCTGGATGACGCTGCGCGGTCAACGCGCCGTCAACCCGGCGATTCCGTCCGGCGAGCCGCAGCCGCGCGCCGCCATCGCCACGCCCGCTACTGTCTGACGAGGTTTTCATGGCCAACAAGCAACACGGTTTTTTCTCGCATCAGACCCTTGAAAAGAACATCGGCCTGATGATCATCGCCAGCATCCTGGTGGTGTCGTTCGCGGGGCTGGTCCAGATCATCCCCTTGTTCTTCCAGCATTCCACCACCCAGGCCGCGCCTGGCATCGAGCCCTACAGCGCGCTGCGCCTGATGGGCCGCGACGTGTACATCCGCGAAGGCTGCGTGGGCTGTCATTCGCAGCAGGTGCGCATGCTGCAGGCCGAGGTGCAGCGCTACGGCTTGTATTCCGAAGCCACCGAGTCGGTGTACGACCACCCCTTCCTGTGGGGTTCCAAGCGTACCGGTCCCGACCTGGCCCGCGTGGGCGAACGCTATTCCGACGAGTGGCATCGCATCCACCTGCGCGACCCGCGCCTGGTGGTGCCCGAGTCGAACATGCCTTCCTACCCCTGGCTGCAGCATGCGCTGCTCGACGGCCAGAACGTGCAGGAACGCATGCGCGCGCTGCGCAAGCTGGGCGTGCCTTACGCCGACGCGCAGATCCAGGCGGCGCCGCAGGAAATCGCTGGCAAGACCGAAGAAGACGCGCTGGTGGCCTACTTGCAGGGCCTGGGCGTAGGTCTGCGCAAGGCGCGCCAGGCCGAGGCCGAGCAGGCCCGCCAGGCGGCCGGGCAGGGCGCGGCGGCGGCACAAGGAAACTGAACATGTTGATATTCACGGGAATCATGACAGCCATTTCGCTGGCTACTTTTCTGGGCATTGTCTGGTGGGCGTATTCGCGCGGCCGCCAGCGCGCCAACCTTGAATCGGCCCTGTTGCCGTTCGCGCTGCCCGACGAAGACGGAATCGCACAAGGAGCAACGCGGCCATGAGCGATTTCAGCTATTCTTTCTTCGGCTACTTCATCGCCTTCATCGCCCTGGGCGGCATCGCCTGGTGTCTGTGGCTGCTGTACACGCAGCGGCGCTGGCTGGGCAACCAGCCGTCCGCCGGCCCGGTCGACGACACCGGCCACGTATGGGATGAAGACCTTACCGAACTGAACAATCCGGTGCCGCGCTGGTGGACCTGGATGTACCTGCTGCTGTGCCTGTTCGCGCTGGGCTACCTGGTGCTGATGCCGGGCCTGGGCATGTTCAAGGGCGTGCTGGGCTACACCACTGCCGACGAAGTGCAGCGCCACCAGGCTCAGCAGGCCGAGCAGGTCAAGCCGGTATACGCGCGCTACGCCGCCATGTCGGTGCCCGAAATCGCCGCCGACGCGGCCGCGCGCCAGATCGGCGAGCGCCTGTTCCTGAACACCTGCGCGCAGTGCCATGGCTCCGACGCCCGTGGCGGCCGCAGCTTTCCCAACCTGACCGATGGCGACTGGCTCTACGGCGGTTCGCCCGAAACCATCGAACAGACCATCACACACGGCCGGCACGGCATCATGCCGCCCTGGAAAGGCAGCATCGACCCGGCCGCCGCGAGCGATACGGCGCACTATGTGCGTTCGCTGTCGAAGCTGGCGGCAGATCCTCTGAAGGTCTTGCGCGGCCAGCGCACCTTCGAGACCTACTGTGTGGCCTGCCACGGCGTGGACGGCAAGGGCAACCAGGCGCTGGGCGCGCCCAACCTGACCGACGGCACCTGGCTGTACGGCAGCTCCGAGGCCACCATCGTGCAGACCATCCTGGAAGGGCGCGACAACCGCATGCCCGCGCACGACGCGGTGCTGACGCCGGAGCAGATCCGGATTCTGACGGCCTGGGTCTGGGGGTTGTCAAACTCGACGCAGGCTGGCGCCGGAGCGCCGCAATGAGGATGAGCAGTAATGGAGCAGCCTGACATACCCGGGCAACGAGGGCCGGTGGCCGCCGGCCCGAGCGGCGCGGCGGACGCGGCGCCCGGGTGGCGCCCGCACCCCGGCCCCGCGCGGCCGGGCGCGGCCACCGAAACCCTGGAACAGACCCTGGCCGACGTGCGCGGCAAGATCTACCCGCGTTCGGTCAATGGCGTCTTCGCGAGCTGGCGTGTGGTGTTCGTTTTCCTGACCCAGCTGGTGTTCTATGGCCTGCCATGGCTGCAATGGAACGGCCGGCAGGCCGTGCTGTTCGACCTGGGGGCGCGCAAGTTCTATCTGTTCGGGCTGGTGCTGTGGCCGCAAGACGTCGTGTACCTGGCCGTGCTGCTGGTAATTTCGGCCCTGGCGCTGTTCCTGTTTACCGCGGTGGCCGGGCGGTTGTTCTGCGGCTACGCCTGTCCGCAGACCGTCTACACCGAGATCTTCATGTGGATCGAGCGCAAGGTCGAAGGCGACCGCCTGGCGCGCATCCGCCTCGACGAATCGCCCTGGACGCTGCGCAAACTACGCCTGAAAGCGGCCAAGCACGCGCTGTGGATCATCGTGGCTGGCTGGACCGGCTACACCTTCATCGGCTATTTCGCGCCCATCCGCGGCCTGGGCCATGACTTGCTGGCCTTGCAGCTGGGGCCGTGGCAGTGGTTCTGGATGCTGTTCTACGGGTTCGCCACCTGGGGCAACGCCGGGTTCATGCGCGAGTCGGTGTGCAAGTACATGTGCCCGTACGCGCGCTTCCAGAGCGTGATGGTAGACCCGGACACCTTCGTGGTCACTTACGACAAGGGGCGTGGCGACCCGCGCGGCGGGCGTTCGCGCAAAATCGACCACAAGGCCGCTGGAATGGGCGACTGCGTCGATTGCAGCCTGTGCGTGCAGGTGTGCCCCACGGGTATCGACATCCGCGACGGGCTGCAATACATGTGCATTGGCTGCGGCGCCTGTATCGATGCCTGCGACCAGGTCATGGACAAAATGCAGTATCCCACCGGCCTCATCCGCTATGCGTCGCAGCGCGCGGTCGAGCAGGGCTGGACGGCGCCCCAGGCGCGGGCGCGGCTGCTGCGCCCGCGGGTGCTGGTGTATGGTGGCGTCATCCTGGCGCTGGCGGCGGCCTTCGTGGCCACGCTGGCGCTGCGCAACCCGCTGCGGCTCGACGTGATTCGCGACCGCGGCGTACTGGCCCGCGAGGCGCCGGGCGGCATGATCGAGAACGTCTACCGCCTGCAGCTCATCAACACCTCCGAATCTCCCATGGTGCTGCAGCTGCAGGCCACCGGTCTGCCAGGGCTGAACCTGCGCATCGAGCGCCAGGATGATCAGGCCATCGCGCTGGAGCCCTACGCCAACAAGCTGGTGCCGGTCGTCATCCGGGCGCCGGCCGGCGCTGCCGGGCCGGGCTCGCACCCCATCACCGTGCAGGCCCGCGCCCAAGGACGCGATGGCCAGGCGCTGGCTCGTGACGAGGCCTCGAGTTTTTATGTGCCCGACTGACCCCCGCTTTGGAGCCCACCCATGACGAAATCCGCAACGTCCGATCCCTGGTATCGCGAACCGTGGCCGTGGTTCCTGATGGCAGGCCCGCTGCTGGCCATGATGGGCTGCATCATCACCATCTACCTGGCCGTCACGCGCTTTGCCGACCAGCCCATCGCCGATGGCGCGGTCAAGCGCGGCCTCGTGGTTGAACGCGCGCCCGCCGCCGCGCCCGCTGTGGTAAACGCCGCCCCGGCCGCCGGTGCAGCGGGCCAAACCGCCGCGCGGCCCTGATGGAGCCGTCTATGCACTGGCGCCTGCTGATGGGAGTACTGTGGCCGTCGTTTCTGGCGGCTGGCGTGGGCAGCGCGCTGATCTTCGCCCTGATCGATCCGCTGGACGTGCTGGTGCTGGGCCGCTGGCAGCCCAGCCGCCTGGGTTTCTACACGGTGTCGTTCTTCGTGCTGTGGCTGATCGCCGCATTTGCCAGTGCCCTGACGGCCTGGCTGGTGCCGCGCGACACCCCGGACGGCGGCGACAGCTTCTAGGCGCCATTACGGGCGACGCCCTTGCCGGCGCCGCGCTTGCGGGAGTCTTCCGTGCCGATGTTGTACCTGCAAGTGCTGTTCGTGCCGGCGTTGTTCTTGCAGGGGTCAAGCGCCGCAGGTGCCTGACCCCGAAGTGTGCAGTCTGTGTCTCAAGCGGACGGTGTCTGACACCCTCCGGGAGTCAGACACCTGGACGGGGCGAGCGCTTGCGGGACACCTTCGCAGGTGGCGCCCTTGTTGATGTCGTTCTTGCCGCTGTTGTATTTGCCGCTGTCGTTCTTGCCGCTGTCGTTCTTGCCGCTGCTGTTCTTGCAGCTGCTGTTCGTGCCGGCGTGGTTCTTGCAGGGGTCAGGCTCCGCAGGTGCCTGACCCCGAAGCGGGCAGTCTGTGTCTCAAGCGGACGGTGTCTGACACCCTCCGGGAGTCAGACACCTGGACGGGGCGAGCGCTTGCGGGACACCTTCGCAGGTGGCGCCCTTGTTGATGTCGTTCTTGCCGCTGTTGTTCTTGCAGCTGTCGTTCGTGCAGCTGCTGTTCGTGCCGGCGTTGTTCTTGCAGGGGTCAGGCTCCGCAGGTGCCTGACCCCGAAGCGGGCAGTTTGCGTCTCAAGCGCCGCAGGTGCCTGACCCCGAAGCGGGCAGTCTGCGTCTCAAGCGAACGGTGTCTGACACCCTCCGGGAGTCAGACACCTGGAGGGGGCGAGCGCTTCCAGGACGCCATCGCACGCACCTGGATAGCGCTGGGAGGGCGGGGCAGCGGGGCGCCGGGCGGTGGCCGGGTGGAACAATGTTGTAGTCCCAGCGGAACGATACCCGCGAGCTGACCAAGTAGAATCAATGGCTTAAACCGCCAAACCGAGGTCCGCGTGCAGCCCGTCATTTCCGTACAAGGCCTGTCCAAGACGTACGCGTCCGGACATCAGGCCTTGAAGAACATCAATCTCGACATTCAGCGCGGCGAGATATTCGCGCTGCTGGGCCCCAACGGGGCCGGCAAGACCACCCTGATCAGCATCATCTGTGGCATCGTCAACCCCGGCCAGGGCCGGGTGCTGGCCGATGGCTACGACATCGTGGCCGATTACCGGAAGGCGCGCTCGCGTATCGGCCTGGTGCCGCAGGAAATCTCCACCGACGCCTTCGAAAGCGTCTGGAACACGGTTACCTTCAGCCGCGGGCTGTTCGGCAAGCCGGCCGATCCGGCGTACGTGGAAAAGGTGCTGCGCGACCTGTCGCTATGGGACAAGAAAGATTCGCGCATTATGGCTCTGTCGGGCGGCATGAAGCGCCGCGTGATGATCGCCAAGGCGCTGTCGCACGAGCCGCAGATCCTGTTCCTGGACGAACCCACGGCCGGCGTCGACGTCGAACTGCGCCGCGGCATGTGGGACATGGTGCGGCGCCTGCGCGAAAGCGGCGTCACCATCATTCTTACCACCCACTACATTGAAGAAGCCCAGGAAATGGCCGACCGCATCGGCGTGATCCGCAAGGGCGAGATCATCCTGGTGGAAGAAAAGCACGCCCTGATGAAAAAACTGGGCAAGCGCCAGCTCGCGCTTACCTTGAAAACGGCCCTGCCGGCCGTGCCGGCGGCGCTGGGCGGGTACGGCCTGGAGCTGGCCGACGATGGCCACCGGCTGGTGTATTCGTACGACAACGAACAGGGCGGGGGCGAGGTCGCGCGCCTGCTGCGCCAACTGGACGAGGCGGGTATCGAATTCACCGACCTCAGTTCCTCCGAGAGCTCGCTGGAGGAAATCTTCGTCAGCCTGGTGAGTGCCCAATCATGAATTTCTATGCCATCCGCGCCATCTACCTGTTTGAAATGGCCCGTGCCTGGCGCACGCTGATGCAGAGCGTGGCCTCGCCGGTGGTGTCCACGGCGCTGTACTTCGTGGTGTTCGGCTCGGCCATCGGGTCGCACATGGTCGAGATCGAAGGCGTCAGCTACGGGGCGTTCATCGTGCCCGGCATGATCATGCTGTCGCTGCTGACGCAGAGCGTGGCCAATGCTTCATTCGGCATCTACATGCCGCGCTTTTCGGGCACCATCTACGAAATCCATTCGGCGCCGATCTCGTACATCGAGATCGTCACCGGCTACGTGGGCGCCGCGGCCAGCAAATCCATCATTCTGGGGCTCATCACGCTGGCCACCGCGCGCCTGTTCGTCGACTTCCAGATCGCGCATCCGTTCTGGATGATCGGTTTCCTGGTGCTCACCTCGGTCACGTTCAGCCTGTTCGGGTTCATTATCGGTGTGTGGGCCGACGGCTTCGAGAAGCTGCAGATCATCCCCCTGATGATCATCACGCCGCTGACCTTCCTGGGCGGCACTTTTTATTCCATCAAGATGCTGCCGCCGTTCTGGCAGGGCGTCACCCTGTTCAATCCGGTGGTGTATCTGGTCAGCGGTTTTCGCTGGAGCTTCTATGGCGTATCGGATGTCAGTGTGGCCATCAGCCTGGGCATGACACTGGCGTTCCTGGCGGCATGCCTGGTGGGCGTTCGCTGGATCTTCAAGACGGGTTACCGGCTCAAGACCTAGCCGGTTCGCAAACGGAGGCGGTCATGGCGTGGAACGAGGTGCAGGCACTGGTATTTGATGTGTTCGGCACGGTGGTCGACTGGCGCACCGGCGTGGCCCGCGAGGCCGAGCCATTCCTGGCCCGGCACGGCCAGGGCAGGATCGAGCCGTTGGCCTTCGCCGATGCGTGGCGCAGCCATTACGGCCCGTCGATGCAGGCGGTGCGCAGCGGGCAGCGGCCCTTTGTGCGGCTGGATGTCCTGCACCGCGAAAACCTGGAAGCCGCCCTGCGCGATGCCGGTATCGACCTGGCGGGCGTGCCCGCCGCCGAGCTGGATGCGCTGAACCTGGCCTGGCATCGCCTGGACCCCTGGCCCGATTCGGTGGCCGGGCTGGCCCGCCTGAAAACCCGCTACATCATCGCGCCGCTGTCAAACGGCAATATCCGTCTGATGCTGGACATGGCCAAGCGCGCGGGCCTGCCCTGGGATGCCATTCTGGGCGCCGAGGTGGCGCAGGCCTACAAACCCATGCCGCAAGCCTATTTGCGCACCGCCGAGGTGCTGGGGCTGAGCCCATCGCAGGTGTGCATGGTGGCGGCGCACAATGGCGACCTGGCGGCCGCGCGCCAGTGCGGGCTCAAGACAGCCTTCGTGCGCCGGCCCACCGAGCACGGGCCGGGTCAGGCCATCGACCTGCACCCCGAGCAAGACTGGGATGCGGTGGCCGACGATTTCAACGGCCTGGCCGAGCAGCTGCTGGGCTAGAGGCTAGGGCTACCTGTCCCCGGCACCCCGCGCGGCCCGCCGCTATGGCGCCGGGTTCGGGTTGCCGGCGTGGATTTTGTCGATCTGCTCCAGCAGTTCCGGCGGCAAGCTCACATCGACGCTGTCGATGTCTTCTTTCAACTGGTCGAGCGTAGTGGCGCCGATCAGGTTGCTGGCCACCGAAGGCTGCTGGTTCACCCAGGCCAGCGCAAGGTGGGTGGGCGACAACCCATGGTCGCGCGCCAGTTGTACGTATTGCCGGGTGGCGGCCTCGGTGCGTTCGTTACTGTAGCGGGTAAAGCGCGTGAACAACGTCAGGCGCGCGCCTTCGGGGCGGGCGCCGTCCAGGTACTTGCCCGACAGCACGCCCATCGCGAGCGGCGAGTAGGCCAGCAGGCTGACCTGTTCGCGGTGGCTGAATTCGGACAGGCCGCTTTCGTAGGTGCGGTTGAGCAGGCTGTACGGGTTCTGGATGGTGTCGATGCGCGGCAGACCCAGCGTGTCAGCGTGCTTGAGGAACTGCGCCACCCCCCACGGGGTTTCATTCGAGACCCCGATGTGCCGCACCTTGCCGGCGCGCACGAAGTCTTGCAGCACTTCCAGGGTTTCCTGCACGGGAACGGTGTAGTCGTCGTCGATCCACGGGTACTCGCGGCCGAAGGTGGCCGTGCTGCGGTCGGGCCAGTGCAGCTGGTACAGGTCCAGGTAGTCGGTTTGCAGGCGCTTGAGGCTGGCGTCCAGCGCGGCGGTGAGGTTTTTGCGGTCAAGGAACGTCTTGCCGTCGCGGATGTGGCTGGGGCGCTTGGCATCGCGCACCGGCCCGGCGGCCTTGCTGGCCAGCACAATGTCGTGGCGGCGGCCGGTCTTGGCCAGCCAGGTGCCGATGTAGGTTTCGGTGCGGCCTTGCGTGTCGGGCTTGGGCGGCACTGGGTACATTTCCGCGGTGTCGACCAGGTTCACCCCGCGCGACAGCGCGTAGTCGAGCTGCCGATGGGCATCGGCTTCGGAATTCTGTTCGCCCCAGGTCATGGTGCCCAGGCCGATCAGGCTGACTTCGGTATCGGTGCGGCCGAGTTTGCGGTATTTCAAGGGTGAGACTCCGGTAGAAATGAAATTCGGGGTTGATGTTACTACCGGCCCGGGGCGATGATTCAATAACCGCCCGTCACCCGCCTGCCTGGAGCCCGACATGAAGCCCCGCATTACCCTGATCACGCTTGGCGTGGACGACCTGGCGCGCGCCGTGGAGTTCTACCGCGATGGCCTGGGCCTGGCAACGCCCGGCATCATCGGCACCGAGTTCGAGCATGGCGCCGTGGCGTTCTTCGACTTGCAGCCCGGCTTGAAACTGGCGCTGTGGCCGCGCGCCAGCCTGGCGCACGACAGCGGCCTGCCGGCCGGGCCCCGCAGCGCCACCGAATGCTCGCTGGCGCACAATGTGGCCGATAAGAACGAAGTCGACTTCGTCATGCAGCAAGCGCGCGCGGCGGGCGCTACCATCACCAAGCCCGCCGCGGACACGTTCTGGGGCGGCTACGCGGGGTATTTCCAGGACCCGGACGGGCACCTGTGGGAAGTGGCATGGAATCCGAACATGCTGCCTGCCGATTAAAAATCAGGGCTGGCGCGCGGCGCCGGTGATGCTCGTTGTGGTGTCTGGCACCTGCGGAGCCAGACACCTGTGGGGCCAGCCGCTGTGGGTAGCCGCTATGGGTAGCCGCTATAGGGCAGCCACTGTGTAGCCGCTATGGGGCAGCCGCTGTGGGCCAGCCACTGTGGAGCCCAAGGCCGGGGCAGCCCTGGGGCGCCTATTTCAGTGGCGCTATTGCGCGGCGCCGGTGGCGCTGGAGACGTATTCGGCCAGTATCTGCACCTCGGCGTCGCTGAGGGATTCAAATGCCGGCATCACGCCGATGCCATTGCGCACCGCCTGTGCAACCCGATGGGCATCGGGCTTGAGTTCGTCCAGATTCGGCCCGATGGCCCCGGCCGCGCCGGCATCGGCCAGGGTGTGGCACACGGCGCAGGCTGGCGCGGCCGTCTTGGTGAAAAGGGCGCGGCCGGCCTCGGCGTTGGCCGGATCGGCCGCCGCGGGCGCGGCCGCCGCGCACAGGCCTGCCGCCAGCGCGGCCAGGCCCAGGCGCAAGCCGCCGGCGCGGCGGCGCAACAGCGTATGACGATGCATCGATGCCACCATGGTCATGACACGGTGATCTTCAAGGCATGGTCGCGCCAGCTGGCGTTCAAGTAGCCACGTACGTTCTCGACGCGCTCTTCCACTTGCACGTTGCCTTCGGTGTCTTCGACCCGGCTGGCCAGCACGTGTTCGCCGGCGGGCAGCTCGACCGCCAGGGCAAACTGGCGCCAGGCGTATTTGCCCAGGTCAGGGCCCACCAGCGTGGCCTGTTTCCAAGTCTTGCCGCCATCGAGCGATACGTCCACGCGCTTGACGGCATGGATGCCGCAAAACGCCACGCCGCGCACCAGTTGCCGTCCGGCCTTGACGGGCTCGCCGTCGGCGCCGGGCGCGGTTACCCACGACTTCGGCGTCATGGCCCAGGCAGAGGGGTGTTCGGGGCCGGGCTTGGCGTCCAGCGGCGCCAGCCGGTAGCTGGTCTGCTGGATTTTCACGGGGCTTTGCTCGGTGGTGAACGCCAGGCGCTTGATGTACTTGACGTTGTTCACGCCCGTATAGCCCGGAACGATCAGCCTCAGCGGGCCGCCGTGCGCCAGCGACAGCGGCTCATTGTTCATTTCCCAGGCCAGCATGGCGTCCTGCATGGTGTCGCGCGGCACCGAGCGTTCGACCATGAGGGTTTTCGGGTCCAGGCCGTCGGGCAGCTTCTCGCCACCGGTGCCGGTCATGTAGGCAGGGTCGCCTTCCAGGCCGCCCAGGTATTCGACCAGCGTGCGCACCGGGATGCCGGTCCACATGACGCAGCCGGCCGCGCCGACCTGCCATTTCGTGCCGCTGGGCTGGTGCGGGAAGAACCCCCGGCCATTGCCGGAGCATTGCAGCACGGTGGCCATGGTCTCCACGCCCAGGGTCTTGAGTTCGCCCAGCGTCAGCGTGCGGGGTTGCTTCACGCCCTGGATCTCGACCGCCCACGCATCGCGGTCGTCGAGAATCGATGCATCGGGCGGCGGCAGGTTGTTACGCACGTACAGTTCGCGCGCCGGCGTGATGACGCCGTCGCCGAAAGCGCCGCGCCGGGTTTCGATGGTATTGGCGCTGTGCACGATGACGCTGTCGGGGTCTTTCCAGGCGGCGTAGGCCGGCAGCGGCTTGGCCGCGGAGGCCGCCGGAGCGGCGGCGGCCTTGCTGCCCGCCTGTTCGCTGGCGCGCGCCACGCCAGAGGTGGCGAGCCCGGCCACGGTCAGTGCGCCGGCGCTGCCCGCCAGCAGGCGGCGGCGCGCGGGATTAAGGGGTGTAGTCTCCATGACAAGCCTCTCCGGTTGCCGCGCATTGCCGAGGGCAGGCGCGGTATTGTGTTTATGGTGCTTGTGGTTGGCCGCCAGGCGGCGGCCTTGCCGCCTTGGCAACGGCTGGCTGTCATGATCGGCAATGCCTGTCTATATGTCAACGGGTTGTAAGAATGCGGCGGCTTTTATCAAAAAGCGTATAAAACCCTGTCGACCCGAATTCGAGGAGCGTTTCCATGTGCCGTTGGATGGCTTATACCGGTAGTCCCCTGCAACTCGAGACTGTCATTTTCAAGGCTCGGCACTCGCTTATCGACCAGAGCCTGCACTCGCGGCTGGGCGCCACCACCACCAATGGCGACGGCTTCGGGCTGGGCTGGTATGGCGCCGATCCGGACGAGCTTCCATACCGCTACCGCAGCATTCATCCGGCCTGGAACGACCGCAACCTGCGCGAGGCGGCGCGCGCCATCCGGGCGCCGCTGTTCGTGGCGCACATCCGCGCCGCCACCGACACGCCAGCCCAGGAAACCAACTGCCACCCGTTTCGTCATGGCCGCTGGCTGTTCGTGCACAACGGCCTGATCCGCGGCTATCCGTTGCTGCGGCGCGAACTGATGATGCAGATCGCGCCGCGGTACTTCGCGTCGCTCGAGGGCTCTACCGATTCAGAAGTGATGTTCCTGCTGGCGCTGAGCCTGGGCCTGGAGTCCGACCCCGTGCCGGCCCTGCAGCGCATGGTGGCCGTAGTGGAAGATGTCGGGCACCGGCATGGCATCGAGCATCCGCTGAACATGACGGTGTGCGCGCTGGACGGGCAGCGCCTGATCGCGGTGCGGTACTCTAGCGAGGCGAATTCGCGCTCGCTGTTCCATAGCACCGACGTGCGGCACCTGAAGCAGTTGTATCCCGACGAGCCGCGCATCGCGGCGCTGGACGACGACGCCTACATGCTGCTGTCCGAGCCTTTGGTGGAGTTGCCCGGCGCGTGGGAAGACGTGCCCGAGGCCACCGCCATCGTGGCTGGCGGCGGCCGGGTGCAGGCGTATCCGTTCGTGCCGGACCGTAGTTGAAACCGGACCGGCGCCAGGGCTACGCCGCCACCGGCATGGCGTACCAGAGCGCGGCAAAAAAATGGCATGCCGTGCCCGCCAGCACGAACAAGTGCCAAACAAAGTGGGCGTAGCGCCAGCGCGAATCGAGCACGAAGAACACGACCCCTGCCGTGTAGGCCAGGCCGCCGGCCAGCAGCAGCCACAGCCCGCCGGCGGGCACGTGTTCGAGCACGGGGTCGACCGCGATGGCCACCAGCCAGCCCATGGCCAGGTACAGGCCGGTGGACAGCAGCGGACGGTCGAGCCGCCGGCTGGCCTTCAGCGTGACGCCCAGCGCCGCCAGGCCCCACACCAGCGCCAGCAAGGTCCAGCCCCACGGGCCGCGCAGCGGCCCCAGGGTGAACGGCGTGTAGGTGCCGGCGATGAGCAGATAGATGGCGGAGTGATCGAGCACGTTGAACAGCCGCTTGGCGCGGCCGCGCGGCAGGGCATGGTACAGCGCGGAGGCCAGATACAGCAGGCACATGGAGGCGGCAAAGACCGCCGTGCCGGCGATCAGGGCGGCGTCGCCCTGGCGGGTGGCGCCCACGATCAGTAGCGGCGCCGCCAGCAGGGCGCCCAGCGCGCCCAGGCCGTGGCTGACGCTGTTGGCGATTTCTTCGCCGAAAGTCTGGGGGCGGTCGGTGCGGGACATGTGAAGGCAGGTTGCGCGGCAGGACGCACGGGGTGTGCAATTAACACACCTTAGGCGTTTGCGCCTGGCAGTTCAAGAAGACTCGCGCGGCGCGCTTGATTGCGCACAATGCCGCGCGATGGGGGAGCGGGTGGTGCGGCAGGTGGTGCGGCGGGTGGTGGGGTGGGTAGTTGGGGTGGATAGCGGGCGGCTTGTAGAATTCCCTTTATCCGCCACTTTGCCCGGAGGCCGGACATGCCTGCCGCTGTATCCATCCGCCCTGTGCGTCAAGACGACTTCGCTGCCTGGAAGCCGCTCTGGGACGGCTACAACGCCTTTTACGGCCGTACCGGCGTCACCGCGCTGCCCGACGAGATCACGCGCACGACATGGGCGCGCTTCTTCGATGGCTACGAACCCATGCATGCCCTGGTGGCCGAGGCGGAAGGTTCGCTGCTGGGGCTGGTGCATTACCTGTTTCACCGCAGCACCACCGCGCTGGGCCCCAATTGCTACCTGCAGGATCTGTACACCCTGCCAGCCGCGCGCGGCCGTGGCGTGGGACGGGCGCTGATCGAAGCCGTCTACGAGCAGGCGCGCGCCGCGCATTGCGGACGAGTGTACTGGCAGACCCAGGAAGGCAATGCCACGGCGCGCCGCCTGTACGACCAAGTGGCCGAGCAGTCGGGCTTTATTGTTTACCGCAAGGTGTTCTAGGCTGGCCATAGGGCCGCGGGACTGCCGCTGCGCGGCCCCGCGGCCGTCGCGATTACGATTGGCCGCAACCGTCAGGAAACGCGGCGCGCATGTTTTCCTGGATCTGCTCGGGCGTGTAGTCGTGCTGGTGCGTGGCCACCGACCACCGGTGCCCCAGCGGGTCGGTCAGCTGGCCGTAGCGGTCGCCCCAGAACATATCTTGCGCCGGCATGGTGATGGTGGCGCCGGCTGCCTGGGCGCGGGCCATGGTGGCGTCGACGTCTTCGACGTACAGGTGCAGGATCACCGGCGAGCCGTTCAGGGCGGTGGGGTCGTTCGGGCCACAATTGGGAAAGGCATCGGCCAGCATCAGCGTGGAGTCGCCGATGCGCACGCTGGCGTGCATGATCTTGCCTTCGGGGCCGGGCAGGCGCGCCAGTTCGATTGCGTCGAAGGCCTGGACGTAGAAATCGATGGCGCGGGCGGCGCCGTCGCAAATCAGGTGCGGCGTCACGGCGTGCATATCGGCGGGAATGGGTTTCACGGTGGCCATGTTGGGCTCCAGAGGGGGCGGCGCCGGGATGGCAGGCCGCTTGTGTGAGTACGACGATTGGCGCGGCGCCGGATCGACAGCCGGGCCTTTTTTTTTAACCGCGGCGCTATGCCGCGACCAGCGTGCGAAAGCCGCCCCAGGCCATGCGTTTCATGTCGAACACGCCTTCTTCGCAATGGGCCAGGCGCGGGTCGGCCATGACGGCGGCGTTGGTGCGGTCGCGGTCGGCTTTGCTGGGGTACAGAATCCAGGCAAAGACGACGACCTCGTCTTCGCCCGCGCCGGCGGCCTGGGCGAACGACGCGCAATTCGGGTCTGCGTGCAGCTCGTCGCCCACGCATTCGCGGTAATCGAGCGCGCCGTGTTCTTTCCAGACGGCGCCTGCGGTCGAGGCCATGGCCTGATAGGTATCCAGCTTGTCTTTCGGGATAGCAAGCAGGAAACCGTCGACGTACTGTTCTTGCATGGCAATGCTCCTGGTTCTGGTTAGGCCCGCGAGGCCGAATGAGTACTGTATCGGGAAAACGGGCCGCCGCAGATGGGGAATTGCGACAATCTTGCGGGTGGATTGCGACAGCCATGCGGCAGTATGCTGGCGCCATGAAAAACGTCGCCTTCCTGTTGCCCGCCGGGGCCAATATTGCGTCGCTGGAAACTGCCCGCCATGGTTTCATGGCGGCGAACGAGTACCTGCGGGCGCAAGGGCGCGAGCCGCGCTTTGCCGTGCGCCTGGTGGCGGCCGCGCCGCAGGTGCTGCTGGACGAGGGCCGCATCCAGGTGCGGGCCGACGCCACGCTGGCCGACGCGGGGGCGGTGGACATCTGCATCGTGCCGCCGCTGCTGGCTCCCGGGCCGGGCGCCGTGGCCGACAACCAGGAACTGGTCGACTGGGTGGCGCAGTATTACAAGAACGGGGGCGAGCTGGCCTGCCTGTGCCTGGGCGCAGCGTTGCCGGCGGCGGCGGGCCTGCTGGACGGCCGCCGCGCGGTGGTGCACTGGGCGGCGCAGTCGCTGTATGCCCAATGGTTTCCGGCGGTGCAATGGGTTTGCGATCGCATCGTCATGGCCGAGCAGGGACTGTACACCAGCGGCGGCGCATTCTCGGCCGCGCACCTGGTGCTGCACCTGATAGAAAAGCACACCGACCGAGATACCGCCATCTGGTGCGCCAAGTTTTTCCAGCTGGACTGGAGCCGCCAGAGCCAGTTGCCGTTTTCAGTGTTCGTGGGCCACAAGGCGCATGCCGACGACACCGTGCTGGCTGTGCAGCAGCATATCGAAACCCGCTATGCCGAGCGCCTGACGGTCGAGGCGCTGGCCGAACGCTACGCGTTGGGGCGCCGCACGCTGGAACGGCGGTTCCGCCAGGCTACCGGCAACAGCATCGTCGAGTACCTGCAGCGCATACGCGTCGAGGCGGCGAAGAAACAGCTGGAAAGCTCCCGGAAAACCGTGGCCGAGGTCATGTACGAAGTCGGCTACAGCGACACCAAGGCGTTCCGCGATATTTTCAGCAAATACTGCGGAATGTCGCCCGTGGGGTATCGGGAGCGGTACCTGTAAAGGTGGGCGTCTTCGGTTGCGCGCTTCAATCCACGCTCGCGCCCGACTTCTTCACCACTTCGGCCCAGCGGGGAATCTCGCTGGCCATCAGGTCGCGCAGTTGTTCGGGTGTGCTGCCCACCAGTTCCATTCCCATGGTCTTGCCCAGTTTTTCCTGCACGTCGGGTTCTTTCAGGATGGCGGCGATTTCTTTCGACAGGCGGTCGACGATGGGCTTGGGCGTGCCTTTGGGGGCGTACACCGCCTGCCACGACGCCATCTGGAAGCCCGCCACGCCGGCTTCTTCCATGGTGGGCGTATCGGGGGACAGCGCGATGCGCCTGGGCGTGGTCACGGCCAGCAGTTTCAGTTTGCCGTTCTGCAGTAAGGGTAGGGCGGCCGTCATCTGGTCGAACATGAAGGTCACGGCGCCTGACGAGACATCCACCATGGCGGGCGGGGTGCCCTTGTAAGGCACGTGTGTCAGCGGCACGCCGATAGTGTCGGCGAAGAGTTCGCCGGCCAGGTGCGTGGAGGTGCCCGGGCCGGACGAGGCGAACGTGCGCTTGGCCGGCTCGCGCTTGAGCAATGCGATCAGCTCGGCCACTGAATTCACGCCCAGGTTTGGATCCACCAGTAGCACGTTGGGCAGCGTGGCCACCAGCGCGATCGGCTCGAAATCCTTGACCGGGTCGTACCGCAGGTTTTTGTACAGGCTGGCGTTGATGGCGTGGGTGCTGATGGTGCCGCCGAACAGGGTATAGCCGTCGGCCGGCGCCTTGGCCACATAGGCCGCGCCAATGGCGCCGGCCGCGCCCGGCTTGTTTTCCACCACCACGCTCTGGTGCAGGCGTTCGCCCAGCTTCTGCGCCAGCAGGCGGCCCACCACGTCGGTGGAGCCGCCCACCGTAAACGGCACGACATACGAAATGGCTTTGTCGTTGGGCCAATCGGCGGCGTGGGCGGGCAGCCCGGCGGCGGCCAGCGCGGCCGCCGCCAGGGTCAGCGCCAGACGGCGGCGTCGGATCAGGTTCATGAGTTGTCTCCGTGTTGTGGGTGTAGGTATGGAACGATGACGGCGCGTCTCAGCGCCCGTGCTGTGCGCGCCACGCGGCATAGCGTTCGCGCGTAACGGGATCGGTGGGCGGGTACAGGCCGACGATGCTGCGGCCGGCCAGTACTTCGCTGGTGACGAAGTCTTCGAATGCGGTCATTTCCTCGGCCTCGCGCGCGACGTCGTCGGCGATGCCGGCGGGAATCACCACCACGCCTTCGCTGTCGCCTACCACGATGTCACCCGGGAACACCGCCACGTCGCCGCACCCAATGGGCACGTTCAGGTCCAGGGCCTGGTGCAGCGTCAGGTTGGTGGGCGCCGAGGGGCGCTGGTGATAGGCGGGGATGTCCAGCTGGGCGATCTCGGGCGAATCGCGAAAACCGCCGTCGGTAACCACGCCGGCCACGCCACGCTTCATCAGGCGCGTCACCAGGATCGAGCCGGCCGACGCCGCGCGGGCGTCTTTGCGGCTGTCCATTACCAGCACCGCGCCGGCAGGGCAGGATTCGACCGCCACGCGCTGAGGGTGCCGCGGGTTTTCGAAAACCTGGATGGGATTCAGGTCTTCGCGGGCCGGAATGTAGCGCAGCGTATAGGCGGGGCCCACCATGTTGGGCACGCCGGGGCGCAGCGGACGCACGTCCTGGATGAACTGGTTGCGCAGGCCGCGCTTGAACAGGGCGGTGCACAGCGTGGCGGTGCTGACCGCGGCCAGGCGGGCGCGGGTGGTGTCGGACAGGGTGGTCATGGCGATGTCGTGGTGGAGACGGGCGATGTCGCGGTTCAAAAAATGTCGGGCTCGGCCACAGGCGCGCCGAAGCCGGTTCCCAGGAAATCGAAGTCGCAGCCTTCGTTGGCCTGCAGGATGTGCTGGGCATACATCCATCCGTAGCCGCGCTCGTAGCGCCTGGGCGGCGCCACCCAGGCGGCGCGGCGCTCGGCCAGCTCGGCGTCGCTGACGTTCAGGTGGATGCGGCGCGCGGGTACATCGACGGTGATGAGGTCGCCGGTGCGCACCAGCGCCAGCGGTCCGCCCACATATGCCTCGGGGGCGGCGTGCAGAATGCAGGCGCCATAGCTGGTGCCGCTCATGCGGGCGTCGGACAGGCGCAGCATGTCGCGCACGCCCTGTTTCACCAGCTTCACTGGAATTGGCAGCATGCCCCATTCGGGCATGCCGGGCCCGCCTTGCGGGCCGGCGTTGCGCAGGATCAGGATGTGGTCGGCCGTGACGTCGAGGCTCTCGTCTTCGACGGCGGCTTTCATGCTGGGGTAGTCGTCGAACACCAGCGCCGGGCCAGTGTGCCGCAGGTAGCGCGGCGCACAGGCGCTGGGCTTGATCACGCAGCCATCGGGCGCCAGGTTGCCTTTCAATACCGCGAGCGCGCCTTCCTGGTATATGGCCTGCTCCAGCGGGCGGATCACATCGTCGTTGTAGACCTGGGCGCCGGCGATGTTCTCGCCCAAGCTGCGACCGGTGACCGTGGCCGCCGACAGGTCCAGGTGGCTGCCGGCCAACCGCGACATGAGGCCGGGCAGGCCGCCGGCGTAATAGAAGTCTTCCATCAGGTAGGTGTCGCCGCTGGGCCGGATGTTGGCGATAACGGGCACTTCGCGGCTGGCCGCGTCGAAGTCTTCCAGGTCCACGGCGCAACCGGCGCGGCGCGACATGGCCACCAGGTGCACGATGGCATTGGTGGAACAGCCCATGGCCATGGCTACGTTGATGGCGTTCTTGAACGAGGCGTGCGTCAGTATCTTTTGGGGGGCGAGGTTTTCCCAGACCATCTCGACCACGCGCCGGCCGCATTCTGCCGACATGCGCATGTGGTTGACGTCGGCCGCCGGGATCGACGAGGCGCCTGGCAGCGTCAGGCCGATGGCTTCGGCGATGGCGGTCATGGTGCTGGCCGTGCCCATGGTCATGCAGGTGCCGTAGCTGCGCGCGATGCCGCCTTCGACTTCGGTCCAGTCTTGTTTGGTGATGTTGCCGGCGCGGCGTTCGTCCCACAGCTTCCAGGCATCGGAGCCCGAGCCCAGCACCTTGCCTTTCCAGTTGCCGCGCAGCATGGGGCCGGCGGGCAGGTAGATGCAGGGCAGGTTGGCGCTGATGGCGCCCATGATCAGGCCGGGCGTGGTCTTGTCGCAGCCGCCCATCAGCACCGCGCCATCGACCGGGTGGCTGCGCAGCAGCTCTTCGGTTTCCATCGCCAGGAAGTTGCGGTACAGCATGGTGGTGGGCTTGACGAACGACTCCGACACCGAAATGGCCGGCAGTTCCACCGGAAAGCCGCCCGCTTGCAAGACGCCGCGCTTGACGTCGTCGACCCGCTGCTTGAAGTGGCTATGGCAGGGGTTCAGGTCGGACCACGTGTTGATGATGGCGATTACCGGACGGCCTGCCCAGTCTTGCGGGCCATAGCCCATTTGCATCATGCGCGAGCGATGGCCGAAAGAGCGCAGGTCGTCATGCGCCATCCAGCGGGCGCTGCGCAGGTCGTTGTAAGAGCGGGTCATAAGCGCTATTCGTGACAGGGTTGAAGGATTAAAACACTAATATATTAGTACGTCAATGGCGCGGTGGCCGGTACAATCGGGGGTCATCGCTGTTGTCCGATTCGCCTATGTCTACGCTGCAAGCCCTGCCTGTCGACCTGCGCCTGGACCGTTCGCGCCATGCCGCGCCCCAGGTCTTTGAAAAACTGCGCGACCTGATCGTGTCGCTGGATCTCAAGCCCGGCGAGCCCCTGGCGCGCGGCGAGCTGGCCGAAGCCTTCGGACTCAGCCAGACGCCCATTCGCGACGCGCTGAGCCAGTTGCGCGACGAAGGGCTGGTGGATATCTACCCCCAGCACACGACGGCGGTGAGCCGCATCGACATCGCGGCGGCGCGCCAGGCGCATTTTCTGCGCCGCTCGCTCGAGCTGGAAATCGTGCGAGTGCTGGCCGGGCGACACGACCCGGCATTGGTCGAGCGGCTGCGCGCCCACATCGACAGGCAGCGCGCCAACCGTGGCGCCGACCGCTACCAGGGCTTCCTGGATGCCGACCGGGCCTTTCACCGCGAGATGCACGAGGCGGCCGGCGTGGCGGGACTATGGGAACTGGAACAGCGCTACAGTGGCCATGTAGACCGGCTGCGCAGGCTGCACCTGCCCGAAGCGGGCAAGGCGGACCGCATCTTGCGCGACCACCAGCGGATCGTGGATGCAATCGCGCGGCAAGACGCCGCCGGCGCGCAGGAAGCGCTGCGCGAACACCTGTCGGGCACGCTGAGCCAGGTGGACGAGATCTGCGAGTGCTATCCGGATTACGTGCGCAAAGGGTGAGCCGGCCCGTGTGGCCGGCGCGTGGATGAGATTTTCAGGCACGCCCCTGATGGCGGTACACCCGCGTGTCGCGTAGCGCAAAGCCGCAGGATTCATACAGTCGGTGCGCGGCCTGCCGGCTGGGGTTGGAGGTGAGGTCCAGCGTTTTGGCGCCCAGCTCCCGGCTGCGGGTGATCGCGGCGTGCGTCAGCGCCGCGCCCGCGCCCAGCCCGCGCGCTTCGCCGTCCACCACGACATCTTCGATCCAGGCGCGCACTCCGGTGGGAATGCGGAAGTGCACCAGGGTCAGGGTGCCCACGACACGGCCATCCGCCAGGGATTTTGCAATGAATACTTCGGTGCCGGGAGCATCGACGATGGCCTGCAGGTCGGCCCGCGTCAGGACGGGCGCCGTGCGCGACAGTTGCTGCAGCAGGCGCGCGAAGGCCTGCGCCAGCACATCGTCGGCGTGCGTCACGCGGGAGATCTCGACGCGCATGGCTGCTACCTTCCCACCGCGTACGCCTGCATCAACCTGGGCGTGGCCGCGGCGTGCAGCAGGCCGTCGGGGTCGCGGGCGGCGGCGGTCAGGCGACCAGTAGACCATTCGGGCTCTTCTTCGATCACGTGGCCGCGCGCGCGTAGATCGGCAATGACGTCGGGGCCGAATGAAGCCTCAAGCGCCAGGTGCCCCGGTTTGCGGTCGCGCGGGTAGAACGACGAAGGGAAGTGCATGGTGTGCGACATGGGCTGGTCGATGGCTTCCTGCAGATTCAGTCTATGATGCACGTGGCGCAGGAACAGCAGCAGCTGCCATTGTTCCTGTTGGTCGCCGCCGGGCGTGCCGAACACCATATAGGGTTGCCCGTCGCGCAGCGCCAGCGATGGCGTGAGCGTGGTGCGGGGCCGCTTGCCGGGCGCCAGGGTGCCGGGCAGGCCGGGTTCCAGCCAGAACATCTGGGCACGCGTATTCAGCGGGAAGCCCAGGCCGGGAATGACCGGCGACGATTGCAGCCAGCCGCCCGAGGGCGTGGCCGAAACCATGTTGCCCCAACGGTCGATCACGTCCACGTGCGTGGTGTCGCCCCGCTTGGCCGAAGCGCGCATGTCGGCCAGCGTGGGCTCGCTGCCGGCCGCGCCCACTGGCGTGACCTTGGACAGCCGCGCCAGCACGTCCATGACGCGGTCGACTTGCGCCTCGAAGCCCGGCACCCGGCCGGGCTGCAGGTCATGCGAGGCCAGCCGGCCGATGAGGGCGCGGCGCTCGTCGCTGTAGGCGTCCGACAGCAGGTGCTGCAGCGGCACACGCACGAAGGACGGGTCGCCGTAGTAGGCCTCGCGGTCGGCGAAAGCCAGCTTCATGGCCTCGGTGACCAGGTGCACGAATTCGGCGCCATTGGGGCCGGGGCTTTGCAGGTCCAGGCCCTTGAGCAGCGCCAGGGTCTGCAGGAATACGGGCCCCTGGCTCCAGGCGCCGGCCTTGGCTACGGTGTAGCCGTGGTAGTCATAAGTGGCGGGCCCGTCGTAGCTGGCCGACCAGCCGGCCATGTCGTGCGCGGTGAGCACGCCGCGGTGCGGGGCGCCGCTTTCGTCCATGACTTCGGTGTTGCGCGTGTACTGGTCGATGGCCTGCGCCACGAAGCCCCGGTAGAAGGCATCGCGCGCCGCGTCGATCTGGCGCTCGCGGTCGCCGCCCACCGCTTCGGCCTCGCGCAGCACGCGGCGCCAGGTTTCGGCCAGCCACGGGTTGCGGAACAGCTTGCGGGCCTGCGGGGCCGTGCCGCCGGGCAGGTATACCTGGGCCGTCGTGGGCCAGTGCGTGGTGAAGAAGTCTTTCAGGCCGGCAATGGTGTTGGCGATACGCGGCATCAGCGCGTGCCCGTGGTCGGCGTAATAAATGGCGGGTTCGAGCACGTCGCGCACGCGCAGGGTGCCGTGGTCGCGCAGCAGCAGCATCCACGCGTCGAACGCGCCGGGAATCACCGCCGGCAGCAAGCCATTGCCCGGGATCAGGGAGAGGCCCAGCGAACGGTAATGTTCCAGTGTGGCGCCGGCCGGCGTGGGGCCTTGCCCGCACAGCACTTCGGTGCGGCCGGTGCGCACCGAATGGAACACCACCGGCACTTCGCCGGCCGGGCCCACTAGGTGCGGCTCGACGACCTGCAGCACGAAGCCCGCGGCGACGGCGGCGTCGAACGCGTTGCCGCCGCGTTCCAGCAGCGACATGCCGGCGCTGCTGGCCAGCCAGTGGGTCGAGGTCACCACCCCGAAAGTGCCCAGGATCTCGGGCCGGGTGGTGAACATGCGGTAGCCGGAATCGATGCTCATTGTTTGGCCACCGTGACGCCCTTCAGGCGGATCAGGCCATCGGGATACGGCACGAAACCCTGCACCTTGGCCTGGGTGCCGAAGATCCACGGCAGGTAGAACAGGTAGATGCGCGGATCGTCTTCCTGCATTTTCTGCATGGCCTGGGCGTACAGCGCTCGGCGCTTGCCTTCGTCGGCCACGCTGCGCGCCTCGTTCATCAGCTTGTCCATCTCGGCGTCGCAGTACTTGCCGTCATTCAGGCTGCCTTTGCAGGTGATGTACTGGTAAATATTGCCGCTGGGGTCCACCCGGCCCGACCAACCGGTCTGGCCCACCACGAAGTCGCCGCGCGGCAGCGCCGATTGCAGGGCGGCGAATTCCATGGGCCGCAGCGAGATGTCGAATCCGGCTTCCGCGCCCATGGCCTGGACCAGTTCGAACACCTGTTGCATGGTGGTGTTGTTGCCGAAGGTCAGCTCGAATTTCACGCGGTCGTAGCCCGCCTGCTTCAGGAGTTCCTGCGCCTTTTTCGGGTCGCGGCCGGTGCGTTCGACGCTCTTGTCGTACGCGAAGCTGGCTGGCGGGAAGGGCTGGTAGGCCGGCTGGTACATGCCTTCGCCCACCACCTGGTTGATCACGTCGCGGTCGATGGCCAGGTCGAGCGCCTGGCGCACGCGTTTGTCCTTGGCCAGCGGGTTGTCGGCGCGCGCGCCGTTGGCGATATTGACCGAGATGGCCTGGTAGCCCAGGCCAGTGACGGGCGCTAGTCTGAGATTCGAATCTTCTTTCACCGTCTTGACGTCGCTGGGGGCCACGCGCTCGATGATGTCCAGTCCGCCCGAGCGCAGGTTATTCAGGCGCACCGTGGTGTCGGGCATGGGCGTGAAGACGACCTGGTCGAAGTGGTAGTTGTCCTTGTCCCAGTACTTGTCGAACTTTTCCAGCACGATGCGGTCGTTCTGCACCCGTTCCTTGAATTTGTACGGGCCGGAGCATACCGGGTTGCGGCCGGGATCCTGGTCGAATGTGGCCGGCGACAGCATCATGCCGGCGCGGTCGGACAGCTGCGACAGCAGCGAAGCGTCGGGCTGCTTCAGGTGCAGCACCACCGTGCGCGCGTCGGGCGCTTCCACGCTGGCCACGGACGCCAGCTCGCTCTTGCGGTTGCTGTCGGGCAGCGTAATGGCGCGATCGAGGTTGGCTTTCACCGAGGCGGCGTCGATGGGGGTGCCGTCGTGGTAGAAGGCGCCCGAGCGCAGCGTGAACGTCAGGGCCAGGCCATCGTCGCTGGTTTTCCAGGTTTCCGCCAGTTGCGGCACGAACTTCAGGTCGGGCGAGATGTCCACCAGCTTGTCGCACAGCGAGGCGAACACGATGCGGCCCACGAACGTGCGGGCGCGCGCCGGGTCGAGCACGTCGGGGTCGTCCTGCAGCCCGATACGCATGGTGGATTGCGCGGCGGCGGCGGCGCTGGCAAGCAGGCCGGCCGCGGCCAGGGCGAGGCATAGGCTACGCATGGGTCGCATGGCAGAAATTCCTTTCAGGCAGTTGAATGGGGGAATGCGGGCGGCGCGGCAACAAGCCGCAATGGCGTCAATCTACCAAATCGGGCGGCGCCGCGCGCGATTGCTGGCGCGCGGCCCAGCGCAGGCTGTGCAGCCATGACGCCTGAGCCGGATGCACGATAGCGCGCAGCGCGCGGGCGTAGTCCAGCACCAGCCCTGGCGTCCAGGCCATGGTGGTGGCGCGCTTGCGCACCTGGGCGGCGATCCACAGTTCCGGCATCAGCAGCGTGCGCAGCACGCGCCGCCAGGCGCCGGCTTCGTGTTGCAGTGCGCCATCCAGCGCCGCCTCGAGGGCGAACGAAACGGTGCTGGAGCAGTTGCGGTACGTCAGGTTGTAGATTTCACGCTGCCGGTAAGCCTGCCAGAAACGCTGCAGGCCGGCCGCGTTGTAGCTGTGGAACAGCACCTGCCGGGTGGACGGGCACCATGCGGCCGATTCGGTGGGGTAGTCGGGCTGGAATTCGCCCGGCACGTCATTGTCGCGCGTGGCTTTGAGCAGGCGGAAGAATTCCGACGGAGAGCGGTCGATTTCCACCGCCGGGTACAGGCTGATGTAGGTGGCTGGCGGCAGCTCCAGCGCCGCGTGTCCGGTCGAGATCACTCCCTTGGCGTCCACGGCCGCGATGTAGCGGTTGATGAGCGGCCGCGGCACCGGCTCGTGCTTGGAGGAGCCTTCCGGCGTCCATACATGCACTACCAGCGGCGACTGCACCGCGTCCGTGGCCGCTGGCGCGGGGGCGGCGGCGGCGGCATCGCGCGCGGATTCGCGATGCCGGTGCGGGAGGAGGTCGCGCGGGGCAAGCAGGTCGAACACCGAGCGGCCATCGGGCATTTTGCGCGCGCGCCGGGCAATGCGCCAGGTGTTGATGCCGCCCACCAGCAGGGTCACGCCCACGAAAGCGGACAGCGTGCCGCGGTAGTGCGTAGGGTAGGGCTGGAACAGGAAAATGGCGAACGCCATCTGCGCCAGCCCGCCCAGGAAGGCCTGCTTCCAGTGCGGAAACCGCACGACCCAGGACGAGGCCATCTGCAGCGTGCCCATGACGAAGTACGCCAGCCCGAACACAATGGCCAGCATCAGGTTGCTGGTGTGGCGGCCGGACAGGATCAGCACCGCAATGAACAGGAACAGCCCGCCCTTGAAATACAGCACGGCCTTCTGCGCGCCTATCCCGCCGGACGCCACGGCGAGCGTGACCAGACTTTCCAGCAGCAGGAAGGCGCCGAACACATGCGCCGGGAAATAGCGTACCCCGTCCATTCCGTCGGCCAGGATGAACAGGCCCAGGGCTGCCCAGCCGGCGCCTAGCCAGGCCAGGATTCCCGCCTGGCGCCGCACGAAATCTGCGCCGAACAACAGCAGCGCGATCTGGATCATCGGTGCCTCCGGTGCGCGCGGCCCTTGCCCTGCATTCGGTGTCTGGCACCTGCGGAGCCAGACACCTGGGGGAGTTTGCGATGCGCCACGGCCAGGCGCGTGGCCCCGCAGGAGCCAGACACCTGAGGCGGGTTGCGATGCTGCATGGCCAGGAGGCTGGCCCCGCAGGAGCCAGACATCTGACGCGGGTTGCGGTGCTGCATGGCCAGGAGGCTGGCTCCGCAGGTGCCAGACACCGCCATGGCTGAGAAAGTTCCGCGCGCCGCCTTCATCGCCAGGCCCACCGCGCTTGGGCCTGCCATGTTCCCACCACGGCCACGCCCGCCGCTCCGCCGATGGCGGTGGGGCTGTGGTCGGTCACGCGCACCCAGCGGTCGCCCGCCGCTACGCGCAGCGCCAGCGCCGCGTCCACCGGCCCCGCCGCCGCGGCCGCCCAGCGCGCCTTCAGCGCGCCGCGGTCATCCGGGTGTACGCGTTGCAGTAGTTCGTCCAGCGTGTCTAGGCACCCCGCGTCCACGCCGAGCACGGCCCGCGGGTCGCCGTCCCAGGCCAGCCGCCCGGTGGCCGGATCGTATTGGTACATGATGCCCGCATCCACGCTGGCCATTGCGCCGCCGGGCCGGCGTCCGTTGGTGTACACCCATAGAAACGCCAGCAGCAGCGCCGTCACGCACAGATAGCATTGCGCCAGCAGCAGTGATTCGCCCGGTCGCAGGCCTCGCGGAAAGAACGGCCCGCTTTCGGCGGCCGCGTAATACAGGGCGATGGCGCTCAGGCTGACCAGCCCCAGCGCCCCGCCACGGCTGCCCCAGGCCATCGACATCACCGCGGCCAGCAGGATGGGCGCGCAGGCCAGCGGAAACACCACTGAGGGCCGATGTGGGTGCGGCGTGATTTCGGCGAACACGTACCAGGCGCTTGCGCACAGCAGCGCCCAGGCCGCCAGCCCGCACAGCAGCGCGGCGCCGCCCGGGCGGCGCGCCTTGCCGGCCACATCCGTCCAGCTGAGTATCGCAATGGCGGGCAGCAGCACGCCGGTGACATTGGCCGCCCACCAGATCCATACCGTGTTCCAGAACGGCAGCCCCTTTTCGTAGGCCAGCCAACCCACGCCCAGCGTCGCGGCCGATGCGCTGACCAGCACTGTTGCGCCGATCAGCACCATGACGCCGTGCAGGTCATCGCCGCGGCGCGCGTAGCGGCGTATCAGCCAGGCCACGCCCGCGTCGCTGGCCAATGAAATGCAGCCGATGCCCACCGAATGCAGGAAGTCGTGGTGTTCCCAGGCGTCGAGCAGCAGGCGCGCGGCCATGAAGGCAATGAACAGCGCCGGCCAGCGGCGCAGGGGCGTCAGCAGGAAGGCCGACACGGCCACGCCGGCGGCCAGCCATATGAAGGCGACGCGGGTGATGGGATCATCGAGCTGTAGCGACACGTAACCGCTGGCGGCGTAGAGAGCCGCCCAGAGCAAGAGCCATAGCGCAAGACGAAGCAGGGAACTGGCCATGAGGATAGGTCTGCCGATGCGTGTGCTGTCGCGCAGTATGGCATACCTGGCGGCAGGCTGTCTGCCGCGGGATCATGCGCCCGGGCAGGCCGGCACCAGCACGACGGGCAGGGTCTGCCACACGATGGCGATGCTGGCCAACAGGCCCAGCGCGCCCGCCACCCAGCGTAGAAAGCCTGCATTGCCTGCGCGCGGCCAGTGCCGCCATTGGCGCCAGTAGACCAGGGCGATGGCGCCCACCGCCAGCAATGCGGCGGCAATCATTACGCCGGCCGCCAGGCCGTCGTCCACCCACAGGCGATGCAGTGCCGGGCGCGCGCAGAACACGCCGTTGGCTGCGTAGATGATGACGAAGTGCGCCGCCCAGGCCAGCGGGCCGGCCAAGAGGGGCAGGAATACCGAGACAGAATGCATTCGTCGGTTCATGCGCGGCTCCTTGGGCGTGAACGGGCTAGCCCACCCAGCGGGGAAAGCCATGCAACACGCATGCGCCCGCTACGCCTTGCGCCACGGTGTAGTGCCACAGCAGGGCCGTGTTGTCGAAACACGCGCGCCGGCTGGCCTTCAGCCGGCCGGCCCATGAGCGTGCCGTGGTGAATAGGCCCATGAAACCTACCGCCACCACCAGCAGCGCCTGCAGGCCGACCACCGCGCAGACGGCCGCGGCATAGGCGCTGTCTTGCGGGCGCAGGCCACTGCGCCATTGCGCGGCGGCCTCCAGCCCCAGGGCCGCGAACAACATCACGCAGCCCAGCGGCAGGGCGGCGCGCAGCCACGCCTGCCGCTCGCGCCGCAGCGCGCGGCCAGCGATCCATGCCAGCACGCTGCTGGCCAGCAACAGCGCCACGCAGGCCAGCGGCCACCGCAAAGGTGCAAGCAGCGCTGCGGCCGGCCATTGCCCGGGCGAGGTGGTCCACAGGAACAGGTAGGCGAACAGCATCGCGCTGAATATGCTGGCGCACACCATGAGCAGCATGACCATTGCCCACCATGAATGCGAGGCGCTGCCCTGGCATGACGCGGGCAGCCGCAGTCCGCCGCCTATCTCGACCGGCGCGCCCAGAGGCGCGGGGTCGGCATCCCAGAGCCAGCGCAGGATCATGCCGATGGCAAGCACGCCGAACAACGCGGCCGGCACCATCAGTTTGACGGTCAGCAGCAAAAAGAAGCCGGCCGTGCCCAGCGCGGCCAGCACCGGCGGCCAGCCGGGGCCCGGCAGGCGCAGCACATACTGCGGCCGCGCGTCGAGGGCGCTGGTCACCAGCGTGGTGCGTTCGCCAGTGGGCGCGCCCGGCAGGTAATAGCGCCCCGCGTCGACATCGTCGGCCAGGCCGGGCTGGTCCCACAGCGGTTCGCGGCTGTGCACGTGCGGCACGCTGCGGGGGCCCGAGACACCGGCCGGCAGCCATTCCAGCGTGCCGGCCCGCCATACGTTGCCGGCGTTGCGCGCCACCGACGGCCGGAAATTGCGCGCCAGGTCGACCAGGAACACCAGCACGCCGGCCGCCAATACATACGCGCCCACGGTCGACAGCATATTCAGCGCGCCCCACCCGTAGCCGTCGGCGTAGGTGTACACGCGGCGCGGCATGCCTGCCAGCCCGGTCAGGTGCATGGGGAAGAAGCCCGCATTGAAGCCGATGAACATCAGCCAGAATGCCCAGCGCCCCAGGCGTTCGGACAGTGGCCGGCTGCTGACAAAGGGCATCCAGTAATAAAACGCGGCAAAGAGCGGGAACACCATGCCGCCCACCAGCACGTAATGCAGGTGCGCCACGATGAAGTAGGTGTCGTGCGCCTGCCAGTCGAAGGGAATCACGGCCACCATCACGCCCGTCAGCCCGCCCAGCACGAAAATAAAGAAGAAGCCCAGGATGAACAGCATGGGCGTTTTCAGTGGCCGCAGGCGCGGCGCCGCCGCGATCGTGGCGATCCACGCGAACACTTGTATGCCGGTGGGAATCGACACCGCCATGCTGGCCGCCGAGGCAAAGCTCAACGACAACTGCGGAATGCCGGTGGCGAACATATGGTGCACCCACAGGCCGAAGCTGACGAAGCTGGTGGCCACAATGGCGGCCACCACCGCCCGGTAGCCCACCAGCGGACGCCCCGCCATGGCGGGAATGATCATCGACACCATGCCAGCCGCCGGCAGGAAGATGATGTAGACCTCGGGATGGCCGAACAGCCAGAACAGGTGCTGCCACAGCAATGAGTCGCCGCCCTTGTCGGCAATGAAGAAAGGCAGCCCGAAGGCCCGCTCCAGTTCCAGCAGCGCGGTGGCCACGATGACCGCCGGAAAGGCCACGATGACCATGCCCGAGAACGCCAGCATGATCCAGGCAAAGACCGGCAGTTTGTCCAGCGACATGCCGGGCGCACGGGTGCGCAGGATGCCCACCGCCAGCTCGATGGCCCCGGCAATCGCGGAGATTTCGATGAAGCCTATGCCCAGCAGCCACAGATCGGCGTTGAGCGCGGGCGAATAGGCCGAACTGGTCAGCGGCGGATACATGAACCAGCCGCCATCCGGCGCCAGGCCCACGAAGATGCTGCAGAAGAACACCAGGCCGCCAATGGCGTAGGCCCAGTAGGCGTAAGAAGACAGGCGCGGAAACGGCAGGTCGCGCGCGCCCAGCATGTTGGGCAGCAGCAGCACCGCCATTGCTTCCACCGCCGGCACCGCGAACAGGAACATCATTACCGTGCCGTGCATGGTGAACAACTGGTTGTAGAGCGCGTGGCCGATCAGGTCGTTGTCGGGAACCGCCAGTTGGGCGCGCATCAGCAGCGCCAGGATGCCGGCCAGCAGAAAGAACAGCAGCGCGGTTCCGATATAAAGCAGCCCGACATAGTTGTTGTTGACTACCGTGATGGCGCGCCACCCACGGGGGCGCTGCCAGACGCGTTCCAGTTGCTCGCGTTCGCCAGCGGGGCGAGGCAGCGCGCTGGGCAGGGTATCCGTTGGCGTGTCTGGCGTCATTGCAGGCTTTCCAGGTAATGGGTGACGGCGCGCAACTGTTCGCCGGACAATCGATCGAACGACGGCATGCCGTTGCCCGGCTTGATGTGCTGGCTGCCGGCGATCCAGCCGGCGAGCGAGCCCGGGTTGTTGCGCAACATGCCCGCCGCCAGCGACGGACGGCTGCCCACGTGCGTCAGGTCGGGGCCCAGCGTGCCGGCGGCCGGCGTGCCGCGCACCGTGTGGCATTGCGCGCAGGCTTGCAGAAAGGCCTGGCGGCCCGCCAGCAGCCAGGCATTGCCGCCAGGCGTGGCGGCCGGCTGCTGCTGCGCCCGCAGCCAGTCCTGGAATTGCGGCGGGGCCAGCACCTGCACGTCGAACATCATGTTGGCATGCTGCGCGCCGCAGTATTCCGCGCACTGCCCGCGCAGCACGCCGGGTTGCCGCGCTTGGATGCGCAGGCGGTTGATATGGCCGGGCACCATGTCGAGCTTGCCGGCCAGGTTGGGCACCCAGAAGCTGTGCACCACGTTGCGCGACCCCAGCAGCAAGTCCACCGGCTGGCCCGCCGGAATGCGGATCTCGTTGGCCGTCTCGAACAGCGTCCGGCCGTGCTCGTCCAGGTAGCGCACGCGCCACCACCACATCTCGCCCATGACCTCGATGCGCGCGGCGGCGGGCTCGGCAGCGCGCTGCATGGCCGCCGCCACTACCAGGCCGTACACAAGCAGGGCCGACAAGACAATCACCGGGAATACGGCGCCGGCGCCCAGCAGCCAGGCGCGGCTGGCGAAATGGCGGCGGACACCCGCGGGGCCATACAGGGCCAGCGCCAGGATTGCCAGCACCAGCACGAAAATCGCGGCGCCGCCCGCAAACAGCACCCAGCTGACTTCCGCGCTGAAGCCCGCCTGATCGGCCTGCGGGTGCAGCGCCGATTGCCGGTCGGCCCACACCGTTGCGAGCAGCGCGGCCAGGGTTGCACAGGCGGAGGAAGCGGCCATATGGGAAAGGATCGGAAAAATTTACCGGAAAGCGCGCCAGCAGGACGCAAGCCCCGTGCCCGGCGTGCGCGCGACGTCTGCCGGCACGGGCCTGGCAAAGAAATTGCTGGGCGTTCTGGAAAAAGGATGCCCATGCCTCGATCATGCTATGCGGGGATATTCCCTGGCCTGGCGGCCCTGGCCCTGGCCTTGTTGACCGGATGCGGCGAGCCGGCCGAGCCGCTCGCCGCCCCAGCGCGAGGCGATGCGCTGCCCGGGGCCGACGCGGGACGCGGCCGCGAGCGCATTGCGGAATATGGTTGTGTCAGTTGCCACGCCATTCCCGGCGTGCGCGGGCCGGGTGCGCGCGTGGGCCCTCCCTTGCGCCACCTGGCCAGCCGTGCCTACCTGGCCGGCGTGCTGCCCAATACGCCAGCCAACCTGGTGCGCTGGCTGCGCGACCCGCCGGCCATCGCGCCCCGCACTGCCATGCCCGATATGGGGTTGAGCGAGGCCGACGCCCGCGACATCGCCGCGTATCTACTTACCTTGCATTGACGGAACGTTGCCATGAAACCCTGGATGCGCACCGCCGGCATCACCCTGGCAACGGCAGCCGCGGCGGCGCTGGCGGGCGCGCTGGCGCTGGTCTACAGCGGCTGGTACGACAGCAGCGCCACGCACCCGCACACCGCGCCGATGAACAGCGTAATGGACGTCGCGCTGCAGCGCTCGATCAGCGTGCGCGCGGCCCGGGTGAGCGTGCCGCCCCTGGACGATCCGCAGCAGGCCATCGATGGCTTCCGGTTGTTCCGCGCGCATTGCGTGCAATGTCACGGCGCGCCCGGCGTGCCGCCCGAGCCTTTCGCCATGGGCCTCATGCCGCCGCCCGCGTCGCTGGTGGACACCGCCCGGCATTGGCCCGCGGCCGAGGTCTATTGGGTGGTGCGGCAGGGCATCAAAATGACGGGCATGCCTGCATGGCAATACCGCATCAGCGACGAAGACATCTGGAACGTGGTGGCCTTCATGCGGGTGCTGCCGACCTTGTCGCCCGCGGATTACCAGGTGTGGGACAGCCGCTATGTCCGGCCGGAGGCATCGTCAGAGCCCGCGCCTGCGGTTGCTTCTGCTCCTGCCCCTGCAGCGGCATCACCTGCCGCTGAGCCAAGGCTGGGCGACGCCCAGGCCGGCCGGCAGGCCCTGCAGCAGTACCTGTGCGTTACCTGCCACGCCATCCCGGGCGTGGTCGGCGCCAATTACCATGTCGGCCCGCCGTTGGGCGGCGTTGCCCAGCAACGGTACATTGCCGGGATACTGCCGAATACGCCCGCCAATATGGTGCGGTGGCTGCGCGACCCCCCCGCCATCGATCCCGCGACGGCCATGCCGAACCTGGGAATCAGTGAACAGGATGCCCGCGACATCGCCGCCTTCTTGTACACGCTGGATGAACCAGAGTAAGTCCGCGGCGCCAACTTTCGTCAGGCGGCAGACACCTGGCGTGTCTGACGCCGGGCCTTCCCCCTAGTACACCCCCGGCACCAACCGCCAGGTCCGCTTGCGATAAGCCTCGTACTGCACGCCGAAGTACGCGCGCAGCAGTTTTTCTTCGCTGCGCATCCGGGCGATCAGGGGCGGCAACATGCATAGCGTCAGCAGCACTCCCACGACCGACCGAAACGCCAGCGCCCACCCCAGCATGCTGATCAACAGGCCCAGGTAGCTGGGGTTGCGGATCTTCGCGTAGATGCCGGTGGTGACGAGCTCGTGGCCCGCCTGAATGGCCACCAGCCCGCTGAAGCGGCTGCCCAGCACGTAGGCCGGCCACAGCCGCAGTGCGCCACCCATGGCAAACAGCAGCACGCCGAGCCAGCGCGCCGTGTCGCCATCGATGGTCCAGAGGCCGGCCCGGTCGGTATACGGGGGAAGGGTGCCGCTCAGCAGGCCGATGATCGCGAAAGCGGTCAGCACCCAGCGGTTGTCGCGGTCTTCGCGCACGCCGGGATTCAGGTTGCCGCCGCTGAAGAGGGCGGCGATGGACAGAGCGAAGAGGACGACGGTGAGGGCGATGCGGGCGGGGTGGGAAAAGAAGGGGGTAATACCGCCGTAGGCAATGACCGCCAGGGCCAGGTAGAAGAAAGTGCCTAGCAGGGTAGTGGAGGCAATGGCTAGGGTGGGGCGCATGGTGAGCCTCCCACGGGGACGTGTGGATTAATGATAGGCTTGTTTAACGGGGCAAGCGAGGGCGGGGAGTATTTGTTGCAGGAGAGCAGAAGCTTCACCTCGCCATCCGCACGGGGTTTGTGTTCCACGCCTTTCGGCACGACGCCCATCTGGCCCGCGCGCAGGATGATCGGATCTTGGCTGCCGGCCACGCCGCGCACGTCGCTGCGCGATTCGCCTTCCAGCACGATGACGGCTTCGTCGGTATCCCTATCCGCGTGCCAGACAAAATCGCCCCTTCCGGCAGGCTGTCGCGGCGGTTGCGCCGGACATTGAAGCTTTGCACGCCTGCCCCCCGGACCCTGTCACGGCTCGCTGGGCAACATCCTGATCCCCGTCCTGTTCACGAACTCCCCGTATCCTATTGGCGCGCCAACTCTGGCGTTGCCGCTGTTCGCCTGCCAATGCACCCAGGACCGCCCGGTCGTCGCGTCATACACGAGTTTGTAAACATAGCTGGGCACCGCGACGCCGTTGCCAATGGTTTCCGGCCGCTCGCCATACACCGGGCCGGTAAAGACATACACATCTCCCGCGGCCCGCATGACGTATTTCCGCGTGTCCTGCTCAATGCGGCTCCAGGGCCCGGCATTCTGGCGCTGATCCTGCGGCACCATATTCGCCAGTGAAAAACTCTGCGCCATGGCTTCGGGCGTGGCCATATCCGCCGCCGGCGCCATGTGCCCGCGCGAATAGCCCGACCCCTGATAGTCTTGCAGTTCGGCGCGCTCGGCGCGCGGAATCCTGCCCTCGGCATAGAAGCGGTCGGTGCGCTGCAGCCCCTGGGCCTGGATCAGCATCTTGCGGTTCAGGCGTTCCGCCACGAATACCGGCGTTTTGGTTTGCCCGTTATGCAGCACTGCGAAGCTGGAAAAGCATATTTCGCGCAGTTTTGGGGCGGCGGGCACGGCGGGCGATTGTCCGCCCGGAAAGAACTGGGGGCAGGCCGCGAACCGGGTCTGGATGCTTGCCCCGGTGGGCACGGCTACCGGGGCGGCTTGTTCGCGCGGCGGCCATTGCAACCGCGCAAGAATATTTTCTACCGGGACGGGAATCCGCCATTGCGGATTCAGCATGTGGGTGGCGGCGCCAAAGCTGGCCAGGGATGAAACCACGAATGCCCGCAGGAATCGTGTCAGGCTGTGGGCCGGCTGGCTGCGGCTTCTTGCCGCGGGTTTTCTTTTTCGGGAAACGGGTTTCTTCGCGCGTGTCATGCTACCTGTGGCTGCTGATCGGCTGCGTTTTCAGGCAATCGATATGGCCAGGCATTGTAGATGACGTGAACGCTCAGTCTTTCAAGACGGCAATATCGCTGCCGACGCCGTCAATGCGCACGAACTGGTCCAGGGTATGTTCGCGATCGATGCCCAGCGGCTTCAGCTTGCCGGCCAGCGCTTTGCTGTTGCGGGCCAATGTTTCGTCGTCGGGCAAGGCGCCGTTTGCGGCGATGATGACCCGGTTGCCTTCTTTCAGATTGAAAAACGCGCCGAACACGGCCGCATAGGTGGCCGACTCGCGCTGGTACAGCTGGCTGTTCGTAAATGTGTTGGCCACCACGATGCCGCCGGGCGCGAGTATTCCTTTTACATGCTGCAGGAATTCCAGCGTCATCAGGTGTTCCGGGATGTAGTCCACGTCGAAGGCATCCAGCATTACCATGTCGTACTGCAGGCCTGCGCGATGGGCGCGCTCGATGTAGGCGCGGCCGTCTTCGATGAACAGGCGCTGCGTCGGGCCTGGTTGGTAGCCGAAGTACTCGCGTGCGACCGTGCCGACCGCGGGGTCGATCTCTACCGTGTCGATGCTTGCGCCGGGCAGCAACCCGGCCAGGGTCTTCTGTAAGGTCGCGCCGCCCAGCCCGACGATCAGGATGGTCTTGGGCTCGGGCCTGGCATACAGCGCGCCGATCATCATGCGCGTGTAGGAAAACACCAACGCGCCGGGCTGCTCCAGGCTCATGCAAGTCTGGCGGCCGAAGTCGACCATGCTGTTGAAATTCATGCAGCGCTCGCCGTTTTCTTCAAAGACCAGAATCGTGCCGAATTGGGAAGGCTCGCTGTGCAGCAGCCGGGGGGCGGCGTCGGCATCGGGATGCAGCAGGGCGGCGCAGGCCAGGAGCAGGGCGGGAAGCTGGCGGATGCGGGACATGGAAGGCGTGCCGGATGGGGATGGCACATCATATCCTGCGGAAGTCATTGCGGGTTTCGGTGTCTGACACCCTTTGGGAGTCAGACACCTGGGGATGAAGTTATTGCGGGGTGCGGTGTCTGACACCCTTCGGGAGTCAGACACCTGGGTATGGGGTTGGGGTGTCAGACACAGGCGTCATCACTCGAATGCTGCTCAGACCACCTTGCTCTGCTTGAGCGCCTGGATTTCTTCCGGCCCATAGCCCAGCAATTGTTGCAGTACGTAGTCGGTGCTGTCGCCCACGGACGGCGGGGGCAGTTCGTACTTGACCGGGGTGCCGCACAGGCGCAGCGGGCTGGCGATGGTGGAGACGACGCCGCCGTCGGGCTTGGGCATGTCGACCCGCAGGCCACGGTATTGCACTTGCGGGTCTTGGAACACCTGTTCGTAGTTGTTGATGCGCCCGCAGGGCACGTCCGCGGCTTCCAGGCGGGCGATCCAGTCATCGGCTCCGCGCGTGAGCATGGTGCGCGCCAGTTCGGGCACAAGCTCGCCGCGGCCGACGATGCGGCCCTTGACCTTGGCCCAGCGGTCGTCGGCCGCCAGGTCGGGGCGATCGATGGCCTGGCAATAGCGTTGCCATTGCACGTCGTTGCCCACCGCCACGACGATTTCGCCGTCGGCCACGGCGAATACCTGGTAGGGCACCAGGCTGGCGTGCGCATTGCCGTAGCGGTGCGGGATCTTGCCGTTGGCGAAGTAGCCGGTGACCTGGTTGCCGCCCAGGGCCACGATGCAGTCGAGCAGAGCCATGTCGATGTACTGGCCCCGGCCGGACTCGGTGCGGTGGTTCAGGGCAGCCAGGATGGCGATCGTGGCGTACATGCCGGTGATGACGTCGGCGATGGCGATGCCGGTTTTCTGGGGGCCGCCGCCCGGCAGGCTGTCGTGCTCGCCGGTGATGCTCATCAGGCCGCCGATGGCCTGGAACACGAAGTCGTAGCCGGGCTTGCGGGCGCTGGGGCCGCTTTGCCCGTAGCCCGTGATGGAGCAATACACCAGGCCTGGGTTCACGGCGCGCAGGCTGTCGTAGTCGAGGCCGTAGCGCTTGAGGTCGCCGATTTTGTAGTTTTCCACCACCACGTCGCTGCGCGCCGCCAGTTCGCGCACCAGGCGCTGGCCATCGGCGCTGGCAATGTCGATGGTGACCGACTTCTTGCCGCGGTTGGCGGCTGCATAGTAGGTGGAGTCGGCGGCGTCGTTGCCGTGGGCGTCCTTGGTCCAGGGCGGCCCCCAGGCGCGGGTGTCGTCGCCGCTGCCGGGGCGTTCGACCTTGATGACTTCGGCGCCCAGGTCGGCCAGGTTCTGGGTGCACCAGGGCCCTGCCAGAATGCGCGAGAGGTCCAGCACCCTGATGTGCGACAGGGCGCCGGCGGTGGCGGCGGTTGCTGCGTCCGGCATGATGCGGCGTCCCTTCTTACTGGATGCTGATGTGGGCGTCGGCAATGACCTTGGCCCATTTGTCGATTTCGGCATTCACGAACCCGGCGAATTCCGGTTGGCTCATGGTGCCGGGCTCGGCGCCCTGTTTTGCGAATTGCTGCTTGATCTGCGGGCTTTGCAGGGCGGCCAGCACGGCGGTGGAAATCTGTTTTGACAAAGCGGGCGGCATGTTGCCGGGCGCATACAGGCCGAACCAAGCCATGGCTTCGAAGCCCTTGACGCCGGCTTCATCCAGCGTGGGCACGTCGGGCAGGGCCGCCGAGCGCTTCAGCGAAGTAACGCCCAGGGCGCGCAGCTTACCCGCCTGGATGTGCTGCAGCACGCCGGGCACGGAGTCGAACATCACCGGAATCTGCCCGCCCAGCAGATCATTCAGGGCTGGCGCCGCGCCTTTATACGGGATGTGGACCATGTCGATGCCGGTCATGGATTTGAACAGCTCGCCCGACAGGTGATTGGCGCCGCCCGTGCCGGCCGAGCCGAAGTTCACCTGGCCCGGGTGCGCCTTGGCATAGGCGATCAGCTGCTGCGCGTCCTGGGCGGGAAACGAGGGGTTCACAACCAGGACATTGGGCACCGCGGCCACTTCGGCAATAGGAGTGAAGTCTTTGCGGGTGTCGTAGCGCAGATTCTTGTACAGGCTGGGATTGATGACGTGATGCGTGGCGGTCAGCATCAACGTGTAGCCGTCGGGTTCGGCACGGGCCAGCTGCTCGGAAAAAATGGTGCCGCTGGCGCCGGGCTTGTTTTCGACGACAACGGTCTGCTTCCATTGCTGGCCGAGTTCGTTGGCCAGCAGGCGCGCCAGGATGTCGGTGGTGCCGCCGGGTGGAAAGGGCACGACCAGGGTGACGCTGCGCGTGGGATAGGCGGGTTGAGCCTGGCTGGCGGGCGGCGCCAGCACGGTGGCCAGGGCCAGGGTGGCGGCCGCGGCCGCCTGGGTCCATGCTTTCATGATTTGTCTCCGATGCTTGTTGTTGTCGGCAGTCTCTGGTGTTCGGCGTCAGGCCCCCTGCGGGAGCCTGGCGCCTGGCCACGCCTGGCAAAGAACGGTCAGGCGGGGAACTCGACCATGGCTTCGCCGGTGGCCACGGTTTCGCCGCGCTGGTTGGTGACTTGCACGTCCAGCGTGGCCCAACGGCTTTTTTCGGTTTTGCGGGTGGCGGTGACGGTGGCGCGCGGCGTGATGGTGTCGCCCGGCTTCACCGGGGCTTTCCAGCGCGTTTCCAGGCGCCGCTGCACGCCGCCTTGCGGGTACAGCCAGTCGGTCAGCATCTTGCTGATGACGCCGAAATTATTCATGCCGTGCATGATGATTCCGCCGAAGTGGGTCTTGCCGAAATTGCCCTGCATGTAGTTGTCATCCAGGTGCAGGGGGTTGAAGTCGAGCGAGGCTTCGCAGAACTCGCGGATCGATTCGCGGGTGGGGGAAAACGGCGTGCCGTCGATCTGCTGGCCGGTTTTCAGGGTGTCGAATGCGTGGGTCATGGGGGCGGTTCCTTGGGCGCGGCGCGATTACATGGGGCGGATGGTCCAGCCGCGGCCGGAGCAGATCACTTCGTCGTGCTGGTTGAAGAACACGTTGTCGTGCACGGCGAACAGGCGGTCTTTCTTGATGAACTTGTCGAGCGCGCGCGCCTGCAGGCGGATGACGTCGCCGGGCCGGGCCGGGATGTTGTAGCTCCAGGACTGGCCTGCATTGACCGTGCCGGGGCTGCGCATCCAGTCGTCGGCGGGCGTGCAGGCGAACATCAGCAGGATGTGGATGGCGGGCGGGGCGATCAGGCCCTTGTAGGGCGAGTTGCGCGCGTATTCCTCGTCGAAATACAGCGGGTGCATGTCGCCCACCACGCGGCAGTACTTCTGGATGGCGTCCAGCGTCAGGGTGTAGGGAATGGTCTTGCGCGGCTCGCCGGGGACGATGTCGTCCCAGATTTTGCGCGCCTGCGCGTCTTTCCAGAAATCGGTTTCGAAGCTGGGTTCTGTCATGGCTGCGGCTGGGTAGAAGGGTTGATTGGCCTGGGCATTGTGCTACAATGACCGCTTAGCGGATATTGCAATCCGCTATACGGTCATTTTGCGGGCCGAAATTTGCTGTGTCAAGCACATGGCGGAGATACGCATGGCTACACCAGAAAGCGAATCGTTCGTTCGCACCTTTGCGCGCGGGCTGAAAATCATCGAGGCCATGGGGCAGGGCGCCGAACGCCAGACCCTGGGCGACGTGGCTGAAGCAGTCGACCTGCCGCGCACCGCGGTGCGCCGTTTTCTGCTCACCCTGATCGACCTGTCGTTCGTAAAGACCGACGGCAAGTACTACTGGCTGACGCCCAAGGTGTTGCGCCTGGGGCTGTCGTACCTGTATTCGCTGCCGTACTGGCGGCAGGCGCAATTGGCGCTGGAAGAACTATGCGCGCGCATCGGGCAGTCGTGCGCGGTGTCGGTGCTCGATGAAGAAGACATCGTGTACGTGCAGCGCCTGCACACGCGCCGCATCCTGCCCATGAGTCCGTCGCTGGGCAGCCGGCTGCCCGCGCACGCGGTGTCGATGGGGCGGGTGTTGCTGTCGGGGCTGGACGATGCGGCGCTGGATGCTTACCTGCAAACCGCCACCCTGAAGAAACTGACCGGCGCTACCGTGGTAGACCGGGCGCGCCTGAAGGCGGCGGTCGAGCAGGTGCGCGAACAAGGCTATGCCTGGGTCGACGGCGAACTGGACGAGTCCATCGCCGGGTTGGGCGTGCCGGTGCGCGACAAAGACGGCGCCATCGTGGCCGCCATCAACGTCAGCCTGCCGGCGGGCGCGTTCGACGAAGCCACGGCATTGCGTCAGTTCCTGCCCGAGTTGCGGCACACCGCCTCGCAATTGCGGGCAGCGGGGGTCAGTTATTGAGGCCGGCGCCGCCGCGTCCGCCGCGCGGCGTTTGTCCGGGTCCGCTACATTAAGCGCCATTGCCGGTCAGTGACGCCGGCTTCGTTCAAAGGCTACGCCATGCCGCGCCGTCTTCCTCCTTTGTCCGCCCTGCGTTTTTTCGAAGCTGCCGGCCGGCTGTGCAGCTTCAAGCTGGCTGCCGCCGAACTTAACGTGACGCCCAGCGCGGTCAGCCATGGCATCGTGGGGCTGGAGCAGACGCTGGGGGTCGACCTGTTCGTGCGCGGGCCGCGCGGGTTGTCGCTGACGCCCGAAGGCGCCGATTACCTGCTGTACGTATCCGAGGCGTTGTCGCTGATCGCCACGGCCACGCAGCGCCTGCCGGGCGGGCCGGACGGCCGCGGCATTTCCGTGAGCTGCGCGCCGACGCTGGCCTCGCGCTGGCTGCTGCCGCGCCTGCACGGGTTTCGCGCGCGGTGGCCCGACGTGCATATCTCGCTTGATACGTCCCAGCGGCACGTGGGTTTTCCGGTGGATGGCTTCGATTTCGCCATCCGCATGGCGCGCGGCGTGGTGCCGTCGGCAAGCTGGACGCGCTTGTTCAGCGAAGAGCTGGTGCCGGTGTGCAGCCCGGCGTACCGCGCCGCCCTGCCGCAGGCGGACGGGCGCATCGATTTGCGCCAGGCCACGCTGATCCACGTCGATCTGGCCAGTGAAGACTGGCAGGCCTGGCTGGACGCGGCGGGCGCGGCGGCGCCGCACGATCTTGCGCTGGCGGGCGGGCTGCGCTTTGACACGATCCAGCTGGCGTTCGAAGCCGCGGCCGCGGGCCTGGGCGTGGCGCTGGGCCGGCGTCCGCTGGTAAACCGCGATCTGGCGGCCGGTACGCTGGTGGCGTTGGATCTGCCGGCAATCCCGGCGGAGACGGCCTACTGGCTGGTGGGCTCGGAAAGCGTGGCGCGGCGCAGCGAGCTGCTGGCGTTTCGCGATTGGGTGGTGGATGAGGCGAGGGCGTTCGCGGGGTAGGCGGCAGGTGAAGCAATTTCACCTGCCGTCAAAATCTTTTCCTTTGCCGGCGCGGGCGCGCGCTGCCACCATGCCGGCAAAGGAGGTCGCCTCATCATGCAAACCGCAAATCCCGCGCATCCGCTGGCGCGCCCTGTCGTCGGGGTGGTCATCGCGGCGGCGCTGATACTGAGTGCCGCGATGGGCGCGCGGCAGACATTCGGGCTGTTCATCAATCCCTTTTCGTTCGACCGCGGCCTGCCGGTGACGCAGATCGCATTCGCCATCGCCGTGCACAACCTGGTGTGGGGCGCGGCGCAGCCCTTTGCCGGCGCGGCGGCCGACCGCTACGGATCGGCGCCGGTGGTGGCCTTCGGCGCCGCGGCCTTCGCGGCGGGGCTGGCGCTGGCCACGGCCGCGCAATCGCCGGTATTGCTGGTCATCGGCATGGGCGTGCTGGTGGGCATAGGTATCAGCTGCACCAGCTTCGGCGTGGTGCTGGCCGCGGTGGGGCGCGCCGCCACGCCGCAGCGGCGCAGCATGGCGCTGGGCCTGGCCAGCGCGGGCGGTTCGGTGGGGCAGGTGGCGCTGGTGCCCTTTGCGCAAGTGCTGCGCGAAAGCGCGGGCGTGTCGGCCTCGTTGTTGGGGCTGGCCGCGCTGATGCTGCTGGTGGCGCCGCTGGGCATGCTGCTAGACCGGCCGGCCGCGCAAGGGGGCGCGCCGACCGCGCAAGAGCCGGCATTATCGTTGAAGCAGGCTGTGCTGCATGCCTGCCGGCACCGTGGTTATTGCCTGTTGACGCTGGGCTTTTTTACGTGCGGGTTCCAACTGGCATTCATTGCCACGCACCTGCCGGGCTACCTGCTGCTTTGCCATATGCCGGTCGGGCTGGGGGCGACTGCCCTGGCGCTGATCGGCCTGTTCAACATGGCGGGCAGTTGGGCCTGCGGCTGGCTGGGCGGGCAGTATCGCCAGCAGTTCGTGCTGGGCTGGTTGTACCTGATACGCGGCGCGGCCATCGCGGCCTTTTTCCTGCTGCCCAAGAGCACGCTGTCGGTAGTGCTGTTTGCGGCGGTCATGGGGCTGACCTGGCTGGGCACGGTGCCCTTGACCAGCGGCCTGGTGGCCAAGGTGTTCGGCACGCGCCACCTGGGCACGTTGTTCGGCGTCTGCTTTCTCAGTCACCAGGTGGGCTCGTTCCTGGGCGCCTGGCTGGGCGGCCTGGTGTTCGACCTGACCGGCTCGTATACCCCGGTATGGGCGGCCACGGCGCTGGCCGGCCTGGTGGCGGCGCTGCTGCATTTTCCCATCGACGATCGCGCCACCGTGCCTGCGCCAGCCGCCGCGGCCCTGGCCCAACGCTGAATCGATTGTTGATATAGTGGCTGTCTCGGCCCCGCCGCGGGCCTGCCGCCCTATTTGCCATCGATGTCCCAGGTCTTGTCCGATCCGCCGCCCACCATGCCCGCCGAAGCCTCCGGCATCGCGGACGCCGTGCGCGTGCTCGAAGAAGACATCGTCCTGGGCAGCCTGCATCCGCGCGAACGCCTGATCGAAGACGACCTGATCCGCCGTTTCGGCTTCAAGCGCCATGCGGCGCGCGAGGTGCTGGCAGAACTGGCGCGACGGGGCCTGGTCGAGCGGCGCAAGAACATCGGCTGCGAGGTCAGGGCCTTCGAGCCGCGTGAAGTGGCCGAGCTATATCAATTGCGCGAACTGCTCGAAGCCGAGGCCGCGCGCACGCTGCCGTGCCCGTTGCCGGCGCAGTCGCTGCGCGAGCTGGTCGATATCCAGCGCGAACACGACCGCGCCGTGGCGGCCGGCGACCCGCGCGAGGTGTTCCATGCCAACCAGCGCTTTCACCAGGCGCTGTTCGGTTTCTGCGCGAACGGCGTGTTGCAGAAAGCCATCCAGGAATATGCGCGCCAGACGCACGCCATCCGTTTCAGCTCGCTGGTCGATGCTTCGTACCGTGAGCGCGCGCGGCAAGAACACTGGGCCATGATCGCGGCGCTGGAAGCCGGCGAGCGCGACGCGCTGATCCGCCTGTGCCGCGAGCACCTGGCGCCGTCGCGCGATGCCTACCTGGCCATGAACCGCCACCTGTACCCGCGCGGCTGAGCGCGCGCGGGTCGGGAGCGCGTTTTCAGTCGGCCGTGGCCAGGTTCGCCAGTTCACGGCCGCGGGTCTCGGGCAGCAGCAGGGTGGCGATCAGCACGACCGTATAGGCGCCGCCCGCGAAGATGCCAATAGCCATGGCCAGGCCCATGCTGTTGCTCAGGTAGCCCACCAGGCTGGGAAACAGCGCGCCGATGCCGCGGCCGAAGTTGTAGGCAAAGCCCTGGCCGTTGGCGCGGATCTCCGACGGGAACAGTTCGGTCAGGTAGGCGCCCAGGCCGCCGAAAATCCCCGAGGCGGCAAAGCCCAGCGGAAAGCCCAGAAACAGCATCTGTTCATCAGTCAGCGGCACCTGGGTGTACACGTACACGCACACGCCCGACAGCACCGAATAAATAACGAAATTGATGCGTCGCCCCAGGCGGTCAGCCATGTGCGCGCCGGCGATATAGCCGCAGAATGACCCCAGGATGATCACCAGCAGGTAGCCGCCGGTGTTCAGCACCGACAGGTGCCGTTCCACTTTCAGGTAGGTGGGCAGCCACGTGGTGACCGCGTAGTAGCCACCCTGGATGCCGGTGCACAGCAGGGCCGACAGCAGCGTGGTCTTGAGCAGCGCGGGCGAGAAAATCAGCCAGGGCGATACCTTGGGCCGGTCGGCGGTTGGCTGTTTGCGCGCGTGCGAGAACACTTCGGGTTCAGGCACGTGCTTGCGGATATACAGCACCAGCAGCGCGGGCAGCACGCCCACCCAGAACAGGCTGCGCCAGGCCCATTGCTCGGGCAGCACCGAGAAGGCAATGGTGTACAGCAGGGCGGCGACGCCCCAGCCCACCGCCCAGCCGCTCTGCACAGTGCCCACGGCGCGGGCGCGATGCTGCGACTTGATGATTTCGCCCATCAGCACCGAGCCCACCGCCCATTCGCCGCCGAAACCCAGGCCCTGCAACGCGCGCAGAATGAATATCTGCTCGAAGTTCTGGGTGAAGCCAATGCCAACCGTGCACACCGAGAACCACAGAATGGTGATCTGCAGGATGCGCACGCGGCCGTAGCGGTCGGCCAGAATGCCGGCGCCCCAGCCCCCGATGGCCGAGAACAGCAGCGTGACGGTGCCCAGCATGCCGGCCTGGCCCCGGTCTATGCCCCACAGCGTCACCAGCGTGGAGATCACGAAGGTGAACACCATGTAGTCCAGTGCATCGATGGTCCAGCCCAGGAACGAGGCGTAGAAAGTGCGCTTGCCCGTAGGCGTAAGCTCGCGGAACCAGCTCATGTCGTGTCTCCGTTGACGATGTTGTTGTCAGTGTTTTGCCGCGCGGGCGCGCGCGGCGCCGCGGGGGTAACGTTTCACTTGGGGAAGTCGTACAGGGCTTGCGGGTTGTCTACCAGGATGCGCCGGCGCATGGCCTCGGTGGGCGCCCATTTGGGCAGCAGGTTGCGCAGCACGCCGGTGTCGGGCATGCGGGAAATGGCGACGTGGGGCCAGTCGCTGCCCCACACCATGCGGTCCGGCGCGGCTTCGATCAGCGCCTGCGCCCACGGCGTGACGTCGTCGAAATGGTCGAACTGGTCGCTGATGCGGTAGGCGCCGGACAGCTTGGCCCACCATCCGTATTCCTTGACGCCATGCAGCAGGGCCTGGAAGCCGGGATGCTGCTGGCCTTCGGCCACGGGCATGTGCCCCATGTGATCGAACACGCAGGGCACGGGCAGCCTGGCCAGGCGCGGCATCAGGGCGGGCAGTTGACGCACGTCCATCAGGAACTGCGCATGCCAGCCCAGCCGCGCGATGCGCGGGGCCAGATGGTCGAGCGCGTCCAGGCCGACACCGCCGCCAAACAGCACGTTAAAGCGCACGCCGCGCACGCCGGCGGCATGCATGGCGCCCAGCTCGCGGTCGGTGACGTCCGGGTTCACCACCGCCACGCCGCGCAAAGTGTCGGGGTGCCGGCCCAGTACGTCCAGCATGTAGCGGTTGTCGGTGCCGTGCACGCTGACCTGCACCAGCACGCCGCGGCTCATGCCGCAGGCGGCCAGCATCGCCAGGTATTTTTCTTCGGGCGCGGGCGGCGGCGTGTAGCTGCGGTTTTCCACGTACGGATAGCGCACGCCGTCGCCGATGACGTGGGCATGCGTATCGCAGGCGCCGTCCGGCACCTTAAACGTGGCGGCAGCGACGTCGGGCAGGGGGCCCAGGCAGAGCGTGTGGTCGATCGGCGGGGTTTCCGTGGGTTGCGTCATGGGGGCGGGCTCGCTTGGTCGTTGAGTGGGGCGAGGTTACGCCTGCCCGGCTTATATCGTCAATAACATTGTCAATAATGTGCGGGCGCTATTGTTTCAACATATAATGAAAACCATTATCATTTAATGGTTGCCGTATCAGTAGATGACAACCTCCACGATGACCGGAACCCGCCTGCCGGCCCCTCCTGGCCGGGCTGCGCGCCGGGCGTTTTTCTGTAGGCGCGGGCCTGCCCGCGCCCAGAACAACGCTCAAAGAACGAGGAACCCGTCATCATGTTGCAAGCTTTTCCCGCTGGCCGGGCCACGGGCCGCGCCCGCCTGCCGGCCGCCGCGCTGGCCCTGGCTCTGGGCAACCTGCCTGCGGCGGCGCTCGCCGCCGAGGCGCCGGCTGACGCCACGCCAAACAACGAGCCGGTGCAAGCCCTGCCGGCAGTCACTGTCACCGGTGAGGGGCTGAGTAGCGTCACCGAAGGCACTGACTCGTACACCGTCGGCGTGACCAGCACCGCCACCAAACTGCGGCTGTCCCCGCGCGAGACGCCACAGTCGTTCTCGGTGATCACACGCCAGCACATGGACGACCAGGCCCTGCTGTCGGTGCGCGATGTGCTGGATGCCACGCCGGGGATTTCGTCGCGCCAGCTGGACAGCGACCGCGTCAGCTTTTCGGCGCGCGGATTCGCGATCGACAATTTCATGTATGACGGCGTGCCCACCAATATCGAGGGCGCTTACGCTTTTGGCGACAGCGCTCTGGACACGGCAATTTACGATCGCGTCGAAGTGGTTCGCGGCGCCACGGGCCTGATGACCGGTGCGGGCGAACCGTCGGCCGCCATCAATCTCGTGCGCAAGCGGCCCTTGCAGGGGTTTGCGGCCTCGGCCGGCGTCACGGTGGGCTCGTGGGATTTCTACCGTGGCGAGGCCGACATATCCACGCCGCTGACGGCGGATGGCCGTATCCGCGGCCGGGTGTCGGCCGCCTATCAAGACAAGAAATCGTATATCGACCTGTACCAGCAAAAGCGCAATGTGTTCTATGGCGTGATCGAGGCCGACATTACGTCTAACACGCTGCTGACGCTGGGTACGGACTACCAGCAAACCCGGCCCACCGGCACGACCTGGGGCGGCTTCCCGTTGTTCTACAGCGATGGCTCGCGCACCGATTTCCGGCGGTCGGTCACCACGGCGGCCGACTGGTCGGAGTGGGAAACCGAATCCAGGACCCTGTTCGCCACGCTGGAGCACCGCTTCGCCAACGGCTGGATGGCACGCGGCACGTTTTCTCATGCGGAGAACGACTACGACGCCAGGCTGCTGTGGCTGACCGGGTATCCCGACCGCGCCACCGGCCTGGGCATGAAGGGCGGCGCGCTGGCGCATTATGTGGGCAACCGCCAGCAGAACACGGTCGACCTGTACGCCACCGGCCCGTTCCAGTTGGCGGGGCGGCGTCATGAACTGGTGCTGGGCTTTACCGGCAACCACCAGCGCGTGGTTAACGACAATTACCCGCCGCTGGACGCGGCCGTGCCGGTGGGCAACTTTTACGATTGGAACGGCTCTTACCCCGAGCCGCGCTGGTCGGACACCGCCACCGGCGGCGACCGCGCCAAGACCCGCCAGACCGGGGCTTACGCGGCGGCGCGCTTTTCGCTGGCCGACCCCCTGACGTTGATTGCCGGCGCGCGCGTGAGCAACTGGAAGACAGACCAATATTCATGGGGCGCCGAATACAGCTACGACCACGACAACGTGGTCACGCCGTATGTGGGCCTGATCTACGACCTGAACGACACATACTCAGTCTACGCAAGCTATACCGAGATCTTCAAGCCGCAAAGCTACCGCGACGCGAGCGGCAAGTACCTGGACCCGGTCGAGGGCAAGAACTACGAGGTGGGCTTGAAGGGCGAGTTCATGCAGGGACGCCTGAACGCATCGGCCGCCGTGTTCGAGGTGAAGCAGGACAACCTGGCGCAGGTGGACGTGGGCCGGCTGTTGCCCGATGGCTCGCAGGCCTACTATGCCGCGCAGGGCACCCGCACCCGCGGTTTCGAGCTCGAGCTGGCGGGCGAGGTGGCGCGCGGCTGGAACATGTTCGCCGGCTATACCCATTACATTGCCGAAGACGCCGACGGCAAGCCTGTGAACACTACCGCGCCGCGCTCGATGTTCAAGCTGTTCACCACCTACCGGCTGCCCGGCGCATGGCGGCGCCTGATGGTGGGGGGCGGCGTGAGCTGGCAGAGCCGCACGTTCTCGGACGCGATCGGCCCCCAAGGCGAGACCGAAGTGGGGCAGGGCTCGTATGCGCTGATCAACCTGATGGCGCGCTATGAGTTCGACCGGCAGTTGTCGGCCACGTTGCATATCAACAACCTGGCCGACAAGAAGTACTACACGCAGATGGGCTTCTACAACCAGGGCTTCTACGGCGCGCCGCGCAATGCGATGCTGACGTTGAAATACCAGTATTGAAGCCCCGGCCGGCGGCGGTCCGCCGCCGGCCGGGCCGCCTTTAGAACTGGTGGCGGATGCCCACGCCTGCGGCCGTGCTCTTCAGGCCATCGATGAAGGCATAGTCTTTACCGTACGAGCCGTAAGCGTACAGGTTGGTGCGCTTGGACAGGTCGTAGGTGTAGCCGAGGCTCCAGACGTTCATGGTGGAATCGCCGCCAGTCAGCCGGTCGTTGGAGGGGTCGACGCGCTGCCACGAGGCGAACACGCTGCTGGCGCCGCCGATGGGCACGGTGCCGCCCACCATGTAGGCGTTGGCCTTGAAGCCGTCCACGAAGCGGTTGCTGCCGAATTCATTGCTGTAGGGCGTGCCGGACGGCAGGTCCTGGCCGGTGAACCAGCCGTCGGTGGTGCGCGCGTAGGCGGCCGCCAGCTTCACCACTTCGAAGTCGTACGACACGCCGGCGGCGTATTGGCGCGGCGTGGCGTCGTGATCGATCTGCGAGCTGCTGTTGCTGCCGTTGAGCTGGTCGTAGGTCAGCGTGATGTTCAACGGGCCGTTCAGGTAACGCAGGCCGGCGGTGATGCCGCGGGTGTTGTCGGCGGTGCGAAAGCCGGTCTGGTCGGCATTGCCGTCATCCACATTGAACGAATAGCCTACGCCCAGTTCGAAACCGTTCACCGAGGGCGTGCGGTACATCACCATGTTGTCCCAGCGGCTGGTGTTGGCCGAACTCGCGCCCAGGCCCAGGTTGGCCTGCGTGTAGCTGGTGTAGAAAGGATCGATGTCGGCCAGGTACTTCGAGGCCATGTTGGTCTGGCGGCCGAATTCCAGAATGCCCCAGCTGTCGTTGGCCAGGCCGATGGTGGCTTGCCGGCCGAACAGGCGGCCGCCCTGGGCGCGATTGCCGTTGCCGGAGTCGAAGCCGCTTTCGAGCTGGAACACCGCGCGCAGGCCGTCGCCCAGGTCTTCCGAGCCACGCAGGCCCCAGCGCGAGCCGGCCTGGATGCCGTTGATCATGCCGATGCGGCTGCCGTCGTATCCATCGCCCTTGATTTTGTTGTAGCCGATGCCGGTGTCAATGACACCATAGAGAGTGACCGACGTCTCAGCCTGGGCAGCACCTGCGAAACCGGCCAGCAGGGCAGCGGCGAGCAGCGTCTTTTTCATGGATGGGATCTCCGTTGAGTTGAAGGGGTACAAGACACAACGCCGCAGCCCCCTTGCAAGGGCTGCGGCGTCGTGCCTGCTTAATAGGGTAACGCAATGCGGCGTACGAATCGCTGAAAGCGGCCCGTTGCTGCGGTCGGACGCGTTTTTCACCTTCGTAGCGCGAGGGGCTAGGCGCGCGGCGCGGCGCGGAACACCAGCGCCAGGCCGGCCAGGATGGCCGCCATGCCCGCCAGGCTGAGCGGGGCCAGGCGGTTGCCCAGCAGCAGGTAGTCCAGCAGCGCGGTCACGCCTGGCACCAGGTAGAACAGACTGGTGACGTTGACCAGGTTGCCGGCCTGGATCAGCCGGTACAGCAGCAGCGTGGCGCCCACTGAAATGACCAGGCCCAGCCATAGCAACGGCGCCCATAGCGCCATGCCGCCAGACAGCTGCCAGGGTTGCAGCGGCACGCAGGCCACGCACAGCAGCAGGGCCGTGGCGTACTGCAGCGGCAGGGCCTGTAGCGGCGGCTGGCGCAGGCTTTTTTGCAGGATGGCGCCGCCCGTCATGCACAGCAACGCGCCCAGCGCATACAGCATGCCCGCGGCCGAATAGCGCGCCAGCCCGATGCTGTCCCACACCACCAGCGCCAGGCCGCCCAGCGCCAGCGCCAGCCCCATTACGCGCGGCAGCGGGTAGCGGCGTTCCAGCAACGCCAGGGTCAGCAGGGGCTGGGCGCCAAGCGTGGTGGCCAGCACGCCCGGCGTGATGCCGTGGTCCAGCGCCAGGAAATAGCAGATGGAATAGCCGCCTATCATCGTCAGGCCGGTGGCCGCCACGCGTCCGCGCGCGCCATGCGGCGGCAGCCAGGGTTGCCGGGCCGCGCCGGCCAGCGCCAGCAGCGCCGCCAGCGCGAGCGCGAAGCGCAGCACCAGGAAGGCAAAGGGCGTGGCGTGCGCCAGCCCCCATTTCGAGAAGATCGCGCCGCTGCTCCACAGCAGCACGAACAGCGCCGTGGCGCCATAGGCCGTATAGGCCGTTCTTGCTTGATTCATCGGATTTCACCCGTCAGGGAAACGCACAGGCTCCAGCGGCCGGCGCGCAGAGCGCCGGAGGACCCGGTTGGGAAAGTGCTGGAACCGCCAGGGAAGGGCTGGGATCAGCCCAGGACGGCGGCGGAGGGCGGCGGCGGGGCCGCCCGGCCCGCGACGACGCCCGGCGGCGGGGCGACGGGGGTGGCGATGAGACGCGACGCGCGCGCCGTGCCGGCGAGAGCCGGGGCATGGTGGCGGGAAGGTTGCGGTGCGCGTCGTGGCATGATGGGTATAGAAATTACACGCGGCCCGGGGCAGTGTCAACGCGCGTCCAGCGCAGCGCCAGCTGGTCGAGCAGCAGCATGACCAGCAGCGACGCACCCACCAACGGGAAGATGATGCCGCCCACGATCATCAAGGCGAGCACGCCGCGCAGCGCGCCGCGCGCCGCCGGCATGGGCGGGATACCCAGTCCGCCGGCGGGCCGCCGCTTCCACCACATGACGCCGCCGGCCACGCTGAGCAGCACGATGCCCAGGCAGGCGGCCAGCAGTATCAACTGGTTGGCCAGCCCGAATTCCTGTCCCATGTGCACGTTGATGCCCCACTCCAGCGTCTTGCCGAGCGGGCCGTAATCGGCGTAGCTCATGTCGAGCAGCGGCTTGCCGCTGTACTGGTCCAGGTGCACCACGCGCTGGCGCGCCAGGTCGGACGGGTATACCGATCCGGTGTAGACGCCGGCCGCGCCATGCGGGACGTTGATGGCGTAGCCCGGCGCCAGGCCCAGGCGATCGAAGGCGGCCACGGCCGCGTCCAGCCCGATGGGCTGGCTCGGCTGGCCCATGGCATGCGCATACGCGGATTCGGGCATGCGCGCCTGCTCCAGCGACCAGGTGGTGGGGCCCGTGTGGCCCAGGTGCTCGTCCGACATCGGCAGTGCCACCCGCACGCCGGGCGGGTAGCCGAAGTTGCTGCCATTGGCCCATTGGTTGACCTTGGCGCCCCAGACGACCGACCAGGGCATGCCGGTCACGGCCAGGAACAGGATGAACAGCCCCACGGCGGCGCCGGTCACGGCATGGATGTCGCGCCAGAATACGCGCTTGCGCGGCGTGCCGCGCACGCTGACCACGCCTTGTTTGCGCCCGCGCGGCCACCACAGGTAAATGCCGGTGAGCACCAGCAGGATGGACCAGCCGGCGGCGATTTCGATGGCGCCGTTGGCGATGGGTCCGAAGTAGTCCAGGCTGTGCAGGCGCCGGATCGTCCACATCAGCGTGCCGCGCTCGGGCAGCGCGCCCAGCACCTGGCCGCTGTACGGGTTGACGTACACGCTCAGGCTGTCGCCGCCGGGCGGCTTGATCACCACTTGCGCGGCGGCGTCGGGCGCGGCGGGCGGCAGGTATTTTGCCAGCGTGCCCGGATGGGCGCGCAGCGCGGCGCCGGCCAGCGCCGAGGGCGCCAGGGCGGGTGCGGCGACGGGCTCTACGTGGCGCAGGTCGCGGTACCACGCATTCTCGATTTCATTGTGGAACAGATACAGGCCGCCGGTGACGGCCAGCAGGATCATGAAAGGCAATACCAGCAGGCCGGCATAGAAGTGCCACCGCCACACGGCGCGGTACACGTCGGCGCGGCGCGCGATGTCGGGTTCGGAAGTGTTGTCTTGGCTCATGGTGTCTCGATGGTTGCAAGCCGGCCGTCAGAACCGGTAGTTGGCCGACAGCTCGACGCGACGCCCCGCGCCCAGCAGCCATTGCGTCTGGTTGTAGTAGGCGGTTTCGGCGTACTGCTTGTCGAACACGTTGTAGGCGCGCAGCGCCAGGCTCAAGTCGGGCCGGGCTTCCCATTGCAGGGCCAGGTTGGTGGTGGTGTAAGCCGCCATTTCCAGTTCGTTGGCGCTGTCCGCATAGCGCTTGCCCACGTAGCGCAGGCCGGCGCTGGCGGTCCAGCGCGGCGCGAATTTCCAGCTGATCCACAGGTTGGCCAGGCGTTCGGGCACGTCGGGCGGCACGTTGCCGCGCCGCGATACGGCGGCGCCGCCCGAGCTGTCGGTGTAGTCGTCGTAGCGGGCATCCAGGATGGCGCCGTTGAAATCCACCCGCCAGTCGCGCGCCAGCTCCACGCCCACAGTCAGTTCCAAGCCGCGGCTGGATTGGCTGCCCACCTGCTCGCGCAGCGACGGATCGTCGGGGTCGCGCGTGACCAGGTTCTTCTTGCGGATGTGATAAGCCGCCAGGGTCCATTCGCCCTTGTCGCCCCAGAAGGTCTGCTTGATGCCCACCTCGACCTGGCGGCCCTGCGACAGGTCGAAGTCTTTGTTGGCCGGCGACAGCAGCAGCAGGCTGCCGACCGGATCGGCGGCCTGCGAATACTGGCCGTACACCGCCAGCGTGGGCAGCAGGTCGTACACCGTGCCGATGCGCCAGCCCACGTTGGTGTAGGTGCGCCGGTACGCCGTGGTGCCGGCCACCAGGTCTTCGCGCTCGAGGTCGATGTGGTCGTAGCGCACGCCGCCCAGCACCGACCAACGCTCTGTCAGCGACAGGCGGTCTTCGGCGAACAGGGCGTACTGGTCGGCGGTGTTGCGGTAGCGCGGCGTGGTGCCGGCTTCGTTGATGAATTCGCCGTGGCCGAAATCGTACGGATCCACCAGCGAGACGCCGCCATACGGCGAGTTGTTGGTGTGCTTGAGCTTGCTGCGGTTCACTTCGGCTCCCACCGACACCTGGTTGCGCAGGCCGAACAGGTGGCCGTCGAACGCCGCGTCGGTGCGCGCGCCCACCTGTGACTGGTCGTGCTGGATGGCGGTGTACGCGCTGCGCTCGATCAGGCCGCTGGCGGGCTGCCAGATGTAGTTCTCGACGTTGCGGTAGTCGCGGTCGCTGCCTATGTAGTACACGCGGCCGCGCACGGTCGTGGCCGCGTTCGGCGTCCATTCGGCCTGCAGTTCGCTGCGGCTGTCGCGATAGATGATCTTGCTGTCGGCCACGTTGTAGTTCTTGTGCCGCAGCGAATAATCGATTTCGCCGTCGATCAGCGGGGTGCCGAAGTAGCGGGCAGGCTCTTGCCAGGCATAGGCCTGCGTCAGCGTGAAGTTCAGTTCAGGCGACACGTCCAGCCGCAGCGCGGCCGTGACGGCGGCGTTTTGCGAGTCGCCCAGGCTCATGTCGGCGTTGCTGCGGTTGCCGCTGACGTCCAGCCGGTACGACCAGCGGTCGTCCAGCGCGCCGCCGCTGCCGAAGCCCAGGCGCTGGGTGTCGTGCGTGCCCACGGTGGCCTGGATCTCGTTTTCGATGGGGCCGCGCGTGGGCTTCTTGGGAATCACGTTGACCACGCCGCCGATGGCGCCTTCGCCATACAGTACCGAGGCGGGTCCGCGCAGCACTTCGATGCGGTCCACCGCCCAGGGGTCGTACACGAATGTCTGGCCCAGGCCGCCGTATTGACGCAGGCCGTCGTACAGAATGGCCACTGAGTTCGAATCGGTAAAGCCGCGCGACGACAGCGACGAGCCGCCGTTGCCGGGATGGCGGAAAGCGCTGATGCCCGGCGCCTGCGTGATGGCGTCCATGACGCTTACGTCGCCGCGTTCGCGCAGTTGTTCATTGGTGATGATGTCGAGGCTGGCGGGCGTTTCGAATGGCGTCAGGCGCAGAAACGAGCCGGTGGCCGCGGTGTCGAGCAGGCTCGAGGGCGGCGTGTCGCCGGAAACAGAGACGGCGGGCAGGGTGGCCACGGGCGGGCTGCCGGTGTTTTGTGCGCGCGCGGCCGCGGGCGCCAGCAACAGGGCCAGCGCCGTGGAAACGGCCGTGCGCCGCGACAGGACGGATGTCCTGGCGGAAAGGGTAGGCATGGAATCTCTCGGTAGAAAGGCATGGCCGTCGCCATGGGCGACGGGATGGCAGTCGCTAACCGAGCAGGAGGGGTGGGGCGCGCGCCCCGAGCGGGGCGCCAGGCGGGGTGCGGACGGCCGGCGCGGGCGGAGCGCGCGCGGCGATGCGCAGGGTGATGGTGGCCACCGGCACGACCGCGGCCGGCGCCGCCAGCAGCGGCAGCGCGGCCAGCGCCGCGCCCACCGGGCAGACGGCGGATTGCTCAGCGTGCTGGGCGTCTTGATGGTGGCCGGTCTTGTGGGGGCCTTCCACCCAGATGGGGCCCGCCGCCGAACACAACTGGATCAGGGTGGCGCCCGGGTCGGTGCTGGGCATGAAGCCCTGCGGCACCAGCGCTTTCAGCGCGAATACGCACAGCGCCACCCAGATGGCGGCGCGGCAGCGTATCGGCGAGAGGGCGCGAGCGGAGAAACGCATGATGTTGCAATTCTAAACGACAGATTGCAGCGCAATAAGCCGCATTGCTGCCGGGCGACGCGAGCCTTACCTGTGCGGTTGGCGCAGGGCGCGGCGCGGGCAGCACGCCTTCAAGGCCCGCGGCGCCCACGGCCAGCGTGTCATGCCGCGGCGCGCGCCGGGTTGCCGCGCCCGCGCCGTTCGCTGCGCACCCACCAGGCCGTCATCAGGGCGGCCAGGCCCACCACCGGCAGCATGGCGGTGTTGACCGCCTGCCAGCCGTACCGGTCCAGCGCGGGGCCGGCGGCCAGTGTGGCCAGCGCGGTGGCGGCGTAGCGCAGCATCTCGGCGGCGCCCTGCGCCCGGCCGCGTTCGGCGGGCCGGTACGATTGGGCCAGCAGGGTGGTGCCGCCCACGAACATGAAGTTCCAACCCACGCCCAGGAAGAACAGCGCGGCGTAGAACGCGGGCAGGCTGGTCGAGGCGATGGCCACCCCTGCCGAGGCGACGTTGATGGCCATGCCCAGGCCCAGCATGGTGGGCAGGCCCCAGCGCTTGACCAGTGCGCCGGCGAAGAATGCGGGGCCGTACATGCCGATCAGGTGCCACTGCATGATGTTGGCGCCGTCGTCGATGCTGTGGTGGCAGGCAACCGCCGCCAGCGGCGCGGCGGTCATCACGAACATCATCGATACCGACCCGACCACGTTGTTGGCCAGCGCCGCCACGAAAATGGGCTGGCGCGCCACGACGCGCAAGGGCCGGGCCGGCGCGGATGCTTCCCGCGGGCTGGCGGGGTCGGCCGGCACGTCGGGCAGGTCGCGGTAGGCCGCCAGCAGCAGCGCGACGGTGGCCGCGCCCAGCAAGGCCACCATCAGGTAGGCGCCGGCGAAGGTGGCAAGCGGGAACAGGTCACGGCTCCAGGCCGCCAGCGCGGGGCCGGCCACGGCGGCGATGACGCCGCCGGCCATCACCACGGCGATTGCCCGCGCCTTGGCCGCTGCCTCTACGGCGTCGGCCGCGGCCAGGCGGTAATACTGGGCAAAGGCCTGGAACACGCCCACCAGCGCGGTGCCGGCGCAGAACAGCCAGAAATCGGCATGGAAAACCGCCCACACCGACAGCAGGCCGCCCGCGGTGCCCGCCAGGCCGCCCAGCGCGAAGCCGGCGCGCCGTCCGATGCGCTGCATCAGCAGCGAGGCAAACCAGGTCACGGCCGCGCCGGCCACGGTGATCAGGGCAAACGGCAGCGTGGCCAGCGCCTTGTCCGGCGCCAGCATGTGGCCGGTCAGCGCGGTCAGGGTCAGGTCAATGGAGATGGCGGCAATGTACAGGCCCTGGCAGATGGCCAGGACACGGGCGTTGCGGCGGCCGGCATGCAGGCGGGCAAGAGCAGTCATGGAAACAGGTGCAGAGGTTGACAGGCCTCACTGTAGCGAACGATGCTATGGCATGAATGACGTATTTCCCTTGAAAATTGCCATGCCTATCCAGATCGCTTTCGTGATGACCCCCGGCTTCCAGCTGCTTGACATGGCCGGCCCGCTGTCAGTGTTCCAGGTTGCCGCCGAAGTGGCGGCCGGGCCGCGCGGCCCGGCGTATGCGCCGCTGCTGGTGTCGGCGCGCGGCGGGCGGGTGGCCAGCTCGGCCGGCGTCGAGGTGCTTACCCGCCCGTGGCGCGATGTGCGCCCCGACATTGTGCTGGTGCCGGGCGGCACAGGCCCGCGCCAGACCGGCGCCACGCCGGGCGCGCGCGCATTTCTCATGGACGCGCAGGCGCGTCGCGCGCGCCTGGCCAGCGTGTGCACCGGCGCATTCGTGCTGGCCGCGGCGGGGCTGCTGGACGGCCGCCGCGCCACCACCCATTGGCGCCATGCGGCCGAGCTGCAGCGCCGCTACCCGGATATCAAGGTCGACAGCGACAGAATCTATCTGCGCGATGAACACGTATGGACGTCGGCCGGTATTACCGCCGGCATCGACCTGGCCCTGGCCATGGTGGAAGAGGACCTGGGCGCCGACGTCGCGCGCCAGGTCGCGCGCGATATGGTGGTGTACCACCGGCGCGCGGGCGGGCAATCGCAGTTTTCGGCGCTGCAAGACCTGGCGCCTCAAAGCGAGCGCATGCGCCGGGTGCTGGGCTACATCAGGCAGCACCTTACCGCGCCGCTCAGTATTGAAGAGCTCGCCACGGCGGCCTGCCTGAGCCCGCGCCAGTTCATTCGCAGTTTCAAGGCCGAGACCGGCCAGACGCCGGCCAAGGCGGTCGAGCGCATCCGCGCCGAAGCGGCGCGCGCGCACGTCGAGGCCGGCGGCATGAGCATCGACGCCATAGCCCGCGTCACCGGCTTCGCCGATGCCGAGCGCATGCGTCGAGCGTTCGTGCGGCGCTACGGGCAGCCGCCGCAGGCCCTGCGCCGCGCGGCGCGCGAAGCGCTACTGGCCTGAATCGTCGCCGGGCTGCTGGGTGAATACGCGCACCAGCCGGGCAATGTCGTCCAGCTCCGATTGCGCGCCGCTGGCCCAGGGCGGCGTTTCGAACGGGCTGTCGGCGGGCGCCGGCGCGGCGTGGGCCTTCAGGTCGGCCAGGATATCCAGCGCCAGTTCAGTCGCTTGCGGGTTGCTGCGCGTGGACAGCGCCAGGGCCAATGCCACGGTCTGGCGCAGCGCCAGCAAACGGCCGTCGAGTTCGGTTTCCATGCGGTGCCTGTAGGGTAAAAGAGGGGTAAAGGCGCCCATTCTACGGACTGCCGCGTCATGCTAAGGTCCATGCCATGCTGCTACGCCCCGAAACCGACGCCGATGTCGCCGCCATTTTCTCCGTCACCCAAGACGCTTTCCGCCACGAGCCTTACAGCGAGCACACCGAAGGCCCGGTCATCGACGCCCTGCGCGCCGCTGGCGCGCTGGCCCTGTCGCTGGTGGCCGAAGCGCAAGGCCGGGTGGTGGGCCACGTGGCCTTCTCGCCGGTCAGCATCGCGGGGCCAGGCGGCACCACGGCCGGCTGGTACGGTCTTGGCCCTATCGCTGTGGCGCCCGACTGCCAGGGGCGCGGTATCGGTTCGATGCTGGTCATCGAAGGGTTGGCGCGCCTGCGCGGGCGCGGCGCGGCGGGCTGCGTGGTGCTGGGCCGGCCGCATTACTACAGCCGCTTCGGTTTCCAGCCGGAGGCGGCGCTGGTGCTGCCGGACGTGCCGCCCGAGTACTTCCTGGTGCAAGCCTGGCGCGGCCGCGCGCGCGGCACCGTGCGATATCACCGGGCCTTCGATACGCCGCCCGCCTGAGGCAGGCGCTTGGGTGCGGCGGGCGGTGGGAGGTAGCAGGGTAGCTTAAAAAATCGCTTGCAATTAAATAGTGCGCTATGTATTATGGCTTCCATCATGACTCGCCGACGTTCTTCCTCCGCCACTGCCCCGTCGCTGCTGCTCGACGAGCAGCTCTGCTTTGCCTTGCATTCCACCACCCTGGCCATGAACAAGGTATACCGCAAGCTGCTGCGTTCGCTGGGCCTGACGTACCCTCAGTACCTGGTGATGATGGTGCTGTGGGAACAAGACCAGCTCACGTTGTCGGACATCGGCCGCAAGCTGTTCCTTGATTCGGCCACGCTCACGCCGCTGCTCAAGCGCATGGAGGCCGCGGGGCTGGTGACGCGGCTGCGGGCCGAGCAGGACGAGCGCCAGGTCATCGTCAGCCTGACGCGCGCCGGGCGCGACCTGAAGCAAAAGGCCGCGCAAGTGCCGGTGTCGGTGCTGTGTGCCACGGAATGCGCGCCCGACGATCTTGCCGCGCTCAAGGCGCAGCTGGATCACCTGCGCGGCCGCCTGATGGCGAACGGTTGAATGTTTGTGGAGTTTTTGATGCTGCCAAATAAGTAGTGCACTATTTAATCGCTTGCAACTTGTATCCGGCCCCGGCGAGCCGTACTTTGGTGGAATCGCCGTTGTCTCTGAACCTCTCTTGAAAGGAATTGCCATGTCTCTCGAAAAAGTTGCTTATCGTGCTTATGCCAAGGCCACCGGCGGCCGCGACGGCCGTGCCGTGTCGTCCGACAACGTGCTCGACGTCAAACTGACCACCCCGCGCGAGCTGGGTGGGGCCGGCGGCAACGGCACCAACCCCGAACAACTGTTTGCCGCCGGCTATTCGGCGTGCTTCCTGGGCGCCATGAAATTCGTGGCCAACCGCGACAAGATCGCCATTCCGGCCGATGTGTCGGTGGACGGCTCGGTGGGCATCGGCCCCATCCCCAATGGCTTCGGCATTGAAGTCGAACTGAAGATCTCGCTGCCCGGCATGGCGCGCGAACAGGCCGAAGACCTGGTCCAGCGCGCCCACATCGTGTGCCCGTACTCGAATGCCACGCGCAACAATATCGACGTGACGCTCACGGTGGTCTGATCCGCCTCGCGCAACCCGGCGCGGCTTGCCGCGCCGGGCAGGGAGCCTGGCGTGGACGATAGCCGCCTGCAGTATGCCCCCCTCAATACGCTGAAGCCGGTCGACGCCGATGTGTGGGTGGTGGACGGCCCGCTCATCCGCTATGGGCCGGCCTGGCCCAAAATGCGCTTTCCCACGCGCATGACGGTGCTGCGGCTCGAAAGCGGCGGCCTGTTCATTCATTCGCCCACGACGCTCACCCCCGAGCTGCGCAGCGCCATCGAGCGCCTGGGCGAGCCGCGCTGGATCGTGGCCCCCAGCCGCATTCATTACTGGTGGGTGCCCGACTGGCATCGCGCGTTCGGACAGGCCGTGGTGTATGCCGCGCCGCGCGTGCGCGAACAAGCCGCCGGGCGCATCGATTTTCCTGTGAGGCCGCTGTGCGAGGCGGGCGGCTATCCGTGGGATGCTGAACTGGCCACGCTGCCCGTCGCCGGCAGCTACCTGACGGAGGTGGAGTTCTTTCACTACCGCAGCCGCACCTTGATTCTGACCGACCTGATCGAGAATTTCGAGCCGGACCGCCTGGGCTCGGCCTTCGCCCGCTGGCTGACCCGCCTGGGCGGCGTGCAGGACCCCGACGGCCAGATGCCGCGCGATTTGCGGCTGACCTTCGCCCGGGGCCGCGCCGAACTGCGCGCCGCCGTGCGGCAGATGATCGAATGGGATCCACGGCGCGTCATTCTGGCGCATGGCCGCTGGTACACCGACAACGGAGCGGCGGAGTTGCGCCGCGCGTTCCGCTGGCTGCTGTAATAGCCGTGGCTGCGCGCCAGCCGCGGCTTGACGCGGGCTGCGTGGATGGTAGGATGCCGGCGTCATGATCAGGCTCGTTTCTACTTCTTTTGCATTGCGCGCAGCGATTGCCGCGTTGCGGCCCACGCCGGTGGGCTCGCACGACGTGGCCGTGCGCTCGGCCTACGCGCGAGCCAAACCCGGCTAATCGGCGCGGCCCTTCCGGCCGCAGCCTCTCTCTCGATTCCCTGTTTTCGGTCTTCCAGGCCCGCCCGCTGCACGCGCGCGGGCCTGGCCACACTGCCGCCGGCGGCGTCGCGGCACAGGGTCCATAGCCATTTTTCACGCGTAGTGTCATGCAACTTACCAAGAATTTCGTCAAAGCCAAGAATCCCTGCGCCAGCGGTTATAAGTGGTTCCTGCGCGACCACCACGGCCAGGGCGATTACCAGGCCGTGCTGGATGCCCTGGTGGCCGACGGGCGCGTCGACGACGCCTGCTGGCTGCTCGACCAATTCGGCCCTACCGACAACGTGCTGGTGCTGGATTCCATCGACGCCGCCGCCATCGTGTTCGCCGGCACCCTGGTGGCGCGGCGCGGCATCTGCGTCGATACGGTGGTGCGCGCGGGCGCGCGCATTGTCAGCGGCGCAGGCGTGCGGGCTGGCGGCGCCATCGTGGCCGGCGGCAACATCGAAGCGCAGGGCAGTATCGTCTGCGATGGCGACATCCGCGCTGGCGGCGACGTCCAGGCCGGTTGGGGCATCGCCGCCGGCGCCAGGCTGGATTGCGGCGGCGTGCTGCGCGCCGCCTGGGACATCCGCACCGGGCAAGACGCGCATGCCGCCGGGGCGGTGCTGGCCGGGCAAGGGCTGGACATCGGCGGTGCGCTGCGCGGCGGGCAGGGCATCAAGACCGGCGGCGACCTGCGCGCGCAGGCCGCGGTCATGGCCGCGCGCGGCATCCAGGCGGCTGGCGAGATCGTGTGCGGCGATCACCTTGAGGCAGGCTGGGGCATCAAGGCCGGCGGCGACGTGATCGCGGACGGGGCCATCCGGGTGGGCGAGGGCATCGAGGCCGGCGGCCGCATTTTGGCCGGCCCCGGGCATGGCGTATATGCCGGGCTGCGTGTGCGCATGGATGCCTGGGAAGTCTCGGCGCGGGTCAGCGCCAGCGTCCCGCCGGCGGTGCTGGTCAGCGGCTACTGGGTGACCAACCCCGCCCAGGACGACATGGCGGCATCGGCCAGCAACCACCAGCCGCCCGCCGCGATCAGCAGCAGCACGGCGCCGGTGACTCGTTCCACGGCGGCATTGTAGCGGGCGAACCAGGCCACGGCGGCGGGGTGGCCGACGCCGGCCGCCACCAGCAGGTCCCAGCCCAGCACCACGCCGAACATCCACAGGCCGTAGGCCAGCTGCGCGCCAATCCCGGTGTGCTCACCGGCCAGCAGCGAAAACAGGCTGGCATAGAACAGGGCGTTCTTGGGATTCAGTATTCCCGACGCGAAGCCGGTGGCAAAGCGCCGGTGCCACGCGGGCGCGGCCGCTGTGCCGGGGCGGCTGGCGGCGCGCAAGGCCGTATCCGCCGGTCGGGCGTGGCGGATCAGCAATACGCCCAGGTAGGCCAGGTACACACAGCCGCCCGCCTGCAGCGCGTAAAAGAGTGGGCTGTGGGGCCGCAGCGCGGAGAACCCGCCGATGGCCAGGGCGATGAAGACGCCATTGGCGGCGGCAATGCCCAGGCATAGCGCGGCCGCCTTGCGCCAGCCGTGCAGCAGCGCGCCGCGCACGACCAGGAAAAAATCCGGGCCAGGGCTGAGCAGCGCCAGGAAGTGCGCGCCCGCCACCAGAATGAATTGTTGCCACGAAAACGCCATGCTGCCTCTCTGAATGTCGGCAGGCATTCTGGCCGCTGGCGGGCGGCGCGTATTGAAGAAAAGTGCGAATGGGATGTAACGACCGGGTGTGCCGGGGGCCGCGCGTCAGCCGCCGGCGCGCCGGTAGGCGCCCGGCGTTGCCGCCACGCGCTCTTTGAAGGCGCGCTGGAAGTGGCTTTGGTCCGCGAAGCCCAGGTCTTGCGCGATGCGGCTCAGGCTATGGCCAGCGCGCAGCAGGCGGCGGGCCTGCACGATACGCAGGTCGAGCTGGTAGGCGTGCGGCGTCATGCCGGTGGCCTGGCGGCAGGCGCGTATGAACTGATAGCGGCTCATGCCGGCCCTGGCCGCCAGGTCGGCCAGGGGCAGCGCCTGGCTGCCGGGCTCGCGCAACACGGCCAAGATGTGCTGCAGGCGCGCCGCGGGCAGGCGCGGCGCCGCGGTGCGTGGCGGCCGGCCCAGCCACGAGCGGCCGCCGATATACAGCACCAGCGCCGCTTCTTTGTCGGCGGGAGCGGCGTCGGAGAACAGCAGCGCGTTCAACTGGCAGAAGCGGTGATAGGCCGAGGGCGCGGCGCTGATGCAGGCCTGTTCGGGCAGGCCTGCGCTGGGCGCGGTTTCGCGCAGCAGCTCGGCGGTCCAGCCGGCGTCCAGGTGCAGCATCTGGTAGCTCCAGGCGGCGTCGGCATCCGGGTTGCAGGCGTGCGCGCAATGCGCCGGCACCATGACCAGGCTGCCGGGCCGCAGCCGGCGCCGCTGGCCGCCGCTGCAGAACACGCTGCCGCCGGCGTCCACGGCGCCGATCGACACGGTGTCGTGCGTGTGCGATACGTAGCAAGCGCGGCTGTGCACGGCGCGGCGGCTTTCCGCGTAGGGCAATCGCGCGTCGCGCCAGAACTCGGTGTCGGGCATGGAACAGGGCTGAGTGGAAACCGGTAGGCAGATTACCACCGGGGGGCGGCGCGATAATAGGGCTGATGACTTCCGCCAAGAAACCTTCCGGCACGCCAGCGGCAGCCGACCCCGAACCCGTGCCGCCCGAGGCGCCAGCGCCGGGCGACTGCTGCCAGAGCGGGTGTATTCCGTGCGTCTACGACGTGTACGACGAGGCCATGGAGCGCTATCGCGAACAATTGCGCGCGTGGCGCGCGCGCCACGGCCTGCCGCCTCAGGGGCAATGAGGCCGCGCGGGCCGCTAGCGTACCTGCGTCAGTTCGTAATGCGGCGCCAATGGCCCGGTGGGGCGCGAGCCGTCCTGGTACAGCTGGATCAACCGGCCCTCGGCCACGAAGTACCGCTGCCCGTCCCCGGCCTTGTCCAGGCGGATGGTGCTGCCGTCGGGCTGCCAACTGAACGTGCCGCGCACCACATTGGGATGCGGCTGGCGATCCAGGTAGCGGGTTTGCAGTTCGTAGCCGCCATGCGCCGTCAGCACCAGGCGAGTCTGGATGCCGGGACAGTCGGCGCACGGCAGCGTGCCTTCGTAGGCGCCGGCCCAGTCTAGCGAATTGCGCGCATTGTGCGCGTCGGTCAGGGCGGGGCCTTCTTTGGCGGGAGAGGGCCCGCAGGCGTCGGTGGCGGCACAGCCGGCCAGCAGGGTGGCGACAAGCAGAGAAAGCGGCGCGATGGATTTCATGCGGGTTCCTGAACGCAAAAGGCGCCTTCAAAAATAGCGCGATCGCCGCGATCCAGGTGTTACCGGGCGTACGGCGCCGCCGCCAGATCCGGGCGCTCGCGAACCATCTCGCGATACACGGCCACGGCCGCCAGCACGGTTTCCATCTGCACCGTATGCGCGTAGCGGAATGCGGGGCCGTACAGGGTTTCGTCGGGAAACTCGGATATCAACGACAGCGGCGCCATTTCCTGCTCGCTTTCGGCCACGACGCAGGCAATGCCATGCCGCGTGTCGAAACCTTTTTCCAGCGCGTGCGCCTCGTAGCTGGCGGCCTGGCGCGCATGGAAGTCCGCCAGGCCCGGCACCCGTGCCAGCCGCGCGCTGACGCCGTCGATCAACTGCCCCGCGGCATCGCTCCAACCGGGGTGATGGCGCAGCAGCAGGAAAAAGCCCTTGGGTAGCGTCCACGATTCGAACTGGCGCGGCAGGTAGCCGGACAAAGGGCGCGTCCATTCGTGCGCGGGATAGCCATGCAGGTTGATGTGCAGCCGCGCGCCGCTGCGGGCCAGCGCCGCGCGGCGGGCCTGCTGCTCGAGCATCGGCTCGCCGGCGCGGTAGGCCACGTCGTCGCCCAGGGCGCTGTAGCGCGCGGCATGGTGCATGTGGCGGGGATGGTGGGCGCACAGCTCGCGGTGCAGGGCGTAGCCATCGGGGTTCTCGCAGGCCACCAGCGCGAAATGCGCGCTGCCCGCCGCGCGCAGGGTCTGCGCCGCGCGCAGCGCGCCCACCACGCCCGAGGTTTCGTTGGCATGCTGTCCGCCCGAAATGAACACTGCCGGACCCGGACCTTGCAGATACGCGCCCTGCACTGGCCGGCCCTGGCGCGACTCGGCTTGCAGCGGTTCGCCGCCCAGCGCCAACAGGTGGGCGGCGATTTGCGCCGGCGCGAGCGGCGCCTCGACGTTGTCCAGCGGCAGCGGCGGTTCGGCAGGCACGGGTTGCGGCGCGTCGAACGCCCGGGTCGCGACACGTACGCGCGCAGGCCCGTCGGCCGGGCGCACGTCGGGCACGATCTGGCCGGGCTGCAGGCGGCGGTCGCCCGGCGGCAGCCCGGCATGGCGCTGAAAAAATTCGATCAGGGTGAAGTACAGATCTTCGTGCAGGGCTTCGTAGGTGCTTACCAGGCCCGCGTCGCCGCCAGCGTCGAATTCCATGCCGGGCAGGTCGACGCGGATGTCCAGGCGCTCGAAATGCGGGGTCCGTTCGCCCCAGTCGTGGTCGCGCACGGTCTGCACGGCGGCTTCGAAGGCTGCCTGGTATTCGGTGCGGCATGGCGCGTCGGCTGCCAGCGCGCCCGCGGCATCGCGCACGCGCAACCAGCCGGTGGGCGCCAGCAGCGGCGTACCGTCTTCGGCGCGAACGGTGGCGTTGGGCGCGAACACCCGGGCCTGCCGCTGCCGGCCGTCGCTGTACTGCAGTTCGACCTGGTAGTGCAGCTCGGCCGTGCCGGCCTCGAAGCGCAGCGCCGCCGCACCCAGCAGGTCGGCCAACGGATATGCTTCCAGTGTGTAGCGGTTGGGCCGCGTCAGCGGGTGTACTGGGTAGCGCACCGTTGCCGCCGCAAGGCCGTCCAGGTCGGCCTCTTCCAGGAAGAAGTGCAGCAGGGGCTTGTAGGCGCTGCGCAGCCGCGCCGAAATACCGGCGCTCGCCAGCCGGGCTTCGGCGGCGCGGCGCGCGGCGCATCCCTCGAACAACCAGCCTTCCAGCGTGGCCCCGCGCCAGTCGGCGCCGCCGTATTGGCGTTCCCAGGCGTGCAGGGTGCGTTCGAAGGTGGTGTCCAGCAAGATCATGGCAGTCCTTGGGGCGGGCCGGATGGTAGCTTTTGTTGCCGTTTGGAACCATCGCGCTGTGCCGCGGTCCCACGGGCGACGTTACGATAACCGCTCGCGGGCCGCCTGTCCGGCGGTCCGCCAGCCATTGCAAGGATGCACCCCATGAAAAAGACCGCGCTTTCCAGCCTGGCTGTCCTGGCGTGCCTGCTGGGCGCATTGGGCACCGCCCAGGCGCAACAGGCCCGCGAATACAGCTTCCCGTCGCACGACGGCAGCAAGTCGCCGCCTTCCACGTTGCGCATCACCGAGCAGGGGAGCGCGGCGCCCGCGCCCGTGGTGCGCGACACGCCGGAAAGCGTGGCGCAATACCAGCGTTGCCGCAACAAGGTCGACCGCGAGGCCGTCAGCAACACCGAGCTGCAGGCCGGCGTGGCCGGATGCCTGAAAGAGCTCGAGGCACGGCGCGGCCAATAGGCCTGCAGGCGGCGAATGGTAAGCTGCCTGGCTGTTTCGACACGCCCGCCGCTGCCGCCATGAATGCTTCCGACGATGCCCACCTGACCGAAACCCGGATCGACAGCCAGGCGCTGTGCGATGGCAGTTTCCTGAAGGCGCGCTGTGACACCGTGCGCCTGCCCGACGGCCGCCAGGCCCGGCGCGAGTACATCGTGCATCCGGGCGCGGTGGTCATCATTCCCATGCTGGACGACGGGCGCGTGCTGCTCGAGCGCCAGTTCCGCTATCCGGTCGGCCGCGTCATGACCGAATTTCCGGCCGGCAAGCTCGATCCGGGCGAAGACCCGCTGGGCTGCGCGCAGCGCGAACTGCTCGAAGAAACCGGATATACCGCCGGACAATGGGCTTACGCCGGCGCCATGCATCTCGCCATCGCGTATTCCACCGAGATCATCCATATTTTCTTCGCGCGCCAACTGGTGGCGGGCCAGGCCCGGCTCGACCAGGACGAATTCCTGGAAGTGCGCAGCGCCACGCCGCAAGAGCTGGCCGAAGCCTGCCGCGGCGGTCTCGTCACCGACGCCAAGACGCTGACCTGCACGCTGTGGCTGCAGAACGTGCTGGCTGGCCAATGGCCGCTCGAATGGCAGAACGCGGGATGAACCCGCAAGACCTTGAACGACTGGTGACGCGCGAGATGCCGTTTGGCAAGTACCAGGGCCGCCTGATTGCCGACCTGCCGGGGCCGTACCTGGCATGGTTCGCGCGCAAGGGCTTTCCTCCCGGCGAAATAGGCCGGCTGCTGGCCCTGATGCACGAGCTGGATCACAACGGGCTGGCGAGCCTGTTGCTGCCCCTGCGGCAAGGCGGGGCCTGAGCGTTGCTTACTCGATAAGTTGGCAGGCCGCCGCGCCGACGGCGGTGCTGGCGCCGTCGCCCAGCAATGCGCGCGCACCGCACAGCGAGCCGAACATGGCGGCGGCTTCGTGCCCCACGCCCATGACTTGCTGGCGCTCATGGCGCAGCGTTACCGGCCGGGCGCCGCGGCCGGCCAGCAGCCGGTCGTAGCGCAGATAGCCCATGCCGCGCGATAACCGCGTGGCGCCCTCGGCCTCGGCGCCGCAATGCTTGTCCAGGCCGTGGTCTTCCGGGTTGTTGTCGGCGCTGCCCAGCAGATAGACCACCTCGCGCGCCGCGTAGCGCACATACAGGCTGGCCGGATCGGAATCGGCGGCGTAGGCGGGCAGGTTCTGGGGGCCGTACGGATACTGGTTGTAGGTGGGGCAGATGCCCCGTTCGTAGGGCTCGAAGCCCGCGCCGCGGCGGCGTGGCCGCTCGTTGGTCAGGTACAGGTACGAGGGGGCGTTGGCGATGACGTAGCGCAGCGTCAGCCCGCCGCGCCGGATGGCGCCGTCCACGTCGTTGAGCACGGCATAGCGTTGCAGCAGCTGGGCCCCGCCGGAATGCCCGGCCAGCACGATGTCGGCCAGCGCCGGCAGGCGCTTGCGGTCGGCCAGCACGCGCAGCACATCGTCCAGCACCTGGAAGGCGCTGACCGGCGCCGGCCGGCCCGATGCCCGCACGCTGGCGGCGCCGCTTTCCCAACTGGCCTTGCGCCACGCGGGCCGTCCGGCGTAGGCGGCGTCGATGGGGGTGGGGAACTCCAGCGCCAGGATCAGGGTGTCGGCCCGGCGCGCGGCGTCGCGCTGCACGACGGCGTCGATGTCCTGGTACGAGCGGCGCGCGTCGCGACGGCTGCCATGCAGCACGACAATGACGCGCCGGATATCGTCCAGCGGGCCGGCGAGCTTGCGGTTGGCGTACACCGGCATGCGGTAGGCGTGCCGGGCATCGCCCAGGGCCAGGTCTTGCCAGGGTGGGGCCGGGCGAGGCGCCGCGGGCAGCGGTTCGTCGTAATTATAGGGGGGCGGCAACGGCGTCTGTGCGCGCGCGCAGCCCGCCGACAGCGCCCAGGCCAGCGCCAGGCCAGCTGCGGCGCGGCAGGGCGGACGCAGGCAGGAACGGCGCATCGGCATGGGCGGCGAAGCGCTCAGCAGTTCTCTTGGCCCAGCAGTTGCTTCAGGGCCGGCAGGTCGAGCAAACGAACTTCACGTTGGTTGATGCGAATCAAACCTTCGCGTGCAAATCTTGAAAACAGCCGGCTGGCGGTTTCCAGCGTCAGACCCAGGTAATTGCCGATTTCTTCGCGGCTCATGCGCAGCACGAATTCGGTAGACGAATAGCCCAGCGCCGCATAGCGCTGCGACAGGTTCAGCAGGAACGCGGCCAGCCGTTGTTCGGAGCGCATGCCGCCCAGCGAAGCCAGCATCTGGTACGACCGTCCCAGTTCGCGGCTCATCAGGCGGCGCATCTGGTGCTGCAGCGAGGGCAGGTGACTGGCGACCTGGTCGATTTGCGACAGGCGGATGACACAGACTTCGGAGTCTTCCATGGCCAGCGCGGTGGATACGTGCTTGCCCTCGAGCATGCCGTCCAGACCCACCACTTCGCCGGGCAGGTGAAAGCCGGTGATCTGCACATGGCCAGCGGCGTCTTCGATTTGCGTTTTCATACTGCCATAACGCACGCTGTACACCGCATCGAGCGGGTCTTGCAGGGTATAGAGCGGCTTGCCTTTTTCGACCCGGACGCGCTCTTGCACGAGTTCGTCCAGCTGTTCGACGTCGGCGGCCGCCATGCCCACCGGAATGCATACATGGCCCAGCATGCATGTAGAGCAATTCGGGGCTTCCGGCGGTAAGGGGACACGTTTTTGCATGATTTACCTTGATGCCGCTCAAGCCCTATACGCGAGCCAGCGCTTGGCGACAAATAATGATGAATCCCTATTGTATTCCTTGGAAGATAAGGTGCGTTGTAGCCGTTTTCCCATTTTTCCACGGTTTGTGGTAGCGCCGCCCGGTTTGTGGTAGCACCGCAGGTTCGATAGGGCTATGCTGCCGTAATGGCATCGCGCCATTCGTTGTGATACTACTGTTGCTCGCGCGCCACGCATCCCCCTGATGGCGCCAAGGTCTTGAAAAACTCTGCTGTGCCCGCACATGCAAGTCATCGAGCCAGCCGCGACGTCTCGCCGGTCAGGCTCCCCATCCAGCCTAACGACCACCATGCGATTCGACAAACTCACCACCAAGTTCCAGCAAGCCCTGGCCGACGCGCAAAGCTTGGCCGGCCGCAACGACCACCCCTACATTGAACCCGTGCACGTGCTCTCGGCGTTGCTGTCCGACCCGGACAGCGGCGCGTCCAGCCTGCTGGCGCGCGCCGGCGTGGCCGTCAACCGTGTCGGGGGGCCGCTCGAAGCGGCCCTGAAGGCCCTGCCGCAGGTGCAGGGCACTGACACCGTTCAGGTGGGCCGCGACCTGCAGGCCGTGCTGACCCGCACCGACAAGGAAGCCGCCCGCCGCGGCGACACCTACATCGCGAGCGAACTGTTTCTGCTGGCGCTGGCCGACGATAAGGGCCCGGCCGGCATCATCCTGCGCGACGCGGGCCTGCAGAAAAAGGCCCTGGAAGCGGCCATCGACGCCGTGCGCGGCGGCGAAAATGTATCGGCCGCCGAAGGCGAGTCCAACCGCGAGGCGCTGGCCAAGTACACGCTCGACCTCACTGACCGCGCCCGCCAGGGCAAGCTCGATCCGGTCATCGGCCGCGACGACGAAATTCGCCGCACTATCCAGATTTTGCAGCGCCGCACCAAGAACAACCCGGTGCTGATCGGCGAGCCCGGCGTGGGCAAGACCGCCATCGTGGAAGGTTTGGCGCAGCGCATCGTCAACGATGAAGTCCCCGAGACCCTGCGCGGCAAGCGCGTGCTGTCGCTCGACCTGGCGGCATTGCTGGCCGGCGCCAAGTTCCGCGGCGAGTTCGAAGAGCGCCTGAAGGCCGTGCTGAAAGAACTGGCGCAGGATGACGGCCAGAACATCGTGTTCATCGACGAGCTGCACACCATGGTGGGCGCCGGCAAGGCCGAAGGCGCCATGGACGCGGGCAACATGCTCAAGCCCGCGCTGGCACGTGGCGAGCTGCACTGCATCGGCGCCACCACGCTCGACGAATACCGCAAGTACATCGAGAAAGACGCGGCGCTCGAACGCCGCTTCCAGAAGGTGCTGGTCAACGAGCCCGATGTCGAGTCCACCATCGCGATCCTGCGCGGGCTGCAGGAACGCTATGAAATCCACCACGGCGTGGAAATCACCGACCCGGCTATCGTGGCGGCGGCCGAGCTGTCGCATCGCTACATTACCGACCGCTTCCTGCCCGACAAGGCCATCGACCTCATCGACGAGGCCGCGGCGCGTATCCGCATGGAAATCGATTCCAAGCCGGAAGTGATGGACAAGCTCGACCGCCGCATCATCCAGCTCAAGATTGAGCGCGAGGCCGTGCGCAAGGAGTCTGACGATGCGTCCAAGCGCCGCCTGGCTGTCATCGAGGAAGAGCTCGAGAAGCTGCAGCGCGAGTACAACGACTACGAGGAAATCTGGAAGGCCGAGAAGGCGTCGGTGCAGGGCACCCAGGCCATCAAGGAAGAAATCGACCGCGTGCGCGCCGACATGGCCGAGCTGCAGCGCAAGGGCCAGTTCGACAAGCTGGCCGAGCTGCAATACGGCAAGCTGCCCGAACTCGAGGCACGCCTGAAGGCGGCCGACACCGCGGAGCAGCAAGGCGAGAAGGCCGATGGCCAGCCGCGCCTGTTGCGTACCCAGGTCGGCGCAGAAGAAATCGCCGAAGTCGTGTCGCGGGCCACGGGCATTCCGGTGGCCAAGATGATGCAGGGCGAACGCGAAAAGCTGCTGCAGATGGAAGACCACCTGCACAAGCGCGTGGTGGGTCAGGACGAAGCCGTGCGGCTGGTGTCGGACGCCATCCGGCGCTCGCGCGCCGGGCTGGCCGATCCGTCGCGGCCTTACGGGTCGTTCCTGTTCCTGGGCCCCACGGGCGTGGGCAAGACCGAACTCACCCGCGCGCTGGCCGATTTCCTGTTCGATTCCGAAGAGCACATGATCCGCATCGACATGAGCGAGTTCATGGAAAAGCACTCGGTGGCCCGCCTGATCGGCGCGCCGCCCGGATATGTGGGCTACGAAGAGGGCGGCTACCTGACCGAAGCGGTGCGGCGCAAGCCGTACAGCGTGGTGCTGCTCGACGAGGTCGAGAAAGCCCACCCCGACGTCTTCAACGTGCTGCTGCAGGTGCTCGACGACGGCCGCCTGACCGACGGGCAGGGCCGCACGGTCGACTTCCGCAACACGGTCATCGTGATGACGTCGAACCTGGGGTCGCAGCATATCCAGAGCATGGCGGGCCAGCCGTACGAGGTGATCAAGGAAGTGGTGTGGGACGAGCTGAAGCAGTCGTTCCGCCCCGAATTCCTGAACCGCATCGACGAAGTGGTGGTGTTCCACGGGCTGGAAGCGCAGCACATCGAGTCGATCGCGCGCATTCAACTCAAGCGCCTGGCCGAGCGGCTCGAGCGCCAGGAAATGCGACTCGAGGTGTCCGACGCGGCGCTGGCCGAGCTGGCCCGCGCGGGGTTCGACCCGGTGTTCGGCGCCCGGCCGCTGAAGCGCGCCATCCAGCAGCAGATCGAGAACCCGGTCGCCAAGCTGATCCTGGAAGGCGAATTCGGGCCGCGCGACGTGGTGCCGGTGGATTGGCGCGACGGCAAGTTCGTGTTCACCCGCACGCTGCAGTAACGGTGTCTCGCATGCCTGGTATTTGGTCATGCCAGATGTCAGACCATGTCAGGTGCCAGCTCATGTCAGGTGTCAGGCCATGTCAGGTGCCAGCTCATGTCAGGTGTCAGGCCATGTCAGGTGTCTGACTCCGAAGGTGTCAGACTCCGAGGTGTGCAGAGCCGATCTCAGCAGTACGGTGTCAGGCACCCTTCGGGAGCCTGACACCTGGCAAATCTGCGGGAGCCTGACGCCTGTCATATGTTCGCGAGCCTGCCGCCTGGCCCAAGCCCGGCAACGGCATCAGGCCAGGTGTCTGACTCCGAAGGTGTCAGACACCGAGGTGTGCAGAGCCGATCTCAGCAGTACGGTGTCAGGCACCCTTCGGGAGCCTGACACCTGGCAAATCTGCGGGAGCCTGACACGTGGTAAATCTGCGGGAGTCTGACACCTGTCATATGTTCGCGAGCCTGCCGCCTCGCATATGTTGGCGAGCCTGCCGCCTGGCCCAAGCCTGGCAACGGCATCAGGCCAGGTGTCTGACTCCGAAGGTGTCAGACACCGAGGTGTGCAGAGCCGATCTCAGCTGTACGGTGTCAGGCACCCTTTGGGAGCCTGACACCTGGTAAATCTTCGGGAGCCTGACACCTGGTAAATCTTCGGGAACCTGACACCTGCTAAATCTTCGCGAGCCTGGCGCCTGGCACATCTTCGGGAACCTGACACTTGTTGCGTTCAGCGTTCAATACACGTCGCGCCGGTAGCGTCCGGCGCGGCGCAGCGCGGCCAGTGGTTCGGCGCCCAGTATCTGCGCCAGCGCGTCGTCCACGCCGCTGGCCATGCCTTGCAGGCTGCCGCAAACATAAATGCTCGCGCCTTCGTCCACCCAGCCGCGCACGCTGTCGGCGGCGTCCAGCAGCGCATGCTGCACGTAGCGCCGTGCCGGTGTGTCGCGCGAGAACACGGCGTCCAGCCGCTGCAGGCGGCCCTGGGCCAGCCAGCCGGCGATTTCTTCGCGCAGAAACCAATCGTGCGCTGCCTGGCGTTCGCCGAACACCAGCCAGTTGCGGAAGTGGCCCGCGGTTATGCGCGCCTTGAGCAGGGCGCGCAGCCCGGCCAGCCCGGTGCCGTTGCCCACGAGCAGCAGTGGCCGCGCGTCGGCCGGTGGATGAAAATTGGAGTTGGCGCGCAGACGCAGGTCGATCGGGTCGCCGATTTGCGCGGTGTGGGTCAGCCAGCCGCTGCCCAGGCCCAGGCTGCCGTCGGCGCCACGCATCTGCCGCACCAGCAGATGCACGCCGCCGTCCGCGGGCAGCGAGGCCACCGAGTATTCGCGATGCGGCAGCAGCGCGCCGCCGCGCCGCTCGCGCGGGCCGATCTCGGCGACATCGCCGGCCTGCCAGGCGGGCGCGCCGCCATCGGGCGCTTGCAGCACCAGGTGAAAGCATGGGCCGCCCTGGCTGCCCGGATTCAGCAGGGTACGCTGCGCCAGCCGCCATGGCTGGTAGGCGGGCGTTTCCCAGTCGGGCAGGTCCGCGCGCCCGGCCAGCAGGCCCAGGTGATGCTGCCAGTGGCGCAAGGCGGCCGGGTCGGCGTCGTCCGCCTCGACCCGATCAAATAGCGGCGTGGCGCCGCGCTCGAGCAGCCAGGCATCGAGCCGGCGGCCGAAGCCGCAGAAGTGCCGGTAGCTGCTGTCGCCCAGCGCCAGCACCGCATAGGTCAGGCCGCCCAGCAGCGGGGCGGCAGCGCCATCCAGGGCCATCAGCCGGTCGGCGAAGGCGGCGGCATTGTCGGGTGGGTCGCCTTCGCCGTAGGTGCTGGCCACCACCAGCAGGCGCGGGTGGGCGCGCAACGCGGCCAGGTCCAGTTGGCCCAGCGCCGCCACGCGGGCTTGCAAGCCCCCCAGCCGCAGCGATTCGGCGGTCTGGCGGGCCAGCGCCTCGGCCTGGCCTGTCTGGCTGGCGTGGGCCACGAGTATGGCCTGGCTGTCGGCGGGCGCGCGCAGGTCGCGCGCGGCCTGGGCCTGGATTGCCGCGTGGCGCCGCGCCCGACGCCATGCCCACAGGCACAGCAGCAGCCACAGGACAATGGCGCAGCAGGCGGCGAGCGGGCGGGGTGCCATGAAGGTGATCAGGCCGCGGCCAGGGCCGCGAAGGCCTCGCTGGCGGCGAGCCGCAGGCGCGTTCCGTCGCGCACGATGAATAGCGCGGCCAGCCGGTGCTGGCGCGCGTAGGCCAGGCCCTCGCGCTCGCCCAGCACGGTCAGCGCGGTGGCCAGCGCGTCGGCCTGCATGCAGCCCTCGTCATGCACCACGGTGACCGAGGCCACGCCGTTATCAACGGGCCGGCCCGTGCGCGGGTCGAGCGTGTGCGCATAGCGGCCGCCGGCGGCGTGCCGGTAGCGCCGGTAGTCGCCCGAGGTGGCGATGCCGCCGCCCTGCAAGGCCAGGGCCAGCGCATGGTCATCGCTGCCGTCGGGCACTTCGATGGCGACCCGCCAGGGCCGGCCGTCGGGTCGCCAGCCGCGCGCGCGCAGCTCGCCGCCCACCTCTACCAGGTAACGGGTCACGCCCGCGTCGTCCAGGGCGCGAGCCGCGCGGTCGACGCCGTAGCCTTTGGCGATGGCCGACAGATCCAGGTAGGCGCCGCCGGGCTGCCACGCGCGGCGTGCGGGTTCGTCCAGGCGGATGCGCTGCCAGCCGCAGCGTTGGCGCAAGGCGTCAATGGCCGATGCGGCGGGCGGCTCGCTTGCGTGCGGAGGCGGGCCGAAGCCCCAGGCGTTCACCAGCGGGCCCACGGTGGGATCGTAGGCGCCGCCGGTGTCGGCGGCCAGCCGCAATGCGTGCCGCAGCACGTGGAAACAGTCGGCCGGCAGCGTCTGCCAGCCCTGCGCCGCGCGGTTATAGCGCGACAGATCCGAAGCGTCGTCCCAGGTGCTCATCTGCGCGACCACGCCGTCCAGCGCTTGCTGGATGGCGGCGCGCGCCACCGCGGGCGCGAGTCCGGGCGGCAAGGCCAGCCGCGCGGACCACGTGGTGCCCATGGTGGCGCCGGCCAGCGCGGCCGGCACGGCGCTCGCCGCCGGCGCCGGCATCGCGCCGTAGCCGGGCGGCAGCGCAACCGGGCGCGGCGCGCCGGCCGGCGCATACGTAGAAGAAACCGCCATGAAACCGCCTGCGTGCCGGCCTTACGGCTGCAGCACTTCCAGGGTTGCCGCATACGACAGGCGGCGCTTGGCGGCTTTCGGCACGCTGGTCTGGTCGTCTTCGGCGCGCGCTTCGACCCAGTACAGGCCGGGCTGCGGCCATTGCACCTGGAACTTGCCGTCCGGGCCCGTCTTGGCTTCGATTTCGCCGACCTTGTCGCGATAGCGGCTGCCGCCAGGCACGATGGTCACGTCCAGCCCGGCCGCCGGCTTGCCGTCGAGCAGCATCTGGAACGTGGCGGTCTCACCCGCGTACAGGTCGTTCGGGTGCGTGACGGGCGCCAGCTCCAGGCCCTTGCCCGCCGGTTGCAGCGCGCTGGGCTTGCCGGCCGTGGCGAAGGTTTCCACCCGACCCAGGCTCTGCGAGATTTCCAAGTCTTGCGCATCGCCGGGCACGGCTGCCGCCAGGCCCTCGGGCTTGCCAAAATAGCGTTTCGGCGCGCCGTCCTGTTTCCAGCGTGCGAACACGCCGTCGTTGACCACGGCGATGCGATACGTGCCGGCTTCATTGAGCTGCACGTCGAAGGTGCTGCGCAGCTTGCCCTTGTTGAGGTTCCGGGCCTCCGCCGGCTTGCCGTCCGGCGCCTGGATCACGAGATTGTCCAGGCGCAGCGGCGCGTGGTTGAAATAGAACTTGTCGTTGCCGACGGCGGCGTCCACCGTGATCCAGTTGTCGGTGCCGGACAGCACGGTGGAAGACGGCACGATCCACACATCGTGGGCATGGGCCACGGCGGGCAGGGCGAGCGCCAGGGTGGCAACGAGTCGGGCGGCAGGTTTCATCGGGGCTCCGGTAGATCGGTGGCTGTCAGGGTTTCAGGGTCAGGGCGATGGCGCCGAGCTCGTGCTCGCCGCTGGCCGACAGTTGTTCGGCCCGCTCGGGCGGCCAGGCGAAGGGCACGCGCACCAGCTCGCGCCCGCCTACTTCGCGGGCGGCTTCCACCACCACGGCATAGCGGCCGGGCTTCAGGTTGGCCAAGGGCTTGCCGCCGCCGGCAAAAGCCAGTTCGTGCTTGCCGGCGGGGCGGGTGGCGCCGCTGACGCCATCCACCGGAAACTGCTGGTTGCGGCCGCTGCGGCGCCACCATTGGCGCATGTCCTTCAACCATTCCGCGCCTTCGTTGTTCTTCTTGGCAACGTCGTACCACACGGCCAGGTCGGCCACGACGCTCTGGTCGGAATGCTCGAGCCAGATGGCCACATACGGGCGGTGGTATTCGGCCACGTCCAGGCGGGGTATTTCAATATTGACGGCCAGGTCGGCGGCCTGCGCCGTCCGGGCGATCAGGCCGGCCAGCAGGGCCGACAGCAGCAGTTTGCGCATGGAATCTCCAGGCTCGCGGTTTTCAGTGGATGTACAGCAGGGCCAGCACCAGCGGGATCAGCAGCCCCAACCCGACCATGGGCCAGGTGGCGGCGCGCTGGCCGGCGTGCATTTGCAGCAGCACCAGGCCCGTCAGCGAAAACACCAGACAGGCCACGGCGAATACGTCCAGGAACCAGCTCCACGCCGTGCCTGTGTGGCGGCCCTTGTGCAGGTCGTTCAAGTAGGCGATCCAGCCGCGTTCGGTGCGCTCGTATTCCACGGCGCCGTCGGCCAGGCCGATGGACAGCCAGGCGTCGCCGCCGGGGCGCGGCAGCGAGATATACAGTTCGTCGGGCGACCACTCGGGCGCGCGGCCGGCCACCTGCGCGTCCAGTTCACTGTCCAGCCACTGGGCCACGGGCGCTGGCACGGCGGCTTGCCTGGCGCCGGTATTGGCGGCCTTGAGCTGGCCGAGCAGCGCAGGCGGCAATTGCGCCTGGCGGTTGGTCACCGTGGGGCGCGCCTCGATCAGCGAGGCATTGTTGAGAGTCAGGCCGGTAACGGCGAACAACAGCATGCCCAGCAGGCATAATGCCGAACTGATCCAGTGCCATTGATGCAGTGTGACGTTGCCCGCGAATTTCGGATCCCTTAACTGAGCGAGATTATGCCACCCGTTGGTTCTGGGCGGCGTACCAGTCCCGCTCGAATTGCATCGGGCTGACGTAGCCCAACGTCGAGTGCAAGCGCGAATGATTGTAGAAGCTCAACCAGTCGATTACCTCGTCCATCGCTTCGCGACGCGTTGCAAAGCGCTGGCCGAGGATGCGTGCACGCTTGAGCGATCCCCACAGGCTCTCGGTCGGTGCGTTGTCCCAGCAATTGCCTCGACGGCTCATCGAACTGCGCATGCCGTAGCCCTTGAGCAGGTCCTGGAAGTCATGACTGCAATACTGGCTGCCACGGTCACTGTGGAGGATCAGGCCCGCTTGCGGACGGCGGCGAAACCACGCCATACGCAGCGCATCAGACACCAGCTCCGTGCGCATGTGCGGCTGCATCGACCAGCCCACCACCTGACGGCTGAACAGGTCGAGAATGACGGTCAGAAACAGCCAACCCTCGTCCGTCCAGATGTACGTGATGTCCGTAGTCCAGACCTGGTCGGGACGCGCGGGAGAGAAGTCTCGTTGCAGCAGGTCCGGTGCGACCGGCAGGCTGTGTTTGCTGTCGGTCGTGACCTTGAACCGGCGTTTGGTCTTCGCCTTGATGCCGTGCAGCTTCATGAGCCGCTGGACACGATCCTTGCTGACGCGAATGCCCTGGACCAGCAGTTGCTTCCACACGCGCGGCCAGCCGTACTCGCCTTTGGATTCAGCGTGCACGGCCTTGATGTGCACCAGCAGAGCGTCGTTGCTGATGCGTCGGCGCGGTCGGTCAGTATCGACATCCCGCACCTTGCGCGCGTGGTAACCGCTGGGGCTGACACCCAGCACCTGGCAGCTCAGGGACACCGGCCATTGTCGGCTGTGAAGCTCGATCCAGGCGTACTTCATGCCGACACCTTCGCAAAGTACGCCGTGGCTTTTCCCAATATGTCGCGCTCCATCTTCACGCGTGCCAACTCCGCGCGCAGCCGGGCAATCTCCATCTGTTCTGGAGAAACCTGTTTGCCTGCGCCGTTCAGCTTCCCAGCGGCATCGGCCTTCACCCAGTTGTGCAGCGTCTTCGGGCTGATGCCCAGTATCTTCGCCACCGCCGCCATGCTCTGGCCGCCGCGGACCATGCGCACGGCTTCCAGCATGAATTCCTGCGTATATCGAGCTCTCGGATTACCCATCTTTCCTCCCTCCTTGCGTGAGTTTTACACACTCAGCAAGGGATCCATTTTTTGCGGGCAAGCTCAGTGTCTTGAGCCAATAGGCCCGCCGACGCGAGGAATGTTTGCCGTCCATGAGACATTACGGGTCAAGGCTGCGGATTCTATCACTTAAATGAGAATGAGTCTCAAAAAAATATGACGCAGACACTCATCCCGCTCAACTTTCTCGCCGTGGCGATCGGCGCCGCGCTGGGCGCCTGCGCGCGCTGGCTGGCCGGGCTCTGGCTGAATTCGTCGGCGTGGCCGTGGGGCACCTTGCTGGTCAACCTGGCGGGGGGCTACCTGATCGGGCTGGCCCTGGCTGTGTTGCTGGCGCATCCTGAATGGCCGCAATGGATACGCCTGGCGGCCGTTACGGGTTTTCTGGGCGGACTCACCACGTTTTCCACGTTTTCCGCCGAAACGGTGGGCATGCTCGAACGCGGCGCCTACGCCACTGCCTTGGGATATGCGGCGCTCAGCCTGGTGGGGTCGCTGGCGCTGACGGCGCTGGGCCTGGCCAGCGCGCACGCGCTGCGCTGAACGAGGCGCTGCGCGCCGCGTTCAGCCCTGGCGGCCTTGCCGCGCCAGCAGCACGCGCGCGGCCTGCAGGCCGCTGCGCACCGCGCCTTCGAGCACGCCCGGATACCCGGTGTCGGTCCAGTCGCCGGCGAGCGCCAGCGTGGGCCATGGCGTGGTATTCAGCGGGCGCACCAGCCCGGGCACGGCGGCGAATGTGGCGCGTTTTTCGATGAACAGTTCAGCGGCCTGCACGGCCGGCATGGGCGGCAGCCGCGCCGGATGACGCGCCGCCTGCTCGGCTACCTGGGCGGTGAGCGCCGCGATGGCGGCGGCGCGGTCGGCCTCGGCCAGGCCGCGCGCGGCGCTCGTCACGACCGCCAGTTCGCTGCCGGGGCCGCGCCCGGACAGGCGCGACCGATCGAACACCCATTGGCCCACGTGGCCGCGCGCCGCATCTTCGCGCAGCAGCATCATGGCCTCGGGCAGCGGCCAGGGGGCCGCCAGGCGCAGGTTCAGCGTGCCGATCGGCAGGTAGTCGAACGCCTGCAGCGCCTTCAGCAGGCCGGGTGAGCCGGCCTCGCGCAAGGCATTGCCCAGCAGCCGGGCGGCCACTGACGGAGGCACCGCCAGCACGGCGGCATCGAAGCGTTCGCGATTCACATCCACGCCGCGGGCCGACGGCACCAGTTGCCGCACGGTATCGCCATAGCGCATGTTGGCCCGCAGGGCCACCGCGTCGGGCCACAGCGCCGACAGGTCGACGCAGGGCAGCAGCAGATCGCTGGCGTGGCGGCTGCCCGCCAGGCTGTCACGCAGGATGCGGACATACAGGACGGCGCTGGCCTCGGCCGGCGGCGTGTTCAGCGCGGCCAGGCACAGCGGTTCCCAGACCAGGCGGGTCAGGGTGGCGGGCTGGCGGTAATGGGCCAGCAACTGCGCCACGGTCCAGTCGCGCGGCGGCTGCCATCCGGTGTTTTTCAGTCCCCGCATCATGCGCAGGGCATCCATGCGTTCGCGCCATGGCAACCCGCGCGCGGTGGCCAGCGCCGCCAGCGCGTGCCACGGGGCGGGCAGGGCCGGCGCGGACAGGCGGAACGTGCCGTCCAGGCTGGCCAGCCGCAGCGATCGCCGCATCAGCAACATGGCCGGATTGCGGCCCACGCGCCGCATCAGGTCCAGGGTCTGGTCATAGGCGCCCAGCAGTATGTGCTGGCCGTTGTCGAGCTGTGCGCCGAACTCGGGGTGCACCACGCGCCGCGCCCGTCCGCCCGGCGTACGCCCGGCTTCGAAGACCGTGACCTGGGCATCGGCTTCGCGCAAGGCGGCGCAGGCGGCCAGGCCGGCCCAGCCGGCGCCGATGACGGCGACCTTTTTCATCGTGCCAGGCGGCGCACCAGGCCGCGGCCGCCGCCCACCCAGGTTTTCCAGGCCAGCCACAGCTTGCGCAGGGGCGTGAGCGAAATGCGTTGATGCAGCACCTGCCATTCGTCGCGTTCGATCTCATCGAGCAGGGCGTGGTAAATGGCCGCCATCATCAGGCCCGGGCGCTGCGCGCGGCGGTCGGTCTCGGGCAGGCTGGCCATGGCTTCGCCATACAGCTGGCGGGCGCGCTCGGTCTGAAAGCGCATCAGCGCGGTGAAACGGTCGGAATAGGTGCCGTTCAGGATCTCGGCGGCCTTGACGTCGAACCGCTGCAGGTCGTCTACAGGCAAATAGATGCGGCCGCGCCGCGCGTCGTCGCCGACGTCGCGGATGATGTTGGTCAGCTGGAACGCCAGCCCCAGCTTGCCGGCGTATTCCAGGGTGCGCGGATCGGCATAGCCGAACACGCCGGCCGACAGTTCGCCCACCACGCCGGCGGCATGCCAGCAGTACTTGCGCAACCCCGGCCAGTCCAGGTAGCGGGTCTGGTCGAGGTCCATTTCCATGCCGTCGATCACCGCCTGCATGCGTTCGCGCGAAATGCCACAGGACTCCAGGTGAGGCTGCAGCGCGCGCATCACGGGGTGTTCCACCTGGCCGGCAAACAGGTGGTCGACCTGCGTGCGCCACCAGGCCAGCTTGATGCGCGCCACCGACGGGTCGGAGCATTCGTCGACCACGTCGTCGACCTCGCGGCAGAAGGCGTACAGCGCGGTGATGGCGCGGCGGCGCTCGGGTGGCAGGAACAGGAACGAATAATAGAAACTCGAACCGCTTTTGGCGGCCTTTTCCTGGCAGTAATCGTCAGGCGTCATAAATGGGGTGAGTATTCCTTGGTGGTTCCGTCGGGGCCTAGATGGCTCGCCACAAAATGATGGGCCAGTCGCGCGCGCGCAGTTCGGGGCGATTCAGGAAGACGTCGTAGCCGTTGTGCTCGATGCGTTCCAGGATACGCAGTCCGCCCTGCACGACCATGCGCAATTCCAGGCCGATGCGGCCGGGCAGGCGGCGCGCCAGTGGAGCGCCAGAGTGTAGCAGCGCCCGCGCGCGCTCGACCTGGCAGGCCATCAGCGCGCGCCATTGGGGCGTCAGCCGGCAGGCAGCCAGGTCGTCTTCGGTGACGCCGTGGCGTTGCATGTCGGCGCGTGGCAGGTAAATGCGCTGCTTGCGCCAGTCCACCCGCACGTCTTGCCAGAAATTGACGAGCTGCAGGCCGGTGCAGATGGCGTCGGACTCGGCCAGGTTATCTGGCGTGGCGGCATCGTAAAGATGCAGCATCAGGCGGCCCACGGGGTTGGCCGACCGCGTGCAGTAATCGAGCAGCGCCGCGTAGTCATCATAGCGCTTGACCGTCACGTCCTGCTCGAAGGCCGACAGCAGGTCGTAGAACGGCGTGATGGGCAATTGGTGGCGCGCAATGGTGCGCGCCAGCGGCGCGAAGATGTGCGCCAGCTCGGGCGCGGCGTCCGGCGCGCTGCCAGGCTCGGCGCCGATGCGATGCAGTTCGGCGCGAAAGGCGGCCAGGCCGGCCAGGCGCTGGGCATCGCTGGCATCGCCTTCGTCGGCGATATCGTCGGCGGCGCGCGCATAGCGGTAAATATCGGTCACCGGGCCGCGCAGCCGGCGAGGCAGCAACAGCGAGGCAACTGGAAAGTTCTCGTAATGATCGACAGCCATACAAATGCGGGCGGCGGCCCCATGGCCGCGGTGCGGGTATTTTAGTGGCGCTTTGTCCCCGCGCCGTATCGGCGCGCGGCGGCGTCGCCGGCTCGCGGGCAGATCAGTTAGACTAGGCGCCACAGGATCGCTGCCATGCCACGCCCCATTCACGCTTCGATTTCGCTTGCCGCGCTGGCCCACAATCTGGATGTCGTGCGCCGTCATCTCGACCAGGCCGCCCAGGCGGCCGGTGGCGCGCCGCCCTCTATCTGGGCCGTCATCAAGGCCAATGCCTACGGCCATGGCATCGAAGCCGCCGTGGCGGGCTTCTCGGCCGCGCAAGGCCTGGCCATGCTCGACCTGGCCGAAGCCGTGCGCTGCCGCGAGGCCGGGTGGGGCGGTCCCATTCTCCTGCTCGAAGGCTTCTTCCAGCCCGCCGATCTCGACCTCATCGACCGCTATCATCTCAGCGCCACCGTGCACACGCGCGAACAGCTCGACATGCTGGCGCAGGCCCGGTTGTCGCGGCGCGTCGACATCATGCTCAAGCTCAATAGCGGCATGAACCGCCTGGGCTTCGACCCCGACGCCTACGGCAGCGCGCATGCGCGCGCCCTGCAGTTGCGCGAACAGGGCGTGGTGGGGGCCGTCGGCAGGATGACTCACTTCGCTTGCGCCGACGGCACGCCGGGCGTGGCCGGGCAGCTGCGCGTGTTCCAGTCCGTCACCCAGGGCCTGGCCGACGGCCCGGTCAGCGTGTGCAACTCGGCGGCCACGCTGCGCTACCCCGAAATCGCCGTGGCGCATGGTGCGCAGGCGCACTGGGTGCGGCCGGGCATCTGCCTGTACGGCGCGTCGCCTTTCGCCGACGCCGATGCCGCCAGTTTCGGCCTTCGGCCCGCCATGTCGCTGCGTTCGCAGATCATCGGCGTGCAAGACCTGCCCGCCGGCGCCGAAGTCGGTTATGGCGCCACCTTCCGCGCCGAACGCCCCATGCGGGTCGGCGTGGTGGCCTGCGGCTATGCCGATGGTTATCCGCGCCACGCCGGCACCGGCACGCCCGTCGTGGTGGGGGGCGTGCGCACCCGCCTGGTGGGGCGCGTGTCCATGGACATGCTCATGGTCGATCTCGACCCCGTTCCTGCCGCGGGCATCGGTACCCCGGTGTCGTTGTGGGGCCAGGATGGCCCATCGGTCGACGAAGTCGCCCAGGCGGCGGGCACCATCGGCTATGAATTGCTGTGCGCGCTGGCTCCCCGGGTGCCGGTCAAGCGCGACTCCTGATCATTCTTAAGCGAGGAATTCCATGAAAGACAAATGCGTGCTGGTGACGGGCGCCACCAAGGGCATCGGCTGGGCGCTGACCCAGAAGCTGGCCGACCTCGGCTGTCATGTCGTGGGTATCGCTCGCAATACCGATCACATCGATTTCCCGGGCTACCTGTACGCCTGCGACCTGGCCGACGCTGGCCGCACCGAAGAGGTGCTGCGTGAAATCCGCGAAAAATTCCCGGTCGACGCCATTGTCAACAACGTCGGCGTCGTGCGACCCCAGCCGCTGGGCGAAATCGACCTCGCCTCGCTCTATAACGTCATGGACCTGAACGTGCGGGTGGCGGTGCAGGTAACCCAGGCCTTCGTCGAGTCCATGAAAGTGCGGCGCACCGGGCGCATCGTCAACGTGTCCAGCCGCGCCATCCACGGCGGGCTCGATCGCACCAGCTACTCCGCCGCCAAGAGCGCCCTCATCGGCTGCACGCGCACCTGGGCGCTCGAGCTCGCCGAATACGGCGTCACGGTCAATGCCGTGGCGCCCGGCCCGATCGAAACCGAGTTGTTCCGCGTGGCCCAGCCGGCCGGCAGCGATGGCGAAAAGCGCGCGCTGGCTTCCATTCCCATGAAGCGCCTGGGCACGCCGGCCGAAGTGGCGGCCGCCATCGCCTTCCTGCTGTCCGACGAAGCCGGTTTCATCACCGGCCAGGTACTGGGCGTAGACGGCGGCGGCAGCCTGGCGGGCCGCTAAGGCCAGTGTGGCGCGCGGCCGCCCTAGGGGGCCGGCGGCAGCAACGCCTGCAGGTCAGGCGGCAGGGCCAGGCCCGGCGCATCGCGCTGCAGGTCTTGCAGGGCCCGCAGGGCGGCATCGCGCCGGCCATCCTGCAGCAGTTCACGAATATGCGCGATGCGCGCCTCGGTTTCGCCCGCGGCGCCAGCGTTGGCATCGGCCGGGACATCGGGGGCGGGCGGCACGGGTGCCAGCGCGGCCCCCGCGGCGGCATCAGGCGGTGCGCGATAAGCCGGCGCCGGCGGCGCGGCCGGCTCGGCTTGTTCCGCTTGGCGGGCCGGGGCATAGCGGCGCAGCGCCGCTGGCGCCTCGGGCCGGACGGGCGCCGCGGCCCTAGGCGGCATGGCCTGTGGCGGCCGCGCCAGTTCGGCATCCACCGGCGGCGCATCGGCCAGGCCGGCCACATCCTGGTCGCCGAAATCAGTCAACAAAAACAAGCAGGCGGTCAGCACGATCGAGGCCGCCACGCCCCAGCCGGGATGCCAAAGCCGGCGTTCGCGCTGCACCCGGCGATCGGCCGCCGTGGCGCGCGCGGCCGCGTCGCGCACCGACGCATCCAGGGCCGGGCCAGGCTCGGCGCGCGGCAACGTGCGATACAGGGCGCGCAAGTCCAGGTCGTCGTCTTCGTCGTGTGGGGGGCGGGGATGGGCCGTCATGCGTTCAGGGCCTCACGGATACGCTGCGTGGCATAGCGCAGGCGCGATTTCACGGTTTCGCGCGGCGCGCCGGTAATGTCGGCAATATCTTCCAGGCTCAGATCATGCTCCAGCCGCAGCAGTATGGCATGACGCTGTTCGTCCGGCAGGCTTTCGATGGCAAGCTGCAGGCGCCGCCGGGTCTGGAAATCGGATAGCTGCTGTTCGGGCTGCTCATGCTCGGCCGCTGCCAGCATGGCCAGCGCGGCCTCGGTTTCTTGCGGACCGGCCTGCGCGGGCTGGCGCCGGTAGGCGTCGACGATCAGATTATGCGCGATCTGCAGCAGCCAGGTGGTGAAGCGGGCGCGCGGCTGCCAGCGGGCGCGGGCGTCGATTACCCGGCTCCAGGTTTCCTGGAAAATGTCGTCGGCCTGGTGCGGGTTGCGCGTGCTGCGCAGAATGTAGCGATACAGGCCGGCGCGATGGCGCGCATACAGGGCGTCGAATGCCGCCAGGTTGCCGGCGCCGTAGGCCTGCATCAGGGTTTCGTCGTCGGCGCCCGGGATGTCCATGGCGGCCGAGTGTATCCCTTCGGCTGCGCCCGCGCACCTGTTGGCCGGCGGCGCGGCCGCCGGCCAGGGGGCCGTCATGTTCATGGTGCGGCAGGCGTGCCCAGGCCGGCGGCCATTTCTACCAGCGCCGCCAGTTCGGCATTGAGCCCATGGGGGTCGTCGCCCCGGGCGCCGCGCGCCAGAGCGGCGATCTGGGCAGGGGAGTAGTCATCCAGGTATTTGCCGCCGCGCAGCCATTGCGCGAAGGCCGCCGCCGCCGCCGCGCGCCGCATGCCGTCCGTGCCGGCGGCCCGCGCGTCCGCGCGCGGCACTGCCTGCTCCACCAGCTGGCTGTCGCTGGCGCCGGGCAGCTTGTAGCGCACGCGCACGAACGCCAGTTCATCCGCGGGTCCGGCGTCCGCGGCCGGCTTACCGTAGCGCAGCGGATCGAGCCGGGCGCCGCCGGCCGCCAACGGCGTGATTTCGTACAGCGCCGTCACGTTGGCGCCCGCGCCGATTTCGCCGGCATCGACGCGGTCGTTGTTGAAGTCCTCGCGCGCCAGGGCGCGCTTTTCATAGCCGATCAGGCGGTACTCGGCCACCACGGCGGGGTTGAATTCCACCTGTATTTTCACGTCGCGGGCAATGGTCAGCAGGGTGGACGACATCTGCGCGGCCAGCACTTTGCGCGCTTCGCGCAAGCTGTCCAGGTAGTGATAGCTGCCGTTGCCCGCATCGGCCAGTTGCATGGCCAGGGCGTCATTAAAGTTGCCGCCGCCCACCCCCAGCGTCGTCAGCGCGATGCCGCCCTGGCGCTGGCGGGCAATCTTGTCTTTCAGGTCTTCGAGATCGGTGGCGCCCACGTTGAAGTCGCCGTCGCTGGCCAGCAAGATGCGGTTCACGCCACCCTTCACGAAGCCTTTGGCGGCTTGCGCGTACGCCAGGTCAAGGCCGGCGCCGCCATTGGTCGAACCCGCGGCGCGCAGCTCGTCGATGGCGGCGTTGATGCGGGCCTTCTGGTCGCCGGGCGTCGAATCCAGCGTCATCGACGCCTGACCCGCATAGGTCACGATGGCCACCCGGTCCTGCGGACGCAGCTGGGCCACCAGTTGCTTGAGCGCGCCCTTGATCAGCGGCAGCTTGTCGCGCTCGGCCATCGAACCCGACGTGTCCACCAGGAACACCAGGTTGGCCGCCGGTATGTCTTGTGGCGCCACCCGGTAGCCTTGTATGCCGATCTTCAGCAGCTGGCGTTGTGGGTTCCACGGCGCGGCAGACACTTCGGTGATGATGCTGAACGGTTGCTGTCGCGAGTCGGGCGTGGCGTAGCCGTAGTCGAAGTAATTGATGAATTCTTCCGCGCGCACCGCATCGGGCGGCGGCAGCCTGCCCTCGTTGAGCAGGCGCCGCACGTTGGTGTACGACCCCGTGTCGACATCCGCGCCGAAGGTCGACACCGGCTGCTCTTGCGCGGCCACCACCGGGTTGTCGCGATAGCGCGCGTAGTTCTCGCGTTCCTCGGCTTGCGGCGGCGCGTAATAGCCCGAGGGCGCCGGCAGCAGCGAAACCGCGGCAGGCTGCGCACTGTAGGCCTGGGGGGCGTATTGCCGGGTCAGTGCGGCGCCCGGGCGCGCCCGCGGCGCCCCAGCATCGGCCTCGGCGGCCGGTGGAGCCGGGGGGGCCGAGGGGACCGCGGGCGGCACAGTGCCGGGATTGCCGGCCTTGCCGGCGCCAGTCAGGGCGCGGGCGGCGTCGGCCGCGCTGTCTTGCGCGGGGGGCGAGCACGCCGCCAGCAGGGCGGCGGTCAGGGCGGTGCAGATCAGGCGGGCAGGGCGTTGGTTCGGGCTCATGGAACAGGTCCTTGTCTGGGGATCGTTCCGGTTAAACGCACCGCCACGTAAAACGGGGTTGAAATCTGTTGGTGGCTTTGCAAGGAAACGTATCCGCGCCGCGAGGGCGCGCGCCGTCCGCGGCCGCCTGCCCAATGCCGGTAAACTTGCGCCATGGCCAAGCCTCGAACCGTCTACGTCTGCGCCGAATGCGGCGGCACCACCCCCAAATGGCAGGGCAAATGCCCGCATTGCGCCGCCTGGAACACCCTGGAAGAAACCGTTGAATCCGCCAGCCCGGCCGCCGCCGCGCACCGCTACGCGCCGCTGGCCAGCTCCAGCCCGGTGCGCAGCCTGGCCGACATCGAGGCCCGCGAAACGCCGCGCCAGCCCACGGGGCTCGACGAGTTCGACCGCGTGCTGGGCGGCGGCCTGGTGGCCGGCGCCGTGGTTCTCATCGGCGGCGACCCCGGCATCGGCAAGTCCACGCTGCTGCTGCAGGCCCTGGCCACCATGTCGGCCCACAGCCGCGTGCTGTATGTCACCGGCGAAGAATCCGCCGAGCAGGTGGCGCTGCGCGCTCGCCGCCTGGGCCTGCAGACCGGCAATGTGAACCTGCTGGCCGAGATCCGCCTGGAAGCCATCCAGGCCGCGGTGTCCGAACAACAGCCGGCCGTGGCGGTCATCGATTCCATCCAGACGCTGTACAGCGGCGAGCTCACCGCCGCGCCCGGCTCGGTCTCGCAGGTGCGCGAATGCGCGGCCCAGCTCACCCGCCTGGCCAAGCAGACCGGCATCGCCATCGTGATGATCGGGCACGTCACCAAAGACGGCGCGCTGGCCGGGCCGCGCGTGCTCGAGCACATCGTCGACACCGTGCTGTATTTCGAGGGCGATACCCATTCGTCGTTCCGCCTGGTGCGGGCCTTCAAGAACCGCTTCGGGGCCGTCAACGAACTGGGCGTGTTCGCCATGACCGATCGCGGCCTGCGCGGCGTGGCCAACCCGTCGGCGCTGTTCCTGTCGCAGCACGATCAACAGGTGGCGGGGTCGTGTGTCATGGCCACGCAAGAAGGCACGCGCCCGCTGCTGGTCGAGATCCAAGCACTGGTCGACAGTTCGCACGCGCCCAATCCCAAGCGCCTGACGGTGGGCCTGGAGGGCAATCGCCTGGCCATGCTGCTGGCCGTGCTGCACCGGCACGCGGGCGTATCCACCTACGACCAGGATGTCTTCGTCAACGCGGTGGGTGGGGTGCGCATCACCGAACCCGCGGCCGACCTGCCGGTATTGCTGGCCATCATGTCGTCGCTGCGCGACCGGCCCCTGCCGCGCGGATTGATCGCGTTCGGCGAAGTCGGCCTGGCCGGCGAGATCCGTCCGGCGCCGCGCGGGCAGGAGCGCTTGCGCGAAGCCGCCAAGCTGGGCTTCAGCACGGCGCTCATTCCCAAGGCCAATGCCCCGCGGCAGCCCATCGAGGGCCTGGAGATCTGGGCGGTCGACCGCCTGGACGCCGCGCTGGACAAGCTGCGATGAGCCGCGACAAGGGCATCCGGGCACGTTTTTCCAGAACATGATCATCACCAAGGAGCATCAGGCATGAGCCTGTGGATTGTCACGGGCATCTGCCTGGCATGTGGCGCGTTGATTGGATTCCTGGGCGGAGTGCTGGGCATAGGCGGGGGCCTCATCGCCATTCCGGCGCTCGTGCTCTTGATGGATATGTCGCAGCAATTGGCCCAGGGCACGGCCCTGATCATGGTGCTGCCCACCATCGTCATGGCGGTGCGCAAGTACAACCAACACACCCGCATCGATCGGCCGGCGGCCATTGCCGGCGCGATCGGCGCGGTGCTGTTCACCTGGGTGGGCGCGCGGCTGGCGCTGGGCATTCCCTCCGGCACGCTGCGCCTGAGTTTCGCGGTGTTCTTGTTCTTCGTGGCCGTGTTCTACGTTTACAAAATCGCGCGTGCGCCGCGCCCGGCGGCCAAGGGCCGGGCGCGCCAGGCCCGGCCCGCGCCGGCGTTCACACGCGGGCGCGCCGCCCTGCTGGGTGTGGCCAGCGGCACCCTGGGCGGGTTCTTCGGCGTGGGCGGCGCCGTCATGGCCGTGCCCATCCTGACGTCGGTGTTCCGGCTGCCTCAAACTTCCGCCCAGGCGCTGGCGCTTACCATGGTCATTCCCGGCTCGACCATCGCCCTGGCCACCTACAGCTGGGCAGGCCAGGCCAACTGGTGGATCGGCCTGCCGCTGGCGGCCGGCAGCCTGCTATTCGTGCCGGTGGGCGTGCGCGTGGCCTACCGCCTGCCCGAGCGCAAGCTGCGCGCCTGTTTCGCGGCCATGCTGTTCGCCACGGTGTTGTTGCTGATCTTTGAAGCCTGAGGCAGAGGCGGGTGTTGTGACGATCGAGTGATTGCACTGTGCCGCGGTCCCGCGTCGGGTGGCCGTCGCGGGACGACCCCAAAACCTCACTCGGCTGCATGACAAGGCCGTGTCCGGTCATTCATGACCGTTCGTTAGCGCACGCAAAACTTTCCGGTACGGTTGAACCTTCCTGGCGTAGTGCTTTCCAATAGAACCGGGCATTCTGCCCGGCTTGTTTCAGGAGCACCCCATGACCACACCCGCCCGTATCGCCGCCTTTCTTTCCACGTCGGCGCTGTGCCTGGGGCTGGCCAGCGGTCCAGCTCACGCCGAGCGACGCGACGCCGAAGGCCAGCGCGAAGCGCACACGCTCACGCGCGATCGCGAACCCGCCGCGCGCGAGTCCTCCGATACCATCGAGGCCACCCGTCCGGCCGCGCAAGCCGCGCAGGCCGGTCAGCGGTCCCGCAAGCGGTAGTCGCGCACGATCTTCCTGTACCACACGTGCAGCAGCAGGGCCGATAACGCCAGGCCGGTCATGGCCATCAGCCACATGGTGCCGGCGCCCACGGGCGAATCGGGAATCACCAGCATGCGCAGCCAGTCCAGCCCGCCGCGGCCGGGCCCGAAGCCCAGCCACCAGCCGCCCAGCAGGCCCACCCCGGCCAGCGCCACAATCTGCAGCAGCAGCGGCACCACCGCCACCTTGTAGGCGCGCAGCACGTACGAATTAATGCACTGCATCGAATCGCACAAGTGGAACAGCGGGATCATCGCCAACAGCGCGCCGGCCACCGCCGCCACCTGTGCGTCGTCGGTATAGGCGGCCAGGATCAGGTCGCGGCCGGCCAGCAGCGCTAACGCCGTCAGCAGCGCGCCCAGCAGGCCCAGCGCCATGCCGGCCAGGCCGGTGCGTTGCGCCAGGCCCAACTGCCCGGCGCCAATAGCCTGCGCGGTCAGCGAGGCCGTGGCCACCCCCAGCGCCATCGGCATCATGTAGCACAGGGCAGCCAGGTTAGACATGATCTGGTGGCCGCCGCTGACATACGTGCCCTCGCGCGCCACCAGCAGGGCCATGAACGTGAATGCGGACACCTCCACCAGGTATGAGCCTCCCATGGGCAGGCCCAGCCGCAGCAGTTCTTTCTGGGCGTGCCACGACGGACGCCCCAGCGTCAGGCCGAAGCGGCGGAAATAGCGGTGGCGCATAATGAACCACAGGCCCACCGCCAGGCTCGTCCACGACACGATGGCGGTGGCCAGCCCGGCGCCCGTCGCGCCCAAGGCGGGCAGGCCAAAGTGACCGTAGATCAGCAGCCAGTTGAAGAACGCCTTGAAGCCCACGCCGGCCAGGTTGATCGTCATCACTACCTTGGGGCGCGACACGGCGGTGCCCAAAGCATAGATGGTGCGAAACATCAGCGCGGCCGGCAGCGCCAGCGCGAGCGCCCGCAGATAGCCCGTGACCCGTTCGCGCACCTCTGGCGCCACGTCGCCCGACAACGACAGCCAGACGTCGGGAAACATCATCAGTACCGCGCCCAGCGCGGCCAGGCCCAGCGCCAGCCACACGCCCTGGCCCCAGGTGCGGCCCACGTCGCCCAGGCGGCCGGCGCCGAAATGCTGGGCAAGAATGGGGATCAGGGCATGCACCACGCCCATCAGCCCGACGAAGATCGTGATGTAGACGGACATGGACAGCGACATGGCTGCCAGGTCGGCCGCGCTGGCGTGGCCGGTCATGGCGGTGTCGAGCACGCCGAATGCGATGCCGGCCCATTGGCTGACCAGCACTGGCCAGGCCTGGCGGGCAATATCCAGCATCGCGGCGCCGAAGCCGCGTGCCTGTGGGGCGGGGGGGCTCATCGCGCCGGCGAGATGCGCAGCAGCCGGAAAATCTCGTGCCGGTCGGCGCGGCGGCCGCCGCGCCACAGCTCTTGCGCGCCTTCGCTATAGGCGGCCGCGCCCTCGCGCAGGCGCTCGCGGGTAGTCTGCTGCAATACCAGCGGGCATTTCGAGTCGTAGCTGAGCGTGAGATTGTCGAAAATCAGCAGCGACGCGCGCTGGCCGCTGCCCACGCTCAGCCCGCGAACACATTCGCCCGGCTGGCGGTACTGGGCCAGCGCGGCCGCCAGTTCGCTCGACATGTCGCGATAGCTGCGCGCGTAATTGACGGCGGGCTGCCACAGCAGCACCAGCAGTATCCACGTGGCGGTCAGGCCGCTGGCCGACAGGACCGTGCCGCGCCACAGCGCGGCCGGGTGAGAGCGCAGCCGCCACGCCACCAGCGCCACCCAGGCCGCCGTCACCAGCAGCGCCAGCGCGAACGCGATCCAGGAAATTACCGGCTCGTAGCCTGCGGTCTGGCGGGCGATATTGCGGGCAATCTGCGCCGGCCAGCCGAAATGCAGCGCGACCCAGCCCAGCCAGGCCGTGGCAACCGTCAATGAAAAACACATGACCGCGAACCAGTCCAGCGTATTGACCACGCCGCGCCGCAAGGTTGGCAGCGAGAAAGCGGCCAGGATGGAGCAAGGCACCGCCAGCAGGATGAATTCGGAATCGGTGGGCTCTTCCAGGAAGAACAATTGCACGCCGGCGAACGCCGCCAGCACCAGCGGCAGCCAGATGTGCGGCGCGTACAGCCAGTCGCGCCAGCGCCACACGGCCAGCAGGGCCAGCGGCCAGGTGGGCCACAGGTACCAGGGCAGGTCGCGCAGCGTGCGCCCGGCGTCGGCCAGGTCAGGCCAGTCGAACGAGGCTGCGTTCCAGGTTTTCCAGTTGCTGATCCAGTAATCGCTGCCCTGGGCGGCGGGTATCCACCAGGCCAGCATCAGCGCCGCGGCCACGCCCGCGGCCAGGGGCAGCCAGCGGCGCCGCGCCCATAGGGCGCTGCGCGGATGAAACGCCAGCGCGGCCCCCAGCATGATGGGCAGCGCCCCGACCCAGCCGCGCGTGAGAAAACTGGCCGCCAGCGCGACACCCAGGGTGGCGGCGCCGGTGGCAGGGCGGTCGAGCGTGCGCGCCAGCGAATAGAACGCCAGCGCCTGCCACGCCATGATCGCCGGCACGACGGAGGTTTCGTGGGTACGCTGCAGAATGCCCACCGTGGCCAGCAGCAGCAGCAAGGCGGCGTCGGCCAGCATGCGGCCGTAATCGCGCGCGGCCGGCTCGCCGCCGAACGGCAGGGCCAGCGGTTGGGCCTCGGCGCGCCGCCCAAGCAAGTACGTGCCGTACCAGACGCTGACGGTGGTAATACCGAACCACGCCAGGTTAGGCAGCCGGCCGGCGGGAATATCGCCGATCAGCGGCCCGAACAGCCACATGCATAGCGCGCCGGCCCAGGTGATCAGTGGGCCTTCCTCGGCGAAGGCCAGTTGCCCTACCTGCGGCAGCAGCCAGGTCGAGCCGCCTTCGCGCACGGCCGTGATCATCGTGGCCAGGCCCACGGCGTCGTCGGTCTTCCAGGGGTCGCGCATGAACAGACCGGCCAGAATATAGGCCAGCGACAGCCCCAGCAGCACCAGACGGGGCAATTTGGCGGTGGCCGAGATAGTCAGCCGGGCCGGGGTGGAACGCGTTGTAGAAGGCACGTGGCTAATGTAACCGAGCAGCGCGGGCCGGGGGCCCAGAAACGGGGAGGGATGAGGCCGGCGCGGAAAAAAAAGCAGCCCGAAGGCTGCTTTTTTGCTGCGCCTCGCCGAGGAGCAAGTTTACGACGCCGACTTGACCGTGCCGGCCGTGCGGGCGAAGCGGGCGCGGAATTTCTCGACGCGGCCGGTTTCGACGATGCGGGTCTGCGCGCCCGTGTAGAAGGGGTGCGATTCAGACGTGACGTCGCACTTGAAGAGCGGGTACGTCTTGCCGTCGAGGTCGATGGTTTCGCGGGTGTTGATGGTGGAACGCGTTACGAACTTGTTGCCCGTTTGCACGTCCATGAACACCACTTCGCGGTATTCGGGGTGAATGCCTTCTTTCATGATGAATTCCGGTTCTTCCGGTCTGGCCGGGGGTTTGCGGGTCGCCAGCCGAACAGTTCCGCTTGCAATTGCCTTGCAGCGAACCTGGCAGCCACGTATCCAGGAAGTAACCCCGCATTCTAGCATGGTTTCCGTGTTTTGCCAGGCCTTGCCCATCGGCTGGCGCGCCGGGCGGGGTGGGCGGACCTGGCGAGCCGCATGGCTACAGGTCGGTGCGCAGCGCCCAGATTTCCGGAAACAGTACGACATCCAGCATCTTGCGCAGATAGGCCACGCCGGAGGTGCCGCCGGTGCCGCGCTTGAAGCCGATGATGCGCTCCACCGTCGTCACGTGGCGAAAGCGCCACAGCCGGAAGGCGTCTTCCAGGTCGGTGAGCTTCTCGCCGAGCTGATACAGGTCCCAGTAGCGCTCTGGCTGGCGGTACACCTGCAGCCAGGCCGCCTCGACGGCCGGATCAGCCTGGTAGGGCAGGGTCCAGTCGCGCTCCAGGTGGCTGGCCGGCACGTCCAGGCCGTTGCGCGCCAGCAGGCGCAGCGACTCGTCGTACAGCGAGGGCGCCTGGAAGGCGGCCTGCACTTCGGCCAGCAGTTCGGCGCGGTGCGCGTGCGGCCGCAGCATGGCGGCGTTCTTGTTGCCCAGCAGAAACTCGATCTGGCGGTACTGGTAGCTCTGGAAGCCGCTTGAGCGCGCCAGGTACGGGCGCAGCGCCGAATACTCGGGCGGCGTCATGGTAGCCAGCACGTCCCAGGCGTGCACCAGTTGTTCCATGATCTTGCTGACGCGCGCCAGCATCTTGAAGGCCGGCGGCAGCCGGTCCTGCGCCACGTTGGCGATGGCGGCGCGCAGCTCGTGCAGCATCAGCTTCATCCAGAGCTCGCTGGTCTGGTGCTGCACGATGAACAGCATTTCGTTGTGTTCGGGCGACAGCGGATGCTGCGCGCCCAGCAGCTCATCCAGGTGCAGATAGTCGCCGTAGGTCATGTCGCTGGCGTAGTCCAGCTGCGCCTGTTCGTCGCGGACGATGTCTTCGGGGCGGTGTGAGGTATTCATCGACAGTCTTGCCTGATGGCGGGCCGCCGCGGCAGCGAACGGCCCTATTTGGGCGGATCAGCCCAGTTCGCGCAGGATGGCGCGCACCGGGCTGGCATCGGCCTGGGCCAGCGCCAGCGGCAGGGCGATCAGTTCATAGTCGCCTTCGGCGACGTCATCGAGCAGCAGGTTTTCCAATACGCGCATGTCGCGCCGCAGGATGACGTGGTGGCTGTCCAGGGTCTTGCTGGATGCGGGGTCGATGCTGGGCGTATCCAGCCCGATCAGCACGACGCCGCGTTCGGCCAGCCATTCGATGGTGTGCGGCGCGTAGGCGCTGAAGTCGTCGGTCCACCAGTCCAGCGCGGCGTGCTCGGCGGTGCGCACCAGCACGCGCGGGGGCAGCCCGTCGGCCGCGTGCCGCAGGTGTTCGGGCAGAATCAGCGGGCCACAGTCCAGGGCGTGAATGACGCGGCATGGGCCCAGGAACGGTTCGAGCGGCACCGCCCCGATGGCGGGGGCGCCGTTGCTATAGTGCAGCGGCGCATCGGCGTGCGCGCCAATATGAGGCGACAGGCGGATTTCGCTGACATTGACCGGGCAATCCGGCGTCAGCGACCACTTCCAGTGCTGCTGGTATGGCGTGTCGCCCGGAAACACTGGCGAGGCGGCCGATACTGGCGGAGAAATATCCCACAGGCGCTTCATCGATGGGGCGGTCGGGCGGCGGTTGGTCGGTTCAGGCTTCCAGTCTAACGAAATTGCGCGCGGTTCGCTGCCGGGCGGCGGCTACAGCAACCCCAGTTCGGCCATGGACACCACGGTGTCGCCCGCCACGATCAAGTGATCCAGCAGCCGGATTTCCACCAGCGCCAGCGCCTGTTGCATGTGGCGGGTGAAATCGCGGTCGGCCTGGCTGGGTTGGGCCGAGCCCGACGGGTGATTGTGGGCCAGGATCAGGGCGGCCGCATGGTGGCGCAGGGCCTCGCGCACGACTTCGCGCGGATACACCGAGGCGCGCGCCAGGGTGCCGCGGGCCAGCTCGCCGCTGGTGATGAGGTTGAGCTGGCTGTCCAGGTACAGGGCCAGGCAGTGCTCGACGGCGCAATTCGCCAGTGCTGTCTTGAAGTAGCGCTTGACACTGCCCGGCTCGGACATGGCTTGCTGCCGCATCAGCCGCTCTTCGGCGGCGCGGCGCGCCAGCTCCAGAATGGCCGCCAGCGTGCCCGCTTTTGCCGCCCCTAGTCCGGGCAGCGACATCAGTTCCTGGGGCGAGGCCGCGAACAGGCCGCGCAGGCCGCCGTAGCGGTGCAGCAGCTGGCTGCCCATGTCGATGGCGGTGCGGCCCCGCGTGCCGGTGCGCAGGGCCAGGGCCAGCAGCTCGGCATCGCGCAGCGATGCCGGGCCGTGGCGCAGCAGGCGTTCGCGCGGGCGTTCATGGGGCGGCAGGTCAGCGGGCAGCGGCATCGGGGCGGGGGCGGAAATGGCGGGCTATCAACGATGCCGCAGGCCGGTTTCCAGCGGCCCGCCTGTGAACCGTTTTGTCTATATGTAGATGTACGCCGGCCCGGGTCCGGGCGCGCTCGCGGCGGCGCCGGCCAAGACGTTCTAAAATCAGGTTCTACCGCCACTTTTTCCACGGTGATCCATCTTGAGCAGCACCGCCGCCGAACAGGCCGCCACTCCCATCCGCGCCGATTCCTACCTTACCCTGCACTATCGCATCGTGCTGGCCTCCGGCCCCGGGCAAGGCTCGGTCTTCGCCGACACCTTCGACGGCCGCCCCGCCACGTTGCAGCTGGGGCTGGGCCAATGGGCGCCCGGCCTCGAGGCCGCGCTGCTGGGCCACACCGAAGGCGAGCATTTCAGCGTCGCCCTCGAACCCGCCCAGGCCTACGGCGACCGCAACCCCGATCTCGTCCAGAAAATCACCCGCGCCATGCTGGCCGAGCACGCCGGCGCCGACGCCACCTTCGAACCCGGCGACCTGGTCGAATTCACCGCGCCCAACGGGGCCCGTTATTCGGGCGTGCTGAAGCAGCTCGAACCCGACTGGGCGCTGTTCGATTTCAATCATCCGCTGGCGGGCACGAGCCTGCGCGTCGACGTCCACATCCTGGGGGTGCTGTAATGGTTCGCCCGGTCACCGCCGCCGATGCCGAAGTCGTGCTGGCCCAGCCGCGCGGCTTCTGTGCCGGCGTCGACCGGGCCATCGACATCGTCGAACGCGCCCTCGAACTGCACGGCGCGCCCATCTACGTGCGCCACGAAATCGTCCATAACCGCTACGTGGTCGAAGACCTGCGCGGCAAGGGCGCCATCTTCATCGACGAACTCGACCAGGCGCCGTCCGGCGCCATCGTGGTGTTCTCGGCGCACGGCGTGTCCAAGGCGGTGCGCCAGGAAGCCGAAGCGCGCGGCTTGCAAGTCTTCGATGCCACTTGCCCGCTCGTCACCAAGGTGCACATCGAAGTCGCGCGCATGCGCGCCGCCGGCCGCGAAATCATCATGATCGGCCACAAGGGCCACCCGGAAGTCGAAGGCACGCTGGGCCAGGCCCAGGGTGGCATGTATCTGGTCGAAACCGTCGACGACGTCGCCAGCCTGCAAGTGGCCGACCCGTCCAACCTGGCCTTCGTCACCCAGACCACGCTGTCGGTCGACGACGCCGCCGCCGTCTCGGCGGCGTTGCGCGCGCGTTTCCCCGGCATCGTCGAACCCAAGAAAAGCGACATCTGCTACGCCACGCAAAACCGCCAGGACGCGGTCAAGGTGCTGGCCCCCGATTGCGACCTGGTGCTGGTGGTGGGCAGCCCCAACAGTTCCAATTCCAACCGCCTGCGTGAAGTCGCCGAGCGCATCGGCACCGATGCTCACCTGGTCGACGGCGCCGACGCCATCGACCCGGCCTGGCTGGTCGGCCGCCAGCGTATCGGCATCACGGCCGGCGCGTCGGCGCCCGAAATCCTGGTCGAGCAGGTCGTGCAGCGCTTGAAAGAACTCGGCGCCGTGTCGGTTCGCACCATGCCCGGCCTCGAAGAAAGCGTGGCGTTCCCCCTGCCCAAGGGCTTGTCGCGCAAGTCCGCGCCCGACGCCGACGCGGCGCGCTAGTCGCGATCGGGCGCGCCGCCATTCCCCAAGGAGACCTCATGCAGTTGTACAGCTACTTCCGCAGTTCGGCCGCCTATCGCGTGCGCATTGCCCTGAATCTCAAGGGCATATCCTACGAATACCTGGGGGTGCACCTGCTGAAAGACGGCGGGCAGCAGCTGTCCGATTCCTATCGCGCGCTTAATCCTGCCGCGCTGGTACCCACCCTGATCGATGGCGACGTCACTATCGGGCAGTCGCTGGCCATCATCGAATATCTCGACGAAACCCATCCGCAACCGCCACTGCTGCCGGCCGATCCCGCCGGCCGCGCGCGCGTGCGCGCCATCGCCCAGGCCATCGCCTGCGATACCCATCCGCTGAACAACCTGCGCGTGCTCAAGTACCTGAAGCGCACGCTGCAGGTCAGCGACGACGCCAAGAACGAGTGGTACCGCCACTGGGTCCAGCTGGGCCTGTCCGCGGTCGAGTCCATGCTGGCCAATTCGCCCGCCACCGGCCGCTACTGCCATGGCGACACGCCCACCCTGGCCGACCTCTGCCTGGTGCCGCAGGTCTACAACGCCCGTCGCTTCGACTGCGATCTTTCCGCCATGCCCACGCTGGCACGTATCGATGCGGCTTGCCGCGAACTGCCGGCCTTCGACCTGGCCGAACCCGACAAGCAACCCGACGCGGAATAGAGCAATAGGGCAAGGGGGGGCAACAGGACGATACGGCGCGTCGCAGCCTCGCTTAGCCAGGGCCGGGCGGGTAGCCAGGCCCGGCGTGGCTGGCCGCAGGCTTGACCCGCCAACCCAGGCCGTTCTCCAGCCGTTCCACGCGTTCCGGATACTGCAGGGCAATTTTCGCGGCCGCCAGCCGCATGCGCATCGATTCCGGCGCGCGTTGCACTTCGTCGTCCGATCGTGCGCGCGCGGCGCCGGCGTGCGCCATGACGGTAGAAAAATTCCAGGCCATGCTGTGCTCTCCCGCGCCAGCGCCTACGGGTATATGTCCGGCGCCTGGCCAGCATGCCTTGCCGGCTGGCCAATGCTTTAGCACTTTGTGCTGTCCGGGCCGTTTTCCGCGGAGTCTGTTGCGTGGCGCCCGCGTTGCCGCGCGCTCAGCGTCCCGCGCGCCCAAGGAACCTGCAACTTATTGCCGGCAGAACCTCAGGATCGCCTGCGCGACAAGCCGTGGTGCTTCGCGCTGCGGAAAGTGGCCGATGCCATCGAGCACCTGCCGTTCGTAGTCACCCTTGAAAAATGCCTCCCGGCCCTTGGAACTGTCGGGATGGTTGCAGGTATCGGCGCCGCCATGCAGCACCAGTGTCGGCACCGACAGCGTCGGCGCCGGATTCAGGCGCGCCTCATCCTCGGCATAGGCTGGGTCGCCCTCGGCGTAGCCCCAGCGATGGCGATAGGAATGCAACACGATCTCGGCCCAGTCCTCGCCCTGGAATGCCTGCGCCGCCTCGTGGAAGTCGGCGTCGTCATACCAGCCCGGCGGCGCCCATGTATCCCACATCATGCGGGCGAACGCCTCGCGTTCCTCGCGCACCACTCGCGCGCCGCGTGGCGTGGCCATATACCAGTGGTACCAGTAGTTGCGCGCCTGCGGCAACGTCAGTGCCTGGTTCGGGTCGTTGGTGCCGTAACCCACTGACAGCATCACCAGGTGCGAGGCCACGCCATTGCGCAGGCCGCACGCATTCGCGGCGGCGCGCGCGCCCCAGTCGTGGCCGATCAGTGCAGGGCGTTCCACGCCGAGCGCGTCGATGAACTCGAGCAGATCGCGCCCCAACGCGGACAGCTGCCCGCTGCGGGGCAGGGCGGCGCTGCGCAAGCGCGTGGGCGCAAAGCCGCGCAGCGCCGGGGCAAGCACCCGGTAGCCGGACTCGGCCAGGACAGGAGCCACCGTTTTCCAGCACTCGGGGCTGTCCGGCCAACCGTGCAGCAGGATGGCTGTCTTGCCGCCCCGCGGGTTCCATTCAAGGTAGGCGATGTCGAGCCGTTCGGTTGCGGCAAAAAGATAGCGGCGCATACGCTGGCCTCTTAGTAAGTAAAGATGCTCTAGCGTAGCTGGACGACTCTATTCAATTAAAGAATAATCGAGCCATATTGATGATTTTTCGTGTTGAATGGGTTATGGATGATTACTCCGCCGCCGATGGCCCGCCGCTAGATACCGTGCTGCTGCGCACCTTCCTCGAAATCGTGGACAGCGGCAGCTTTGCTACCGCCGCCGAGCGACTGGCCTTGACGCCATCTGCTGTTAGCGGGCACATGCGGCGGCTGGAACAGCTCGTCGGCGCCAGCCTGCTGGCGCGCACCACGCGCCGCCTGGAACTCACCCAGGCCGGCGACACCCTGTACGCCTACGGCCGCAACATTCTCGACCTCGAGCGCGAGGCGCGCGCCAAGCTGCGGGGCACGCCGTTGCGCGGACGGCTGCGCATTGGCGCCTCGGAAGACTTTGCCGGCGCCTGGTTGCCCCAGGTGCTGCAGCGCTTCCGGCAATCGCATCCCGCCGCCACGGTCGAACTGAAGGTCGGCATTACCGCCGACCTGCTGCGCCAACAAGAGCGCGGTCATCTGGATCTGGTCTTTGGCAAGCAATGCAGCCGCGTCGAGCGCAGCGGTACGCTGCTATGGAACGAACCCCTGGTGTGGGCTTATGCGGCGGATCGGCTCCTGGTGGCAGGCGAGCCCCTGCCGCTGGCCGTCTTTCCCGAGCCTTGCGTCTATCGAGAGTCGGCCGTCGCGGCACTGGGCCGCACCGATCGCGCCTGGCGTATCGTTTTCGAAAGCAGCAGCATGGCCGGGTGCCTTGCGGCGGCCCGCGCGGGCTTTGCCGTCACGGTTGTTGCCGACAGCCAGCGCGGCGCGGGCTTGCGCGTGCTGGATGGCGAAGACGGGCTGCCCGAACTGCCGGCGGCGCGCTTCTACGCGTTTGCCGGCAATGAAAACCCGGTTAGCGCGGCCCTGATCGAAGCCGCCAGGCGCGCTGGCCAGAGCCGTTTCGCTGTGCGTGGGTTTCGCGGCTGAAGCCGAAAAAATGCCCGCAAACGAAATCGTCCGCAAACAAAAAAACCGCCACATGGGCGGTTTCTTTTTTCTTTAGCTTTGGCTCCCCGAGCTGGGCTCGAACCAGCGACCTGCGGATTAACAGTCCGTCGCTCTACCGACTGAGCTATCGGGGATCTGCTAAAGAAGCGAGATTATGACGCATCTTTTTTTCTTGTGCAAGTCGGCCTCAGAATTTTTTGTCTGGCAGTGGGTGCCTCGCTGCTACATGCGTGCGGTAGGAAACTCTGATATTATCTCGGTCTTTCGTCGCGGCGCGTTCAGGCGCGCGGCGTCAGTGCCAGGCACGCTTAGGCCATCAGCCATAAGCATGTCTGCGCAAGCCGGCATAGCTCAGTTGGTAGAGCAGCGCATTCGTAATGCGAAGGTCGGGGGTTCGACTCCTCTTGCCGGCACCAGAATCTTTCTTGTAAAGGCCAGCCTTCGGGCTGGCCTTTATCTTTTGTCGTTACCGTGCCCGCAACGCCGGGCTCTCATGGGCGGCGGTCCGTTCCCGGCACGTGCTTCGTATCAGTTGCCGCAACCAGCGATGCGCGGGCTCTGCGTCCAGGCGCGGGTGCCACATCAGTGAAATCGTGATCACCTGAACCGGCACCGGCAGCTCGAACATCTGGAAGCCGGCTTCATGCCTGCCCGCAACACGAGCGGGCAGGTACGACGCCGGAAGCAGCGCGATCAGGTCCGATGCCACGGCCACCGCCAGCGCGGCTGGAAAACCGGGCACGATGCAGGCCACGTTGCGGGCCAGGCCAATATCGGCCAGCGCCTCGTCGACCGGCCCGCGTGAGCTCCCGCCGCGCGAGGTCGCCACATGTCCGTACGAAACGTAATCCCTGGCTGTGATCGCCGGCAGGGACAACAGCGGATGGCCGGCCCTGACCACGCCCACGTAACGGTCGCGAAACAGCGCCTGCAAGCGGATCTCCGGCCCCATGTCGGCGACCACGCCGATTTCCAGGTCGACCAGCCCTTCGCGCAGATAGCGGGAATGCTTGTCTATTTTGGGCGCGAAGCGCAGGCATACGCGCGGCGCGATGTCGGCCACGGCGGCAATGAGTGTCGGGCCGAACGCTTCGACGAAGCCTTCGTTGGCCCGAATGGTGAAGACCCGTTCCAGGGTCGCCAGTTCCAGTTCGGAAACCGCGGGCTGCAATAGCGCGCGGGTTTCAAGCACCGCATTACGGGTGCGCTCGCGAATCGCCTGCGCATGCGGCGTCAGCACCATGCGGCGGCCTGCCCGCACCAGCAGGGGGTCGCCGGTGACTTCGCGTAGCCGCCCTAGCGTGCGGCTCATGGCCGATGTGCTCAGGCCGGCGCGGCGCGCCGCGCCGGCCACGCTGCCTTCGGCCAGCAGCATGTCGAGCATTGTCAGCAGGTTGAAATCCGGGTCGGCCATGCCATGAAACCAAGATAAGGCGTCTTGTGCAACATATGAGTGCAATCGGTGCGTCTTCCGCCTTGTTGTTGCCGTGATTATATTTTTTTGACGGGTTAAACAACAGCAAGGTGAAATTTCATGGAATTGTTTACAGACCGCCAGGGCGACGACGGTTTACCGGGGCGCGAGCGCGCCGCCGTCATGGCTGCCCTGATGACGGCAACCGTCATGGTGGTGTTCGACGGGTCGGTGATCAATATCGCATTGCCGAAAATGTCCGGCGCCTTGCAAGTGCCTGCGGCCGTGGCGGTCTGGTTCGCCAATGCTTATTTGCTGTCGGTGGCCATGACCCTGGCCATTTTCGCGGCGCTGTCCCGCCGGCTGGGGTTCCGGCGCGTGTTCCTGTCAGGGCTGGCGCTGTTCACCCTGGCGTCGGCCGGCTGCGCGCTGGCGCCCAATGCCGGCGCGTTGATCGCGATGCGAGTGCTGCAGGGCCTGGGCGGCGCGGCCGTGGTCAGCATCGGGCCGGCCATCCTGCGGTCGGCGTTTCCCAGCCGCCTGCTGGGGCGCATCCTGGGCCTGAACGCGTTGCTCATCGCCGCCAGCACCGCCATTGCTCCCATTGTCGGCGGCACGCTGCTCGACGCCTGGGGCTGGCGATGGCTGTTCGCGCTGAACATCGTTCCGGGCGCGATGGCGCTGGCGATAGCCATGCGGGCCATTCCAGCGGGGCCGGCCGCCGCGCGTGAAACCTTCGATACTCTCGGAGCGGTATTGTCCGCGGCGCTGGTGGGCGCGCTGGTCATGGCCGCTACCCATGCCGCCATGCCGGACGGGCGCTGGTATGCCTTGGCCGCGCTGCTGGCGGGCGCGGGATTCATCTGGCGCATGCGGCGCGCCAGCCAGCCGCTGCTGCCGCCCGTCATCTTTGCGTCGGCCCGGTTTACGCTGGCGGCGCTGACGTCGATGGCCTCGTTCGTCGGGCAGGGCATGACGTTCGTCGCGTTGCCATTCCTGTTCCAGAACATCTACGGATACAACGCGTTTGAAACGGCGCTGTTGTTCACGCCATGGCCGGTCGGCATCGTGCTGGCGGCTCCTCATGCCGGGCGGCTTGCGGACCGGTATTCGCCCGCCCTGATCTCCACCGTCGGCCTGTTCCTGCTGACCGCCGGCCTGGTGTCGCTCGCCTTCCTGCCGGAGCAGCCCCAGGTATGGCAGATAGGCATGCGCTGCTTGCTGTGCGGGATCGGCTTCGGCTGCTTCCAGAGTCCCAACAACCGTGAAATGCTGTCGAATGTCTCGCGCGAAAACAGCGGCTATGCCTCGGGGGTGCTGGCCATCATGCGCACGTTGGGGCAATGCCTGGGTACGGCGTTGGTGGGCCTGTTGCTGGCCGTGTATGCGCGAGGCGATGCCATCGTGCACGAGCGGCAGGCGGTGCAGATGAGCCTGTGGATCGCGGTGGCGGTCACCGCGCTTGCGGTCGGGCTCAGCCTGAGCCGGCTGCGCGGCGCTCCTTACCGGGTGCCCCAGTCTTGAGCCGGGCCGGCGCGGCATGCATGCGGCGTCGGCGGTCTACGCGCGGTCCAGGAACAGCGTCACCAGTATCGAACAGTCTTGCAGGGCCTTCACGTCATGCTGCACGCCCGGCGCCAGGTACACCAGCGTGCCGGGTTCCAGCGTCTGCGTCGTGCCGTGGGCGCCCAGCTCGGCCACGCCTTCCAGGCATTGCAGCGTGATGGCGCTGGCGTCGATGCCGTGCGGAGGCAGCGTTTGCCCCGCCGGCAGCGTCAGACGCAGTATTTCCAGCTGGTCGGATCGCACTAGCGCCCGCGAAGGCGTATCCTTCAGGGCCGGCCCCAGGGGCCTGATGTCGATGAGCTCGCCCGAACGGGCATGATGCAGCGCCATAAGGTTTCCTTGGTCAGAATCGCGGCGGCGGCCTGGCCGCCCGCCGCAGCCAATATTACGCCTGACCGCCGCGTTCGCCAGCGGCTTCTTGTATGCAGAATGCTTCCGTCCCAGACAGCGGCGCCGACCGGCGCATCGGCGTGGTCGTGCTGACCGGCTTCCTGGGCAGCGGCAAGACCACGCTGCTGAACCGGCTGGTGCAAGACCCGGCCTATGCCGACGCCGCCGTTGTCGTCAATGAGTTCGGCGCCGTGGGCGTGGACCATCATCTGCTGCGGTACGCCGACGCCCGCATCGCGCTGCTCGAAGGCGGTTGCATCTGCTGTACGGTCAATGGAGGGCTGGTCGACACGCTGCGCGATTTGTTCATGCTGGCGCTGCGCCGGCAGATCAAGCCGTTTCGCCGCGTCCTGGTCGAAACCACGGGCCTGGCCACGCCCGCCGCCATCCTGTTCACCTTGCGCCACGAACATTTCCTGGCGGAGCGCTATGTGCACCACGGCACCATCACCGTCGTGGATGCCAGCCACGTGGTGACGCAATTGCCTGCCCAGCCGGAAGCGGCGCAGCAGGTCGCGCAGGCCGATCTCATCGTATGCGCCAAATCCGATCTCGTGACGGCCGGCGCATTGGCTCAGGCGCTGGACGCGGTGGCGCAGGTCAACCCAGGCGCCACGGTGTGCGTGCAGCGCCAGGATGCGCCGCTCGATCGCCGGCTGCTATTGCGCGAGCCCCTGCCGGCCCGCGTGGCGGGCGCAGGCTGGGGCAGTTGGCTGGGCGCGCGCGGGGGGCTTTCTGCGGGCGGGCGCCACGGGGGCGTGCGGCAAGTGGTGGTCGATCTGCCCGCGCCCATCAGCCGCGGCGCCTTCCTGGCCGGCATGGCGCGCGTGCAAGAGGCTCATCACCAGGGTCTGCTGCGCATCAAGGGGCTGGTGCAGTTCCAGGGCGAAGACGCGCCATGCGCGTTGCATGGCGTGCATCGCGACCTGTACCCGCCCGAGCGGCTGGCGGCCTGGCCCGACGGCGAAGGGCAATCGCGTCTGGTGTTCATCGTGCGTGGCCCGGATCCCGCTGTCGTGGCCGCGGCGGTGCGCCATGCCCTGCGCCAGCCCGCCTGAGCTTGCCCGCCGGGGTCGGCGGCTGGCGGGAAATACGGTATAAAACATGCACGGCGCGCGATACGCGCCGCCATACAACAAGAAGGGGACTATGGATCGCCTGAAAGCCATGCAGGTGTTCGTCGAAGTCGTCGACCGCGGCAGCCTGTCGGCCGCGGCGCAACGGCTGGACATGTCCCGCGCGATGGTGTCGCGCTATCTTGCCGAACTCGAAGAATGGGTGGGCGTGCGCCTGTTGCATCGCACCACGCGGCGCCTGAGCCTGACTCCGGCAGGCGCGGAAACGCTGCCGCGCTGCCGCCGCATGCTTGACCTGGTGGGCGAAATGCATGAATCGGTAGCCACGCCCGATACCGAGCCGCGCGGCGAGTTGCGCATGACGGTCAGTCTGTCATTCGGCGCCGCCCAGCTTGGCTGCGCCGTGGCCGATTTCGTGGTCCGCTATCCCGGCACGTCAATCGACCTGCAACTTATCGACCGCACGGTCAACCTGGTGCAAGAGCGTGTTGACCTGGCGGTGCGCATTACCAACGAGCTCGACCCGAATCTCATTGCACGCAAGCTGGCGCCCTGCCGGTCGGTCGTATGCGCCGCGCCGTCCTACTTGCAGGCGTACGGCTCGCCTTCCCGGCCAGAAGACCTGGCCAAGCACAACTGCCTGACGCACTCGCACTACGGCAAGAGCCTGTGGCGCTTCCGGCGTGACAACGCCTGGGTGGACGTGCCGGTCAGCGGCAATATCACCGCCAACGATGCCCTGCTGCTGGCGCGGGCAGCCGCGCAAGGCAGCGGCATTGCCTTGTTGCCCTCTTATCTGGCGGGGCCCGAGCTGGCCGCCGGACGGCTGACCGCGCTGTTGCAGGCGACGCCGCCCGAAGAGCTGGGTATCTATGGGGTGTACGTGTCGCGGCGCCAGATGCCGCTGATCTTGCGGACCATGCTGGATTTCCTGGCCGAGCGTTTCGGCCCGGCTCCCTGGGACGCCTGGTCGCGGCAATGATCCGGCCCGCGCGGCGGCCCGGTGCTTTGTCCCCTGGGGTTTAGCGGGTATAATCCGCTGACTGTCTTCATGAAGACCAACATCGCTCCAGCCAGTGCAGCCTACGCAGGCAGCCATGGTGCCAGCGGCACAATGTGCCACACCAGCAGGCAGGGGCGCGGGCAACACCGCAGCGGGTATCGCCGCGGCGGGTTTCCCGGCAGCGGGGGTCGCTACAGCGGCTTCAGGGCTTGCCGAGGGGTTGCCGTGCGAAGTTGGCAGGCCGCCTGTGCGCCGGCCGTTCGTGAAGGCAGCATGGTCGTCCCATACGTCTAAGAATCGTCGGCGCAGCGTTGCCGCAAAGCCAGCTTGGCTCTTTTCCGGCTTGGTGCGGTTGCTGCTTCGGGGCAAGGGGTATCCTGCGTCTCCGTCCTATGTCCCGATGCCGGGCGGTTCAGGTTCATTTTTAAGCAAATGCCGCTACGGCGGCGCTGCGCACTGATACGCGCGGCATTGTGCGAGTCCCACGCGCCAGCATCATGGCGCATGCCGCACGGCGCCGCGCCTGCAGGAAAACCGTGAACGCTATGCAAGCCCGTGTTGCCGCATGGACCTTCCCGCTTATCGGGCAGGCCGGGGCGTGCCGCGCGCATGCTATGGCGGCAGACGGAGCTTCGGGTGTTTTGGGTGTGTCGAGCGGCGCCGGCGGCGCCCAGCAAAAAGGCCCGGCAATGCGCCAGGCCTTCGGATATTGGTTGCGGGGGCAGGATTTGAACCTACGACCTTCGGGTTATGAGCCCGACGAGCTGCCAGACTGCTCCACCCCGCGTCTGAGAAGAAAGATCGTATCCTTTTTTCAGAATTAACGCAAATTGACCCCTTTTTACAGACAGAAAATCGATGAACGATAGCGAGGCAACATGCGTGCTGGAAACCGCGCTGCTATGCGCGAGCCAGCCGATGCAACTGGCCGAGATGCGTAAGCTGTTCGGCGATGATGCGGAGTTCGACAACGACAAGCTGCGCACGCTGCTGCAAGACCTGCAAGGCCACTGGGCCGACCGGGGCATGGATCTGGTGCAGCTGGCTTCCGGCTGGCGCTTCCAGAGCCGGCCACAGATGCAGCGCTATCTCGAGCGCCTGAATCCGGAAAAACCTCCTAAATATTCGCGGGCCGTCATGGAAACGCTGGCTATCGTGGCCTGGCGCCAACCCGTGACGCGCGGCGACATCGAAGACATCCGCGGCGTGACGGTGTCGTCCCAGATCGTCAAGACACTCGAAGACCGTGGCTGGATCGAAACCATCGGTCACCGCGACGCGCCTGGCCGGCCGGCCCTGTTCGGCACCACGCGCCAGTTCCTCGACGACCTGGGGCTGCGCGCGCTCGACGAACTGCCGCCGCTCGATACCGCGCAGGCTGCGGCTGCCCTGGAAGGCCTGGATCTGGGCGGTTCCGAAGTCACCCTGACGCCCGACGGCGGCGTCAACGGCACTGATGCCGCCGCAGAAGCAGGCGTCTCAGTAGAAGCGAATGCTGCCGCAGAAACAGAAGCGGCAGAAGAAGCCGCAATACAAGAAGCCGTCGTAGAAGAGGCCGTCGCAGCACCGGATGCCGCTGCAGTGGAAGGCGTTGCCGCAGAAGCGGACGCCGTCGCGGTCGCGGAAGACCCGGCGCCCGTGGCCCAGACCGGCGATCTGCCGGCCGAGCCCGACATGCCGCCGCCTGCGCCCGACCACATCCCCCAACCGGGGGCGCAACCTGAAGTTGAACCGGTGGCGCCCGAACCTGAAATTACGCCGGCCGATCCCCAGCCCGAGATCGAGCCGCCCACTCCGGAACCCGAGGTCGAGCCCCGGCTGCCCGACCCTGATGTCGAGCCGCCCGCGCCCGAAGTTCCGCCTACCCCTGATGAAGACCAGCCTGCCAAGGGCGGCTTGTCGCAAGCTTGAAATCTGGAGCTGTCTCCGTGACAACGAATACAAAGATGCAAGAAGAAGAATTTCCTGTTCCCGAGGTCGCGGTTCGCGCCTCCGAGGCCGCGCCGGCGGCCGATGAAGCCGCCGGCGCGGCGCCCGCCGCGCAAGCCGCCGCGGGCGAGGGCGCCGAACCTGGCAATGGCCGCGGCCGAGGCCGCAAGCTGCGCACCCCGTTTCGCCGGCGGCGCGGCGATGCCGCCGCCGGTTCCGCCGGTTCGGGCGAGGCGGCCGCGGGCGAATCCGCCGCGCCGGCCGCCGAGCCGGCCGATGCGCGCGGCGCCGAGCGGGAGGCCGAGCAGGCGCTCTCCTACCTGGACCAGGCCGCCCGCAGCGAGCAGCGCCTGGGCAAGTACCTGAACAGCGACGCGGCCATGCCCAAGCTGCATAAGGTGCTGGCCGATGCCGGCATCGGCTCGCGCCGCGAAATGGAAGAATTGATCACTGCCGGGCGCGTGTCAGTTAACGGCGAGCCGGCCCATATCGGGCAGCGCGTCGCGCCGTCCGACCAGGTGCGTGTCAACGGCAAGCCGGTCGCCCGCCCCAACACCAAGAAGCCTCCGCGCGTCATCCTGTACCACAAACCGGCTGGCGAGATCGTCAGCCACGACGACCCGGGCGGCCGGGCCAGCGTATTCGCCCGCCTGCCCAAGCTGCGCACCGGCAAGTGGCTGTCGGTGGGGCGCCTGGATCTCAATACCGAAGGCCTGCTGATCTTCACCACCTCGGGCGACATGGCCAACCGCATCATGCACCCTCGCTACGGCACCGAGCGTGAATACGCGGTGCGCGTGCTCGGTGAAATGGACGACGCCACCCGCAAGTCGCTGGTAGAGGGCATCGAGCTCGAAGACGGGCAGGCCGCCTTCGGCGCGCTCGATTATCTGGGCGGCGATGGCAGCAACCGCTGGTATCGCGTTACCTTGCAAGAAGGCCGCAACCGCGAAGTGCGCCGCATGTTCGAATCGGTGGGCGTTACCGTCAGCCGGCTCATCCGCACCCGTTTCGGCGACCTGGTGTTGCCGCGCACGCTGCGTCGCGGCCGTTGGGAAGAGCTCGACTCGTCCCTGGTTACCGCGCTGATGGTGCAGCTTGGCTTGCTGCGCGACGACGACGATGCCGACGGCGGACGCAATGCCCGCCAGCCCCGCTCTCACGATAGCGCGTTGCCGCCGGGCTTTGGCACCATGGATCGCAATGGCATGAACGGCGCGCGCATCGGCCGTCGTGGCAAGCTGCAGGGTGGCGGCCCGGGCAGCGCGGGGCATGTGGCTTCTTCTCCGTCCGATCCGTTCGGCACCGGACTGATGTTCGCGGGCGGTTACGCCAACGGCCACCCGCTGGGCAAGGATGCCGGGCGAGGCAAGGGCGGCGGCAAGCCCGGTGGTAAAAGCGGTGGCAAGCCGGGCGGGTTCAAGGCCGCTGGCGCCAAGGCCGGGGGCGCCAAGCCGGGTGGCGCCAAGCCAGCCAAGAATGCCAAGGCGCGCCGTCCCAAGCCCGGGGTTGCGGGCGGGGCCGCGGCAGGCACACCCGGCACGCCGGGCACGGGCGCGCCGCGCAAGGCAGGCTCCGGCCGGCCGGGTAAACCAGGCGTTCCCGGCGCACCAGGCGGCGCGCGTGGCGGCCAGGCGGCACGTTCCGGCCCCAAATCCCAGGGCGGCAAGTCGCGCTCCCAGCGCAGCGGTCCGCGCGGCGACGACTGGCAGCCAAAGAGCGCTTCGGCCCACGAGTCCCGCCTGGGATTCCTCGGTGGCGGCAGGGGGCGCGGCGGCCGCTGAGCGGCGGCGCTGGCATGCGCGCCGCGCCGGCGTGGCGCCCTGGCCGTAAACCCGCGACGTATCAGGCAATTTTCCCGGTTATCTGGTAAAATTGTTGGTTTTCATGGCGCGGGTGTTCGCGCGTGGGCAGGCCAATGCAGGGCGTTGGTGGCGCATGCGGGTGGCACATGGGTAAACATGCGGGTAATTTCGCACGCGCCAGGTGCCGCGGGGCAGGGCGGTTGGCAGGTTGCCAGCCGCAGGGTTCCCAGTGGCAATCCCAGGGTCCGGCCTTGCCGGGCGGGAACACAAGGTCGCAATATTTGGGCTCGGGCCCGGTGTTGAGCTTCCAGGCGGGCCACCCTCCTGAAGCCCTTCCCGGGGGCCGGGCAATACGGTGGGCTGGGTTTGCAGCCCATTTTTTTTGAGTGTATGGCTGATTTATACGCATTGACCCAACAGGCGCTTGCCGGCATGGACGTCGAACTGGTCGACGTCGAACGTGCCGCGCTGGGTTTGCTGCGCGTCACCATCGACAAGGCCGGCGGCGTGCGCATCGAAGACTGCGAACAGGTATCGCGGCAGTTGTCGCGCGTCTACGAAGTCGAGAATATCGACTACAAGCGGCTCGAAGTCGGTTCGCCGGGCGTCGATCGCCCGTTGCGCACCGAGGCCGAGCTGCGCCGTTTCGCGGGCGAGCGCATCGAAATCAAGCTGCGGCAGCCGCTGGACGGCCGCAAGGTTTTCTCGGGCATCCTGTCCGCTCCGGCCAACGATGGCGCGGCGGCCGATGCGCAACCGGCCGTGTTCGGTCTCGAATTTGAGGCAAAGAAGGACGACATCCAGGTGTTGAACTTCACGCTCGGCGATGTCGAGCGTGCCAAACTGGATCCCGTTCTGGATTTCAAGGGCAAAAAGCGATGAGTCGCGAAATTCTTCTGTTGGTCGATGCCTTGGCGCGCGAAAAGAATGTCACGCGCGAAGTGGTTTTCGGGGCGCTCGAAAGCGCGCTGGCTTCCGCCATGAAAAAGCGTTTCAAGGAAGACGCTGAAATCCGTGTTGCCATCGATCGCGAAACCGGCAGCCATGAAGGCTTCCGCCGGTGGCTGGTGGTGCCCGACGAGGCAGGCCTGCAAGAGCCCGACAAGCAAGAAATGCTGTCCGATGCGCTCGAGCTGGTGCCCAATATCCAGGTTGGCGAATACATCGAAGAACCCCTTGAGCCCATCGAGTTCGGCCGCATTGGCGCCCAGGCCGCCAAGCAGGCCATCTTGCAGAAAATCCGCGACGCCGAGCGCGAGCAGGTCCTGAACGACTTCCTCGATCGTGGCGAGACCATCATCTCGGGCACGATCAAGCGCATGGACAAGGGCGACATCATCGTCGAAACCGGCAAGATCGAAGCCCGGCTGCCGCGTTCCGAAATGATCCCGAAGGAAAACTTCCGGGTCGGCGACCGCCTGCGTGCGTTCGTGCTGCGCGTCGACCATGCCGCGCGGGGCCAGCAGGTCATCCTGTCGCGCACCTCGCCCGAATTCATCCGCCAGCTGTTCGAAAACGAAGTGCCCGAAATCGAGCAGGGGCTGCTCGAAATCAAGGCTGCCGCCCGCGACCCGGGCGTGCGCGCCAAGATTGCCGTGGTTGCCTACGACAAGCGCATCGATCCCATCGGCACCTGCGTGGGCATGCGCGGTTCCCGCGTCACGGCCGTGCGCAACGAGCTGGGCGGCGAGCAAGTCGACATCGTGCTGTGGTCCGAGGACCCGGCCCAGTTCGTCATCGGCGCGCTGGCGCCGGCCAATGTCGAGTCGATCGTGGTCGACGAAGACAAGCACGCCATGGACGTGGTGGTCGACGAAGAAAACCTGCCCAAGGCCATCGGCGCCAAGGGCCAGAACGTGCGCCTGGCTTCCGAGCTTACCGGCTGGCAGATCAACATCATGACGCCGGAAGAAAGCCTCAGCCGCCAGGAAACCGAACGCGCCGGCCTGCGCGCGGCGTTCATGAGCAAGCTCGACGTCGATGAAGAAGTCGCCGACATCCTCATCGATGAAGGGTTCACCGGCATCGAAGAAATCGCCTACGTGCCCATGCAGGAACTGCTGGAAATCGAGGCTTTCGACGAAGACACCATCAACGAGCTGCGCGCTCGCGCCCGCAATGCGCTCCTGACCGAGGCCATCGCCCAGGAAGAGCGCCTTGAAACGGCGCAAGACCTGCTCGAACTCGAAGGCATGACGCCGGAGCTGGCCGCCAAGCTGGCCGAACGGCAAGTGCTCACGCGCGACGATCTGGCCGAGCTGGCCACCGACGAGCTTGCGGAAATTTCCGGACTCGACGAACAACAGGCCAGCGAACTGATCATGCGTGCCCGGGCCCACTGGTTCGATGAAGAATGACCAGGCGGATGCCGAACCCGGTGGGCTCACGGCAGGCGCCGCTTGTCCACCGTTGTTGTAATCGCTGCATATAGAGGGAAGATAGCCTAATGTCGAGTAATACTGTCGCCCAGTTCGCCACCGAGCTGAAAATGCCAGCCAACGTGCTGCTCGAGCAGCTGCGTTCGGCCGGTGTTGACCTCAACTCGGTGGACGACGCGGTTACCGACAGCGACAAGGCGAAGCTGCTCGACTCGCTGCGCCGCGCCCATGGCGCGACCGAGGGCAAGAAGATCACCTTGACGCGTCGCCAGACCTCCGAAATCCGCCAGGCCGATGCCACCGGCCGTTCGCGCACTATCCAGGTCGAAGTCCGCAAGAAGCGCGTGTTCGTCAAGCGCGACCCGTCCGAGATCGCCCTCGAGCAGGCACGCGCCGATGCCGCCGCGTCCGACGCCGCGCCGGCCGAACCCGCGCCCGCCGCCGCCGAGCCGTCCGCGAGCGCACCGGTGACCGCGCCTGTTAACGCGCCCGCCGCCGACGCGCCTCAGGCGCCGGCCACGGCCGCGCCCGACACGGCTGCGCCGGCCGCCGAGACGCCGTCCCAGCCGCCGGCCGTCGAGCCGCAGCCCGCTCCCGTGGCCCAGGCCGAGCCTGAACCCCAACCTGAACCGGTGGCCAAGCCGGCAGAAGCGCCCGCCGAGCCGGCCGCGCCTGCCGCAGTCGAAGCCCACGCCGAGCGCGAGGCCGAACAGGCCCCGCCGGAACCTGCTGTGCAAGCTGAAATCGAAACTGCTCCCGCGCCCGCCGCCGAGTCCGCCCAGGCGGCCCGTCCCGAGCCCGTTACTCCCAAGGCCGAGCCCGCGCCCGCCGCCTCCAAACCGGCCCGCGCCGAAGGGCGCCGCGGCGCGCCCGTCCCGGTCGCCGCGCCCGCGGTCGACTCCGCCGGCCGCGAAGAAGCGCGCCGCGCCGCCGAAGCCGAAGCCGCCGCGCTGCGCGAAATGCTCAATCGTCCGCGCAAGGTGCTGCGCGCGCCCGAACCCGAGGCTGGCGCCTTGTCGGGCACGTTGCACAAGCCGGCCGGCAAGGCCGCCGCGCCTGGCGCCAAGAAAGACGCCAAGCCGGGGGCGGGCGGGTCCAAGAAAACCATCAAGACCGCCGAAGTCGCCTCCACCTGGAGCGACGACGCCTCGCGCAAGAAGCCGGCCGATACCAAGTCGGCGGCGCCCAGCCGCGACGGCTGGCGTGCCGGCGGCAAGGGCGGCAAGGGTGGGCGCAACAGCCGCAACCAGCAGGCCGAACGCCGCCACGAGCCCGCGCCGCAAGAATTCATCGCGCGCGAAGTGCACGTGCCCGAAACCATCAGCGTGGCCGACCTGGCCCACAAGATGTCCGTCAAGGCCGCTGAAGTCATCAAGCAACTGATGAAACTGGGCCAGATGGTCACCATCAACCAGGTGCTGGACCAGGAAACCGCCATGATCGTGGTCGAGGAACTGGGCCACGTGGCCATCGCCGCCAAGCTCGACGACCCGGAAGCCTTCCTGGACGAAACCCCGGTGGCCAGCGAGGCCGAAGCGCTGCCGCGCGCGCCGGTGGTTACCGTCATGGGCCACGTCGACCACGGCAAGACCTCGCTGCTTGACTACATCCGCCGCGCCAAGGTCGCGTCGGGCGAAGCCGGCGGCATCACGCAGCACATTGGCGCCTACCACGTCGAAACCGCGCGTGGCGTGGTCACCTTCCTCGACACCCCGGGCCACGAGGCGTTTACCGCCATGCGTGCCCGCGGCGCCAAGGCCACCGACATCGTCATCCTGGTGGTGGCGGCCGACGACGGCGTCATGCCGCAAACGCGCGAAGCCATCCACCATGCCAAGGCGGGCGGCGTGCCGCTGGTTGTGGCGGTCAACAAGATCGACAAGCCCGAGGCCAACCCCGAGCGCGTCAAACAGGAACTCGTGGCCGAAGAAGTCGTGCCTGAAGAGTATGGCGGCGACGTGCCGTTCGTGCCGGTGTCCGCCAAGACCGGCGCCGGCATCGACGACCTGCTCGAAAACGTGCTGCTGCAGGCCGAGATCCTCGAACTGACAGCGCCCGTCGAGGCCCCGGCCAAGGGCCTGGTCATCGAAGCCCGTCTCGACAAGGGGCGCGGCCCCGTCGCCACCATCCTGGTGCAAAGCGGCACGCTCAAGCGCGGCGACGTGGTGCTGGCCGGCGCCAGCTTTGGCCGCGTGCGCGCCATGGTCGACGAAAACGGCAAGCAGATCCAGGAAGCCGGCCCGTCCATTCCGGTCGAAATCCAGGGCCTCACCGAAGTGCCCGCCGCCGGCGACGAACTCATCGCCCTGGCCGACGAACGCAAGGCGCGCGAAATCGCGCTGTTCCGCCAAGGCAAGTTCCGCGACGTCAAGCTGGCCCGCCAGCAGGCCGCCAAGCTCGAATCCATGTTCGACAACCTGGGCGAAGGCACGCAAACGCTGCCGCTTATCGTCAAGACCGACGTGCAGGGTTCGCAGGAAGCCCTGGTGGCTTCCCTTACCAAGCTGTCCACCGACGAAGTGCGGGTACAGGTGGTGCATGCGGCCGTGGGCGGTATTTCCGAAAGCGACATCAACCTGGCCATTGCCTCGAATGCGGTCGTCATCGGCTTCAACGTGCGCGCCGAGCAAAGCGCCAAGAAGCTGGCCGAGTCCAACGGCATCGACGTGCGCTACTACAACATCATCTACGACGCCGTAGACGAAGTGAAGGCAGCCATGTCGGGCATGCTGGCGCCCGAGAAAAAAGAAGAGGTCATCGGCCTGGTCGAGGTGCGCGAGGTCTATTCCATCTCGCGTATTGGCAACGTGGCCGGCTGCATGGTGCTCGACGGCCTGGTGCGCCGCGATTCGCAAATCCGCCTGCTGCGCAACAACGTCGTTCACTGGACCGGCCATCTCGATTCGCTGCGCCGCTTCAAGGACGACGTCAAGGAAGTCAAGTCGGGCTTCGATTGCGGCCTGACGCTGCGCGGCAGCAACGACATCCAGGTTGGCGACCAGCTCGAAGTCTTCGAAATCAAGGAGATCGCCCGCACCCTGTAAGGGCGCGACGCATCCCGGATTTTTCATGAGCCGTCACAAGTCCAAATCCATCCCCGGCCGCAACCTGCGGCTGGCCGACCAGATCCAGAAGGATCTGGCCGGCCTCATCCAGCGCGAGCTCGACATGTCCCGCGCCGGATTGATCACCTTGTCCGGAGTGGAGCTGTCGGCCGACTACGCGCACGCGAAGGTGTACTTCACGGTGTTGGGCGCCGAGCCCGACGCCGCCGCCGCGTTGCTCAACGAAAAGGCCGGCTGGCTGCATTCCCAGCTGTACAAGTTGCTGCACATCCATACCGTGCCCACGCTGCGCTTCGTGCACGATGCACAGATCGCGCGCGGCATCGAAATGTCGGCCCTCATCGATCGCGCCAACCGGCCTGGCCCCGCGGCGGACGAGCCCGACGAACCTGACGAGCCCGAAGACCGACGCTGACCGGCTGTCGTCTCTGCTGCAAATTTCTTTCCCGGATTCGACGATGGCCAAACGACGCGGGCTTGCGCTCGACGGTGTCCTGTTGCTGGATAAGCCCGTGGGCTTGTCCAGTAACCACGCCCTGCAGCGCGCGCGGCGCAGCATGGATGCCGCCAAGGCGGGGCATACGGGTACACTGGACCCGTTCGCTACCGGCCTGCTGGTTTGCTGCATGGGCCGGGCCACGAAAATCTCGGGGGCCATGCTCGATGCCGACAAGGCCTACCGCGCCACGCTGCAGTTCGGTGAAGAAACCGACTCCGGCGATCTCACGGGCCATGTCGTGGCGCGCGCGGCCGAGGGTTACAGTGTTACCGAAGACGCGCTGCGCGAGGTGCTGGCGCGTTTCCAGGGCGTCATCGAGCAGGTGCCGCCGATGTACTCGGCGCTCAAGCGCGACGGCAAGCCCTTGTACGAATACGCGCGCCAGGGCATCGAGCTCGAACGCCCGCCCCGCCAGGTCACGATCCACCGCATCGACCTGCTGTCGCTGTCGGGCACGCGTGCCGAGATCGACGTGGCCTGCAGCAAGGGCACCTACATACGCACCCTGGCCCAGGACATCGGGCGGGCGCTGGGCTGCTATGCCCACCTGGCGGCGCTGAGGCGCACGCACGTCGGGCCGTTTTCGCTGGACCGCGCCGTCACGCTGGAGGCCTTGCAGGCCATGACAGACCCCAAGCAGGCGCTGCTTGCTTTGAACGAATTGCCGGCGGGCTTGCTGCCCGCCAAACAGACCTTAAAGGACCCGCTATGACTCGCGCCCTGCGCAACGTCGCCATCATCGCCCACGTCGACCACGGCAAGACCACCCTGGTCGACCAGTTGCTGCGCCAATCCGGCACCTTCCGCGAGAACCAGGCGGTCTCGGAACGGGTCATGGACTCGAACGACCTGGAAAAAGAGCGCGGCATCACCATCCTGGCCAAGAACTGCGCCGTCGAATACCAGGGCACCCACATCAACATCGTCGACACCCCGGGACACGCCGACTTCGGCGGCGAAGTCGAGCGCGTGCTGTCCATGGTAGACGGCGTGCTGCTGCTGGTCGACGCGGTCGAAGGCCCCATGCCGCAGACCATCTTCGTGACGCGCAAAGCGCTGGCGCTGGGCTTGAAGCCGATCGTGGTCGTCAACAAAATCGACCGTCCGGGCGCGCGCCCCGACTACGTCATCAACGCCACGTTCGATCTTTTCGACAAGCTGGGCGCCACCGAAGAACAGCTGGATTTCCCGGTGGTGTACGCCTCGGGCCTGTCGGGCTATGCGGGCCTGACGGCCGAGGTGCGCGAGGGCGACATGCGGCCCCTGTTCGAAGCCATCCTGCAGCACGTGCCGCAGCGCGAAGACGATCCCAATGGCCCGCTGCAGATGCAGATCATCTCGCTGGACTACAACAGCTACGTGGGCAAGATCGGCGTGGGCCGCATCAACCGCGGCCGCATTCGCCCCGGCATGGACGTGGTGTACCAGTTCGGGCCGGAGGGCGCGTCGGGCAAGGGCCGCATCAACCAGGTGCTGAAATTCAAGGGCCTGGAACGCGAAGTCGTGTCCGAAGCCGAAGCAGGCGACATCGTGCTGATCAACGGCATCGAAGAAATCGGCATTGGCTGCACGGTGATGGATCCGGCCCAGCCCGAAGCCTTCCCCATGCTGCGCATCGACGAACCCACGCTCACCATGAATTTCATGGTGAACACCTCGCCGCTGGCCGGCCGCGAAGGCAAGTTCGTCACCAGCCGCCAGCTGCGCGACCGCCTCGATCGTGAACTGAAGTCCAACGTGGCCCTGCGCGTGCGCGATACCGGCGACGACACGGTGTTCGAAGTGTCGGGCCGCGGCGAGCTGCACCTGACCATCTTGCTGGAAACCATGCGGCGCGAAGGCTACGAACTGGCCGTGTCGCGCCCGCGCGTGGTGTTCAAGGACATTGACGGCGTCAAGTGCGAGCCTTTCGAGGCGCTGACCATCGACGTCGAAGACGCCCACCAGGGCGGCGTCATGGAAGAGCTGGGCCGCCGCAAGGGCGACCTGCAGGACATGCAACCCGATGGCCGCGGCCGTACCCGCCTGGAATACCTGATTCCCGCGCGCGGCCTGATCGGCTTCCAGAACGAATTCCTGACGCTCACGCGCGGCACGGGCCTGATGAGCCACATTTTCCACGAGTACGCGCCGGTGCGCGAAGGCTCGATCGGCGAGCGCCGCAACGGTGTGCTGATCAGCCAGGATAACGGCGAGGCCGTGGCCTACGCGCTGTGGAAGCTGCAAGACCGCGGCCGCATGTTCGTCAGCCCTGGCGAGGCGCTGTACGAAGGCATGATCATCGGCATCCACAGCCGCGACAACGACCTGGTGGTCAACCCCATCAAGGGCAAGCAGCTCACCAACATCCGCGCCTCGGGCACCGACGAAGCGGTGCGCCTGGTGCCGCCCATCCAGCTGTCGCTGGAATACGCGGTGGAATTCATCGACGATGATGAGCTGGTCGAGATCACGCCGAAGTCGATCCGCCTGCGCAAGCGCCACTTGCAGGAACACGAGCGCCGCCGCGCGGCCCGCGAAGGCGGCGCGTAAGCGTCCGCCGGTTTCGGGCGCACAGGGCGCCCGGCCGCTACAGCCGCGTCGGCAACGCCGCGAAACAGCAAAACCCCATCCGGGGCTTTGCTGTTTTATGGGCAGCGCGCGCGAGTCGGGCTCAGCCGTGCTGGTGCCGGTATTCCTGTGTGGCGCCGCCGTAACCGTAGGCCGCCGCGCGCGCGTCGATGACGTGCACGTAGCAGCACGGGTGCAGTTCGCCCAGAATGTCTTCGAAGGCGCGGTAGGTCTCGCGAATGAAGCGCGCCTTCTCGGCCTTGGTATTGGTTTCGTCCGTAACGCTGATGTCCAGGTGGAAGGCGTTGCGCCCCAGCTCGGACAGCGCCTGCCCGCCAATGAACCATTGGTCGTGAGGAATGTACTGCAGCGTGATGGCGATGACCGGCAGCTGCTTGCCCAACACCGACTGGGTCAATTGGGCAACCGAATCGACTACCCGGCGACTGGTGGCGGCATTGGGCGCGCCGGACACATGAACGACGATATGCGGCATGGAGAGGCTCCTGGTGAGTGACTGTACGGCCAGTCTAGGCCCCCCGTTGACATCGGAAAAGCGGGAATTTACGATCTGATCAATCGGAAAAACCGTTGGATAAAATGCCAGGATTCGACCTCGACCAACTCCGCACGCTGGTTGCCGTGCTCGATGCCGGCAGTTTCACTGCCGCGGCGCCCAGGGTATTCCTGTCGCAGTCGTCGGTCAGCGAGCAGATGCGCAAGCTCGAAGAGCGGGCAGGGCAGGCGCTGCTGGTGCGCGGCAAGCACGGGGTGACGGCCACCCCGGCTGGCGAGCGGCTGCGTGCCCACGCCGGCGCGATTCTGGCATTGGCCGACGAGGCCTATCGCGATCTGCGCGGCGTGGCTTTACGGGGCGAGCTCAGGTTGTGCATTACGGACTACTTCCGGCCAGGCGACCTGGCTTATATGCTGCGCCGCCTGGGCGAGCAATATCCGCAAGTGGGCCTGCATGTCACCATCATGAAAAGCGGCGCCATCGAGCAGGCCTACCAGCGCGGCGAGGCCGATGTTGGCGTGTCCATGGTCGTGAAAGAGCGCGGCGTGGCGCGCGGCCGCGCGCAGGGCACCCTGTTGCGCCGGGAGCGGCTGGCCTGGATGGCCGCCGAAGGCTATTGCATGCCCGGCGGCCCGTTGCCGCTGCTGTCTTTGCCCGAGACCTGCGCGTTGCGCCAGTTCACCGAACGCGTGCTGTCGCGCGCCGGCGTGGCTTATTCGGCCGCGCACGTCGCGTCTGGCGTGGCCGGCCTGCAGTCGGCCCTGGCTGCCGGGCTGGGCGTGGCCTGCCTGAATGAATCAGCGCTGGCGCCCGGCATCGCGCGACTGGCCGATGCGCGCTTGCCTGCCTTGCCCGAGGTCGAATTCCGCATCCTGCCGCCCCGGCCCGGCGAAGACGAGTTCATCGAACGGGCGCGCACGGCCATCGGCCTGGCGCTTGGCCAGGCCGGGCACGCCGCCACGCCGCGGACTCGTCCGGCGCGCGGCCTCTGAGGCGCCCGCTCAACCCGGCAGCGACGGCGCGTACCGCGCGCCGCTGCGCCGCTGGGCATGAAACTCAACCACTCGCCGCACCACTTTGCGCGGGTCGTCTTCCACCGTGAACAGTTCCAGGTCGTGCGCGGCGATCATGCCGTTGGGCAGCATCTGGTCGGCCAGCCATTCGACCAGGCCGTGCCAGTATTCGCTGCCCACCAGAATGATGGGCGCCGGCGGCACCTTGCCGGTCTGGATCAGCGTCAGCGCCTCGAACAGCTCGTCCATGGTGCCGAAGCCGCCCGGCAACGACACGTAGGCGAAACTGTGCATGAAGAACGTGGCCTTGCGCGAGTAAAAATACTCGAACGACAGGCTGATGGTCTGGTATTCGTTGTTGTGCGCCTCGTGGGGCAGGCTGATGTTCAGCCCGACGCTGGTGCCTCCGGCCTCGAAGGCGCCCTTGTTGGCGGCTTCCATGATGCCGGGGCCGCCGCCGGCGATGACCGCGAAGCCCGCTTCGGCCAAGGCCGCCGCAATGGCTTCGCAGGTTTCATAGTGGGGCGAGTCGCGGCTGATGCGCGCACTGCCGAACACGCTGACGGCGGGGCCGATATCGGCCAGTTTCTCTGCCGCCGCCCGTATCTCTGACATAATCACCGGTATTTGCTTGCCGGCGGGCGTTTCTTGTTCTGCTTTTGTAACCATGAATAAAACCTTATTGCTGGTAGACGGTTCGAGCTACTTGTACCGCGCCTTCCACGCTATGCCCGATTTGCGCAATGCGCAAGGTGAACCTACGGGCGCGCTGTACGGCGTCGTCAATATGCTGCGCAAGCTGGTCTCGGACCACAAAGCAGATTACGCAGCGTGTATTTTCGACGCGCGCGGCAAGACTTTCCGCGACGACCTGTATCCTGACTATAAATCGCACCGGCCGCCCATGCCGGAAGACTTGGCGGCCCAGATCGAGCCCATCCACCAGGCGGTGCGGGCGCTGGGCTGGCAGGTGCTGGCCATCGAGGGAGTCGAGGCCGACGACATCATCGGCACCCTGGCATGCCAGGCGTCGGGAATGGGCATACGCACCATCGTGTCTACCGGCGACAAAGACCTTGCCCAGCTGGTGGATGCGAACGTCACGCTGGTCAATACCATGAGCGGCGAAGTGCTCGACGAGACCGGCGTACGCAACAAGTTCGGCGTGCCGCCCGATCGCATCGTCGACTACCTCATGCTGGTGGGCGACGCCATCGACAACGTGCCGGGCGTGGCCAAGGTAGGGCCCAAGACGGCCGCCAAGTGGCTGGCCGAATTCGGCTCGATCGACTCGCTGGTTGAACAGGCCGATGGCATCAAGGGCGTGGCCGGCAACAACCTGCGCGAGGCCATCGGCCAGTTTCCCCTGACGCGCCAGTTGCTGACCGTGAAGTGCGATTGCGACCTGGCTGGTCACATCGGCGGCATCGACGACCTGGCGCCGCGCCAACCCGATACCGATACGCTGCAGGCACTCTACGAGCGCTACGGTTTCCGCACCTGGCTGCGCGAGCTCACGGGCGATTCCCAACGCGTGCCGCAGGGCGATGCCCGGGTCATTGCCGAGGCGCCCGCCGCGCCGGCCGAGCTGCGCTACCTGATCATCTCGAGCTGGCCGGCGTTCGACGAATGGATGGCCCAGGCGGCAGACACGCCGCTGGTGGCGCTCGACACCGAAACCACCTCACTCGACGAAATGCAGGCCAGCCTGGTCGGCATTTCGATGGCGCTGGCGCCGGGCGTGGCTTGCTACATCCCGTTGGCCCACCGCGGTCCCGACAGCGCCGAGCAACTACCCAAGCGCGAAGTGCTCGAACGCATGCGCGCCTGGCTGCAAGACCCGGCGCGCCCCAAGCTGCTGCACCATGCCAAGTACGATGCCCATGTGTTCGCCAACGAAGGCGTCGCGCTCGCGGGCATCCAGGACGACACCATGCTGCAGGCCTACGTGCTCGAATCGCACCGCGGCGTGGGCCTGAACGACCTGGCGCAGCGCTACCTGGGGCGTGGCGGCATCACCTACGAAGAGCTGTGCGGCAAGGGCGCCAAGCAGATTGGCTTCGACGAAGTGGCGGTCGAGCAGGCTGGCCACTATGCCTGCGAAGACGCCGACTTCACCCTGCAGCTGCACCACGCGCTGCGTCCGCGCGTGGCTGCGGACGCGGGCCTTGAGCGCATTTACCAGCTCGAGATCCAGGTGTCGCGCGTGCTTACCGTGGTCGAGCGCAACGGGGTCAAGGTCGACGCCGCCGAACTGGGCCGTCAGAGCCACCGGCTGGGCCAGGAAATGCTGCAGCTCGAACAGCGCGCCTACGAACTGGCGGGCCAGCCCTTCAACCTGAATTCCCCCAAGCAACTGGGCGAGATCCTGTTCGGCCGCATGCAATTGCCGGTGGTGCGCAAGACCGCCGGCGGCGCGCCGTCCACCGACGAAGAAGTGCTGACGCGGCTGGCGCAAGACTACCCGTTGCCGCAAGTGTTGCTGGAATACCGCGGCCTGTCCAAGCTCAAGTCCACGTACACCGACAAGCTGCCGCGCATGATCAACGCGCGCACAGGCCGCGTGCACACGCATTATTCGCAGGCGGCGGTCGTCACGGGGCGGCTGGCCTCGTCCGACCCGAACCTGCAGAACATCCCGGTGCGCACCGAGGCGGGGCGGCGCGTGCGCGAAGCCTTCGTGGCCGAACATGGCGTGCTGGTGTCGGCCGATTACTCCCAGATCGAGCTGCGCATCATGGCGCATGTGTCCGATGACGCCAACTTGCAGCAGGCCTTTGCCGCCGGCAAAGACATTCACCGCGCCACGGCGTCCGAGATCTTCGGCGTGGCACTCGACGAGGTCGGGGCAGACCAGCGCCGCGCCGCCAAGGCCATCAATTTTGGTCTGATCTACGGCATGGGGGTGTTCGGCCTGGCCTCGAACCTGGGCATCACGCGCGACGCCGCGCAGGCCTATATCGACCGTTACTTCGCCCGCTATCCGGGCGTGGCGCAGTACATGGAACACACCCGGCAGCTGGCGCGCCAGCAAGGGTACGTGGAAACCGTGTTCGGCCGCCGCCTGCAGCTGCCCGACATCCGTGCCGCTTCAGGGCCGCGCCGGCAGGGCGCTGAACGTGCCGCCATCAACGCGCCCATGCAGGGCACGGCGGCCGATCTCATCAAGATGGCCATGGTCGCCGTGCAAGACTGGCTCGATGCCGAGCGCCTGGCCACCCGCATGATCATGCAGGTGCACGATGAGCTGATACTCGAAGTGCCCGACGGCGAACTCGACGCCGTGCGCGCGCGCCTGCCGGAACTCATGTGCGGCGTGGCGCGGTTGCGGGTGCCGCTGGTGGCCGAGGTAGGCGTGGGGCCCAACTGGGAACAGGCGCACTGACACCCCGGGGCAGGGCAGGTCTGTAACGATATAATATTGCTTTCGCCCCTTCCGTCGCACCTCCATGTTGCTCCTTTCGATCTTGCTGGCCACGGTGGCCGGCGGCCTGATCGCCGTGTCCATCGCCAGCTGGCTGGCGTTTCGCGTCTTCAGCAAATACCTGCACCACATGGTCAGCCTGTCGGTGGGGGTGCTGCTGTCGGTGGCGCTGCTGCACCTGCTGCCCGAGGCATTCGAGAACGCCGAGGCCGATGCGCATACGCTGTTCGCGCTGATGCTGGCGGGCCTGCTGGGCTTTTTCGTGCTGGAAAAAATCGCGCTGCTGCGCCACAGTCATCACCATGAGGGCGACGGCCATCATCACCACAAAGGCCACGACCGCCACGAAGCCGGCCGCGGCGGCGTGCTGATCCTGGTGGGCAGCTCGCTGCACAACCTCTGCGACGGGGTGCTGGTGGCTGCGGCATTCCTGGCCGACCCCCTGCTGGGCTTGCTGACCGCGGCCTCCATCATCGTGCACGAAGTGCCCCACAAGCTGGGCGACTTCGTCGTGCTGATCAATGCCGGCCTGGCGCGCCGCCGGGCGTTCATGCTGATCCTGTTCACCAGCCTGTGCACGGCGCTGGGCGGCCTGGCGGGTTACTTCGTGCTGCAGCAGGCGCAGCAATGGGTGCCGTACGTGCTGGTCATCGCCGCCAGCAGCTTCCTGTACATATCGGTGGCCGACCTGATCCCGCAAATGCATGAGCGGGGCTCGCTGGCCGAAGCCGTCCCCCAGTTGCTGCTGGTGGGCGCGGGAGTTATTGTCATTTATGGCGTCACGTCATTCCTGCACCATGGCCCCGCGCACGAGCATGGCCATGCCGCCGCGCACAGCCAGGAAGCGGCGCACGAAATGACAGCGCCAACCGTTCATTCGCACTAGGGGCCCCTCGCGCGGGCCCGCACGCACAGGAGAGCCCGTCATGAGTTTTGCCCCCGCCGCAGGCCAGCCCGCCGCCACCGCTATCCACACCGACACCGAAGGCCTGGCCCACGGCGATTTCGACCTGCCCGTGCACGATGGCGCCATTGCCGCGTATTATGCGGCGCCGCAAGGCAAGACGGGGCTGCCCGTGGTGCTGGTGGTGCAGGAAATCTTCGGCGTGCACGAGCATATCAAGGACCTCTGCCGTCGCCTGGCTAAAGCCGGCTACCTGGCGATCGCGCCCGAGCTGTATCAACGTCAGGGCGATGCCGCCGCCTATACCGACGTGCCCAAGCTGATCCAGGAAATCGTAGCCAAGGTGCCCGACGAGCAGGTCTATGCCGACCTCGACGCGTGCCTGGAGTGGGCCGCGCAGCATGGCGGAGACACCGCCCGCGCCGGCATCACCGGTTTCTGCTGGGGCGGCCGCCTGACCTGGATGTACGCTGCCCACAACCCTGCCATCAAGGCCGGCGTGGCCTGGTACGGCAAGCTCAGCGCCGGGCATGGCCCGCTCATCAAGAAGGTGGTGCTGGATGTCGCGGGCGACCTGCACGCGCCGGTACTGGGCCTGTACGGCGCGAAGGACGCCAGCATTCCGCTGGCCGATGTGGAAGCCTTGAAGGCCAAGCTGGCCCAAGGCAACGCCGCGGCGCGCGCTTCCGAAATCGTGGTCTACCCGGAGGCCGGACACGGCTTCCTGGCCGATTACCGTCCCATGTATTGCGAGGCCGAGGCCCGCGACGGCTGGCAGCGCATGCTGGCCTGGTTCCAGCGCTACCTGGGCTGATCCGCCGGGCGCGCCCGGCGGAGCGCGGCCTCGCGGCTACTGCTGTATGGTCGCGCCCGAGTCTTTCACCGCCTGGCTCCAGCGCTCGAGCTCGCTGTCGATGAGCTCGCCGAACGCCTGCGGCGTGCTGCCTATCGGCGTGTAGCCGTAGCCGGTCAGCTGCTCGCGCAGCGCGGGCTCGCGCAGCGAGTCGGCAATGGCGGCGCTGAGCTTGTCCACCACGGCGGGCGGGGTACCGGCCGGGGCCAGGATGCCGTACCAGCCGTTCACCACGAAACCGGGCACGCCCGACTCCTGGATGGTCGGCACGTCGGGCAGCAGCGGCGAGCGGGTGTCGCTGGTAACCGCCAGGGCTTTCAGCTTGCCGGCCTTCACCTGCGGCAGCGAAGTCGAGATGCTGTCGAACATCAGCGACACTTCGCCCGCCAGCAGGGCCACCACTGCGGGGCCGCTGCCTTTGTACGGCACGTGCAGCATGTCGATGCCGGTGGCTTTCTTGAACATTTCGGCTGACAGGTGGCTCGTGTTGCCAGGCCCGGCCGATGCAAACGTCAGTTTGCCCGGGTTCTTCCGGGCATAGGCGATCAGTTCCGGAATGCTGTTGGCCGGGGTCGACAACGGAGCGGCCACCAGCATCGGCAAGGTGGCCGCCAGCGACACTGGCGCGAAATCCTTGCGCGTGTCGTAGGGCAGCGACTTGTACAAGCTGGGGTTGATGGCGTGCGCGGCCAGCACCATCAACACAGTATGGCCGTCCGGCTTGGAACGCGCCAGCTGCGCGGTGGCGATCGAGCCGCCCGCGCCCGGCTTGTATTCCAGTACCACTGGCTGGCCCAGCCGCTGTTGCAGCGCGGCCGATAGTGGCCTGCCCAGCATGTCGGCGCTGCCGCCGGGCGGATAGGGAATCAGCAGGGTAATGGGCCGGTTGGGATAGGCGGGCTCGGCCACCGTCGCCGTCGTGCCGGCCAGCAGGCCTACACAACCCGACAGCATCGAAAGCACCGCGATCCAGCGAAACAAACTTTTCTGCATGACGCGACTCCTGGTGATGAAACCGTGCGGCGCCTGGCGTGCCGCCTTGCGGCGCCGTCTGCGTATCGGTGGGAGGCTGTGGCGTTTACTTCGGCGCCAGTCCGGCTGCCTGCACGGTGTCGTGCCAGCGGCTGCGTTCCTGCTCGATGTAGGCGGCGAATTCGGCGGGCGAGTCATCGCCGGCCTGGCCGCCCATGGCGTGGAAGCGCTGCTGCACCTCGGGCATGGCCAGCACCTCGCGGGCAGCCGAGGACAGGCGGTCGATGACAGGGGCCGGCGTGCCGGCCGGCGCCAGCAGGCCGAACCAGGCGGTCACCACCATGTCTTTGATGCCCGCTTCGGCCATGGTGGGAACGTCGGGCAGTTCGGGTACGCGTTTGGCGCTCGTGACGGCCAGGGCGCGGAATTTGCCCGCCTGGATGTGCGGCAGCGAACTGGGCAGGTTGTCGATCATGAAGGTGAACTGGTCGGCCAGCAGGGCGGCCACGGCCGGCCCCGCGCCCTTGTAGGGAACGTGCGTGGCCTGCACGCCCGCGCGCTGCTTGAAAAGCTCGCCGGACAAGTGCGGCGACTGCCCGGTGCCGGACGAGCCGAACGAAGACTTGCCGGGATCTTTGCGCAGTATCTCGATCAGCTCGCCGGCGCTGCGGGCCGGCGATTGCGCGTTCACGACCAGCACATTGGGCACTGAAATCACCCGCGTAATGGGGGCGAAGTCCGTTGCCTTGTACGGCAGCTCGCGGTACATGCTGTAGTTGATGGCATTGGGGCCTATGTTGCCCATGATCAGCGTGTAGCCGTCGGGGTTGGCCCGCACCAACTGCTGTGTGCCGATGATGCCCGCCGCGCCGGCCCGGTTCTCGACCACTACCGACTGGCCCAGCTTGCCGGCGAGCTTGTCGGCGATGATGCGGGTAGCAATGTCGGTTGTGCCGCCGGGCGCGGCCGGCACAATGATGGTTACGGGGCGTTCCGGCCAGGCGGCCAGGGCGGGCGCCGAGGCGCACAGAAGCAGGGCAGCCGCGCAAGCGGCGCTGCGGATAGATGGCATGGTTGTCTCCTGCCAGTGGGAAGATGGCCGCGTCCGCGGACAGGCGTCGCGTCGGCTTCGTTATGAGCCATAGTGTGCTGGCCGGCCGGCGCGATCGCCTATTTTTTATTGCCTAAGCCGGTCTTCCGGCCGCCCGAAGTGCGGCCCGGGGGGGCGCCTGCGAGGGCTCAACTGCCCGATTCGCGCAGGCGGCTGGGCAGCAGCTCGCCGTGGCGCGCCAGCAGCGGGTAGGCCGAGGCGCCCACCAGGTGCGAGTTGATGCTCTTCATGTCGCGCAGAATGTCCAGGTACAGCGCGCCCACTTCGGCCGCGTCGACCTCGCCGGCCTTGATCTTGTGCAGGTGCGACTCGGCCTCTTCGGCTTCCAGCGTGCGAAAGCGCGCCTTTTCGCCGGCCAGCTCACGCGCCTGCCGCACATCGTCGTTGACCAGCAGTGCGGCGGCTTCGCGCTGGTTGGCGATCAGGCGTGCCAGGGTTTCGTCCAGCCGCTGGCGCTGTTCCGGCGGCAGCGTCCAACCCTGCTTGCGCAGCCGCCCCACGTGGTTGAGCAGACCGTGGTAGGCGATGTCGGCCGCATGGCCGATGTTGCTGGCGAATGCCAGGATGTCGTCCAGCCGCTGAACGTCGTCGGTGGTCATGTTTTCGCGGTCGAGCAGGGCCAGGTAGGTGGTGATGGCGTTCTCGATCTTGTCCAGCGCGTTGTCGAGCTGGCGCGCCTGCACCATGCGGTGGCGATTGTCGCGCTTGAAACCGGCGCGTGCGTACAGCAGCAGGGTTTGCAGCATGTCGGCCATGCGCAGCGCCTCGCGCGCGGCATTGCCCAGCGCCACGGCAGGCACGTCGTGGGCGGCTTCGTCGAGGTATTGCGGACGAGCCGGGTCGTTCGGGTCGGTGCGCTTGGGCAGCCAGCGCGTCAGCAGGGCGGCGTAGGGGGCCAGCAGCGGCAGGAACACCAGCGCGATCACCAGGTTGAACACCGTGTGGAAGTTCGCCACGCCGCGCGCATTGTCGCTGTCGAGCATGGCCATCCAGTCGGGCAGCCAGGGTAGCAGCATCAGGCCGGCCAGCACGCCGGCCACGCGCGTCAACAGGTTGCCCAGCGGCAGGCGGCGGGCGGCCGGGTCGTCGCCGCTGACGCCTTCGAGCATGGGGTTGACCGCCGTGCCCAGGTTCGCGCCCATGACGAGCGCGAATGCCAGCGCCGGCTCCACCAGGTGGTGGGCGGCCAGCGACATCACCAGCACCACGATGGCCACGCTGGAATGCGCCGCCCACGCCAGCGCCGCCGCCAGTATCACGGCCGCGACCGGCTGGGTGGCGAGGGCCTCGAGCACCTGGGCCAGCAGCGGCGCGTGCTGCAGGGGGGCGAACAGTTCTACCAACTGGTGCAGCGACAGCAGCAGCAGCCCCAGGCCGATGAACACGCGCCCGAGGTCGCGCGTGCGGCCTGGCGGGTAGCGGCGGAACATCCAGACCCCGGCCAGGATCAGTATCGGGGCCAGTGACGTCAGGTCGAACGACAGCACCTGCACGATCAGCGTCGTGCCCACGTTGGCGCCCAGCATGGCGGCCAGCGCCGGCACCAGGGCCACCACGCCGCCGGCCGCGAAGCCGGTGATCATCAGCCCGGTGGCGGTGCTGCTCTGCAGCGCTGCGGTTATGCCCAGGCCGGTGGCGAAGGCGCGCAACCGGGTACCCAGGGCGCGCCCCAGCGCGGCGCCCAGGGCGGCGCCGAAGGCGCGTTGCACGCCGGTCTGCACCATATGCACGCCCCACAGCAGCAGGGCGACGTATCCGGCAAAATCGAGCAGAGGAATCAATCCCGACATGACTGACCTGGCAAAGTAAGATCAGCCGGCGTGGCCGGCGGTGTGTAAATGACGTGTCATGAAGCAATCATCGCACGGTCGCGGTTCATGGGGAAATCGGCCGGCTTGGAAGGGGCGTCCGGCCCGCGTATGATGCCTCGAGCATTGTTGATTCCGTGGGGCTGGCCGTGGCCGTATCTGCTTTCGATCTGTTCAAAATCGGCATCGGGCCGTCCAGCTCGCACACCGTGGGGCCCATGCGGGCGGCCCTGTTGTTCGCCCAGGGCCTCGAGCGCGACGGGCTGCTGCCCCGCGTGGCCGGCTTGCGGGTCGAGCTGTACGGCTCGCTGGGGGCCACCGGTAAAGGGCATGGCACCGACAAGGGCGTGCTGCTCGGCCTCATGGGCCAGGCCCCTGACACGGTCGATCCGGCCGCTATTCCCGGGTTGTTGCAGGCCGTGCGCACCAACAAGTCGCTGCCGGTGCTGGGGCATTTCGCGGTGCCGTTCGTCGAAAAAGAGCATATTCTGTTTTACCGGCGCGAAGCGCTGGCCGAACATCCCAACGGCATGAAATTCCATGCCTTCGACGCCGCTGGCGCCAGCCTGCGCGAATCCCGCTACCTGTCGGTGGGTGGCGGCTTCGTGGTCACCGCCGGCGCCGCCAACACCCAGATCATTGCCGCCCACGACCAGTTGCCGTTCGCGTTCCGCACGGCGCGCGAGCTGGTCGACATGTGCCGGGCGGGGGGCTACACCGTAGCCCAGGTCATGATGCAGAATGAACTCACCTGGCGCAGCCAGTCCGAGGTCGAAACCACGCTCGACCGCATCTGGCAGGTCATGCAAGACTGCGTCAGCCGCGGGTGCGGCATCGGCCACCCCGAGGCCGACGGCGATCTGCCCGGTCCGCTCAAAGTGCGCCGCCGCGCGCCCGAACTCTATCGCAGCCTCACGCTGCGGGCCGAGCGCACGTTATCCGACCCGCTGTCGGTCATGGACTGGGTCAATCTATATGCCATGGCGGTCAACGAAGAAAACGCCGCGGGGGGCCGGGTGGTAACGGCGCCCACCAACGGGGCGGCGGGCATCATTCCGGCGGTGCTGCACTACTACGACCGCTTCGTGCCCGGCGCCGGCCCGCAGGGCGTGCGCGATTTCCTGCTCACGGCCGCGGCCATCGGCCTGCTGTACAAATACAACGCGTCGCTGTCCGGGGCCGAGGTCGGTTGCCAGGGCGAGGTGGGCGTGGCCTGTTCCATGGCGGCCGGCGCGCTGGCCGCCGTACTGGGCGGCTCGGTCGAGCAGGTGGAAAATGCCGCCGAAATCGGCATGGAGCACAACCTGGGCCTGACCTGCGACCCCGTGGGCGGGCTGGTGCAAATACCCTGCATCGAGCGCAACGCCATGGCGTCGGTCAAGGCCGTGAACGCCGCCCGCATGGCGCTGCGCGGCGACGGCCATCATTATGTGTCGCTGGATTCAGTCATCAAGACCATGCGGGAAACCGGCGCCGACATGAAAACCAAATACAAGGAAACCGCCCGCGGCGGTTTGGCCGTGAACATCGTCGAGTGCTAAGGGCAAGCCCGCCCTCGGCGCGCTCCGCCTACCAGGCCAGGAAGGCCACGACCGCCAGCACGATCAGCCCCCACTTGGTGGCCTTGTACACCGTGCGGTTCCAGGCTTTGAACTGCTTGCGCTTCTGGTCGATGACCCAATGCGCGTGGGTCAGCTTGTTGATGGCGCCGGTCTGGTCGCCACCGTCGTTGGGCGAACTGGCCGCCGACATCACCACCCGGCCAAACCAGCGGTTGAACGCTTCGGCCCAGCGCCATTTCAAGGGGCGCTCCACGTCGCAGAACAGGATGATGCGGTTGGCTTCGGTCTTGTTATAGGCCTCGTGCACGTAGGTTTCGTCGAACACCACGCTCTCGCCGTCGCGCCAGCTGTAGGTTTCGCCGTCGACGATGATGTGGCAGCCGTCGTCGTTCGGCGTGGCCAGCCCCAGGTGGTAGCGCAGCGAGCCGGCAAACGGGTCTCGGTGGCGGTTCAGCTTGCCGCCCGGCGGCAGCTCCGCGAACATGGCTGCCTTCACCTTGGGCAGGCGCTTCAGAATTTCGACGGTGCGCGGGCACAGCTCCTCGGCCGACGGGTGGCGCGCGTCGTACCATTTCAGGTAGAAGCGCTTCCAGCCGTACTTGAAAAACGAATTGAAGCCGATGTCGTCATGGCGCTCGGCGGCCTTGATGCGCCGCAGCTCGGCCATTTTCAGGGCTTCGTCGCGTATGGTTTCCCAGTGGTCGTCCAGCACCTGAAGCTCGGGGATTTCGCGAGCCGGCAGGTAGGGCGTGGTGGGCACGCGCGAACACAACACCATCAGGGCATTGACCGGCGCCAGCAGCACGGATTGATCCAGTAATTGGCGCGACAGGCGCAGCCGCACGCGGCCTCGGAAATGCGCGAACAGTATGGAGGCGAGCCATATGCCAGGAATCAGCCATTTCATGGTACTGACAGGCCCACGGGGGGCGCGTTCGGTGTAAATCGTTATTGTTACATAGCCGGGCGCCGCGTGCCGCTACCCGGGTAAAAAGCCGGCGGCGGCCCGGCCGACTGGGTACAATTCGGGCCATGTCCGAAGCCGTCAATCCCACGCCTGCCTTTGTCCATTTGCGCGTCCATTCCGAGTTTTCGGTGGTGGACGGCATCGTCCGCATTCCCGACCTGATCAAGCGCGTCGCCCAGCTGGGCCAGCCCGCCGTGGCGCTGACCGATCTTTCCAACATTTTCGGCCTGATCAAGTTCTACAAGGGCGCGCGCGGGGCCGGCGTGAAGCCGATCGCCGGCTGCGACGTCTGGCTGACCAACGACGACGATCCCGAAAAACCGTTTCGCCTGCTGTTGCTGGTGCGCAACCATCAGGGCTACCTGAACCTGTGCGAGCTGCTGACCCGGTCGTTTCTCGAAAACCAGGGGCGCGGGCGCGCCGAAATCCGCCGCGAATGGCTGCAGGGCCGGCAGGGCCTCATCGTGCTGTCGGGCGGCCGCGCCGGCGACATCGGCCACGCGCTGGACGCCGGCAACGCCGTCACGGCTCTGGCCCTGGCGCGGCAGTGGGGCGCGCTGTTCCCTGGCGCGTTCTACATTGAATTGCAGCGCGCCGGCGCCGACGGCGACGAGGCCTATACCCAGGCTGCCATGCGGCTGGCCGCCGAGGCCGGCCTGCCGGTGGTGGCCACCCACCCGGTGCAGTTCCTCGACGCATCCGAATACCAGGCGCACGAGGCGCGCGTGTGTATCGCCCAGGGAGAAATCCTGGCCGACCCGCGCCGGGTGCGCCGCTTCACCAAAGACCAGTACCTGCTCAGCACCGAAGAAATGGCCCGCCGCTTTGCCGACGTGCCATCGGCCCTGGCCAATACGGTGGAAATCGCCAAACGCTGCAACCTGACGCTGGTGCTGGGCAAGCCGCGCCTGCCCAACTTCCCCACGCCTGACGGCATTTCGCTCGACGACTACCTGGTCCAGCTTTCCGAAGAAGGGCTGGAGAAACGCCTGGAGTTCCTGTTTCCCGATCCGGCCGAACGCGACGCCAAACGCGCCCAGTACTACGAGCGGCTGCGCTGGGAATGCAAGACCATCATCCAGATGGGCTTTCCCGGCTACTTCCTGATCGTGCAGGACTTCATCAACTGGGGCAAGAACAACGGCGTGCCGGTGGGCCCGGGCCGCGGCTCGGGGGCGGGTTCGCTGGTGGCGTACGCGCTGGGCATCACCGACCTCGATCCCATCCGCTACGACCTGCTGTTCGAACGCTTCCTGAATCCCGAGCGGGTATCCATGCCCGACTTCGATATCGACTTCTGCCAGGACAACCGCGAACGCGTCATCGACTACGTCAAGATGAAATACGGCCGCGAGGCCGTCAGCCAGATCGCCACTTTCGGCACGCTGGGCGCCAAGGCGGTCGTGCGCGATGCCGGACGGGTGCTCGACATGCCCTACCTGTTCTGCGACGGGTTGTCCAAGCTCATTCCGTTCAACCCGGCCGATCCCTGGTCGCTCGATCGAACGCTAAAGGACGAGCCAGCTTTCAAGGAACGCTACGAGCAAGAGGAAGAAGTCCGGGCGCTGGTCGACTTGGCGCGCCCGCTCGAAGGCCTGACGCGCAACATCGGCATGCACGCGGGCGGGGTGCTGATCGCCCCGGGCAAGCTTACCGACTTCTGCCCGCTGTATTGCCAGCCTGGCCAGGAAAACAGCGCGGTGTCGCAGTTCGACAAAGATGACGTCGAAGCCGCCGGCCTGGTCAAGTTCGACTTCCTGGGACTGCGCAACCTCACCATCCTGGACTGGGCGGTGCGCTATGTGCGCCGCTTCAATGAGTCCAAGCGCGACTTTGACATCATGGCGCTGCCGCTGGACGACCCGGCAGCCTACAAGGTGCTGTGCGACGCCAACACCACCGCGGTGTTCCAGCTCGAATCGCGCGGCATGAAAGAGCTGCTGAAAAAGCTGCGGCCCAACACCTTCGAAGACATCATCGCCATGCTGGCCCTGTATCGCCCGGGGCCGCTCGAGTCCGGCATGGTCGACGATTTCGTCAACCGTAAGCACGGGCGCGCTACGGTCGATTACTTCCACCCCGACCTGGAAGCCACCCTGAAGAGCACCTACGGGGTCATCGTCTACCAAGAACAGGTGATGCTGATCTCGCAGATCATCGGCGGCTATTCGCTGGGCGGCGCCGACCTGCTGCGCCGCGCCATGGGCAAGAAAAAGCCCGAGGAAATGGCCAAGCACCGTGAGCTCTTCGAGAAAGGCGCCAAGGAAAAAGGCCACGATCCCAATCTGGCGGTCAAGCTCTTCGACCTGATGGAGAAGTTCGCCGGCTATGGCTTCAACAAGTCGCACTCGGCGGCCTACGCGCTCATCGCGTACCAGACCGCCTGGCTGAAAGCCTACCATCCCACCGAATTCCTGGCGGCCACCATCTCGTCCGACATGGACGACACCGATAAGGTGCAGGTCTTCTGCCGCGATGCGCAAGACAACGGCGTGCTGGTGCTGCCGCCCGACGTCAACGCCTCGGGCTATCGCTTCGAGCCGGTGGCCGACGAGCACACCCGCGAGGGCCGGCCGCCGCGCACCATGCGCTACGGCCTGGGCGCGGTCAAGGGCACGGGGCAGGGCGCGGTCGAAGAAATTCTGCGCGCGCGCGAGGCCGATGGCCCGTTCGCCAACCTGTTCGATTTCTGCCGCCGCGTCAACAAACATGCGGTCAACCGGCGCACCATCGAAGCCCTGATCAAGGCCGGCGCGTTCGACACCATCGAGCCCAATCGCGCGGCCATGCTGGCGTCGGTGGGCACCGCCATGGAAGCCGCCGAGCAAGCGGCGCGCAGCGCCAACCAGGTCTCGCTGTTCGGCGACGACAGCGGCGACGTGGTCGCCGGCGAACTCAGCAAGGTCGCGCCCTGGAACCTGCACACCAAGCTCACCGAAGAAAAGTCGGCGCTGGGCTTTTACTTCAGCGGCCACTTGTTCGATCACTGGCGCGACGAAGTGCGCCGCATCGTGCCCATGCCGCTGGCGCGCGTCGAACCGCAACGCGACCTGCAATGGATGTGCGGGGTGCTGGCCGGCGTGCGCACCATGATGACGCGGCGCGGCAAGATGGTGTTCGCCGTGCTCGACGATGGCACCGCCCAGGTCGAAATCTCGGTGTTCAACGAGCTGTACGAAAAACACCGTGCACGCTTGCGCGAAGACCAGCTACTTATCGTGCAGGGCAAGGTCAGCAACGACGACTATTCCGGCGGCATGCGCATCGTCGCCGAACAGCTCTACGATTTGCAATTGGCGCGCGAAGCGCGCGCCCGGTCGCTGCGCGTGCGGCTCAACGGCCAGGCCGATGCCGGCAGGCTGCGCCAACTGCTCAATCCGTTCCGCGCCGAGCCTGAAAACGGCGTGCCCGGCGTGCCGGTCGATATCGTGTACGGCCGCGACAATTTCCTGTGCACGGTGCGCCTGGGCGAAGAATGGCGCGTGCGCATGGCCGATGCCTTGCTCGAAAATTTGTCTGCCTGGGCCAAGCCCGACGGGGTCGAGGTCACTTACTGATGCAGCCGCTACGAATTCTTCATTCCGAGGCCGCCGTCGCGTTCGGCGGGCAAGAACACCGCATTTTCAAAGAAATGCATGCCATGCGGGCGCGCGGCCATCATCTCGAAGCCGTTTGCCAGCCGCAGGCGCAACTGGTGCCGCGGCTGCGCGATGCCGGTTTCACGGTGCACACCATCCCCATGGGCGGGCTGGCCAATTACCTGAAGGGCGTGGCCGCCATGCGTAGCATTCTGCGCGAAGGCCGCTATGACGTGGTCAACACCCACAGCCGCATCGATACCCTCATCGCCGGCACAGCCGGGCGGCTGGCCGGCGTGCCGCTCATTGTGCGCACCCGTCACCTGGCCAGCAAGGTCGGGTCGATGTTGTCGTACACGTGGTTGCCGCACCGCGTCACCACGGTCAGCGACTACGTGCGCCGCTACCTGATCAGTCGCGGCGTGCCGGCGGACCACATCGCCACGCTGTATTCCCCGGTGGTGTTGCCGCCGCCGGTCGAGCATTCCACGCTGCGCGGCGAGCTTGGGCTGGCCGACGACGACATCGTGGTGGGCTGCGTGGCGGTAATGCGCGCTGCCAAGGGTCACAAAGACCTTATCGACGCCATCCGGCCGCTGATGGCCGAGCGCCCGAAGCTGCACATGGTGTTCGTCGGCTCGGGTTCGCCCACCTTCGAGCAGACCCAGGCCTACGTGCAGGAGTTGGGCCTGCAAGACCGTATCCATCTCATGGGCACCCGGCGCGATGTGCCCAACCTGCTGGCGGGGTTCGACATCTTCGCGCTGGCCACCCAGCAGGAAGCCTCCGGCACGGTGTACGTCGAGGCCCAGGCGGCCGGCCTGCCGGTCATCGGCACGAATGTCGGCGGCGTACCCGAAATGATGCGCGACGGCGTGACGGGCATCCTGGTGCCGGTCAAAGACCACGCCGCTCTATTGGCCGCGCTGCGGCGCCTGATCGACGACGCGCCGCTGCGCCGCGCCATGGGCGACGCGGGCCGCCGCATGGTCTGGGACGAAGGCATCTTCTCGCCAGCCCGGCTGGCGGAGAACACCGAGGCTGTCTACCGGAAATGGCTGGCGGAAAGGCAATCATGAACAATGCACCCAATGTGCCGGTACTGATGTACCACCATGTCACCCCGTCGGGCGGCATGATCGCGGTCACCCCCAAGGTCTTCGAGCAGCAGATCGCCGGCCTGGCGCGGGCTGGCTACACCTCGCTGGGCACCGAGCAGCTGGCCGCCTACCTGGCGGGCGGGCGCGTGCCGGAAAAATCGGTGCTGATCACTTTCGACGACGGCTATCTCAACAACTGGACCTACGCGCATCCGGTGTTGCAGCGCTACGGCATGAAGGCGGTGCTGTTCCTCGTAACCGGCTGGGCGGGGCAGGGGCCGGTGCGCCCGCATGCCGGCCAGGGTGTGGCGCTGCCCGCTTCGCCCGAGCACCACGAGACCAAGCGGCTGGTGGCCGAAGGGCGCACCGACGACGTCATCGTGCGCTGGAGCGAGGCCCAGGCCATGGTGGCCGCCGGCACCTTCGAAATCCATTCGCACACCCATACCCATACTCGCTGGGACAAGCAGTGCGGCGCCGACGTCGCCGCCAAGCGCGACCACATCGCGCGCGAGCTTGCCGATTCCCGCGCGGCGCTCACAGAGTATCTGGGGGCGGCCAGCGACCATCTGTGCTGGCCGCAAGGCTACTTCGACGACGACTACGTCCGGGCCGCGCGCGAGGCCGGGTTCCGGCACCTGTACACCACCGACGCGCTGGGCCAGAACCTGCCCGGCAACGATCCCGGCCATATCTACCGTTTCGCCGTCCGCAACCTGGGCGGCACATGGCTCAACCGCCGCATCTGGATGTCGCGCCACCCTGTAGTGGGTCCGCGCTATCACGCCTGGAAGGCCTGGAAAAGGCGCCTGAGGAACCGCGCATGAAGCTTTCCGTCATTATCATCGCCAAGAACGAAGCCGCGCACATCCTCGGCTGTCTCGAGTCCGTGGCGTTTGCCGATGAGTTCATCGTGGTCGACTCCGGCAGCACCGACAATACCGTGGCGCTGGCGCGCGACTTCGGCGCGCAGGTCCACGTCACGCCCGACTGGCCCGGTTTCGGGCCGCAGAAGAACCGCGCCCTGGACCTGGCGACCGGCGACTGGGTCCTGTCCATCGACGCCGACGAGCGCGTCACGCCCGAACTGGCGCTCGAAATCCAGGCCGTGCTGGCCGCGCCGCAGGCTGACGCCTACGAAATCGCGCGGCTGTCCGATTTCTGCGGTCGCCTCATCCGCCATAGCGGCTGGTGGCCCGACTACGTGCTGCGGCTTTTCAAGCGCGGTACCGCGCGCTTTACCGATGCGGCCGTGCACGAGCGCGTGGTGCCCGAGCGCCCGCCGCTGCGCCTGAAAGGGCACTTCCTGCATTATCCGTACCCCGATCTCGCGGCGCTGATCAACAAGGTCAACCGCTATTCGTCGGACGCCGCGGCCATGATGCATGCGCGCGGCAAGCGCGCCACCGTATTCAGCGCGCTGGGCCACGGGTTCTGGACGTTCGTGCGCATCTACCTGATCCGCCGCGGCTTTCTCGACGGCCGCCACGGGCTGGTGCTGGCCGTAACGGCGGCCGCCGGCAGCTTCTTCCGCTACGCCAAGCTCTGTTTCCTGTCCGACAGCCGCAAGTGAAGATTCTCTACACCAATTTCCACCCGCGCAACGGCGGAGGGCACGCCACGTACATCACCAGCCTGGCGCGCGCCCTGGCCGGCGCGCACGACGTGGCCGTGGCCACTCCGGGCACCAGCCGGCTGTTTCGCTATGCCGGGGCGCTGCCCGGCGTGCAGGCGGTGGACATGCGTTTTTCCACCCGTCCTTCGTCGTGGTTCGGCGAGCGCGCCGCGCTGCGGCAACTGATCATCCAGCAGCAGTACGACATCGTCCACGTCAACGGCTCGGCCGACCACAAGCAGGTCATGCTGGCACTGGCTGGCCTGCGGCGGCGCCCGCGCGTAGTGTTCACCAAACACAACGACCATCCGCTCGACACACTGGGCCACTGGCTGCGCGCGCGGCTGGCCACCGACCGCGTCATCGCCGTCAGCGATTACGTGCGGGGGCTGCTCGACCATTCGCCTTACCGGGGTTTGCCCATCGACACCATCCGCCACGGCATCGATACCGATTATTTCGCGCCCCAGGCGCCCCAGGCGCTGGACGCCTTGCGCGATCGTCATTTCGGCGCGGCGTGGCGCGGGAAGCTGCTGCTGGGCAGCGCCGGCGGCACCGACTACGACAAGGGCTGGCTCGACCTGGTCGACGCTGCCGGCAGCCTGCCAGCCGCGCAGCGCGAGCGCATCCTGATCCTGGTGGCAGGAGACCCCCCCAATGACGACAAGCTGGCGCGCGTGCGCGCGGCCGGCATGCTGGGCCAGGTGGTGTTTCCCGGTCTGCTGGACGACGTGCGCGACGCGCTGGCGTGCTGCCATGCCGGCTTCGTGCTGTCGTACCGCGAAGCGCTGTCGTACGCCTGCCGCGAAATGATGTCCCTGGGCCTGCCCGCGTTGGTCAGCAACGCGGGTGGGCTGCCCGAAAACGTGGCCGATGGCGCCGACGGTTGGGTGGTGCCGGTACGCGACGTGCCGGCCATCGCCGAGGTGTTGCGTGGCATGCTCGCCGACAACGCCCGGCTGGCCGCGATGGGGGCGGCCGCGCGCCACAAGGCAGTGGAAGAATTCGGGCTGGCGGCGTTCACCCAGGCGACCCTGGACGCGTATCGGGGCGCCCTGGGCGGCTGAGTAGCGCCCGTACCGTGTGGATGTTTACCTCGTTTTAGCGGGGAGGGCGCCCGGACTCAGCGTGCCGGTGCCGTGTCGGCTTCCAGCCGGGCCAGCCAGGCAATAGCCGCGTCGCGGTCGTTGCCGCACATTTCCGCTTGCGGCTGCAGGCCGCCGCAGAAATCCGGCCGCGACGGCTGGCCGAAAATCGCGCAGCGCATGTCGGGCAGCAACTGCACGCAGGGCACTCCGGCGGGTTTGCCATCCGGCATGCCCGGTATGGGGCGGGTAATCGATGGCGCAATACAGCAGGCCCCGCAGCCCGGCCGGCATGCTGGCGCGCTCGCGCGGGCCGCGGGCGCCGCGTTCATACCCAGCCTCGCAGCCAGTACACCAGCAGGCCCGCGTATTCCTTGATGATCGAGCGGCTGGCATCCAGGGTACGCATGTGAGGCAGCCACGGCGACACCGAGCCATCGGGCGGCAGCACGATCTGCGGCGGCGTCGAGGCGGGGATGGCGGCCACCCCTTGCTTGGAAAACGCGGCCATGGCACGCGGCATGTGCAGCGCCGAGGTCACCAGCAAGATCTTGCCGAAGCCATGTTCTTTCAACTCTTCCTCGGTCAGCATGGCGTTTTCGTAGGTCGTGCGGCTGGAGTTCTCCAGCAGCAGGGCATCTTCCGGCACCCCTTGCTGCTTCATCAGGAAGGCCATGCCGCGCGCTTCGCTGACGTCGCCTTCCAGCGCGCCGCCGGACAGCACCACCTTGGGCGCACGGTGAGCCTGGTACAGCTTGATCGCCGTATCGACCCGCACCACGGCGGTTTCCTTGTCATAGGGCAGGAACCAGTTGGCGCGCCCGTTGGCCGTGTTGCCGCCCAGTACCACAATGGCGTCGGCCGTGGGCAGCTCGGCCACGGGCAGGTGCGGATAACGCGATTCCAGGGCGCCGCCCAGCCACAGCGACGTAGCCGGCAGCGACCAGGCCAGCACCCAGGCCAGTCCGAAGGCGGCCAGGGCGGCGCCGGTGCGGCGCAGGCGGAACAGGCCCAGCACCAGGCCCAGCACGACCAGGGTCACGCACAGATTCTGAGGAATGATCAGGTTGGCCAGGTAATTCGTCATAGGTCCTTGGATGATGCGGTCACGAAGCCGGTTGCAGCAGGGCGCACGCCTGGCGTTCGACCTCCGCAGTGTCCGGCCAGTTCCGGTCAGAGCCCACGCACACCGCGCGCGGCGACCACGGCCCCGTGCGGCCGGGGTTCGTAACGCCGAACAACGTCAATTGCCGCGCCCCGGCGGCAGCGGCCACGTGCGACACCCCTGAATCATTGCACACCACCAGCGCGGCGCGCGCCGTCAGTGCGGCGAAGGCGCCCAGCGGCACGGCGGGCAGCAGGCGGGCCGTGGGAGCGTTGCGCATCGCTTCATCGGCTTCGGCCGGAGGAGGGCACATTACCACGGTATGGCCGCGCGCCTGCAATGCCCGCGCCAGGGCGTCGAAGCCTGGCCAGACCTTGATCTTGCCTTTGTGCAGGCCCGTCGCCGTGGGCGCGATCAGCACGAATGGCTGGTCGGCCAGGCCTGCGCCGGCCAGCAGCGCGTCGGCGGCCTGCCGGTGCGCCTCGGTGATGGGCAGGTTCAGCAGCGGGCCGGGCTGTTCGGCAGCCGCCGGCAGGCCCCAGCGCTGCAGGGCGGCGCGGGTCAGGTAATACCACGATTGCACTGCGTGCAGGCCGGCGTCGGGCTTGGCGATGGGCCAGCGCAGCAGCAGACTGCGGCCATCGTCGCGGTAGCCGGCGCTGGGCACGCCCGCCAGCCGGAACACGGCCGCGCTCGACAGCGAATCGGGCAAGGCCAGCCCGCGCACGGCGCGGCCGGCGCCTGCCAGGGCACGGCGGTGCTCGCGCACGGCGCGGGCGTCATCCCACACCCGGCCTTGCATGGGGATGAAACCGTGCTTGGCGACGCCATCGAGCAGGTCACGCGCCCAGGGGCGGGCGCACACGACCAGGGGCAGGCCGGCATCTTGCAGCAGGGCCAGGCTGGGCAGGCTCATGCACACATCGCCTACCCAGTTGGGTAGTCTCACATACAGGCAGGAAATCTCGGGCATGGGTGGCGGCAGGCTGTGGGTCAGTCGAACGGTACAATTCCGGCACAATTGTATTAAAGCGAGTCGCCCCTTGAATTCTGCCGCACGCCACGCACCCGCCGGGTCCCAACCGGTCAAGGCCGAGCTCTGGAAGCGCGTATACAGCCGCGTGGGTTCCTACTGGAAAGGGCTGCTGCTGGCCATTCTGCTGATGGCCGGCGCGGCCGCCACCCAGCCGACCCTGGCCATCATCATGAAGCCGCTGCTCGACGACGGCTTCACCGGGGCCAAACCGTATTTCGTATGGGCGCTGCCGCTGGCCGTGGTCGGCCTGATCTTCCTGCGCGGCCTGTGCAACTTCTTCAGCGACTACCTGCTGGCCTGGGTGGCCAACAACGTGCTGCTCGGCATCCGCCGCGACATGTTCGACCGCCTGCTGGGCCTGCCCGACGCGCACTTCAAGCGCGGAGACACCGGCCGCCTGCTCAACCGTTTCACCATCGACGCCGGCAACGTCACGGGCTACGCCACCGACGTCATCACGGTGCTGGTGCGCGAAACCCTGGTGGTCATCGCCCTGATCTGCGTGCTGCTGTACATGTCCTGGATGCTCACGCTGATCATCCTGGTCATGCTGCCGGTGTCGGTCCTGATCGCCCGCACGTTCATCCGGCGGCTGCGCCGCATCAACCGCGAAACCGTCAACATGAACGCCGAGCTGACCCGCGTGGCCAGCGAGGGCATCAACGGCCAGCGGGTCATCAAGCTGTTCGACGGCTACGAGGCCGAGAGCGGCCGTTTTGCCTTCGTCAACGCGCGGCTGCGGCGCTTCGCCATGCGCACCGCCACGGCCGATGCCGCCATGACCCCGCTCACCCAGGTGTGTATTTCCATCTCGGTGGGCGCCATCATCGCGGTGGCGCTAAGCCAGGCCAACAGCGGCTCGCTCACCGTCGGCAGCTTTGCCTCGTTCATGGCCGCGCTGGCGCAGATTTTCGACCCCATCAAACGCCTGACCAATCTGGCCGGCAAAATGCAGAAGATGCTGGTCGCCGCCGAAAGCGTTTTCGCTCTCATCGACGAAACGCCGGAAGTCGACACGGGCACGCGCACGCTGCCCGAGCCGGTGCGGGGCAAGATCGAGTTCCGCGGCGTCACCCATCGCTTTCCCGACGCCGACCGCGATACCGTCAGCCAGGTGTCATTCCAGGTCGAGCCCGGCCAGACGGTGGCGCTGGTGGGCCGTTCGGGCAGCGGCAAGACCACGCTGGTCAACATGCTGCCGCGCTTCGTGCTGCCCGATTCCGGCAGCATCCTGGTCGACGACGTGCCCATCCAGGAACTCAGCCTGCGCAGCCTGCGTTCGCATCTGTCGCTGGTCAGCCAGGACGTCGTGCTGTTCGACGACACCATTGCCGCCAACGTCGGCTATGGCGCGCTGGGCCAGGCTTCCGACGACCAGGTGCGCGAAGCCCTGGCGGCGGCCAACCTGCTCGACTTCGTCGACGGCCTGCCGCAGGGCATGCATACGCTGGTGGGTGAAAACGCGGCGCGCCTGTCGGGCGGCCAGCGCCAGCGCCTGGCCATTGCCCGCGCGCTCATCAAGAACGCGCCCATTCTCATCCTCGACGAAGCCACTTCGGCGCTCGACAACGAATCCGAACGCCAGGTGCAGGCTTCGCTCGAACGCCTGATGCGCGGACGTACCACGCTGGTCATCGCGCACCGCCTGTCCACGGTGCAGAACGCCGACCGCATCATCGTGCTCGACGCCGGCCAAATCGTCGAACACGGGCCGCACGCCGAGCTTCTCGCCGCGCAGGGCTTGTACGCCTCGCTGTACAACATGCAGTTCCGCGAAGATTGAATCCCCCTACTTGCACAGCCGGAATTGATGTTCCTGACAACAAACTGAATTAGAATTTCCGCGTTCATTCACTCCGAGGACTTCCCCGCGCCTCTGTTGCCGGTCGCGCTGCAAGCCCCCGTGCTTACCGGACACGCGGATGCTCGAATTCTTGCAGGCGCTCCACTGGGGCGCCGTCGTTCAGATTGTTCTCATCGATATCCTCCTGGGCGGAGACAACGCGGTGGTCATCGCGCTGGCCTGTCGGGGACTGGCGCCCGGCAAGCGCATGCAGGGAATTCTCTGGGGTACGGCGGGAGCCATCGCATTGCGCGTCGTGCTCATCAGCTTCGCGCTGGTGCTGCTCGAAGTCCCATTTCTGAAAGTCATGGGTTGCCTGCTGCTGCTGTGGATCGGCATCAAGCTGATGGCGCCCGAACCTGATGGGCACGATGGCATCAAAAGCACGGCCTCGGTGCTGACCGCCATCAAAACCATCATCGTGGCCGACTTCGCCATGAGCCTCGACAACGTCATCGCCATCGCCGGCGCCGCCGAGAACACCCATGCCGATCATCAGATCTTCTACGTCATTTTCGGCCTGATGGTCAGCGTGCCCATCATCGTGTGGGGCAGCACGCTGGTGCTGAAGCTCATGGACCGCTTCCCCTTGGTGGTGGCATTCGGCGCGGGCCTGTTGGGCTGGATCGCCGGCGGCATGCTGATTACCGACGTCTATTTCGTCGAGCGGCTGGGCGAGCCCACCCTGCTGGCCAAGCTGGCCGCCGAGCTGGCGGGAGCGTTCGTGGTCGTGGCCGTCGGCAAGCGGCTGGCCGCCTACAAGCAGGCCGAGCGCCGCCGCGCGCGCGACTCCGCTTTCAGGTGACGCCGGCCGCGGACGGCGCTGGTCGGGGCCAATGGGCGCCAATCAGCGCCGCGCGTCAGGTCAGGATAATGTCGTACTGTTCCTGCGAATACGCGGTTTCCACTTCCAGCGACACGGGCTTGCCGACAAAATCGCCCAGCATGGCCAGGTGCTGGCTTTCTTCTTCCAGAAACAGGTCCACCACGCTCTGCGAAGCCAGGATACGGAATTCTCGCGGATTGAACTGGCGCGCCTCGCGCAGAATCTCGCGCAGAATCTCATAGCAGACAGTGCGCGCCGTGCGCACCGTCCCCCGCGCCTCGCACATGGGGCAGGGTTCGCACAATTGATGCGCCAGCGAGTCCCGCGTGCGCTTGCGGGTCATCTCGACCAGGCCCAGCTGCGTGAAACCGTTCACCGTCATGCGGGTACGGTCGCGCGCCAAAGCTTTCTTCAGTTCGGCCAGCACGGTTTCGCGGTGTTCAGGGTCTTCCATGTCGATGAAGTCCAGGATCACTATCCCCCCCAGGTTGCGTAGCCGCAACTGCCGGGCAATCGCCTGGGCCGCTTCCAGGTTGGTCTTGAAAATCGTGTCGTCGAAATTGCGCCCGCCCACGAACCCGCCGGTATTGACGTCCACCGTGGTCAGCGCCTCGGTCTGGTCAATGATCAGGTATCCGCCCGATTTCAGGTCCACCCTGCGCGACAGCGCGCGTGCTATTTCTTCATCGACATTGGCAGTGTCGAACAGCGGGCGCTCGCCGCTGTAATGCTGGATGCGATCGGCCACCGACGGCGTATAGACCCGCGCCCATTCGGTCAAGGCAGTGGTGGTGGTGCGCGAGTCGACCTGGATCACCCCGGTGTTCGGGCCCACCATGTCGCGCAGCACGCGCTGCGCCAGTGTCAGATCCTGGTGCAGCAGCGCCGGCGCGGGCTGGCTGCGGGCGGCTGCCTGCACCCGGCTCCACAGCTTGCGCAAATACTCCAGGTCGGCGCTCAGCTCTTCGTCGGTGGCGCCTTCGGCCTGCGTGCGCACGATCAGGCCGCCTTTCTCATCTTCCGGAATCAGCGCCTGCAGGCGTTCGCGCAACTGCGTGCGCTCGGCTTCAGAGTCGATTTTCTGCGAAATGCCAATATGAGGATCGTGCGGCAGGTACACCAGCATGCGCCCGGCGATGCTGATCTGGGTAGACAGCCGCGCGCCCTTGGTGCCCAGCGGGTCTTTAATCACCTGCACCATCAGCGTCTGGCCTTCGAACAGCAACTTTTCGATGGCGGTAGGCGTCAGGCCCTGGCTGCGCTCGCTGCGGTTCTCGCGCAGGTCGGCAATGTGAATGAAGGCGGCGCGCTCCAGGCCGATGTCGATGAAAGCGCTCTGCATGCCGGGCAGCACGCGCACCACGCGCCCCAGATAGATATTGCCCACGTGTCCGCGCTGTATGCTGCGCTCGACGTGTAGTTCCTGAACCGCGCCCTGTTCAACCAGCGCGACCCGCGTTTCAAAAGGGGTGATATTGATCAGGATGTCTTCGGTCATGGGCAGCAGTAGGGCATCGTGGTCCAAGCCGAATAGTAAACGGTGACGTGTGCCTGGCAAGGGGCGCAATTGCGGCAGGGCGGCGCTGCGACACAGGTTCCGGCCGCGCCGCGGCATGCGAATTGCAACACTGGGCAAAGGGTAAGAATTTCGTGTATAGTCTCGCTCTTTCGCGGTTCGGGCAGCAAGCTGCCGGGCCACGAAGCAAAGCAGGAGCGGGTCAGTCAGGTGCGGCGCAAGCCGGTTTGACAGGGTCAAAAAAAGGCCTCATAATCTCGTTTCTGTGCTGATCGAACTGCACCGCAGCGATCGGCAAGCGCAGTATCTCGTTCTTTAACAACAAAACAACCGATAAGTGTGGGCGCTTGAGTGATGCGGCCGCGCGGTCTTTTTCGAAAGGCTGCGAGCCAAAGAGAAATCAGGCGCTCACATAGAAGTGAAGTACCAAGAATGTCAAACAGAGATGTTGGATCATTCAAGGAACCTCATTTTCTTTGAGCGAAGTGCCGCTGCTTCGGCAGTGGTGCGCGAACTACAGAGATTGAACTGAAGAGTTTGATCCTGGCTCAGATTGAACGCTAGCGGGATGCTTTACACATGCAAGTCGAACGGCAGCGCGGACTTCGGTCTGGCGGCGAGTGGCGAACGGGTGAGTAATGTATCGGAACGTGCCCAGTAGCGGGGGATAACTACGCGAAAGCGTAGCTAATACCGCATACGCCCTACGGGGGAAAGCGGGGGACCTTCGGGCCTCGCACTATTGGAGCGGCCGATATCGGATTAGCTAGTTGGTGGGGTAAAGGCCTACCAAGGCGACGATCCGTAGCTGGTTTGAGAGGACGACCAGCCACACTGGGACTGAGACACGGCCCAGACTCCTACGGGAGGCAGCAGTGGGGAATTTTGGACAATGGGGGCAACCCTGATCCAGCCATCCCGCGTGTGCGATGAAGGCCTTCGGGTTGTAAAGCACTTTTGGCAGGAAAGAAACGGCTCTGGCTAATACCTGGGGCAACTGACGGTACCTGCAGAATAAGCACCGGCTAACTACGTGCCAGCAGCCGCGGTAATACGTAGGGTGCAAGCGTTAATCGGAATTACTGGGCGTAAAGCGTGCGCAGGCGGTTCGGAAAGAAAGATGTGAAATCCCAGGGCTTAACCTTGGAACTGCATTTTTAACTACCGGGCTAGAGTGTGTCAGAGGGAGGTGGAATTCCGCGTGTAGCAGTGAAATGCGTAGAGATGCGGAGGAACACCGATGGCGAAGGCAGCCTCCTGGGATAACACTGACGCTCATGCACGAAAGCGTGGGGAGCAAACAGGATTAGATACCCTGGTAGTCCACGCCCTAAACGATGTCAACTAGCTGTTGGGGACTTCGGTCCTTGGTAGCGCAGCTAACGCGTGAAGTTGACCGCCTGGGGAGTACGGTCGCAAGATTAAAACTCAAAGGAATTGACGGGGACCCGCACAAGCGGTGGATGATGTGGATTAATTCGATGCAACGCGAAAAACCTTACCTACCCTTGACATGTCTGGAATGCCGAAGAGATTTGGCAGTGCTCGCAAGAGAACCGGAACACAGGTGCTGCATGGCTGTCGTCAGCTCGTGTCGTGAGATGTTGGGTTAAGTCCCGCAACGAGCGCAACCCTTGTCATTAGTTGCTACGAAAGGGCACTCTAATGAGACTGCCGGTGACAAACCGGAGGAAGGTGGGGATGACGTCAAGTCCTCATGGCCCTTATGGGTAGGGCTTCACACGTCATACAATGGTCGGGACAGAGGGCTGCCAACCCGCAAGGGGGAGCCAATCCCAGAAACCCGATCGTAGTCCGGATCGCAGTCTGCAACTCGACTGCGTGAAGTCGGAATCGCTAGTAATCGCGGATCAGCATGTCGCGGTGAATACGTTCCCGGGTCTTGTACACACCGCCCGTCACACCATGGGAGTGGGTTTTACCAGAAGTAGTTAGCCTAACCGCAAGGGGGGCGATTACCACGGTAGGATTCATGACTGGGGTGAAGTCGTAACAAGGTAGCCGTATCGGAAGGTGCGGCTGGATCACCTCCTTTAAGAGCGAAGGCGGCATGGCTTGAAGCGTCCACGCTTATCGGTTGTTGAAATGTGTAGCGAGGGATCGGTTGTGAGCGTGGGGTGCGGGAGAGATCCTCTGCCGTGCTGCGATCCTGACTGCTGATCCGAAGAGGGTTTTGGGTCTGTAGCTCAGTCGGTTAGAGCACCGTCTTGATAAGGCGGGGGTCGTTGGTTCGAATCCAACCAGACCCACCAGGTATCTGCGCAGGAGGTGGTGGTGGCCGCAAGGTTGCTGTCGTGATTGCGGCGGGTATGGGGGTGTAGCTCAGCTGGGAGAGCGCCTGCTTTGCAAGCAGGATGTCATCGGTTCGATCCCGTTCACCTCCACCAACGACGTTTGCGAGAGTCCAACGGCGAGTGCTGCGAGTCAGTGCTGGGCGTTGGGTTTTAGGACCCGATGGAAGGCTATACATAGTTCTTTAACAAAGTGGAAGAAGCACAACGAAAGTGTGTTCATGTAGTAATTGGCGCGAGCCGATGAAAAATGAGCACGGGTTGTGATTGCATAGATTTAGTTCCAAGTCTCAAGGTCTGGCGGCAGTATTGTCAGAGCTGCTTTGAAACTTATGAACGGCACAAACGCGAAACATATCAGCGTCCTATAAGACGGTAGTGTTATAGGATCAAGCGACTAAGTGCATATGGTGGATGCCTTGGCGATCACAGGCGAAGAAGGACGTGGTAGCCTGCGAAAAGCTGCGGGGAGCTGGCAAACAAGCTTTGATCCGCAGATGTCCGAATGGGGAAACCCACTGCGCAAGCAGTATCCCTGGCTGAATACATAGGCCAGTGGAGGCGAACCGGGTGAACTGAAACATCTCAGTAGCTCGAGGAAAAGACATCAACCGAGATTCCGAAAGTAGTGGCGAGCGAAATCGGAGTAGCCTTTACGATTTAGCCAATCAGGTAGTCGAACGGGATGGAAAGCCCGGCCGTAGCAGGTGATAGCCCTGTAGACGAAATCTGGCTGGTGGAACTAGGCGTAAGAGAAGTAGGGCGGGACACGTGAAATCCTGTCTGAAGATGGGGGGACCATCCTCCAAGGCTAAATACTCGTGATCGACCGATAGTGAACCAGTACCGTGAGGGAAAGGCGAAAAGAACCCCGGAAGGGGAGTGAAATAGATCCTGAAACCGTATGCATACAAACAGTCGGAGCCTCTTTATGGGGTGACGGCGTACCTTTTGTATAATGGGTCAGCGACTTACATTCAGTGGCGAGCTTAACCGAATAGGGAAGGCGTAGCGAAAGCGAGTCCGAATAGGGCGAATCAGTCGCTGGGTGTAGACCCGAAACCAGATGATCTACCCATGGCCAGGTTGAAGGCACGGTAACACGTGCTGGAGGACCGAACCCACTAGTGTTGAAAAACTAGGGGATGAGCTGTGGATAGGGGTGAAAGGCTAAACAAATCTGGAAATAGCTGGTTCTCTCCGAAAACTATTTAGGTAGTGCCTCAAGTATGACTGCGGGGGGTAGAGCACTGTTATGGCTAGGGGGTCATGGCGACTTACCAAACCATGGCAAACTCCGAATACCCGCAAGTCCAGCTTGGGAGACAGAGCACCGGGTGCTAACGTCCGGACTCAAGAGGGAAACAACCCAGACCGCCAGCTAAGGTCCCGAATTATCGCTAAGTGGGAAACGAAGTGGGAAGGCATAGACAGTCAGGAGGTTGGCTTAGAAGCAGCCATCCTTTAAAGAAAGCGTAATAGCTCACTGATCGAGTCGTCCTGCGCGGAAGATGTAACGGGGCTCAAGCGATAAACCGAAGCTGCGGGTGTGTACTTTGTACACGCGGTAGGAGAGCGTTCTGTAAGCCTGCGAAGGTGGCTTGTAAAGGCTGCTGGAGGTATCAGAAGTGCGAATGCTGACATGAGTAGCGATAAAGGGGGTGAAAAGCCCCCTCGCCGTAAGTCCAAGGTTTCCTGCGCAACGTTCATCGGCGCAGGGTGAGTCGGCCCCTAAGGCGAGGCAGAGATGCGTAGCTGATGGGAAGCTGGTTAATATTCCAGCACCGTCGTACAGTGCGATGGGGGGACGGATCGCGGAAGGTCATCAGGGTGTTGGATGTCCCTGTTGCTGCATTGGAGAAGGCGCTTTAGGCAAATCCGGGCGCGAAATTCAAGGGTGTGGCACGAGCGAGCAAGTCTCGCGAAGTGATTGGAAGTGGTTCCAAGAAAAGCCTCTAAGCTTCAGCTGTACGAGACCGTACCGCAAACCGACACAGGTGGACGGGATGAATATTCCAAGGCGCTTGAGAGAACTCAGGAGAAGGAACTCGGCAAATTGATACCGTAACTTCGGGAGAAGGTATGCCCCGGTAGGGTGATGCGCCTGCGCGCAGAGCTTGAAGGGGCCGCAGAGAATCGGTGGCTGCGACTGTTTATTAAAAACACAGCACTCTGCCAAGACGAAAGTCGACGTATAGGGTGTGACGCCTGCCCGGTGCCGGAAGGTTAAGTGATGGGGTGCAAGCTCTTGATCGAAGCCCCGGTAAACGGCGGCCGTAACTATAACGGTCCTAAGGTAGCGAAATTCCTTGTCGGGTAAGTTCCGACCTGCACGAATGGCGTAACGATGGCCACACTGTCTCCTCCTGAGACTCAGCGAAGTTGAAGTGTTTGTGATGATGCAATCTACCCGCGGCTAGACGGAAAGACCCCATGAACCTTTACTGTAGCTTTGCATTGGACTGTGAACCGGCCTGTGTAGGATAGGTGGGAGGCGCAGAAACCGAGTCGCCAGATTCGGTGGAGCCGACCTTGAAATACCACCCTGGTTTGTTTGCGGTTCTAACCTTGGTCCGTTATCCGGATTGGGGACAGTGCATGGTAGGCAGTTTGACTGGGGCGGTCTCCTCCCAAAGCGTAACGGAGGAGTTCGAAGGTACGCTAGGTACGGTCGGAAATCGTGCTGATAGTGCAATGGCATAAGCGTGCTTGACTGTGAGACTGACAAGTCGAACAGGTGCGAAAGCAGGACATAGTGATCCGGTGGTTCTGAATGGAAGGGCCATCGCTCAACGGATAAAAGGTACTCTGGGGATAACAGGCTGATACCGCCCAAGAGTTCATATCGACGGCGGTGTTTGGCACCTCGATGTCGGCTCATCTCATCCTGGGGCTGTAGCCGGTCCCAAGGGTATGGCTGTTCGCCATTTAAAGAGGTACGTGAGCTGGGTTTAAAACGTCGTGAGACAGTTTGGTCCCTATCTGCCGTGGGCGTTGGATACTTGACGGAGCCTGCTCCTAGTACGAGAGGACCGGAGTGGACGTACCTCTGGTGTACCGGTTGTCATGCCAATGGCATTGCCGGGTAGCTAAGTACGGAAGAGATAACCGCTGAAGGCATCTAAGCGGGAAACTCGTCTGAAGATTAGGTATCCCGGGGGCTAGACCCCCCTGAAGGGTCGTTCGAGACCAGAACGTTGATAGGTCGGGTGTGGAAGCGCAGTAATGCGTTGAGCTAACCGATACTAATTGCCCGTGCGGCTTGATCCTATAACTCTGCGGGTTTTGTAGACCTGGTATGAGCGCGTAGCGATACAAGTGCCGTTCCAACAACTTTCTTCACAACCCCTGCGCAACTTCAACCTTGCCCAGGTCGCTGTGCTTCTTCCCAATTCGGTGGCGTTGCGCCTGACCGCAACGCCCCAACCAGCTACGCTTGACGACCATAGCAAGGTGGACCCACTCCTTCCCATCCCGAACAGGACAGTGAAACGCCTTCGCGCCGATGATAGTGGACTTCCCGTCTGTGAAAGTAGGTCATCGTCAGGCTCTTATCCCCCAAAACCCCAGCACCCTTCGTGCTGGGGTTTTGTCTTTGTGGCTACCCGCTCCGGTTGACGAACGGCAGCGTCGCGACCGGCGCATGTTTGATCGTGCCAGTTTGTCCTAGCGCAGAAATCTAACCATTTGTTCATTTTCCACGAATATTCAACACCGCGCGCGGCTAGAATTGCCCTCGTTCTGACTGCCCCAATGGGGACAGGCCCGCGCCTATGCAAGATATCGTCGTTCACATCCGCAGCCGGCCCAAATTCGGTGACCAGATCGTTTCCTTCCCTACGCTCTATCAACTGAAGCAATGGTGGCCGCAAGCCCGGCTACGGGTGGTGGCTCAGCATGAGGTGTCTGGCTATTACCGGCTGCTGCCCTGGGTGGACGACTGCATCACCGCGCAGAGCCTTTCAGCGGCATTGCGGGCCACGCCTCGGCGGGCCGATATGATGGTTTGCCTGCATCACAGCAGTGAGCGCTACGGCCTGGTCGGCCTATTACGCCAACCTCGGGCCAGGCTGGGGTTCCGCAATAATCGCCTGCTCGATTTTGCCTGGACTCACTCGTGGCGAAAGGACGTCAACGAGTACATCGGGCTGGCTAATCTGTATTTGCTCAATACTTACCAGCCCGTGCAAGCCGAGCCCACGATACGGCGTTGTTTCGAGGAAATCGCAGCGTTGGCCCCCGGAGCGCCACCCCAGGCCGACATCGTCCTGATTCCCGGTGGGGGAGACGGCGATTTCAAACGATGGGGTATCAAGAACTTCGTTGCCCTGGCAGATCTGTTGAAAGCCCGTTTGGGAACCCATACGCGCTTCACCTTCGTGCTGGGGCCGGCTGAATCCGCCGAATTGGTACAGTTGCAGGCCCTGGCGCGCCCCGATTTCGAACTTGTCAGCGGACGTTCGATTCCTGAATTGGCGGCATTGATGCTGGGCGCGCGCCTGATCGTGGCGAACGACTGCGGCCCTTCGCATATCGGGCAAGGAGCATGCGTGCCCTATGTGGGAGTGTTCAACGAATCCAACCCGGAATGGTTCTGGGACCGCCCGTATTCTGCGAACGTTTGCCCGGCACCGGGGTGCATCGATATCCAGGCCGTGCTGCCGCGCGACGTTGCCCAGGCGTGCTTCAAGGTTTTGCAGGCGGCGCCCGCCGCGCGCTAGGGCAGCAGGATGCCCACGCGGCGCAGCAGGCCGGCGGTTTCGTACAACGGCAGCCCCATGACCCCGCTGTAGCTGCCCGCCAGGTGAGCGATGAAAGTGCCCGCCAGGCCCTGGATGCCGTATGCCCCTGCTTTGCCATAGGGCTCGCCGCTGTCGCAGTAGCGCGCAATGTCGGCCTCGGTGAGTTCGCGCATGCGGACTTCGGAGACCGACACGGCTTCTTGCAATTGCCCGGCATGCCACAGCGCGACGGCTGTATGCACCTGGTGCAGGCTGCCCGACAGGCGGGCCAGCATGCGTGCGGCGTCGGCGCGATCGGCCGGCTTGCCCAGCACCTGGCCTTGCAGTACGACAGTGGTGTCCGCAGCCAGCACGGGCAGCACGGGCAGTTGCTGGGCGGCCATCCATAGGCGGCCGCGTTCGGCTTTGTCGCGGGCGGTGCGCCGTACGTAGTCGGCCGCCGTTTCACCCTCGTGTTGTGGTTCGTCTTCTCCGGGGGGAGCAGGCACCCGCAGCACCGTGTGCGCCAGGCCGATCTGGTCCAACAGTTCGCGGCGACGGGGGCTGGCCGAGGCCAGGTACAGGCGGGGCGTGCCGGAGTCGGAGTCTGGACTGGATGCCATGGTTTCAGGCGCGGTGATAGGGATGGTTGGCCAGGATGGCCCAGGCCCGGTACAGCTGTTCCGCCAGCACTACCCGCACCATGGGGTGAGGCAGCGTCAACGAAGACAGGCGGATCTGGCCATCGCAGGCGCTTTTCAGGGCATCGTCCAGGCCGTCGGGGCCGCCTACCAGGAAGACGACGTCGCGCCCGCCCGCTCGCCATTGTTCCAGCCGTTGAGACAACGCCATGGTGGTCAGGTCGCGGCCGCGTTCATCCAGGGCCAGCCGGAGAGCGCCGCCGGGAATGGCCGCTTCGATTCGGCGTGCTTCGGCGGCCATCATCTGTGCCGGCGTTTTTCCGGTAGTGCGTGGCTCGGGTTTGATTTCCCGTAGCTCGAGCGCGCAATCGGGGGGCAGGCGCTTGGCATAGTCATCCCAGGCGGTCTCCACCCAGGCGGGCATGCGATTGCCGACGGCGATGACGATGAGCTTCACGAGGGCGGTCAGTCGTCGGAGTCGTCGAAATCGGCCAGCGAACCCGCGGCGGGCGCCGTACCGGAACCCGGGAGCAGCTTGACGCGCACGGGTTTGTCGCCCCAGATCTCTTCCAGGTTGTAGTACTGCCGGATGGCAGGCTGCATGATGTGGACCACGATATCGCCCAAGTCGACGACCACCCATTCGCCGGTATCTTCGCCTTCGACGGTGATGCCGCTCAGCTTGAGCGCGCGGCCGCGGTCGGCCACGCTGGCGGCCAGGGCGCGGGTCTGCCGGTTCGAGGTGGCGCTGGCGATGACCACGCGGTCGAACAGGCTGGTGAGATGGGTCGTGTTGAAGACCTTGATGTCCTGTGCCTTCACGTCTTCCAGGGCGTCGATGACGGCACGTTGTAGTTTCTGTATATCCATGTTCACAAATATAACCCGCCAGCGAAGGCGGTTTTGAGGCCCGGAGGGCGGAAGGCTAGCGGTACAGGCCGTGCCGGGCGATGTAGCGGGCTACCGTCGCCGGCAGCAGGCCAGCGGTGGATGCGCCACGTGCCAGCCGGCCACGGATGTCGGAGGCGGATATCGCCATGGGCGAGAACGGCAGTCGGATCAGGCGGCGGCGATGCGCGGCGAGCCAGCTGGCCAGTTCGGCTGGCGCAGCCAGCGGAGCACCTGGGCGAGCCGCCACCGCCAGGTCTACATGTCCGGCAATGGCCTGCCATTGACGCCAGGTGCAGAAATTGGCCAGCTGGTCGGTGCCCAGCAGCCATACATAGTGGGCATCGGCGGGCAGGGCGCGCACGGTGTCGATGGTGTAGGTGGGGCCGCCGCGCTCGAGTTCGACGGGGTTGACCGCCAATTGCGGCTCGCCGTCGATGGCCAGTTCTATCATGCGCAGGCGGTGCCCGGCGGACGCGCGCAGCGGTGCGCGCTGCCACGGATTGGCCGCGGGAATGAGCTGCACGGAATCGAGCCGCAGTTCGGCCGCCGCCGCGCGGGCCAGGGCCAGGTGCGCCAGATGCACCGGATCGAAGCTGCCACCCAGCAGGCCGATGCGCTTCACGCCCAGTCCCGCGGTTGCAGGAAGCCGGCCAGGGCGGCTTCGGGTGAGCCGGCCGCGGGCTGCCAGTCGTAGCGCCACTGCGCCATGGGCGGCATCGACAGAAGAATGGATTCAGTGCGCCCGCCAGACTGCAGGCCGAACAAGGTGCCGCGGTCGAAGACCAGGTTGAATTCGACGTAACGGCCGCGACGATAGGCCTGGAAATCGCGCTGTGCCTGGGTGTAGGGAGTGTCGCGGCGGCGCTGCACGATGGGCAGGTAGGCCGGCAGGAAGGCGTCGCCCACCGAGCGCAGCAAGGCGAACGAGGCATCGAAACCAGGTTCGTTGAGGTCGTCGAAGAAAACGCCGCCGACGCCGCGCATTTCTTGCCGGTGTTTCAAATAAAAGTACTCGTCGCACCAGCGCTTGTACTGTGGGTAATACGCCGCGCCGTGGGGATCGAGCGCCGCGCGGCACACCTGGTGAAAGTGTCGGGCGTCGTCTTCGAAAGCGTAATAGGGGGTGAGGTCGAGCCCACCGCCGAACCAGAAGACGTCATTTTCGTCGTGGCCCGGACGCGCCGCCGCCACGAACATGCGCACGTTCATGTGCGTGGTGGGGACGTAAGGGTTGCGCGGATGCAGCACCAGCGATACCCCCATGGCCTGCCACGAGCGGCCCGCCAGCTCTGGCCGATGAGCGCTGGCCGAAGGCGGCAGCCGCGTGCCGTGCACATGGCTGAACAGCACGCCAGCGCGTTCGAGCAACTGGCCGCCCTCGATCAGGCGGGATACGCCGCCTCCGCCTTCGGGACGCTGCCAGGTATCGGTACGGAAGCTCTCGCCGCCGGCTTGCTCCAGCGCTTGGACGATATTGTCCTGCAAACCGGTGAGGTAGGCGTGGACGTCGGAAACCGGAACTGCGCTCATCTTGCTGCCTGTGGAATCACGGCTTGGTTTTCTGTTGCGAGGGCCTGAGCGCGCGCCAGCCGATGTCGGTACGGTATTGCCGTCCGTCGAACTGGACCGCGTCGACCGCCGTATAGGCGCGTTCGCGCGCCATGCGCACGGAGTCGCCCAGGGCCGTGACGCACAGCACGCGGCCGCCGGAGGTCTTGAGCTGCCCGTCTTCGAGCCGGGTGCCGGCATGGAAAATGGCGCAGTCTTCGGTGTCGGCCGGCAGCGGGGCAATGACGTCGCCGCTGCGGGGAGTACCCGGGTAGTTGTGCGCGGCCAGCACCACGCCCAGCGCCGTGCGGCGGTCCCAGACAATGTCGGCCTGGTCGAGCGTGCCTTCGACGGCGTGTTCCAGGGCGTCGAGGAGATCGCTCTTGACCCGCATCATGATGGGCTGGGTTTCAGGGTCGCCCATGCGGCAGTTGAATTCCAGCGTCTTGATGGCGCGGTCGGGATCGTCGCCAGGCGCGATCATGAGGCCGGCATACAAGAAACCCGTATACGGAATGCCATCGCGCGCCATGCCCTGCACGGTGGGCAGGATGATCTCGCGCATGATGCGGTGGTGGAGTTCGGGCGTGATGATCGGCGCAGGCGAATAGGCGCCCATGCCCCCGGTGTTGGGGCCGGCGTCGCCATCGAGCAGGCGCTTGTGGTCTTGGCTGGTGGCCAGCGCCAGCACGTTGCGGCCGTCGACCATGACGATGAAGCTGGCTTCTTCGCCTACCAGGCATTCTTCGATGACGACGCGCGCGCCGGCCTGCCCCAGGCTGCCATCGCCCAGCATGGCGTCGACGGCGGCGTGCGCCTGTTCGAGGTCGGCGGCTACCACGACGCCCTTGCCGGCGGCCAGGCCATCGGCCTTGATGACGATGGGCGCGCCCTGCTCGTCGATGTAGGCATGCGCCTTGGTCGGGTCGGTGAAGGTTTCGTAGCGCGCGGTCGGGATGCCGTGGCGCACCATGAAGGCCTTGGCGTAGTCTTTCGAGCTCTCGAGCTGTGCGGCCGCCCGGGTGGGGCCGAAGATTTTCAGGCCGCGCGCGCGGAACACATCAACCACGCCGGCGGCCAGGGGCGCCTCGGGGCCCACGACGGTAAGAGACACGCCCTCGCGCACGACGAAATCGGCCAGTTCTTCAGCGCTGGTGAGCGGCACGTTTTGCAGCAGATCGCCTTCTTCGGTGCCGCCGTTGCCCGGCGCCACATAGACTTTGTGGACGCGGGGGGAGCGGGCCAGGCGCCAGGCCAGGGCGTGTTCGCGGCCGCCGGAGCCGATTACCAGGAGTTTCATGTTCGGTTCAGTTGCTTCTTAAAGTAGCCATGGCAGGGCGCCGCGGCAGGCAAGGCACGAGGGGCCGGCACGGCGAAATCGCCGTGCCGTGGGGATCATTGCGCTTCGTCGAAGACGACGGTGGTATAGACTTCCTGCACGTCGTCCAGGCCTTCGAGGGCGTCGAGCAGTTTCTGCATTTTCACGGCGTCTTCGCCAGTGAGTTCGGTTTCGTTCTGGGGCTTCATGATGATGCCCTCGACCTCGGCCTTCAGGCCGGCCGCTTCGAATGCCTGGCGTACCGCGGCGTAGTCGGCGGGCGCGCAGATGACTTCGATGACGCCTTCGTCGTCGGTGGTGACGTCTTCGGCGCCGGCTTCCAGCGCGGCTTCCATGACGACGTCTTCGGCGGTGCCGGGCGCGAACACGAATTGGCCGCAGTGCTTGAACATGAAGGCCACCGAGCCTTCCTGCCCCAGGTTGCCGCCGTTCTTGGCGAATGCATGCCGTACCTCGGCCACCGTGCGGGTACGATTGTCGGTCATGCAATCGACAATGACCGCGGCGCCGCCGATGCCGTAGCCTTCGTAGCGGACTTCTTCATAGTTGGCGCCATCAGCCCCGCCCGCGCCGCGCTGGATGGCGCGCTGGATGTTGTCTTTCGGCATGTTGGCGTCGGTGGCCTTATCCCAGGCCATGCGCAACCGCGGATTGCTGTCCGGGTCGGGGCCGCCGGCCCGCGCCGCGACGGTGATCTCACGAATGATTTTGGTCCAGAGCTTGCCCCGCTTGGCGTCCTGACGACCCTTGCGGTGCTGGATATTGGCCCATTTGCTGTGTCCGGCCATGATGTCCCAGAAGGTGATATAGGCAAAAGCGGCATTTTACCGTGGATGGCGGGCCGGGTTGGCGATTGTGGCAATCGAGGCCCACAATCGGCGGCTCACGCAATACACTTGTGGCACCAATTTTGCGCCGCCCGGAGAGCTGCCATGCCCGATCCCATCATCGTTGCCCAGAACGCCAAGGTCCAGCTGGCCCTGCTGCCGGCGCTGGCCAACCGCCACGGCTGCATCACCGGCGCGACCGGCACGGGCAAAACCGTTACGTTACAAGTGCTGGCCGAGGCGTTCTCGCGCATTGGTACCCCCGTATTCATGGCGGACGTCAAGGGCGACCTTACCGGTATTTCCCAGGCTGGGGCCGCCACGCCCAAGCTGCAAGAGCGGCTGAAGGCGCTGGGCCTGCCCGAGCCGGCGTGGGGCGCCAGCCCGGCCGTGCTGTGGGATGTATTTGGCGAGCTGGGGCTGTCCGTGCGGGCCACCGTGTCCGACATGGGGCCCTTGCTACTGTCGCGCATGCTCGAACTCAACGACACCCAGGAAGGGGTGTTGACGCTGGTGTTCCGCGTGGCCGACGATGAAGGCCAACTGCTGCTCGACCTGAAAGACCTGCGCGCCATGTTGCAGAACGTGGCCGACCGCGCCGCCGAGCTCAAGACCCGCTACGGCAATGTGTCGTCGGCGTCCGTCGGCGCCATCCAGCGCAGCCTGCTGACCCTGGAGTCGCAGGGCGCCCAGCAGTTCTTTGGCGAGCCGATGCTCGATGTCAACGACCTGATGCGTACCGATGCGCAGGGCAGGGGCATCGTCAACATCCTGGCGGCCGACAAGCTGATGCAGTCGCCGCGGCTGTATGGGGTGTTCCTGCTGTGGCTACTGGCGGATCTGTACGAAAAACTGCCCGAAGTCGGCGACCGCGACCAGCCCAAGCTGGTGTTTTTCTTCGATGAGGCGCACCTGTTGTTCGACGATGCGCCCAAGGCCTTGCTGGACAAGATCGAGCAGGTGGTCCGGTTGGTGCGCTCCAAGGGGGTCGGGGTGTATTTCGTGACCCAGAACCCCCTGGATATTCCCGACTCGGTGCTGGGCCAGCTGGGCAACCGTGTCCAGCACGCGCTGCGGGCATTCACGCCACGCGACCAGAAGGCCGTGAAGACGGCCGCGCAGACCATGCGGCCCAATCCCGGCCTTGACATCGAGGCCGCCATCACTGAACTGGGGGTGGGCGAGGCGCTGGTGTCGCTGCTGGACGCCAAGGGCCGGCCGTCGCCCACCGAACGGGCGTGGATCATGCCGCCGGGCAGCCGCATCGGCCCCGCCACCGACGCCGAGCGCAAGGCGCTGCAGGATGCCGCCATGGTGGCCAAATATGCCCAGACAGTGGACCGCGAGTCGGCCTACGAGGTGCTGAATGCCCGCGCCAGTGCGGAGGCGTCGGCTGCCGGGGCGCCGGCCGGACACCCGCAAGACCCGGCCGGCCCGTCCCGGGGCAAAGCCGGCGCCGGCGATGCAGGCGGCCTGATGGACGGGCTGAACGATGTGCTGTTCGGCTCCACCGGGCCTCGTGGCGGCCGGCGCGACGGGGTAGTGCAGTCGGTGGTCAAGAGCACGGCCCGCACGCTGGCGCGCCAACTGGTGCGGGGCGTGCTCGGCTCGCTGCTGGGTTCGCGGCGGCGCTAGCCGCGCGTGGCTAGCGTCAAGCCACAAAGGCGCTGACGTCCTCCAGCGTGGCTGCGAAGCGCTGCACCATGTCGCGCACCTGCGCGGCCTCGATGATGAGCGGCGGGCAGAAGGCCACCGTGTCCTGGATGCCGCGCACGATCAGGCCGTGCGCGTGCGCCCGTTCGTACGCATGCGCGCCGGCCTTGCCCAGCGGGTCGAACGGACGGCGGCTGGCCTTGTCGGCCACCAGTTCGACGCCGGCGATCAGGCCCAGGCCACGCACTTCGCCTACCAGCGGGTGGTCGGCCAGGGCGCGCAGCTCCTGCTGCAGCAATTCGCCCATTTCGGCGGCATGTTCGATCAGGCCGCGCTCGTCGATGATGTTCAGGTTCTCCAGCGCCACGGCAGTGGCCACCGGATGGCCGCTGGCGGTATAGCCGTGCCCGAAGGTGCCCAGTTGTCCGCTGTGGGCTGCAACGGCGTCGGTCACCTTGGCGTTCATCAGCACCGCGCCCAGCGGTTGGTACGATGAGGTGATCTGCTTGGACAGCACCATGATGTCGGGCTCGATGCCGAGCACGTCGCTGCCAAAGCGCTGGCCCAGGCGCCCGAAACCGGTGATGACCTCGTCGGCAATGACCAGCACGTCGTATTTGCGGCATACCGCCTGGATCTTCTGCCAATAGGTACGCGGCGGCACGATCACGCCGCCAGCGCCCATTACCGGCTCGCCAATGAAGGCGGCGATGGTATCCGGTCCCTCGCGCAGGATTAGGGCTTCGAGCTCTGCGGCCAGGCGCGTGGCGTAGTCTTCTTCGGATTCGCCCGGCGGGGCATTGCGATAGTGGTGCGGGCACGCCGTGTGCAACATGCGTGGCAGCGGCAGGTCGAAATCTTTGTGGTTGCCGGCCAGACCGGTCAGGCTGGCCGACGCCACGGTCACGCCGTGATAGCCGCGCTGGCGCGCGATGATCTTTTTCTTGTCGGGGCGGCCCAGCGCATTGTTGTAGTACCACACCAGCTTGATGACGGTGTCGTTGGCTTCCGAGCCGGAATTGGTGAAAAAGGCTTTGGCCATGCGTCCTTCGGTGTAGCCGATCAGGCGCTCGGCCAGCTCGATGGCCGGGGCATGCGACTTGTGCGTGAACGTGTGGTAGTACGGCAGCTTCTGCAACTGTCGCGTGGCCGCCTCGACCAGCCGCTGCTCGCCGAAGCCGACCGCCACGCTCCACAGGCCGGCCATGCCTTCCAGGTACCGGCGGCCCTGGTCGTCATATACGTACACGCCTTCGCCGCGTTCGATCACGATGGGGCCGGTGCGCTGGTGCACGACGGCATTGGTATAAGGGTGCAATTGGTACTGCACGTCGCGCAGCTGGGTGTCGTTCAGTGTGGTCATGAGCATGGTCTGGAAAGTGGGCTGGGCAATGCGCCGGCCGCTGGATCAGCTTGTTATATCATCATCAGGGCGCGGCAGGCGGCTGCTCCCTTGCTGCCCCGCCGCATTCATTTCTCCAGACCCGACCGCATCCGCCATGAAAATCGTCTTTGCCTCCAGCCACGAAATCACGCCTCACGAATGGATCGACCCGCTCGCGGCGGCGTTGCCTGGCGCCGAGGTCGTCTTGTGGCGGCCCGACCTGCCCGTGCTGGACGCCGACATCGCGGTGGTATGGGGGCCTCCGGCCGAGTTGTTCGAGCGCGAGCGCAAGTTGCGCGCGGTGTTCAACCTGGGCGCTGGCGTGGACGCCTTGTTCAAGCTGCCCACGCTGCCTGCCGGCCTGCCCATTGTGCGGCTGGAAGATGCCGGCATGGCCGTGCAGATGGCCGAATACGCCGTGTGGGCCGTGGTGCGCGCCAGCCGGCAACTGGACGACTATGCGGCGCAGCAGCGGGCGGGGGTCTGGCAACCCCTGCCGGAGCTCGATCGCACCCAGTGGCCCATCGGCGTCCTGGGCACTGGTGTAATGGGCACCCGGGTGGCGCAGACGCTGGCGGGGCTCGATTACCCCGTGGCAGGGTGGTCGCGCAGCGGCAAGGTGCCGGCGGGCGTGCAGGGCTACGCCGGGCTCGAGCGACTGCCCGCGTTTCTGGCGCGCACCCGCGTGCTGATCAATACCTTGCCGCTGACTGACGAAACCCGCGACATCCTGCGCCACGATACTCTGCAACAATTGCTGCCGCAGTCTTATCTGATAAACATGGGGCGTGGCGAGCACCTGGTCGAGGAAGACCTCCTGGCCCTGCTCGAATCCGGCCATATGCACGGCGCTACCCTGGATGTGTTCCGCCAGGAGCCGCTGGCAGCCGGGCACCCGTTCTGGAACCATCCGCGGATTACCGTCACGCCCCATGTGGCGGCGCTCAGCCTGCGGCGCGAGACGATCGCGCAGGTGGCGGACAAGATCAGCCGCTTCATGCGCGGCGAGCCGCTCACGGGCATGGTCGCGCGCGACCGCGGCTACTAGGACCCAGGGTGTTTCGGCCTGCTGCTCATGCAGCAGGAGCGGCCGGCCGGCCTTGATCTGAGACAAGGCGAAAGTGTAGGACTGACTCCTACACTGCCGCATGGAAACGCGCACCTCTGCTCTAGATTTGGTGGCTCCGGCCGGTAGCCTGGCCGCCCTGAAAGCTGCCTTGAACGCCGGCGCCGATGCCGTGTACCTGGGCCTGAAAAATGCCACGAACGCACGCAATTTCGCCGGCCTGAATTTCACCGAAGCCGATGTCCGCGCCGGCGTCGACCTGGCCCACTCCATGGGACGGCGCGTGCTGTTCGCCATCAATACTTTCCCACAGGCGGGCCGCACCCAGGAATGGCGCGCCGCCGTCGACGCGGCCCACGCCCTGCAGGCCGACGCCGTCATCATGGCCGACCCCGGCCTCATGGCCTATACCCGCGACCGCTACCCGGACCTGCGCCTGCACATGTCGGTGCAAGGTTCGGCCACGCACGCCGACGCCATCGAACTGATGCGCGAGCAATTCGGCATCAGCCGCGTGGTGCTGCCGCGGGTGCTCACCATGACCGAAATCGGCAAGATCTGTGGGCAGACTTCGGTCGAAATCGAAGTCTTCGGTTTCGGCAGCCTGTGCGTCATGGCAGAAGGCCGTTGCCTGCTGTCGTCATATGCCACGGGCGATTCGCCCAACAACAAGGGCGTGTGCTCGCCGGCTCATGCGGTGCGTTGGTACGAGACCGACAGCGGCCTGGATGCCCGCCTGAACGGCATTCTCATCGATCGCTATGCCGAGGGCGAGCCGGCTGCATATCCCACTTTGTGCAAAGGCCGCTTCGACGTCGAAGGCCAGGCCGACTACGCCATCGAAGAGCCCGCCAGCCTCAACGCTCTGGGGCTGCTGCCCGCCATCCATGCCATGGGCGTGTCGGCCATCAAGATCGAAGGGCGCCAGCGCAGCCCTGCATACGTCGGCCAGGTGGTCGCCACGTTGCGCGCCGCGCTGGATGCCGTGCAGGCCGACGCGGCGCGCTATTCCGTCAAGCCCGACTGGCTGACCGCGCTGGCGCGCCACGCCGAAGGGGCCCAAGTCACGCAAGGCGCTTTTGATCGTCCCTGGAAATAATTCCCATGCCTTATCAGATTTCACTGGGCCCGCTGCTGTACTACTGGCCCCGGCGCACAGTGCTGGACTTCTACGCCGCGGCCATCGACAGCCCGGTCGATATTGTTTACATCGGTGAAACCGTTTGCAGCCGCCGCCATGAAATGCGCGCCGCGGATTGGCTGGATCTCGCCCGCGCCTTGCGCGATGCCGGCAAGACGGTCGTGCTGTCCAGCCAGACTCTCATCGAAACCAGCGCCGACGCGCACGCGTTGCGGCGCCTGTGCGACAACGACGACTTCCTGCTCGAAGCCGGCGAAATCGGCGCGTTGCGCCATCTGAAGGGGCGCCAGTTCGTCGCGGGTCCGCACATCAACGCCTACCACGGCGACACCCTGGCCTGGCTGGCAACGCAAGGCGCCATGCGTGTCGTGGTGCCGGTCGAGTTGGACCGCGACACACTGCGCGCCCTGCTACAGGAACGGCCCACCGGCCTGCAGGCCGAGGTCATGGTATGGGGCCGCTTGCCGCTGGCATTTTCAGCGCGCTGTTTCACCGCGCGTCATTTCCGCTTGAAAAAAGACGCCTGCGAGTTCCGCTGTATCGAGTATCCCGACGGCCTGCCGGTGCAGACACGCGAAGGCCAGCCGTTCCTGGCCTTCAACGGTATCCAGACCCAATCGGCCGCATGCCTGGATCTTCTTGACCAGGCCGGCGAACTGGCGGCCATGGGCGTCGAGGTGCTGCGTGTCAGCCCGCAATCGCAGAACACCCTGCAGGCCGTGGCCGCACTGGACCAAATACGCCGGGGCCTGCCGTTGCAACCTGTCGCGCCGCCCGAGGGCATAGACCGCTGTAACGGTTATTGGCACGGCCGCGCCGGCATCGATTACCTGGAAAATCTCTCATGAACCGCCTTACCGCCATGCTCTCGCGTCTCGACCGCCTGTTGCCGGCGCCCCTGGTGTCGGCGCATTTCGCGCTGGGCCTGGAAATCGCCCGCCATTTCAAATGGCTGCAGCCCCCCGCGGAAATCGAGGGTAAGCGCTTCGCCATCAAGATCGAAGACCTGGGCCTGCGCAGTTGCTTCACCTGCCGGCAAGGCCGCTTCCGGCCCTTGTGGGCTTCCGAGGTCGATCTTGAACTGGGCGCTTCGCTGGGCGATTTCGCCGCGCTGGCGAGAGGCACCTCAGACGCCGACACCTTGTTCTTCCAGCGCCGCCTGCGCATTGCCGGAGACACCGAACTGGGGCTTATCGTAAAGAACTGGCTGGATGCCACCGAGCGGCCCGGCTGGCTGCGGCGCGTGGGCGGGGCGGCCTGACGCCATGGGAACCCCTGACCCTACCTTGCCGCTGGTTTATTCGTGCTCGGGTTGTTCCAGCGTGGCGCAACTGGCCAATTATCTGGCCGTACGGTTGGATCATGAAGGCAAGGCAGAGATGTCGTGCATCAGCGGCGTGGGCGGTGGCGTGCCCATGCTGGTGAAGCGAGCCCGCAGCGGCCGGCCCATACTGGCGCTGGACGGCTGCGTGCTGGCGTGCACCCGTGCGTGCCTGGCCAAGGCCGGCGTGGAGCCAACCCGCCATATGGTGTTGAACCAGTATGGCGCCACCAAGCGTTACCACCAAGACAGCACCGAAGCCGAGCGGGCGGCGGCCTGGGAGGTTGTGTCCACCGTTGCGGTGCAGTTGGCCGCCGAGGCCGACCTCGACGCACAAAGCTAGCTTGCGGCCGCCGCCAGACAGGGCGGCGGCGAGTTTGCATCAATATTTCAGATGGGCTTCAGATAAGCGCGGCGGCAGAGTGCCCGGCAGGCGCTTCTTGTTCGCTGGCTGGCATGACGCCGTTAAGCAGGTAGTCGATGAGTTCGCGCACAGGGCGAATAGCGTCGCCGAACGGAAGTTTCGAGGCGCCACGGAAGAACAGGCCCTTGTCGACCTCGCCACGCACTGCGGCAGCCAGTTTCAGGTCGATGCAGAACTGCCCGAAACGAGCCAGGCCGTCGCGCAATCCGCATTGGGAAAGGCAGTCCATGCGCTGGGTGCAGCGGCGCGGATCGGGGCGGGCGTTATCCTGCAGGCGTTTTTCCTGGCGAAGGTAGCGCACGAGCCAGGGGGTGGCCACTGCACGCGCGGGCAGGCCAGCCACGCTGATGAATTCCTTGAGCTGGGCAGGATCGGCGTCGATGAGGACCTGCTTGAAATTGCGATGCGCGTCGCCTTCTTCGGTGACGGCAAAGGCGGTGCCCACTTGCACGGCGTCGGCTCCATGGGTGAGCCAGTGCTTGACCTTTTCGTGGCTGCCCACGCCGCCGGCCACAATGAGCTTGGGCGCGTCGCGGTTCAGGCCGAGTTCGTCGAACAGGGCGCGGCATTCGGCCAGCACCCGGCCGAAGCTGAAGCGCTCGTCGCGCAGTTCGGACAATTTGGTGGCGCCCAGGTGGCCGCCGGCGTGAGCCGGGTGTTCGATGACCACGGCCGAGGCCAGCCGGCCCTTTTTGAGCCACTTCTTGAGCACGACCGCGACCCCGCGGGCTTCGGACAGAATGGGAATGAGCGCGACCTTGTCGTGTTCGGCGGTCATGTCGGGGAGGTCGAGCGGCAGGCCGGCGCCCATGACGATGGCATCGGCGCCGCTTTCGCAGGCCTGTTTCACCAGCGCGGCGTGATCGCGCACGGCTTTCATGACGTTGACGGCGATCAGGCCGCGGCCGTTGGACAACTGGCGAGCGGCCTGGATTTCGCGGTCGAGCGCCACGCAGTTGGCCTGGTCGATGGCCGCCCGGTCACGGCATTTGATGGTTTTTTCGACCAGGTCGGGGTGGTGGTGGCGCAGGTCGACGCTGGCGATGGTGCCGATGGCGTTCTCGTTTGCGACTGCGCCGGCCAAGCGGTGCGCCGAGACGCCCACCCCCATGCCGCCTTGGACGATGGGTAGCAGCTCACGGCCGGCGAGAGTCAGTGTTTTGAACCACATGGATACAGAATCCCTAGTTTGGGCAATAACGCAACGGTAGGCTAAGAGGCCTTGCTGTGTATTGCGCGATATCAATGCATTTAGCGATAGGCGAAGTGGGGAAAAAGCGCCCGGAGTTCGTCCAGGGCCCCCGCGCTGAGCGTGGCGGATGGCGCGGCGCCGGGCGAGGCGCGGTGATTCTGCACCGCGTAGTGGCGCACGCCGCGACGGGCGAGATCGCGCGCCAGGTCGAGCAGGGCGGGTTCGGCCAACCAGCGGGGGCTCCAGGTGGTGCGGCATTCGAACTCGATGTGGCTGGCCAGCAGCGAGTCGAGGCAGGCCTGGGTAGCCGCGTAGGTACCGGCGCGGCCGGTAAGGGCGTCGTGGGCCGCGGCGTCGGCCTTGACGTCGAAGCCGACCCAGTCCAGGCTGGGCAGCAGGTCTTGCAAGCGCGACGGGTAGATGCCTGCCGTATGCAGCGCGACACGGAAGCCAAGGGTCCGCACGGCTCGCACCATTTGCGGCAGCCGGGGTTCGCTGAGCGGCTCGCCGCCCGAGAAGACGACCGCGTCGAGCAGGCCCTGGCGGCCGTTCAGGAATTCGAGCACGGCTTTCCAATCGTAGTGGCCGCCGCGCACTTGCAGATGCGGATTGTGGCAGTAGCTGCAGCGCCAGGGGCAGCCGGCGATGAAGACCACGCAGGCCAGCATGCCGGGCCAGTCGACGCTGGAATAGGGCACGATGCCGCCTATGGACGGCTCGCCGCGCGGCACCGACGACAGGGCCGCCGGCGCCGTGACCCATTGCAGGGCCGTTTCGTGGGCGTCAGGCAACGCGCTGCTCGGAGAAGAAGCGGCGTTCATTGAATTCGCCCTGCTTGCCGATATTGAATGAGGTAACCGGCCGGTGATAGCCCATGACGCGCGTCCAGATTTCGCAACGCACGCGCTGGCTGTCGTCGAGGACCGGGGTGGCTTGGGAGGTAGAGGCTGAAGTCAGGGTTTGCATGAGTGCTCCTGGGTGAAAGGAAGCGGGCCGGGCGATGCCTGGCCCTGGGTGCCGGCGCGCAAGCGCCTAGCCGTGGTTGCATGCCTGCTGTCGGGAGAGCAGCTCGGCATCGCATTTGGGGCAGAACTCGTGCCGGCCGGACAGGTATCCGTGCGTGGGGCAGATGGAGAACGTCGGGGTGACCGTGATATAGGGCAACCGGAAGTTTTCGAGCGCGCGGCGCACCAGCTGGCGGCAGGCGGTGGCCGAGGTGATGGCCTCGTTCATGTACAGGTGCAGCACCGTGCCGCCGGTGTACTTGCTTTGCAGGGTTTCCTGCATGGCCAGGGCCAGGAAGGGGTCGTCGGTGTGGCCCACCGGCAGTTGGCTGGAATTGGTGTAGTAGGGCTGGGCCTCGGTGCCTGCCTGCAGGATGTCGGGCCAGCGTTTGCGGTCTTCACGGGCGAAGCGGTACGTGGTGCCTTCGGCCGGCGTGGCTTCGAGGTTGTAAAGGTGCCCGGTGGTTTCCTGGAATTCGGTCATGCGCGACCGCACGTGGTCGAGCAGGCGCACGGCCAGGGCGTGCCCCTGGGGCGCGGTGATGTCGTAGGCGTCGCCGCTGAAGTTGCGCACCATTTCGTTGATGCCGTTCACGCCCAGCGTGCTGAAGTGATTGCGCAGCGTGCCCAGATAGCGCCGGGTGTAGGGGTACAGGCCCTGGTCGATGTAGCGCTGAACGACCTTGCGCTTGACCTCGAGGACGTCGCGGCCCAGTTCCAACAGGGAGTCCAGGCGCTGGAACAGCGCGGCTTCGTTGCCGGCATGCTGGTAGCCCAGGCGCGCGCAGTTGACCGTGACCACGCCCACGGAGCCGGTCTGTTCGGCCGAGCCGAACAGACCGTTGCCGCGCTTGAGCAGTTCGCGCAGGTCGAGCTGCAGCCGGCAGCACATCGAGCGCACCATGTGAGGCTCGAGATCGGAGTTCAGGAAGTTCTGGAAGTACGGCAGGCCGTACTTGGCGGTCATGTCGAACAGCAGTTCGGTGTTGGGGTGATTCCAGTCGAAGTCGGCCGTGATGTTGTAGGTGGGAATGGGGAACGTGAACACCCGGCCCTTGGCATCGCCCGCCATCATGACTTCGATGTAGGCGCGGTTGATCATGTCCATTTCGGCCTGCAGCTCGCCGTAGCTGAACGGCATTTCGCGGCCGCCGATATAAGGAATCTGCTCGCGCAGGTCGGCCGGGCAGGTGAGGTCGAACGTGAGATTGGTGAAGGGCGTCTGCGTGCCCCAGCGGCTGGGCACGTTGAGGTTGTAGATGAGTTCCTGCATGGCCTGCTTGACCTCGGCGTACGACATATTGTCGCAACGCACGAACGGCGCCATGTAGGTGTCGAACGAGCTGAACGCCTGGGCGCCGGCCCATTCGTTTTGCAGGGTGCCCAGGAAGTTGACGATCTGGCCGATGGCGGCGGACATATGGCGCGGCGGCGTGGCTTCGACCTTGCCCGGGATGCCGTTGAAGCCCTCGGTGAGCAATTGACGCAGCGACCAGCCGGCGCAGTAGCCGCTGAGCATGTCGAGATCGTGGATGTGGATGTCGCCGTCGCGGTGCGCCTTGCCCGCGGCAGGGCTATAGACGTGCGACAGCCAGTAGTTGGCGGTGACCTTGCCGGCCACGTTCAGGATCAGGCCGCCCAGGCTGTAGCCCTGGTTGGCGTTGGCGTTGACGCGCCAGTCGCGCTGGTCGAGGTATTCTTCCATGGAGCTTTCGACGTCGACCAGCGTATGCTGCAACGAGCGCAGGCGGGCGTGGCGTTCGCGGTACACGATATAGGCGCGCGCCGTGTGCCAGCAGCCGGCTTCGACCAGGGCTTCTTCGACCAGGTTCTGGATGGTTTCGATGCCTGGGCAAAGGTGCCCGGCAAGGCGCGCGACCACGCGCGCGCCCAGTATTTCGGCGGCTGCGGCGTCGACTTCGCCGGTGGCCTGGCCGGCGGCGGCAATGGCATGGACGATCTTGGCGCCGTCGAAGGCGACGACCCGGCCGTCGCGCTTGAGGATTTGTTCGGGCATCATGGGTGGATACTTCATGTAGTGTTGGTCCGGGTAGGCTACTACTACATGCTGTGGGTAGAAAGCCGATCGCCACCCCCAATGCCGGCTGCTTGATACAGCGCAATCGCTCGGCTCATCTGCGGTTTATTTGCGAATAATCAACATGCTGGCCGGGCCGGCTTTGCATAATCGATTCATGCAATCCCCGCCTTCATTCTCGCGCGACATCCTGGCCCGGCTCGACAAGAACGGCCCTCGCTATACCTCCTATCCCACCGCAGACCGCTACGACACCTGTTTCGGGCCCGACCAGTATCGGCAGGCGCTGTCCTGTCGCGCGCAAGAGGCGGACGCGCGCGGCGCGCTGTCGTTGTACGTGCACATCCCTTTCTGCGAGTCGCTGTGCTACTACTGCGCTTGTAACAAGGTCATCACGCGCCATCACGAGCGCGCGGCGCGCTACCTGGATGCCCTGCAGCGCGAAATGGCTCTGCACAGCGAACTGGTGGGCCGTGGCCAGCCGGTATCGCAACTGCACTTTGGCGGGGGCACGCCCACGTTTCTGTCCGATGCCGAGCTCGACGGCCTGATGGCGGCCCTGCGCAGCCATTTCCACCTGCTGCCCGACGCCGAAATTTCGGTCGAAGTCGATCCGCGCACCGCCACGGCCGAGCGCCTGGCGCATCTGGCCGGCCTGGGTTTCAACCGCCTGAGCCTGGGTGTACAGGATTTCGACCCCGCCGTGCAGCGCGCCGTGCATCGCATACAGTCGTATGAAAGCGTGCGCGACCTGATGCACAGCGCGCGGGAATTGGGCTACGCGTCGGTCAACATGGACCTGATCTACGGCCTGCCCCTGCAAACCGCCGAGTCATTCGCGCGCACGCTGGAACAGGTATGCGGCCTGCGGCCCGACCGCATCGCCCTGTACGGATATGCGCATCTGCCCGAACGCTTCAAGGCGCAGCGGCGCATTCTGCCTGCCGAGCTGCCCGACGGCGAGACGCGCGTGGCCCTGCTGGGCTCGGCCATCGCGCGCTTCCTGGAAGCCGGCTACGACTACATCGGCATGGACCACTTCGCGCTGCACGACGATGCGCTGGCGCAGGCCAAGCGGGCGGGGCGGCTGCATCGCAATTTCCAGGGCTACAGCACCCAGCCCGACCGCGACCTGATCGCGCTGGGCGTGTCGGCCATCGGGCGCGTGGGCGCCACCTACAGCCAGAACGCCAAGACGCTGGACGACTATTACGCGTGTATCGAGCAGGGCGAGTTCGCGGTCGAGCGCGGCCTGGCCATGAGCGCCGACGACCTGCTGCGCCGCGACGTCATCATGGCCATCATGTGCCAGGGCGGGCTGGATTTTCGCGCCATCGAACAGGCGCACGGCATTGCGTTCGAAAGCTATTTCGCCGAAGAGCTGCAGGCTTTGCAAAGCCTGGCCGGCATGGGGCTGGTGCACTGCCGGCCCAACGGGCTGCAGGTCAGCGACCTGGGCTGGTATTTCGTGCGCGCGGTCGCCATGGTCTTTGACCGGCACCTGCGCGAACGCCGCACCCAGGCGCAGTATTCACGCATTGTCTAGCGCGCGCCATCAAGCGCCGCCGGCCCGCGGGCGGTGGCCAGCGACAGGCCGGCCGCCACGATGAGCGCCATGCCCGACATGGCCAGCATGTCGGGCGGACGGGCGAACACGAAGGTGCTGTAAGCCACCGCCATCAGCAATTGGCAGTAATTGAATGGCGCCAGCGTCGAGGCGGGCACGCGGCGAAAGGCGGCAATCAGCAGTATCTGGCCCAGCCCATTGGTGACGCCCAGCAGCACGATGGCGGCCCAGTCGCGAGCGTCCGGCCACGGGTCGGGCAGGAAGAACGGCGCCGGCAGCGCGGTGACGATCAGGCAGACCAGGGCGGTGTAGCCGTATTGCACATGGCTGGGCACGCGGCCCGACAATTTTCGGGTCAGCACCTGGAACAGCGCATAGCTGACTGCCGAAATCGCCATCAGCGCCGTGCCCAGCCAGGGCAGGCTGCCGCCCGGCCGCACGATCAGCAGCATGCCGGCACAGCCCAGCGCCACCGCCGACCACTGGCGGGCGCCGATGCGCTCGCGCAGCAACCAGGGCGAGAGGGCGACGACAATCAGCGGCGACGTGAAATAAATGGCGGTGGCTTCCGACAGAGGCATCCAGATCAGGGCCGTCATGAAGCAGGTGCCCACGGTACCCAGCATCAGTCCGCGCAACAGCAACAGGCCTTTGGCGGGCGTGGCCGACAGGCGCGGCAGCCCATGGCGCAACACCAGTCCCACGGCGATGGTGGCCACCGACAGGTAGCGCATGACGTTCAGGAATGGCGCCGGATACACCGTTACCAGGTGCTTGACGGCGGCGTCGAAACTGGCGAACAGCACCAGCGCCGCCAGGTACAGCGCGATGCCGACTCCGGCCGGCATCGCGGCCGCGCCGGCAATCGTGTTTCCGCCCGCGTCGCGAATGCTTGCCATGGCTGCGCCGCGCTCGTGCGTCGCGCCGTGCGAGTCATGCGTTTGCCGGCTCATGGGCGAGTCCTTTGAGAGGAACAGGTCTTAGTGCGCCACCGTTTGGGCCATGCCCTGCAGGAACGCATCCAGCGCCGGGCCGATGGCGTCGACCAGGTAGCCGCCTTCCTGCACGACCACGGTGGGCAGCCCCAATCCGTTGATGCGTTCGCCGATATGCCGGTAGGCGTCGATATCGAGCCCCAGCACGCTGATGGGGTCGTCTTTGTAGGTGTCGAAACCCAGCGGGAGCACCAACGCGCGCGGGCGGTAGTCGCGCAACGCCACCAGGGCGTTGTCCAGGGCGTCCAGGAAGGCCTCGTCGTCCGCGCCGTGCGCCAGCGGGAAGTTGAGGTTGTAGCCATGGCCGCTGCCGTAGCCGCGCTCGTGGGCGTGCCCGGTGTAGAACGGGTAGTATCCGACGGGGTCGGCGTGCAGCGACAGGGTCATGACGTCGGGGCGCTGATAGAAGATCTGCTGCGTGCCGTCGCCGTGATGGGCGTCGACGTCCAGGATGGCGATCTTGCCGTAGGTTTGCAGCAGGCGCTGGGCCGCGGCGGCGCTGCTGTTCAGGTAGCAGAAACCGCCCGCCCGGTCGCGGTGCGCGTGGTGGCCCGAAGGCCGGCACAGCGCGTAAGCCACGCCCTGGTTCTGCGCGACCCAGTCGGCGGCGGCCACGGCGCTGTGGGTGGAGCGCAGCGCCGAGCGCCAGGTGTGGGGGCCGATGGGACATGACAGGTCGCCCAGATAATAGCCCGCCTGCGCCACCACCGAACCGGACGGGCAGGGGCCGCGTTCCGCGTGTTCGAGCCGGCCGCTGTAGTAGGGCGCCAGGTTGGGCAGCACCTCGTCGCCGGGGTCCATGCCGCTGGCGCGCAGGGCCTGCCAACGCGGATAGGCATGCTCGAGAAAATCGAGGTAGTCGGGGCTATGCACGCCGTGCAGCGGGCCGCGGCCGTAATCGGGCGGCGCTTCCACCGACACGCCGCGGGCGGCCAGCACCGTCTGCAGGGCCTGGGCTCGCGCCGGCGTATCGGTGGGGGCGCACAGGCGGCCCAGGCGCATGAACTGCCGCGGCTGGTGCAGCATCTGCTGTTCGCAAAAAAACGCCTTCATGAGGTATCTCCGCTTAAGCTTGCTTGAGCTCGATTTCCACGAAGACGAATTCGGTGTCGTTCGGGTTGACGACATTGTGTTCGACGCCCAGCGGACGGAAATACGAAATGCCGGTGCGCAGGTCGCTGGTCACCTGGCCGTCGGGGGTTTCGAGCAGCAGCGGCCCGGTGGTCTGCGGCACTACCACGTAGGGCATGCCGTGACGGTGCCAGCCGGTTTCGCCGCCGGGCGGGAACCGCCATTCGGTCACCCTGACATGTTCGTTGTCGATTTGCACCGTGGGCACTGCGCCGGGGCGGTTCATCGGGTTGTCTCCTTGTCGTGTGCGGGGATCAAGCGGTCAGGACCTGGGCCAGGATATCCATGGCCTCGCTCATGGTGTCGTCGGCGATGGTCAGCGGGAACAAGAAGCGGATTACGTTGCCGTCGACGCCGCAGCTCAGCAGCAGCAGGTTTTTCTCGAGCGCGCGCGCCTGCAACTGCCGCGTGAAATCGGGATGCGGGGAGTCGTCATGGGGGTGGCGGAATTCGGCCGCGACCATGGCGCCCAGCCCGCGCACCTCGGCCAGTTCGGGCACGCCCGGACGCAGGGCTTCCAGGTGACGCTGCAATCGTTCGCCTTGGGCCGCGCCCCGCGCGGGCAGGTCGTCGGCCTGCATCAGTTGCACGACTTCCAGGGCCGCCGCGACGGCCAGCGGGTTGCCGGCGTAGGTGCCGCCGAGCCCGCCCGGGGGCGGCGCGTCCATGATCTCGGTGCGCCCGCATACGGCCGACAGGGGCATGCCGCCGGCCAGGCCCTTGGCCATGGCGGTGAGGTCGGCAGCGACGCCGTAGTGCTCCATGGCGAACATCTTGCCGGTGCGCCCGAAGCCGGTCTGGACTTCGTCGGCGATCAGCAGGATTCCGTGTTCGTTGCAGAGCGCGCGCAGCGTTTGCATGAACTCGGGCGGGCAGATGTTGAAGCCGCCCTCGCCCTGCACCGGCTCGATGACGATGGCGGCCACGCGGCGCGGGTCGACATCGGTCTTGAAGAGCGCCTGCAGGCCCGCCAGCGCGTCGGCCACCGACACGCCATGCGTCGGGTCGGGGTACGGCGCGTGGTAGACGTCCGCCGGAAACGGCCCGAAACCTGCCTTGTAGGGGACGACCTTACCGGTGAGCGCCATGCCCAGCAGCGTGCGGCCATGGAACGCGGCGCTGAACGCGATCAGCGCTGAACGCCCGGTGGCGCTGCGGGCGATCTTGACGGCATTCTCGACCGCCTCGGCGCCGGTGGTGAACAGCGCGGTTTTCTTGGGAAAGTCGCCCGGCACCAGCCGGTTGATCTGCTCGGCCAGCTCGATGTAGCTGGCATACGGCACGATCTGGTAGGCGGTGTGAGTAAAACGCCGCAACTGGGCTTCGATGGCGTCGACCAGGCGCGGATGGCGATGGCCGGTGTTGAGCACCGCGATGCCGCTGGCGAAGTCAATGTAGCGGCGCCCCTCGATATCCCACAATTCGGCGTTGTCGGCGTGGTCGGCATAGAAGTTGCACATGACTCCCACGCCGCGCGGCGTGGCGGCGTCTTTGCGGCGGGTCAGGTCGGCGTTGTTCATGCGGCGGGCTCCGGCTGCAGGTCGGCCGGCGGGTTCCAGTGCTGCCCCGGCACGGCCGCTATCAGTTTCTGCGTATAGGGGTGGCGCGGCTGGTCGAATATCTGGGCGGGACTGCCGTACTCGACCACTTTGCCTTGGTGCATCACCAGCACCGAATGGCATATCTGCGCGGCGACTCGCAGGTCGTGGGTGATGAAGATCAGCGCGATCTGCAGCTGTTGCTGCAGCCGGTGCAGCAGTTGCAACACCTGGGCCTGCACCGAGACGTCGAGCGCCGAAACGGATTCGTCGGCCACCAGTATCTTGGGCTCGAGCGCCAGGGCGCGCGCGATGCCGATGCGCTGGCGCTGGCCGCCCGAGAACTGGTTGGGGTAGCGGTCGAACGCGGAGGCGTCCAGTCCGACCAGGTCCAGCAGTTCGCGGGCGCGCGCCTCGGCCTGGGCGCGCGGCTGTCCGCTGGCGACCGGCCCGTCGCTGATGATGCGGCCCACGGTGTGGCGCGGGTTGAGCGAGGCGAACGGGTCCTGGAAGATCATCTGGATATCTTTACGCAGCGGCCGGAACTGGTTTTCGCTGAGCCCGGCAATGTCACGGCCGTCGAAGATAAGCTGGCCGCCATTGATGCCGATGAGCTTGAGCAGGCATTTGCCTATGGTGGACTTGCCCGAACCGGATTCTCCGACGATGCCCAGCGTCTGGCCACGCCGCACGCTGAAGCTGACGTCGTCGACCGCGCGTACCACGCGCTTGTGGCCAAGCCAGCCGCGCCCGGTGACGTAGGTCTTGCTGAGATTGCGCACGTCGAGCACCGGCGCCGCCGTATCGGACGCGCTGCCCGCGTCGGCGCGCCGCCGGGGCACGGCGGCGATCAAGCGGCGGGTGTACGGATGCTGCGGGGCATTCAGTATTTGTTCGGCCGGACCTTGCTCGACCAGTTCGCCGCGCTCCATGACCGCCACGCGATGCGCGATCTCGGCCACCACGCCGAAGTCATGGGTGACGAACATGACGCCCATGCCTTTCTCTTTCTGGATGCGGGCAATCAGCGCCAGAATCTGCGCCTGGGTGGTGACGTCCAGTGCGGTGGTGGGCTCATCGGCGATCAGCAGCGCTGGCTCCAGCGCCAGGGCCATGGCGATCATGACGCGCTGGCGCTGGCCGCCCGACAGGCGGAAGGGGTATACGTGGTACAGCGTGGCAGGGTCGGGCAGGCCGACGAACTCGAGCAGCTCGAGCACGCGCCGGTTGCGCGCCTCGCCGGGGTAGGCGTTGTGCACGCGCATGACCTCGGCGATCTGCTCGCCTACCGTCATCAGCGGATTGAGCGCCGACAGCGGTTCCTGGAAGATCATGGCCATGTCCTTGCCGCGCATCGATTGCAGGCGGGCTTCGTCCTGTTGCAGCAGGTCGGCTCCGCGCAGCAGGATCTGGCCGCTCTGCGGCGCCAGGTAGTCAGGCAGCAGGCCCATGATGGCGTTGGCGCTCATCGATTTTCCGGAACCCGATTCGCCCACGATGCACAGAATTTCGCCGGCGCGCACGTCGTACGAAATGTCGCGTACCGCATAGCGGCGGTCTCCGCCGGCGGGCAGGGCGATGGTCAGGTTGCGCACCGACAGCAGGGGCGTGTTGTCGTCCATGGTGGCCTCCTATTCGCCGCGCTTGCGCAGCTGGGGGTTGAGGGCATCGTTGAGGCCTTCGCCGATGAGGTTGATGGCCAGCACGGTCAGCAGGATGGCCACGCCGGGCCAGACGCTCATCCACCACGCCTCGCGGATCATGGTGCGAGCCGCGCCGATCATGAAGCCCCAGCTCATCAGGTTGCGGTCGCCCAGGCCCAGGAACGACAGCGAAGACTCTGTAAGGATGGCGGTGGCCACCATGAACGAGGCCGACACGATGATGGGAGACATGGCGTTGGGCAGGATCTGCGTGCAAACGATGCGCGAGGGCGTCTGGCCGATGACGATGGCGGCCTGCACGAACTCGCGCTGCTTGAGCGTCATGAATTCAGAACGCACCAGCCGCGCCGCCGGCGGCCACGACACCAGGGCGATGGCGCCCATGATGGAATACACCGAGGGGCTCAGCACCGCCACCAGCACGACCGCCATGGCCAGCTGCGGAATGGTCTGGAAAAACTCGGTGAAGCGCATCAGGGCGTCGTCGATGCGGCCGCCGCAATAGCCTGCCACCGCGCCCACCACGATGCCGAACACCAAGGCCACGCCGGTCGACAGCAGGCCCACCAGCAGCGAGACGCGCGCGCCCCACACCAGGCCGGCGGTAATGTCGCGGCCCAGCATGTCGGTGCCGAACGGGTAGGCCGGGTCGGCGAACGGCTTGATCAGGGGCTCGGCCACCATCATCCAGGGCGATTCGGGATAAAGCAGGGGCGCGGCCAGGGCGATCGCGACCACCACCAGCATCACGAGCAGGCCGGCCACAGCCCCGTAGTTGCGCATGTAGCGCTTGAGGAACGCCTTCATGCCGAGGCCTCCTGGGAGCCCGCCGCAATGCGCGGGTCGATCATCCGGTAGAGCAGGTCGGTCAGCAGGTTGAACACCACCACCATTACCGACGTGACGAGAAAGATGCCCAGCAGCAACTGGTAGTCGCGCTGCAGCAGTGCGTCGAACATCAAGCGCCCGATGCCGGGCCACGCGAATACGGTTTCGGTCAGCACGGCGCCGCCAGCCATCTGGCCGAGCTGGATGCCGGCGAAGGTGACCACCGGCAGCAGGGCGTTGCGCAGCACGTGGGTGCGGATCACGCGGTTCGGGCTGACGCCCTTGGCGCGGGCTGTCTTGACGAAATCCATGCCGATCACTTCCAGCATCGAGGCGCGGGTCAAGCGCACATAGACGGCCATGAAGAAGCAGCCCAGGGTGACGGTGGGCAGGATGAGGTGGGTGGCGATGTCTTGCGCGCGCGCCCAGCCGGTCAGGCCCGCGCCAACGGATTCCATGCCGAAGGCCGGCAACCAGCCCAGCAGTACGGAGAACAGCAGGATGCCCATCAGCGACAGCCAGAACAGCGGCGTGGCGTAGAGCAGCAGCGCGCCGGTCATGACGCTGCTGTCGATCCAGCGGCGCTTGTTGTTGTAGCGGGCCCGCGCGGCGATCACGCCCAGCAGCACGCCGAACACGATCGAGAACAGGAAGGCGCAGGACATCAGCAGGAACGTGGCGGGCAGGCGTTCGAGAATCAGGTCGAGCACCGGCACATGATTACGGTATGAGAATCCCAGGTCGAGCTGGAACACGCCCTTCAGGTATAGCCATAGCTGCACGAGCAGCGGCTGATCCAGGCCGAATTGGGCGCGCAGGCTGGCCACGTAGGTGGCGTCGCCCGTGCCTGCCTGGCCTGCCAGCACTGCGGCAGGGTCGCCAGGCGCAAGGCGGATCATGAAGAAATTGATGATGACCACGCCCAGCACCACCACCAGGGCCTTGCCCAGGCGCGAGATGAAAAAAGACAGGAATTTCATGCAGTGCATCTCCGTCGGAACACCGCGGCCCGGCAGGGCCGCGGGTTGCGGCGGCCTGCCGCGGGCCAGGCCGCGGCAGGCCGGGCGCGCCAGGCGCGCCCGCCTTTATTTCTGGATGTAGACGTCAGAGAACGATTCGTTCAGGCCGATGGCCGTCTGCACCAGGTTCTTGATGTTGCCGCGGTAAAGCGTGGGGAACTCCATGTCGACCAGGAAGCCGTTGGCCACGTCGTTGACCAGAATGGTCTGGATCTTGCTGTAGAGTTCCTGGCGCTTGGCCGGATCGACTTCGGAAGCGGCCGCCGTCCAGAGCTTGTCGGCCTCGGGGTTGTTGTAGCCCTGCACGTTGGCGAAGGGCGAGCCCTTGACCATGTTGGACGCCACGTACAGGCGCTGCACGCCCAGCGCCGGATCGCCGTACTGGTAGGTGTAGTTCAGCGTCAGGTCAAAGTCCCAGTTGCCGGTGCGGCTGGCCCAGCCGCCCGCATCGGTGGCTTCCATGTTGATGTTGAAGCCGAGCTGCTCCATGGATTGCTTGATGTATTCGCCCAGGCGGTCCCACGTGGAACCATATGGCAAGCTCAGGAAGCGCAAGGTGTACGCGCTGGGGTCGACGCCCGACTCCTTGATCAGGGCCCGCGCTTTCTTCATGTCGAAGTCGAGCGATGGCATGTTCTTGTCGTAGAACATCTCCGTGGTCACGAACGGGCTGGTGGCCACCTTGCCCAGGCCGAAGAAGATGTTGTTGACGATGAGCTTGCGGTTGAGCGCCGCCATGATCGCCTGCCGCACCTTCACGTTGTCCAGCGGCGGGGTGCGCATGTTGAGCACCAGGTAGGCCTGGGGCGAGAACATTTCCCAGCCCTGGGTGGTGTATTCGACGTTGGGCAGCGAGCGCAGGCGCTTGACGTCGACGTTGTCGATATCGCCGCCACGCAACACATCGACGTTGCCGCGCTCGAAGGCCACCGCACGGGAAGCCGAGTCGGGAATCACGTTGAACACCAGTTCATCCAGGTAGGGCTGGCCTTGTTTCCAGTAGTTGGGGTTGCGCACCAGCTTGATGTACTCGCCGCGCTTCCATTCCTGGAACATGAACGGGCCGGTGCCCACCGGCTTTTGGTTGGCCGGGTTCTTCATGTAGTCGGTGCCGGCATAGATGTGCTTGGGCATCATCGGCGCAAAGCCCGGCTCGAACATCAGCATGAACGCGGGGAAAGGCGTCTTCAGGCGGATGGTGACGGTGTGGTCGTCGACTTTCTCGACCTTGTCCAGGTAGCGGCCGAGGATCACGCGGGCGCGGGCATGCGTCTTGGGCAGCAGCTCGGACAGCGAGAACACCACGTCGTCGGCGGTGAACGGCTTGCCGTCATGCCACTTCACGCCTTCTTGCAGGTGGAACGTATACGCCATGCCGTCGGGCGCGACTTCCCACGACTTGGCCAGGCCGGGCTGCGGCTTGAGATCGAAAGAGTAGGTCAGCAGGCTTTCGTAGATCTTGCCTGCCACGAACTGGGTGGGCGCCTGCTGGTTAAGCGCGGGAATCAGGATGGGTGGCTCGGGCTGGACGATCATGCGCAGCGTGCCGCCGCGTGTCTGGGCCTGCGCCGTGGCCATGGGTACGGCGGCTATCAGGGCGAGCGCGCCTAGGGACAGTTTGAGGCGTGTTGTCAGTTTCACTGTGGACCTCCGGGCATTGAAGAAAAAGCGGGAGGGACGGTGCCGGACTCCTGTGCAGGCAGCCGCGCCATCCCGCAACTCGGGTGCTACGGGTGGAACAGGTAAAGCACGTTGCGTGGCGCCGCCTCAGGCAGGCCAGGGCGCAATAGCGGCAAGTTGCGGCAAGTCCGGCTGCATGGTTTTCCCCTTGGCATTTCTGTGGACGTTTTCTGCTTGCGCTGAGGTAGCGTATCGAATATTTGGTACTCTCAATAGGTCCAAATCGTTTTTTGTTTCTGGTGCCACTTTGAAAGAACTGATTCTGTCCGAGTGCCTGCTTCAGCGATTGGAACGCCACACCGCCATTCCGCTGTCCCGGCAGATCTACGACATTCTGCGCGGATTGATCCTGGACGGGGACGTGCCGGCCGGTACCAAGCTGCCGGCCACCCGGGCGCTGGCCGCCGACACAGGGTTATCCCGTAATACCGTTCTGCACGCTTACGATCAGCTGCTTGCCGAAGGGTACCTGGTGTCGGCATTCGGGAGTGGCACCTTTGTTTCGGATACTGTGCCAGCCGTGCAGCAGCCACCCGAGGCCGATCGCCCGCCGGGCGCGGCGCTGCCGCCGCAGTTCGCGCTGTCCCGGCGCGGCTCGCAATTGGTGCACGAAGCCTCGGCCTCGGACCGCCAGTGGGGCGCCTTCGTGCCTGGGGTTCCCGACGTGTCGCTGTTTCCGCGGGCAGTGTGGGCGCGCCTGCAGGGCCGGCGCTGGCGGCAGTCGCAGCCCGAGCTGCTGACGTACGCGCATGGGGCCGGCTACCTGCCGTTGCGCCGCGCGCTGGCCGAACACCTGCGGCTGTCGCGCTCGGTGAAATGCGAGGCCGACCAGATCGTGCTGACCAGCGGCATCCACCAGTCGTTGAGCCTGCTGGCGCGGCTGTTGGGCGACCACGGCAATACGGCCTGGATGGAGAACCCGGGCTACTGGGGGGCGCGCTCGACCCTGGCGGCCTGCGGCATTACCCCCATCCCGGTGGCGGTCGACGAAGAAGGCATGGCGCCCAGCGCCCAGCAACTGCGCGATCCGCCGCGTTTCATTTTCGTGACTCCGTCGCATCAGTACCCGCTGGGCATGGTGATGAGCCTGGCGCGGCGGCGCATGCTGCTGGAGTACGCCCACAGCCGCGGCGCATGGATCGTCGAGGACGACTACGACAGCGAGTTCCGTTTCGACGGCCGACCCATCGCCTCGCTGCAGGGGCTGGACCAGCACGACCGGGTGCTGTACCTGGGCACGTTCTCCAAGACCCTGTTCCCGGGTTTCCGGCTTGGCTACATGGTGTTGCCCAAGCCGCTGGCCAGCCATATGGCCACCGGCTTGTCGGAGCTGTATCGCGAGGGGCGCCTGATGGACCAGGCGGTGCTGGCCGACTTCATCGAGGGCGGGCACTATGCCAGCCACATCCGCCGCATGCGGCAGCGCTATTCGGCGCGCCAGGCGCTGCTGCGCGAGGCCATTACCGCGCGGTTCGGCGCCGACTGGCCGATTTCCACCCATGAGGCGGGCCTGCACCTGGTGATGCACTTGCCCGACGGCGCCGACGACCTGGGGATAGCCATCGCCGCCCGCACGCTGGACCTGCATGCGCGGCCGCTGTCCCGCTACTATGCCAATGAACGGGACGCGCGGCCCGGCGTGCTGTTGGGGTACGCTTGCGTGCCCGAAGCGGAGATCCGCCCGTCGTTCGACCGGCTGGTGCAGGTGATTACCCCCGCGCTGGAGCACGTACAACGGTCGCAGCGCCCGCCGGTATACAGCGATAAACTGAACGCGGAGGCGTGGAGCGGCGCCTAGCGGCATCCGTGCCCGCCGCCCGCCGCGCCGGATCAAGCTTGAACCTCAATTGGAGAACATCGGTGGCAGGAAAAAAACACAAGATCGCAGTCATTCCCGGCGACGGGATCGGTAAGGAAGTGGTGCCCGAGGGCCTGCGCGTGCTCGATGCCGCGGCCACCCGCTACGGCATCGACTTCCAGTGGGATCACTTCGACTGGAGCTGCGACTACTACGCCAAGCATGGCCAGATGATGCCCGATGACTGGGCCGAACAGATCGGCAGTCACGAGGCTATTTTCTTCGGCTCGATCGGCTGGCCGGCCACCGTTCCCGACCACGAGGCCCTGTGGGGGTCGCTGTTTCGCTTTCGCCGCGATTTCGACCAATACATCAACCTGCGCCCCGTGCGCTTGATGCCCGGCGTACCCTCGCCCCTGGCCGATCGCAAGCCGGGCGACATTGATTTTTTCATCGTGCGCGAAAACACCGAAGGCGAATACTCGAACAGCGGCGGCCGGCTGTTCGCGGGCACCGAGCGCGAAGTCGTCATCCAGGAAAGCGTGTTCACGCGCGTGGGGGCCGACCGGGTGCTGAAGTTTGCGTTCGACCTGGCGCAAAAGCGCGGCAAGCACCTGACCGCCGCCACCAAGTCCAACGGGATTTCCATTTCCATGCCCTGGTGGGACGAGCGCGTGGCCGACGTGGCCAGCCATTATCCCGACGTTCGCTGGGATAAATACCATATCGACATCCTGTGCGCGCATTTTGTGCAGCACCCCGACTGGTTCGACGTGGTGGTGGCATCGAACCTGTTCGGCGACATTCTTTCCGACCTGGGCCCGGCCTGCACCGGCACGATCGGCATTGCGCCGTCGGCCAACCTGAACCCCGAGCGCAAGTTCCCGTCGCTGTTCGAGCCGGTGCATGGCTCGGCGCCCGACATCTATGGCAAGAATATCGCCAACCCGATCGGGCAGATCTGGAGCGGGGCGCTCATGCTGGATTTCCTGGGTTATCCGCAAGCTTCGCAGGCGGTGGTCGCGGCCATTGAAACCGTGCTGGCCGATGGCCCGCGCACGCGCGACATGAAGGGCACCGCGTCCACGCAGGATGTGGGCAAGGCGATTGCTGAATTGGTGGCCGCAGGCTGATTGCCGGAGGCGCGCGGCAGGCGGTGTCTGGAAGGGAGGTGCCTGACACCCCGAGGGTGTCAGGCACCTGAAATCCATCGCAGGCATTCTGGCCTCAGATGCCTGCGTTTCATTTCAGGCGCCCGCGGATCCTGATGCCTGACGCTGGCGCCCGGTCAGTGCGCGCCGGCGGCCGCTTCAGCCGCGCCGCCGCCCGATGCCGTTTTGTCGCGGCCGTGGGCGAACCACACCAGGCCCGTCAGCAGGATGAAGATCACCCCCGACGCATAAAACACGTCCAGCGCCGACATGGTGAAGGCCTGCGTGTTGATCATGCCGTTCAGGCGCGTGATGGCCTCCTGGTGCGATACCCCCAGGCTGTTCTGCATAGTGGCGATCGCCTGGTCGAACGGCTGGTGGCCGGGGGAGGCGATTTCGGTCAGGCGGGCATGGTGCTGCGCCGCGCGGTTGTCCCACACCGTGGTGGCGATGGAAGTGCCGAACGCCCCGGCGGTCAGCCGCGCGAAATTCGACAGGCCCGATGCGGCCGGAATGCGCCAGGATTCCAGCCCCGACAGCGTGATAGAGGTCAGCGGCACGAAGAACGCCGCCATGGCGGCCCCTTGGATGATGGTGGGGACCATCAGCGTGCGGATGTCGACCTGCGGATTGAAGCCGGCGCGCATGAAGCAGACCAGCGCGAAGATCAGGAACGCGCCGGTGACCAGCATGCGCGCGTCCTGGGTGGCCAGCGCCTTGCCCACGATGGGCGTCAGCAGGATGGCCAGCACGCCTACCGGCGCGGTTACCAGGCCGGCATAGGTGGCGGTGTAGCCCATGTTGCTTTGCAGCCAGAGCGGCAGCAGCACCACGTTCCCAAAGAACACGCCATAGGCCACGGCCAGCGTCAGCGCGCCCACCGTGAAGTTGCGTTCTTTGAAGAGGCGCAGGTCCACCACCGGGTGCGCGTCGGTAAGTTCCCAGATCAGGAAGAACACGAAGGCGACGAGCGCGACCAGGGCCAGGGCCAGGATTACCGGGCTGGCGAACCAGTCGAGTTCCTTGCCCTTGTCGAGCATGATCTGCAACGCGCCCACCCACACGACCAGCAGAGCCAGCCCGACTTTGTCGATGGGAAGTTTACGGATGGCCGACTCGCGGTCGCGGTAGATGCGCCAGCTGATCCACGCCGCCAGCAGACCCACCGGCACGTTGATGTAGAAGATCCACGGCCAGGTGTAGTTGTCGGATATCCATCCGCCCAGCAATGGCCCCGCCACCGGCGCCACCAGCGTGGTCATGGACCACACAGCCAGCGCCATGCCTGCCTTCGATTTGGGAAAGCTGGCCAGCATCAGTGCCTGCGACAGCGGAATCATGGGGCCCGCCACGGCGCCCTGCAGCACGCGGAACGCCAGCAGCGCTTCGAGCGAGGGGGAGAACCCGCACAGCCAGGAGGCCAGTACGAACAACAACGTCGAGGTCAGGAACAGGCGCACCTGGCCGAAGCGCTGGGTCAGCCAGCCTGTCAACGGCACGGTGATGGCGTTGGCTACGGCGAACGACGTGATGACCCAGGTGCCCTGGCTGGTGCTCACGCCCAGGTCACCCGAGATGGTCGGCAGCGACACGTTGGCGATCGAGGTGTCCAGCACGTTCATGAACACCGCGGTCGACAGGGCGATCGAGCCGATGATGCGGGTCGCGCCTTCGAGCGGGGGCGGCGGCGCGGCGCCTGCGGGAGAAGGACGGGACTTGGTGCTCATGATGCCAGGTTGGCCTTGATGATCTTGGCGATCAGCGCGTCAGCCTCGGCCTGCGGATCGGCGAAGGCCTCGGTGGACCAAGCCGGCTCGTGGCGCTGCGGCAGCGGGGCGAGCTCGTCGCCGTCCTGGCTGACGTCGACTTCGACTTCCATCGACAGGCCGACGCGCAGGGGATGCGCCTTCAGTTCTTCGGGATCGAGTTCAATGCGCACAGGCACGCGCTGCACTACCTTGATCCAGTTGCCGGTGGCATTCTGGGCCGGCAGCAGCGCGAAAGCGCTACCCGTGCCCGCGTCCAGGCCCACTACCGTGCCGTGATACGTAACCGAGCTGCCGTACATGTCGGCGACCAGGGTGGCGGACTGGCCGGGGTGCATGCGGCGCAGCTGGCCTTCCTTGAAGTTGGCCTCTACCCACACCTGGTTCAACGGCACCACGTTCATCAGCGTCGCGCCGGGCGCGACACGCTGGCCGACCTGCACGCTGCGGCGCGCGATCAGGCCGTCGACCGGCGCGGGCAGCACCGTGCGCGAACGGGCCAGCCACGCATCGCGCAGCCTGGCCGCGGCCTGCCTCACGTCGGGATGGTCGGCTACCGTGGTGCCATCGGTCAGGGCCTGGTTGGTGGCCAGCCGCGCCTGCGCGGCGGCCAGCGCGGCCTTGGCCTGGGCCAGCCCCGACTGGGCGGACTTCAGGGCGGTCTGGGCGTGCAGCAGTTCTTCGCCGCTGACGCCGCCGGATTTGGCCAGCGCCTGGCGGCGCTTCAAGTCGGCCTGCGCACGGCTCAGGTCGGCCTGGGCGCGTTCGATGTCGGCCTGCCGGACATTCACGTCGGCCGCCAGAGAGTCGTTCTGCGCATACAGCGTGCGCACCTGGCGCACGGTTTGCGCCAGCTGGGCCTCGGCCTGTTGCAGCGCCACGTCGGCGTCGGACGGATCGAGCCGCACCAGCGGCTGGCCAGCGCGCACGTGTTCAGTGTCGCCGGCTTCGATGGCGATGACGGTCCCGGGCACTTGCGGTGTGATCTGCACCAGGTTGCCGTGCACGTAGGCGTCGTCGGTGCTTTCCACGCGGGAACCGAACAATGCCCACCAGATGGCGTACAGGATCGCCAGCAGGATGAAGACGCCGGCGGCGATCAGCAGCAGGCGTTTGCGGGCGGGGTTGGCTACGGGAGTTGCTTTCATGACTTCGTGATCCGGGTCGGTCAATGAGTAGAAGACGGGGCCTGGCCGTCGGCGGCGGCTGGCGGCGTGTAGCCACCGCCCAGCGCATAGGCGAGGTCGGCGTCGAGCTGGTAGGCGCGAAAGCGCAGGTCGGTATCCAGGCGGGCCTGGGTCAGCACGCCGGTCTGGGCCACCAGCACGGTCAGGTAGTTGCCCATGCCCGCGCGGTAGCGCTGCACGGCGAGGTCATAGGCGGCGTCGATGGCCGTGCGGGCCTGGCGCTGCTGGGCCGTTTCGCGGCCGAGCAGGCGCAGCGCATCGAGCGCGTCGGCCACCTGGCGCACCGCGTCGAGCACGTTCTGGTTGTAGTCGGCTACCGCCAGGTCGGCATCGGCGCGCCGGCCGGCCAGGTTGGCGTTGAGCGCGCCGCCATGGAAAATGGGCAGGGTGATGGCGGGGCCGATGCCCAGGGTGCGGCTGCCGGCATCGAGCAGGTTGGCAGTGCCGATGGCTTGGAAGCCGGCGAATGCCACCAGGTTGATGTTGGGGTAGAACTGGGCGCGCGCGGCATCGACATTGTGTCGCGCCGCTTCCGCGCGCCATCGCGCCGCCGTGACGTCGGCGCGATGGCCCAGCAGGTCGAGCGGCACGCTGTCGGGCAGTACGCCGGCCGGCGCGGCCAGCTTTACGGGCTGCAGCTGCTGGCCGCGCGCGGGGCCGGCGCCGGCCAGCGCCGCCACCTGGTTGCGCAGTTGCGCGATGGTGGTTTCGATCTGGGTGAGCTCGACCTTGGCGGTGGCCAGCGACGATTCCGCCTGCTTGACTTCCACCAGGGTGTCCAACCCGGCGTTCTGGCGGCCCTGCGTCAGCTTCAGGACATCTTCGCGTTGCGCCAGGATGCGCTGCAATACGTCATGCTGAGCAAAGGCGTTTTGCAGGTTCAGATAGCTGCGCGTCACCGCGCGCGCCAGCAGGTTGCGTGCGGCCTGGGCGTCGGCCTCGGCCGCGGCCTGCCGTGACACGGCGGCGTCGAGCAGCGAGCGGTTCTTGCCCCAGAAATCGAGTTCGTAGCTGAAGTCGAGCGCCAGGCGGTTGTCGGAGCTGACCCCGCCGGCCAGCGGCGGCTGGTAGATGTAATTCTCGGGCAGGTGCTGGCGGGTCAGGCTGTAGTTTGCATCGACCTGCGGGAATAGCGGCGCCCGGGCGCCGCGCACCGCGGCATTGGCCTGCGCCAGACGAGCCTGCGCCGCCGTCATCGAGGGGTTGCTGGCCAAGGCCTCGGTCATCAGCGTATCGAGCTGAGCGTCGCCGTAGCGGCGCCACCATTGGACGTCGGGCCACGTGACCGACGTGCCTTGTAGTCCAAGCCGGGCTGCATCGAGCTGGGCCACCGGTTCGCTGGTGGGCGCCATCCAGGCGCAACCGCTCAAGACCAGCAACAGCGCCATGGGAATAAGGGTTTTCATCCTGACGTTTTGCTGAAAATTGTTGATCAAACTGTATTTGCCTAGGCAATTAGTAGAGCGCAATCGAGAATACAACATGATTCGTCGGTTCGTGGTCGGCCTGCCCGCAGGGCGCCGTTAGCGTTCGGAAGTGCCCGAGGGCGAGCCGTTGGCCAGCATGCGGCCCAGCAGGTGCTGCAACTGGGCGACTTCGTCGGTAGAAAAGCCGCGCAGATGGTGATTGAGCACCCGGGCGATGTTGGCGGGAATGGCCTTGGCCTTTTCCTGGCCCAGGTCGGTGAGTTCGATCTCGACCACCCGCCGGTCTTCGTGGCTGCGGACCCGGCGCAACAGGCCCTTGGCCTCGAGGCGGTCGAGGGTGCGGGTCATGGCGCCGGTATCGACGCCATGCAGGCGCGCCAGCTCGGCCGGGGTATGGGCGCTGCCGCGCGCCACCATGGCAATGGGCCGCCACTGCATGGCCGTGAGGTCCAGCGGCGCCATTTCGAGATCGAGCATGCGGTTGAGCGAGTTGTACACCTGCTTGATCATGAAGCCGATGTTGTCGTCGGTGCAGCGCGCGGTGCCCCGGTAGTGCACAGGGGTATCGGAAGCGGCGGGCGGGAGGTTGGAGTTCATAGGCCGTATTTTATTGCCTAGGCAAATATTGTCAAGGCAAAACTACGCCTATGCGGCAGACTCAGTGCGTGGCCTTGCGCAGCCCCGACCACACGATGGCGGCCACGATGAGGGCCGCGCCCGCAGCCATGCGCAAGGTCGGCTGCTGGGCGAACAGCAGCCAGGCGAACGCAATTGCGTAGACCGGCTCCAGCGCGATGACCAGGCCCGCGCTGCGGGCATTGAGCCGGGTCAGGCTGGAGACGAACAAGTAGTGCGACAGGCCCGTGCAGAAGACGCCCAGCAATCCCAGCCACAGCCAGTCGAGGGCGGGCAGCGCCGGCAACTGGCTGGTGGCGAAGGGCAGCATCGCCAGCACCACTACGATGTTCTGCCAGCAGGCCACTTGCATCGGGTCGAGACCGGCGGCGGAGCGCCGGTTGGTGAGGGCCAGCAGGGCGAACGACAGGCCCGACAGAATGCCCCAGGCCAGGCCCACGGTGCCCTGGTCGGCGAAGTTGAACGATGGGGTCACCAGCACCAGGCCGGCCGTGACCAGACCCAGCAGCGACCACTCCGCAAGCCGCACGCGCTCGCGGAACAGCACGCCTTCGAGCAGTGTGATGAAGGCGGGAAAGCTGGCGAAACCCAGGGTGGCGATGGCGATGCCGCCGGTTTTGACCGAGATGAAGAAGGTGACCCAGTGCGCGGCCAGCAGGCAGCCGGCCACGATAAGGATGAACAATTGCGCCGGCGTCAGGGCGCTGAACAGTGGCCGGCGCTGCGCCCGCGCGAACCCCGCCAGCGCCACCACGGCGAAGGCCGCCCGGCCCAGGGTGATGACCGTGGCGCTGGCCTGGATCAGTTCGCCGAACACGCCGGTCAGGCCGAACAGCACGGCGGCGAAATGGATGTAGACGAGAGCGCGTTGGCGAGTCATGCGAAAAATGCGGCGGCGGGCGCCGGAAAATATAAAATCATCGCATGAATCGCCCAGCCAGGTCTTGGTCGCCCACCTTCGTGTCTTCCCGTGCTCTCGGTTTCTTCCTGGCGACGCTGGGCGCCGTGCTGTTCGCGGCCAAGGCTATCGTCGTCAAAATCACCTACCGGTACGGCATCGACGCGGTCACGCTGATCGCGTTCCGCATGCTGTTCGCCATGCCATTCTTCGCGGCCGTGGCCTGGCGCGAATCGCGACGGGCGGCGCGCGGCGAATTGCCGGTGCTGAGCCGGCGCGAGCGCGTGCAGCTGGGCCTGCTGGGCCTGCTGGGCTATTACTTTTCCAGTTTTCTCGACTTCCTGGGTCTGCGCTACGTATCGGCCAGCCTCGAGCGGCTCATCCTGTTCCTGTCGCCCACGCTGGTAGTGCTGCTGTCGGCCTGGTGGCTGAAGCGTCCGGTGGCGCCGCGCCAGTGGGTGGCCATGGTGGCGTCTTATCTGGGGGTGATCCTGGTGTTCGCGCAAGACCTGCGGCAGGGCGCGGGTTCCCACGTGGCGCTCGGGGCTTTGTTTATTTTCGGGTCGGCGCTCAGCTATGCTGTGTACCTGATCTGCTCGGGCGAATTGGTCAAGCGGGTGGGGGCTACGCGGCTGGTGGCTTATGCCATGCTGGTGTCCTGCCTGGCCTGCGTCGTGCAGTTCTTTCTGGTTCATCCTCCATCGATGCTGGTGCAGCCAGCCGGCGTCTATGGCTATTCGTTCATCCACGCCACGCTCAATACCGTGGTGCCCGTGTTCATGCTGATGTGGGCAGTGGCCCTGGTGGGGGCGCCCACCGCGTCGCTGCTGGGCATGATGGGACCGGTGTCGGTGCTGTTCCTGGCGGCGTGGCTGCTGGGCGAGCCCATTACCACCTGGCAGCTCGCGGGCACGGCACTGGTGCTGGTGGGCGTGTTCGTGCTCATGGGCGGGCGCAGCCGGGTAGGGGCTGGCGGATGACGCCAGGGCAGGGGTTATCGCGGCACTGCGCCGCATGGCAGTCTAAGAATTCAACACACAAAGGAGGCCGGCATGGCCAGCAATCTCGTCAAGGCAGTCCGTATCGAACAACATGGCGGGCCCGAAGTCCTGAAAATCGTCGACGTCGAAGTCCCGCCGCCGGCTCCCAATGAAGTCACTATCCGCCAGCATGTGGCGGGGCTGAACTTCATCGACATCTACTACCGCACCGGCCTGTATCCCCACCCGCTGCCGCACGGCCTGGGCTTCGAGGCCGCCGGCGTGGTCGAGGCGGTGGGGGCCGACGTGGCCCACCTCAAGAAGGGCGACCGTGTGGCCTATGGGCAAAGCCCTATCGGCGCCTACGCCCAGGCCCGCAACGTGCCGGCTGCCCAGGTCGTCAAGCTGCCCAAGGGCGTGGCCTTCGACGAGGCTGCGGCGCTGATGCTCAAGGGCCTGACCGTGCAGTACCTGTTCCGCCAGACGTACCGGCTGCAGGGCCACGAAACCATCCTGTTCCACGCAGCCGCGGGCGGCGTGGGGCTGATTGCCTGCCAATGGGCCAAGGCGCTGGGCGTGAAGCTGATCGGCACGGTGTCCAGCCCCGAGAAGGCCGAGCTGGCGCGCGCCAACGGCGCCTGGCAGACCATCGACTACTCGCGCGAGAACGTGGTCGAGCGCGTGCTGGAACTGACCGGCGGCAAGAAGGTACCCGTGGTGTATGACGGCGTGGGCAAAGACACCTGGGAAACCTCGCTCGACTGCATTGAGCCGCGCGGGCTGATGGTGAGCTTCGGCAATGCGTCGGGGCCGGTGTCGGGCGTGAACCTGGCCACCCTCAACCAGAAGGGCTGCCTGTACGTGACACGCCCGTCGCTCGGGCTGCACGTGAACACGCAAGAGAAGCTGAATGCGGCTGCCTCCGAGATGTTCGACCTGGTGCTGAAGAAGAAGATCAAGGTGCGCATCGACCAGCGCTACACCCTGGAGCAGGCCGGCGAGGCCCAGACCGCGCTGGCGGCTCGCAAGACCACCGGCGCGACCGTGCTGACGCTGGACTGACCGGCAAAAACAAGGGCAGCCGCATGGGCTGCCCGATGGCTTTCCGGGGGCCGCCCGATAGCGGCCGCCGCGGCCTTATACCACCCGCATGTGCTGCAGGGCAGCGATGCGGGCCTGGATGGGCGGGTGCGAGGCAAAGATGGCGCCCAGCCCGCCCTTGCCGGCAATGCCCGAGGCCTCGAACGACTTGGGCAGCTCGCCCGGTTCCAGGCCGCCCAGACGCGCCAGGGCGCGCATCATGGGTTCGCGCGAGCCCATCAGCTGGGCCGAGCCGGCGTCGGCGCGGTATTCGCGCTGGCGCGAGAACCAGGCCACGATAATCGAGGCAAGCAAGCCGAAGATGATTTCACAGACCAGCACGGTAATGAAATAGCCGGCGCCCACGCCGCGCTCGTTGCGGAACACGGTGCGGTCGATGAAATATCCGACGACGCGCGCCAGGAACACTACGAAGGTATTGACCACGCCCTGGATGAGCGTGAGCGTGATCATGTCGCCATTGGCGATGTGCGCGACTTCGTGGCCCAGCACGGCAGCGACTTCTTCTTCGGTCATGCTGTCGAGCAGTCCGGTGGACACGGCAACCAGCGAGTCGTTCTTGAACGCGCCGGTGGCGAAGGCGTTGGGCGACCCGTCGTAGATGGCGACTTCGGGATGGCCGATGCCGGCGCGGTCGGCCAGCTGGTGCACGGTTTCTACCAGCCAGGCTTCGCGCGAGCCACCCGGGGCGGCGGGGTCGATGACCCGGGCGCCGGTGCTCCATTTGGCCATGGGCTTGCTGATCAGCAGCGAGATGATGGCGCCGGTGAACCCGATGACCACCGACAGAATCAGCAGCGACTGGAAGTTGATGCCCTGGGCCGTGATGTAGCGGTCGACGCCGAGCACGCGCAGCGTAGCCGACAGCACGACCATGACGGCCAGGTTGGTGACAATGAACAGGAAGATGCGTTTCATGCTTTTTGTGATCCTCTGCGAGCAATGAGCGCCTGTTTTGACCGGGCCGGGGCAGGGCGGTTCCCCCCCCGGCCGCAGTAGGCTTTCCGGACCCGGAGTATAGTAGCGCTTTCCCCTATTTTCCTTCTTTTTCTCATCATCTAGACCCCAATGCAGGCTCTTTGGATGTTGGTGGCGTCCGCCATGTTCGCCATGATGGGGTCGTTCGTGAAGCTGGCCACCGAGCACGGCGCTTCATTGCCCCAGATCGTGCTCTTTCGCGGTTTTCCGTCAGTCGTTTTGCTGCTGCTGTGGGCGCGCGCCGGGCGGCAGTCGATCATGCCCACCAGCTGGCGCCTGCACTTGTGGCGCAACGTGGCGGGCGTTACGTCGATGTGGCTGGGTTTTTTCGCCATTTCGCATCTGCCCCTGGCCACCGCTACCAGCCTGAACTACACGGCGCCGCTGTTCATCGCCTGCTGGATGCTGGGCTGGGGCGGGGCGCAGCGCGATCCCGTGCGCATTGCCGCCGTGGCCCTGGGTTTCGCCGGAGTGATCGCGGTACTGCGACCCAGCATCAACCATGACCAGTGGCTGGCCGCGCTGTTTGGCCTGGGGGCCGGTGCGATGTCGGCGGTGGCCATGCTGCAAATCCGCCAGCTGGGCCGCATTGGCGAGCCCGAATGGCGCACGGTGCTTTTTTTCTCGCTGGGCGTCTGCCTGAGCAGCATGGCCGGGCTGGCCATCGAGGGCTGGGGCCATGCCGACCTGCTGGGCTATGCCGCGCTGGTGGGCGTCGGCGTGGCGGGCCTGTTCGGGCAGTTGGCCATGACGCGGGCATTCGGGGTAGGCTCGGCCCTGTTGACGGCCGCGCTGCAGTATTCCACGATCATATTCGCCGCCCTGCTGGGCATGGGCTTCTGGGGCGACCGGCCCGACGCCCTGGCCTGGGCGGGCATGGGCCTGATCATCGCGGCGGGCCTGCTGTCGGTATGGCGCACCATGCGCATGCCGTCCGAGGCTTGAGCGACCCCTCTACAAGGAGCCTGCATGACCATGACGCTGATTTCCGCCGCCGACCTGGCCGAGCGCCTGCAATCGCCCGGCGTGCGCATTTTCGATGTGCGTCACGACCTGGCCGACCACGCGGCCGGACGGCGCGCCTACGAGCAAGGCCATATTCCCGGCGCACGCTACCTTGATCATGAAACCGAGCTGGCCGCGCCGCGCACCGGCAGCAACGGCCGCCACCCGCTGCCGGCGCGCGCCGATCTGGCGGCCCTGATGGCCGGTCATGGCGTACATCCCGACAGCCTGGTGGTGGCGTACGACGCCAGCGGCGGCATGTTCGCCGCGCACCTGTGGTGGATGCTGCGCTGGCTGGGCCACGAGCGCGTGGTGGTGCTGGATGGCGGCTGGCAGGGCTGGCTCGCCGCCGGGCATCCGGTGGATACGGTCACGGTCGCGGCTGAACCGCTTGCCGGCGCCGCGGCTCCGGCTGCCCCGTCGCTGGTCGATACGGTGGACGCCGATGCGGTGCTGGCCAATCTGTCCCGGCCGGCCTTCACCGTGCTCGACGCGCGCGCCGCCAATCGCTACCGTGGCGAGGTTGAACCCATGGATCCGGTGGCTGGGCATATTCCCGGCGCGCTGAATCGCCCCAATGGCGAAAACCTGCAGGCGGACGGCCGCTTCAAGCCGGCCGCGCAGTTGCGCGCCGAGTTTGCCGGCCTGCTGGGCGAGCGCGATCCGCGCACGGTGGTGCACCAGTGCGGCTCGGGCATCACGGCCTGCCACAATCTGCTGGCCATGGAAATCGCCGGGCTGGAGGGCTCGCGCCTGTATCCGGGGTCGTGGAGCGAATGGTGCAGCGACCCGGCCCGGCCGGTGGCGCGCGGCGCCTGAGCCCGCCTTACCCGACGACGGCGGGCTGCCGGCCGGGCGTTGTCTAGCTGGCTGACGGGTTCGCCGCCGTAGGCGCGATGTCCGCCGCAGGGTGCCAGGCTTTGCGGGTGCCTGACGCCAAACTCAGGTGCCAGGCATCGTGCGGCCGAGGCACGCGTGGCGCACAGCGGTGTCAGGCACCTGCGGAGCCCGACACTTGAAGCACTGTGCTTGCGCCGGGCTATTCTTGCATGATGCGGCGATACCACTCATGGAAGTGCTGCATGCCGTCTTCCATGGGCGACTGGTATGGCCCGGCTTCGTCGGCGCCGCGCAGCATCAGGGCTTTGCGGCCCGCGTCCATGCGTTCGGCGATCTCGTCGTCTTCGATGGCGGTTTCCATGTAGGCTGCACGCTGCGCCTCGACGAATTCGCGCTCGAAGGCGACGATTTCTTCGGGGTAGTAGAACTCGACCACGTTGACCGTTTCCTGCGGGCTCTTGGGGTATAGCGTGGACAGCACCAGCACGTGCGGGTACAGCTCGATCATGTGGGTCGGGAAATACGTGACCCACACCGCGCCGAAATCCGGGGCGTCGCCGGCCCGGTAGTCGAGCACGCGATCGTGCCACTGCTTGTAGACCTCGGAGCCGGGCTGGGCCAGCGCCTTGTGCACGCCCACGCGTTGCAGGCTGTACCACTCGGCGAACTCCCAGCTGAGATCGTCGCAGGTGACGAAGCGCCCCAGGCCCGGATGGAACGGGCCGACGTGGTAGTCCTCAAGGTAGACCTCGATGAAGGTCTTCCAGTTGTAGTTGCACTGGTGCACCTCGACGTGATCCAGCACGTAGTCGCCGAAGTCGAACTCGGGCCGCGCAAAGAGCGGGGCCAGGTCGGCTTGCGGATCGCGCGGGCCCTCGAACAGCAGGCCGTGGCAGTCGCGCAGGCGGAAACGCTGCAGGTTCATGCAGGGCGTGGAGTCGAATTGCGGGGCGCCCAGCAGTTCGCCCTGGTTGTTGTAGGTCCAGCGGTGCAGGGGGCAGACGATATTGCCCCCGGTTTCCTTCAGGTTGCCGTGCCCGGCGCCGCTGACATTGCCGGCCTGGCCGCCCAGCATCAGGGCCTGGCGGTGGCGGCAGACGTTCGAGATCAGTTCGACGCCCTGGGCGTTGCGCACCAGCACGCGCCCGCCGTCTTCTTGGGGCAGGGTGCGCCAATCGCCGACTTCAGGCACCAGCTTCTGGTGGCCGATATACAGCGAAGATTGCTTGAAGATGAGTTCTTGCTCGCGCTTGAAGCGGGCTTCGTCAAAATATGCACTGACGGGAAGCTGAGTGCGAGCCGGCACGACATGCGCCATCCGACCAACGTCGGTCATGATTCCCTCCGCTCGGATAAAAAAGCCAGGACGGCAGAGTTCCGTTCTGGCGCGAAGAAAAATCGGGCTGGCCGATCAAACCGTGAATTGTACCCTATCCCTTGTGATGGGGCACCCGCGCGCCAGGGTGGCCGTCCGTGACGTGTTTCTTACACCAGGCGACGTGTCACCGGGTGCCGGCGCAACAGCCAGCTGCTGGCGGCTGACAGGCCGAACACTGCTGCCGTCAACAACGGCACGCTCCAGGCTGTGCCGTGCCCCGCGTAGGCGCCGGCGCGATCGGCCAGGTCGAGGAACAGCGGATGGATCAGGTACACCCCGAAGGTCAGCGGGGCCAGCGTCGATAGCGCCGGCACGCGCGGCGTGTCGATGATCCACTGGAACGCCGCCAGCGACATGAACGGCACTGTGAGGCTGAAGTAATCGTAGAAGTACAGATTCAGCCTGCCCGCCTCGGACAAGGTGGATACTCCCCAGGCCGTGGCGGCGACGCTCAGCGCGAGCACCAGGGCAGGGCGCGGCACGCGCAGCTCGCCGTCGAAAATCATGCGCCCGGCCACGAAATAACCCAGGTAGGGCAGGAACCAGGTCAGGAAGAAACCCTGGCCCGCGCCCAGCGCCTGGCGATACAGCGCGTCGAGAATGGCGATGCCCAGGATGCCCACCACCCACAGCCGGCGCGCGGCCGGCAGGCTGCGCTGATACAGCCCCCGCACCAGCGGGGCGAACAGGTACAGCCCGACGATCATGTACAGGTACCACAGGTGGTAATAGGGGGCGCCTTCGGCCACCTTGCGAGGCCAGAACGAGAGGTCGAGGCGGCCGTCGTCCCACCAGTCGAGCAGGGTCCGCCAGCTCAGGTAAAACAGCGTCCAGAACACCAGCGGCGCGCAGATGCGCGCGGCCCGGCGCAGGTAGAAGCTGCGCGCATCCTGCGGCCGGCCGGCATCGAGCAGCAGGGCGCCGCTGACCATGACGAACACCGGCACGCACCAGCGCGCCGCCGAGTCGTACAGGTTGGCCGCCAGCCAGTCGCCGCTGCCGTAGGCGCCCGCGTCGGACACGGCCTGCGCCGCGCTGTGCAGTAATACCACTGCCAGCGCGGCCAGCCAGCGCGCGGCGTCGAGTCGGTTCAGGCGGTCTGCGGAATCAGGCATGCTTTCACCTTAGCAGCGCCTGCGCGGGCCAGTGTTTCGAAGCGTTAATCGCAGCTTGCAAACGCAAATGCCCCCCATCCGCGCGCGCGGATGAGGGGCATTTTGTTGCAACTGGTCGGGGACTATTGCGGCTGAAGGCCGGCCTGGCGCACCAGTTTCTGAATGACCGGCTGTTCGTTGTGGATCTGCTGCGTGAGTTCCTGTGCGGTACCCGAACGCGCCTCGATGCCCATAGTCAGCATCTTGTCGCGCACCTGCGGATCTTGCAGCGTGGCGGCCAGGGCCTTCTGCAGCGTAGCCAGCGCATCGGCCGGCGTGCCTTTGGGCGCCACGAAGCTGAACCATGCTGTCAGGTCGAAGGCGGGGTAGCCCTGTTCGGCCAGCGTAGGCACGTCGGGCAGCGTCGGCAGGCGCGTCTTGCTGGTAATGCCGAACACCTTGAGCTTGCCCGCGGAAACTTGGGGCATGCCGGTGGCCACCATGTCGAAAAACACATCGACGTCGCCGTTGATCAACGCCGGCAGGGCCTGCGTGGCGCCCTTGAACGGCACGTGCAGCATATCGACGCCAGCTTCCTGCTTGAACAATTCGCCCGCCAGGTGCGACGAGGTGCCCGGGCCGAAGGTGGCGAAGGTCAGGTTGCCCGGGCGTTGCTTGGCCGCCGCGACCACGTCGGCGGTGCTCTTGAAACCGTGCTTGTCGTTGGACAGCAGAATCAGCGGGCCAATGCCGACCATGCCGATGGGGGCGTAGCCATCAGGGTCGTACGGCAGCGATTTGTACAAGAAACGATTGGTGACCAGCGTGGAGTTGGTGGCCATCAGCAGGGTATAGCCATCGGGTTGCGCGCGGGCCACGTAGGCCGCTCCGATGGTGGTGCCGGCGCCGGCCTTGTTCTCGACGATGATGCTCTGGTCCAGCGCCTTGGCCATGCGTTCGGCCAGGACGCGCGTCAGCGTGTCGGTGGCGCCGCCGGCGGGAAAAGGCGACACGATGGTGATGGGCCGCTCGGGATAGGCGGCATGGGCCAGCCCGGCGCTGGCCGACAAGGCCGCGGCGGCCGCAAAGAGAGAGATGCGCTTGAACATGTTTTCCCCTGATTGTTGATGAAAATTGGTGGTGTGCGGTCTTAAAATTTCGTAGAATGGAATTTGATTTTGCGCAACGAAATAAACTATAAGAACGAAGGCTCCGAGATGCAAGTCCCTTCTGATGCTTCCTCTTCGGGCGCCGAGTCCGGCCGCAGTGGCCCGGCGCGGCGCCGCCGCGGCGCCAGCCAGGGCCGCGACGTGCCCGAGTTCATCGTGGCGCTGGCCCGCGGGCTGGACGTGCTGCGCTGCTTCGGCCCCGGCGCCGTGGCGCTGGGCAATCAAGACCTGGCGGGCCTGACCGGCCTGCCCAAGCCCACCATCAGCCGCATTACCTATACGCTGACCGAGCTGGGCTACCTGCGCTACCACCCCGACAGCGGCAAATATTCGCCAGGGTACGGCGTGCTGGCGCTGGGCTTCGGCCTGCTGGCCGGGTTGGAAGTGCGCGAGCTGGCCAAGGCGTCGATGGCGCAGCTGGCGCGCGACACCGGCGGGGCGGTGGCGTTGGGCGCGTTCGACGGAGATGCCATGGTGTATGTCGAAGCCATCCATGGCTCGTCGGAGCTGTACCTGCGCCTGCCGGTGGGCTACCGCGCCAGCCTGGACAGCGCCATGGGCCGGGCCTACCTGGCGGCGCTGCCCGACGCGCAACGCGAGGCGCTGTTCGAACGCCTGGGGCAGGCCGCGCCTGATTCCGCCATGGTGGCGCAGGCGCGCGCCGATCTGGCATCGGCCGGCTGCTGTTTTGCCCTGGGGGCCTGGCGGGCCGACATCAATGCCGTGGCGGTGCCGTTCCAGTCCGTAACCGGCGAAGGCCTGTTTGTCATGAGTTGCGGCGGCCCGGCCGGGCTGCTGCCCGCCGAGGCGCTGCGCGAGCGTGTGGCGCCGGCGCTGCGCGAGGCGGTGCGGCAGTTGGCGGGCAATCTTTCCTAGGGCAGCAGGCGGGGCATTGCCGCGCCGCGGTCCGGCGCGCGCATCATCGTACAATTCACGGATCGAACCACTCATTCCCGCGCACGGAGCCTCGTTTGGCCACATCTCCGCAAACCGATCCGCAGCACGACGACCGTCCCTTGCCCCAGGATTTCGAAACCGCGCTGGCCGAGCTTGAAACGCTCGTCGCCGCCATGGAAGACGGGTCGCTGCCGCTCGAGCAATCGCTGGCCGCCTACCGGCGCGGCGTCGAGCTGACGCGCGTCTGCCAAGAGCGGCTGGCCCAGGCCGAACAGCAGGTCAAAGTGCTGGAAGACGGCCTGCTGCGGCCGCTGGATCCGCGCGCGCTCGACGACGAATAACCGGATGAAGCAACAACATCTTGCGTTCGCGGACTGGTTGCAGGGCCGTGCGCAACATATCGAAGCCGTGCTGGACGAATGCTTGCCGGCGGCCGACGCGCTGCCCGCGCGCCTGCACGAAGCCATGCGCTACGCGGTGCTGGGCGGCGGCAAGCGCATTCGCGCCGCGCTGGTGTATGCCGCCGGCCAGGCCTGCCCCGTCAATGGCAGCGCGGTGGCTATTCAGGCCTCGATGGACCGCGCCGCCGCGGCCGTCGAGCTGATCCACGCGTATTCGCTGATCCACGACGATCTGCCCTGCATGGACGACGACACGTTGCGCCGCGGCCGGCCCACCACGCACGTGCAATTCGATGAAGCCACCGCGATGCTGGCGGGCGATGCCTTGCAGCCGCTGGCCTTCGAGCTGCTGGCCGACATGCCCATCGCGCCTGCGCTGGTAGTGCAGGCCACGCAGGCCCTGGCCCGCGCGGCCGGTAGCCTGGGCATGGCGGGCGGGCAGGCCATCGACCTGCACAGTGTCGGCCAGGCCTTGTCGCGCGACGAACTGCAGACCATGCACAGCATGAAAACCGGCGCCATGCTGGCATGCAGCGTGGCGCTGGGCGGCATTGTTTCGGGGGCCAGTTCCAGCACCCGGCAGGCGCTGGACGATTACGCGCAGGCCGTCGGCCTGGCCTTCCAGGTGGTGGACGACATCCTCGACGTTACCGCCGATAGCGCCAGCCTGGGCAAGACGCCCGGCAAAGACGCCGCCGGCAACAAGCCCACCTATGTATCGCTGTTGGGGCTGGACGACGCCCGCGCGCTGGCCGAAGAGCTGCGTGGCGCCGCGCACGCGGCCCTGACGCCGCTGGGCGATGCCGGCTCGACGCTGGCCCGCCTGGCAGACTACATCGTACTCAGAGACCGCTGATACCGAGCATGACGACAGAATTGCTGGACCGCATCCACTCGCCCGACGACGTGCGCCAACTGGACCGCCGCGAACTCAAGGCGCTGGCCGAAGAGCTGCGCGGCTTCGTGCTGGAGTCGGTATCCAGGACAGGCGGCCACTTGTCGTCCAACCTGGGCACCGTCGAACTCACCCTGGCCCTGCACCGCGTGTTCGATACTCCGCACGACCGCATCGTCTGGGATGTCGGGCACCAGTCGTATCCTCACAAGATACTCACCGGACGCCGCGCCGGCATGGCCAGCCTGCGCCAGGAAGGCGGCATCTCCGGCTTTCCCAAGCGCAGCGAATCCGAATACGACGCTTTCGGCACGGCCCATTCTTCGACTTCGATCTCCGCCGCGCTGGGCATGGCCGTGGCCTCGCGCAATGCCGGCATACAGCGCCAGCACATCGCGGTGATCGGCGACGGCGCCATGTCGGCCGGCATGGCCTTCGAGGCCATGAACAACGCCGGCGTCACTCCGGACATCAACCTGTTGGTGGTGCTGAACGACAACGATATGTCGATCTCGCCGCCGGTGGGGGCGCTGAACCGCTACCTGGCCCGCCTGATGTCGGGGCGTTTCTATGCCGCAGCCAAGAACGTCGGCCGCGCCATGCTGCAGCATGTGCCGCCGGTGCTCGAACTGGCGCGCCGCTTCGAAGAGCACGCCAAGGGCATGGTCACGCCGGCCACGCTGTTCGAAGAGTTCGGCTTCAACTATGTCGGGCCCATCGACGGCCACGATCTCGACGCCCTGGTGCCCACGCTGCAGAACCTCAAGGCGCTGCAGGGCTTGCAGTTCCTGCATGTGGTCACGCGCAAGGGGCATGGCTACAAACTGGCCGAGGCCGATCCGGTGCTGTACCACGGGCCGGGCAAGTTCGATCCGGCCGTTGGCATCCAGCAGGGCAAGGCGTCCACGCGCAAGACCTTCACCCAGGTGTTCGGCCAGTGGTTGTGCGACATGGCCGAGCGCGACGAGCGGCTGGTGGGCATTACCCCGGCCATGCGCGAAGGCAGCGGCCTGGTCGAGTTCGAGCGGCGGTTCCCGCGCCGCTACTTCGACGTGGGCATTGCCGAACAGCATGCCGTCACGTTCGCCGCGGGCCTGGCCTGCGAAGGCCAGAAGCCGGTGGTGGCCATTTATTCCACATTCCTGCAGCGCGGCTACGACCAGCTCATCCACGACGTGGCCCTGCAGAACCTGGACGTCACTTTCGCCCTGGACCGCGCCGGCCTGGTCGGCGCCGACGGCGCCACGCACGCGGGCAATTACGACATCGCCTACCTGCGCTGCGTGCCGAACATGGTGGTGGCCGCGCCCTCTGATGAAAACGAAGCGCGGCTGCTGCTGTCGACCTGTTATGAGTATCCCGGCCCGGCTTCCGTGCGTTATCCGCGCGGGGCCGGCCGCGGCGCAGAAATCTCGCCCGGCCTGGACACCGTGCCCATGGGCAAGGGTATCGTCCGCCGCCAGGGGCGGGGCATCGCCATCCTGGCGTTCGGCACCTTGACGCAGGCGGCGCTGGCGGCGGCCGAGGCGCTGGACGCCACCGTGGCCGACATGCGCTTCGTCAAGCCCATCGACCGCGAACTGATCCTGCAGCTGGCTGCCGGCCACGACGCGATCGTCACCGTCGAAGAAGCGGCCATCATGGGCGGCGCCGGCAGCGCGGTCATCGAGGTGCTGCACCACGAAGGCGTGGTCGTGCCGGTGCTGCAGCTGGGCCTGCCCGACCGCTTCATCGATCATGGCGACCAGGCGGCGCTATTGGCCGGACTGGGGCTGGATGCCGCCGGCATCGAGCGTTCGATTCGTGCCCGGTTTGAAAAATCAAACCTTCAGTCCGGAGCGCAGACGAAATAAGGGTCGGAGCAGGGTACCAACCTACTAGTAGGAGGGTTTTCCACACTGCCGGCCCGGCTTTTCGGTAATAATGGCTCCGCTAACATATTTCAGGGCCTCAGCGATTCTCATTTCACCCGCCCTGACAGGTAATCCTATGAATTCTCCGATCGATCCCGCCCTGGTCATGCCCGATGTCCAAAGCTCGGCTGATACGCGGCACATCCCGATTCAGCGCGTAGGCATCCGTGGCGTGCGGCATCCCATGCTGGTGGCGGGCGCCGACGGCGCACCCCAGCCCACTGTGGCCAACTGGACCCTGACGGTGGCGCTGCCGGCTGAAGAAAAGGGCACGCACATGTCGCGTTTCGTGGCGTTGCTCGAAAAGTACCGTAGCGTGCCCATGACGCCGGCCTTGTTCGCCGCCATGGCGCGCGACATGCTGCCGCTGCTGCACGCCGAACGCGGCGACATCACCGCGGCGTTCCCGTATTTCATCAACAAGTCCGCGCCGGTGTCGGGCGTGCAGAGCCTGCTCGACTACGAAGTGCAGTGGATCGCCCGCGCTGCCGGCGACCAGGTCGAGTTCGAACTGGTGGTGCAGGTGCCGGTCACCAGCCTGTGCCCGTGTTCGAAGGCAATTTCCGAGTACGGCGCGCACAACCAGCGCTCGCACGTTACCGTGTCGGTCGTGCTCAATGGCGACCTCGCCATGGACCGCATCATTCGCCTGGTCGAAGACGAGGGTTCGTGCGAGCTGTGGGGCCTGCTCAAGCGCCCCGACGAGAAATTCGTCACTGAACGCGCCTACGACAACCCCAAGTTCGTCGAAGACCTGGTGCGCGACGTGGCCGCCCGCCTGGCGGCGCATCCCGGCGTGGCGCGCTACCGCGTCGAAGCCGAGAACTTCGAGTCCATCCACAACCATTCCGCCTACGCTGTCGTCGAGGGCTGAACGCCGCTATGGCGCCGGCCCCGGCGGCGCGCGATTGGCCGCTGATCGCGCGGCTGGAGGGCTGGGAATCGCGGCTGGCCTTGCGGCTGGCCGGACGCAGCCGCGCGGCGGTGGCCCTCTACGAGTTCTTTCGCTTTGGCGTGAAGCAGGCCTGGGCTTGCCTGTTCGGCGGCCTGATGTGCGCGCTGCTGCTGGACACGCTCTGGTGGTATCCGCCTGGCGCAGCGCTGGCGCGCTACGATTTTCTGACGCTCGCGGCCCTGGCCATCCAGGCGTTGTTGCTGGCCTTGCGCATGGAAACCTGGGCAGAAGCCCGGGTCATCCTGATGTTCCATGTGGTGGGCACGGCCATGGCGCTTTTCAAGACCTCGGTCGGCTCCTGGATATATCCCGAAGCCAGCGTGCTGCGCCTGGGCGGCGTGCCGCTGTCTACCGGCTTCATGTATGCCGCCGTGGGCAGCTCGGTACTTTCGCCCATGCCTGGCGCTACCCCAACCAGCAGAACGGCTGGGACTGGGTGTCGCCCGCCAAGCTGGGATCGTGGTTCCTGCTCATGATCATCAGGCTACGTGATGGTCAGCGCAGTCAACCGGCCCCAACCCCCGGCCGCGGTGCCCCCCCCGCAGCCATGGTGGCGGGAAGTCGGTGACCCGCCAGGGCCCCCAGGGCAATATTGTTTGATGCAGTCCCGTCTGGCGCGGCGCGGGCTGGCGGGGCCCGTGCGCCGGGCTCGGGCGCACCCACGCGCCCTCGGTCTGCTGCGCAGACTGCCCCGCCGCCCAACGCCCCGCCGGCCCGCACCGCGCCAGACGGGACAGACCCGGATAGATCGCGCCGTCCCAGCCGCCCACTAAGCCGCTATTTGCGTAATGACGCCTAATCGGCGATAATCGTGGGCTTTCTTTGCTCGATCGCCCTTTTGGGGTGGCGGGCTGCCCCTTGCTTACCGGCGGCTAGGCCCCGGCCAGCGAGACATCCTCAAGGAGTTTTACCCATGCGTCACTACGAAGTAGTGTTCATTGTCCACCCGGACCAAAGCGAGCAGGTGCCCGCCATGGTCGAGCGTTACCAGACGCTCGTTACGGGTCAGGGCGGTGCCGTGCACCGCCTGGAAGACTGGGGTCGCCGCCAGCTGGCCTATCCCATCCAGAAGCTCGTCAAGGCGCATTACGTCTGCATGAACATCGAGTGCGGCCAGGCCACCCTCGACGAACTCGAGCATTCGTTCCGCTACAACGACGCCGTGCTGCGCCACCTGGTCATCAAGACCAAGAAGGCCCAGACCTCGCCCTCGATCATGATGAAGTCGGTCGAACGCGAAGAGGCCCGCAAGGCCAGCACGGAAGCTTCGGCGCCGGCCCAGGCCCAGTAACCCGGCAGCGCCACGTTTCACCACCACGCTCCGGCAGGATGAACACCTTGGAACTCAGCGCCCGCGTTCTCGAATGCGAGCCTTTGCGCCACACTCCCGCCGGCGTGCCAGCGCTGGAAATGCTGCTGGCCCACGAATCGGAAATCGTCGAAGCAGGCCACCCGCGCCGCGTCGAACTCACGATTACCGCCGTGGCCCTCGGCGATCTGGCTCAACTGCTGGCCGGCACCCCTCTGGGGACCGAACTGCAGGTGCAAGGCTTCCTGGCCGCGGCCCGCAAAGATTCGGTGAAGGTCAAGCTGCACATGCAGCTGGCCCGCAGAGTCGGCGGCAGCGCAGGGCGCGATCCGCTGGTGGGATGACAGGCAACCGGAACCAGACACAGATTCCGGGCACGCGGAATGAACCCCCGGCCCGACTAGACTAAGAGGCACATCATGGCTTTCTTCGGAAAACGCAAAGAGAAACGCAAATTCACGCAGCAGAACCCGCTGTTCAAGCGCCGCAAGTTCTGCCGCTTCACCGCCGCCGGCGTCGAAGAGATCGATTACAAAGATCTCGATACCCTGCGCGATTTCGTGCAAGAAAACGGCAAGATCATCCCGGCCCGCCTGACCGGCACGAAGGCACACTACCAGCGCCAGCTGGACACCGCCATCAAGCGCGCGCGCTTCCTGGCCCTGTTGCCTTACACCGACAACCACAACTGATCCGGGGTCACTGAAATGCAAGTCATCCTGCTCGAAAAAGTCGTCAACCTCGGCAACCTGGGCGAAATCGTCCGCGTGCGCGATGGTTACGCCCGCAACTTCCTGATTCCCCAGAAAAAGGCTCGTCGCGCTACCGACGCCGCCCTGAAGGAATTCGAAGCCCGCCGCGCTGAACTGGAAAAAATCCAGGCTGAGAAACTGGCCGCCGCCGAAGCGCTGGGTGGCCGCCTGGCCGGGTACCAGCTCAAGATCGTGCAAAAGGCCGGTGTCGATGGCCGCCTGTTCGGCTCGGTTACCAACGCCGACGTGGCCGAAGGCCTGAAGAAGGCCGGCTTCGAAGCCGTGGAAAAGGCCCAGGTGCGCCTGCCCAATGGCCCGCTGAAGGCCGTGGGTGAATACCCCATCCAGGTCGCGCTGCACGCCGACGTGACCGTGGACGTGACCGTGGTGGTCGAAGGCGACATCGCCTAAGTTCCCGCGTTCCACGCCAAGCAAAAAAGCCGGCGGCCGTGCCGGCTTTTTTGCTATCAGGCCGCCCCAAAGTCCCCAGGATGCCTGCTTGAATCCACCACCCCAGCACCACTCAGCTCCCGCCGGCCTGCGCGCCTGGCTCGACGGCGTCGACGCCGCGCGCGAGCCTGCCGTGCGGGAAGTCGTCATTGACGGCGTCGCCTGCGTAGTGAAGCGGCGCCGCGCGGGGTTGCTGCAGGGCGCCAGCTATGTGCTGCGCTACGCGCGAGCGTTGGCGCTGGCCGTCGGGTGCCGCTTGTTCCTGGGCGAATTCCCGCGTCCCGGCGTCTTGCTGCGCAATGGCCTGGCGCACGAGGCCGAGCGCTTGCGCCGGCTGTCTCAGGCCGGCTGCCGCGTGCCCGACGTATGGTGGCAGGCGCCCGGCCTGCTGGTGCTGGAGCACGTGGGCGTGGACTTCGCCGAGTTGGTCCGGCATGCCGATGCGGCGCAGCGCCGCCAATGGGTGTGCGACCTGGCTGCCGACCTGGCGGCGTTTCACGCCCACGGGCACTGGCACGGCGGAGCTCAGCTGCGCAACATCACCCTGCGCGACGGCGAGCTGTGGCGCATCGATTTCGAAGAAAATATTGGCGGCGCCTTGTCGCTGCCCATGGCCCAGGCCTACGATCTGTTCCAACTGGTATCGTCGCTGCTGGGGCTGCGCAAGCTCGAAGATGACAATCTGCCAGGGCTGGGTAAACTGATGCTGGATGTTTATTTCGACACCCATCCGGCCCCCGCCGTGCGCGCCCGGCTGCAGCGGCTGGCGCGCGTGGTGTGCGGTTGCGCCGCCGCGCTGCGTCCCTTGCTTGGCCGGCTGCCGGGCCGTGACGTCCAGGGTTTCTTCCGGGTGGCCGACACCCTGCGTACTCTTTACTAGTCCATTCGATGAACAATCCCGCCGATTCCCAGCTAGATTACCTGCGCGTGCCGCCGCATTCCATCGAGGCCGAGCAGTCGGTGCTGGGAGGGCTGCTGCTGGACAACAGCGCCTGGGACCGCATTGCCGACGTGCTGGGCGAGGAAGACTTCTACCGCCATGACCACCGCCTGATCTGGCACCACATCGCCAGGCTGGTCGGGCTGGCGCGGCCAGCCGATGTCATTACGGTGAATGAATCGCTGGTCAGCGCCGGCAAAGCCGAAGAAACGGGAGGGCTGGCCTACCTGAACGCGCTGGCCCACAACACCCCCTCGGCCGCCAACATCCGCCGCTACGCCGAGATCGTGCGCGAACGCGCCATGCTGCGCAAGCTGGTGACGATTGCCGACGAGATATCTTCGGCCGCGCTGAATCCGCAGGGCAAAGAAGCCCGCCAGTTACTCGACGAGGCTGAATCCAAGGTATTCAAAATTGCCCAGGAGGGCGAGAAAGGCTCGGTGGGTTTCCAGGAAATCCAGCCCCTGCTGACGCAAGTGGTCGAGCGCATCGACGAGCTATACCATCGCGAAGGCGATTCCGACGTAACCGGCGTTCCCACCGGGTTTTCCGACCTCGACAAAATGACGTCGGGCCTGCAGCCGGGCGACCTGGTCATCGTGGCCGGCCGCCCCTCGATGGGCAAGACCTCGTTCTCGATGAACATAGGCGAACACGTGGCCATTGAACAGGGGTTGCCGGTAGCCGTGTTCTCGATGGAAATGGGTGCCGTGCAGCTGGCCATGCGTATGCTGGGTTCGGTGGGCATGCTCGACCAGCATCGCATGCGTACAGGCAAGCTGGTGGCCGACGACTGGCCGCGCGTGACGCACGCGGTACAGCTCATGCAGGACGCCCAGGTGTACATTGACGAAACGCCCGCGCTCAGCGCCATGGAAGTGCGGGCGCGCTCGCGCCGCCTGGCGCGCCAGTGCGGCCAGCTGGGCCTGATCATCATCGACTACCTGCAGCTGATGGCCGGCAATGGCGGGGGCGAGAACCGCGCGACTGAAATCTCGGAAATCAGCCGCTCGCTGAAAGGCCTGGCCAAAGAACTGAACTGTCCGCTGATCGCGCTGTCGCAGCTTAACCGCAGTCTGGAACAGCGCCCCAACAAGCGCCCCGTGATGAGCGACTTGCGCGAATCGGGCGCCATCGAACAGGACGCCGACTTGATCCTGTTCATTTACCGCGACGAAGTCTACAACCCCGATTCTCCCGACAAGGGCACCGCCGAGATCATCGTGGGCAAGCAGCGTAACGGCCCCATCGGCACCGTGCGCCTGACCTTCCAGGGTTCCAGCACGCGCTTCCTGAATTTCACGGCCGCGCCGCAGTACTAGGGCGCGCCGCACGCCTGCGCGGCGGCCGCTACACCTTCACTTGCCTGGTTGCGGCGTGAAGCGCAGGTAGGGGCGGGGCGCCCGGTAGCCTTGCGGGAATTTCGCCTTGATCTGCGCTTCGTCCTGCAGCGCGGGCGGAATGATCACATCGTCGCCGTTCTTCCAGTTGCCCGGCGTGGCCACGCCATATTTGTCGCTGACCTGCAGCGCGTCGATGACGCGCAGGATCTCGTCGAAATTGCGGCCGATGCTCAGCGGATAGGTAAGGGTCAGGCGCAGCTTCTTGTCCGGGTCGATGATGAACACCGAGCGCACCGTGGCGGTGCCCGACTGATTCGGGTGAATCATGTCGTACAGGCCGGCCACTTTCTTGTCGCGGTCGGCGATGATGGGAAACTTGACCACGGTGTTCTGGGTATCTTCGATGTCCTTGGTCCAGGCGCGGTGCGAATCGGCGTCGTCGACCGACAGGGCAATCGCCTTCACATTGCGTTTTTCGAACTCGCCTTGCAGCTTGCCGGTCAGGCCCAGTTCGGTGGTGCAGACCGGCGTGAAGTCGGCCGGATGCGAAAACAGCACGACCCACGAATCGTCGGCCCATTCATGGAACCGGATCGTGCCGATGGAGCTGTCCTGTTCGAAGTCGGGCACGGTATCGCCCAGATGGATTTTGCTCATAGCTTGCGTACCTTCTGAAGAGTGCCCGCAGCGCGGGCCGGGAAAAAATCAGGAAGCCTTGGGCGGCAGGGCGGCCTCGACCAGGCCGATGTTCGACTCGTGGGCCGCCAGCATGTCGGCCAGGTCGGCGCGCAGGAAATCGGGCAGGGGGCCTTGCAGCAGGCTTTGCAGCTTGCGCACCACCCAGGCCTGGCCGCGGTTCAAGAAGGCCAGGCGCTGTTCGACGTCCGCGATGGCCATGGCCTTGCCGTGGAACGCGCCGGTCAGGTCCGACGGCGTGGCGTCCAGCGCGCGGATGGCGCGCAGCAGCATGCCGCACCAACGCACTTCGTCCAGGCGGATGCGCTCTACCAGCTCCGCCATGCGCGGCTCGTCGAGCGCGCGGCCGGTTTCCAGCGCCACGCGCGCGCCGGCGCGCTCGGCTTCCAGCAGGGTGTTCAGTTCGGCGAGCAGCGCGTTGCGCTGGGCCACGGGCAAGGCGGAATCGGGTGTCATGGTGTTCAGGCCTCAGGCGTGTGGCGCGGTGGCGCCCGCGCCGGGCGCGCGCCGCTGATTGAAGTCGCGTCCGGCGGTTACGGCTTCGACGTAGCCGGCGCGCACGGCAAAATCGCCGAAGTGTTCGCCCTCGTGGCGATCGCGGGCATAGTGGGCCAGCGTGGTGTCCAGCAGTGCCAGAATCGCCGCCTCGGCGGCGTTTTCCAGCACCATGCGGTTCAGGCGCTGCCCGTGGAAGCCGCCGCCCAGATACAAGTTGTACTTGCCGGGCGCGCGGCCGGTCAATCCGATTTCCGCGATGTAGGGCCGCGAACAACCGTTGGGACAGCCGCTCATGCGTATGGTGATGGGTTCGCGTTCCAGGCCGTGCGTGCGCAGCAGCGCTTCGATCTTGCCGACCAGCTCGGGCAAATAGCGTTCGCTTTCCGCCATGGCCAGGCCGCAAGTGGGCAGCGCCACGCAAGCCATCGAGTTCAACCGCAACGCGCTGGTCGACGGGCCGGCTTCCAGCTGGTATTGGCGCAATAGGGCTTCGATGCGCGGCCGCTCGGCGTCGCCGATGTCGGCAATCACCACGTTCTGGTTTGGCGTGATGCGAAATGAACCCGTGTGCACGCGGGCAATCTCGCGCAAGCCTTCGAGCAGCGGCAGGCCCGGCAGGTTCACCAGGCGGCCATTCTGGATGAACAGGGTCACATGGTGGCGGCCGTCTTCACCGGTTTGCCAGCCCAGGGCGTCGCCGTTGGAATCGAACCGGAAGGGACGCGCCGGCTGCAGCGCGAAGCCCAGGCGGCGCTCGATCTCGGCTTTCACGGCATCCAGTCCGTGTTCGTCGATGGTGTACTTGAAGCGCGCGCGGGCGCGGTCTTTGCGGTTGCCGTAGTCGCGCTGCACGCCCATTACCGCGTCGCAGGTGGCAATGACGGCTTCGGGCGGGACGAAACCTATCACGTCGGCCAGCCGAGGGTAGGTGGCGGGCGCCTGATCGGTGCGGCCCATGCCGCCGCCGATGGCGACATTGAAACCCTGCAGCGCGCCATCGTCGCCGGCGATCGCGATGAAGCCGAGATCCTGCGCGTAAACGTCAATGTCATTGACCGGCGGGATGACAAAGCCGATCTTGAATTTGCGCGGCAGATACGTCTGGCCGTAGAACGGCTCTTCGGGCCCGGCGTCTGACGAGGCGACGCGTTGCTCGCCCCACCAGATCTCATGATAGGCGCGCATGCGCGGAATTGCGTGGTCGCTGGCCTGGCGCGCGATGTCGTACACGGCCGCGTGCAGCGCCGACAGCCGCGGGTCGGCCGTACACATTACGCCGCGCGCGTCGTCGCCGCAGGCCGCGATGGTGTCCAGCAGCACTTCATGCAGGCCCTGCAGCGTGGCCTGCAGGTTGTGCTTGAGCACCCAATGAAACTGGAACGTCTGCCGCGTGGTAAGCCGCAGCGAATCGCCGCCATACGCGCGGGCCAGTTCGTCGAGCTTGAGCCATTGCGCGGCGCTGCATACGCCGCCCGGCAGGCGCACGCGGATCATGAACTGGTAGGCCGGCTCGAGTTTCTGGCGGCGGCGTTCGTCGCGCTGTTCGCGGTCGTCTTGCTGGTAGATGCCGTGGAACTTCAGCAGCTTGGCGTCGCTGTCCGATACCGCGCCGGTCAGCGGGTCGGCCAGGCTGCGCAGGATGGTGCCGCGCAGCTGGTCGCTGGCGGCCTTCAGTTGCTCGTCGGCGCTGAGCTTCGGCGGCGATTGGGAAAGGTCGTTGTCGGTGGATTGCATGAGGTTGGTTCGCGGGCAGGTCGATTCGCGGGTAGGTCGATTCGCGGGCAGGTCAGTAAACGTCGCGCTGGTAACGGTTGTCGCGCTGCAGGCGGCGCAGATAGTCGTGTGCCGCTTCCGGGGCCAGGCGGCCTTGCGAGGCGATCACGCCCTCCAGCGCCTGGTGCACGTCGGGAGCCAGGCGGGTGGCGTCGCCGCACAGGTATACATGGGCGCCTTCTTCGAGCCAGGCGTAGACGTCCTGGGCCTGTTCCTGCAGTCGGTGCTGCACGTAGGTCTTGCCGCCCGCGGCCTGGCGGTCGCGCGAGAACGCCACGTCCATGCGCGTCAGTACGCCGTCTTTCAGCAGTCCCTGCCATTCGGTCTGGTACAGGAAGTCGCTGCGGAAATTACGGTCGCCGAAAAACAACCAGGAACGCCCGGCGGCGCCGCGCGCCTCGCGTTCCTGCAGGAACGCGCGGTAGGGCGCCACGCCGGTGCCCGCGCCTATCATGATGATGGGCACATCGTCTGCGGGCAGCCGGAAATGCGGGTTGGAATGGATGTAGACGGGCAGCGCCGCATCCGGCAGGGCGCGTTCGGCCAGGTGACCGGACGCCACCCCGGTGCGCGCGGCGCCCTGCAAGTCATAGCGCACTACGGAAACCGTCAGGTGGGCCTCATCGGGCGCGGCCAGCGGGCTCGATGCGATGGAATACAGGCGCGGCTGCAAGGGCCGCAAGGCGGCCAGTACGTCCTGCGGATCCAGGCCCTTGGCTGGAAACTGGCGCAGCACGTCAACAATATGGTGGTGGCGCGCAAAATCGGCGCGGGCCTCGGCCTGGTCGGGCTGCGCCAACGCCTGCAGGCGCGGCGCCTGAGCCAGCTTGCCCCAGTGTTCCAGGAAGCGAGGCGTAATGGCGGTGATCTCCAGGCGCTCTTGCAGGGCGCGCCCCAGCGGCAGGAAGTCGCCCAGCACGCTGACCGGCGCCTCGGCCGCCGCGCCGAGTTCGGCCAGGATGTCGCGCACCAGCGCCGGATCGTTGGACGGCATGATGCCCAGCGCGTCACCCGGCTCGTAGCTCAGGCCCGAGCCTGCCAGCGATAACTCGATATGGCGGGTTTCTTTCGAGGAGCCGCGCCCGGTGAGCAGCAGGTTGTCGATCACGTTCGCCGCATAGGGATGGCGCTTGTCGTAGCGGGCCGCGACGGGTGTGGCGGCGGCGACGGTAGCATGGGCCGCGGGCGGCGCGTCTTGCCCGCTCGCTGGTTCCAGGGCGGCCAGCAGGCGGTCTGCCCAGGCCTGCGCGGGTTGGTCGTAATCGACGTCGCAGTCGATGCGCGGCTGCAGGCGGGTCGCGCCCAGTTCTTCGAAGCGCCGGTCCAGGCGCTTGCCGGCCTCGCAGAAATGCTCGTAGGTCGAGTCGCCCAGCGCCAGCACAGCGAAACGCAGCCCCCCCAGCTTGGGCGCCTTGCGCCCTTCGATGAATTCGAAGAAGCCGGCGGCGGGCTGGGGCGGGTCGCCCTCGCCGTAGGTGCTGGTGATGATGAGCACATCTTGCTCGCTGGCCAGGTTGCGGGTCTTGTAGCTGGCCAGGTCGTGCGCGGCCGCCTGCAGGCCTTTGGCCGTGGCCTGGTCGGCCAGTGTGGCGGCCAGCGCGGCACTGTTGCCAGTTTCGCTGGCGTAAAGTACGGTCAGGCGGCGCTGCGCCGGTTGGACGGCTGGGGTAGCCGGCGCTAGAGCCGGCGCGGGGCTGCTCGGCGCCACGGCGGCGGCCCCGTTGGAACGCAGCAGTTCGGCGCCCGCCAGGAAGCCGCTGGCCCACATGAGCTGGCGCGCGTCCAGTGAAGTGGCCAGCGAGTTGATGTACTGCCATTGGACCTCGGTGAATCCGGGGCCGCGAAATTCAGAGATGAGCATGAGAAGGGAGAGTTCCGAAAGCGATCCTGGGCCAGGCGCGGCGCGATAGATGGCGCGATAGATGGCATGTGCCTATGCGCCCGTGCTTGCACTTTCGCAATGCGTCAGTGGTTCATCTCTTAGATTTTGTCTGCATGTTTAATGCAATCAAACTAATTTTATTTAATATAAGACCAAAAATATTGATATAAACAAAGATGGATATCGATTTAGCCAAGACCTTCCTAGCTGTGGCGGACAGCGGCAGTTTCATGGCGGCCGCCGAGCGGCTCGACATCACCCAGACCGCGGTGAGCGCGCGTGTGCGCACCCTGGAAGACCAGTTGGGGCGGCGCCTGTTCGTGCGCAACAAGGCCGGCGCGCGGCTGACCGCCGCGGGCGAACGCTTTGCGCGCCACGCCAGCACGTTGGTGCAGGTATGGGAAAGGGCCTGCCAACAGGTCGCGCTGCCGCCAGGACGTGAAGACGGCATCAGCATCGGCGCCGAGCTCAGCCTGTGGCATCCGCTGCTGGCCGATTGGATGGTATGGATGCACGCGCATTGCCCCCAGGTGGCGTTGCGCGCCGACGTGGACAGCCCGGCGCGGCTGCTGCAGGGGGTGCAGGACGGGTCGCTGGATCTGGCCGTGCTGTACAGCCCGGCCGAGCGGCCGGGGCTGGTGGCCGAATTGCTGGCCGAGGAAAAACTTATCCTGGTGACCACCGATCCCGGCGGGGCGCTGCTGCCAGAGCAGTATGTGCAGGTCGATTGGGGCCAGGCATTCGCCGCCAATCACAACGCGGCGTTCCCCGAGCTCAGCAGTCCGCCCGTGTCGATTTCGCTGGGGCCCCTGGCGCTTGGCTACCTGCTATCGGTAGGAGGGTCGGGTTATTTCCGGGTGGGCGCGGCGCGGCCGTTCCTGGACAGCGGCCGCCTGCGGCGCGTGGCCGGCGCGCCTGAATTCTCGTATTCGGCCTACGCGCTGTATGCCACGCAGCAGCGCAGCGGGGTCATGGAACAGGTGCGCCAGGGTTTGCACGCCGTGGCGGCCGGCCTGCATCGTCCGCAAGTGCCCACGCAGACGCCCGACAGCGCGGGCTTGTGATTCAAGGCTGGGATTGCGGCTGGCCGCTGGAGCCGTCGTCGAGGTGCGCGTGCGTGTCTTCGATGCCGAACACCGAGGTGTACGCGGGGTAGAAGCTGCAGTACAGCACCCCGCCGGCCGCGATGTTGAACGGAATCTGCAGCGTGCCGGCCAGTTGCGAGGGCACGCCGGCGCTGACCAGCAGGCCGGCGCACAGGTCGATGAACAGGAATACGAGTATCCAGGCCGTGCCGTAGACCAGGAACGGCCACTTATTGCGCCAACAGGCGATGCCCGAGAAAAACAGCGCCTGGCCGATGCGCAGCCCATGCCAGGCGATCAGTACGGGGGCATGCCAGAAGAGGGCGGCGATAATGACGTACAGCAGGCCGAACAGCGCCAGCGGCACGCGCATGGCGCTAATGAACGGGCCGAGGTCTTGCTCGACCGACGCGGCCCGCACGCCTTCGGTGAGCGCGCTGGAGAACGGCACAAACGACACCAGCCCGGCTGCTATGCACAGCGCGGCATACATGGCGCCGAGGATCAGCATCTTCTTGAAGACGCCCGGCCGCATCAGCGGTTGGGGCCACATCGACGGCAGCATGATGCGGCCGGCTTCGATGTGCTTGCATGCCGACAGCGTCATCAGCGTGACCACGGGCATCAGCGCCACGAACAGCAGCGGCCCCACCGGCGGAGTGAAGGTCGCGAACAGCACCAGCAGGCTGATGGCCAGGGCCCAGGTAAAGACGGCCAGCGGCTGCTTCGTGAACAGCCGCAGGCCGTCGCGTACCCATTGCCAACCGTAGGATGCGGGTAGGGATGCTGCTTGCATAGGTTTCCGTCGGGGTTGTAAGAGGTAGCTACACTCAATTATGCGGACCACGGCGCCTAGGGCAAGGCTGGCAGGTCGTCGCGGTGGCGCGCTTGCAACACTCTTTCAAAATGGCGCGGATCATGCGGCTTGAGCGTCTGCGCCGGACGTGGCAGGAAATAATCGTACAGGCGCGAAAGCCAGAAGCGTAGCGCCGCCGCGCGCAGCATGGCCGGCCAGGCCTGGCGCTCGCCGGCGGTGAATGGCCGCACAGCCGCGTAGGCCTGCAGCCAGGACTGCGCCAGCGCGGGCACGAATACGCCGCTATCGCGCTCGATGCACCAGTCATTGACGCTGACCGCCACGTCGAACAGCCAGGTATCGCAGCCGGCGAAATAGAAATCGATAATGCCGCCCATCAGCGGATCTTCGAAGGTGCCCGCAAACAGCACGTTGTCGCGGAACAGGTCGCAGTGGGCCGGCCCGGACGGCAGCGCCTGCCACAGCGGTGTGGCGGCCACGCGCTGCTGTTCGTCGAGCTCGCTGGTCAGTAGTTGCGCCTGGGCGGCATCCAGAAACGGCAGCACCTTGGGTGCGGTGGCCGTCCACCAGGCCAGGCCGCGCAGGTTGGGCTGCTGCAACGGGAAATCGCGCGCGGCCAGGTGGGCGCGCGCCAGCGTGGCGCCAGCCAACGCACAGTGAGCCGGACCCGGCGCGGGTTCGTAGCCCCCCGGCAGGCGCGTCACGATGGCGCAGGGCTTGCCGTGCAGGGTGGTCAGGCGGGTGCCGTCGCGCAGCGTCTGGGGCTGCGGCACGGGCACGCCGCGCGAGGCCAGATGATGCATCAGCTCGATGTAGAAGGGCAGTTGCGCCTGGGTCAGCACTTCGAACAGCGTCAGTACGTACTCGCCGCGGGTCGTGGCCAGGAAGTAATTGGTGTTTTCGATGCCGGCGGTAATGCCGCGCAGCGACACCAGGTCGCCCAGATCGAAATGCGCCAGCAGGGTTCGGGCGTCGTCGTCGGAAACAGGGGTGAAAACGGCCATGGATCAGCGAGTAAGTTGGGACGGCGGGCAATGGCCGCGGGCGTCGCGGCCCGGGCGGCGCTGGCAATTTTAGTCTACGCGCGCGGCGGGCCCGGCCCCCATGGCGGGCGGCGCCGGTCCCACAGCCGTAAAATGGGCGATTCTCTACTGTTTGCGAGCCATGTTGAGTTCCCCAGACTGGCGGCTGTGCGTCGCCCCCATGATCGACGTGACCGACCGGCACTGCCGCTATTTCCATCGGCTGCTGGCGCCGCGCGCGCGCCTGTACACCGAGATGATCACCACTGGGGCGCTGTTGCATGGCAATGTCGGGCGCCATCTGGACTTCGACGCCGCCGAGCATCCCGTGGCGTTGCAGTTGGGCGGCAGCGAGCCCGATGCGCTGGCGCATGCGGCGCGCCTGGGCCGCCAGTGGGGCTACGACGAAATCAACCTGAATTGCGGCTGCCCGTCCGAGCGGGTGCAGCGCGGCGCCTTTGGCGCATGCCTGATGGCCGAGCCCGCGCTGGTGGCCGACTGCATGAAAGCCATGCAAGATGCCGTCGACCTGCCCGTCACCATCAAGCATCGGCTGGGGCTGGATTACGATGAATCGTACAGTTTCGTGCGCGATTTCGTCGGGGCCATTCACGCCACCGGTTGCCGCGTGTTCATCGTGCACGCCCGCAATGCCGTGCTCAAGGGCCTGTCGCCGAAAGACAATCGCGAGATCCCGCCGTTGCGCTATGACGTGGCGCGGCAGCTCAAGGCCGACTTTCCCGACAGCGTCATCGTGCTCAACGGCGGCCTGGCCGACGCGGCCCAGGCCGTGGGCGCCGCGGGCGAATTCGACGGCGTCATGCTGGGCCGCGCGGCCTGGCACACGCCGCGCGTGCTGTCCGAGGTGTCAATGCAGCTATGGCCCTCGGTGCGCCTGCCCACTGATGCGCAGGTGGTGGATGCCATGGTGCGCTACGCCGCCGGGCAGGTGGCCCAGGGCGTGCCGTTGCGGGTGATCGTGCGCCCGCTGCTGGGGCTGGTGAACGGGCAATCGGGGGCGCGCCGCTGGCGGCGCATGTTGTCCGACCCGGCGCGCCTGGCGGCCAACGATGCCGGGCTGATCTACGAGGCCTGGCGCAGCCTGCAGGGCGCGCCGCGCGACCACGCGCCGGCCGAGGCCCTGCCCGCGGCAGGCTGAACGGAACGCGGCGAGGCCGCGTCCGGGGGGCACTCAGGATTTCGCGGTGTCGCCGTCCATGGGCCAGTCGCGAATGTAAGCCTTGAGCATGTTGTTTTCGAACTGCTGAGCTGCCACGATGGCCTGCGCCATGTCGTAGAACGAAATCACGCCCATCAGGGTGGGGCCGTCCATGACAGGGATGTAGCGCGCGTGCTTTTCGAGCATCAGCCGCTGCACTTCGTCGGCGCTGGTGTTGGGCGACACGCTGACCGGGGCGTCGTCCATGATGGCGCGGATGGTGGTCTGCCCCAGCTGGCCGTCGTGGTCGTGCAGGTGACGGATGATTTCGCGGAAAGTCAGCATGCCGGCCAGCATGCCCGACTCCATGATGACCAGCGAGCCGATATCCTGCTCGCTCATGGTTTGGACCGCCATGGCCACCGGCATATCCGGCGAGGCTGTATAGAGCGTGTCGCCCTTTACGCGAAGGATTTCACTGACTTTCAGCATGATGATTCTCCCGGGGCGTGCGGCCCCCTTCTACTATTCTTCCCTGCCTCGAGCGGCACGATCGCCGCGAGTCCCACGGGCGTATTGTGCGCCAGCCCGGCCAGTTCTTCCAGCGTGGGGGCCTGGCCGCCGTCCTGGCCCAGCACGGCCGCGGCAGCCTGGACCACCTGGGGATCGTCGCGCAGGCGGGGCTGGTGGCGGTCGAGCAGGAAATTATCGAAAACCGGCTCCAGCGTCGTGCTGCGCGGATCGCATGCCAGTATCCAGCGCTGTTCGGCGGTGCGGGCCGCCAGCCCCAGGTTTTCCAGTTTTTCAAGCACGGCATTCAATTCGTCGTGGTGCAGGTGCAGGCGCTTGGCCAGCGCGCTGGCGCTACGCCCCGCGGGCCGCATGCCCTGGGCGGCGTGCAGTGCGCGCAGCACTGCCAGGGCGTCGATGAAGGGCGCGCCGGGGCTGCGGTTGATTTCCCAGCGCCCCAGCCGGATCAGCGGCGCGCTGGCGGCCACAGTGGCGCCGAACAGCACCGCCAGCCACGACAGGTAGATCCACAGCAGGAAGATCGGCAAGGTGGCGAATGCGCCGTAGATGACCGTGTAGGTGGGAAAGCGCGTCAGGTAATAGGCGAACGCCGCTTTCATCAGTTCCAGCACGATGGCCGTGCCGAACCCGCCGACCAGGGCATCGCGCCAGTACACATGGCGGTTGGGCACCACCACGAACAAGGCGGCGAAGCCCAGCCCGGTAAGTATCAGTGGCAAAAACGAAATCGCCAGGCTGACGATCTCGGGCACGTCGCGCACCAGGCCCAACGATTCGCGCGCCAGGAACGATGTCGCCCACAAACTGGCGCCAGCCACCACCGGTCCCAGCGTCACCACCGCCCAGTACACCAGCGCGCGCTGGGGCAGGGGGCGCTGCCGCGTGACGTGCCAGATGTCGTTGAAGGTCTTGTCGATGGTCATGATGAGCAACAGCGACGTGACCACCAGGAACGCCCCGCCGATGGCGGTCAGGCGCGAGGCCTGGTACGCGAACTGGTTGAGGTAGTCCATGATGTTGTCGGACACGGCCGGCGGCATCAGGCTGTTTGCCAGGAAGTCTTCGAGGGCCAGGCGGAAGTCCTGGAAGACAGGAAAGGCCGTGAATAGCGACAGCACCACCGCCAGCATGGGCACAATGCCCAGCACGGTAGTGAAAGTGAGGCTGGAAGCGACCTGCAGCAGCTTTTCTTCGTCGGCGCGCTGCGCCGCGAAACGGAACACCCGGCCCACGCGGGTGATCCAGGGCGTGCGCTGTCGAGGGGCGGCGGCCGTTGCCGGCTGGGCGGCACCGGGCCCGGCAGAATGGCTCATGAGGCGATAATAGCAGTATGAACCCTGAACTCAACCCCCGTTTGCGGCGTCTGGCTGCGGCCTCGTTGCTGGCCCTCATCGTGTTGTGCGTCGCTTGGGAAACCTTCCTGGCCCCGATCCGCCCGGGTGGCTCGTGGCTGTTCCTGAAGGCGCTGCCGCTGGCGTTTCCGCTGCGCGGCATTCTGCGCGGCAGCCTCTACACTTTCCAGTGGGCCGCCATGCTGGTGCTGCTGTACCTGATGGAAGGCGTGGTGCGCGCCATGTCCGACCCGGCGCCGCTGTCGGCGGCGCTGGCCGGCCTGGAAATCGCGCTGTCGGTGGTGTTCTTCCTGTCGGCCATTTTGTATGTGCGGCCCGCCAAGCGCGCCGCGCGCGCTCGCCGCCCCAGGAGCGCGCCATGACCGCCGCCACGCTTGCACAATTGCGGGTCGACAATTCCTTCGCGGCCTTGCCGGCGGCCTTCTACACCCGGCTGGCGCCGCAGCCGCTGACCGCGCCGCGCCTGCTGCATGCCAACGAGCAGGCCGCCGCCCTGATCGGCCTGTCTGCCGACGCATTGCGGTCCGACGAATTCCTGCGCGTGTTCTCGGGCCAGCAGCCGCTGCCGGGAGGCCAGACGCTGGCGGCGGTCTATAGCGGCCACCAGTTCGGCGTCTGGGCGGGCCAGCTGGGCGACGGCCGCGCGCACCTGCTGGGCGAGGTGGCGGGCCCTGATGGCAACTGGGAATTGCAGCTGAAAGGGGCCGGCATGACCCCGTATTCGCGCATGGGCGATGGCCGGGCGGTGCTGCGCTCTTCGGTGCGCGAATACCTGGCCAGCGAGGCCATGCACGGCCTGGGCATTCCCACCACGCGTTCGCTGGCGCTGGTGGTGTCCGACGACCCGGTCATGCGCGAAACGGTAGAAACGGCCGCCATCGTGACGCGCATGTCGCCCAGTTTCGTGCGGTTCGGTTCGTTCGAGCACTGGTCGTCGCGCCGCCAACCGGACGAGCTGCGCATCCTGGCCGACTACGTCATCGACAAGTTCTACCCCGAGTGCCGCGAACCCCGGCCCGGCGAAGCGCCCGGCCCCGACGGCGCCCTGCTGCGCATGCTGGCCGAAGTCACGCGCCGCACCGCCGAGCTGATGGCCGGGTGGCAGGCGGTGGGGTTCTGCCACGGCGTCATGAATACCGACAACATGTCGATTCTGGGGCTGACGCTCGATTACGGCCCCTACGGGTTCATGGACGCCTTCCGGCTCGACCATATCTGCAACCATTCCGACAGCGAGGGGCGCTACGCCTGGAACCGCCAGCCGTCGGTGGCCCTGTGGAACTTGTATCGCCTGGGCGGCAGCCTGCACGCGCTGGTGCCCGACGTCGAAGCCTTGCGCGCCGTGCTCGACAGTTACGAAGTCATCTTCACCCGCGCCTTCCACCAGCGCATGGCGGCCAAACTGGGCCTGCGCGAGTGGCGCGCCGACGACGAACCCCTGCTCGACGATCTGCTGCGGCTCATGCACGACAACCGCGCCGATTTCACCCTGACGTTCCGCCGGCTGGCCGACGCGGTGCGCGGGAGGCCGCAGGGCTTGCAGGACCTGTTCATCGACCGCGACGCCGCGCTGGCCTGGTTCGAACGCCTGGCGGCCCGCCATGCCCAGGAGGGAGCCGGCAACGACGCGCAGGCGCGCGCCGCCGGCATGGACGCCGTCAACCCGTTGTATGTGCTGCGCAACCACCTGGCCGAGCAGGCGATCCGGGCCGCCAAGGCGGGCGACGCGGGAGAAATCGACACCCTGCTGGCCCTGCTGCGCGACCCCTGCGTCGAGCAACCCGGCCGCGACGCCTACGCCGCGCTGCCGCCCGACTGGGCAGGCGGCATCGAGGTCAGTTGCTCGTCCTGAGGCCGTCTTACGTGTCCGGCAACGGCGCGGGGGCCGGTCGGTGTCATAATCGAGCTTGCTTCCAACGCCTTTCCCGCCCTGTCTATGTCCGGCAACACCTTAGGTACTCTTTTCTGCGTTACTAATTTCGGCGAATCGCACGGGCCGGCCATCGGCTGCGTGGTCGATGGCTGCCCGCCCGGACTGGCGCTGGACGCCGCCGACATCCAGGCCGAACTCGACCGCCGCCGCCCGGGCACTTCGCGCCACGTCACGCAGCGCCAGGAGGCCGACCAGGTCGAGATCCTGTCGGGCGTCTACCAGGGCGTAACCACCGGCACGCCCATCGCGCTGCTGATCCGCAACACCGACGCGCGCAGCAAAGACTATTCCAATATTGCCGACACTTTCCGGCCCGGCCACGCCGACTTCACCTACACGCGCAAGTATGGCCTGCGCGATCCGCGCGGCGGCGGCCGTTCGTCCGCCCGCCTGACCGCGCCCACCGTGGCGGCCGGCGCCATTGCCAAGAAATGGCTGGCCGAACACCATGGGGTGCGGGTGCGCGGCTACATGAGCCAGCTGGGTCCCATCGCCATTCCGTTCGTGTCCTGGGACGATGTGCCGGCCAACCCGTTTTATGCGCCCAATGCCGCCATCGTGCCCGAGCTCGAGGCCTACATGGACCAGTTGCGCCGCGATGGCGATTCGGTCGGCGCGCGTATCGAGGTCGTGGCCGAAAATCTGCCGGCGGGTTGGGGCGAACCGCTATACGACCGGCTGGACGCCGACATCGCCCACGTCATGATGGGCCTGAATGCGGTCAAGGGCGTATCCATCGGGGCGGGCTTCGGCTGCATCGCGCAGCGCGGCTCCGAACACGGCGACGAAATCACGCCCGACGGTTTTGTCGGCAACAACGCGGGCGGCGTGCTGGGGGGCATATCCACCGGCCAGCCGGTCACGGTATCGCTGGCCATCAAGCCCACATCCAGCATCCGCGTCGAGCGCCGCTCCGTCAACAGCGCGGGCGAGCCCGTCATGGTGCAGACCTTGGGGCGCCACGATCCCTGCGTGGGCATTCGCGCCACGCCCATCGCCGAGGCCATGCTGGCGCTGGTGCTCATCGATCATGCCCTGCGCCATCGGGCGCAGTGCGGCTAGGCTCGCTGGCGAGCCCCGCTTTTTTCGCGGCGCGCCGCGCCGGTTCGACAATGTTTGCGATGCGAGGAGGCTTCATGAACGCTGGAATTCGAACGGTATTGCGGGGGGCGCTACGGGCGGCGGCGGTCGCCGGCAGCCTGGCGCTGGCGGCATGCGCCAGTGTCAACACCACGCAGTCGGGGGCGATCGGCATCGAGCGAACCCAGTACATGTCGAGCATGGTGCCCGAACAGGCGCTCGAACAGGAAGCCGGCCAGCAGTATGCCGACATCATCCAGAAGGCGCGCGCGCAAGGCGCGCTGGATCGCGACAGCCGTCAAGTGGCAAGGGTGCGCGCCATCTCCAAGCGCCTGATCGCCCAGGTCGGCACGTTCCGTCCCGATGCCGCCAACTGGCAATGGGAAGTGCACGTGCTGTCGCTCAACGAGGTCAATGCGTGGTGCATGCCGGGCGGCAAGATCGCCGTCTACACCGGGCTGCTGAACCAGATCAAGCCCACCGACGCCGAGCTGGCGGCGGTGCTGGGCCATGAAATCTCCCATGCCCTGCGCGAGCATGCGCGGGAGCGCGTGTCGCAGCAAATGGTCACCAACCTGGGCCTGTCGGTGCTGTCCATTGCCACGGGCGTGCCCACCGACCTGGGCAGCAAGCTCACCGACGTCATGTTTACCCTGCCCAACAGCCGCACCCACGAAACCGAGGCTGACCTGATGGGGGTCGAACTGGCCGCGCGGGCCGGCTACGATCCGCGCGCCGCCGTGACCCTGTGGCAGAAAATGGGGGCGGCCGACAATGGCAACGCGCCGCCCGAATTCATGTCCACCCACCCGTCGGCGGCCACCCGCATTTCCGACCTGCAGGCGGCTTCGCAACGGGTCATGCCGCTATACGAACAGGCCTCCGGCAAGAGCAAATAGGCCGCGCGCCGCCGGGGGCGGCCCGGGCAGGGTGGTGGTCTCAATACTAGGATAACTGCTGCCGTTGTACTAGGTTCAGAGCGTGGGCATAATCGGGGCATCGATTTTCGATGTCCCGTCCGGCCTGGCCGGACATTGCGCGAGTCTACTCATGGCCCAAACTCTTTACGACAAACTCTGGGACGCTCATGTCGTCCACCAGGAATCCGACGGCACCTGTCTGCTGTACATCGACCGCCACCTGCTGCACGAAGTCACCAGCCCGCAGGCGTTCGAAGGCCTGAAGCTGGCCGGCCGCAAACCCTGGCGCATCAGCGCCAACCTGGCGGTGGCCGACCACAACGTGCCCACGCTGAACCGCGCCCAGGGCATCGACGACCCCGTCTCGAAACTGCAGGTCGATACGCTGGACGAAAACTGCGACAAATACGGCATCACCGAATTCCGCATGGCTGATATGCGGCAAGGCATCGTGCACGTCATCGGGCCCGAGCAGGGCGCCACGCTGCCCGGCATGACGGTGGTGTGCGGCGATTCGCACACCAGCACGCACGGCGCGCTGGGCGCGCTGGCCTTCGGCATCGGCACGTCCGAGGTCGAGCACGTGCTCGCCACCCAGACGCTGCTGATGAAAAAAGCCAAGAGCATGCTGATCAAGGTCGAGGGCGAACTGCCGTTCGGCTGTACGGCCAAAGACGTGGTGCTGCACATTATCGGCATCATCGGCACGGCCGGCGGCACGGGCCATGCCATCGAGTTCGCGGGCAGCACCATCCGCAGCCTGTCGGTCGAAGGCCGCATGACGGTCTGCAACATGGCCATCGAGGCGGGCGCGCGCTCGGGCATGGTGGCGGTGGACGACAAGACCATCGAATATTTCCGGGGCCGCCCGTTCTCGCCCACCGGCGTGCTGTGGGACCAGGCCGTGTCGTACTGGCGTACGCTGCACAGCGATGCCGGCGCCGCCTTCGATCGCGTGGTCGAGATCAATGCCAAGGACATCAAGCCGCAGGTCACCTGGGGCACGTCGCCCGAAATGGTGCTGCCGGTAGATGCGCGCGTGCCCGATCCCGACCGCGAGAAAGACGACGTGCGCCGCAACGGCATGGAGCGCGCGCTGCAGTACATGGGCCTGAAGCCCAACACGCCGCTGACCGACATCCGCATCGACCGGGTGTTCATCGGCTCGTGCACCAACTCGCGCATCGAAGACCTGCGCGCCGCCGCCGCCGTGGCGCGCGGCAAGCACGTGGCTTCCAATGTGCGGCAGGCGATGGTGGTGCCGGGCTCGGGCCTGGTCAAACAGCAGGCCGAGCGCGAAGGGCTGGACAAGATTTTCATCGAGGCGGGCTTCGAATGGCGCGAACCCGGCTGTTCGATGTGCCTGGCCATGAACGCCGACCGCCTCGAGCCCGAAGAGCGTTGCGCCTCGACCTCGAACCGCAACTTCGAGGGCCGCCAGGGGCAGGGCGGGCGCACGCACCTGGTCAGCCCGGCCATGGCCGCCGCGGCCGCCGTGGCCGGCCATTTCGTCGACGTCCGCAATTTCCGATAAAGGTCACCGTCATGCAAGCATTTACCACTCACGAAGGCCTGGTGGCCCCGCTCGACCGCGAGAACGTCGACACCGACCTTATCATTCCCAAGCAATTCCTGAAGTCGATCAAGCGCACCGGCTTCGGCCCCAACCTGTTCGACGAACTGCGCTACCTGGATCACGGCGAGCCGGGCATGGACAACAGCAAGCGTCCGCTGAACCCCGATTTCGTGCTGAACCAGCCGCGCTACCAGGGAGCGTCGGTGCTGCTGGCGCGCAAGAACTTCGGCTGCGGGTCCAGCCGCGAGCACGCGCCGTGGGCGCTGACGCAGTACGGCTTTCGCGCCATCATCGCGCCGTCGTATGCCGATATTTTCTTCAACAACAGTTTCAAGAACGGCCTGCTGCCCATCGTGCTGTCCGAGCTCGAGGTGGCGCGCCTGTTCGATGAGGTCAAGGCGTTTGCCGGCTACAAGCTGCGCATCGACCTCGAACGGCAGGTGGTAGTGGCTGCCGACGGCCGCGAGATGCAGTTCGACATCGAGCCGTTCCGCAAGTACTGCCTGCTGAACGGTTTCGATGACATTGGCCTGACTCTGCGGCAGTCCGACAAGATCCGCGCCTTCGAGGCCGAGCGCCTGGCCCGCCACCCGTGGCTGGAAAGCCGGCCCGTGGCGTAAGCCGTTTCAAGTATTCGATATTCATTCATAGGTTCTTTCATGACGCATAACATTGCAGTGCTGCCCGGCGACGGCATAGGGCCCGAGATCGTTGAGCAGGCCGTGCGCGTCCTGGGCGCACTGGACTTGCCGTTGCAGATCCAGCAAGCGCCGGTGGGCGGCGCTGCCTACGACCAGTTCGAGCATCCGCTGCCGCCCGCCACGCTGGACCTGGCGCGCAATTCGAACGCCGTGCTGTTCGGCGCCGTGGGCGACTGGAAATACGACAGCCTGCCGCGCGAATTCCGTCCCGAGCAAGCCATTCTGGGACTGCGCAAGGCCCTGGGCCTGTTCGCCAACCTGCGCCCGGCCATTCTGTACCCCGAGCTGGCCAGCGCCTCGTCGCTGAAGCCCGAGATCGTGTCTGGCCTGGATATCCTGATCATCCGCGAGCTTACCGGCGACATCTACTTCGGTACGCCGCGCGGCGTGCGCAACGCGGCCGACGGTCCATTCAGCGGCGAACGCGAAGGCTTCGACACCATGCGCTACGCCGATTCCGAAGTGCGCCGCATTGCGCGCATCGGCTTCGAATCGGCACGCAAGCGCGGCAAGAAGCTGTGCAGCGTCGACAAGGCCAACGTGCTGGAGACCTCGCAGTTCTGGCGCGATATCGTCATCGAAGTGGCGCGCGACTATCCCGACGTGGAGCTGTCGCACATGTATGTCGACAATGCCGCCATGCAGCTGGTGCGCAATCCGCGCCAGTTCGACGTGATCGTCACAGGCAACCTGTTCGGCGACATCCTGTCCGACGAGGCGGCCATGCTGACCGGCTCTATCGGCATGCTGCCCTCGGCGTCGCTGAATGCCTCGGGGCAGGGGCTGTACGAACCCAGCCACGGCTCGGCGCCCGACATCGCCGGCCAGGGCATCGCCAACCCGCTGGCCACTATTTTGTCGGCCGCCATGCTGCTGCGCTATTCGCTGAACCTCGCGCCGCAGGCGGACCGCATCGAAGCGGCCGTGCGCGCGGTGCTGGCCGAAGGCCTGCGCACCGCCGACATCCACGAGCCCGGCACAACCAAAGTGTCGACCAGCCAGATGGGCGACGCCGTGCTGAAGGCGCTGGGCTGAGCAAGCCGCGGTGAAGCAACTTCAGGCGTCAGGCGCCGCAGGCGCCTGACGCCTGGCCGCGCATTCAGCGCCGTTCCATCGCCAGCTTCAATCCGAACGCCAGGAATACCGTGCCGGTCAGGCCGTCGAGCCCGCGCGTGACCGCGGGGCGCTGCAGCCAGCGCGCCAGCGGCCGGGTGGCCGCCACCAGCACGGCGAACCACAGCACGCCCATCAGGGCGTGCAGCCCCGCCAGCAACAGGCTGAAACCCAGCACACTGACGCCGGCGGGAATGAACTGCGGCAGGAAGGTCACGTAGAACACCCCCACCTTGGGATTCAGCACGTTGGTCAGGCAACCGCGCCAGAACCACTGGGCGGCGGTGCCCGACACTCCGGCCGGATTCTCCGGCGACCGGACGTAATGTGCGCCGGGGCGGGTGGTCTGCCCGGATTCGCCAGGCGCCGGCTGCGCGGCGGCGTCCGCCTGCATTCCGGGTGGCATGCGCCGCAGCGTACGCCACAGCAGCCTGGCGCCCAGATAGAACAATTAGACAGCGCCGCAGATGCGCAGAATGTCGTACGCCATTTGCGAGGCCGCCAGCAGCGATCCCAGGCCCAGCGCCACCACCACGCCCCATGCCAGGCAGCCGGCGCAGATGCCCAGGCCGGCCAGCAACGCGCGGCGGCCGCCTTCGACGGCCGAGGTGCGCAGTACCAGGGCGGTATCCAGGCCCGGTGTCAGGGTCAGGATGCCGGCGGCAACACAGAAGGCAAGCAGGGCGGCGGTAGGCGTCATGGCGGTCTCCGGGGTGGTTGCGCCAGCATACCGTACGCGGCCGCGTACGCGGGCACCCAAGGGTATCATTACCGCTTTTTGCGGCCCGCCGCCGCTGGACGTTCTCATGGCCCTGCGCGCAACCATCTACAAAGCCGATCTGCACGTCGCCGACGGCGATCGCCACTACTACGGCAGCCATGGGCTGACCGTGGCGCGCCATCCCTCGGAAACCGACGAGCGCATGATGGTGCGGCTGCTGGCTTATGCCCTGCACGCGCAGGAAGGCCTGGCGTTCACCAAGGGCCTGAGCGACACCGACGAGCCCGACCTGTGGCTGAAAGACCTGACCGGGGCCATCGATCTGTGGATCGAAGTCGGCCAGCCCGACGAGCGTCGCATTCTGAAGGCCTGCGGCCGTGCCGCGCAGGTGGTGGTGTACTGCTACGGCGGCCATGCCAGCACAGTGTGGTGGGAAGGCGTGCGCGGCAAGTTGACGCGGGCGCGCAACCTGCGCGTGGTGAACCTGCCGGCCGGCCAGACCCGCGAGCTGGGCCTGCTGGCCGAGCGCACCATGGATTTGCACGTGAACGTGCAGGACGGCACGGCCTATGTGTCGGCAGGCCTGGGGCAGGTTACCGTCGAGCCAGAAGCCTGGCGCTGAACCCGCCTGCTCGCGTCGCGCGGGCGCCTTGGCGCTAGCGCGCCGGGTGGCGTTCGATACCGGCCCAGAACGCCGGCAGGAAACATTCGGCCACCAGCAGCGGCTGGCCGTGGCGCCAGAACGCCGAACGGCGCGCCCATAGCGCGCCGGCATCGGTCCGCGCCAGCACGCCGCGCGCCGTGGCGTGGAACGGCACCGGCCAGGCCAGGCGCCGGCAGGCAAACGCCGAGCGCTCGATGGTGCGATCGTGATACAGCATATCGGCCAGCGGGCGCGTGCGCAGCCGCCGCATGCCTTGCCAGATGCCGTGCGAGGCCGCCAGCGGCGTCAGGCTGCGCGCCACGACGCTATCTACCCCGTTGATAGACATGAGGATCTCGCGCACCCACACCGGGCTGGCCGGCACGATGCCCATGCCCAGGGCTTCGTCGACCGGAGCGCCCTGGGCGTATTCGCGCAGCACGCGCAACTGCACGCTGCCGAGCTTGCGCAAACCCGCCGTCAACGCACCAGGGCGCATCAACCAGTATTTGTGGGCGGGCGACAACGAAGGGGGAACGGCGGACAGCCAGCCGGGGGCCAGAGGAGCAGGAACTTTCATGGGTGCCTATTATGCCAAGGCTGGCGCACGGCGCTGGCGCGTGGGCCTAAAATGCGCAATAGCCGCCAGGCCGCATGGCCGCCGGACGGCAGACAACGATGGCATATGGAAAAAATACGAATCTCGAAACTGATGGCCGAGCGCGGCCTGTGTTCGCGCCGCGAGGCTGACAGCTACATCGAGCGCGGTTGGGTCAAGGTCGATGGCGTGGTGGTGGCCGAACTGGGCGCGCGCGCCTTTCCCGACCAGGTCATCACCCTGGAGCGCGCCGCGCAGGCGCGCCAGACCGCGCGGGTGACCATCCTGATCAACAAGCCGGTGGGGTATGTGTCGGGCCAGGCCGAAAAAGGCTATACCCCAGCCTCGGCGCTGGTCGATGCGCGTTCGCGCTACGCCCGCGACCGATCGCCGCTGCGCTTCACGCGCGCGCACCTGCAGGGCCTGGCCGTGGCCGGCCGGCTCGACATCGATTCGCAAGGCCTGCTGGTGCTGACCCAGGACGGGCGCATCGCCCGCCAGCTGATTGGCGAAGACTCCAGCGTCGACAAGGAATACCTGGTGCGCGTGCAGGGCCGGCTCGATGCGGGTGGGTTGGCCTTGCTGAACCACGGCCTGTCGCTCGACGGCAAGCCGCTGCGTCCCGCCCAGGTGCGTTGGCAGAATGCCGATCAACTCTGTTTCGTGCTTCGTGAAGGCAAGAAACGGCAGATCCGCCGCATGTGCGAATTGGTGGGCCTGAAGGTGGTGGGGCTCAAGCGGGTGCGCATCGGCCGGGTCAAGCTGGGCGATCTGCCGCCGGGCCAGTGGCGTTACCTGCGCGACGACGAGCGCTTCTAGCGTGCCGCGAGCCCTGGAGACAGACTAGCTGTTTCAGTTTATTTCCAGCGCCAGATCAGATCAACAAGGGCGAGTTATCCTGTGGCGCCAGCTTGCCGTCGCGCAGCCGCTCCATCAGGAATTCGATGAATATCCGGGTCTTGGCCGGCAGCAGCCGCGTGTCGGTCACGGCATATACCGGAAACGGCCCCGCCTGCCATTCGGGTAGTACACGCTGCAGGCGTCGCTGTTCGACGTCCTGGCGCACGCTTTGCGCCGGCGCCAGAATGGCGATGCCGGCGCCCAGCGAGGCCAGACTGCGCACCATGGCCACGCTATTGACCGAAAAGCGGTTACCCGGCGTGACCTCGATGCGTTCGTCGCCGCGCGACAGCGGCCAGCGCGTGACGCGGGCATTGTCGGCGCGGAACTCAAGGCATTCGTGGCTGGTCAGGTCACTGGGGTGCTGCGGCGTGCCGTGGCGCTTCAGGTAGTCGGGCGACGCGTACAGGTATGCCGAAAGCCGGCCCAGCAAGCGGGCGATCTGGGTCGAATCGGGCAGGGCGCCGATCTCGATCGATATATCGCAGCGCTGGAATACCCGCCCGGCATGTTCCGGGCTGGCCAGGTCCAGGTAGAACGTCACTTCGGGATAGCGTTGAGAAAACTCCATAAAGGCCTCGGCCAGGAAATCCGTGCCAAAGTCGGCGGGCATGTTCACCCGCAGCGGCCCCGAGGGCATTTCCACCAGCTTCTGCAGTTCTTCGTGGGCAATCTGCGCATCGGCCACGATGCGCTGGCAGCGCTCGAAATACAGCCTGCCGGCTTCGGTGAGCTCGACCTTGCGCGTGGTGCGGCTGAGCAACTGCAATCCCAGCGAACGCTCCAGTTCGGCCACCTGCCGCGAGACGGTCGATTTCGGCATGCCCAGGTTGGCGGCCGCCCGGCCGAAATTGCAGGTCTTGGCTACCTCGACGAAAAATTCCATGCCCTGCAGGCGTTTCATGACGCAGCCCCCGCAAAAACGGCCATAGCCCAAGCCTGTAATTATCCCATATATGGGATGATGTTTTCATCTTCGGCTACTTTGTTTCTGAATTGGGATAAAGCAAAATTGCGAGTTTCGCGGTGCAGCATGCTGCGCCGCGGGGCGCGTGACTCATTACAGAGAGCCGCCGGCGCGGCGCCGCACAAGGCGCGGCCGGCTTTGCATTGCTCGGAAAGGATCATATGAAGAACAACAGCAACGGAACGCGGCGCGGCGCCGCGGTGTTGGCCGCGGTCGGGGTCGCCCTGGCGCTGGCCGGCTGCGGCAAGGGCCAGGAAGCAGCCGCCCCCGGCAAGCCGCAGGTCGGCGTAGTGACGCTGGCCACCCGCCCGGTCGTGCTGACCACCGAATTGCCCGGCCGTACGGCGGCGTATCGCGTGGCCGAAGTTCGTCCGCAGGTCAACGGCATCGTCAAGAAGCGCCTGTTTACCGAGGGCGGTGAAGTACAGGCCGGGCAACAGCTTTACCAGATCGATCCCGCCCTGTACCAGGCCAGCTACGACAGCCAGAAGGCAGCCCTGGCGCGCGCCCAGGCGCAACTGAAGACGGCGAACCTTCTGGTGCAGCGCTACAAGCCGCTGGCCGAGAGCCGCGCGGTCAGCCGCCAGGCCTACGACGACGCGGTGGCGTCCCGCGACCAAGCCGCCGCCGATGTGCAGTCGGCCAAAGCCGCGCTCGAAACCGCGCGCATCAACCTGGTCTACACCAAGGTGCTGTCGCCCATCGACGGCATCATCGGCCGCTCGTCGGTTACCGAAGGCGCGCTGGTCACGGCCAATCAGGCGGCGGCGCTGGCGTCGGTGCAGCAGATCGACCCCATCTACGTCGACGTTACCCAATCCAGCGTCGACCTGCTGCGCCTGAAAAGCGCGCTGGAAAGCGGCCTGCTGCGGCGCGAGGCCGGCAAGGACGCCGCCCGGGTGTCGCTGACCCTGGCCGACGGCTCGCAATACGGCCAGGAAGGCATGCTGCAGTTCTCGGAAGTCACCGTTGACGAAGGCACCGGCTCGGTCACGCTGCGCGCGGTGTTTCCCAATCCCGACCACAAGCTGCTGCCGGGCATGTTCGTGCGCGCCCGCGTGATCGAAGGCATGGTGCCGCAAGGCCTGCTGGCGCCGCAGCGCGGCATTACCCGCGACCAGCGCGGCCAGCCCACCGCGCTGGTGGTCAACGCCGACAACAAGGTCGAGCTGCGCGTGCTGAAAGTCGATCGCGCCATCGGCGACCAGTGGCTGGTGACAGGCGGGCTGGAAGCGGGCGACAAGGTCATCGTGCAGGGTTTGCAGAACGTGCGCCCTGGCGTGGAAGTGTCGGCCACCGAGTTCAAGGCCCCGGCTGCGGCCGAGGCGCCCGCCGCCGGCGCGGCCAGGTAAGGAGCCCGCATGGCCAAGTTTTTCATCGACCGGCCGGTTTTTGCCTGGGTGGTCGCCATCGTGCTGATGATGGCGGGCGCGCTGGCGATCCTGCAATTGCCGGTGGCGCAGTATCCGAACATCGCCTCGCCGGCCATCAGCATCCGGGTCAACTATCCGGGCGCGTCGGCACAGACGGTGCAGGACAGCGTGGTGCAGGTCATCGAGCAGCAGATGAACGGCATCGACAACCTGAACTACATCTCGTCGGAAAGCAACTCCGACGGCAGCATGTCCATCACGCTGACCTTTGCGCAGGGCACCGATCCGGATACCGCCCAGGTGCAGGTGCAGAACAAGCTGGCGGTGGCGCAGCCGCTGCTGCCACTCGAAGTGCAGCAGCAGGGCATACGCGTCAGCAAGGCCACCAAAAACTTCCTGATCGTGGCCGGCTTTATTTCCACCGACGGCAGCATGGCCAAGGAAGACCTGGCCAACTATGTGGCGGCCAACGTGCAGGATCCGGTCAGCCGCACCGCCGGGGTGGGCGACTTCCAGTTGTTCGGCTCGCAGTACGCCATGCGCATCTGGCTCGACCCCGACAAGCTGCTGGCGTTCGACCTGACCACGGTCGATGTCATGAACGCTGTCAAAGAGCAGAACGTGCAGGTGTCGTCCGGTGAACTGGGCGGGCTGCCGGCCATGCGCGGCCAGCAGCTCAACGCCACCATCATCGGCCCGTCGCGCCTGCAGACGCCCGAAGAGTTCGGCAGGATACTGCTCAAAGTGAACGCCGATGGCTCGCAGGTGCGCTTGTCCGACGTGGCGCGCGTTTCGCTGGGTGCTCAGAGCTATTCCATCGACAGCTACTACAACGGCAAGCCCGCGTCGGGCCTGGCCATCAAGCTGGCGCCGGGCGCCAATGCGCTGGACACGGTCGACGCGGTGCGCGACACCATCAACCGGCTCAAGCCGTTCTTCCCGCCCGGCATGGACGTGGTCTACCCGTACGACACCTCGCCGTTCGTGGCCTTGTCGATCGAAAGCGTGATCCACACGCTGATCGAGGCCATCATCCTGGTGTTCCTGGTGATGTACCTGTTCCTGCAGAATCTGCGGGCCACGCTGATACCCACGCTGGCCGTGCCAGTCGTGCTGCTGGGAACCTTCGGCGTGCTGGCCGCCTTCGGTTATTCCATCAACACCCTGACCATGTTCGGCATGGTGCTGGCCATTGGCCTGCTGGTGGACGACGCTATCGTGGTGGTGGAAAACGTCGAGCGCGTCATGGTCGAAGAGGGCCTGTCGCCCCGGCAGGCCACGCGCAAGTCCATGGGCCAGATTACCGGCGCGCTGATCGGCATTGCCCTGGTGCTGTCGGCCGTGTTCGTGCCGATGGCCTTCTTCGGCGGCTCTACCGGCGTGATCTACCGGCAGTTCTCGATCACCATCGTCTCGTCGATGGTGCTGTCGGTGCTGGTGGCCATCATTTTCACGCCGGCCTTGTGCGCCACGCTGCTCAAGCGCGTGCCGAAGGGGCACCACGCGGCCCGGACGGGCTTTTTCGGCTGGTTCAACCGCTTCTTCGAACGCTCTACCCACGGCTACGCCAATTCGGTGGCGCGCGGGCTTGGCCGCACCAAGCGCCTGATGCTCATCTACCTGGTGCTGCTGGTGGCCATGGGCTGGATGTTCACGCGCATCCCTACGTCGTTCCTGCCCAATGAAGACCAGGGCATTCTGTTTGCCCAGGTGCAGGCGCCGGCCGGCGCCACGGCCGAGCGCACCAGCCACACCGTCGAGGCCGCCACGCGCTATCTGCTCGAAGACGAAAAAGACGCGGTGGCGTCTGTCTTCGCGGTGCACGGCTTCAGTTTCGGCGGCCGCGGCCAGAATTCGGCCATCCTGTTCATCAAGCTGCGCGACTGGAAAGAGCGCGGCGACGCCGCGCTGAAGGTTGGCGCGCTGGCCCAGCGCGCCAACGCCTACTTCGCCACGCACCTGCATGACGCCCGCGTCACCGCTTTTGCGCCGCCCGCCGTCATGGAACTGGGCAATGCGCTGGGCTTCGACTTCCAGCTGATGGACCAGGCCGGCCTGGGCCACGAGCGCCTGGCCCAGGCGCGCGACCAGTTTCTGGCCGAGGCCTCGAAAAGCCCCAAGCTGGTGGGCGTGCGGCTCAACGGCATGGAAGATGCGCCGCAGTACCAGTTGGACATCGACCGCGAAAAGGCCCGTGCGCTGGGCGTGTCGATTTCCGACATCAACAGCACGCTGTCCACCGCGTGGGGCGGATCGTACGCCAACGATTTCCTCGACCGCGGCCGTGTGAAGAAGGTGTACGTGCAGGGCGAAGCCGCGGCGCGCATGCTGCCGTCGGACCTCGACAAATGGTATGTGCGCAACCAGTCCGGCGGCATGGTGCCGTTCTCGGCCTTCGCCTCGGCACACTGGACCTACGGTCCGCAGCGGCTGGACCGCTACAACGGCGTGCCTTCATTCAACATCCAGGGCCAGGCCGCGCCGGGCTACAGCTCGGGCGAGGCCATGGCCGAGATGGAGCGCATCGCCGCCACCATGCCGACCGGCGTGGGCTTTCAGTGGACCGGCCTGTCGTACGAAGAGCGCCTGTCCGGCTCGCAGGCCCCGGCGCTGTACGCGATTTCGCTGATCGTGGTGTTCCTGTGCCTGGCCGCTCTGTACGAAAGCTGGGCGATCCCGACCTCCGTCATGCTGGTGGTGCCGCTGGGCGTTATCGGGGTGCTGGCCGCCACGCTGCTGCGCGGCCTGTCCAATGACGTGTATTTCCAGGTGGGTCTGTTGACCACGGTGGGGCTCAGCGCCAAGAACGCGATCCTGATCGTGGAATTCGCCAAGGCCCACTACGAAGAGGGCGCCAGCCTGGTCGAGGCCGCCGTGCACGCGGCGCGCCAGCGCTTGCGGCCCATCCTGATGACGTCAATGGCGTTCATCCTGGGCGTGGTGCCGCTGGCCATTTCGTCCGGGGCGGGCTCGGGCAGCCAGCACGCCATCGGCACCGGGGTGATCGGCGGCATGCTGGCCGGCACCTTCCTGGCCATTTTCTTCGTGCCGGCCTTCTTTGTGGTGATGCTGCGCCTCTTCAAGGTCAAGCGTTACAGCGAACGCCACGATGACGACGACGACGGCGAAGACGGCGAAGACGACCCGCAGGATGTCGCCGCCCTGCCGCCCGCGCCTTCGGCGCAGCCGGGGGAGCAACCGCAATGAACCCGACCATGTATCGATCTTTCCTCACACTGGCGGTGGCCGCCGCCCTGGCGGGCTGCACGCTGGCGCCCACTTATGAACGCCCCGCGGCGCCGGTCAGTGGCGCCTATCCTTCCGGCCCGGCCTACGGGCAGCAAGGGCAGGATGGCTCGCCGGACGTCGTGGCGGCCGACATCGGCTGGCGCGACTTCTTCGCCGACCCCTTGCTGCAGCGTCTGATTTCCATGGCGCTGGAGGCCAACCGCGACCTGCGTGTGGCCGCGCTCAACGTCGAAGAGGCGCGGGCGCAGTACCGCATCCAACGGGCCGACCTGCTGCCCGGCGTCGGCGTCGCCGGCCAGGGCTCGGTGCAGCGCCTGCCCGGCGACCTGACCCAGAGCGGCGAGCCCGGCATCAGCCGCAGCTACCAGGTGGGCGGCGCGATCTCGTCGTGGGAGCTGGACCTGTTCGGGCGCATCCGCAGCCTGAGCGAGCAGGCGCTGGAAACTTACCTGGCCCAGGACGAAACGCGCACCGCCACACAATTGGCCTTGATCGCGGAAACGGCCGGCGCCTACCTGGCGCTGCGCGCCGACCAGGAATTACTGAGCCTGACGCAATCCACCCTGGCCGCCCAGCAGGATTCCTACCGGCTCACCAAGCAGAGCTACGACCTGGGCGTGGCCACCGAACTCGACCTGAGCCAGGCCGAGATCGCCCTGCGCACCGCCCAGCGCAACCTGTCGCAATACACGCGCCTGGCGGCGCGGGACCGCAACGCGCTGGTGTTGCTGGTGGGCCAGCCGCTGCCGGCCGACGTGGCGGCGCAGCTGGACCAGGCCACCAGCCTGCCCGATGGCATCATGCCGCGCATGCTGCCCGCGGGCCTGCCGTCAGACCTGCTGGCGCGGCGGCCGGATATCCGCGCGGCCGAGCACCAGCTGAAGGCGGCCAATGCCAACATCGGCGCCGCGCGCGCAGCGTTTTTTCCCACCATCAGCCTTACCGGCAGCGCCGGAACGGCCAGCGCCAGCCTGGGCGGGCTGTTTGACGCCGGTTCCGGCGCCTGGAGCTTCGCGCCCAGCATCACGGTGCCCATCTTCGCGGGCGGCGCCTTGCGCGCCAGCCTGGATGCCTCCAAGGTGCGCAAGAACATCCAGGTCGCGCAATACGAAAAATCGATCCAGACGGCCTTCCGCGAGGTCTCGGACGCGCTGGCCGGACGCGCCACGCTGGAAACCCAGATCGAGGCGCAGCGCCTGCTGGTCAACGCCAGCCAGCGCGCTTACGACCTGTCGCAGCAGCGTTTCGAGCAAGGTATCGACAACTACCTGAGCGTGCTGGACGCGCAGCGCTCGCTGTATTCGTCGCAGCAGGTGCTGGTGGAAACGCGGTTGGCGCGGCTGTCCAACCTGGTTACCCTGTACCGGACGCTGGGCGGCGGTTGGACCGAGCACAGCGTGGCCGCTCGCTAGGGGCCGGCGTCAATAAAAAAAAGGGCGGCCCCGGGGCCGCCCTTTTTATTCGCTTGCAGTATGTGCTGCGCTACGCGCGCTTTTTGGTGATGAGGCCCACCACGAACAGCACGATGATGGCGCCAACGACCGAGCCTATCCAGCCCGCCGGCTCGCCGGGAGCGTACCAGCCCAGCGACTGGCCCAGAAAGCCAGCCACGACCGCGCCGACGATACCCAGAATGGTGGTCATGATGATTCCCATGTTCTGGTCGCCGGGCATGATGGCGCGGGCGATGAGGCCGACCACAAAACCGACGATGATCATGATGATAATGCTCATGCGCATGCTCCTCTTTCAGGATGTAGGGTAAGCGTTGGGATGATACTCACCGTGCCCGGGCCGGGACTGTAACAACACGTATTTGGGGCATCTGCGCAACAAACCCGCCCCCGGTGGCGGGCAGGGCGGGTGGCCTTTATCGGGGAATCTTAGCTGGTGATATCGATTAATTGGCGCAGATCCTTGACGATGGCGTCGATACTGTCGGTATCCGAGGCGAGCAGGCGCGCTTTGCCCGCATTGTCAAAAATATACACGCCGCGGCTGTGCGTGACGTCGTAGACATCGGCCGCGTCGCCGGGACGGGGTTTTTCGATCTGGTAGGCCACGCGGTAGCGGCGCGCCAGGTCGGCAATCTGCTTTTCGTTGCCGGTGACGCCGATGGCCTTGTTGTTGAATGCGTCGACATACGCCTGCAAGATGTCGGGCGTATCGCGGTGCGGGTCTACGCTGACGAACACGATGCGCACTTTGTCGGCCTGCTCGCCCAACTGCTGCAGCACCGCGGTCAGCTGCGCCATCGTGGTGGGGCAGATGTCGGGGCAACTGGCATAGCCGAAGAACAGCAGCACGGTCTTGCCCTGGAGGTCGTCGCTGGACACCTTTTTGCCGCCGGCGCCATCGAGCTGGAATGACAGGTCGGGCAGGTGGCCCTTGATGTCGTACAGGGTCCAGTTCGCCGCCTTGTCGCCGCAGGCGGCGAGCAGAGTGCAAGAGGCCAGCAACAGGGCGCGCCAAATGCGGCCGGAGAAGAAACCAGGCATATCAGTGTCACGAGCGCGTGGGCGCGGCAAGTCAGAATGGCAACAGGCACGATTCTAACGTTTTGGTGACGTTGGGTTTTTGGGGCAGTTGTTTTGTCTTTGGGTTCTTTAGTCGCCGGGGCGTGGCGGGGTTGGGGCCGGGCGAAGCCCGTCGGGCTCGGGCGCATCCAGGCGCCCTCGGCCTGCTGCGCAGGCTGCCCCGCCGGTCAACTCGCCCGACCCCAACCCTGCCGCGCCCCGGCTGGCAAAGTCTGGCGATGACATGGCCGTGCCATTGTCGGCAGTTTTGTGGCTGATGCGCTGATCCAGGTGTCCTGCCGCGCAGGTCTCTGGTGCTTGGTGGTAGGGCAACTAGTTGGCGGTGGGCCAACAGGGAAGAGATGGCGTCGTGCAAAACGCGGAATTCACGGACTCACGAAATTCACTGAACCAGTCCCGGGGCCTCTGGCCGGATGGGGGGTGGCGCGTTGGGCGGCGGGGCAGCCTGCGCAGCAGGCCGAGGGCGCCTGCTTGCGCCCGAGCCCGACGCACGGGCGCCACCCCCCATCCGGCCAGAGGCCCCGGGACGCCTCAAGAACTCAGTTCAACAGCAACGACAACAATGGCGAGAACAAACCATGCCCCCGTCAGTCCGCCGCCATCCCACTATGGCGCAGCAGCGCATCGATGCGCGGCGCGCGGCCGCGGAAAGCCTCGAACGACTCGGCGGCCGGGCGCGCGCCGCCCACAGCAAGGATCTCTTTGCGGAAACGCGCGCCGGTCGCCGCATTCAGTGTGTCGCGCCCGTTAGCCTGCGCCGCCTCTTCGAACGCCTCGTAGGCATCGGCCGACAGCACTTCCGCCCACTTGTAGCTGTAGTATCCCGCCCCGTAGCCGCCGGCGAACAGGTGCGAAAAACTATGCGGCAGGCGGTGCCAGGCCGGCGGGAACAGCACCGCCACTTCGTTGCGCACCTCTTGCAGCAGCGCCAGCGTGTCGGCAATAGACGCGCCTTGTGCGCGATTGTGCAGCAGCATGTCGAACAGCGCGAACTCGATCTGCCGCACCGTCTGCATGCCGCTCTGGAAATTGCGGGCCGCCACCAGCTTGTCGTACAGCGCGCGCGGCAGCGGCTGGCCGCTGTCGACATGTGCCGACAGGCGCTGCACCACGGTCCATTCCCAGCAGAAGTTTTCCATGAACTGCGACGGCAGCTCGATGGCGTCCCATTCTACCGCCGCAAACGCCGATGCCGCGGGCTCGTCCACTTCAGACAGCAGCGCGTGCAGCGCGTGACCGGTTTCGTGGAACAGCGTAATGACATCGTCGTGGGTCAGCAGGGCGGGCTTGCCATCGCCAGGGCGCGCGAAGTTGCAGGTCAGGTACACCACCGGCGTCTGCAGCTCGCCGCCTGCAAGGCGGCGGTTGCGTTCGCTGTCGACCCAGGCGCCGCTTTGCTTGCCGGCACGCGCGTACAGGTCCAGGTACAAATGGCCCACCAGCGCGCCGTCCGGGGTTTCCACCCGCACGCCCCGCACATCGGCATGCCAGCGCGAGACTTCCGTTTCGCGCAAGCGCACATCGAACAGCGTTTCGATGACCTGAAACAGCCCTTCGAGCACACGCGGCTCGGTGAAATACTGTTTGATCTCGTCCTCGGAATACGCGTAGCGCGTTTCTCGCAGGCGCTCGGACGCATAGGCCACGTCCCAGGGTTGCAGCGTGTCCAGGCCCAACTCGGCGGCCGCGTAGGTTTTCAGTTCGGCCAGGTCGCGTTCGGCGTAGGGCCGCGCGCGCGCGGCCAGGTCGCGCAGGAACTTGACGACCTCATCGGCATCGCGCGCCATGCGAGTCTGCAGGCGCAGCGCCGCAAAGGTGCCATAGCCGAGCAGCGCGGATTCTTCGGCGCGCAGCGCCAGCAGCTCTTCGATCAGGGGCGAATTATCGTAGCGGGCGTCGCCCTGTTCAGACGCCACCGTGCCGTAGGCGCGGTACATCTGTTCGCGCAGGTCGCGGTCGCGCGCGTATTGCATGACGGGCAGGTAGCAGGGCATTTTCAGCGTCAGCTTCCAGCCCGGCTTGTTGTCTTCCTGGGCGGCCTGCCGGGCGGCCTGCAGCACGTCGGCGGGCAGGCCGGCCAGGCGTGTTTCGTCGTCCACGAACAGTGACCAGGCATCGCGCGCGTCGAGCACGTTTTCGGAGAACTTCTGCGTTACCTGGGCCTCGCGGTCGGAAATGGCGGCATAGCGTTCGCGCGCCGCGCCCTGCAGCTCGACCCCACTCAAGCGGAAGTCGCGCAGCGCCAGCTCCACTACCCGGCGGCGCACCGGGTCCCAGCCATCGAAGCCGGGCGTGGCGTGCAGGCGCTGGTACTGCCGGTACAGCCCTTCATGCAGGCCGACCCAGGTCGAGAACTCGGTGACCAGGGGCAGGGCGGTGTTGTAGGCTTCGCGCAGTTCCGGGGTATTGACCACGGCATTCAGATGGCCCGCCACCGACCAGGCACGCCACAACTGCTCGGTGGCGGTGTCCAGTGGCTGCACCACCGTGTCCCACTCGGCCGGCAAGGCCGGGTCGGCCGCGGCCTCGACCGCCTGGCGCGCGATGCCCAGCAATTCCTGGATGGCCGGCACGATGTGCGCGGGCCGGACAGCGGCGTAATCGATCAGGCCGGATACGGGGGCGAGCAGGGGGTTCTGGGTCATGGGATGGTTGCGGCGAAAAGAGTCAGTACTGGCTGCAGATGAGGGCGGAAGGGCGGGAAATCAAGCGGAAACTTACCCAGGTGCCTGACTCCCGCCTGGATGTCAGATACCGCGGTGTGCAACGATCGCCTCGGACATACGGTGTCTGACACCCTGGCGGGAGTCAGACACCTGGCATCGCGCCAGGTGTGCAACGATCAACTCAAACATACGGTGTCTGACACCCTGGCGGGAGTCAGACACCTGGCATCGCGCCAGGTGTGCAACGATCAACTCAAACATACGGTGTCTGACACCCTGGCGGGAGTCAGACACCTGGCATCACGCCAGGTGTGCAACGATCGCCTCGGACATACGGTGTCTGACACCCTGGCGGGAGTCAGACACCTGGCATCGCGCCGGGCATTGGCAATGGGCGGCGGGAAGCGCGCGGGCTTTGGGAGCCAGCCCTTTAACCTGCGGTTCGTTCGGCTGCTTCGACGGTGTTGACCAGTAGCATGGCGATCGTCATGGGGCCTACGCCGCCCGGCACGGGGGTGATGGCGCCGGCCACTTCGCGGGCCGAGGCGAAGTCTACGTCGCCGCACAGCTTGCCGTCGGCGCCGCGGTTGATGCCCACGTCGATGACCACTGCGCCTGGCTTGATCATGCTGCCGTCGATCATGCCCGGTTTGCCAGTGGCCACCACCAGCACGTCGGCGCGGCGCGTCTGCGCGGCCAGGTCGCGGGTCTTGGAGTTGCAGATGGTGATGGTGGCGCCGGCCTGCAGCAGCAGCATGGCCATGGGCTTGCCGACGATGTTGCTGGCCCCCACGATGACCGCCTCGGCGCCGCGCAGGGGCACGCCTTCGGCTTCCAGCATCTTCATTACGCCGTAGGGCGTGCAGGGCCGGAACAGCGGCTGGCCGGTCATGAGCAGGCCGGCGTTGCTGATATGGAAGCCGTCCACGTCTTTCTCGGCCGCGATCGCCTCGATGACCTTGTGGCTGCTCATGTGGGGCGGCAACGGCAACTGCACCAGGATGCCGTGGATGGCAGGGTCGCGATTGAGCGTGTCGATGCGCGCCAGCAGCTCGGCCTCGGTCATGTCGGCCGGGTACTGTTCTTTAATGGAATACAGCCCGGCTTTTTCGCAGGCTGCTACCTTGTTGCGCACGTATACCTGCGAGGCAGGGTCGTCGCCCACCAGCACGACGGCCAGGCCGGGGCGCACGCCCTTGGCGGCCAGCGCCTGCACGCGCCGGGCGACGTCTTCACGAATACGCTGCGCCAGGGCGGCGCCGTCGATGATGCGCGCGCCCGAGGGCGCCGGGGTGGATGCGTCCTGCCGGGTCATGCATGTGCCTCGGGTTTGGCCAGCGCAACCTTCATCAGGTCGGCGACCGTGGTGACTTCGAGTTTTTCCATGATATTGGCGCGGTGCGCCTCTACAGTCTTGATGCTGATGCCGAGGTCGTCGGCGATCTGCTTGTTGAGCCGGCCCGCCACGATGCGTTCCAGCACCTGCTGTTCGCGGGCCGTCAGGCGCGCCAGCATGGCTTCGTGGTCTTTCTGGGCCTGGAACTGGCTGACGCGCTGGGTGGCCTGTTCGAGCATGCGGGCCACGATCTCGCGCAGATCGGATTCGTTGAAAGGTTTTTCCAGGAAGTCGACCGCGCCCTTCTTCATGGTGGACACCGCCATGGGGACGTCGCCGTGGCCCGTGATGAACACGATGGGCAGCGGCGCGTTGCGCGCCAGGATCTGTTCCTGCAGTTCGAGGCCGCTCATGCCGGGCATGCGCACGTCGGCGATCAGGACGCCGACCTGGCTGGGATCGTATTCTTCAAGAAACGTCTCGCCGCTGGCGAACGCGCGGACGCGGTAGCCGTTGGCTTCCAGCAGCCAGCGCAGTGAATCGCGTACCGCTTCGTCGTCATCGACAATGAATACCGTGCTCGACTGGGGGGGGGTGTTCATGCGTGCAACTCCTCGGGCTGATCACTCTGCGCCTGCTTGTCGGGCGTGGCGCAGGGCAGGGTAAAGCGGAAAATAGTACCGCCGGCGGGGTTAGGGTCGGCCCACAGGCGGCCGTGATGCGACTCGATTATGGTACGGCAGATGTTCAGGCCCATGCCCAGGCCCTGCGATTTGGTGCTGAAGAAGGGCTCGAACAGGCGCTCTGGCTCGGCCAGTCCGTGGCCGCGGTCGACCACGGCCACTTCGATCTGCTGTTCGTGCGGAATCACGGCGACCTTGAGTTCGTCGGACTCGCTTTTTTCCATGGCTTCCAGGCCGTTTTTCAGCAGGTTCAGCAGCACCTGCTCGATAAGAATGGGGTCGGCCAGCACGTCGGGCGCATTGGACGGCACGAACGGCTCGATGCGAATGCGGCGTTTGCGCGCGTCGATTTCGGCAAAGCCGATGGCGTTGTCGACGATGCGGCTGATGGGCACGCGCTGGCGGCGGGGCTCGCTGCGCTTCACGAATTCGCGGATGCGGCTGATGATCTTGCCGGCGCGCTCGGCCTGCGACGCCGCTTTTTCAAGCGCCGGCAGCAGCATGTTGGGGCTGGTGTGGCCGGCCTTGACCAGCGCCACAGCGCCCATGCTGTAGTTGGCGATGGCGGTCAGGGGCTGGTTCAGTTCGTGGGCCAGCGACGAGGCCATTTCGCCCATGGTGGTCAGGCGGCTGGTGAGCTGGATTTTTTCCTGCTGTACGCGCGAGGCTTCTTCGTGGTTGCGGCGCTCGGTGATGTCGCGGGCCACCTGCATGCGCACGCGGCGGCCGTCGGTCCAGGCCAGCATGCGGTGGTGCACCTCGAACCAGCGTTGCACCGAGGGCGCGAACACCTCGACTGACTCGTCCGTGAAGCGGCCGCGGCGCCCGGCCAGCAATTCGTCATGCCCGCCCGTCTGGGCGCCGAACACGCGGCGGTAGGTGCGGTTGGCGAACAGCAGTTCCAGGCCGTCGTGCGTGTCGGCCGTGACCGAGATGGCGTCGTCCAGGCCTTCCAGCACGGTCATGAAGCGTTCGTGCGCCGCCGTCAGGGCCTCGCGGATGCGCTTGGGCTCGGTGATGTCGGTCATGGATGTCATCCAGCCGATCTGCGTGCCGTTAGGGTCGAGCAGCGGCGACACATACATGCGCGCCGTGAAGCGGGAACCGTCGCGGCGCTGCGCCTCGACTTCGAGCCCGCTGCTGGGCGTCTTGCCCGAGGTGAGCACATCCAGCGTATGCTGGTGCTGTTCGTGGCGGCCCGGCACCCAATAGGGGAAAGGCGGACTGCGGCCGATCAGGTCGGCCTCGTTCCAGCCGATCATGCGGCAGAAAGCGGGGTTCACATAGGCGATGCGGCCTTCCATGTCGAGCACCCGCATGCCGGTGGACATGGAGTTTTCCATGGCGCGCCGGAAGCCGGTCTCGGCGATGAGGGCCGCCTCGGCGCTGGAGCGAAAGCGCGTGTACCGCCACAGCATCAGCAAGCTGATGATGATCACGCACGAGAGGGCCAGCACCACCCAGATGAGGCGCTGCTGGCGCACTTCCTGGTCGATGGTCACGAACATGACGCTGTCGTCGTGCAGGCGCTGCAGCCAGAAGAAGGCGCCCATCACGCACAGGTACAGGATCAGCACGACGGCCGGCGTCACCCAGTAGACCCCGCGCCGGCGTTGCCGGGCGTGGTCGTGGAACGAGTTCGGAATATTTGACTTGTGCGGGCTGGACATGACGTTCGGGCCGTATAGAGCCGGCATTTTAGAGCGTGTTGCCGGCCGGTGCGCGGGCAGGGCGGCGTGGCGGCCGCCGGATTGCCCGATATTGTTCAGCTTATTGTCAATATTTCACATTATAAAATGCCGTACCGCAACATGAAATTTTCCCCGGGACGGGTTACTCTTCGCGTTTAGCGTCCCTGCCGTGCGCCATCGGATCGATCGCCAGGCAGTGGATAATCCCGGCAGGTGCCGGAACCATTGGCCAGCCCGACCCGCTATCCCCGGGACGGGCGTGCTCAGAACTCCCACAGGAGACACACGATGTCCTCTAATCCCCAGGCTAGCGCGCTTTCCGCCGCCAACGACGAAGACACCCTGGAAACCCAGGAGTGGCTCGAAGCCCTGGCTGCCGTGCTCGACCGCGAAGGCCCCGAGCGCGCCCATTACCTGCTGGAACGCCTGATCGACGAGGCTCGCCGCTCTGGCGCGCACATCCCATTTTCGCCCAATACGGCCTACGTCAACACCATTCCGCCCGCGCTAGAGCCCGCGCACCCTGGCAATCTCGAGCTGGAATCGCGCATTCGCTCGTACGTGCGCTGGAACGCCATGGCGATGGTGGTCAAGGCCAACAAGCATAATCCGCCCGACGGCGGCGACCTGGGCGGCCACATCGCCTCGTTCGCGTCGCTGGCCACCATGATCGGCTGCGGCCAGAACCACTTCTGGCATGCCGAGACGCCCGAGCACGGCGGCGACCTGGTGTATTTCCAGGGCCACACCTCGCCCGGCATGTACGGCCGCGCCTATCTCGAAGGCCGCCTCACCGCTGAACAGCTGGATCACTTCCGCCAGGAAGTCGACGGCAAGGGCCTGTCGTCGTATCCGCATCCCAAGCTGATGCCGGAATTCTGGCAGTTCCCCACGGTGTCGATGGGCCTGGGCCCCCTGATGGCCATTTACCAGGCACGTTTCCTGAAATATTTGCACGCCCGCGGCCTGGCCGACACCAGCAAGCGCAAGGTGTGGGTATTCTGCGGCGACGGCGAGATGGACGAGCCCGAATCCCTGGGCGCCATCGCCCTGGCTGCGCGCGAAAAGCTGGACAACCTGATCTTCGTCATCAACTGCAACCTGCAGCGCCTGGACGGCCCGGTGCGCGGCAACGGCAAGATCATCCAGGAACTCGAAGGCGACTTCCGTGGTTCGGGCTGGAACGTTATCAAGCTGATCTGGGGCGGTTACTGGGATCCGCTGCTGGCGCACGACAAAGAAGGCATTCTGCGCCAGATCATGGAAGAGACGGTCGACGGCGAGTACCAGGCGTACAAGGCCAACGACGGCAAGTTCGTGCGCGAGCACTTCTTCGGCAAGCATCCCAAGCTGCTCGAGGCCGTTTCGCGCATGAGCGACGAAGACGTCTGGCGCCTGAACCGCGGCGGCCACGACCCCCACAAGGTGTACGCGGCCTTCAAGGCGGCGGCCACGCACCAGGGCCAGCCCACCGTCATTCTGGCCAAGACCATCAAGGGCTACGGCATGGGCCACGTGGGTCAGGCCAAGAACCCCACCCACCAGCAGAAGAAGCTGGAGCTGGATTCGATTCGCGAATTCCGCGACCGCTTCGCCATTCCCATTCCCGACGACCAGCTCGAAAAGCTGCCGTACTTCAAGCCGGCCGACGATTCGCCCGAAATGAAGTACCTGCACGAGCGGCGCCAAGCGCTGGGCGGCTACCTGCCCAAGCGCCGCGCCAAGGCCGACGAGCAGCTCAAGGCGCCGTCGCTGGACGCCTTCAAGGCCGTGCTGGAACCCACGGCCGAAGGCCGCGAAATCTCTACCACCCAGGCTTTCGTGCGCGTGCTGAACCAGATTCTGCGCGACAAAGACCTGGGTCCGCGCGTGGTGCCCATCCTGGCCGACGAATCGCGCACCTTCGGCATGGAAGGCCTGTTCCGCCAGATCGGCATCTATGCGCCCGAAGGGCAGAAGTACACCCCGGTCGATAAAGACCAGGTCATGTACTACAAAGAATCGGCCGATGGCCAGCTGTTGCAGGAAGGCATCAACGAGGCGGGCGCCATGAGCTCGTGGATCGCGGCGGCCACGTCGTATTCCACCAACAACCGCATCATGATCCCGTTCTACATCTATTACTCGATGTTCGGGTTCCAGCGCGTTGGCGACCTGGCCTGGGCGGCCGGCGACATGCAGGCGCGCGGCTTCCTGCTGGGCGGCACGGCGGGGCGCACCACGCTCAACGGCGAAGGCCTGCAGCACGAAGACGGCCACAGCCACATCCTGGCTTCCACCATTCCGAATTGCGTGTCGTACGACCCCACCTTCGGGCATGAGCTGGCTGTGATCATTCAGCACGGTCTCAAGCGCATGGTCGAAGACCAGGAAAACGTGTACTACTACCTGACCGTGATGAACGAAAACTACCCGCAGCCCGGGCTGACCAAGGGCGACGAGGAAGGCATCATCAAGGGTATGTACAAGCTCAAGTCGCACGGCAAGGGCAAGCTGCGCGTGCAGTTGATGGGCTCGGGCACCATTCTGCGCGAAGTCATGGCCGCTCAGGAACTGCTGGAAGCCGACTGGGGCGTGGCCTCCGATCTCTGGAGCGTCACCAGCTTTACCGAGCTGCGCCGCGACGGCATGGACGCCGAGCGCCACAACCTGCTGCACCCGGAGCAGAAAAAGCCGCAGGTGCCGTACGTGACTGCGCAACTCGAAAAGACCGAAGGCCCGATCATCGCGTCGACCGACTACATGAAGCTGTTCGCCGACCAGATCCGTCCGTTCGTTCCGAAAGACCGCAACTACCGCGTGCTGGGCACCGACGGCTTCGGCCGTTCCGACTTCCGCTACAAGCTGCGCGAGCATTTCGAGGTCGACCGCCATTTCGTGGTGCTGGCCGCCTTGCGCGCCCTGGCCGACGAGGGCAAGGTGCCTGTGGCCAAGGTGGCCGAGGCTATCAAGAAGTACGGCATCAACCCCGCCAAAGCCAACCCGCATCACGCCTGAAGGTAAACAGACATGAGCAAACTCGTGGAAATCAAGGTTCCGGACATAGGCGACTTCAAGGAAGTGGAAGTCATCGAGGTGCTGGTGTCCGAGGGCGATACGATTCAGGCCGAGCAAAGCCTGATCACGGTCGAGTCCGATAAGGCGTCGATGGAGATTCCGGCGTCGTCGGGCGGTGTGGTGAAGTCGGTAAAGGTGAAGGTGGGCGACAAGGTTGCCGAAGGCAAGGTGATCCTGGAGGTCGAGGCCGGCGAAGCCGCCGGCGCGGACCAGGCGCCTGCCTCGCCAGACAAAGCCGATGCGGCCGCCAAGCAGCCGTCTTCGGGCGACGCGCCCAAGACCCAGGGCCAGACGGTGGAAGCCCCCGATGTGAAACCTGCCGCGGACGCGGGCAAGGGCGCCGGCGGCATTGCCGAAATCACAGTGCCCGACATTGGCGACTTCAAGGAAGTGGAAGTCATTGAAGTCATGATCGCCGTGGGCGACACCATCAAGCCCGAGCAAAGCCTGATCACGGTCGAGTCGGACAAGGCCTCGATGGAAATTCCGGCGTCGGCGGGCGGGGTGGTCAAGGAAGTGAAGGTCAAGGTCGGCGACAAGGTTGCCAAGGGCACCGCCATTGCCGTGGTGGAAGGCCAGGGTGGCGCTCAGGCCGAACCGCAAAAGGCCCAGGCGCCCGCCCAGGCGCAGGAACAGCAGCCGTCTGGCGCCGCCAGCGCTTCCGCCGCCGCCCCTGCTCCTGCCGCCAAGCCGGCGCCCGCCGCCGCGCTGGAAGATCCGGGCCTCAAGCCTGGCCAGTTGCCGCATGCTTCGCCATCGGTGCGCAAATTCGCACGCGAACTGGGCGTGAACCTCAGCAAGGTCAAGGGTTCGGGCCCGAAGGACCGCATTACCGCCGACGATGTGCGCGCCTTCGTGAAGCAGGCGCTGGCCGCCCCGGCCGCCGCCGCGGGCGGGGCCGATGGCGCCGCGCTGGGGCTGCTGCCCTGGCCCAAGGTCGACTTCACCAAGTTCGGCCCGGTCGAAGCCAAGCCGCTGTCGCGCATCAAGAAGATTTCGGGCGCCAACCTGCACCGCAACTGGGTCATGATCCCGCACGTCACCAACAACGACGAAGCGGACATCACCGACCTGGAGGCCTTGCGCGTCACGCTCAACAAAGAGAACGAGAAGGCCGGGATCAAGGTCACCATGCTGGCCTTCCTGATCAAGGCGGTGGTGGCGGCGCTGAAGAAGTTCCCGGAATTCAACGCCTCGCTCGATGGCGACCAGCTGGTCTACAAGCAGTACTACCACATCGGCTTCGCGGCCGACACGCCCAACGGGCTGGTGGTGCCGGTGATCCGCGACGCCGACAAGAAGGGCATTCTGGAAATCGCCAAGGAAATGGGCGAGCTGTCCAAGAAAGCCCGCGACGGCAAGATCTCGCCCGCCGAAATGCAAGGCGGCTGCTTCTCGATCTCGTCGCTGGGCGGCATCGGAGGCACGCACTTCACGCCCATCATCAATGCGCCGGAAGTGGCCATCCTGGGCGTGTCGCGCTCGGCGCACAAGCCGGTGTGGGATGGCAAGCAGTTCGTGCCGCGCCTGATCGTGCCGCTGTCGCTGTCGTATGACCACCGGGTCATCGACGGCGCCGCCGCCGCGCGCTTTAACGCATACCTGGGCCAGCTGCTGGCCGACTTCCGCCGCATCGTGCTGTAACCGGGGGCCTTATGAGCACACTCGTGGAAATCAAGGTTCCGGACATAGGCGACTTCAAGGAAGTGGAAGTCATCGAGGTGCTGGTGTCCGAGGGCGATACGATCCAGGCCGAGCAAAGCCTGATCACGGTCGAGTCCGACAAGGCGTCGATGGAGATTCCGGCGTCGTCGGGTGGTGTGGTGAAGTCGGTGAAGGTGAAGGTGGGCGACAAGGTTGCCGAAGGCAAGGTGATCCTGCAGGTCGAGGCCGGCGAAACCAAGGAAGCCAAGCCGGCGCCAGCCGCCTCCCAGGTGTCTGACTCCCAACGGGTGTCAGACACCGTCACTAAGGAGAAGGCGCCGCAGAAAGGCCAACCCGTCAACGCAGCCGCCCAATACAGCGGCTCCGCCGACGTGGAATGCGACGTGCTGGTGCTGGGCGCCGGCCCCGGCGGCTACTCGGCCGCCTTCCGGGCCGCCGACCTGGACCTGTCCACGGTGCTGGTCGAGCGCTATGACACCCTGGGCGGCGTCTGCCTGAACGTGGGCTGCATTCCGTCCAAGGCCCTGTTGCACAATGCCGCCGTCATCGACGAGGCGCGTGCCCTGGCCGCGCACGGCATCAGCTTCGGCGAACCCAAGATCGACCTGGACAAGCTGCGTGGCTACAAAGACAGCGTGGTCGCCAAGCTGACTGGCGGCCTGGCTGGCATGGCCCGCGCGCGCAAGGTCAAGGTGGTGACCGGCGTGGGCGAGTTCGCCGACCCGCACCACCTGGCCGTCAAGGGCGCGGACGGCAAGACGCAGACCATCCGCTTCAAGAACGCCATCATCGCCGCCGGCAGCCAGTCGGTGAAACTGCCGTTCCTGCCTGACGACGAACGCATCGTCGACTCGACCGGCGCGCTGCAGCTGCGCGCCATTCCGAAGAAGATGCTGATCATTGGCGGCGGCATCATCGGCCTGGAAATGGGCACGGTGTATTCCACCCTGGGCGCGCGCCTGGACGTGGTGGAAATGCTGGACGGCCTGATGCAGGGCGCCGACCGCGACCTGGTCAAGGTGTGGCAGAAGATGAATGCCGGCCGCTTCGACAACATTATGTTGAAGACCAAGACGGTGGGCGCCGAGGCGCGGAAAGACGGCATCTACGTCAGTTTTGAAGGCGAGGGCGCGCCTAAAGAGCCGCAACGCTACGACCTGGTGCTGCAGGCCGTGGGGCGCAGCCCCAACGGCAAGAAAATCGGCGCCGACAAGGCCGGCGTGGCCGTGACCGAACGCGGCTTCATCGAAGTCGACAAGCAGATGCGCACCAATGTGCCGCATATCTACGCCATCGGCGACATCGTCGGCCAGCCCATGCTGGCGCACAAGGCCGTGCATGAAGGCCATGTGGCTGCCGAAGCCGCTGCCGGCCAGAAGTCGTTCTTCGATGCGCGCGTCATTCCGGCCGTGGCCTACACCGACCCCGAAGTCGCCTGGGTGGGCCTGACCGAAGACGAAGCAAAGAAGCAGGGCATCAAGGTCGAGAAGGGCCTGTTCCCCTGGGCCGCCTCGGGCCGCGCCATCGCCAACGGCCGCGATGAAGGCTTCACCAAGCTGCTTTTCGACGCCGAAAGCCATCGCATTCTGGGCGGCGGCATCGTGGGCACCCATGCCGGCGACCTGATCAGCGAGATCGCCCTGGCGATCGAAATGGGGGCCGATATGGTCGACATCGGCAAGACCATCCACCCGCATCCCACGCTGGGAGAATCGGTGGGGATGGCCGCGGAAGTGGCCGAGGGTGTCTGCACGGATTTGCCGCCGGTGCGCAAGAAGTAGACCGGTTGTATCTGCAGCGCAGAGTAGGTGTCCGGCTCCACGGGATGGGGCCGGACACCGGGATGATGCGGTCTGGGGCGACTACAGGATCAGGCAGGAACGGTCGAATATTTGAGTAGGGCGGGGACCAGGCCCTCCGCGCGCTTTGCCTCGACAACGAATTCCGCCATTCGGCCCGCCACTCGCCTCGGTTTGAGGAATTTTTCCACGACATGGTAGGCAGGTCGGTCAAAATAATCGTCGAACAGGATGACGCAACCCGCCGGCGCGAGCAGAGCCGAGATCAAGAATGACGCAACCCGGAAACGCCCATCGATCAAGATAAGATCCGGCGCTTCCTGCTGATCGAGCATTACGTTCCAGGGCAAGCCGACGTAGCGGGGCCAGAGCACGGCCTTCTCGTTCGACTGCGGATGGCCCCAACTGCCGGTGGGGCCAATATCCGCGTACAGAGGGGTGTACTTGTTATCCCCCGCTCCGCTAGCGCGTATTTTGTTTGATACGGCCTGCAGAAAGGCCTGGTCCGAATCTACAGAATAAATGCGCCTGATCCCAGTTCTCGAGGCGAGAACCGAGCTCCCTCCCGATCCGTATTCTAGAAAGACCCTCGCCGACTCCAGACGTTCCATCAGCAGGGCCCGGCCTTCGGGTTCCATATGTGGAACAGACGGGACGTCAATATTTGATGCGTCAATTTGCGGGGGCGTGGGGGCGGGCCTCGCCTCTCGCGTCGCATACTGCGCATTCAGGTTGCTGTTGCTTTCCAGGTACTGTCTGGCGTAGCTTTCGTCGACGTGCCTGAGCGTGTTGAAAGCAAGGTCTACGCAGCCGAATGCCGTATCCAGAATGAAGGCAAGTTTGCGTTGCTGATTTACACTCAGTAATTTGATGCGATTGTCGTCCGGCACGAAGATTGCAGTAGCAGAGAGCAGTTGACTGCCGCTGCGATGCGCGAAGCTTGACGTATCGGGAAAGTAGCTGTGGTATTGGGCATTTCCCAGGCGTAGCAGCCTGAATCCATACTGCGCCAGCTTCTCGCTGATTTCAGTCAGACTGGATTGGCGTCGGTAAATATCGACGAATCGCACGCCGATCTGCAGTACCAGCATGTTGGCCAGGAGCTCGCCGGCACCCTCCAGGATTAACAGGTTATCGTTGGCGTCGTCCAACGTCAGCCAGTCAATGTGCTCCAAGCCGTTGATCGCATCCAGGCGGGTGGTGGCAATGGGCAGCTTCGCCAGTACGCATGCGCCTTGGCGTGAAAAGACCGGCAACTCGTCGGATGGCAGAGGTTCGAGTGTCCCGGAGTATTTCGGGTCGAGACATGCGTGGAGTTGAGTCGGCGCGCCATCTCCAAGCGCCAAAAGGGGATGGTAGTGCTGCAAATGCTGCTGCGCCATTAGTGCATTGGCATCTGTCACCCGGCTGGCTGGATCCAGGGCGATCATCGAGAAGGCGCCAAGCGTAGCGAGCGCCGTAAACTTGCTACTGTTTACAAGTGAGCCGCCGTGGTCTAAGGCAATAACCTTGCCTTCGAAGGTGAAGTTGAACGCGGTCTTGCTGGTCGAGTCCGCTGGCAGGTCAAACTCCGGATGCTCGAGCGTCATGGGCGCCGGCTCATCTTCGAACCAGGGCTGACCTTCAGGCGTGAAGGCTAAGGCGGCAGGTGCCTTGTTTGCGCAGAAGCGTTGCCAGATCGCCCTCAAGGCATCGGCGAGATGGGACGCAAATTTTGGCGCATCGCATACCGAAGACTTAAGCAACACAGTGCGAAGATGGGCCCGAATGGCAGCCAGGCTGTCCAGATCCGACACTAATTCCAAAGCACGGGCATGGTACGCATCCCAGTCTGCTACGACCAGCTCTGGCATTCCCGCATTGATCAGATGGGTCGCCGAATGGCGTCCCGCAAACGTGGGGCCGGGTAGGCTGACCACAGGCACGCCCATCAGCATGGCTTCGCATGTTGTCAATCCGCCGGAATAGGGCCAAGGGTCCAATGCGACATCGACGTCGTTGTAGCATTTGAACAACTTGTAGTGCAGCGACTGTCCCTCGAAACGAATGCGGTCTACCGTGATCCCGTGCCGCTCCATGACTTCCCCTATATGGGTTCGCAGGTCGGCGCTTTCGTAGGGGCCGCCCTTCAAGTACAGGCGTGAGCCAGGAACGGCTTGCATCAGGCGGGCCCATTGCGCAAGCACCAAGTCGTTTACCTTGGTCGGATTGTTGAAGCATCCGAAGGTGATGTACCCGTTCTTCAGGGCAGGCAGGGGGCCCACATCCGGCACGCGTGCGGGAGGCATGTAGCAGATGTAGTCGTCCGGCATACGGATCAGTTTTTCTGTATATAGCCCGTCACTGTCGGGTGGCGACTCTATGCTATCTGTGATTAGGTAGTCGATGCTCTCCACGCCTGTGGTGTTGATCAACCCACCTACCCATTTGACCAGTATCGGCGCGGGTTCCAGCGCCATGGTGCGCATGCGCGAGCCGGCACTGTGGCCAGCCAAGTCGATCAGGATGTCGATTTGATCGTCGCGGATGCGCTGGGCGAACTGTTCCTCATTGAGCGTGCCAATAGATTGCCAACGGGCGGAAACCTTCTTGATTCGCTGGGTAATGTAGTCGGCCGTGGGGGTGGTGGTGTAGGCATAGATCTCGATGCCAAGATTCACCAAGTGTTCCAGCACAGTTGTCGTCATCGCGCCAACCGGATGTTGGCGGAAGCCGTCAGAGAACATCCCGACACGCAGCTTTTTACTGGCCGACATGTTGGCCGGACGAGGGCGCCGACCCGCGTCACTCTTCGCGAAGAGCGAGCCCCATTCCATGCAAGCCTGCTTGATATCGGCCAAGGTGCGTTCGGGCATGTAATGCAGGAGCGTCAGCCGATTGGACAGGGCGATGGGGCTGGCGGGTTGCAGTTCGACGGCCTGGCGGTAAGACGCTTCAGCGTGTTCCAGTTTTCCCAGGTCGCGCTGGATGTTACCCAGGTTCGTCCAGTGAGCGAATGCGTTTTTGGGGTCTTCCTCCAGCAATTCCTTCAGTAGCGCGCCCGCCTCCTCGTAACGGTAGTTGCGACTCAGGATGATGGACTTCTGTGCTTTGATGGCCGATTGCCCGGGCGAGTACTCCAGCGCGCGCTCGATGTGCTTGAGTGCGCCATCGCAATCATTGAGCCGCAGCAGAACCGCAGCGAGACCGTGATGAGCGCCGGGCAACTTCTCTTGCAGGCTAATAGCATGTTCAAAGTGGCCACGTGCCTTCCGGTCCTGATCGGCCCGAGTTTCGATCTGGCCCAGCAAGATCCAGATCTGCGGATCGTCAGGGGCCAGTTCAAGGGCCTTTTCAACGGCGGCGCGCGCCTGATCGAGTTCGCCGACGTTGCACAGGTTGCGGCCCAGTTCTTTCCAGGCATGTAGGTCCAGCGGAAATCGCCTGGTCCGGGCCTGGGCTTGAGGCAACGTAAGCAGTTTTGCGCCCGGCATAGCCGGCGTGCGTTTCAGAGTTGGGGGCAGGGCGGGCTGACGTTGCCCGCGAATTTCGGATCCCTTAACTGAGCGAGATTATGCCACCCGTTGGTTCTGGGCGGCGTACCAGTCCCGCTCGAATTGCATCGGGCTGACGTAGCCCAACGTCGAGTGCAAGCGCGAATGATTGTAGAAGCTCAACCAGTCGATTACCTCGTCCATCGCTTCGCGACGCGTTGCAAAGCGCTGGCCGAGGATGCGTGCACGCTTGAGCGATCCCCACAGGCTCTCGGTCGGTGCGTTGTCCCAGCAATTGCCTCGACGGCTCATCGAACTGCGCATGCCGTAGCCCTTGAGCAGGTCCTGGAAGTCATGACTGCAATACTGGCTGCCACGGTCACTGTGGAGGATCAGGCCCGCTTGCGGACGGCGGCGAAACCACGCCATACGCAGCGCATCAGACACCAGCTCCGTGCGCATGTGCGGCTGCATCGACCAGCCCACCACCTGACGGCTGAACAGGTCGAGAATGACGGTCAGAAACAGCCAACCCTCGTCCGTCCAGATGTACGTGATGTCCGTAGTCCAGACCTGGTCGGGACGCGCGGGAGAGAAGTCTCGTTGCAGCAGGTCCGGTGCGACCGGCAGGCTGTGTTTGCTGTCGGTCGTGACCTTGAACCGGCGTTTGGTCTTCGCCTTGATGCCGTGCAGCTTCATGAGCCGCTGGACACGATCCTTGCTGACGCGAATGCCCTGGACCAGCAGTTGCTTCCACACGCGCGGCCAGCCGTACTCGCCTTTGGATTCAGCGTGCACGGCCTTGATGTGCACCAGCAGAGCGTCGTTGCTGATGCGTCGGCGCGGTCGGTCAGTATCGACATCCCGCACCTTGCGCGCGTGGTAACCGCTGGGGCTGACACCCAGCACCTGGCAGCTCAGGGACACCGGCCATTGTCGGCTGTGAAGCTCGATCCAGGCGTACTTCATGCCGACACCTTCGCAAAGTACGCCGTGGCTTTTCCCAATATGTCGCGCTCCATCTTCACGCGTGCCAACTCCGCGCGCAGCCGGGCAATCTCCATCTGTTCTGGAGAAACCTGTTTGCCTGCGCCGTTCAGCTTCCCAGCGGCATCGGCCTTCACCCAGTTGTGCAGCGTCTTCGGGCTGATGCCCAGTATCTTCGCCACCGCCGCCATGCTCTGGCCGCCGCGGACCATGCGCACGGCTTCCAGCATGAATTCCTGCGTATATCGAGCTCTCGGATTACCCATCTTTCCTCCCTCCTTGCGTGAGTTTTACACACTCAGCAAGGGATCCATTTTTTGCGGGCAAGCTCACTTCACGCGTGCCAACTCCGCGCGCAGCCGGGCAATCTCCATCTGTTCTGGAGAAACCTGTTTGCCTGCGCCGTTCAGCTTCCCAGCGGCATCGGCCTTCACCCAGTTGTGCAGCGTCTTCGGGCTGATGCCCAGTATCTTCGCCACCGCCGCCATGCTCTGGCCGCCGCGGACCATGCGCACGGCTTCCAGCATGAATTCCTGCGTATATCGAGCTCTCGGATTACCCATCTTTCCTCCCTCCTTGCGTGAGTTTTACACACTCAGCAAGGGATCCATTTTTTGCGGGCAAGCTCACACGCGTACATCCTGCCAATCGACCTCTGTGCGTTTTTTATCAGCCATTGTTAAAGAATAGCGGGTTTTTAACAGGCCCGAACAGACGTATCTTCCTCTGCGTGGTTCAACCCAATCAGGAGAGCAAGTCATGAGCAAGGATCAAAAAGTCGCCATCGTCACCGGCGCATCGCAAGGTTTGGGCGCCGGGATCGTCGAGTCCTACCGTAAACGCGGGTTCGCCGTCATCGCCAACTCGCGCAACCTCAAGCCATCGTCCGATGCCGATGTTGTCGCGGTTCCCGGTGATATTGGCAACCGCGACGTGGCCAAGCAACTGGTCGAAACCGCAATCAGCCGCTACGGCCGCGTCGATACCCTGATCAATAACGCCGGCATTTTCATCGCCAAGCCGTTCACCCAGTACACCGTTGAAGACATGGACCGCGTGTTCAGAACGAACCTGCACGGCTTTTTCCACGTCACGCAATTCGCCTTGGAACAAATGCTGAAACAAGAGCGCGGACACATCGTGCAGATCACCACCACGCTGGTGCGCCAAGCCATAGCCGGACTCGACGTCGGCCTTACCATGCTTACCAAGGGCGGTCTCGAGGCGGTGACGCGCGGCCTGGCGATCGAATATGCGAAGCAAGGTATTCGCGTCAACGCGGTGGCCCCCGGCATTATCAACACGCCAATGCATGACCCGCAAGCGCATGATTTCCTCGGCGGCATGCATCCGATGGGCCGCATGGGTGAAATCGCAGATATTGCGAAGGCAGTGATGTATCTGGAAGAGGCCGATTTCGTTACTGGCGAAACGCTCAACGTGGATGGCGGTCAACAGGCTGGCCGTTGGTAATTGACTCGTGCCAAGGAGAAATGCGATGCCCTATGTGAACATCAAAGTCACCCGTGAGGGAACCGCGCCGGGTGCAAGCGCGACGACGCCGGAACAGAAAAAGGCGCTTATCAAGGGGGTGAGCGATTTGCTTTTCGAAGTCATGGGCAAACCTCGCAACTCCACCTTTGTCGTGATTGAGGAAGTCGACATGGATAGCTGGGGTGTCGGGGGAGTCACGGTAGCGGAGTACCGCAAGCACGGTGACTGAGTGCGGGAAGAACGCGACTTGCTGGTGAGGATCAGGTGCGGTTAACTTTCATGCTTCGCAGAGCGGTGGTTCGACAACGCCAGGAGGCAAGCCGTGCACCTATTTGTCATCCTATTGTTCATGCTTTTCCTGCCCATCATCTCCATTGCGCAGGACGTGATCCTTCATCATGCCGAGCTGATGCCGGCCATTGGCAAGTGGTTCGTTTTCTGGGGCGTCGGCTGGCGCCTTACTGTCGCTGCGGCGCACCAATTGCTCAGGCCGTCATTTACCGCGAAAGACATTTTCGAGATTGCTGACCCCAAAGCCAGCAAGCTGGTTCTGGAGATCGGTTTCGGAAACCTCGCCATCGGTATTGCATCGGTGGCGAGCCTGTATTTTCCCGCGTGGATACCAGGCATGGCGCTGGCCGGCGCAATCTTCTTCGGTCTGGCCGGCATACAGCACGTCAGAAACGGCGCTTCAACGCGGCACGAAATCGCGGCGATGGTCTCAGACCTTGGTATTGCCGTAATTTTGATCGCCTATCTTTGCTGGTGGGCTGCGTAGTCGCAGCCATGGTCGACCCGCTGGCTTGGGGCTGATGCGACGGCTTGCGCTGTCTCGCATTATGCGTACTGGGCCAGTCCATGACCCAGGGACCAGTTCTCGGGGGCAACCTCGACAATGTTCACAAACACATCCTCAGGGCGTACACCGGGGTTTGCGCCAAGCCGCTCGGCGATGCACTGATACAGCGCCTTTTTCTGGTCCGCGCTGCGCGTGGCGTTTGCAGTAATTTGAATGAATACCAGGTTGTCGCTGCGCGCCACATCCAGGTATGACGCGCCATAGCGAAAGTTTGTAGCGTCGTGCTCAGAGACGGTCATGAACTGGTCATCCGCGGGCACGTTGAACGTTTCCCGCATTGCTTCATACACGCCGTCGCAGAGCGCCTGCCGATAAGCGGAAGGCTTTCCAGTGCACAGGGAAATTTGGACAAATGGCATGACGATTCCTTCGGTGTGAGTGTCATGGCCTGGACTTTATGGTCTATCATCTATTTCAACAAGATATAGAAAGATATAACAGCAATGAGCCTTTGAAATGACTGAGCGGCCTTTGGATATCGATGCTGTCCGCGCTTTTGTGCGTATCGCCGAATTTGGCAGCTTCACGCACGCCGCCGATAGCATGCGCACCACCCAGTCCGCAGTCAGCCTGAAGCTCAAGCGGCTGGAGCAACGATTGGGCGTACGGCTGGTCGAGCGCACCCCCCGGCACGTTCAACTCTCGGCGCATGGCGTCGCCTTTCTGGAGCAAGCCCGGGGCTTGCTGGAAGTGCATGATCGAGCATTGGCTGTGTGTGCCGGGCAGCGGCAGCGTCTGGCGCTCGGCATCAGCGACCATGTGGCGGGGCCGGAGCTGCCTGCGCTGATCGCGCGCATGAACGCCCAAGCGCCTCAACTATTGATCGAAATTCGTATCGCCACCTCGGAAGACTTGCTGCAGCGCTTTGACCGGCGCGAGCTGGATGCCGCCATCGTGCGTCTGGACACAGGTCGGAACGATGGAGAATTGCTGGTAGACGAACCCTTCGGCTGGTTCGCCGCACCCGGTTGGCAGCATCGCACGGGCGAACCTCTGCCATTGGCCACGATGGCCGAGCCTTGTGGCGTGCGAGCGATGGCTGAGCAGGCGCTGGATGTGGCAGGCGTGCCCTGGAGAGAGGTCTTTGTCGGCGGCGGGGTTGCGGCTGTCGCTGCCGCGGTCATGGCGGGGCTGGGCGTGGCCGCGCTGGCTCCTCGCATGTTGCCGCTTGGTGCGGAAGAAGTCGGCCGCAGGCTTGGGCTTCCGGAACTGCCCCGTTTGCCGATCCTGCTGCACGCCAGAGCGCGCACAGGCCGGTCGCGCGATGCGCTGGATGCCTTGGCGGCCGCGTTCAGAAGCGTCGTCCGGGAATAGCGGCAAAGTCACCCGGTGGTTGCCTCGATGCGCTGAATCAGGAAATCAACCGTCGCCTTTACTTTGGGCGACGGCCGCTTCAGTGCGACGTTCTTTCAGGGGCGCCGTCGCGGAACCGATTCAGGCGCGTTACGGCTATCGGTCAAAGACAAGCAGGGTGGACGTTGCCGAGGCGTACAGCCGCTTGTTTGCGTCCAGCAATTCGGCGCTGGCGAACGCGACGCGGCGCCCCATGGACACGACGCGGCCTTCCGCGCGCAGCGGCCCGGTGTCGCGCATGATTGGCCGGTGATAGGCCACCTTCAATTCCACGGTGGTGTATGCCTGCTGCGCGGAGAGCTGCGAGTGCACGGCGCAGCCGCATGCCGAGTCGAGCAGGGTGGCCGCATAGCCGCCATGCACCGTGCCTATGGGGTTGTAGGCATGTTCGCCGGGTGTGCCCACAAAGAGCGCCCAGCCTTTCTCGACTTCGGCAAAGTCGAAATCCAGCGAGACCAGTATGCCTGGCTTTCGTCCTGAGGCCATTAACGCGCGGAGTTGTGACAGGCCGTCAAGGTCTTTGCCGACTTCCTGAACGAGGCTCATGGGGGCTCCTGATTAGTAACTTGCAAGATGATAGTATATGATGGCTTTCCAATGGGAAGTCAATTCCGGCGAAGTGGAAGCGTCAAATGAAACGCACTGATCTCAGCGCCTGGGCGTGTCCCGTGGCGCGCAGTCTCAGCCGCGTGGGCGAATGGTGGAGCATTCTGATCTTGCGCGATGCCATGCATGGGCTGACTCGTTTCGACGAGTTCGAAAGCAGTCTGGGCATAGCACCCAACATGCTCGCCCGGCGGCTTACCGATCTGGTTGCCGCGGGCCTGCTGGAGCGCGTCCCGTACAGCAGCAAGCCCCCGCGCTACCAGTACGTGCTGACCGAACTCGGCTGGTCATTTCACCCGGTCATGCTGGCCCTGGTGGAATGGGGCAGCAAGCATCTGTCGCCGGCGGGACGCGCCGTTCAACTGGTCGATAAGGCCAGTGGACGCCCGGCGCGCATTGGACTCGTGGACCTGGAAACGGGGCAGCCCATCACGCCGGGCAGTCATGCAATGGTGGCGGGGCCCGCGGCCGACGCGGTGCTCAAGGAACGTTTCCAGTCCGGCGACTGACGGGCGTATAAAAAAGAGTTGTGCGGACTGGCTGCGGTCAGCTGTTGGCGCAGTCGGGGCAGGCCCAGCGGGAGGTTCGCATCAAGCTGCAGAAGTTCCTGCGATGAAAATGAGGCTCCTTGTCCGCCATGACATCGGCAAGACCCGTGCCCTGGGTGACTTCGGGCCGGTGTTTAAGGCCATCGTAAAGCGCCTGCAGTACGCCCTCGGCAAACTGCGGAGGATGCGGATAGGTTTTTTCTACATCCTGGCGCTGGGCCTCGGTGAATTGATCGTATCCAATACCCGCGAGGTCCATCATGACTCCTTCGGCGGTAAGGGCCGCGATCGGATCCAGGTGCGCGGAAATGCCCGGCGTCGTGTGCAGCGCGATGGCAAGCCAGACTTTCTGAATATCGTCTTCTGGAATGCCGTGGCTGCGCAGGAAGTCACGCGCGGCGTTCGCGCCGTCGATCTCGAAGCGCAGGCGGCTGTCGCTGAAGGCGGAGGTCAGGCCCAGGTCATGGAACATCGTTGCCGTGTAGAAGAGTTCCGGGTCGAAGCTCAGGCCTTTTCGTTGCCCGGCTAATGAACCCCAGAAGTACACGCGCGCTGAATGCTGATACAGGAGCTCGCTTTCGGTGTCACGGATGAACTGGGTTACCTGCCGGGCCAGTGCGCTGTCGGGAACGCGTACCCCGGAAATGTCGGCGGCCATGATCGGTGCTCCATTAGTGTTCCAGGACGGCCTGCGGCGTGTTGCGGAAGCTGATGGCCATGCGGTTGTAGCTGTTCATCACGGTAATGGCGATGGTGAGATCGACGAGCTGCTTTTCGTCGAAAACCTCGCGGGCCGCCTGGTACGCGCTATCGGGCACCCCGGTTTCGGCAACGCGCGTCACGTTTTCGGCCCATGCCAGCGCGGCGCGTTCGGCTGCGTTGAAAAGCGCGCCGCCTTCTTGCCAGGCCTGCACCAGCGCGATTTTCTCGATTTTCACCCCTTTCTTGATCAGATCGCGGGTATGCATGTCGAGACAATAGGCGCAGTTGTTGATCTGCGAAATTCGCAGGTAGACGAGGTCTATCAGTTCGGCGGGCAGGCCGCACTGCATGACATAGCCGTACACGCCGCCCAGCGCCTTTGCGCCGTTGGGGGCAACCTGGTTGTAGTTGATCCTGCTGCTCATCGTCGGGCTCCTGGGTTCACTGGATGGGGGTGGTGAGTTGCTTGTCGTTGGAATCCACAGCAAAAACCGCCAGCAACTTTGCCGGCTTGGTCTTGCTTGCATTGCGGCTGACCGAATGGGTTGCGCCGGGAGGTTCGGACCAGCTTTCGCCAGCCTGGTAGACGCGGATCGCGCCGTCGTTGACCTTTGATTCGATCGCGCCCGCGAGTACGTAGGCGTAGATGAACGCCGATTGGGCATGCCGGTGCGAAGGGGACGCCGCGCCGGGCGCATACTCGACTTCTACCACTACCAGTGATTTGCCAGCAATATTCGGGATTGCCTGGTCGAATTTGGGCGTAACGGTTTCGGCTTGGCTGCCATGCGCCATGGCGGGTCCGGCGAGGGCCGAGGCGAGCACGATGCATAGGCCTGGAAGGATGGCTTTGCTCTTCACGAATTTCTCTCCTTTCAATGTTTGAGAGGTATTATGCGTTTGCCTGAGCCATAAAAAAGCACCAAAAACGAGAAAAAATCGTGTACTACAAGACCAGCCTGAAACCACTGAAGTTGCATGTGGACCGCTCGGCGAAGGTTTCTTTGTCGGACCAGATCCGCAAAGGAGTAGCCAAGGCGATTGAAGAGGGTTTATTGCCGCCTGGGGCGCGGCTGCCATCGTGGCAGGACCTCGCGGCCCAGCTGGGCGTCGCACGGGGAACGGTAAGAACGGCCTACGAAAAGCTCGCCGCGGCTCAATTGATCGAAGCGTCGCGGTCGGCAGGCACGCATGTTGCCCAACGCCCGCGCGCCGTGATGAAGATCGAGCCGCCGCCGGCCACGGGATCGTTTTTGGAAACTTATCTGGAAATGACGCAGGGGCCGGCGTTTTTCCAGATGGGTGTGCCGGCGAGCGACACCTTTCCGGCCACATTGTTGTCGCGCATACGCGGGCACGCGATCCGGGCCGAGTCGGGGGCGCCACCCCTTTATCCGGACCCCCGTGGCGAACTTGAATTGAGGCGGGTGATCGCAGCGTATCTTGCCGTGGCGCGCGGCATTAATTGCACGGCCTCACAGATTTTCATTACCGCGGGATTTGGCGCAGGGCTTGGCCTGACGCTTCTGGTTCTGGGCGTGGGCGGCCATGCCGCATGGATCGAGAATCCGAGTTTCTTATGGACGAGAAAGGCGCTCGAGCTTGCGAATCTGTCGCTTGCGCCGGTTCCCGTGGATGCGGCGGGAATGGATGTCGAATACGGGGTGCGTCATTACCCCGATGCAAAACTCGTGGTCGTGACGCCGGGCCAGCAGGCGCCGCTGGGATTCCCTTTGTCGCTTGAACGCCGCCTGCGCCTGCTCGAATGGGCAAGCGAAAACCGCGCCTGGATCATCGAGGATGATTATCTGAGCGAGCTGCAACTGACCGGAAGAGCCGCTCCGGCGCTTGCATCGCTCGATCGCGACGGCCGGGTCGTGCATATCGGGTCATTCAGTAAAACAATCAGCCCGGCTATCCGGCTGGGTTTTCTGGTTGCGCCGCCCGAGCTTGTTTCCCGGTTTGCAGAGGTGGCGGCGTGTCTGGCGCCGGCGCCAGGGCCCGCGGTGCAGCTGGCGATCGCCGAATTCATTCATGAGGGGCACTATATGCGTCACCTGCGGCGCACCAAACGCGCCTACGTAGCCAAGCGGAAGGCGATCCTGGATGCCATTGAGGGCTTCGTTGGCAAGGAGCGTGTCGAGTCTCCCGGCTTGGCCGTGCTGATCAGGCTGCCGAAGGGCGCGCCGGACGTGGCCATTGTGCGCCAGGCCCTGGCTTTTGGCGTGTATCCCGCGCCGCTGTCGCCCTGGTACATGCCGCCTGGCGAGGCCGAAGCCGGGCTGTTGCTGGGCGTGGCGACGGTGCCCGCCAGGAACCTTGCGCGCACATGCGAGCGGCTTTTTGAGACTATCGACAGGCTTGCCCGGCGATGAGGCCGCCGCTGGCGCGAAAGGCGCTCCACGTGAGAGAGGTTGCGGGCTTTTACCCGCCGTTCCGCGAGGCCGCGATGCCTTTTTTCACGCTGATTCGTGAAGGCTGAGGGTGGCGGGCAACAGGTCTTGCACGCGTTCGCTGTTGTTGAACAGGCGGGCGCTGACCAGGCTGCCCTGCAGGGCGGCGAAGGTGGCCTGCGCGGCGCTGCGCAGGTCGCCGGGCACGCGCAGGCTGCCTTCGCGGGCGCCCTGTTCGAGCACGCAGGCCAGCCAGTCTTCGTTGGCGCGGTAGAAGTCCTGCACGGCCTGGCGCACGGCCTGGGGCAATGAGGCCAGCTCGGCGGCCAGGGTGGCGGCCAGGCAGATGCGGGCGGTGCCACAGAAGGCTTGCTGGTGGACCTGGACATAGGCGCGCAGCTTGGCGTCGGCGCGCAGCCCCGGGTCGATGGCCGCGATGGTGGCCTGCCAGCGGGCGTGGTAGTGCTGCACGACGGCCAGCAGCAGGTCTTCTTTCTGCGGGAAGTAGTAGTGGATGCTGGAGGTCTTGATGCCGATCAGCGCGGCCAGGTCGCGGTAGCTGAAGCCATTGCAGCCGCGCTCCTGGATCAGGCGCTGGGCGTGTTGCATGATCTGCGTGCGGGTGGTTTCAGTGTTCATGGCGGGGACGCTACCGGGTGGTCAAAGGGGCTGAAGGGCTCCTGTCAGGCAAAAGAGGGAAACAAGGCGGGCCGCCGTGCCGGGGGGGCAGGGCGGCGCCGCGGGGCGGGCCATGCGCCGTCCTTAGCCGTGCGAGGCGTTCAGGGGGTTGTAGCTGGCTTGGTAGTCGAGCTCGCCGAAGGCGTCGGCGCCGTTGTCGCGGGCGGCCTGGGCCTGGGCGCGCACTTCGGCGCGGGTCGGGGCCGAGCCTGCGGCGTAGGCGGCGGGCTGCTCCAGTTCGCCGAAGGTGACCTGGCCGGCGGCCTTGGCCGCTTGCAGTTCGGCTTGCACTTGGGCGCGGGTGACGGTGCTGGCGGTGTGTTGCACGGGCGGGTAGTCCAGTTCACCGGAGGGTTCGGCGGCGTAGGCGGCCGAGCCGATCACGGTCATCGACAGCATCAGGGCGGAAACGAGGGTCTTCATGGTCATGCTCCAGGGATAGGGGGTGAGGTCTAACTATCTATTTATAGATAGGTGAACGAATAAAATAAAAAGCGGTTCAACAACTCAGGCAGCGACTCAAGCAACGGCTCAGGCGCCGGTGTTGGGGTAGCCCTGGCCACCGAAGGCGTAGGCGCCGTTTTGGCGGGCGGCGGCGGCTTCGGCCCGGACTTGGGCGCGGGTGAGGGTGGAGCTGGCCACGGGGGCGGCGGGCTGTTCCAGTTCACCGAAGGTGACTTGGCCGGCGGCCTTGGCGGCTTGCAGTTCGGCCACGACTTGGGCGCGGGTCAGCGAGCTGGTCTGGGTGACCGCGGGCGGGTAGTCGAGTTCGCCCGAGGGTTCCTGGGCGTAGGCGGCGTTGGCGGCGAAGGAGGCGGAAATCAGCAGCAGGGAAGCGAGGGTTTTCATGATGGGTTCCTGATCGGGTAAGGGAAGGTCGGAATTAACTATCTATGTATAGGTAGATAACGAGGTTCATAAAAACGCGCCGTAGCGCGGGTGGCTGGGGGCTGACTGCGTGTTCCTCAACCATGGGACGTATCTTATCTACTACTAGATAGATGAGTCAAACTGCATTTTGTGTCTTTTTGTATCGTTGCGCGGAGTCCCACCGTTACGCAGTCAAGGGCAGGCCCGCTATTTATTGCTGGTGTGCGCCCAAGGCTCGTAGCTGCGCGCGCAATTGCCGTACTTCCTGGCTGAGATCCAGGATCAGCGCGGCGGCGTCCAGACAAGCGCCGAAGTCGCGTTCGAGCCGGCGGGTGGCCAGCGCGCGTTGCAAGTCGCCGCTGTGAAAACGCCAGTCCGCCGGACTGGGGCCGGCCGCTTCGACGATGCCCACTTCCACCAGTTGTGTGACCCATTCGACTTCTGCGCCGCAGGCCCGCGCCAGGTCTTCGGCACTGAGTGACTGCGCCTGGCTCGCAACGGCGCCGCTGGCGGCGATGATTACGGTTTTCATGATCACACCTCCATATTGGGTCGGGGGTTGAAGGGCAGGTCTTGCTGCATTTTGCGGTAGGCGGCCCGCGCGGCCTCGGTATCGGCCGGCGGCAATACCACGTCAAGCACCAGATACAGGTCTCCGGGCGGGTCGCCGGGTATGCCCCGGCCGCGCAGCCGCAGCTTGCGGCCGCCGCGCGAGCCGGGGGGAATGGTGACTTCTACCGGGCCTGCCGGCGTGGGAGCGTTGACGTTGGCTCCCAGCGCCGCTTCCCACGGCGCCACCGGCAGCGTCATGGTGAGGTCGCGCCCTTCGACCTGGTAGCGTGGGTGCGGCTTGAAGCGCACTTCCAGATATAAATCGCCGTTTTCGCCGCCTCCGTGGCCGGGCATGCCCTGGCCGGCCAGGCGAATGAACTGGCCTTCGCGCACGCCCGCGGGAATACGCACGCTGAGCGTGCGGGACTGCATTTGCGGGTGCCCCTGGTCGTCGAGGTGGACGGCGCGCAGGCTGATGTCGCGCGTGGCGCCTTTCAGGGCGTCTTCGAGGTCGATTTCGATGGCGGCGTGGTGGTCTTCGCCGCGTGCGCGGAAGTCTGGGCGGGCCGCGCGCTGCCCGCGGCTGCCGAACAGCGACGAGAAGAATTCGCTGAACTGCGCTTCCTCGCCCGGCGTGGCGGTGCGGCGGAATTCGTAGCCTTCCTCCCAGCCCGGAGGCGGCTGGAACGATTCGCCCGATGATGCACCGCGGGCGAGCTCGTCATAGGCCCGGCGCTTTTCCGCGTCGCGCAGTACGTCGTAAGCCTCGTTGACGTCGCGCATGCGCGCCTCGGCATTGCTTTCTTTGCTGACGTCGGGATGGTACTTGCGGGCAAGCTTCCGATAGGCGCGCTTGATGTCTTCATCCGAGGCATCCTGCTTGACGCCCAGCGTCTGATAGTAGTCCTTGAACTCCATTCACCCCTCCCGCGTGTAGGCCGCGCCAGGCGTTGACGGCAGCGCGGCCCGTGAGACTGATTCCATCATAGCGCCAGAGCCGATGGCCCGCCGGGGCCGGCGTGGTTTCTTAAATGCATGCATATGCAAATAAATTGACAAGCGTGGTTCTGCTTATTAATATGCATGCACATGCAAACAAATGCATGTACCCGGACTTTTTCCAACCTCTACACGACCCGCTCGCATGCGGGCCAATTGACGACAGGAACCTGAATCATGAACTGGCTTTATTTGGGCGTTGCCGTGGTCTTCGAGATCGCGGTTGCTATTTCGGCGGGCAATGCAAAGGGATTCACGCGGCTTTGGTGGACGGTCGCCACCCTGGTCAGCGGCGCTATCGCCACGTTCTTCCTCAGCCTTGCGCTGCTGACTTTCGACGTGGGCGTGGGCTACGCCATCTGGACGTCTGTTGCCGGCGTCGGCATCGTGATCCTGGGAGCGCTGTTTTTCGGCCAGCGGCTGAGCGGGCAGAAGATCCTGGGTGTCCTGCTGGTCATCGGCGGGGTGGTCGGCTTGCGCTTGAGCGGCGCGGCCTGATGCGGCGGCGGCCGTTGTTCTCTTTCACTTTCATTGATCAACAAAAGGGTATTCAACATGACCAAGACTAGCGATACAAACCAGGGTAACGGGCGCGCGTGGGTGATGCTGCTGCTCGCGGGGGCTTTCGAGATCGGCTATGCGCTTAGCGTTTCGGGCAGCAGGGCATTTACCGTGCCGGCCTGGTCTATCTCCGCGGCGGTATTCTTTCTGCTGACGCTGTATGCGCTTAGCGTCGCGCTGCGTTCGATAGACGTGGGCATCGGCTATGCCGCCTGGGCGGGCATCGGTTCGGTAGGGGCGGCAGTGTTCGGCAGCATTTTGTTCGACCAGCCGCTGACGTTGATCCAGGCGTTCTGGCTGGCGGTGATCATTGCCGGCGTGGTGTGGCTCAAGCTGGCCGACAGCGTCAGGTTGCAGGCCGGTCCGCGCGCGGCGCACGGCTGAGCCCGCGCCCGCACTCACTTGCATGGGCATGCATATGAGAAAATACGCGGCCCATTGTTCCTACGGAGTTCGTGCCCCTCATGTCGAAAAAAAGCGATGCATGGCTCAAGCTGATCCAGGTGGCCGCCAACGTCGAGGCTGATGTGGGCAGGGTGTTGCAGGCACAGCATGGCTTGGGCCTGTCGGAATACCGCGCGCTGGAGGTTCTGGCGCGCTCGCCCGATTCGGAACTGCGCATGCAGGAACTGGCCGCGCATCTGCGTCTGAACCAGAGCTCGGTTTCGCGCATGGTCGAGCGGCTGGAACGCAGCGGCTTTACCGTGCGCGACCTGTGCCCGGACGACAAGCGCGGGGTGTACACCGTACTGACGGAACAGGGGCGGGCGCACCTGGAGGACGCCCAGTCCGGCTACGAGCAGGCGCTGGAGACCGCGCTGAAAGCGCATGGCGGGGACAAGCTGCTGGCGGCCCTGGGGCGCAAGGCCCGGTAGCGTGGGCCCGCAACCGTCCGCGATTGCGTCCATTCATTGAGCATGGGCGTGCCGGAAAGCCCGGATTGGTGGTTTACTTGTCGTTCTCCGGAACAGGAGACAAAAATGAGGAGAAAACCAGCAATGAAAAAACGCCAATTCCTGATGTCCTGCATGGGCACGCTTGCACTGGCCCTGGCGCCGGCCCTGGGCCAGGCGCAGGGCCAGGCCTTCCCGCCGTTCAAGACCGCCACCATCGTGGTGGGTTTCGCGGCTGGCGGCGCCTCGGATGCCGCCGCGCGCATCATCGCCAAGCAGCTTACTGAAGATCTGGGCATCAGCGTCGTCGTCGAGAACAAGCCCGGCGCCGGAGGCAATATTGCCCACCAGTACGCCGCGCACCAGGGTCCCACCGATGGCAGCACCATTTTGTTCGGCTCGGTCGGCCCCCTGGCGATCGCGCCGCACCTGATGTCGCTGCCGTACGATCCCGTCAAAGACCTGGCGCCCATCACCATGGGGGTTAATTTTCCCAATGTGCTGGTGGTGAACAGCAACCTGCCCATCAAGACTTTCGCCCAGTTCATCGAGTATGCCAAGGCCAATCCGGGCAAGATCGACTTCGCGTCCACGGGGCACGGGTCGGCCTCGCACATGGCGGGCGAACTGCTGATCGACATGGCCAAGGTGGATATCGTGCATATCCCATACAAAGGCGGCGCGCCCGCTTTCCAGGACCTGATGGGCGGCCGGGTGGCATCTTATTTTTCTACGCTGAACACGGCGCAGCCGGGCATCGATGCCGGCAAGCTGGTGCCATTGGCGACCACGGGCCTCAAGCGCATGGCCGCCTTGCCCAACCTGCCCACCATTGCAGAAACCTATCCGGGCTATAACGCCACCAACTGGTACGCCTTCGTGGCATCGTCCAAGGTGCCGGCGCCCGTTCTCGACGGCTGGAACGCCGCGCTGGTCAAGGCGCTGAAGTCGCCTACCGTGGTGGCCGCGCTTGAAAAGCATGGCATGCCGCCGGCGCCGGGTACCCGGCAGCAACTCGCCGACGAGATCGCCCAGGAATCCGCCTTGTGGGGCCGCGTTATCCGCGACCGGAAGATCAAGCTGGAATAAGACGCCTGGCTCGCCAGGCGCGGAACCGGGCCGCCCGAGGCCCGGTTCTGTTTTCTTACCGAGGAGCTACTCATGCCTGCCAATACGGAACCCCGCCCGCCGCTGCCGCCGTTTACCGAAGCCACGGCCATCCAGAAAGTCCGGCTTGCCGAAGACGGTTGGAATTCCCGCGATCCCGCGAAAGTCGCGTTGGCCTACAGCCTGGACACCAAGTGGCGCAACCGGGCCGAGTTCGTCAGCAATCGCGACCAGGCGCGCGCGTTTCTCGAGCGCAAATGGGCCAAGGAACTCGATTACCGGCTTATCAAGGAACTATGGGCATACGGTGAAAACCGGATCGCGGTGCGCTATGCCTATGAGTGGCATGACGATTCGGGCAACTGGTTCCGTTCGTACGGCAACGAGAACTGGGAATTCGGGCCGGACGGGCTGATGCAGACGCGCCATGCGTCCATCAATGACCTGCCCATTTCTGAAGCAGACCGGAAATTCCGCTGGCCGCTGGGCCGCCGCCCTGACGACCATCCCGGTCTTTCCGAATTGGGGCTGTAAGCCCGCGGGCTTGGGGGGCGGCTTCAGCCGCTTGTCGAGGGTGGGGCGCGACTTATTGATCCCGCGCCACCAGCAGCGCAACCAGGTGATCGGCCGTGGCGCGCATGCGCTTGTCGTCCTGGTAGACGCGCTCGATGACGACCAGCCCACGCGTCATGGTGAGTATCATCCGGGCGGCTTGCCGGGGCTCTATCGTCAGCCGTTCGTGCTTGCCGGGGCGCGACAGCCGTTCGTAGAGCACCGTTTCGATTTCATCCAGCAGGCCGCGCAGGGCAGAGCGGATGGGCTCGTCGTGCGCTTCGGCGCCCAGGGCGGTCTTGGTGCTGAGACAGCCGCGCGTGGGCGCGCCGGTTGTCATCGATTTGATCGTGAAGCCCAGGAAGCTGCGCAGCGATGCCGCCAGCTCGGGCTTGTCCAGGGCTTGCCGCATCTGGACGATATATCTTTCCCGGTACACGTCGAACACCCGCAGGAACAGGGTTTCTTTGTCGCCATAGGCGTTGTATAGCGAGCCGCGCTGAACGCCGGTGGCCTCGGCCAGTTCCTGCATGGTGGTGTTGGCATATCCCTGTTGCCAAAAGAGCGCCAGCGCCTGGTCGAGCGCCTGCGCCTCGTCGAATTGGCGTACTCCAGCCATTGCTTGCTCCGCGGTGTGTGCAGGACATGTTGAGGATGCCTCATTGAAGCGCATGATTGACACTCAAGTCAAGTTTGACTAGAGTGTCAACATTGACACGGCTGTCAAGAACACTGCCGCCACGGTAGCGTTCCCCTTCAACTGTTATTGATGGAACTTCGATGGCTACCCATCCATCTTCATTGACCCCGGCAAAGATAGACCGCGCTCTTGTGTGGCGGTACATATTTGCCGGCATGTGCGCCAGCCTCGACAGCATCGGGCTGGCGCGCTTTGCATTTACCCCGCTGCTTCCCGAATTGATCCATGAGCACTGGTTCGCCACGTCCGCCGTTATTTACCTGGGCGCGGCCAACCTGGCGGGTTATGTCCTTGGCGCCCTCATCGGCCGGCCGCTGGCTGCGCGCGTGGCGAACGAGCACGTGCTGCGCCTGATGATGGTGCTGATCTCGGCGTCGTTCTTCGCCTGTGCCGTGCCGCTGTCGTTCTCGTGGTATTTCGGCTGGCGCTTTGTTTCCGGCATTGCCGGCGGCGTCGTCATGGTGCTGGTGGCGGCGACCATATTGCCGCACGTTCCCCCGGCCCGCAAAGGCGCGGCGGGCGGGGCCATTTTTCTTGGCCTGGGCCTGGGCATCGCCGCGTCCGGCACGGTCATTCCGTTGTTGCTGCAGCTGGGGCTGGCGCAGACCTGGCTGGGCCTGGGCATTATTTCGGTGATTCTGACCTCCGCCAGCTGGTTTGCCTGGCCGGCCAGCAAGCTGGGCGCGGTTGCCGGCAGCCAGGGCGCAGCCGGTGCGCATGCGGTGCGCTTCGGCTGGGACGTCAAGCTGTTGTATGTGCAGTATGTGATCATGGCCGCGTCGACTGTGCCGACCATGGTGTTCCTGGTGGATTTCGTTGCTCGCGGCCTGGGGCAGGGCACGCGTCTGGGCGCCATGTTCTGGGCGATCTACGGGGTGGGCGCGATTGTCGGGCCGCCGCTATACGGCTACCTGGGCGACAGGCTGGGCGCCAGGCGGGCGGCCAGGGCTATTGCACTGGTCATGGCGGTGGTTTTTCTGGGGTTCTCAGCCAGCCACAATCTGGTCGTGCTGGGTATCCTGACGGCCATCATCGGCACCTTCGCGCCGGGCATGGTGCCGCTGGCGCTCGCGTGGGTGCACGAGCTCGTCGTCCACAACGCGCCGCGCCAGAATGTGGCCTGGGCTCGCGCCAGCCTTATTTCGGCAGGCGGCCTGGCGGTGGCCGCCTATGGATTTTCGGCGCTGTTCAACGCCACGGGCGGCGACTACCGCCTGTTGTTCCTGGTGGCGGCCCTGATGCTGGGGGCGGTATTGGTGATCGGCATGGTCGCCACCGGCAAGCCGGCGGCGCCGCGCGCGGCCCGGGGGCACTGCTGAGCGCAGGCCGTCCGGGCCGCCGGCTGCTCAAGAGCCGCGTATGCCTGCCTTCTGGATGACGTCGGCCCACTTGGACATTTCGGCGTCGATGAATTGTCCGAAGGCGGCGGCGTTGCCGGGGTGTGGTTCCATGCCCTGGGCCAGGAAGCGTTGCTTGATGTCGGGGTCGGCCAGCGCCTGGTTGATTTCCTTGTCCAGCCGATTGATGATTTCGGCGGGCACGCCGGCCGGCACCATGAATCCGTACCAGCCTGACGCGACGACGCTGGGCAGGCCCTGGCTGCGCAGGGTGGGAGCCTCTGGGTAGATTGCGCTGGGGTTGGCCGACGCAACGCCCAGCACGCGCAACTTGCCGCTCTGGATATGCGGCAGCGCGGCCGTAATGGCGGTAAGCGTGGCGTCGACCCGGCCCGCCAGCAAGTCGGTGTAGGCCATGACATCGCCGCGATACTGCACCGTCAGGCCCTTGACGCCGGCGTCGCGCAGGAACAGTTCCGCCGCCAGGTGCGGCAGCGAACCGTTGCCGGGCGAACCGAAGGTCAGGCCGTTGGCCTGGGATTTGCCGTAGGCGATCAGTTCCTGCGCGGTCTTGGCGGGGGACTGCGCATTGACGATCAGGAACAGCGGAACCGTGGCCGACATGGCCACGGGCTGGAGGTCTTTCCTGGGGTCGTAGCCGAGCTTGCCGTACAGGGCTTCCAGGGTGGAATAGGGGGCGGCGGCGTACAGGACGGTGTAGCCGTCGGCAGGCGCCTGGGCAACGTATTCGTTGGCCACCCGCGTGCCCGCGCCGGCCTTGTTCTCGACCACGAAGGACTGTTGCAGATGCTTGGCGAGGTAGTCGCCGAGCAGCCGCGCCGACAGGTCGCTGGGGCCGCCGGCTCCGTAGGGGGCGATGATCTTCACCGTGCGGGCGGGCCAGGCTTGCTGCGCGAACACGCGCGGCACGGCGCCCGCGCAAGCCGCCGCGGCGGCCGCGCTCAACAGCGTCCTTCGGCTCATCTTCATGGTTTGTCTCCTGATATTCGAATAGGAATAGGAGTGTTCGCCCGGGCATCCGCCAGAAACCGCAGGCCCGCGCGAACCTCGAGAGGCGATGATAGATGTCCGGTTCTATTAGGACAATTTTCAAATTATTGATAACTTAAAGGCTAAGGTTATAAGTCGATTTTGATCTTCCGGCGACGGCGAGGGGCAACCATGGCAATCGAAGTCACGCTGCGGCAGTTGCGGGCGTTCATCACGGTATTGGAGTGCGGCAGCTTTTCGGTGGCGGCCGACACGATGCATCTTTCGCAGGCGGCGCTGAGCGGGCTGGTCAAGGAGCTGGAAAGCCGCCTGGGGGTTCGCCTGCTGGACCGCAACACGCGCAGCGTCAGCGCATCGGTGGTGGGAACAGCGTTCGAGCCCATGGTGCGACGCGTGTTGTCAGACCTGGACGAGGCCCTGGCGAACGTGACCAACCTGAAAGAACTGCGCCGCGGGCTGGTGCGCGTGGCCGCGCCCGAGACCTTGTCGTGCACGCTGTTGCCGGAACTGATCGCGGGATATGGAGAACGCCATCCGGGCGTGGATATTCGTTTCGATGACGTGCCCATCGAGCAGGTGCTGGCGAATTTGCACAATGGCAGCGCGGACATCGGCTTCGGCCCCGCCGGCGTGCTGGCTGACGAGGCGGTGCAGGCGCATCTGGTGCGGGTCGATCCGCTGTGGGCCGCGCTGCGTCCCGACGATCCGCTGGCGGCGGGCAAGTCGGTGAGCTGGAAGGCCCTGCGCGAGCGGCCTTTGATCAACTACATGCCCAACCTGTCGCGCAATGTGCTTGGCCAGGTGCCGGCGCGGCTGCATCCCGAACAGATCGTGCCCGTGCACCGGGTGAATACGGCGCTGTCGCTGCTGCATGTGCGGCCCGGCTATGTGATCTGCCCATCCATGGCGCGATCGCTGGTCGAGGGGTTCGGCCTGGTGTTCGTGCCGCTGTGCCAGCCCGCCGTGAACTGGCGCATTGCGCTGTTTGCCCGCAGCCGGCCGTCGTTATCGCCAGCGGTGGAGAGTTTTCTGGACTACGTGCTTGCCACCGCGCAGACCGACGGCAACAGCCCTGCGCCGCGCGGGCGCGCGGCGGCTGTGCGCGGCGCGTCCGCGCGGCGCATGGCCAATAAATAAGATAAGCTTATAAAAACTTCAGAAATCTCGTCTTGTCCGATAAAAAGCGGACGCGTATCTTAGGCGGCCGGCCTCGGGCGTTCGCGACGTGCGGACGCCGCTTGCAGTTTCGCAGGGGCCTTTCCAAGTGTGATCCGGCCGCCCATGATGTTGTCTGACCTAGATTCTTTCCTGTCGCCGCGTTCCATCGCCATCGTGGGCGCTTCGAGCCAGCCCGGCAAGGTTGGCGCCGTGCCCGTCCGGTATCTGGTCGAGCACGGCTACCACGGCGAGGTGTATCCCATTAACGCGGGTGCGCGGCAGGTTCAGGGGCTTGCCGCATTTGCTTCATTGCGCGCCGTGGGCCGGCCGATAGACCTGGCGATTTTCGCCATTCCCGCGTCGGGAGCGGACGCCGCGCTGGATGACGCAATCGCCGCCGGCGTGCGCAACATCGTCATGTTTTCGGCCGGCTTCGCGGAACTGGGAGAGCAGGGCGTGGCGGCGCAGAGCGCGTTTGCCGCCAAGGCCCGCGCGGCTGGCATCCGGGTGCTCGGACCGAATTGCCTGGGTTTCATGAACGTGGCGCGTTCGGTGTATGCCACATTCTCGCCGGTGGTGTCGACCGGACGGGTCGAGGCAGGCCCTGTCGGGCTGGTCAGCCAGAGCGGCGCGTTCGGTGCGTATGCGTACGCTATGGCGCGCGAGCGCGGCGTCGGCCTGTCGATGTGGGTCACGACCGGAAACGAGTCGGACATCGATGTGGCCGACTGCATCGCCTGGATGGCGCGCGACCCTGCCACGCGGGTGATCATGGCCTACCTGGAAGGATGCCGCGATGGCGCGAAACTGCGGCAGGCGCTGGAGCTGGCGCGCGCCGCGGGCAAGCCGGTGGTGGCGGTGAAGGTGGGCCGCACGGCGCTGGGCGCGCAGGCGGCCGCGTCGCATACCGCGGCGTTGGCCGGGGACGACGCCGTTTATCAGACCTTGTTTCGCCAACACGGCGCATGGCGGGCGCGCACCATCGAGGAGTTTTTTGACATTGCCCATTGCCTGGCGGTTTCGGGCCGGCCAGCCAATACCCGTGTCGGCCTGCTGACGGTATCTGGCGGCGTCGGCGTGATGATGGCCGACGATGCCGCCGAGGCGGGGCTGGACGTCGCCGAGTTGCCGGCGGCCGCGCAAGCAATCATTCGGGCGCGGGTGCCTTTTGCCGCCACGCAGAATCCGGTTGACCTGACCGGGCAGGTGACGGCCGATCCGTCGCTGCTCGAAACCGCGGCGCGCGCGATGCTGGAGCAGGGCGGCTACGGCAGCCTGCTGATTTTCCTGGCGGCGTTCGGCAGCACGCCGGCCATGCAGGCGATGCAGCAGCAGTTGGCGCGGGACCTGCGGCGCGACTTCCCCGGCCGCCTGGTGATGTTCAGCGCCCTGGCTGACGCGGCGCAGCAGCGCGCGCTCGAGGCGCAAGGCTGCCTGTGCTATGGCGATCCTGCCCGGGCCATTCGCGTGCTGGCGGCGCTGGCGTTCTTCCATGACCGGCAGCAGCGGCCGGCCGCCGAACTTGCAGTGGCGGCGCCGCCCGTGGCGCTGCGGCCGGGTGCCTACCACGAAGCCGAGGCGCTGCAGGTATTGCGCGACAGCGGCCTGCCAGTGACGCCGGCGCGTCATGCGCAATCGCGCGACGAGGCGTTGCGCCATGCGCGCGCGCTGGGCTTTCCGGTGGTCATGAAAGTCGTGTCGGCCGACATTACGCACAAGAGCGATGTAGGCGGCGTGGTGCTGGATATCCGCGACGAAGATGCGGCTGCGCACGCTTACGATCGCATCCTGGCGGCCGTCGCCAAGGCGGCGCCACAGGCGCGAACCCAGGGCGTGCTGGTCGCGCCGATGGTGCGGGGCGGCGTGGAATGCATCCTGGGCGCGCGCCGCGACCCCGTGCTGGGACCGGTGGTGATGGTGGGCGCCGGCGGGGTGAACGTCGAACTGCTGGGGGACGTGGCGTTGCGCCTGGCGCCGGTGACCATCGAGCAGGCGCGCGAGATGATCGGCGAATTGAAGGCCGCTGCGCTGCTGCGCGGCTTTCGCGGCGCGCCGGCGGCCGACGTGGCTGCTCTGGCCGAGGCCATCGTGCGGCTGTCCCGGTTTGCCATGGCTGCCGGCGACACGCTCGACTCGGTAGAGCTTAACCCGCTGGCGGTGCTGCCCGAAGGCCAGGGCGCGCTTGCGCTGGATGCCGTGCTGCTGGCGCGCGCCGTGCCCACGGCGGCGTCCGCTGCCCGCCAGGCTGTCATTGCCACCTTGCCGTTGTTCGAGATGGCGCGCATGCGGGCCTCGAATACCGCACGCAAACATGCCGTGGCGGGCTATGCGGGCGATAGTCCGGCTTCGCGCATGCGCTGGGTGAACCAGTTCACGCATACGCGGCGGTTGCGTGGCCCGGACGACAAGGAAGTCGTCACGCCGAACAATGACACGCTGTTCACCAACGCCTGGCTGGATTTGTCGGCGGGCCCGCTGGTCATCGACGTGCCCGAGATGGGAACGCGTTATTGGGTGCTGGGCTTTCTGGATGCCTGGACGAATCCATGGGCGTATGCCGGGCGGCGTACTACGGGCGGGGCCGCACAGCGCCTGTTCGTGCATGGCCCTGGCTGGCGGGGCGCGGTGCCGGCCGGCATGCACCCCATCGTTGCGCCCAGCGACGATGTCTGGGTCATCGGCCGCATTCTGGTGGACGCCGACCCGGCCGACCTGGCGCGCGTGCACGCGTTGCAGGACCAGTTCGCCATACGGCGGCCGGACGGAACCCCCGCGCTGTCGCGCATCGACGTGCTGCTCGATAACCGCGACACCGGCGTGCCGGACGCTGGTGAATACCTGCGCGTGCTGGGCAGCATGCTCGAACGCAACCCGCCTGCGGCTGCGTTGCCGGGGTGGCCGCCCGCCGTCGCCGAACTGCAGACGGCCCTGGCCGAGGTTTACACGGAACTGCGCGATGTGGCGCAGCCCTCCGAGCTGGGCGGGGGCTGGACTACGGCGGTGGCGGTGCGCACCAGCTTCGGCGCCGACTTCCTGACGCGGGCGCGCGTGGCGCGCAACTGGATCGGCACGTTGGGAATCGACGAAGCCATGTACATCATGGCCGAGGTCGACGCCCAGGGCGAACCCCTGACGGGGGCGCGGCGCTACGTGCTGCGCTTTCCGCCGCAAGGCGGGCCGCGGGTGGGCGCGTTCTGGTCGATTACCCTGTACCGCCGCAGCGACTGCCTGCTGGCCGCCAACCCCATCGGCCGCCACTCTATCGGCGATCGCACGCCGGGCCTGCAATACGATGCGGACGGCGGCCTGAGCATCTCGATCCAGGCGGATGACCCTGGCGCCGCGAAGAACTGGCTGCCCGCGCCCGCGGGCGAAGGTTTCTACCTGACGCTGCGGTTGTACCAGCCAGAGCCGGACCACCTCGAGGGCCGCTTCGATTACCCGCCGGTGCGGCGCGTGGAGTGAGTTCGCGCGGATATGGCCGATAATGCGGGGTGACCGACAATCTGGGCCTCGGCCCTGATGCGCGCCCATGAGAACCGATAGCCGTCTTTCCCGCATGCTGCATGTGCTGCTGCACATGGCCCGCGCCGACCAGCCCATGACGTCGGAGGAAATCGCGCGCATGCTGGGCACCAATGCCGCTGTTGTACGCCGCACGATGGCTGGCCTGCGCAAGGTCGGCTATGTGCAATCCGACAAGGGGCATCATGGCGGTTGGCGCATGGCGCGCGGGCTGGACAGCATTACGCTGCTCGATGTGCATCGTGCGGTGGGCGGCCCGCGCATTTTCGCGATCGGGGCCGACCGCGAAAACCCCGACTGTGCTGTCGAGCGGGTGGTCAACGATGCCATCGCCGACGCCTTGCGGCAGGCCGAAGCCTTGCTGGTGCAGCGGCTGGGCGCGGTCACCCTGGCTGACCTGTCGGGGCAGTTCGACGCCCTGTGCCGGGCGGCGGCCGGCGCAGGGCATCGTTAAACGGGCAGGCCGCCACCGCGGATATCTGTTTCTTTACTGACGCCTGGCGCGCATCGCTAAGTGTTCGGCTTTAATGTATCATTAAAAGATACATGAAATTCACCAAGCGAGAATATCTATGGATCATGACGTGATCATCATCGGCGGCAGCTATGCCGGCATGTCGGCCGGTTTGCAGTTGGCGCGCGCGCGGCGCCGCGTACTGGTGGTCGATGCGGGGCAACGCCGCAACCGCTACGCGGCGCATTCGCACGGCTTTCTGACGCGGGATGGCAAGCCGCCCGCGCAGATCGCCGCCGAAGGCCGCGCGCAACTCATGCGCTACGAAACCGTGCAATGGCTCGATGACCGGGTCGACCAGGCCCGGCCCGTGGCCGGCGGGTTCGAGGTGACGCTGCGGCAGGGCGGCGTGCGCACCGGGCAGCGCCTTATTCTGGCCGCGGGCGTTGAAGATGAGCTGCCGGCCCTGCCCGGTCTGGAGCCGCGCTGGGGCACGCACGTGTTTCATTGCCCTTATTGCCACGGCTATGAATTGCAGCAAGGGCCCGTCGGCGTACTGGCGGTGTCGGCGATTTCGCTGCACCAGGCGTTGATGCTGCCCGATTGGGGCGCGACGACGCTGTTCTTGAACGGCGCCTTTACGCCAGATGCCGAACAGCAGGCGCAACTGCGGGCGCGCGGTGTGCGGGTCGAGCCCGGCCGGGTGGCTCGGCTGGATGGCGCGGCCATCGATGTGGTGATGGAAGACGGGCGCGTGTTTGCATTGGCGGGGTTGTTCGTGGCCACGCGCGTGCGGGTGGGCGGGCTGGCCGCGCAGTTGGGATGCGAGCTGGAAGAGGGCCCGATGGGGCCCTACGTGAAAGCCGACGCTACCCGGGCCACTACGGCGCCCGGGGTTTTTGCGTGCGGCGACCTGGCGCGCCCGGCGGGGTCAGTGGCGCTGGCGGTGGGCGATGGCGCCATGGCGGGCGCCGCCGCGCATCGCTCGCTGATGTTCGGACTATGACGCCCCACCGCGTGCGCTGTTACTGGCGCGCCGCGCGGGCGGCTTCGTATTCGGCAAACGGCCGCAGCTGGTCGGCCAGCGCCTTGCGGAAGGCGGGCCGCGCCTCGCAGCGCGCCTGGTAGGCGCGCAGCGCGGGCCGGTCGTTGATCAGCGGCGTGTTGCGCAAGATGCGCAGCACGGTGGTCATGAGCAGGTCGCCCGCCGTAAAGCGGTCTTCCAGGTAGTCGCGGTCTCCCAGCCAGGCCGCCAGTTCATCCAGCCGCTTGCATGCCGCCTGTTCGGCCGAGGGCCGGGCCTGGGCGGCCCAGGGTTCATTGGCATGGAAGAAATCGAGCCCGGCGAAATGCGCAATGGGCGGCTCGAGCGTGTTCAGGGCCGCCAGCATCCAGGCGCGGGCGCGCGCGCGGCCCTGGGCGTCGGCAGGCAGCAAAGCCGGGCTGCGTTCGGCGATTTCCAGCACGATGGCGCCAGACTCGAACAACTTGAGGTCGCCTTCCTCGAAGGCCGGCACCTGGCCAAAGGGCTGCAGGCCGCGGTATTCGGCGCTGGCCTGGTCTTTCACGCCGATGAGCTTTTCGCGATAGGGAAGGCCGGCTTCTTCGAGCGCCCAGCGTACGCGCAGGTCGCGCACCAGGCCTTGCGCCAGAGGTGGTACCCAGCGGAATGCGGTGACGGTGATCATGTGTGGCTCCGGTCAGGCGGCGAAGTGCCGCTCGAGTTTATCCAGCGCGCCGCCCCAGCCTTCTGCGTGGCCGCGTTGTGTGGCTTCGTCTTGCAGGCCGGCATGGGTAAGCGTGAGCTCGGTGCCGGTGTCGATGGCGCGCAGGGTGAACTCGACCCGCGATTCGCCGCCGTCCTCGTCGTTGGACCAGTGCCAGCTCATGGCCAGGTGGTGGGGCGGCTCGACGCGCAGGTACTCGCCGCTGCTTTCGTGTTCGCTGCCGTCCAGCATGCGAAAGCGCACCCGGAAGCGCCCGCCGACCCGGACATCGGTCTCGGCAATCAGCACCGGCCCGCCATCGGGCCCCCACCAGCAGGCGATGCCATCGGGGGTGGTCAAGGCATCGAAGACGGTGGCAGGCTGCGCACGGATGCGTCGCACCAGAGTAAGACTGGTCATGGATCAGATCTCCGTTGGGATTCCTGGCTTTCGGCGTGGGCGGCCAGGCGGTCGAGACTATGTGCCCAGAAGTGTTCGTAGCGGCGCAGCCAGTCCATGGCTGCCTGCATGGGGGCAGGCGACAGGCGGACGGTGACAGTGCGCCCGGCCTTGCTGCGCACAATGAGCCCGGCGTTGTGGAGGACGTCCAGGTGCTTCATGACGGCTGGCAGCTTGATGGAAAAGGGCTGCGCCAGCTGACTGACCGTGGCGCTGCCTTCGCGTTCGAGCCGCGCCAGGATGGCGCGCCGGGTGGGGTCGCCAAGGGCCGCGAAAGTCTGGTCGAGGGACGGATTATAGTTAACCATTTGGTAAAGTATCTGCCGGCCAGCATTCCCTGTCAAGCCTTGCGGATGACGCGCCGATAGGGCTGGCGCGCCGCGCGGTACCATTGCCTACGGGCTCGGCCGGCGCGTGGCCGGCAGGTGACACATGAGGGCAGGGAAATCGTCGTGCGCATGGCCGATAGGCAGGACAACACCGGACGGGAAGGGCGCTGGAAGCGCCGAGCCTATTGGGCGCTGGGCATGCTGATGCTGGCGCTGGCGGTCGTGGGCGCCTTGCTGCCCGTCATGCCCACGACCGTGTTCGTGATTCTGGCGGCGGCCTGCTTCGGCCGTGCCTCGCCGCGCTGGGAAGCCTACCTGCTGCAGCATCCGCGCTTTGGCCCGCCGCTGGTGGCATGGCGGGAACAGGGCGCCATTTCAGCGCGCGGCAAGCTGCTGGCGCTGGCCGGCATTGCGGTGGGGCTGGTGGTGTTCTGGTATACCGTGCGCCCGGTGTTGTGGCTGGGCCTGCTCGTGAGCGCGTTTATGGTGAGCTGCGCGGTGTGGCTGGCCAGCCGCCCCGCGCCGCGAGACTGAGCCGCGCCGGTGGCGCGAGACGGCGCGGCGTTTCATGCCGCGCTTTGCATGCAGCGCTTCACGTGGCGCTTTCCACGTAGCGCAAGCCGATGAGCCCTGCCGCCGTCAGTGCCAGGAACAGCAGGCGCGGCCAATGCGCGCTTTCACCGAACACGGCGATGCCGATGACGACCAGGCCGACGGCTCCGAGGCCGGTCCAGATGGCATAGGCGGTGCCCACGGGCAGCGTCTGCAGCGCCTTGGCCAGCAGGTAAATGCTGCCCAGGCCCGCGACGATGGCCAGCGCGCTGGGTAGCGGGCGGGTCCAGCCGTGGTTCAGTTTCAGCCCCAGTCCCATCACGACTTCCAGCGCGGCCGCGGCCAGCAGATAGGTCCAGGCCATGTCAGGCTCCTGTGGGCGTTGCGCGCGAGGCGGCCAGCGCCCGCTGCACGGCGGGCCGCGACTCGATTCGATCGAGCCATTGCCGCAGCCGCGGATAGGGCGCCAGGTCGAGCTGTAGCTCGTCGTGCGTGCGCAGCCAGGGAAATGCGGCGATGTCGGCGATGGAATAGTGATCCAGCGCCAGGTGCGCCGATTCGGCCAGGCGCCGCTCGACGACACCGCATAGCCGGCGGGCCTCTTTGGCGTAGCGCTCGATGGCGGCCTCGTTGCGCTGGGGCGACGCATGCAGGAACCACCACAGTTGCCCCAGCATGGGCCCGATGCCGCCGATCTGGAAGTGCAGCCATTGCTGCACCTGCCATTGCGCGGCCGGCTCGGCGGGATGCAGGTGGCCGTAGCGCGCCGACAGATAGCTGAGGATGGCGCCGGATTCGAACACCGTCATGTCGTTGGCATGGTCGACGATGGCGGGAATCTTGCCGTTGGGGTTGATGGCCAGATAAGCGGGCTGGTGCTGGTCGCCACGGCCGAGGTCCAACGTGATCTGCTGGTGGGGCAGGGCCGCTTCGTGCAGATAAATGGCGACTTTCTGGCCGTTGGGCGTGTTGGCAGTGTAGAAGGTGAGCGGGTGTTGATCAGGCATCGTGGATTCCTTTCGTTTGGGTCGCAATTAGAGTTGCAATTGCAATCGTTGTAATTGCAACTGTATAGCCGAAAGAAAATCCGCGCAAGCGCGGACAGGCGTCAGCGGGCGGCCTGGGCAGACTGCCGGGCGGCGTCCGCGGCGCCGTCCAGGGCGGTGGCGAAACGGGCCTGTTCGCCGGCGTCGAAGCGGGCCAGGAAAAGGTCGGCCACGGCGGCCTGGTAGACCTTCCACATTTTCTTGCGCAGCGCGCGGCCTTCGCGGGTGATGGTGGCGTAGGCGGCGCGGCCGTCTTGCGCCGAGCGGGCGCGGGTGACCAGGCCTTCTTGCTCCAGGCGGTCGATCAGGCGAGTGAGGTTGTAGCGTTCGACGGCCAGCACGTCGGCCAGTTCGTGCATGCGACGCCGTCCGCCCGGGCCGCTCTCCAGGCCCCATAGCGCGTCATACCAGGCGTAAGTAGGCAGGCCCTCGTCGGCCAGTCGCCGGTCGACTTCGCGCACCATCAGGCGATGGGCGCGGACGAACGAAAACCACAGATCGGGCGCGTCGGAGGGCATGGCAGGGGTTCCTTGTGGCGGGCGCGGGGTTGCCCGCAAGAGGGTATCAAACCTGCGGGCAGGGGCGCCAGCCATGCCGGCGCGCGGCACCGGTCCGGTATGCTGTAAGCACACGATTAGAACGGAGAATGCCGTGCCGCGCTGTGCCGCTTTCACCCTGCTGACGATGGCGCTGGCCGCCGCCCTGGCTGGCTGCGCCGCGCAGCGCGATGCGCCGGAGTCACCGCCCAGCGCCGCCGCGCCTGCCACCGAGGTTCATACCGACAACCAGTATGGCTTTCGCATGCGAATACCGCCGGGGGTCACCGCGCGGCCCGATTTCGCGGGCGGCTACCTGGCTTCGACCAGTTGGAAAGCGTACGCCAGCCCCGACAGCCGGGGCGTGCCGCGCCTGGCCCTGGTGCTGCCGGGGTCGAACCGCATTACTTCGGCCGAGCTACGCATCGGCGTGAGCGACGATGTGCGGGAAGTGCGGCAGTGCGCCCAGCCGCCGCAGGGCATGGCGGGCAAGGTGGAAAAGGTGTGGGTGAACGGCATAGCGTATGCGCGGTTCCAGGCCCAGGATGCGGCCATGAGCCACTACCTGGTGGTAGATGCCTACCGCACTGTGCATGCCAATCGCTGCTACGCGCTGGACCTGATGGTGTACGGCGTGAACCCGCAGGTATACAGCCCGCCAGCCACGGCGCCCTTTACCCGCGAGGAGGCGCTACGGCAGCTGCGCGCCTGGCTCGCGGGGTTCGAGTTGCTGCCGTAGGGTGGCTAGTTGTTGGCGGCCGGGATTTCCAGGCCGCGCTTGACGGCCGGGCGCGCCAGGAAGGCGTCCAGCGCGCGCAGCACGCTGGGATAGTCGCCTATGCCTACCAGGTCGCCCGCTTCGTAGAAGCCAATAAGATTGCGCACCCACGGGAAGGTGGCGATATCGACGATGCTGTAGTCGTCGCCCATGATCCAGGCGCGGTCCACCAGCCGGCCTTCCAGAACTTTCAGCAGGCGTTTCGATTCGGCAACGTAGCGGTCGCGCGGGCGCTTGTCTTCGTAGTCTCTGCCGGCGAATTTATTGAAGAAGCCAACCTGGCCGAACATGGGGCCCACGCCGGCCATCTGGAACATGAGCCACTGGATGGCCTGGTAGCGGCGAGCCGGATCCTGGGGAATGAATTTGCCGCTCTTGTCAGCCAGGTACAGCAGGATGGCGCCGGATTCGAACAGCGTCAGGGGTTTGCCATCGGGGCCTTGCGGGTCGATGATGGCCGGGATCTTGTTGTTGGGGTTCAGAGACAGGAATTCGGTCGAGAGCTGATCCTGGGTGTCGAACGACACACGATGCGGCTCGTAGGGCAGGCCCGTTTCTTCGAGCATGATCGAAACCTTGACGCCATTGGGCGTGGGCAGCGAATACAGCTGGATGCGGTCGGGATGGCGCGCCGGCCATTTGCGGGTGATGGGAAAGTCGCCAAGGTCAGCCATTGCAGTCCTTCGTTGGAGGGAAGACCTGCGTATCGTAGCTGAAGAACCTGGCGCCGCGCGCCGGCCGCGCGGGCGGCCGGTGCGCTACGCGGGTCAGCGGCTGCCGCCCGTGGCGGGATACTGCGAGCCCGGCGTATTGCTGTTGTTGTCGGGCATGCTGGCGGGCGGCGGGGCAGGCGTGGTCTGGGTCTGCGATTGGTCGTACGTGGCGTCGCCGCTGTGACTACGGTGACCGCCGCAACCCGCCAGGGCGAGACTGGCGGCGACGACGGGCAGGGCAAGCATGCTGAGCTTCATAACAACCTCCTGTTGAATAGGGCACTGTCTCGACAGCATGTGGCGTGCCAGACCGGGCGCGTAGAGGGCATGAGGACTCGCGGCGGTAGTAATTGCCGGACTTGTAAATACCGGGCACGCCGGGCGGGAATGGCCCGCGCTGGCTGTACACGCCCCGGCATGCCGCTTGCGCGCGCAGTGGCCCGTTTCCAGGCGAGGCGGTCGCCGTGATGACCGTCGCAACACAAGGGCGCGCATGCAGGCACCTGACGGGCGCGAGGCGTCCGACGACATTGATCCCGACCAGCAGCCCCGGCGCTTGCAGGACTGCCGCCGCTGCGGCTTATGGCGTGACGCCACCCAGCCGGTGGCGGGCGCAGGCAAGCGGTCGGCCCGCATCATGCTGGTGGGCGAACAGCCCGGCGACAAGGAAGACCTGGCGGGCCAGCCTTTCGTCGGGCCGGCGGGCGCGTTGCTGGATCGCGCCTTGCAGGCAGCCGGAGTGCCGCGCGAGGCGGTGTATGTCACCAACGCGGTCAAGCACTTCAAATGGCAGGCGCGCGGCAAGCGACGCATGCACAAGACGCCCGCGCAACGCGAAATCGAGGCTTGTCATTACTGGCTGGAAGACGAGTTGCGCGCGGTGCGGCCGCGCGTCGTGGTGGCGCTGGGCGCCACGGCCTTGCGGTCCGTGATGCAGGCCAAGCCGCCGGCCCTGAAAGCCGTGCTGGGCCGCGCGCTGGAGCACGATGGCATGGCCGTGATCGCCGCCTATCATCCGTCGTTCGCCCTGCGCGCGCCCGACACCCAGGCGCGCCGGCGCGCGTTCGAGGCCATCGTCCAGGCGTTGGAGCGGGCCGCCCGGCTGTAGGTCCGACGGACTTTAGTGCCGGCCTGCCATGCCGTCCCGAGAATACATGATATACAATTAATTGATATGTCATTTATTTTGTTGTTCGTTTCATGACCGATTCACTACGCGCCGAATTTGCTTCGTCCCTGGCGCAGGCGGCGCGCAGCATGCGCCGCGCCGTCGACCGGCGGCTGCAACCCTATGGCCTGACCGAAGCCACCTGGCTGCCCCTGCTGCGCCTGTCTCGCTCGGCCGTGCCGATGCGGCAGAAAGACCTGGCCGCCTCGCTGGGCCTGGACAGTTCATCGGTGGTGCGCCTGATCGACGCCCTCCAGGCGGCGGGGCTGGTGCAGCGCAAGGAGGAAGACCAGGACCGGCGTGCCAAGGCCATTGTGCTGACCGCGCGCGGGCAGTCCACCGTGGCCCAGGTAGAGCGGGTAGCCAAGGAAGTGCGCGATAGCGCCATGAGCGACATCCCCGATGCCGAACTGCGGCGCGCGCTGCGCCTGGTGACGCAGTTGTGCGCGGCGCTGGAATCCGACGGCGCAGGAGCCGCGCCATGACGAGCAGCGCCCAGACCCTGGCCGACAGTTTTTCCGACGAAGGCGCGCCGCCGCCGCACGTGCCGCTGTGGCTGCTGGCCCTGTTCACCTTCAGCGGCACGCTGGCCATGCACATCTTCGTGCCGGCGCTGGCGATGGCGGGCCATGACCTGAATGCGGGCAACGGCGCCATGCAGATGACAGTCAGCCTGTACATCATCGGGCTGGCGGTGGGCCAACTGATCTACGGCCCGTTGTCCGACCGCTACGGGCGGCGCAGAGTGCTGATGGTGGGACTGGCCATCTACACCGTGGCCGGCCTGGCCGCGGCGCTGGCGCCGCAGGTCTACGCCCTGATTGCCGCGCGCCTGTTCCAGGCGCTGGGCGGCTGTGCCGGGCTGGTGCTGGGCCGCGCCATGGTGCGCGATACCGCAGCGCCCTCCGAGGCGGCCAAGCGCCTGGCGCTGATGAACCTGATGGTGACGGTGGCGCCCGGCGTCGCGCCTATCGTGGGCGGCGCGCTGGCCGCGTCGCTGGGATGGCGGGCCGTGCTATTCGTGTTGTGCGTGCTGGGCGTCGTGAATTTCATGTTCGCATGGCGCCTGCTGCCCGAGACCGGGGCGAGCGCGGCGCGCGTGACGGCAGCGGCGCTGGCGCGCCACTATCGTCAGCTGCTGGCGTCCCGCCAGTTCCTGGGCTATGCGGTGGGGGGCGGCTGCGCCACGACTTCGATGTTCGCGTTCGTGGCTTCGGCGCCGTTCATTTTCGTGGACCAGCTGCATCGTCCCGCCGACGAGGTGGGCCTGTATCTGGCGGTGCTGGTGTCCGGCGTGTGGCTGGGCAGCGTGCTGACGACGCGCCTGATCGGCAAGGTGCCGCTGGAGCGGCTGCTGGTGGGCGGCAACCTGCTCAGTGCGGCGGCGGCGCTGGTATTGCTGGCGCTAGTGCTGTCGGGCCACGCCACGGTGGCGCCCATTATCGTGTCGATGTTCTTCTATACGCTAGGCGCTGGCGTGGCCGGCCCCACCGCGTTGACGCTGGCCGTAAGCGTGAGTCCCCAGGTCATCGGCTCCGCTTCGGGCCTGTACGGCGCGGTGCAGATGGCGGTGGGAGCTTTGTGCACGGCCCTGGCCGGCCTGGGCGCATCGCCCGCGCTCGCCACCGCGCTGGTGTTGTCCGGCGCGGGGCTGCTGGGCCAGCTGTCGTTCTGGATGGCTGCGCGCGCGAGCCGTGCGGCGGGTTGACGGCGCGCGGCGTCAGGTCGCCTCGCCGGTTCGGGGCCAAGCTGCGGGCGCGAGGTTTCAGGAAGGCTTGCGCATTACCAGGTAGATGCCGGCGGCCGCCAACAGCATGCCCGGCCAGGCCAATGGCGGAATGGTCTCGCCCAGCACCAGGAACGCGATGACGGCCGTGGTGGGCGGCACCAGGAAGAACAGCGCCGACACACGCGAGGCCTTGCCGTGCCGGATCATGGCCAGCAGTAGCGTGATGGCGATCAGCGAGTTGCACAGCACGAGGTAGGCCAGCGAACCGAACAGCGCGGGCGTCCAGTCGATGCGCATGGGTTCGAGCGCCAGCGCCAGCGGCGCGGATACGGCCAGGCCGACGGAATACTGCACCAGGTTGGCGGTGAGCGGGTGCGTGTCGCTGCCGTGGCGCTTTTCCCAGAGGGTGCCGGCCACCATGGACAGCAGCGCCAGCACCGCGAACAGCAGGCCCGCGGCCGACGCCGTGCCGATCGAGGACTTCGCCAGGATCACCAGCACGGCGCCCGCTACGCCCAGCAGCAGGCCGGTCCAGTGGCGCAGGCCGACCCGTTCGCCGGCCAGCGCCGGCGCCAGCAGGCCGACCAGGATGGGCTGCTGCGACGTGATCAGGGCCACTGCGCCGGCCGACAGGCCGAATTTCAGACTGAGATAGGTGAAGGCAAAGTAGCCCGCCTGCAGAAACAACCCCACCATGGCCAGATGCGCCCAGGCGCCCGGTGTAGCAGGCAGCGCGGGCCGCAGCCACAGAAACGCCACGCCCACCAGCGCGACCACGCAGGCATAGCGCAGGGCCAGGAAAGTCAGCGGGTCGGCGTAGGCCAGGCCGAGCTTCAGGAATACGAAGCCGCACGACCACAGCAGCAAGAACAGCGCGGGCGCGTATTTCAGCCAGGCGGGCGCGCAGTGGTCGCCATCGGCCATCGAGCGGTTTGTCATGCGCCGGCCGCCTCCGGGGCCGATGCGCCTGGCGGCAACGGCCGGGATTGGTCGAAGTAGCGCGCCGGGGTGGTGCCGTAGGCGCGCCGGAACATGGCGATGAAGGCGCTGACGTTGTCGTAGCCCAGGTCCAGCGCCACGGTGGTGACGGGCCGGCCAGCCGCCAGCATTTCCAGCGCGCGCATCAGGCGCAGGCGTTGCCGCCAGTCGCCGAACGGCAACCCGGTTTCCTGCTGGTGACGCCGCATCAGCGTGCGCGGGGCCATGGCGGCCCAACGTGCCCAGTCTTCCAGGCGGCGCGGATTGCCGGGCTCGTCGGCCAGCGCCTGGGCGATGCGCAGCAGGCGCGGGTCGCGCGGCATGGGCAGCCCGGGCGCGCTGCGCGGCAGTGCGTGGATTTCATCCAGAATGACGCCAGCCAGCCGTTCGTTCGCAGCCTCGGAACGGCTGTTGCCGGCGGCCGCGCGCAGCACGGTGGCGCGCAGCAATTCGGAACACGGCATGGCGCAGACAGCATCGGGCAAGCCTGCGCAGGCCTGCGGCGCGAGGTAGGCGCTCCAGCCGGCGAAGGGGCCATGCGACCGCAGGTTGTGCGGCATGCCGGGAGGAATCCAGATGGCCTGCGCGGCCGGCACGACCCACAGGCCATCGCCAGTGCCCACCGACAGCAAGCCGCGCAGCGAGCCCAGCAGTTGCCCGCGCGCATGGTGATGCATGCCGGTGGCGCGCGGCCGCGGTCCGGAGGCCGCGACGGCGATCAGCGGCGGGCCGCAGGGTGATTGTGCGCGATGAAGTGGCAGCAGCGGTTCGGGCATGGCGCAAATACGGTATGGATTGGCAGTTATACCGCAGTGCGGCCCGCGCGCCCCGTCTACAGTAGCCGCATCCCTCATTTTCCGTGGAGCAGGATATGCAAGCAGAAGACATTTTGCCCGGCCGCCAGGATTGGGCCGACCTGAACGGCATGCCCGTGCGCAAAGGCACGGTGGCGGCGTTTCTGGCCAACGCACGCGCTTGGGCCGACCCACAGGCGGACGCATCCGCCCGCGACGCCGCGTTGCGCGACATGAGGGCTGCGCTGCCGGCGCTGCGCGCGCTGGGTTTGTTCGAGGTGTTGACCGTGCGCGATCCGGCGCTGCGCACGCTGCTGGAGTAGGCCGCCCGGCATGTCGCGGCATGCCGGGCGGGGGTGAAGGCCTGTCGAGGACTTCTCGAGGCCTTTCGGGGACTTTCCAGGGGGGCTGCTATTTGCCCGCTACTTGGCCATGAGCCCCAGGTGCTCGATGAGCTTCTTATCCTTGGCGTACGTGGCGATTGCCCATTCGCGGTAGTCTTCGCTGCTGCGATAGGCGGGTTCCTGGTTCAGCTGCTGCATGACTTCCATGCTGCGCGGCGAGAACAGGGCTTGCTTGAAGGCGTCGTGCAAAATGCGCACCACTTTCGGGTCCATGCCCGCGGGACCGGCCAGCCCGTAGGGCGAGCTCGACACCACGCCGTAGCCCAGTTCCTCGGCGGTGGGCACGTCGGGCCAGCGCTTGGTGCGCTGTTCGCCAAAGGTGACCAGCAGGCGCATCTTGCCCGAGTCCACGAACTGGTCCCAGCCGGTGGCATCGCTTTGCGCCATGATGTGCCCGCCCAGCAGCGCCTGCTGCATGTCGGCGTTGCCCTTGAACGGCACGTGGTTCAGCTTGACCTTGGCGTTGATGGCGATTTCTTCCATCAGCAGGTGCGGCGACGAGCCCACGCCGGTCGAGCCGTAATCGATGGTGCCGGGCTTGGCGCGCGCGGCCTCGATGTAGTCGTTGAATGTCTTGAAAGGCGAGTCGGAGCGCACCGTGAAGCCGAAGGTGTAGCCCGACAGGCCGACGATGAAGGTGAAGTCTTTGATGGGGTCCCAGTCGGTCTTCATCATGTAGGGCATGCGCAGCATGCCCAGGGGATACAGGCTGATGGTGTAACCGTCGGGCCTGGCGGTCTTGGCCATGTTGGACGGCCCCAGCGTGCCGCCCGCGCCGGGGCGGTTTTCCACGATTACGTTCTGCCCCAGGTGCTTGCTGGCGTCTTCGGCGACTGCGCGCAAGTGCCGGTCGGTGGAGCCGCCGGCCGGAAAGGGCACGATCAGCGTAATGGGCTTGGTGGGGAACGTGTCCTGCGCCAGCGCCGGCAGCGGCAGTGCCGTGCCCAGCGCGGCGGCCAGCGCCACACCCAGGCAGGCGCGGCGCGAGAGGTGCTTTTGATGCATGGTGGTTTGTCTCCTTTGTGGTTTGTGGGTTGCCGGGACCGGGGCGTTGTGTTGCGGCGCCCCTTGCCGGCGAAACCGGGTCCCGCGCGCGGGGTTCCGGTGGGAACGCGCCGCGGGTGGCGGACGCGTCCGGGTGGGGTCGGCCGTTACTCGGCCGTCATGCCTTTTTCGCGCGCGAGCGCGCCCCATTTTTGGTAATCGTTGGCGATCCGGCTGGCCATGCCTGCCGCAGGTTCGAAGTGCGCAATGGTGCCTGCGTTGATCAGTTTTTCTTGCAGCGCGGGGTCGGCAAGAACGGCTTCGAGCTCGCGGTTCAGGCGTTCGATCACCGGGGCCGGCGTGCCCAGCGGGGCCAGCAGGCCGCCCCAGGACACCGCGTCGAACCCGGCGAACCCCTGTTCCGCGATGGTGGGCACGTCGGGCAGCACGGACACGCGCGAGGGCGAACCCACGGCCAGCGCCCGCAGCTTGCCGGACTGGATGTGGGGCAGGGCCGCGACCAGGTCGGCGTACATCATGGGTACCTGTCCGCCGATGGTGTCGGTGATGGCCGGCACGCCGCCTTTATAGGCCACGTGCTGCATCTTGAAGCCGCCCACGTCCTGCAGCAGTTCCATGGTCATGTGGCCGAAGCTGCCGGCGCCCGAGCTGGCATAGTTGAGTTCGCCGGGGTGGGCGCGGGCGTAGTCGGCCAATTGCGTCAGGCTGGTGATGTCCGGCAGCTTCTGGGGGTTGACCACCACCACGATGGGCAGGTCGTACACCGTGGCGACGGGCTGGAAGTCTTTGGGCGTTTCGTAGCCGGCATTCTTGTAGAAGAAGGGCGCGAACAGGGTGGGCGTGGCCAGCATCAGCAGCGTGTGGCCGTCGGCCGGCGCGCGCCTGAGCTGGTTGGCGGCGATGGACCCCGAGGCGCCGGGCCGGTTTTCCACGACGACGGGCTGGCCCAGGCGGGTTTCGAGCTGCTGCCCGACCAGGCGCGAGGCCACGTCGGTGGGACCGCCCGGCGGGAAGGGCACGATCAGCCTGATGGGCTGGCTGGGGTAAGTCTGGGCCGTGGCGGCGCCGGCCACCAGGAGGCTGGCCGCGAGGGCCAGTACGGCGCGGCGGGTCATGGCCGGCAGGACGGAGTGCAAGCAGGTACGCATGGGTGGTTCAGTCTGTTGTGCGGGTGGTAGGCCTGGAATGATCAATCGATGCGCGCATCCGCGATCTTGATCAGCTCTTGCCATATGGGCATGTCGCGCTCATAGGCTTGGGAAAACTCTGCCGGGGTGTTGAACACGGGGATGAAGCCCGCGCCGGAGATGTGCTCTTGCACCTTCGTGTCCCGGGATGCCTTCAGCAGGGCGGCATGCACGATGTCGACGATGTCTTGTGGTGTCCCGGCGGGCGCCGCCATGCCTACCCAGCCGAAAATGGCGTAGGCATCGTCGGTGACGCCCTGTTCATGAATGGTGGGCACGCTCGGCAGCACGGCCATGCGCTGCGTGCCCGTGACGCCGATGGCCTTGAGGCGGCCGTTCTCGATGAAGGGCCGGGTGTTCTGGGCGCTGGAAAAACAGACCTGCAGCTGGCCGCCGATCAGGTCCTGGATCATGGGCGCTTCGCCCTTGTAGGCCACATGGACCATGTCGGCGTTGGTGGTCTTGCTCATGTAGGCGCCGGCCAGGTGGGCATACGAGCCTACCCCCCAACTGCCGTACGACACTTGGCCGGGGTTGGCCCGGACCCAGGCGAGCAGTTCCCGCATGTTGGCGGCGGGCACCGAGGGATGCGCGACCAGCGTGACCGGCGCCGCGGCGATCTGCGACAGCATGAGCAGGTCGGTCTGCGGGTTGTAGGCCATCTTGGTGTACAGGAACTGGTTGATCAGCAGCGAAGTGCTGAGCGATACCGTGAGCGTGTAGCCGTCGGGGGTGGACTTGGCGACATGATCCGTTCCGAGCATGCCGGCGGCGCCGCTCTTGTTTTCCACCAGGATGGGCTGCCCGAGCGTGGCGGACATGGATGCGGCCAGCACGCGCGCCACGGTGTCGGTGGCGCCGCCAGGATTGAACGGCACGACGAAGCGGATGGGGCGGGCGGGATAGTTCGCCTGGGCCAGGGCCATCCGCCCACTCAGCAGGCAGGCGCCGGCGGCGGCGATACCCTGCAAGGCTTTGCGGCGGTCGATGTGTGACGCTTTCACGGTGTGTTCCTTCAATGATGCGGGATCGGCGGGCTTAACTTCGGGGCAGTGTCAGGACGCCTTGCGCCTGCAGCGCTTCGAGCTGCGCGTCGCTCATTTGCAGCAGTTGCTGCAGCACGTCGCGCGTGCCTTCGCCCAGGGTGGGCGGCGGGCGGCGGATGGGCAGGCGCTGGCCGTCCAGCCGGTACGGTGGCGCATAGACGTGCGTGGTGCCGGCGTCGGGGTGGGGCATTTCCCGCAGCAGGCCTCCCTGGCGCGTGCGTTCGCTGGTCAGCGCCTGGTGCAGGCCCAGCACTTCGCCGCACGGAATGCCGCAGTCGGACAGGCGTTGCAGCAGCAAGGCGCGCGGGAACTCGCGCAGCAGCTCCGTCACCATGGGCAGCAGGGTCAGGCGGTTCTTGGCGCGCTCGACGTTGCTGGCATAGCGGGGGTCTTCGACGATGTCGGGCCGCATGACCACCTTGCGGCAGAACTTGTCGAACTGCGCGTTGGTGCCCACGGCGATGATCAGCGGGCCATCGGCGGCCTCGAACATGCCGTAGGGCACGATGGAAGGGTGGGCGTTGCCGTAGCGTTGCGGATCGCGCCCCAGCAGCATGGCGTCCAGCCCGTAATAGCTGGCGATCATGATGCCGCAGTCGTACAGCGCCATTTCGATCAGCCGGCCGCGGCCGGTGCGTTCGCGGCGGAACAGCGCGGCCAGCACCGCCTGCGCGGCGTACATGCCGGTCATCATGTCGACCGCGGCCACGCCGAATTTCAACGGCGGCTGGCTGGCTTCGCCGTTGATCGCCATGATGCCCGACTCGCCCTGTATGACCAGGTCGTAGCCCGGCCGCGTGGCCTCCGGGCCGGCGCTGCTGTAGCCCGAGATGGCGCAGTAGATCAGGCCGGGCTTGATGGCCTTGAGCTGTTCGTAGCCCAGCCCCAGTTTTTCCGCGCCGCCGCTCTTGAAGTTGTGGATGACCACGTCGAACTGCGGCAGCAGGCGGTAGACGATTTCCACGCCTTCCTTGGATTGCAGGTCCAGGGTGATGGACCGCTTGTTGCGGTTCATGCTGTTGTAGTAGGTGGTTTCGGTCTTGCCCACGCGCATGCCCCAGTCGCGCGTATCGTCGCCGCGCACGGGATGTTCGACCTTGACGACCTCGGCGCCGAAATCGGCCAGCACCTGGCCGCACAGCGGGCCGGCGAACACGCGGGACAAGTCCAGGACCCGGACGCCTTCCAGAGGGAAGTCAGGGCTGTCGGCGGACAGGGGCGGGGTGTCGGTGCTCATGGCGTCAGTCCTGGGGGGCCAGTGCGATGTAGCGAGCCAGGTGGTGGTCTTCGTCGCCCAGCTGGTGGTCGATCATGACCAGGCGCTTGGCGTAGTGCGCCAGGGGCAGCTCCCAGGTCATGCCGATGCCGCCATGCAACTGGATGCACTCTTCGGCTACCAGGATGCCCACGCGGCCGATGGTGGCCTTGGCGGCGGACAGCGCGCGTTCGCGGGTGACGCGGTCGGCATGGCCGAGCTGCGCGGCGGCGTTGATGACGGCCGAACGAGCCTGTTCGATTTCGAGCAGCACGTCGGCCATGCGGTGCTGCAGCGCCTGAAAGCGGCCGATGGGCACGCCGAACTGCTTGCGCGTCTGCAGGTATTCGAGCGTGGCGTCGCGCGCGGCGTCCATGGCGCCGACCGCTTCGGCGCACAGCGCCAGCAGCCCCTTGCCGATGCTGCGCTCGAGCACCGCATGCCCCGCGCCGGGTTGGCCCAGCAGCGCATCGGCGCCGACCCGCACGCCGGCAAGCGTCAGTTCGCCGGCGCGGCCGCCATCGATCAGCGGATAGCCCTGCACTTGCAGGCCGGGCGTGCCGGCCGGCACCATGAACAACGAAATGCCGTCGGCATCGGCCGCATTGCCGCCGGTGCGGGCCGACACCACGAACAGACCGGCGTGTTCGGCCTGCGCGACCACGGCCTTGGCGCCGTCGAGCACCCAGCCGTCGCCGTCGGGCCGCGCGCGCGCCTCGACATGGGCCAGCTCGTAGCCCGCCTGCGGCTCGGCGTGGGCCAGGGACACGATGACGGACCCGGCCAGCAGGTCTTCAAGCACCTGTTTTTGCTCTGGCGTACCGGCGGCGGCGATGGCGTCGCCCGCCATGAGGGCATCGAGGAAAGGCTCTACCACCAGGCCCCGGCCCAGGGCTTCGAACACCACGGCGATATCGAAGCCGGTGCCGCCCAGCCCGCCATCGGCCTCGTCGAACAGCGCGGCGATGGCGCCCAGTTCAGCGTAGCGCTGCCAGAATTCGGCGCTGTAGCCTTCGGGCGAGCCGGCGATGCGGTCGCGCACCGCGAACCCGTACTGCTCGGCCACGAAGCGCTTCAACATGTCCGACAGCATGCGCCGGTCTTCGGTATGGTCGAAATTCATGCTGCTTGTTCCTTACAGTCCGAGGATCATCTTCGAGATGATGTTCTTCTGGATTTCGTTCGAGCCGCCGAAGATCGACAGCTTGCGGAAGTTGAAATACTGGGCGGCCGCGCTGTCGGCGCCCTCGGGGCCGATGCGCGGGCCGGCGTAGCCGTCTTCGAGCGCCTGCTTGATATACGGCCGTGCGTAGACGCCCATGGCGCGGCGGTTCAGGGCGGTGATTTCCTGGCGGATCTGGGTGCCGCGGATTTTCAGCATCGAGCTTTCGGCGCCGGGCGCGCCGCCGTTGGCGGCCGCGGCCAGCACGCGCAGATTGGTGATGCGCATGTTGTCGAGCTCGATTTCCACGCGCGCCAGCCGCGCCGCGAAGGTCGGATCTTGCGCCAGCGGCTTGCCGTTTCTGACCTGGCGCGCGGCCACGGCCTTGAGCTGCAGCAGCGCGGCGGTGGACAGCCCCACGCCGGCGATGTTGGTGCGCTCGTAGGTCAGCAGGTACTTGGCGCAGGACCAGCCGCGGTTTTCTTCGCCCACCAGGTTGATGGCGGGCACGCGCACGTCGGAGAAGAACACTTCGTTGACTTCGTGTTCGCCGTCCAGGGTGATGATGGGGCGCACCTCGATGCCGGGGGTGTTCATGTCGATGAGCAGGAAGCTGATGCCTTCCTGCGGCTTGCCTTCGCTGCGGGTGCGCACCAGGCAGAAGATCATGTTGGCGTGCTGGCCCAGCGTGGTCCAGGTTTTCTGGCCATTGACGATGTAGTGGTCGCCATCGCGCACCGCGGTAGTCTTGAGCGAGGCCAGGTCGGACCCGGCGCCGGGCTCGGAATAGCCCTGGCACCACCAGTCGGAGCCGTCCAGGATGCGCGGCAGCCAGTAGCGCTTTTGCGCTTCGTTGCCGTACTTGATCAGCACCGGCCCCAGCATGCTGAGGCCAAACGGCACGATGCGCGGGGCGTGCGCCAGCGCGCATTCGTTTTCGAAAATGAACTTCTGTACGGCGCTCCAGCCGGTGCCGCCGTATTCGCGCGGCCAATGGCTGGCCAGCCAGCCGCGCGCGTTCAGGATGGCATGCCAGGCTTCCATGTCGGCCTTGGTCAGGTGCCGGTGCTCGCGCACCTTGCGCGCCAGGTCGGCCGGCAGCTCGGCGGCCAGGAAGGCGCGGACTTCGGCGCGGAAGGCTTCTTCTTCGGGAGTGAAATTCAGGTCCATGGGAGTTCTCGTGTTCAATAGATTTCGAACAGGCCGGCCGCGCCCATGCCGCCGCCCACGCACATGGTGACCACGGCGTGGCGCGCGCCGCGCCGGCGGCCTTCGATGAGGATGTGGCCGGCCAGCCGCGCGCCCGTCACGCCGAACGGGTGGCCCAGTGAAATGGCGCCGCCATTGACGTTGAGCTTTTCCAGCGGAATGCCCAGGGTCTGCTGGCAGTACAGCGTTTGCGAGGCAAAGGCCTCGTTCAGTTCCCAGAGATCGATGTCGTCGACTTTCAGGCCGTGGCGGGCCAGCAGACGCGGCACGGCGTAGATGGGGCCGATGCCCATTTCGTCGGGCTCGCAGCCGGCCACCGCCAGGCCGCGGAAGGCGCCCAATGGCTGCAGGCCGGCGCGCTCGGCGTCGCGCGCTTCCATCAGCACGCAGGCCGAGGCGCCATCCGACAGCTGCGAGGCATTGCCGGCCGTGACAAACTGGCCCGCGCCGCGCACGGGTTCCAGCTTGGCCAGGCTTTCATAGGTGGTGCCGGGCCGGTTGCAGGTGTCGGCGTCGATGGTGACTTCGCGCTGGGTGACCGTGCCGGTGGCCTTGTCGGTGACGGCCATGGTGGTGGTGACGGCGATGATCTCGTCGCGGTAGCGCCCGGCCGCCTGGGCTTCGGCGGTGCGCCGCTGGCTTTCCACGCTGTAGCGGTCCTGGGCTTCGCGGCTGATGCCGTAGCGCGCGGCCACGATGTCGGCCGTTTCGATCATGGGCAGGTAGAGCTCGGGCTTGTTTTGCAGGATCCAGGGGTCGATGCCGGCGTTGGGGTCGTCGCGCGTGCGGATGTGCGAGACCGATTCGACGCCGCCAGCGACCATGGCCGGCGCGCCGTCCATGACGATGCGCGCGGCGGCGCTGGCGATGGCCTGCAGGCCCGACGCGCAGAAGCGGTTGACGGTGGCGCCGGCCACGCTGGTGGGCAGGCCGGCGCGGATTACGGCCTGGCGGCCGATGTTGCGACCGGTGGTGCCTTCGGGGTAGCCGCAGCCGATGATGGCGTCTTCGATCTGGGCCGGGTCGATGCCGGCGCGCTCGACGGCGGCGCGCACGGCGTAGGCGGCCAGCGTGGGGCCTGGGGTCTGGTTGAATTCGCCGCGGTGGGCCTTGGTGATGGGCGTGCGGGCGGTGGAAACAATGACGGCTTCGCGCATGGTGTGAATTCCAGAAAGAAAAGGACGGGGCGGCGCTTCAGGCTTGGGTCAGGCGCGGTTCAGGCTGTCGAAGCCGCGACCGCTATCGGCCAGCTCGACCAGTAGCGGCGACGGCTGCCAGAAGTGCGGGTCTTCTTGGGCGAACTCGCGGATGTCGGCCAGGATGCGCGGCAGGCCGACCTGGTCGGCGTAGTGCAGCGGCCCGCCCCGAAAGCGCGGGAAACCGTAGCCCGACAAAAACACCACGTCGATGTCCAGGGGGCGCAGTGCGATGCCTTCGCGCAGCACGTTGGCCGCTTCGTTGACCATGGCGGCGAGGTAGCGGCGCAGGATGTCTTCTTGTGTGAACTGTCGCGGCGTGACGCCTGCGCGCTGGCGTTCGGCGTCGATGATGGCCAGCACTTCGGGGTCGGGCGTGCCGGTGCGCGCGCCATCGGGGTACAGGTAGTAGCCGCGGCCGGTTTTTTGCCCGAACCAGCCGCGCTCGCACAGGCGGTCGGGAATTTGCACGTAGCGCAGCCGAGGGTCGCGCGTGGCGGCGCGGCGCTTGCGCGTGGCCCAGCCGATGTCGCCGCCGGCCAGGTCGGCCACCTGGTACGGCCCCATGGGGTAGCCGAAGGCGCGCACGGCGTCGTCGATCTGGTAGGGCGAGGCGCCGTCTTCCAGCATGAGGTCGGCGGCCTGGCGGTACACGGCCAGGATGCGGTTGCCGATGAAGCCGTCGCACACGCCGGCGCGCACCGGCGTCTTGCGCAGGCGGCGCGCCAGTTCGAAGCCGGTGGCCACGGTGTCGGGCGCGCTGTTCGCGCCCACCACGATCTCGAGCAGCTTCATGATGTTGGCCGGCGAGAAGAAATGCAGGCCCAGCACGTCGCCCGGCCGGCTCGTGGCGGCGGCAATGCGGTTGATGTCCAGGTACGAGGTGTTGGTGGCGAGCACCGCGCCTGGCTTGGCGATGCGGTCGAGTTCGGCAAATACCGCCAGCTTGACGTCCATGTCTTCGAATACCGCTTCGACGATGAGGTCGGCGTCGGCCAGGGCTTCGTAGCGGGTGGCGCCCGTGTAGCGCGCCATGCGCTCGGCCTTGCCGGCGGCGTCCAGGCGGCCCTTCTTGACCAGCAGGTCGTACACCTGCTCGACCCGGGCGCGGCCGCGCGCCAGGGCTTCGTCGTTCTGTTCGACCATGACGACCGGCAAGCCTGCATCGAGCATGGCAACCGCGATGCCGGCGCCCATGGTGCCGCCGCCGATCACGCCCAGGCGTTCCAGCGGCCGGGGCCGGGCCTGGCGCGTTTCGGGGGCCTTGGCGGTTTCGCGTTCGGCGAAGAAGGCATGGACCAGCGCCGCGCGCTGCGGGCTGTCGAGGCATTGCAGGAACAGCGCGCGCTCGGTGCGCAGACCTTCGTCGAAGGGCTGATCGAGCGCGGCCTGCACGGCATCGACGATCTTGGCGGGCGAGAACAGGCCGCGCTGGCGCGACTGGACCTGGGCGCGCGCGGCGTCGATGGCGGCCTGCGCGGCCGGGCGGTCGGCCAGACCGGCGGCGTCGCGGGTGCGGCGCGGGCCGGCGCCTTGGGCGAGCAGTTCCCGGGCGTAGTCCAGGCCGGCGGCCTGCGCATCGGCGCCGGCGCCAATGCGGTCGATCAGGCCCCACGACAGGGCCTCGTCGGTGCCGGCGTGCCGGCCCGAGAGCATGAGGTCGAGCGCAGCCGCGGCGCCGGCCAGGCGGGGCGTGCGCTGCGTGCCGCCGGCGCCAGGCAGCAGGCCCAGGTTGACCTCGGGCAGGCCGAGCCTGGCGCCCGGCAGGGCTACGCGATAATGCGCCGCCAGGGCGATTTCCAGGCCGCCGCCGAGCGCGGCGCCATGCAGCGCGGCGATGACCGGCTTGGCGCTGGCTTCGATGGCGTTGCAGACGTCGGGCAGGGCGGGCGGTTGGGGCGGCTTGCCGAATTCGCGGATATCGGCGCCGGCGATGAAGTTGCGTCCGGCGCCCACCAGCACGATGGCCTGGATGGCGGCGTCGGACTGCGCGGCCTGGATGGCGTCGGCCAGGCCGCGGCGCACGTCGGCGCTGAGCGCATTTACGGGGGGATGGTCGATGGTAAGAACCAGGATGCCGTCGTGCCGTTGCGAGGCAACGGCGCCGTGGGGCGCGCTTTCTGCCATAAATGCTGTCTCCGGGATGCAGGCCGCGGGGCCTGTCTGGTGTGGGGCGTAATTAGCTCTTTATTCTTGATCAGCAAGTTAATCTTGACAATGGCATCAAGAGTTGACACTGCGTACAAGAAAATTTGACAATCTTGCGCTATGGACACGAAAGCGTTGACCTTGCTGGTCGAAATCCTGGATGCGGGCAACCTGAGCGAAGCCGCGCGCCGTTTGAAAATGACGCGCGCCAATGTCAGTTACCACCTGGGGCAGCTGGAACGCGCGGTGGGCATGCAGCTGGTGCGGCGCACGACGCGCCGGGTCGAACCTACCGAAATCGGCCTGAAGCTGTACCGGCACGGCTGCAGCATCCGCGACGAGCTGGCCGCGGCGCACGAATCCGTTGAAACCCTGGGCAAGACGCCGCAGGGCCGCGTGCGCCTGAGCGTGCCCAGCGGCTACGGGCAGTTCGTCATGGCGCCCTGGTTGCTGGAGTTCAAGCGCAATTACCCGGGCATTGTGCTGGACGTGCTGTTCGAGAACAGCGTAGAGGACCTGCTGCGCGAAGAAGTGGACATTGCGGTGCGCATCACGTCTGAACCGCCAGGCCACCTGGTGGCGCGCGAGCTGGGCAGGGTGCGTTACGTGGTTTGCGCCTCGCCCGCCTATGCCGCGCGGCGCGGGTTGCCGCAGCGGCCCGAGGCCCTTTGCGGCGCGCCGGTGATCAGCGCCGCCGTCATCGGCCGCCCGTTGCGGCTGTCGGCGTACCAGGGCAGCCAGCGCCAGCAGGTGACGCTGGACCCGACCATCGCGTCACGCAACTACCCGTTCCTGCGCGATGCCGCGCTGGCGGGGCTGGGGGTGGCGGTGGTGCCCGATTACGTGGTGTACGAAGATGTGGCGCAGGGGCGGCTGCTGACTGCGCTGAACGACTGGCGCCTGAGCATTTTCGGGCGCAGCATGTATTTGCTGTATATGCCCAGCCGCCACCATCCGCGCGCGATCTCCATGCTGATTGAATTCATCGTGGACAAGGCGCATGCGGCGCACGAAGGCCGGCCGGGATTGTTGCCGCCGCGGTAGGCGAGGCGGCCGGGGTGGGTTGTTTCTTGCGTGGTGCCGCGGCCTGCGGCTGGCCGCGCGGCACCACGGGCGGTGAACCTAAGCTGCTTCGATATCGGACGCGCAGCGGATGAGGAAGTCCATGACGGCCTGGCCGGCCAGCTGGGCGTCGGCGGCGGTCATGATTTCCTGCGGGTTGTGGCTGACGCCGCCGTTGCCGCAGCGCACGAACAGCATGCTGACCGGCACCTTGCGGCCCAGCAGCATGGCGTCGTGGCCGGCCCCGGAGGGCAGGTCCAGCACAGGCAGGTCTTGCGCGGCCACGGCTTGGCGCCATCGTTCTTGGTGGGCGGGCGAACAGGGCGAGGCGGGCACGCGCATCAGTTCCTGCGAGGCATGGTCGATGCCGCGGCGGGCGCAGATTTCCTGGATGCGCGCGTCGATGTCGGCCAGCGCCTGGTTGCGCTCGGCGTCGCGCGCGGCGCGCACGTCCAGGGTCAGGTGGCAGGCGCCGGGCATGACATTGATCGAGCCGTCAGGCACTTGCAGCATGCCCACTGTGCCGACCAGGCCGGGCTCCTGCCGGCAGCGCGTTTCGACCGCCAGCACGATTTCGGCGGCCGCGCAGGCCGCGTCGCGGCGCAGGTCCATCGGCGTGGTGCCCGCGTGGCCGGCCGCGCCGGTCAGCACCAGCTGGCGCCGCACGCAACCGGCGATGGACGTGACCACCCCCAGCGGCAGGCCGCGCTGGTGCAGCACCGGGCCTTGCTCGATGTGCACTTCGAAGTAATGGTGCAGGCGCGGATCGGCGCGCTGGCTGGCGGCCTGGGCGGGATCGAGCCCGGCGTCCTGCATGGCCTGGCGCAAGGTGATGCCGTCGGCGTCGCGGCGGTCGAGCTGGGCCGCGTCGAATTCGCCGATGTAGGCCGACGAGCCCAAGAACGAGCCGCCGTATCGCACGCCTTCTTCTTCGGCAAAGCCGATGACCTCGATGTCGAACGGCAGGCGCCGGGCGCTGCGGTGCAGTTCGGCCACGACCGCGATGGGCAGCAGGATGCCGAGCCGGCCGTCGTACCGGCCGCCGTTGCGCACGGTGTCGTAGTGGCTGCCGGTGGCCACCAGTTTCGGATCGGAGACGACGGGGTCGGCGCGATAGCGGCCGATGACGTTGCCCACCGCGTCTTGCCGCACCGTGTCGAACCCGGCTTCGCGCATCCATGTTTCCAGCTGGCGCGCGGTGGCGCGGTGCGCGGGCGTGAGGTAAGTGCAGGTCAGGTTGTCAGGGTGATCGGACCATTGCGCCAGCGTGTCGGCGTGGGCCATGACGGGGTCGCCGTATACGGCGGTGGCGGTGGAGTCGGGCATGGGCGCGCGAGGGGTGGGTGGATGAGTTCTTGCTTATACCATCGCGTGCGCGCCGTAGAATACCGGTACGCGCCAGGGCGACTGCACGATGATTGTCTTTCTGCTTGAGCCGCCGCGCGGCTGGCAGCAGTACCGGGCCGTTTCTTCATACACCAGGAGACCAAAATGCCGTTCCAGGGTAGCTGCCATTGCGGCGCTGTGCGCTTTACCGTCGATGCCGATCTCCCCAGTTCGGCCATCAGTTGCAACTGTTCGCACTGCCGCCGCAAAGGCTTTCTGCTGAGCTTTTTTCCGGCCGACGTTTTCACGCTGGACGCGGGCGCGGACGACCTGCAGTCGTACCGGTTCAATACCCACAAGATCGACCACCGGTTCTGCCGCCATTGCGGCACCGAGCCCGTGGCTTATGGCGCGAACCCCGATGGCTCGCCGGTGCGGGCGGTCAATCTGCGCTGTGTGCCGGGCATTGACCTTGATGCCCTGGCGCTGCAGAAATATGACGGCGCGTCCCACTAGAACCGGACGCGCGATGTTTCGACATGGGCCGCAGCATTGGCGGCCCGGGGGCGGGCAGACTCCAGGCCTGGTATGGGTGACCAGGAAAAAATGATGCAGAAATCCAGGCAGGCGATGTCGCGGGCTGTTCGACCACGCATGTTCTTTGGCTGGCGGGTGGTGGCGGCCGCGTTCACCATTGCGCTGTTCGCCTGGGGTATCGGGTTTTATGGGCCGCCCATCTTCCTGGGCGTGCTGCATGCGACGCGCGGCTGGTCGGTGGCGCTGGTGTCGTCGGCCATTACGGTGCACTTTCTGTGCGGTTCCGGCGTGGTGGCGAGCCTGGGCACACTGCATCGCCGCTACGGCGTGGCGGCGGTCACCGGCGCAGGCGCGCTGCTGACGGCGGTGGGCCTGCTGGGCTGGGGGCATGCGCGCGAACCCTGGCAACTGTATCTGGCGGCCTTGTTCAGCGGCGCGGGCTGGGCCATGACCAGCGGTGCGGCGCTCAACGCCATGGTCTCGCCATGGTTCGAGCGCCGCCGGCCCGCGGCGCTGAGCATGGCTTTCAATGGCGCCAGCCTGGGCGGGGTGGTGTTCTCGCCTTTATGGGTGGCGCTGATCGCCGCCATGGGATTCGGCACGGCGGTGATGGCCGTGGCGGCGGCCATGCTGGTGGTGATTGGCGGGCTGGCCTGGGGCATGCTGCGGCAGACGCCCGCCGCGCTGGGCGTGGCGCCCGACGGCGATGCCGCGCAGTCCGCCCGCGCCGCTACCCCGGCGCCTGTGGCGCACGCGGCGGCCCTGGACGCGCCGCGCCGCGACAGGCGGCTGCGCACCCTGGCGCTGGGCGCGTCGCTGGGGCTGTTCGCGCAGGTTGGGTTGGTGGCGCATCTGTTCTCGATGCTGGCACCGGTGCTGGGCAGCGGGCCGGCCGGGGCGGCCATGGGCCTGGCTACCGCCTGCGCCATTGGCGGCCGCCTGGTGCTGGGGCGGGTGATGTCGCCGCAGATGGACCGCCGCAAGGCCGCGGCATTCAACCTGGGCTTGCAGGCGCTGGGTTCCATGGTATTGCTGGGCGCGGGCACGTCGGGCGCCGGCATGGTGCTGGGGTGCTGCCTGTTCGGCATGGGTCTGGGCAATGTGACTTCGCTGCCGCCCTTGATTGCGCAGGCCGATTTCCGGCCGGCGGACGTGGCGCGGGTGGTGGCCTGGGTGACGGCGGCGGGCCAGGCCGGCTACGCCTTCGCGCCGGCCTTGTTTGGCCTGCTGCGCGAATGGGGCGCCGCGTTCGGGCAGGACGGGCTACTGTTCGTAGCGGCGGCGTTGATGCAGCTGGGCGCGGCGGCGGTGCTGCTGGCGGGGCGGCAGCGCCGGCATGCGCAGGCGGTAGCATAGGCGCCCACGGCCCCGCGGTGCTGGTGGGAAGCGCTCACGCCGGGCGCCGCAATGTGATGGCGGCAGGGCGGTGTCGGGCCGCGCGCGAATGCTATTCTGCACTGATGAAGAAAGGCACGTCACTCGCCGTAGGCATTGCCATAGGCGCGGCCATCGGCGTCGCCCTGGACAACATTGCCATGGGCATCGGCATCGGCGTGGCGCTGGGAATCGCCATGGGCCTGGAAAGCCGGGACTAGCGTAGCCGGAGGCCGTCTTCCCGCAGGCGCCGCACTGGCGAGCTGAACAGCACGCCGAATTGCACCACGAACCCCGCCGCCATGGCCCATAGGCAGGCGGCAGTGCCGTAGCGCGCCGCCAGCAGGGCGCCCAGCGCCGCGCCGATCGGGCGGGCGCCGAAGGTGGCCGTGACGATGATGGCCGATACCCGCCCCAGCATGGCGTTGGGCGTGACGGCCTGGCGCAGCGTGGTGGTGGCGATGGTCCACAGGATGGGCCCCGCGCCGAACAGGAAGAACGCCGCGCCCGCCAGCAGGCCCGAAGGCCAGGCCAGGGTGCCCAGCATGAGCGCGGCAGCCACCAGCGCGGCCAGCGGGCCGGCGGCGATCACGCCGCCAAAGGGCAGGCGGCGCGCCAGGCACGGCGCGGCCAGCGCGCCCGCGACCATGCCGGCGCCGTAGACGCCCAGTGTCAGCCCGACCTGGCCAGCGTCCAGGGCCAGGGCGTCGATGGCGTAGGCGACGTAGATGGCCTGCAGGATGAACCAGGCGGTGTTGAAGAAGATCGCGGTGATCAATATGGGCCGCAGCAAGGCATGCGTGGCGACGTAGCGAGCGCCTTCTGCGAGCTCGCGCAGTGGATGCTGGTGGCGGCGCGCCGGCGCGGAGCTGGCGGGCAGGCCGGCCAGCCACATGACAGCTAGTAGCGAGAGGGCGGCGGCCAGCATATAGGCGACCGGCGCGCCCATGGTGCCCACCAATGCGCCGCCCACCGCGGGGCCGGCGGCGAAGGCGCTGCTGCGCGCCAGTTCGAGCCAGCGGTTGGCGGCCCCCAGCCGTGCGGCCGGCACCAGCGTGGGCACCAGCGCCGGAGCGGCCACGTTGTAGACCACGGTGCCGATGGCGCCCGCGAAGCCCAGCGCCGCCAGCCAGGCAAGGTTCAACGCCCGCATCCACAGCAATGTCAGCAGGCCCAGCAGTGCCGCGGCGCGGAGCGCCTCGGCGGCGGTCATCAGGCCGCGCCGCGAAACGCGGTCGGCCAGCACGCCGGCCGGCAACGACAGCAACAGGAAAGGCAAGGTCTGCGCGGTTTGCAGGTAGCCGGTCTGCGCAGCGCTGGCGCCCAGCGCCAGTACGGCCACCAGGGGCGCGGCCGCCAGGGCCAGTTGTTCGGAAAACTGCGCGCACAGGTTGGACCACGCCAGGCGGCGGAAGGCGGAAGGCAGGAGCGGGGGCGCGGGCATGAAGGCGGCCGGTGGCTGGGAAGCCGCCATGCTAGGGGCCGGCGCACGGGCACGCCTCCGGTTCGTTGCACTGTAATTCACGCCGCAAGGCCGCCTGGCGGGAACTGCGATAATGGGCCATTGGCGGCGTGTGCCGCCTTGTGTTTTCCAGGATCCCGCGCATGACAGTCGCCGCACGCCCGCTGTACATCAAAGTCCACGATGCCGACAACGTCGCCATCATCGTCAACGATGGCGGCCTGCCGGCCGGCGCTGAACTGCCGGACGGACTGGTGCTGCGCGAGGCGATTCCGCAGGGCCACAAGGTGGCGTTGGCGGACCTGTCCGAGGGCGATCCGGTGGTGCGCTACAACGTTACCGTGGGCTATGCGGCCAAGGCGTTGCCGCGCGGCAGCTGGGTCAACGAGCGGGTTACCACGCTGCCCACGGCCCGCGCGCTGCACGACCTGCCCATGGCTACACGCGCAGCGCCGCCCATGCCTGCGCTGGAGGGCCATACCTTCATGGGGTATCGCAATGCCGACGGGTCGGTGGGCACGCGCAACATTCTGGCCATTACCACTACGGTGCAATGCGTGCAGGGCGTGGTCGAGCATGCCGTGCAGCGCATCAAGGCCGAGCTGCTGCCCCGCTATCCCAATGTGGACGACGTGGTGGGCCTGGAACACACCTACGGTTGCGGCGTGGCCATCGACGCGCCGGGCGCGGCGGTGCCTATACGCACGCTGCGCAACATCAGCCGCAATCCCAACTTCGGCGGCACGGCCATGATGGTAAGCCTGGGCTGCGAAAAGCTGCAGCCCGACCGCCTGATGCCGGCCGGCGCCATACCCATTGCCGCGGGCGCGGACACGGGCGGCGAAGTGGATACCGTTTGCCTGCAAGACGAAGAAAACGTCGGCTTCGAGTCGATGATCCGCGCCATCATGCAGACAGCCGAGAAGCACCTGGCCGTGCTGGATCGCCGGCGGCGCGAGCCCTGTCCGGTGTCGGACCTGGTCGTGGGCGTGCAGTGCGGCGGCAGCGATGCGTTTTCGGGGCTGACCGCCAACCCGGCGGTGGGCTTTGCAGCCGACCTGGTGGTGCGCGCCGGCGGTACGGTGATGTTTTCGGAAAACACCGAAGTGCGAGATGGCATCGACCAGCTTACCGCCCGCGCCGCGACCCCGGCCGTGGCCGAAGCGCTGGTGCGCGAAATGGACTGGTACGACCGCTACCTGAGCCTGGGCATGGCCGACCGCAGCGCCAATACCTCGCCGGGCAACAAGAAGGGCGGGCTGTCGAATATTGTCGAGAAGGCCATGGGCTCGATCGTGAAGTCGGGTTCCGCGCCGATTTCCGCCGTGCTGTCGCCAGGTGAAAAACTGAGCAGCAAGGGGCTGGTGTTCTGCGCCACGCCGGCCAGCGATTTCATCTGCGGCACGCTGCAACTGGCGGCCGGCATGAACCTGCACGTCTTTACCACCGGACGCGGCACGCCTTATGGCCTGGCGCAGGTGCCGGTGATCAAGGTGGCCACGCGCAGCGACCTGGCGCGCCGCTGGCACGACCTGATGGATGTGGACGCCGGCCGCATCGCCACTGGCGCGGCGTCGATCGAGGATGTGGGCTGGGAATTGTTTCGTCTGATGCTGGACGTGGCCAGCGGCCGGCGGCAGACCTGTGCCGAGAAGCTGAAGCTGCATAATGCGCTGGCGCTGTTCAACCCGGGCCCGGTGACATGAGCGCCGCGCCGGCAAGTTGCCCTGGCGGCGGCGTGCTTATTGCGACGCCCGCCGCGCGGTTTCCCGAGCGTCTGTGCTTCGAGGGCGACGCGGCGCTGCTGGAGCCGCTGGGCGACGCCCATGTGGATGCCTTGTGGCAGGCCGCTCAGGGCGCCGAGGCGTCGTGGCATTATCTGCGCTATGGTCCCTTTGCCAGCCGCGACGCTTTGCGGGCGCAGGTGCGCGAGCTGGCCGGCCGCGCGCACCAGCCGTTTTGGGCGGTGTGCCCGCGCCCGGGCATGGCGGCGCTGGGCTGGGTGTCGCTTTGCGACATCTACCCCGAAGACGCAGCCATCGAGATCGGCAGCATCTGGTTCAGCCCCGCGCTGCAGCGCAGCCGCGCCGCGACCGAGGCGGTGTTCCTGCTGCTGCGCTATGCTTTTGATGAACTGGGCTACCAGCGCATGGTGTGGCGCTGCATGGCCGATAACCAGCCTTCCGCCGGCGCCGCGCGGCGCTACGGGTTCAAGCCCGAAGGCGTGTGGCGCTCGGCGGTGAACGTGAAGGGCCGGCGCGGCGACGTGGCCTGGCATTCGTTGCTGGCCGATGAGTGGCCGGCGCGGCGGGCCGCAATGCAGGCCTGGCTGGCGCCCGGCAATTTCGACGCGCAGGGCCGGCCGCGCAGCCGGCTGGCGCGCGACTGACTTCGCTTTGGATGCGCATATCGATGACCGAACCTGTTGATACCGAACGACGCCTGGCCGACCTGGAGATCAAGCTGGGCCTGGCCGATGACATGCTAGACCAGTTGAACCAGGCGCTGTTCCGCCAGCAGCAGCAGATCGACCGCCTGCTGCGCGAGCTGGCCGAACTGCGCCAGCAGATGCCGGACAGCGCCGGCGCGGGCTTTCGCAGCCTGCGCGACGAGCTGCCGCCGCATTACTGAGCCCGATGCGGATACTGTGGGCCTACCTGCGCCCGCATGGCCGGCTGGCCGTGCTGGCCCTGTTGCTGGCCGGCGCCAGCCAGGTGCTGGCGCTGATCGACCCGATTATTTTCGGCAAGATCATCGATGAATACGCCATCAATCGCGGCGGCAAGACCGACGACGAGCTGGTGTCGGGCGTATTGGGCCTGCTGGCGCTGGCGGTGCTGATTGCCGTGCTGTCGCGGCTGGCCAAGGCGCTGCAGGAATACGTGACGCGCCTGGTGGTGCAGAAGTTCGGCACGCAGCTGTTCAACGACGGCCTGCGCCAGGCGCTGCGCCTGAAATTCCAGGAATTCGAAGACCTGCGCAGCGGCGAAACGCTGTCGCTGCTGCAGAAGGTGCGCAGCGACAGCGAGCGTTTCATCAATTCGTTCATCAACACCGTGTTCGCCGCGGCGGTGGGCATGGGCTTCCTGGTCTGGTACGCGGTGACGCGGCACTGGCTGCTGGTGCCAGTGTTCCTGATCGGGGTGCTGGTGCTGGGCGGTCTGACCGGTCTGTTGAGCCGCGAGATCAAGAGCCAGCAGCGTTCCATCGTGCGCGAAACCAATCGCAGCTCGGGTTTCATTGCCGAATCGCTGCGCAATATCGAACTGATAAAGAGCCTGGGCCTGACTTTTCCCGAGATCCGCCGGCTGCAGGCCCAGACGGTGCGCATCTTCGAGCTGGAAATGCAGAAGGTCAAGCGCATCCGGCTACTGTCATTCCTGCAGGGCGTGACGCTCAGCATGCTGAAGCTGGCGATTCTGTTCGCGCTGCTGTGGCTGATTTTTCGCGACGTGCTGAGCACTGGCGAGCTGATTGCCATGCAGTTCATTTCGGTGGCGATATTCGCGCCGTTGCAAGAACTGGGCAATATCATCCTGGCGTACCGCGAAGCCGATGCATCGCTGTCGAGCTTCGAGGCGCTGATGAAAAAGCCCATCGACCGGCGCCCCGAGTCGCCGCAGGACAGCGGCCCGATTACGCACGTGCGCTTTGCCAATGTGGCGTTCCGCCACAAGGGCGCGGCCAGCAACGCGCTGGACGGGGTTTCGTTTTCGGCGGGGCTGGGCGACACCATTGCCTTCGTGGGGCCGTCGGGCTCGGGCAAGTCGACCCTGGTGAAGCTGTTGCTGGGCTTGTACACGCCAGCGGTCGGCGAGGTGTTCTACAACGATATTTCCACCAAGGCGCTGCGCTACAACCGCGCGCGCCGGCAGGTGGGCCTGGTGACGCAGGAACCCTACCTGTTCGCCGGCACGCTGCGCGACAACATCCGGCTGGTGAAGTCCGACGCTACCGATGACGAGATCGTGGCGGCCATGGAACAGGCGGCGTGCGGCTACCTGTTGCAGAAGTCGCCTGACGGGCTGGGCACGCATATCGGCGAAATGGGCCTGAAGCTGTCGGGCGGCGAAAAGCAGCGGTTGTCGATCGCGCGCGCCCTGATACGCCGGCCGCGCCTGCTGATCTTCGACGAAGCCACGTCGGCCCTGGATTCGCTGACCGAAGAACAGATATCGGATACGGTGCGGCGCATTTCGGCCAGCCGCACGCAGATCACCATCCTGATTGCGCACCGGCTGTCGACCATCATGCACGCCGACACCATCTTCGTGCTTGAAAAAGGGCGCATCGTGGAAAGCGGCACGCATGCCGAACTGCTGGCGCGCACCGGGCTGTACTACGCCATGTGGCGGCAGCAGATCGGCGAGCGGCCGCCGCCGGCCGCGGCCGCGTAGGTCAGCCGGCGGCCTGTCGTCCCGGCGCGGGCTCGGGCTTGACGCGGGCGGCGCGCAGCACCCCCAGCACCAGCAGGGCGATACCCAGTTGCGTCAGCGGCTGCGGCGCCTGGCCGCGCAGGATGAACGCATAGGCCAGGGCGGCCAGTGTTTCGAAAACGATCAACTGGCCGGCCAGCGCAGTGGGCAGCCGCTGGCTGGCCTGGTTCCAGCACAGCGTGCCCACCCACGAGGCCAGCAGGCCGATGGCGGCCATGAGGCCGATGAACACGCCGGGGCGCGGCCCCAGCGGCATGGGATACGGGCTGCCGAGCAGCGCCATGCCCAGCCACAGCACGCCGTAGCCCGCCAGCGCCAGGGGCAGGGTGGCCAGGCCTTGCGCGGTGGCCCAGGTGTGGGGGCGGCGGCCGGGGTGGTTGCGCAGCCAGTCGGCATTGCGCAGCGGATACCAGGTCCAGCAGGCCACCGCCGCCAGCGCCAGCGCGGCGCCGGTGGCGTAGCGCGCCACGTCGGCGTGCGGGTCGTCGCGCAGGGCTTGCAGCTCTGCCCGGTTGACGCAGGCGATGCCCAGCGCGATCAGCGCGAGCGAGGGCGCCAGGCGGCGCCAGGGCAGGCGGCCGTCGCGCCGCGCGTCGCGCAGGTTGGCCGAGATGGCGATCACCACCGGCAAGGTGCCGATGATCATGGTGGGCAGCGGCCCGCCGGCGCGCTGGATGGCGCCGGCCAGGCACAGGTAGTACAGCAGGTTGCCGATGGCGGCCAGCTTGACGGCCTCGAGCCAGTCGGCGCGGCCCAGTTGCCGCAAAGCGCCGCGGTCGAGCCAGGCCAGCGGCAGCGCGATCACGCCGAAGGCCAGATAGCGGCCTACCGATTGCAATGCGGCGGGGTAGTCGGGCAGCAACAGCGGGCCGATGAACACCAGGCCCCACATGAGGCCGGCAGCGAGCGCGTAAAGGGTTCCGGTGAGCATGACGGGTCGGCTTTGAAGGCAGGCCAGTCTATGCGGGCCGACCGCGCGCGGTCTTGTACCAGATTGCGGTGTGCGGGCGGATGGCGCGGCGGGCTGTCCGCGCCCGTGGTTCAGGCGCGGACCTGGCGCTGGTAGCGCGCCGGGGTGACGCCGTAGCGGCGCGCAAAGGCGCGCGTCAGGTGAGCCTGGTCGGCCAGGCCGGTGGCGGCGGCCACCTGGGCGGGCGGCTCGCCGGCGGCCAGCAGGCACTTGGCCCGGTGCAGGCGCAATGCCATCAGCATCTGCTGGGGCGTGGCGTGGTACTGCGCCCGGAAGCTGCGCAAGAAGTGAAAAGGGCTGAGTCCCGCCACGCCGGCCAGTTCGTCGAGCGTCAGTGTGCGCGCCAGGTGGGCGTGCAGGTAGTCGAGCACCGGCGCGAAGCGCGGCGCGGCGCCGGCTCGCGCGGGCGCGACCATGCGGGCATGCGGGCGGAATTCGGCCAGCAGCGTGTGCAGCAGGCTGTCGAAGGCCAGCGGCTCGCGCGCCTGCCACAGCGCGTCCAGCAGGCAGCCAATGCGGCGGGCGGTGTGCGGCGCATGGCGCACGGCGCTATCGAACCACCAGCCCTGGTCGCCGGTGACGCGGGCGACCACGTCCGGGTCGATGTAGATCATGCGATAGCGCCAGCCGCCCGTGGTCTCCGCGCGCCCGGTGTGCAGTTCGTCCGGGTTCATCAGCACGATGGAGTCCGGCGGCGCCACGTGTTCAGCGCCGCAGTAGCGGAAGCGTTCGGCGCCGGCCTCGATGGCGCCCAGGCCGAAGGCGGCATGGGTGTGTGGCTCGAACGCATAGCGCACGATGTGGGCCCGGTAGAGCTCGATGCCCGCGCGCTGGGCGCAATGGCGGAACTCGGCGCGGTCGCGCGGGTCGTCGAACGGAGCGGGAACGCCTTGCATGGCGAACGGGCCGGCCGCTAGGGCCAGCCTTGCTCCAGGATGCGCCGCAAGGTGTCTTGCATGGCCTGCGGATCGGCCGGCTGGTCCGGGGGGGCGAACTTGCCGTCCAGCGCCAGGTGGGCAAAGCCATGCACGGTGGACCAGGCGCCCAGCAGCCGGGCGTGCGTGGGGGCATCGAGCGGCTGCCCGGCCGGAAAATCGGTGTAGTCGCGGATGGCCTGTTCCAGCTCGGCGAAGGCGGCCTGGCTGGCGGCGGCCAGACGCGCGTCGTCGGTCAGGCGGTCTTTGCGGAACATCAGCTGGAAGCGGGCCGGGTGGGCCAGCGCGAAGCGCACGTATCCCATGCCCTGCGCTCGTAGCCGCGCGCCGGGATCATTGCCGCCGGACCGCGCGCCTTCGCGCAGGTGCCGGGTCAATGCCTCGAAGCCTAGAATCGCCACTTCGGTCAGCAGGCCGGCGGCGCTGCCAAAATGGTGCAGCGGCGCGGCCGCGGACACACCGACGCGGCGCGCGGCTTCGCGCAGGGTGAAACCTTCCAGGCCGCGCTCGGCCAGGATGGCCTCGGTGGCCTCGACCAGGGCGTCGCGCAGTGCGCCATGGTGATAGGCGTCGTGGGCGGAGGCGGCTTTCTGTCTGGGCATGAAGTGGAATCTTTACACTGTTCAAAAGCAATGCTACTTTATCTAAACATTGTTTAGATAGGGGCGGTCATGTTCGAGGAAGTTTTCGACGCGGGCGGAGCGCTGGCCTTGCCTGCCTGGGTGGCGCTGGCGGCATCGCCCTGGCTGGGCCGCTGGCGCGCGGCTGTCTGGGTAGCAACGGGCCGGGCCATCCCCCTGGCGTTGGCGGCCGTCTATGTGGCATTGGTGCTGGCCAGCTGGCCCGTGCCGGGCGGGGGCTACGGTTCGCTGGGCGCCGTGCAGGCGCTGTTCGGCCACCCCGGCATGCTGACGGCCGGCTGGTATCACTTCCTGGCGTTCGACCTGTTCGTGGGCACCTGGATCGTGCGCGAAGGGCTGCGCCTGGGCCTGCCCAGGCCCTTGCTGGCGCCGTGCCTGGCGCTTGCTTTCTGGTTCGGTCCGGCGGGATTGCTGGCGTTTTGCGGCCTGCGCGCCGCGCCCTGGGGGGTGCGGGCCGCGCGCCTGCTGTTGCACCGCCAGCGGCTGCTGGCCATGTTCGGCATGGCGCTGCTGGCCGCGTTGTTGCCGGCCGCCGTGGCTGCCTGGCTGGACCCGCGCACGCTGGCTGGCGTGGACGTATGGGCCAAGCCCATGAAGTTCATGGCGGCCATTGGCTTGTTCGCGCTGACGCTGGCCTGGTTGATCGGCGAACTGCCGCAGGCGCGGCGCCAGAGCCGGCTGCTGCGCGCCACGGTATGGACGGCGCTGGCAACCGGCGGATTCGAGGCCGTTTACATCACGTGGCAGGGGGCGCTGGGGCAGGCCTCGCACTTCAACACCGACACGCCGTTCCATGCCGCAATGTTCGTCCTGATGGGCATCGCCGCGCTGCTGTTCACCGGCACGGCGCTGCCGGTGGCGCATCAGTTGTGGCGCCACGCGCATGGCATGGCGCCTGCCTACCGGCTGGGCGCCATCGCGGGCCTCGCGCTGACCTTCGTGGCGGGCGCCGGCGCGGGCGTGGCCATCAGCATGCACGGCGGGCCGCTGGTGGGCGGCGTGGCGGGGCAGGGCCTGCCGGTGGTGGGGTGGTCGGCCACCGGCGGCGACCTGCGGGTGGCGCATTTCCTGGGGGTACACGCGCAGCAGATGCTGCCGCTGGCCGGCTACCTGTTGGCGCGCACTGGCTGGCGCGGCGCCGTGCCGGCGATGGCGCTGGGTTGCGTGGCCTATGCCGGGCTGGTGGCGCTGGCGCTGGCGCAGGCATATGCGGGCGTGCCGCTGCTGCCGCTGTACTAGGCGCCGTCTTCAGGCGCCAGGCGTCCCGGCGTGATTTCCATGATGAGTTCCACGCGACGGTTGGCGGCACGGCCTTGCGGCGTGTCGTTCGAGGCGATCGGGTGCGTGTCTGCATAGCCCACGGCGCGCAGCCGGCCCGGGTCTACGCCGTCGCGCACCAGTTCGCGCAAGACGCTGGTGGCGCGGCCGGCCGACAACTCCCAGTTCGACGGGAACTGGCGCGTCTGGATCGGCACGGGGTCGCTGTGCCCCTCGACCGAGACAGGGTAGCCCTGGCTGCGGTTGATGACCTTGGCCATGCGGCTGATCAGGCCCAGGCCGGCGGGACTGAGCACGGCCTGGCCCGAGGGAAACAGCAATTCGTTGCTGATGCGAAAGCTGATGGACTTCTCGTTGACGATCACGTCCACGCCGTCGCCCAGGTCGTCCAGGCCGAGTTCGGCGATCGAGGGCGGTTCGGGTTGTGTTGGCTCGGGTTCGGGTTCGATCTTCGGGGCGGAGGGTGGCTCGCCGCCGGCCGCGTCGTCGGACGTCTGCCGCAGGTTCGCCGCAGGTGCGGCGGGGCTGTCGCCGGCGGGCGCCAGTGCAGTGGCCGGCACCGGCAAGGCCGCCGCCAGGCCGGGCAGCTCGGCCTGCTCGGGTAGCTCCGGCATCGGCAGCAGGGCGGCCAGCAACGCATGCGCGGGTGCTTGTCCGGCGGGCGCCGCGCCGGCCCGCGCGATGGAACCCACCAGCTCTACCGGCAGGTCGGCCGCCTGCGACGCGCGCGGCAAGTGGGATACGCCCAGCAGCACCACCAGCATGGCCAGCAGCAGGGTGATCAGGTCCAGGTAGGTGAGCAGCCAGCTTTCGGATTCCGGCTCGACCGTGGGCTCGACGTGCCAGCGCGCGAAGCGGCCGCCGGCGTGCAGCGCCGGGCGCGCGGGCAGCGCGGCGCGCGGACCGGGCCGGCGCTGCGCGTGCTGCTTGCGCAGGGCGTCGATGCGATCGGCCAGGCTCATGAGCGCGCGGCGGCGGTGCGGCCCAGCGCCGTGGCCGGGGCGGGCTTGCCGGCGCCGCCCGCAGTCTTGGGCGCGGCCGGCTTGGCGGATTTGGCGGGTTTAGCGGACTTGGTCGGCTTGGCAGCCGGGCCGCCGTCATAGACCTCGTCTTCGAAGTGCATCATGAACGAGTTCAGCGTCTCGCGCACCACGGCCGGCCCGCGCCGCGCGCACATCATCGCAATACCCTGCAGCACCATGTTCATCAGCATCAGGCGCTGTTCGGTGCGGCGTTCCAGCTTGACGGCGATGGGCTTGCATACCAGGTTGGCCAGCAGGATGCCGTAGAACGTGGTCATCAGCGCTACCGCGAGTTGCTGGCCGATCAGCGCCATGTCGCCGCTGCCCAGCACCGTCATCAGGTTGATGAGCCCGACCAGCGTGCCCAGCATGCCGAAGGCCGGCGCGAAGCCGGCCATGATGCGGAACATCTGCGCTTCGGCGTGTTCGCGGGCGCGCAGGCGGGCGATGCGCCATTGCAGCAGTTCGATGATCTGGTCTTCAGGCGTGTGGTCGATGACCAGTTGCACGCCGGTGCGCAGGAACGGGTTCGACACCTTGTGTAAAGCCTGCTCGACTTTGTGCACGTCGTCGTTCATCCAGAGCTGCGCCATGGCGACCAGCTCGTCGATGTCGCGGCGCGAATCGAGTTGTTCGCTACGGAATACCGTGCGCACCAGGGCGAACACGCGCACGACTTCGCGCAGCGGGTAGCTGATGAACAGCGCCGCGCAGGTGCCCCCCAGCACCACCACCAACCCTGGCAGATTGACGTACAGGGCCAGGTCCGTGGCGGAAAAAGCCAGCGCGGTCGCCAGCGTGGCGAGCGCGACCACGATGCCGATGAGGGTGGATGGATTCATGAATGAGCCTTGCGCGTGGAACCGGTGCGTAATGGCTCATTCTAGAAAGCGGGTCGCGCGCCCAATCGCCGGAGAACGGGACGAAAAAGGGCGGTTTGCGGCGCGTGGGAAGATGTTACATGGGGGGGGAAGGGGGCAGGCAGGTGTCTGACCCACTGAGACGGGGCGGGCAACTGGGAAACCGCTTCTGCGCGCCTTGGTGTCTGACACCCTGGAGGGAGTCAGACACCTGGGGACGCCTCGGGCGGCGTGGCGGGGCGCCGACCTGAAGTCTGTGTCGGGGCGCGCGCTTACTGCTTCGGGGCCGCCGGGGCCTTTTTCTGCACCATGGCGATGACGCGCTGGCGCAGTTGCGGGTCTTGGTCGACCGCCTGGCCTATGCCGTTGAATTCGTCCACGGTCAGCCCGTCGGCGTTGACCATGCGCACCATTTTTTCATCGGCTTCGCGGTACACCTGTTCGCGCGCGGCGTCGTCTTTGGCGGCCTGCAGCTTGGGCCGGTATTCGTCGGCCACCATGGCGACCTTCTGCGAAGCGCTGGCAAATTTCTGCAATTGCTCTTCAGACGGCTGGATGGCCGGCTGGGCCTGGGTTGGGGGTTGCGCGGCCGGAGCCGCCTGCGCCAGCGCCGCAACGGGCGACAGGCTCGCGGCCAGCAGGGCGGCGGCAAAGAAAGCATGGGTCGAACGCGGCATGTGGCCTCCTTGAATCGAATTGACTGCGTAAACCGCATGATGACAAGCCCCGCGGGCCTGTTACAAGCCTTGCGATGTTTGCGCATGTGTCGGCCTCGGGGGCGGCCGGGTTACGGGGCGTTTCAAGGGGGATCAGGACTTCAGCGCCCGGGCGCGCGCCAGCAGCAGTTCGCGTTCGCGCGCGTTGCGCGCCATGCCCGCGGCGCGCAGGAATTCGGCGCTGGCCTCGTCGCGGCGGCCCAGCCGCGCCAGCAGGTCGCCGCGCACACTGGGCAGCAGGTGGTAGCCGGCCAGCGCCGGATCGGCCGCCAGCGCATCGGCCAGCGCCAGCCCCGCCTGCGGGCCATGAGCCATGCCCACCGCCACCGCGCGGTTCAATTCCACCACGGGTGACGGCGCGACACGGGCCAGCGCGTCGTACAGCTCCACGATCCGCAGCCAGTCGGTGTCTTCGGGGCGCGCCGCGCGGGCGTGGCAGGCGGCCAGGGCGGCCTGCAGGGCATAAGGGCCCAGGCCCTGGCCCAGCGCGCCGGCCTGCTCTTGCGCGCGCTGCAGCGCCGCCAGGCCGCGGCGCACCAGCAGCGGGTCCCAGCGGGCGCGGTCCTGGTCCATCAGCAACACCGGCCGTCCTTCCGCATCGACGCGGGCCGGCAGGCGTGAAGCCTGAATTTCCATCAGGGCCGCCAGGCCGTGCACTTCGCTTTCGGCAGGGGCCAGGCCGGCCAGGATGCGGCCCAGCCGCAGGGCCTCGTCGCACAGCGCCGGCCGCATCCAGTCATCGCCCGCCGTGGCGGCATAGCCCTCATTGAAGATCAAGTACACCACTTCCAGCACCGAGGCCAGGCGTGCCGCCAGCTCGCCGCCGCGCGGCACTTCGAACGGCACGCCGGCTTCGCGCAGGGTGCGCTTGGCGCGCACGATGCGCTGGGCGATAGTGGACTCGGACACCAGGAAGGCGCGCGCGATCTCATCGGTGCGCAGCCCGCCCAGCAGGCGCAGCGTCAGCGCCACGCGGGCCTCGGTGGACAGCACCGGGTGGCAGGCGGTGAACACCAGGCGCAACAGGTCGTCGCCGATCTCGTCCTGGCGCGCCGCATCCAGCGCGTCGACGAAATCGGGCTCGACATGCGCCTGCAGGGCATCCATTTCGTAGCCCAGCTGCTCGTGCTTGCGGGCGCGCAGCGAGTCTTGCCGCAGCCGGTCCAGCGCGCGGTTCTTGGCGGCGGTCATCAGCCAGGCTCCGGGATTGTCGGGAATGCCGTCGCCGGGCCAGCGTTCCAGTGCCGTGACCAGCGCGTCGTGGGCCAGTTCTTCGGCCAGGCCCACGTCGCGCACCAGGCGCGCCACGCCGGCGATGACCCGTGCCGACTCGATGCGCCACACGGCGCCGATGGCCTGGTGGACGGCATCGCGCGAACTCATTGCTGCAGGATCTCGGCGTTGGGGTCCATGTACATCAGTTCCCAGATGTGGCCGTCGGGGTCTTCGAAGGCGTGTCCGTACATAAAGCCATAGTCTTGCGGCTCGCGCGGCACCGACCCGCCAGCCGCCACGGCGCGGGAGACCAGGTCGTCGACCTCGGCGCGGCTTTCGCATGACAGGCAGACCAGCACTTCAGTGCTTTGCCTGGGATCGCACAGCGGCTTGTTGACGAAGGTCTTGAAGTAGTCGCGGGTCAACAGCATGGCATACAGGTTTTCGCCCAGCACCAGGCAGGCGGCATTCTGGTCGGTGAAGCGTTTGTCGAAATCCAGGCCCAGCTGGCGGAAGAAGGCCATGGACTTGGGCAGGTCGGCCACGGCGAGGTTCACGAAGATTTGCTTGTGCATGGTAGAGGCTCGTTCAGCGGGAAACGGGGCAGGTCATGCTGCCGGAAATCAGATACGCGCGGCGTCAGGCCAGAGCCCGGCGCAGGTCGTCGATGTCGTACAGCGGCCGCACTTCGATCTCGGCCGGGACGCCGGGGCCATGGGGGCCGGAAAGCGGCGCGTCCATTCCAGCGCTTCTTCGCGCGAGCGCGCCTGGATGAGGGTGTAGCCCGCCACCAGTTCTTTGCTTTCGGTAAACGGGCCGTCGATGATGCTGCGCTGGCCGTCGGCGTAGCGGATGCGCCAGCCGGCCGAGCTGGGTTGCAGCCCGGCCGCGTCGAGCAGCGCGCCGGCCTGCGCCAGGGCTTCGTTATAGGCGCCCATTTCGGCGAACAGCGCGGCGTCGGGCAGGCGGCCCGCCTCGGTGTCGGCGTTGGCTTTGACGATGATCATGAATCGCATGAGGGTGTCTCCGGTCGGGGCAGCAGCCGGTATGGCGGCTGTCATGGACACGACGAAGGGCGGCCAGCCGATTCGACCTCGAAGCCGTCGAATAAGGGAAAACCCCTGGTCAGGGGCCGCGATCAGGCAAAGCAGGGGCCCAGTTCGCGGATTTCGACCGTGCACCACTGCGCGGCCGGGCAGTCGGCCGCGATGGCGACCGCTTCTTCGCGGGTGGCGCAGTTAAGCAAGAAAAATCCGCCGATCATTTCCTTGGCCTCGGCGTAGGGGCCGTCGAGCAGGCGCGGGCGCCCGTCGCGCACCTGCAGCTTCACGCCTTCGGCCTCCGACTTGAGCGACTGGGCATCCTGCAGCAGGCCGCGGGCTTTCAAGCCCTCGGCGTAGCGCAGCATGCTGTCGTAGGCGGCGCGGCCGGCCTCGGGCGTGCGCTGGGCCCGCTGGCCGATGGGTTCGACGATGAGCAGCATGTAGGGCATGGAAAGCTCCGCGGGGAAAGATGGCCGGGGGACGGGTTCGCCGAGTTTATACGGCCGGCTTGCGGCGATGGAAGGCCCCGCATGGTATTCAGGTGTATCGTCAGCCTGTTGCCTTACGGAGAACCTCATGACCGCCACCCAGGAAAGCATCAACATGGCGCTTTTCTGCGACTTTGAAAACGTCGCATTGGGCGTACGCGACGCCAACTACCAGAAGTTCGATATCAAGCCGGTGCTGGAACGCTTGCTGCTCAAGGGCAGCATCGTGGTCAAGAAGGCTTACTGCGACTGGGAGCGGTATCGTGAATTCAAGGCCACCATGCACGAGGCGAATTTCGAGCTCATCGAGATTCCGCACGTGCGGCAATCGGGCAAGAACTCCGCCGACATCCGGCTGGTGGTCGACGCGCTGGACCTCTGCTACACCAAGCTGCACGTCGATACTTTCGTGATCATCAGCGGCGATTCCGATTTTTCGCCACTGGTGTCCAAGCTGCGCGAGAACGCCAAGCAGGTGATCGGGGTGGGGGTGAAGCGTTCGACGTCCGATCTGCTTATCGCCAACTGCGACGAGTTCATTTTCTATGACGACCTGGTGCGCGAGCGCCCGCGCGCCGAGCCCAAGGCCGGCGTGCCGCGCGAGCCGGGCGGCGCGGCACGGCGCGCGGGCGACGACGACACCCATCGCAAGGCAGAGCTCGAAGCGCGCCGCACCCAGGGCATCGAGATCGCCGTCGAAACCTTCGACGACCTGGTGTCCGAGCGGGGCGATGGCGGCAAGATCTGGGCCTCGGTGCTGAAAGAGGCCATCAAGCGCAGGAAGCCCGATTTCAACGAGTCGTACTACGGCTTTCGCGCCTTCGGCAACCTGCTCGAAGAGGCCCAGGCGCGCGGCCTGCTGGCGTTCGGGCGCGACGAGAAGTCGGGCGCGTATGTGTACCGCGAGGCGCCGCCCGAACCCGCGGCCCCCCGTGGCGCTGGCCGGGCCTCGCGCAAGACACCGGTCCGCAAGGCCGCGGCTTCGCGGCAGGGCGAGGCCGCGGCGGGCGTGGCGCCCGAGCCCGCAGCCCCTGCGCCGGCGGCCGACGAAGCCGCGCCGCCCGCCCGCAAGAGCCCCAGCCGCAGCCGGCGGACCCGCAAAACTGCTGAAGCATGATGTGGCGGGCGCGCCTTGACCATTTCGACCGGGCGGCTCCGACGCAGTAGACTGCCACCTTCCCAGATTCTTTCATTGCTGTTTTCGTCATGCTGACGCTGCGCCCCGTACTTGAATCCGACCTGCCGTATCTGCTGGCGCTGCGGCGCCAGACCATGGATGAACACCTGGCCAGCAGCGGCCTGCCCGCCGACGATGCCGCGCACCTGGCGCGCATCCGCTATCACTGGGAAGACGCGCGGATCGTATTGCTCGATGGCGCGCCGGCGGGTCTGTTGAAGTCGTATCGCGGGCCATCGGCATGGCATGTGGTGCAGGTGCAGGTGGCGCCGGACCACCAGGGGCAGGGGCTGGGGGCGCGCCTGTTGCGCGGCGTGCTGGAGCAGGCCGACGCGGCGGGGCTGCCCGCGCAGCTCGACGTACTCAAAACCAACCCCGCCCGCCGGCTGTACGAACGGCTGGGTTTCCGCGTCGTGGCCGAGAGCGGGGCCGAATTCCACATGGAACGCCCTGCCGGCGGCGACGCCGGCCAGTAAACTGCTGTTTGTTCGAGTTACCGACCCCGCACCGCCATGAATCACACCGACACGGTTGCCCACGACTGGCGCGCCGCCTGGCTGGCCCAGGCGCAGGCGCGTCCGCTGGTTACCCTGGGCCTGGGGGCGGCGACGCTGGCCGTGCTGTGGCTGCTGGCCTCGGGCCTGTACCAGGGTCTGACCGGTGTCGAAGGCAGTTACGTCCGCTATGCCTTCGTGGGCGGCCTGGCCGGCTTCGGCGCGACGGCGGCGGGCGCGCTGGCTGCCATCGGCATGCGCACCATCCATGCGCGCACCCAGGACATCATGCTGGGTTTCGCGGCCGGCATGATGCTGGCGGCGAGCGCTTTTTCGCTGATCCTACCCGGCCTGCAGGCCGCGCGCGGCCTGGTTGGCGACGGTCCCATGGCCGCCGGCGTGGTGGTGCTGGGGCTGGCGCTCGGCGTGCTGCTGATGCTGGGCCTGGACGTCTTCACGCCACACGAGCACGACAGCACCGGACCATGCGGTCCGCAGGCCGAGCGCGTCAACCGGGTGTGGCTGTTCGTGCTGGCCATTACCTTGCACAACCTGCCCGAAGGCATGGCCATTGGCGTGGGCTTTGCCAACGGCGACATGCAGGTCGGCATTCCCCTGACTTCGGCCATTGCCATCCAGGACATTCCAGAAGGCCTGGCCGTGGCGATGGCGCTGCGGGCCACCGGCCTGACGCCGCTGCGCGCGGCGCTGGTGGCGGTGGGCTCGGGCCTGATGGAACCGCTGGGGGCGCTGGTGGGGCTGGGCATGTCCAGCGGCCTGGCGCTGGCCTATCCGGTCAGCCTGGGCCTGGCCGCCGGCGCGATGATTTTCGTGGTGTCGCATGAAGTCATTCCGGAAACCCACCGCAACGGCCACCAGACGCCGGCCACGGTCGGCCTGATGGCCGGCTTCGCGGTGATGATGTTCCTGGACACCGCGCTGGGATAAGGTTTCTTTTTTTCGCGAGGTCGATCGTGATTGCGCTGCTCGAGGCCCAACGGGCCGGGCTGTTTCAACGGCGGCACTGGCTGCCCAATATTGTGTCAGGGGTCATTGTGGGGGTGGTGGCGCTGCCGCTGGCCATGGCGTTCGCCATCGCCTCGGGGGTCAAGCCCGAGCAGGGGTTGTACACCTCGATCGTGGCGGGGCTGCTGGTGGCGATGTTCGGCGGCAGCCGGCTGCAGATCGCCGGCCCGACCGGCGCGTTCATCGTCATCCTGGCCGGGATCGTGGCCGAGCACGGCGTGGCCGGGCTGCAGATCGCCACGCTGATGGCGGGCGTCATCCTGGTGCTGCTGGGCGTGGGGCGCATGGGCGCGGTCATCAAGTTCATTCCCGCGCCGGTGATCGCGGGCTTCACCGCGGGTATAGGCGTGATCATCTGGGTAGGGCAGTGGAAAGACTTCTTCGGCCTGCCCGGCGTGACGGGCGCCCATTTCCACGAGAAGCTCTGGCAATTGCTGCAGGCCCTGCCGCACCTGCATGCGGCTACCACGGGTCTGGCCGTGCTCAGCCTGGCGCTGCTGATCGGCACGGCGCGGGTGCCTTACCTGCGCCGGGTGCCCGGGCCGTTGGTGGCCCTGGTCGTGGCGACGGCCTTGCAGGCGATGTTCCACTTCGACGGCGTGGCCACCATCGGCTCGGCTTTCGGGGGCGTGCCGCAGGGGTTGCCTACGTGGCAATGGCCGGATGTCACGCTGTCGCGCGTTATTGAACTGATCGGACCCGCCTTCGCCATCGCCATGCTGGGGGCCATTGAATCACTGTTGTCGGCCGTGGTGGCCGACGGCATGGCGGGCACGCGCCACCAGTCCAACCAGGAACTGATCGGTCAGGGCATCGCCAATATCGCCGCGCCATTGTTCGGCGGCATCGCGGCCACGGGGGCTATTGCGCGCACCGCCACCAATATCCGCAATGGCGGCACCAGCCCCCTGGCGGGCATGGTGCACGCGGCGACGCTGCTGGCCATCGTGGTGCTGCTGGCGCCGCTGGCCGAGAACGTGCCGCTGGCGGTGCTGGCGGCGATCCTGTTCATGGTGGCGTGGAACATGAGCGATGTGCGGCACGTGGTCAAGATGCTGCGCCGCGCGCCGCGCGCCGACGTGGTCATCCTGCTGGTGACGTTCCTGCTGACGGTCTTTGCCGACCTGGTGGTGGCGGTGAACATCGGCGTAATACTGGCAACGCTGCATTTCCTGCGCCGCATGGCTTCCAGCGTGGGTGTGCAGCCCATTGAAGGCGCCGAGCTGCGCCAGGAACTGGCCGCCAGCGGCATAGCCCAGTTGCCCGACGACGTGCTGGTGTACACGGTCGACGGCCCCTTGTTCTTCGCCGCGGTCGAGAACTTCGAGCAGGCGCTGGCCAGTACCCGCACCGACCCGCGCGTGCTGGTGATCCGCCTGCGCCGGGTGCCGTTCATGGATGCGACGGGGTTGCAGATGCTGGAAGACGTCATCGGGCGCCTGCACCGGCGCGGCGTGCGGGTGCTGCTGGCCGAGGCCAATGCGCGCGTGCGCGGAAAGCTGCACAAGGCGGGAATCGCTGATCTGGTGGGCGAGGATGCGCTGTTCGACACCTTGGGGCAGGCGCTGGCGGCTTGCGGCGCCACCCGCGCCCCGGAACCGGCCAGCCCGGGCCCGGCGCACCTGGACCACGGCCTGGAGGGCAAGGCGCCGGCGGCCTGACTATTATCGCTTCCAGGCGCCCGTGGCGATGCTCAGGCGCCTTCGCGTTGTATTTGCGCAGGGTCGTGCGACGCGTGGTGGGCGCGACGCTGTCGCGACAGGCGCCTCTACCGGCGGCCGTTGAGCAGGCCGCCGCCTATCTTGAGCAGATCGCCCAGGCCGACCTGGCCGTCACCGTCCTGGTCGAGCAGCGAACCCAGCAGCCCGCCGCCCAGGCCGCCCTGCTGGCGGGCGGCGTCGCGCTCCTGGCCGAGCGTGGCGCTCAGGCTGCCGGCGTCCATGCCGCCGCCCTGCATACGCTGCGCCAGGAAGGCCATGACAATGGGCGCCAGCAGCTTCAGCAAGCTGGCGGCGTTGCCGCCGCCCAGGCCGGTGGCCTGGCCCAGGTTGTCCTGCGCGCGCTCTTGGTTGTCGCCGAAAATATGGCCCAGGATGGCGCCGCCGTCGGCCTGGGCAGCGCCTGCGCCGCCCGCACCGCCCAGCAGCGAGCCGAGCAGGCCGCCGAGATCGGCGCCCGCGCCCGCGTGGTCGCGCTGCAAGGCGCCGAACAGGGCTTCGGCGCCTTGCGGCTGCGCGGCATTATGGCCCAGGGTGCCCAGCAGCATGGGCAGGGCCGCGCCGACGGCATCGCGCGTCTGGCCGGGATCGGTGCCCAGTTGCTGTGATAGCTGTTGCATCGGCGCGCCCTGCAGTTGCGCGAAGAGCTCGTCGGATAGCGTGGCGGGAGAGTTCATGGCGTGTCTTCCTGATGAACGGGTGAAGGTAGCGTACCACCGCTGGCGGCGGAGTTCGCGTTGCGCAGCAGCAGTCCGCCCAGCGCCGCGGCCGCGGCGGCACAGGCCGCGCCCAGCAGGAATGCCAGGCGGTAGCCGCCGTTGAGCGCCAGGGGCAGGGCGGCGCCCGCCGCGGCCAGCATGCCGGTGCGCGCCGCCGCCAGGCTGGCCAGGATGGCCAGGCCCAGCGCGCCGCCCATCATGAAGGCCGTGTTGACCACGCCGGATGCCAGACCCGATTCGTGCGCGGGCACGTCGTTCATGGCGGCCAGCAGCAGCGGGTTGAACGCGATGCCGGCGCCCAGGCCCAGCAACAGCATGCCGGGCAGGATGTGCAGGGCAAAGCGGCCGTCGATGGGCGCCTGGGCGAACAGCGCCAGGCCCACGGCGGCGATGGCCAGCCCGGCCGCCAGCGGCGCGCGGATGCCGAAGCGCATGACCAGCCTGGCCGATACGCCCAGCGAACAGACGGCCATGATGAGGTTGCCCGGCAGGAAGGCCAGGCCCACCTGCATGGCGCTGTAGCCCAGCACCAATTGCATGTACAGCGCCGAGATGAAAAACCAGGCGAACATGGCGCCTGCCCACAGTACGCCCACGACGTTGGCGATGGCCAGGTTGCGCAGCCGGAACAGGCCCAGCGGCATCAGCGGCGCGCTGGTGCGCGACTCGACCACCAGAAAGGTCGCCAGCAGCGCCGCGCTCGCGGCCAGCAGGCCGATGGTATGCGTTGAGGTCCAGCCGGCCTCGTTGCCGTTGACCACCGCGTATACCGCCAGCATCAGCGATAGCGTTACGCTGACCGCGCCCGCCACGTCGAGCCGGGCCTCGCCGCCGGCGGCGCGTCCGCCTGGAAGCAACAGCATGCACAGGCCGGACACGGCGGCGCCAATGGGCAGGTTCACCAGGAAGATCCAGTGCCAGCTCAAGGCGCTGGTCAGCACCCCGCCCAGCAGCACGCCCACACTGCCGCCGCCGGCGCACACGAAGCCGTATACGCCCATGGCGCGGGCGCGCTCGGCCGGCTCGGAAAAGAGGTTCATGATGAGCGACAACGACACCGCCGACACCACGGCGCCGCCCAGGCCTTGCACGGCGCGCGCGGCCACCAGCAACTGCTGGCTGCCCGCCACGCCACAGGCCAGCGAGGCCGCGGTGAACAGGGTCAGCCCCGCCAGGAATACGCGGCGCGGGCCGTACAGGTCGCCCAGCCGGCCGCCCAGCAACAGAAAGCCGCCGAAGGTCAGCATATAGGCGTTCACGACCCATACCAGCGCGGTTTCCGAAAACTGCAGGTCGGCGCGAATGGACGGCAGCGCGACGTTGACGATAGTGGTGTCCAGAACGATCATCAGCACGCCCAGGCACAGCACCATCAGTGCCAGCCAGCGTTGCCTGTCGGTGAGCGGATGCTGCATGCAGGGCTCCGTAAGCAAATAGAGGGATCAGCCGGCCGTCTGGCCGCCGTTGATCAGCCACGAGGTGCCGTAGCGGTCGGTGAGCGCGCCAAAGGCCTCGGCCCAGAAGGTTTTCTGTAGCGGCATGGTGACAGTGCCGCCTTCGGCCAGCGCATTGAAAATGCGGGTTGCGTCGGACACCGTGGGAAACACCAGGGCCAGCGAGACGCCTTGCTGGCCCTGGTAGGGCTGGTGGCCCGCGGCGTCGGATGCCATGAGCGTCTGGCCGTCGAGGCTGAGGCGGGCGTGCATGATGCGGTCCCGCATCTCGGGCGGCGCTCCGCCGCCGTCCGGCGCTTCGGCGTAGGTCAGCATGGCTTCGATGCGGCCGGTCAGTGTGCGCTCGTAGAAGCGCATGGCTTCGGCGCAGTTGCCGTCGAAGGTCAGGTAGGCGCAGAGCTGGGGCATGATGGTTCTCCTGAGGCGGGCGGCTGGCCTGGCTGGCCGGCAGTGCGCGCCGGGTGTTGTAATGGCGGTCGCGCCGATGAAACTACCGATGAAGCGTCACGATGAGCATCCAGATTAACGAAGAATTGCGAACCTATATCGACCCGCTCAGCGCCGATGAATATGCCGCGCTGGAGCGCAGCTTGCTGGCCGAGGGCTGCCGCGACGCGCTGGTGCTGTGGGGCGACGTGCTGGTTGACGGGCACAACCGCTACGAGCTGTGCCGCAAGCACGGTATCGAGTTCAAGACTATCCAGAATACCCGCTTTGCTTCGCTTGAAGATGTCAAATTGTGGATGATCGAGAATCACCTGGGCCGCCGCAGCGTGTCGGACTTTCAGCGCGGCGTGCTGGCGCTGCGCAAGAAAGAAATTCTGCAGGCGCGCCGGCAGGCCCAGCAGGCGCAGGCCGAGCAGGACGCGAGCCAGGGCGAGGCGGCCGCGCAGCCCGCCGAGCCGGCGCCGGCGCTCAGCCGCCAGGCGCTGGCGCGCGCGGCGCGCGTCAGCAGCAACACGCTGGGGCAGATCGAGAAAATCCACAAGGCCGCCGCGCCTGAACTGGTGCGGGCGGTGAAGGCCGGCGATATTTCCATTAACGCGGCCGCCGCGGTGGCATCGCTGCCGGCGCAGCAGCAGGTGGCCGCCGCCGCCGAAGGCCGCAAGGCGCTGCGCGAGTTGGCGCGCCAGGCTCGCCAGGCCAGGGCGGCCAGCCGCGACGAAACCGGCGCGCCGCCAGCGGCCGACGCACCGGCCGAGGCCATTGAAGACTACCCGGCCGAAGTCGCGCGCCTGCGCCGCCTGGTGGCCGCCCTGACCGAAGAGCGCGATGCGCTGAAAAAGAAAGTCATGCACCTGACGGTAGCCTTGGCCGAGGCGCGCAACAGCAACCACGAATAAGCGGCCGGGCAAGCCGGCTGAGGGCCGCTTCAGCCGGCCTGCCGGAACGTCAGGTTGACGCGGGCCGCGCCCAGGCGCGGGTGGGTGGCGTCTTTCAGCGGCAGCACGCCGTGGTAGCGCAGGCGGTCGGGGCCGCCCCACACCACGACGTCGCCATGCTGCAGCGGCACGCGCCGCGCCGAATCGCCGCGCCGGCTGCCGCCGAACAGGAATACCGCGGCAATGCCCAGCGACACCGACACAATGGGCGCGCTGAAATCGCGTTCGTTCTTGTCCTGGTGCAGGCTCATGCGGGCGCCAGGCGCATAGCGGTTCACCAGGCAGGCATCGGGCCGGAAGCCGGCAAAGCCGGCCGCCTCGGCGGCGTCCTGCGCCAGCCGTAGAAACGGCGCGGGCATGGCGGGCCACGGCTGGCCGGTTTGCGGGTCCAGCCGGGTATAGCGGTAGCCGTGGCGGTCGGACGTCCAGCCCAGCATGCCGCAATTGGTCAGCGCCGCCGACATGCGGAACCCGCCCGGGGTTTCCATGTGGCGAAACGGCGCGGCCGCAAGCACCGCATCCAGCGCCGGCAGCAGTGCATCGACCCGTGGCAGCGCCCAGCCGCGTAGCAGCGTGGCGGCGGGCCCCAGTTCGACGCGGGTCGGGCCGATAGCATCGGGTTCGAACAGTTCCAGGTTCATGAGCTAGAGAGAAATGGGCGCGGCAGGGCGCTACTGCGCATCATGGAAGATAATGCCCAGCGTATGGCGCCGGCCCGAGCGAATCTGGCTGACGCCGTGGCGCTGGTTGACCCGATAGTGGCCGCGCGCGCCGCGCACCGGCCGATGGCGCACGGCGAACACGACGGCGTCGCCCTGGCGCAGCGGCACCACGGCGGCGCAGGACTGCATGCGCGGGCGCTGGGTGGTCAGCACGAACTCGCCACCGGTGAAATCGCGTTGCGGTTCGGACACCAGGATGGCGACCTGCAGCGGAAACACATGCTCGCCGTAGAGATCCTGGTGCAGGCAGTTGTAGTCGCCCGGCCCGTAGGCCAGCAGCAGCGGCGTGGGGCGGCACTGGCCGGCGGCATGGCAGCGGCGCAGGAACTGCGCGTGGTCGGCGGGATAGCGCACCGCCACGCCCATGGCCTCGTTCCAGCGATTGGCCAGCGGCGCCAGGCGCGGGTAGAGCGCGGTGCGCAGTTGCGCCACGAGCGCGGGCAAGGGGTAGGCGAAATACTTGTATTCGCCGCTGCCGAAGCCATGCCGCGCCATGACCACGCGGCTGCGATAGCGCGCGTCGTCGTGGTAGGCGTCGGCCAGCGCCGCGCATTCGACGGGTTCGAGCAGGGCGGGCATGACCGCGTATCCATCGCGGTCGAGGGCGGCGTCCAGCGCAGGCCAGTCGTGGGCGGTTAGGCGGTCGGCGATGGCGGTCGGGTTGGCAGGGGTCATGGCCCCAGTGTAGGCCGCGCGCGGGCGCGCGGCACCCCGGCTTTTGCGCCCGAATTCGGCGGTCTGGCTCAGCCGCAGCGCAGCGCCGTGATGACGTCGCCGCCGTCCAGGATGATGTTCAATCGCGCGGGGTTGTATTCCATGGTCATGACCTGCCCCGGACGCATGACGCGCAACTGGGACGATTGCGAGCGCGTGCGGGCGTCGCTGGCCACGGATTCGGAATATTTCTTGCCGATGAGGTCTTGCACGGGTTGGGCGTCGCAGGCGGCAGAGGGGACGCTGCTGGATGCCGCGCCGGCATTGCCCGCGGCCGGGGCATCGGATGAGGCGCGCTGCGTTCCTGATGTGGCGCAGGCAGTGAGGCCGGCGGCGAGGAAGACGGGGATCAGCTTGCGGATCATGGAGGCTCCTTCAGTCAGGACAGACATCCATGATAGACCAGCCGGCCCGCCGATTCGTTCACCGGGCCGGCCCGGGCGGGCGCTAGCCGGGGCTGGTCGCCAGCGCCAGCGGCTCGGCCGACGCGCCGCGCAGCCGCGCCACGTCGCGCCGAGGCGGCGCGCCATACTGGCGGCTATATTCGCGGCTGAATTGCGAGGCGCTTTCGTAGCCCACCTGGCGCGCCGCCGCCCCGGCATCGGCCAGCCCAGCCAGCAGCAGGCGGCGGGCTTCCTGCAGGCGCAGTTGCTTCTGGTATTGCAGCGGGCTCATCGCGGTAACTGCCTTGAAGTGGTGATGCAGCGACGAGGTGCTCATGTTGACGGTATGCGCCAACTGCTCGATGCGCAGTGGCCGGTCGAAGTGGGCCTGCAGCCATTCGATGGCCTGGCGCACCTGGTGGGTGGGGCCTTCGTGCCGCGCGATGTGGCGCAGCCGCCCGCCCAGCGCGCCGGTCAGCAGGCGGTAGATGATTTCGCGCCGCAGCAGTGGCGCCAGCACCTGGATGTCTTGCGGTGCGTCGAGCAGGCGGGCCATGCGCAGCGCGGCGTCCAGCAGCGGCGGACAGAGCTGGGCCACCGCCAGGCCGCGCCCGGCGTCGGTGTCGGCCGGCTGCGGCAGGCCCGTTTCGGCGATCAGGCCGGCGGTGTCGCGCGGGTCCAGGTCGAGTACGAAACACAGGTATGGCGTGCCGGGGCTGGCCAGGGTCACGCGCGAGGCGACCGGCAGGTCGATCGAGGTAAGCAGGTAGTGCGACGCGCTATATTCGTAGACGTCTTCACCGACTTCAACGCGTTTGGCGCCCTGCACCAGCAGCGCCAGCGAAGGCCGGTACACGCAGAAGGCCAGCTCGCTGGGCTGCGACGATCGGAAGAACGACAGGCCCTCGATGGCGGTCTGGTGCAGGCCGTCGGCCGCCGCATGCCGGTTGACCAGCGCGGCCAGCTCGGCCAGGCCGGCGGCCAGCGCGGGCGGACAGCTTGCGGTGTTGGTGGAGGCGGGCGCCATGGGCATAGCCGGCGGGCTGGACAACGGGGATAGCGACATCTTACGCCTGCTTGGCCAGCGGCTTGAGCTGGGCCGCGAAGGGCAAGGTGCGAATGCGCTGCCCGGTGGCGGCATACAGCGCGTTGGCAACCGCCGGCGCCACCGGCGGCACGCCGGGCTCGCCCACGCCGGTGGGCTTGGCGGTGGACGCCACGGTGTGCACCTCGATGGCCGGCATTTCGTTGATGCGCAGCACCGCGTAGTCGTGGAAGTTGCTCTGCTCGACCACGCCGTCTTTCAGGGTCAGGGCGCCATGCAGCGCCGTGGACAGGCCGAAGCCGATGCCGCCTTCCATTTGCGCGCGCACCACGTCGGGGTTGACGACCACGCCGCAGTCCAGCGCGCACACGATGCGGTCCACCTTGAACGAGCCATCGGCCTGCACGGTGACTTCCGCCACTTGCGCCACGATGGTGTTGAACGATTCGTGCAGCGCCACGCCGCGGCCGCGCCGCAGGCCCTGCGCGCCGGCCGCAAGCGGCTGCGACCAGCCGGCCCGTTCGGCCGCCAGTTCCAGCACCTTGCGGTGGCGCGGGTGCTGGTCGAGCAGGGCGATGCGGTAGGCGACCGGGTCCTGGCCGGCCGCCGCCGCGGCTTCGTCGATCAGGCTTTCGGCCGAGAACGCCGTGTGCGTGTGGCCCACCGAGCGGTACCACAGCACCGGCACTCCGACGTCTTGCGGCGTGTACGACTCCACGTGCAGGTTGGGCACGCTGTAGCGCAGGTCGGCCTGGCCTTCCACCGAGGTGGGGTCGATGCCGTTCTGCATGGCGCCTTCGAACGGGCTGCCCAGGAAAATCGACTGGCCCGCCAGGCGCACGTGCCAGGCCTGCAGCTTGCCGTCGGCGTCCAGGCCGATGCGCGCGCGGTGCACGTTCAGCGGCCGGTAGTAGCCGCCGCGCATGTCGTCTTCGCGCGTCCATACCAGCTTGATGGGCGCGCGCACGCCCTGGTCGCGCGCCGCCTTGGCGATCAGCGCGGCTTCGGCGATGTAGTCGGCATGCGGGGTGGCGCGCCGGCCGAAGCTGCCGCCGGCGTACAACTGGTTGATGAACACCTGTTCCGGCGCCAGGCCCAGCACTTTCGCCACGACGGCCTGGTCGACTGTCTGGAACTGCTCGCCGTTCCAGATGTCGCAGCGGTCGTCGCCCAGCCGCACCAGGCAGTTCATGGGTTCCATGGCGGCATGCGCCAGGTAGGGCACTTCGTATTCGGCCTCGATTACCTTGGCCGACTGCGCCAGCGCGGCTTCTGCGTCGCCATGGCTGGCCGCCACGGCGCCGGGGAGGTCCAGCGCCGCGCGGTATTGGGCGCGGATCTCGTCCGAGCCCTTGCGGTAGGCCTGGCTGTCGTCCCATTGCACCTGCAGGGCATCGCGCCCGGTGCGCGCGGCCCAGGTGTTGTCGGCCAGCACCGCCACGCCTTCGAAATTGTGTCCGGTGCCGCTGAACTGCACGACGTGACGCACGCCCGGCACGGCGCGCGCCTTGCTGGCGTCGAAACTGGCCACCTTGCCGCCGAAGCGGGGCGGGTGCGCGGCCATGGCCACCAGCATGCCGGGCAGCTTCATGTCTTGCGTGAAGATGGCCGTGCCGTCGGTCTTGGCCAGGCCGTCGACGCGGCGCGGCGCTTCTTTGCCGATCAGCCGGAAATCGGCGGCCGCTTTCAGCGGCACGGATTCGGGCACGGGCAGTTTGGCCGCCGCGGCAGCCAGGTCGCCGAAGCCGGCCTGCCGCTGCGTGGCGGCATGGCGCACCACGCCGGCCGACACGGTGATGTCTTTGGCGTCGACCTGCCACTGGCGGGCCGCCGCGGCCACCAGCATGGCGCGCGCCGTGGCGCCGGCCCGCCGCATCTGCTCGTACGAGTTGGCGATAGCGGTGCTGCCGCCGGTACCCTGCAAGCCCAACGCCAGATTCTTGTACAGATCCGTGTTCGCGGGCGCGCCTTCGACGCGCACGCTGGCCCAATCGGCGTCGAGTTCTTCGGCTACCAGCGTGGCCAGGCCGGTGTAGGCGCCCTGGCCCATTTCCAGGTGCTTGGACAGCACCGTGACGCTGCCGTCGGTGCCGATGCGCACGAAGGCATTGGGGGCGAAGGCGCCATCGCCGGCCGTGGCGGCCGCGCCTGTGGCGGCGCGCGTGGCGGCGGGGGCCAGCGCGATGCCGAGCACCAGGCCGCCCGCGCCCTGCATGAAGCGGCGGCGGCTGACGTTGCGCACGGCCGGGATGGCCGCGGCGTGGGAACGCACGAGGGGATGCATGTAGGGCTCCTGGGTTCAGGCCAGCGCGCGCGCGGCTTCGTGGATGGCGGCGCGGATGCGCACGTAGGTCGCGCAGCGGCACACATTGCCGGCCATGGCATTGTCGATATCCGCATCGCTGGGCTGCTTGTTCTGGGCGAGCAGGGCGGTGGCCGACATGATCTGGCCCGACTGGCAGTAGCCGCACTGGGCCACGTCGAGCTTGCGCCAGGCCGCCTGCACGGCTTGCCCGACTCTGTCTGAGCCCGCGCCTTCGATGGTGGTGATCTGCTTGCCCGTCACGGCCGACAGCGGCGTCACGCAGGAGCGGATCGGGACGCCGTCGGCGTGCACCGTACAGGCCCCGCACAACGCCATGCCGCAGCCGTACTTGGTGCCGGTCAGGTTGGCGACGTCGCGCAGCGCCCACAGCAGGGGCATTTCATCGGGTGCATCGAGGGCGGTATCTTTGCCATTGATGTTCAAGCTGGCCATGGCGGATGTCTTCCTGGACTGGCGGGGCCCGCGCCCCACAGACGTGCAGGATAAGAAATCCGCGCCGGCAGCAGCAATGCCGATTACTACGCCATTCTTGCCTGATCCTGCGAATGTGCAGGCAGGTGCGGCTCAGCCCTGCCGGCGCGCGCGGCGCTGGCGCACGGCTTGCGCCAGGAATTCGAGCACCGGCCCGGTCTGCGTCCAGCCCAGGCAGGCGTCGGTGATGGACACCCCGTGGCGCAGCGGCACGCCGGGCTTCAAGTCCTGGCGGCCTTCTTCCAGATGGCTTTCGATCATGACGCCGATGATGCGCGATTCGCCCTGGGCCAGTTGCGCGGCGATGTCGCGCGCCACATCGACCTGGCGCTGGTGCGATTTGTTGGAGTTGGCGTGCGAGCAGTCGATCATGACCTGTTCGCGCTGGCCGGCCGCCTTCAGCGCGGCGCAGCAGGCCGCCACGCTGGCGGCGTCGTAGTTGGGACCCTGCTTGCCGCCGCGCAGAATGACGTGGGTGTCGTCGTTGCCGCGCGTCTCGAAGATGGCCGCCATGCCCATTTTGGTCATGCCCATGAAGGCGTGGCGGGCGCGCGCGGCCACGATGGCGTCGGCGGCCACCTGCATGCCGCCGTCGGTGCCGTTCTTGAAGCCCAGCGGGCAACTCAGGCCCGAGGCCAGCTGGCGGTGGCTGGGGCTTTCGGTGGTGCGCGCGCCGATGGCGCCCCAGGCGATCAGGTCGGCGATGTACTGCGGGCTGAGCAGGTCGAGGAATTCGGTGGCGATGGGCAGGCCCAGGCCGCCGATTTCCAGCAGCAGTTCGCGCGCGCGGCGCAGGCCTTCGTTGATACGGAAGCTGCCGTCCAGGCGGGGGTCGTTGATGTAGCCCTTCCAGCCCACGGTCGTGCGCGGCTTTTCGAAATATACGCGCATGACCACCAGCAGATCGTCTTGCAGCGCTTGGGCGGCGGCCTTCAGGCGGCTGGCGTATTCCAGCGCTTGGTCGTGGTCGTGGATGGAACAGGGGCCCACCACCACCACCAGCCGGTCGTCGCGGCCATGCAGCACGTCGGCGATGCGAGCGCGGGCTTCTTCGACCAGGGCCAGCGTAGCGGCGGGCACCGGCAGTTCGTCTTGCAGCAGGGCCGGGGAAATCAGCGGACGCACCGCGCCGATGCGGACGTCGTCAATGCGGGTGGTGTCTTGAGTGGAGTCCGCGTGGCCGGCTTCGCGGTCATGCAGGGGGTCGTCGATGCGGGTCATGGCAAGTCTCGTATTAGCAGGGCTGCCGCATTATCGCACCGCGCCCGGTCGTGTCCGGCTTTGCCAGGCGCATTGCCAGGCGCATTGCCAGGCGCATTGCCAGGCGCTTCGCCAGGTGTCAGGCTCCCGCAGGGTGCCTGACACCGAAGTAGGCAGACTGTCTCGCTATCGCGGTGTCTGACACCCTTGTATCTTGAGCGCGGTAGTGATTAGCTATCGCTACTAGCGGATCCGGTGAGTTTGTTCTGACACGGAAAGCCTGGACTTTGTGACGCAGATTAGGCCCCGGATTCGCGCCTCTGAGAGCCGACTGGATGCTGGACGGTAGCCTAGGGCATAGTGACCCTGCATGAACAAGGCAAGTGGGCGCAGTGGGCTTGGGGGCCATTTCACTAGGAGTCCAAGTCGATGTTTTTTCTGGGAATTGACGTCTCAAAGGCCAAGCTCAACTGCGCGCTGGTCGGCGCCGAGGGCGATAAGCGCAAGACCAAGGTGGTGGCTAATACGGTGGCCGGGATTCAGGCGCTGTTAGGCTGGTGCGCCAAGCAAGGCGCGCAGCCCGAGCAGTTGCACGTGGTGCTCGAGCCGACCGGGCCGTACCACGAGCAGGCGGGCACCGCGTTGCATGAGGCGGGGGCCACGGTCTCGATGATCAATCCGGCGCAGGCGCGCGATTTTGCCGGTGCGCTGGCGGTGCGCACCAAGAACGATGAGCTCGACAGCTACGTGCTGGCCCGCTATGGCCAGGCGCTGTGCCCGCCGGCCTGGCAGCCGGCGCCGCTGCACGCGCGGCAACTGCGCGCGCTGCTGGCCCGGCACGAGGCGCTGGCCAAGGATCTGCAGCGTGAGCTCAACCGGCAGGAGAAGGCCCAGTTCGGCCAGTCGCCCGAGCCGGTCACCGGCTCGATCGACAAAAGCGTGGCGTTCCTGACCGAGCAGATCAAGCGTCTGGAGCGCGCGATCAACGACCATATCGACCGCCATCCCGACCTGAAAGAGGACCGGGACCTGCTGACCAGCATCCCGGCGGTCGGCCCACAGACCGGCAACGCGTTGCTGTCGATCATGCATAACCGGCGCATTGAATCGCCGCAGGCGTTGGCGGCCTATCTGGGCCTGGTGCCCGTACAGCGCCAGTCCGGCACCAGCCTGAACGGCCGGCCTCGGCTGTCCAAGACCGGGCCGGCTCGGGTGCGGGCCACCCTGTACATGGCCGCGGTCGTGGCTGTGCGCCATAACCCCCACATACAGGCGCTCTATGCCCGCCTGCTGGCCGCCGGCAAGAGCAAGATGGCTGCTCTCGGCGCCGCCATGCGCAAGCTCGCTCACTTATGCTTCGGCGTGCTTAAAAACCGCACCCCTTATCGCAGCGATTACGCGTTACCCGCTTGACTGCCAAGACGGTATCTGCGGGAGTCAGACACCTGGCCTGTGACACCAGCCTGTGACACCAGCCTGCGACACCTGCCTGTGACACCAGCCTGCGACACCTGCCTGCGACACCAGCCTGTGACACCTGGCCTGGACTGCTGGCGAGGTCGCAATCCGGCCGGGATCAGCGGCGCGAATCGAGCGCCATGCGCACGGCCAGGCCCGCCAGCACCGTGCCCATCAGCCAGCGTTGCATCGCCAGCCACAGGGGGCGTTCGCCCAGGAAGCCGGCGATCGAGCCCGCGGCCAGGGCGATGAGCGCGTTGACGGTAAGGCTGATCAGGACCTGGGTGAAACCCAGCGTCAGTGATTGCAGCAGCACGCTGCCGTGCCCGGGCGAAATGAATTGCGGCAGCAACGACAGGTACAGGATGGCGATCTTGGGGTTGAGCAGGTTGGTGACCAGGCCCATGGTGAACAGCTGGCGCGGGCTGCTGTGCGGCAGCTGGCGCACCTGGAAGGGCGAGCGGCCGCCCGGGCGCAGCGCCTGCCAGGCGAGATAGCCCAGGTACAGGGCGCCGCCCAGACGCAGGGCGTCGTAGGCGAAGGGCACCGCCATCAGCAGGGCGGTGATGCCCAGCGCCGCGCATAGCACGTAGAACACGAAGCCCACCGCCACGCCGCCCAGCGATACCAGGCCCGCGCGCGCGCCCTGTGAGATCGAGCGCGAGACCAGGTACACCATGTTGGGGCCGGGGGTGAGCACCATGCCCAGCGACAGCAGGGCGAAGGCCAGCAGGTTGGAAAGCTCGGGCATGCGGGGCTCCGGAAATGACGGGACGGGTTATTTACCGGAGCCTACCGCAAATCTGTACCGGAACAGCCGCCTATTCTTGCACCGGCGTGCGCAGGGTGACGAATTCTTCGGCCGCCGTGGGGTGGATGCCAATGGTTTCGTCGAACACCTGCTTGGTGGCGCCGGCCTTCAGGGCCACGGCCAGGCCCTGCACGATCTCGCCGGCGTCGGGGCCTACCATGTGGCAGCCCAGCACGCGGTCGGTATCGGCGTCCACCACCAGCTTCATCAGCGTTTTTTCCTGGTCGCCGGTCAGCGTCAGCTTCATGGGACGGAAGCGGCTTTCGTAGCGCTTGATGCGGTGGCCGGCCTGCAGCGCGGCTTCGGTCGTCAGGCCCACGGTGCCGATATTGGGCAGGCTGAACACCGCCGTGGGAATCAGGTTGTAATCGACCTTGCGGTATTCGTCGGGGCGGAACAGGCGGCGCGCCACCGCCATGCCCTCGGCCAGCGCCACCGGCGTCAGCGGAATGCGGCCGATGACGTCGCCCAGCGCCAGAATCGACGGCTCGCTGCTGCGGTATTCGTCGTCCACCGCGATGAAGCCGTCGTCGTTCAGTTTCACGCCGGTATTTTCCAGGCCCAGGTTGTCGAGCATGGGGCGGCGGCCGGTGGCGTAGAACACGCAATCGGTTTCGACGACCTCGCCGCTTTTCAGCGTGGCCGCCAGGCTGCCGTCGGGGCGCTTGTCGATGCGCGCCACGTCGGCGTTAAAGCGCAGGTCCAGGCCTTTTTTGATGAGCTCGTCGCGCAGGTGCTCGCGCACGCTGCCGTCGAAGCCGCGCAGGAACAGGTCGCGCCGGTACACCTGCACGGTCTGCGCGCCCATGCCGTTGAAAATAGAGGCGAATTCCACCGCGATGTAGCCGCCGCCCACCACCAGCACCCGGCGCGGCAGGGCTTTCAGGAAGAAGGCCTCGTTCGAGGTGATGGCGTGCTCTTTGCCGGGGATGTCGGGCACGTTGGGCCAGCCGCCGGTGGCCACCAGGATGTGCCGGGCCGTGTGGCGCTGGCCGTTGATTTCGACCGTGTGCGGGTCCAGCAGGCGGGCATGGCCTTCGTGCAGGGTGACGCCGCTGCCCGTCAGCAGGTTGCGGTAGATGCCGTTAAGGCGCTCGATTTCGCGGTTCTTGTTGGCAATGAGGGTGGCCCAGTCGAAGCTCGGCTGGCCGGTGGTCCAGCCGTAGCTGGCGGCGTGTTCGAGGTCTTCGCGGTAATGGGCGCCATACACCAGCAGCTTCTTGGGCACGCAACCGACGTTTACACAGGTGCCGCCCAGATAGCGGCTTTCGGCCACGGCCACGCGCGCGCCGTATCCGGCGGCAAAGCGCGCGGCGCGCACGCCGCCCGATCCCGCGCCAATTACGTACAAGTCAAAATCGAAAGCCATCTTCGTCCTTTGTGGAGTCTTCGGCGGCGCCCGGCGCCGTACGAGAAATCTGACAAGACCCGTATTAAACCCCTAATTGGCCGGCGCCCGCAGCGGCGCCGGGCAGGGCCGGCCCGGATCGGATACATTCTGGCAAGGGCCGCGATGTTGCGCGGCCCGCGTTCGGGGCAGGGCCCCGCACTGGGAACGCACTGGGAACGCATGCAGACTGAAGACAGTTTTTTCGGATCGGCGGGCGCACTGTTGGGTGAAATCATCCGCGGCATCGTGGCGGGCCTGCGCTATGTATTTGGCGGCCTGGGCTCGGCGCTGGGCGATTTTTTCGCCGGCCTGGCGGGAGCGCTGGGCATGAGCCCGTCGGTGTTCAATTTTGCGCTGCTGGTGCTGGGCCTGCTGCTGCTGTGGGCGGCCGTGAAGGCGTTCCTGCGGCGCGCTATCGTGGCCGGCATTTTCTGGCTGGTGCTGGCCATGCTGCTGCTGGGCGGCCTGATCGGCTAGGGCGCACGGGCCCTAGGGGGGCGTGGTCATCACCTGCGCCAGGCGCCTGACCAGCGGTTCGAACAGTTCCGCCGATGTATTGCCATAGCCCAGCACCAGGCCGTTGTCGCGCTCGGTAGGACGCAGCGCGAAGGCCGACAGGGCGGCCGGCGCCAGCCCCGCACGGCGCGCCGCCGCGGCAACGGCGCGGTCGTCACATTCGGGCGGCAGCCGCACGGCCAGGTGCAGGCCGCCATGCCCGCCCAATACTTCATGTTGCACCCGCAGGTGGCGGGCCAGCGCGGCGCGCAGGGCCTGCTGCCGGTCGCGGTACAGGCGCCGCATGCGTCCCAGGTGGCGGGCGAACTGGCCGCTGTCGATAAAGGCGGCCAGGGCCAGTTGCTCGTGCCGGTGGCCGCCGCGCAGCAGTTCGTCCACGGCCGTGCGCAGCGATTGCGCCAGCGCCGGCGGCAGCACCAGGAAGCCGATGCGCAGGGCCGGAAACATGGTCTTGCTGAAGGTGCCGATGTACAGCACCGGTGCGTCGTCGGCCAGCCCCTGCATGGCCGGTATCGGCTCGCCATGGTGCCGGAATTCACTGTCGTAGTCGTCCTCGATGATCCACGCGCCCGCGCGGCGCGCATGCTCCAGCAATTCCAGCCGCCGCGCCGCGCTCAGCACGGCTCCGGTGGGGTACTGGTGCGACGGCGTTGTGTAGATCAGGCGGGGGGGCCGGGCGCGCCACAGCGCCGCGGGCGCGGCCAGACCCTGCGCGTCGACCCGCACCGGCACGATGCGCAGGTCGCCCGCCTGGAAGGCCGCCTTGGCGCCGCGATAGCCCGGGTCTTCCACCCATGCCGTGTCGCCCTGGTTGCCCAGCAGGCGCACGCATAGCGCCAGCGCTTCCTGCGCGCCCTCGGTGATGACGACCTGGCCGGCGTGGCAGCGCACGCCGCGCGATACGGCCAGGTGCTGGGCGATGGCCTGCCGCAGCGCCGGCTCGCCGGCCGGGTCGCCGTATCCCAGCGTGGCGTTGGGCATGTCGCGCAGGGCGCGATCGAGGGTGCGGCGCCAGGCGCCCAGCGGAAAGTGGCTGAGCGCGGGCGTGCCGGGCCGCAATGCCATGCCCGGCTCGGCGTGCCGGGCCGATGGTGCGAAGCGCGCCACGCGCTGCGCCGCCGGCGCGCACGGCGGCGGCAGGGCGCCGGTATCGGGCGCGGACGGTAGCGGCGCCACGCGGGTGCCCTGGCGGTCGGCGCGCACATAGCCCTCGGCGCTGAGTTGCGCATAGGCCAGCAGTACAGTGTTGCGCGAGATGGCCAGTTGCTCGGCCAGCGTGCGCGATGCGGGCAGCCGGCTGCCTGGCGGCAGGCGGCCGTCCAGAATCGATTGCTTCAGGCGTTGCAGCAGTTGGCGTTGCAGGGTGTGGCGCCCGTCGGGCGCGGCCAGGGGGCTGTCGAGCAGGGCGGCGGAGGTGTTCATGGCACCACGAAATAAGCATTGTCTGGTGCTTTTTAGCATGCCACGATTCCGCTAGCGTAGAGGCCGTGGCGCTTGTACGCCGTACTTGAAAAAGGATCTCCAGCATGTCCACTTCCCAGTCGCCGCAGCAGCCCGTCGGCCATCTCATTCCCAACTGGACCGCCCGGCCGTATCCGCCGCGCGAGCCCATGGCCGGCCACTATTGCCGGCTCGAGCCGCTGGATGCGGAACGCCATGGGGCCGAGTTGTACGAGGCCTTCAGCCAGACCCCGGACGGCAGCGACTGGACCTACACCTATGCGGGTCCGTTTCCGGATGAAGCCAGCTACCTGGCTTACGCACGCTCCGCGCAGGCAACCGACGACCCGCAGCATTACGCCGTTATCGACCTGGCCAGCGGGCGCGCCGTGGGCACGCTGGCCGCCATGCGCATCGACCCGGCCAATGGGGTGATCGAGGTGGGCAGCGTGGCCTATTCGCGCCGGCTCAAGCGCACGCCGGCCGCGACCGAGGCGCAGTATCTGCTGATGCGGCGCGCGTTCGACCAGCTCGGTTATCGCCGTTATGAATGGAAGTGCGACAGCCTGAACGCGCCGTCGCGCGCCGCCGCGCTACGGCTGGGTTTCCAGTTCGAGGGCATCTTCCGCCAGGCGGTGGTGTACAAGGGCCGCAACCGCGACACGGCCTGGTTCTCGATCATCGACGGCGAATGGCCGGCCGTGCGCAGCGGGCTGGAGCAATGGCTGGCGCCAGACAATTTCGATGCGCAGGGCAAGCAGCGGCGGCGGCTGGGGGAGCTTATTGCGCAGGCGCGTTGAGGGGCTTGGCCCGGCGGTGTCTTATCGCGCTATTCCCTTCACGCCTATGACGATCAGGATGCCGGCCATCACCATGATGGCGCCCGCGACGAATGCCGCGTCCAGCGGCTCGTGCAGGATCAGCACGCCGAACGCCACGCCGAACAGGGGCGTCATGAACGACAGGATGGACAGGCGCGTGGCCAGGTAGCGGCGCAGCAGCCAGAACCACACCAACAGGCTGAACAGCGCCACGCCCAGCGCCTGGAAGGCCAGGCTGGCCACGGCCGCTGGCGAGAACACCGGCGCGGCCTGGCCGGTGGCCCAGGCGAATAATGGCAGCGCCACCCCTGCCACGGCCATCTGGTACAGCAGCGTCTTGGCAGCGGGGGTTTCAGACAGGCGCGACTTGCGGATGGCCACGGTGGTGGCGCCCCACGACGCGCCGGCCAGCACGCCCAACAGGTCGCCCAGCAGCATGGCGGGCGCCGCGGTTTGCTGGCCGCGGCCCAGGAAGGCCAGCGCGATGCCGGCAAAGGCCAGAGCCACGCCCAGCCACTGCGCCGGCCGCAGCCGCTCTTCGGGCAAGGCCAGGTGCAGGCCCAGTGCCGTGAAGATGGGGGCGGTGTAAAGAAACACCGACATGTGCGAGGCAGTGGTGTACAGCAGGCCCTGGGCCACCAGCAGGAATTCCGCGGCGAACAGCGCGCCGGCCAGCAGGCCCGGGGCCAGGGTGCCGTCGGCGAAGATCGTGCGGCCCTCTTTGCGCAGCACCAGGGCGGCCAGTACCACGGCGGCGAATGCCGAGCGCAGGCCGATCTGCAGCGTGGGCGAGATGTCGGCCGCCACCAGTTTGATGGCGATCTGCTGGAAGCCCCAGCACAGGCACAGCAGGATCATCAGCCCCGTAGCGCGGCCATCGAGCGGCAGGCGGGCGGCGGACTGCATGGTTTCAGGGCAGCTCGGCCGGGTAGCTGTCCAGCGCCAGGCCGATCTGCTGGCGCAGGTCCCATTCGGCCAGCGAGGCATTGACCGGGCCGTAGAAGGCGCCGTCGCGCACCAGGAACAGGGCGGGCAGGTGAAAGACTTCGTAGCGCGCCACCAGCCCACCGTTGTCGCCGGCGTCTACCCAGCACAGCCGCTCGACCGGCAGGTCGAGTTGCGGCAACTGCTCGCGCGCGATCTTGCAGGTGGCGCAGGTGCGGCTGTGGAAAGCCAGCAGTGACAAGCCCGGGGCGTCGAGCAGATAGCGGTCGGCGGTGCTGTCGGTGAGGTCGATCTGCTGCATGCGGCGGGCGGCGGTAGAAGGGAATACGGACGATAGCGCATCCGGCGGCGCCCAGCCGGGCGCCGCGCGGATTCAGCCCGCCAGGCGGCGGTCGAGCTCGCGCACGGTTTCGTACAGCACGCGCGTGCCGTCCAGCAACTGGGCGGGTTCGATAGATTCTTCGGGGCAATGGCTGCGCCCGCCCAGGCAGGGAATGAACACCATGCCGATCGGGCCGGTGGGCGCCATGTATACGGCGTCGTGGCCCGCGCCGCTGGGCAGGGACATCGATGCATAGCCCAGGCGATCCGCCGCCGCCTCGATGGCCTGCATCACCAGCGGCGAGCAGGCGGTGGGGCGGGCGCGGCTGGCCGGCGCCATGCTGGCTTGCAGGCGCAGTTCCGCCAGGCCGGCGGCCAGGCTGGCCATGATGGTCTCGGGGAAGCTGTCCAGCACGTCGTCGCTGTCGCTGCGCACTTCCAGCATCAGTTCGGCGCGTCCGGGCACCGCGTTGGCGGCGTTGGGGGTGATTTCGATGCGGCCCACCGTGGCCACCACGTAGTGGGGCTGGCCGCTCAGGCGGCTGGCCTCGCGGTGCGCGGCGTCGATCACCCGGGCGGCGCCCACCAGGGCATCGCGGCGGATGTCCATGGGCGTGGTGCCGGCGTGGTCGGGCTGGCCCTGCACCGTGATCCGCACGCGGCGGATGCCCACGATATGAGTCACCACCCCGATGGGCAGCTGGCGGCTTTCCAGCACGGGGCCTTGTTCGATGTGCAGCTCGACGAAGGCCGCCGTGTCGCCGGCGCCGCGCAACGGCGCCGTCAGTGCGTCCGGGTCGCCGCCAATGCGGCGCAGGCCCTCGGCCAGCGTTTCGCCTTGCGGATTGCGGGCGGCCAGCATGGCGGCGTCGAGCTGGCCGCACAGGGCGCGGCTGCCCACGCAGGAAATACCGTAATCGCTGGGTTCTTCGGACAGGAAATCGATGACTTCGAACGGGTGTTCCAGCTCGATGCCTTGTTCGTGCAGGGTGCGTGCCACTTCGATGCCGGCCAGCACGCCGATGATGCCGTCGTAGCGGCCGCCGCTCATGACAGTGTCGCAGTGCGAGCCGGTCACGATGGGCTTGAGCGCGGGGTTGCGGCCGGCGCGGCGGCCTATCAGGTTGCCGCCGGCGTCCAGGCGGACTTCCAGGCCGGCGTCGGCGAATTCCCGGGCCAGCCAGGCGCGTGCCTGCTCGAACTGCGGCGAGAAGGCGCGGCGGGTCCAGGGGAGATCCGGCAGGGTGTGGCGGGCAAGGGTTTCAACGCGCGACCAGAGGCGGTCGGCGTTCAAGGGGGGGAAAGCTGGGGGCATAGACATCCTGGAAAAACATGCTGGGCGCGCATCGCGGGGCGGCAAGCCCCGGTACGCAGCCTGCGACGATTATGGCATGGTGGCGCGCGTCACCGGCGCGGGCCGCCGCAGCGGCGGCGCCAGGCCCTCGCGTTCGCGGCGCAGCCAGCGGCGCGTCATCAGCACGGCGACCACGCCCAGCCCGATAGCCAGGCCGCTCCAGATGCCCACGCCGCGCCAGCCCGCCCAGAAGGCCAGCGCCGCGCCGGCCGGCAGGCCCAGGCCCCAGTAGCCGATGGCGGCATAGAGCATGGGCACGCGCGTGTCGTGCAGGCCGCGCAGCATGCCTGCGCCCATGACCTGCGCGCCGTCGACGATCTGGAAGACGGCCGCCACGGCCAGGTATGACGAGGCCAGTGCCAACAGCGCGGCATTGGCGGGGGCGCGCACGTCGAAGAACGCCGCCAGCAGCCAGTGCGGCACGGCCACCATCAACAGCGCGGCGATGACCATCGAGCCCACGCCCAGCCCGTAGGCCGTCCAGCCGGCGCGCTGAATGGCGGCCGCGTCGCGGGCGCCATAGGCCAGGCCCACGCGCACGGTGGCGGCCTGGGCGATGCCATACGGCACCATGAAGCTGATGCTGGCGATCTGGATGGCCACCGCGTGCGCGGCCAGCTCGGCTTCGCCCAGCCAGCCCATCAGGAACGCTGCCGCGTTGAAGATCGTCACCTCGAAAGCCGTGGCGGCCGCGATCGGCAGACCCAGCTTGCACAGCGCGGCCAGCCGGTGCCAGTCGGGCTGCCAGACCCGGCCGAACAGCCGGTAGCGGCGAAAGCGCCGGTCGCACGTCACCACTACGGTCATGCCCGCGAACAGGAACAGGCTGGCGGTCGCGCTGGCGATGCCTGCGCCCACCAGGCCCAGGGGCGGCAGCCCCAGCTTGCCGAACACCAGCGCCCAGTCGGCCAGCGCATTGAACAGAATGCCTGCCAGCGCCACCCACAGCGCCGCGCGCGGCCGCTGCAGCGCGGCGGTGAAAGAGCGCAGCACCAGGAAACCCAGGAAGGGCGGCAGCCCCCACAGCAGCGCGCGCAGGTATACGCCCGCCTGCGCGGCCAGCTCGGGCGGCTGGCGAATGGCCAGCAGGATAGCCTCGCCGTACCACAGCGCCAGGCAGCCGGGCACCGAGATCAGGGCGGCGGCCCACAGCCCCTGCGCCACGGTGCGGCGCACGTCGCGCACCGAGTGGCGGCGGGCGCCCAGTTCGCGCGCCACCATCGGCGCGGTGGCCGTCACCAGGCCCAGCGAAAAAAACGCGGACGCGGCGTACAGGTTGGCGCCCAGCGCGCTGGCGGCCAGCGCCTGCGATCCCAGGCGGCCGATGAAGATCACGTCGGTCGCCGTCATGGCGATCTGCGCCAGGCTGGTCAGCACCAGGGGCAGGCTCAGGGCAAGGGTGGCGCGGATCTCCCGCGTCCAGGCGGCGCGGGCGGCAAGGCGGTGCGGCATGAGGCGTTCCATCGTCAAGGCGGCATGATAAGCCTTGCTTGGGGTTTTCCCTAAATTACGGGGCCGCAACACAGGGGCGATAACAGACATACGATGTTTCATTCCTTGCGGCGTGGAATGGCCAGGCCATGCCGTAGGCAAGTAATATGACGCCACTGATTCACACAACGATGCGGGTCCCTTGCGGGCCCGCATGGTCTTTTACTTTTAGGAGATGGGCCCGATGAATAAACCGTTCGACGGCGGGATCGCTTCGCTCAATGTTCCCGCGTACGTCAAGCACCAGGGGCTGATCGACTGGGTAGCGCGGGTCGCCGCGCTGACCAAGCCCGATCGCGTTACCTGGTGCGACGGCTCCCAGGAAGAATACGATCGGCTCTGCGAACAGATGGTCCAGTCGGGCACGCTGCGCCGCCTGAACCCGGCCAAGCGCGCCAATTCATATCTGGCGTGTTCCGATCCTTCCGACGTCGCACGGGTCGAAGACCGCACGTTCATCTGCTCCGAACGCGCCGAAGACGCCGGCCCCACCAACAACTGGGCCGATCCGGCCGAAATGCGCGCCACCCTCGACGGGCTGTTCGACGGCTCGATGCGCGGCCGCACCATGTATGTGGTGCCGTTCTCGATGGGGCCGCTGGGCTCCAACATCGCCCACATCGGCGTCGAGCTCTCCGACAGCCCCTATGTTGTGGTGAACATGCGCATCATGACCCGGATGGGCCGCGCCGTGTTCGACGTGCTGGGCGCCGACGGCGAATTCGTGCCTTGCGTGCACAGCGTGGGCGCGCCGCTGGCCGAAGGCCAGGCCGACGTGTCCTGGCCCTGCAATCCCACCAAGTACATCGTGCATTATCCCGAAAGCCGCGAAATCTGGAGCTTCGGCTCGGGCTACGGCGGCAATGCGCTGTTGGGCAAGAAGTGCTTCGCGCTGCGCATTGCGTCCACCATGGGCCGCGACCAGGGCTGGCTGGCCGAGCATATGCTGATCCTGGGCGTGACCTCGCCCAAGGGACGCAAATACCATGTGGCTGCGGCGTTCCCGTCCGCCTGCGGTAAAACCAACTTCGCCATGCTGATTCCGCCCCAGGGCATGGACGGCTGGAAGGTGTCCACCATCGGCGACGACATCGCCTGGATCAAGCCGGGCGCCGACGGCCGGCTGCGCGCCATCAACCCCGAGGCCGGCTATTTCGGCGTGGCCCCGGGCACCAGCGAGAAAACCAACTTCAACGCCATGGCCACCCTGAAGGCCAACGTCATCTTCACCAACGTGGCGCTCACCGACGACGGCGACGTCTGGTGGGAAGGCATGACCGACACCCCGCCCGACCACCTGATCGACTGGCAGGGCCAGGACTGGACCCCGCAGATCGCCAAGGAAACCGGCCGCAAGGCCGCGCACCCGAACGCCCGCTTCACCGCGCCCGCTGCCCAGTGCCCGTCCATCGACCCCGAATGGGAAAACCCCGAAGGCGTGGTGATCGACGCCTTCATTTTCGGCGGACGCCGCTCCACTACCGTGCCGCTGGTCACCGAGGCGCGCAACTGGGTCGAAGGCGTGTACATGGCCGCCACCATGGGTTCCGAAACCACCGCCGCCGCCGCCGGGCAGCAGGGCGTGGTGCGCCGCGATCCGTTCGCCATGCTGCCGTTCTGCGGCTACAACATGAGCGACTACTTCGGCCACTGGCTGAAGCTGGGCAAGCGCTTGCAGGCCGCCGGCGCCGTGCTGCCGCGCATCTACTGCGTCAACTGGTTCCGCAAGGGGCCCGACGGCAAGTTCGTATGGCCGGGCTTCGGCGACAACATGCGCGTGCTGAAGTGGATGCTGGGCCGCATCGACGGCACGGCCGGCGGCGTCGAACAGGTGTTCGGCGTGTCGCCCACCTACCAGGACATCGACTGGACCGGGCTCGAATTCAGCCCCGATAAGTTCCAGCAGGTGATCTCGGTGGACGCGGCATCGTGGCGCGACGAGCTAGCGCTGCACGACACGCTGTTCGAGAAGCTGGCCGACCGGTTGCCCGACGAACTGCCCGGCGTGAAGTCGGCCATCCAGGGCCGCCTCGCGGCCTGATAGCCCGCCCTCCGATGCGCCGCGCGCTTTCCTCTGATCAGGTGTCAGGCTCCGCAGGGCCTGACGCCGAAGCGTGCCGCGCCTGTGTCAACCATCAAGGTGTCTGACACCCGCCAGGCGGGAGTCAGACACCTGATCCGCCTGCGGTGCCTGACACCTGAACATATCCATGTCGCTCACCCCCGACGAGCTGCGCCAGATCAGCGAGCTGACGCTCGCGCACTATAACGAGCGCGCCGACAGCTTCGAGGCCGGCACGCGCGACCATGACGTCAGCCAGAACATCGCCGCGCTGCTGCGCCATCTGCATGGCGCGCCGCCATACGACATCCTGGATCTGGGCTGCGGCCCGGGCCGCGACCTGAAAACCTTCGCCGCGCTCGGCCATCGCGCGGTGGGGCTGGATGGCGCCGGACGCTTCGTGGCCATGGCCCGCCAGGCCTCGGGCTGCGAGGTATGGCAGCAGGACCTGCTGGCGCTCGACCTGCCGGCCGGCCGCTTCGACGGCATCTACGCCAACGCGGTGCTGTTCCATGTGCCCGGCCAGGAACTGCCCCGCGTGCTGCGGCAACTGCGCGCGGCCCTGCGTCCCGACGGCGCGCTATTCTGCTCGAACCCCCGCGGCGACAACCAGGAAGGGTGGAACCGCGGGCGCTACGGCGCGTATCACGACCTGGCCGCCTGGCGTGCGCTGATGAACGAGGCGGGTTTCGGCGAACTCGAGCACTATTACCGGCCCGCCGGGCTGCCGCGCGAGCAGCAGCCGTGGCTGGCCAGCGTATGGCGGCCCCGGCCGTGACGCGCGTGCGGGGCTTCGAGCCGCTGGCCGCGCCGCACGCGCGCGTGCTGGTGCTGGGCTCGATGCCGGGCGTGGCCTCGCTGCGCCAGCAGCAGTATTACGCGCATCCGCGCAATGCATTCTGGCCTATCGCCGCGGCGGTATTCGGTTTCGACGCCGCGGCGGCGTACGCGCCGCGCGTGGCCGCGCTGACGGCGGCCGGCGTGGCGTTGTGGGACGTGCTGCAGGCGTGCGAGCGCCCCGGTAGTCTGGATGCCGACATCGACCCTGCCACGGCCGAGCCGAACGATTTCAACACCTTTTTCCGCGCACACCCCGGCATCGAGCGCGTGTGCTTTAACGGCGGCAAGGCGGCCGCCTTGTTCCGGCGCCGCGTGCTGCCGCATTCGGCGCGCGCGCGCGGGCTGCAATATGTAGACCTGCCGTCCACCAGCCCGGCGCACGCCGCCATGAGCCCGCAGGCCAAGCTGGCCGCCTGGCGGCAGGCCCTTGATACGGCTTATGGCCCTGGCAGCCCGGACTGCCAGGGGCAGCGCGGTCAGGGTTCGAGCGGCGGCAGCTCGTCGGCGATCAGCGCCAGCCCGGCGCGCAGCAGGCGGTCGTAGCGGGCACGCTCGGCCGCTATCGTTTCGGGCGTCCAGTCGTAGAAGCCCTGGCCGGTCTTCATGCCGTGCCGGCCGTCTTGCGCGCGCTCGGTCAGGCAGCGGGCCGGCCGGTCGCTGTTGCAGAACGACGGGTACATGGTGGCGCCGGCCGCCGCGTGCACGTCGATGCCGGCGTGATCGCGCTGCAGGACCGGCCCCGCGGCCAGGAAGCGGAAGCCGAAGCCGAAGCGCACCGCGGCATCCACGTCTTCGGGCGACGCGATGCCGCGGTCGATCAGGTCGAAGGCCTCGCGCGACAGCGCATGCTGCAGGCGGTTGGCCAGGAAGCCGGGCAGGTCTTTGCGCACCTTCACGGGCACCATGCCGCAGCGGCGCATGAAGGCGATCAGCGCGTCGGCGTACGCCATTTCGCTGGCCTCGCACAGCACCACCTCGACCAGCGGCACCAGGTGCGCGGGCATGAAGAAATGCAGGCCCAGCATGCGCGCGCGTGTGGCCAGGCCATCGCCGATGGCGCCGATGGGAAAGCTGGAACTGTTGCTTGCCAGAATGGCGTCGGCAGGGGCGCGGCGCTCCAGCTCGGCAAACAGGGCCTGCTTCAGGTCGAGCCGTTCCGGAATGCACTCGATCACCAGGCCCACGCTGCTCCAGTCGACGTTGTCCAGGCTGGCCACCGTCTGCACCGGGCCGGCGGCGTCGGCCCGGCCCGCGGCCTCCAGGTTGCCGGCCACGCGGGCAGGCAGCGCGCCGGCGCGGGCGGCGTCGGGTTCGACCACCGTGGTGCGGCAGCGCGCCCGCGCCAGCACCACCGCCACGTCGGCGCCCATGGTGCCGCCGCCCACCACCACGGCATGGGTGGCGGCCGGATTGGCCAGGCGGGCGGGCTGGGGTGCGTTCATGATGTTTCCTTAATCGGTCGGGGGATGGGCGCCAGTGTAGAGAAGGTCGTTTGATTGATGAATCAGATTTTTTGGATAGAATGATCAAAAAACGAGATCAATGAAATGAAGATCAATCTGTCGATGCGTGACGTCGAAACCGTGCTGGTGCTGGGCCGCACGCTCAACTTCCGGCAGGCCGCCGCGCAGTTGCATCTGTCGCAGTCGGCGTTGTCCACCCAGGTGCTGCGTATTGAAGACGCCCTGGGCGTGCGGCTGTTCGACCGCACCACCCGCACGGTGCGGCTGACCGCGGCCGGCCAGGTGTTCCTGCAGCAGGCGGCCAACCTGCAGGTGGCGTTCCGTGAGGCCATCGACGCAGTAGGGGGCATCGCCAATGCCGAGCGCGGGTCGGTGACCGTAGCCGCGCTGCCGTCGGTGGCGGCACGCATGCTGCCCCGCGTGCTGATGGCCTACCGCCAGGCGCACCCGCACGTGGCGCTGAAAGTGCACGACACGCTGACAGGGCCGGCCTTCGACCTGGTGCGCGCCGGCGAGGTGGACTTCGCCATTACCGCGGCCGATCCGCAGCAGGCCGACCTGCACTATGTGCCCATGCTGTCCGACAGCTTCCTGCTGTTGATTCCGGAGAGTCACCCGCTGGCGCGCCGCAAGGGGCCGCTGCGCTGGACCGACACAGTGGACGCCGCGCACGTGTCGATGGTGCACCCGAGCAGCGTGCGGCAGTACGCCGAATGGGCTTTCCTGCAGAACCGCATACGTTTCCAGCCGGCCTTCGAGGCCGAGCACCTGACCACCATCGTGGCCATGGTCGAGTGCGGCTTTGGCGTGGCGGCCCTGCCGGCCATCGCGGCGGGCGCGGTGGCGCACCGCGGCGTGGTCGAGCGGCCGCTGGTCGGGCCGGTGGCCGAGCGCTCTATCGGCCTGGTGACGGCGCGCCATCGCAGCCTGTCGCCGGCCGCGGCGGCGCTGCTCGAGGTGCTGCGCGAGCACCTGACGGCGGGGTGATCCCAACCGCCAGGCTTGCCATCAGCGCGTGGGCTTGCCCGGCACCGTCTCGCGCGTGGCGGAGGCGCGCAGGAAATCGAAATCGGCGCCCTGGTCGGCCTGCGTCACGCTTTGCAGGTACAGCTTGTGGTAGCCGCGCTCGCCCTGCGGCCGCTCGATGGGGTGTTCGGCCGCGCGCCGGGCCAGTTCTTCATCGCTGACCAGCAAGGCGATCTCGCGGCGCTGCACCGACAGGCGGATGCGGTCGCCGTTGCGCACGTGCGCCAGCGGGCCGCCCACGGCCGCCTCAGGCGTGACGTGCAGCACGATGGTGCCGGCCGCGGTGCCGCTCATGCAGCCGTCGGAAATGCGCACCATGTCTTTCACGCCGGCGCGCGCCAGCTTGCGGGGAATCGGCATGTAGCCCGCTTCCGGCATGCCCGGGCCGCCGGTGGGCCCGATGCGCTTGAGCACCAGCACGTCGTCGGCGCGCACGTCGAGCGTATCGTCGTCGATGCGGCGGGCCATGTCTTCGGCGTCCTCGAACACCACGGCCCGGCCTTCGTGTTCCATCAGGTCGGGGTTGGCGGCCGATTGCTTGATGATGGCGCCGCCGGGAGCCAGATTGCCGCGCAGCACCGCCAGGCCGCCGGCCGGGTAGATGGGCGAGCTGAATGGGCGGATCACCTCTTGCGCGAAAGCCGGCGGCGCGGCGTCCAGCTCTTGGCCCAGCGTGCGGCCCGAGACCGTCAGCGCATCCAGGTGCAGCAGCGGGCGCAGTTCGCGCAGCAGGGCGGGCATGCCGCCGGCCTTGTGGAAGTCTTCCATATAGTGCTGGCCTGAAGGCTTCAGATCCACCAGCACCGGCGTTTCGCGGCTCAGGCGGTCCAGCCCGGCCAGATCGATATCGATGCCCAGCCGTCCGGCCATGGCCGTCAGGTGCACGATGCCATTGGTAGAGCCGCCGATAGCCAGCAGCACGCGCAAGGCATTTTCAAACGCCTTGCCGGTCAGGATGCGATCGGGCGTCAGGCGGCTGGCCGCCATGGCCACGGCCGTGGTGCCGGTGCGCTCGGCCACGCGGATCCGGTCGGCGGTGACGGCGGGCGCCGACGCGCCGCCGAACACCATGATGCCCAGCGCTTCGGCCAGGCAGGCCATGGTGCTGGCCGTGCCCATCACGGAACAGGTGCCCACGCTGGCCACCAGCTGGTTGTTGACGTCCGAGATCTCGGCCGCGTCGATCTCTTCGGCGCGGTAGCGGCCCCAATAGCGGCGGCAATCGGTACAGGCGCCCACCCGCTCGCCGCGATGCGAACCGGTCAGCATGGCGCCGGTTACCAATTCGATGGCGGGCACGCCGGCCGAGGCGGCGCCCATCAGTTGCGCCGGCACGGTCTTGTCGCAGCCGCCGATCAGCACCACCGCGTCCATGGGCTGCGCGCGGATCATTTCTTCGGTGTCCATCGACATGAGGTTGCGCAGGTACATGCTGGTGGGCTGCGAAAAGCTTTCGTGCACCGAGATGGTGGGAAAGTCCACCGGCAGGCCTCCGGCCAGCATCACGCCGCGCTTGACCGCCTCGACCAGTTGCGGCGCGTTGCCATGGCACGGGTTGTAGCTGCTGCCGGTATTCACGATGCCGATCACCGGGCGCGCCAGGGCATCGTCGGTGTACCCGGCGCCCTTGATGAAGGCTTTGCGCAAGAACAGCGAAAAGCCTGTGTCGCCGTAGTTGGTCAGGCCCTTGCTCAGGCCGCTGACGACGGGGGCGGGGGATTTGTTTACAGCCATGCTGATTCCAATAATATTATTGATAATATGCGCCTGCATCATATCCGCCCGGTACAAAGGCGTGCAAGTACAAGGTTCTTCGCGTGCCGCCCTGTGCAGGCCGGACAATCTATTGATCGATAAAACAGATCGTTCAATAGAAAAGTTCTGATTCTTCTATCAGGATGCACCCCCTACACTCAGGGCGCAACAACGAGCCGGGCGCCAGATCCATCCGAACAACCATCCCGGCCAGGAGACCACGCATGTCCCTTTTCAGCAAGCCCACGCCGGCGCGCCGCGCCTTCCTGGCATCAGCCCTGGTTTTGTGCGCCGGCTTCGCCCTGCACGCCGCGCCCGCGGCGGCCGCCTATCCCGAACGTCCCGTACGGCTGGTGGTGCCGTATCCGCCCGGCGGCGCCACCGACGTGATCGGCCGCGTGCTGGCCCAGGAACTGTCCACCGCGCTGGGTCAGCAGTTCGTGGTCGAGAACCGCGCCGGGGCGGCCGGCAATATCGGCGCCGACCAGGTCGCCAAGGCCGACCCCGACGGCTACACTTTGCTGATGGGCGCGCTGACCAGCCATTCGATCAACGCCGAACTCTACAAGGGCAGGGTGCCGTACGACATCGAGAAGAGCTTCGCCCCGGTGTCCATCGTGGGCACGGTGCCGCTGGTGTTCGTGGTGCACCCGTCGGTGCAGGCCAAGACGCTGCAGGAATTCATCGCGCTGGCCAAGGCTCGTCCGGGCTACCTGACGATGGCGTCGGCCGGCAACGGCTCGCCGCAACACCTGGCCGCCGAAATGTTCAAGAGCGTGGCCGGCGTGGATGTGCTGCACGTGCCGTACAAGGGCAGCGGCCCCGCCATGACCGACCTGATGGGCGGCCAGGTGCTGAGCATGATCGAGACGGTGCCGGCGGCGCAGGGGCACGTGAAGGGCGGCAAGCTGCGCGCGCTGGCCGTGGCCTCGGCCCAGCGCGCCGAGGCGCTGCCCGAGGTGCCCACCACCGCCGAGGCAGGCCTGCCCAATTTCCAGGTCAGCTCGATGTTCGGCATCGTGGCGCCAGCCGGCACTCCGGCGACGGTGCTGGACAAGCTCAACGGCGCGCTCAAGCAAATCACGGCCAAGACCGAGGTCAAGGCCGCGCTGCTGAACCAGGGCGCCGTGGCCACCTGGACCACGCCGGCCGACGCCGCGGCGCGCATTGCCGCCGAGCGCGCCAAATGGGCCAAGGTCATCAGCGACGCCGGGGTCAAGGCCGAGTAGGCAGGCGAGCCGCGGTTGCAGCAGCGGGCGCCTGACACCTTGCGGCGGTCAGGCGCCCGCGTTTCGCTTCAGGCGCCGCCGCGCGCCTGGCGCACCAGCTCCGCGCCTTTTTCGCCAATGAGCAGGGTGGCCGCGTTGGTGTTGGCCGACACCATCGCGGGCATCACCGATGCGTCAATGACGCGCAGGCGCTCGACGCCCCGCACGCGCAGTTCGGGGTCGACCACCGAGGCCGCGTCGCTGCCCATGCGGCAGCTGCCCGACACATGGAACACGGTGCCGCCGCGCTGCCGCGCGAACTCGGCGAGTTCGCCGTCGCTGCGCACGTCTTCCCCCGGCATGTACTCGGCGCCGCCGATAAACGCGCGGAATGCGGGCTGCTGATAAATGTCGCGCAGCATGCGCAGGCCCGCCACCAGCACCTTGATGTCGCGCGGTTCGGTCAGGTAGTTGGACACGATGCGCGGCGGCTGCAGTGGGTCGGCCGAACGGATCTCGACCGTGCCGCGCGAGTCGGGCCGGCATTGGGTGGCCGAGGCCGAGAAGCCCGAGAACCCGTGCAACGGGTCGCCGGGCTTGTCCACCGACAGCGGCATCACATTGAACAGCACATCGGCGCGGCCGTCGCGGGCGTGTTCCGTGCACACCATGCCGCCCACTTGGCCCGCGCCTACCGTCAACGGGCCTTCCTGGCCGAACAGCCAGCGCGCGCCCATGCGCGCCAGCCGCAGCGGGTTGCGCACGTCGTCGTTGAGCGACAGCCTGTTCTTCACGCGCACGATGACGCGCGCCTGATAGTGGTCTTGCAGGTTGCGGCCCACTTCGGGCGCGTCCACGTGCACGGCGATGCGGTGTTTGTGCAGCAGGGCGGCCGGCCCCACGCCCGACAGCTGCAGCAGCTGCGGCGATTGCAGCGCGCCGGCTGCCAGAATGACTTCGCCGGCGGCGTGCGCGCGCATCTGCTGGCCGTCTTGCAGCCAGGCCACGCCACGGCACACGCCGCGTTCGATCAGCAGGCGGGTCACGTGCGCGGCGGTCGTCACCGTCAGGTTGGGGCGGCCGCGCACGGGGTGCAGAAAGGCGGTGGCGGCGCTGTCGCGCCAGTGGCCGCGCAGCGTCAGCTGATAGCTGCCCAGGCCGCTGTCGATCGCGCCGTTGAAGTCGGGGCTGGCCGGCAGGCCGGCCTGCGCGCCCGCTTGCAGCCAGGCATCGCACAGCGGGTGGTCGTTGCGCAGGTCCGAGACGTGCAGTTCGCCGCTGTCGCCATGGTATTCGCTGGCGCCGCCCGCGTAGCATTCCGAGCGCCTGAACAGCGGCAGCACGTCGCGATAGCCCCAGCCGGCCGCGCCCAGGCGCGCCCAGTCATCGTAGTCGGCGTGCTGGCCGCGAATGTAGATCAGCCCGTTGATCGAGCTGGACCCGCCCAGCACCCGGCCGCGCGGCCAGACGATGGCGCGATGGCCGGTCTCGGCTTGCGGCTCGACCGCGAACTGCCACGAATAGCGCGGATCGTAGATCGAGCGGAAGTACCCCACCGGCAGCTTCAGCCAGAAGCCCCGGTCGGCGCCGCCGGCCTCCAGCAGCAGCACGCGGCAGGCCGGATCGGCGCTCAGGCGGTTGGCCAGCACGCAGCCGGCCGAACCGGCGCCGACGATGATGTAGTCGTAGGCAGAGGTCATGGCGCGGCGCGCGGCTCAGGCCTTGACGATGTCGAGATAGGGCTTGGGGTCGAAGTAGGTGCTGGCCGGCACCGGGTTGGAGATCTTGGCCGTGTGCACGAAGAAGTCGGTGACCTGTTGCAGCCACTTGGTGACCGTGCCGTCGGCATACTTGGCGCGCCATTGCGCCGACGTGAAGTACTTCGAGGCCTTGTACTGGTTCTTCAGGTCTTCCAGCGGCACTTCCGGGTAGTGTTTTTTCTGCAGGGTCGCCACTGCCTCGTCGGTATGCGACAGCAGATAATCATTGGCCGTGACCCAGCCCTTGATCAGCGACGCGATCAACTTCGGATTCTGGTCGTAGTATTCGTTGCGCGCCGCCCAGCCTCCCACGATGGCCGCCTCGGGATAGAACGCCGAAGCATCCACCAGCATGCGCGCGCCCTCCACCTTCTGCCGCACGGTCACGTCGAACGGCACCCACAGGGCCACCGCCGGCACCGCGCCCGAAATGAAGGAGGTCACCGCTTCAGTCATGCGCTGGTTGACGATCTGCACGTCTTTGCCTTCCTGCAGTCCGGCGCTTTGCAGCACGCGGTCCAGGAACACATGGGCGGTCGTGCCGGCCGTGGTCGAGATCTTCTTGCCCTTGAGGTCGGCGGCGCTCTTGATGCCCGAGTCGCCGCGCACCCACAATTGCGCCGTGGCGTATTCCACGTTGTTCACCAGGAACACCTTGGCCCTGGCCGCGCGCCGGGAAGTTCGATACCACCGCGCCGGTGGACAGCACGTCCAGGCTGCCGCCTATCATGGCCTGGAACAGTTCCAGGCCCGTTGTGAACTTGATCATCTGCAGGTCCAGGCCCTGCTTGGCGAAGGCGCCGGTTTCCAGGCCGGTCCAGATCTGGCCGTCGACCGCGGGCGTGTGCAGGTAGCCCACGCGCACTTTCTCGGCGGCTCGCGCCAGCAGGGGCATGCCGATGCCCGACATGGCCGCCGCCAGGGCGCCGGTCTTCAACAAGGTTCTGCGCTGCGGATTCATGGTGGGACTCCTTTCTTGCGGGGAATGGGTTCAATGGTGTGGGTCAATCGGCCAGGCGCACGACCTGGCTGGCTTGCCTGGCGTATTCCTCCATGACCAGGCTGCGGATCTGCGAACGCAGTTCGCCGAAACGCGGGTCTTCATGCAGGTTCTCGGCGCGCGGATAGCCGAACGGCACGTCGATCACGGTGCGGATGCGCGCCGGCCGCGCCGTCACCACCACGATGCGCGACGACAGGTAAATGGCCTCTTCCACCGAGTGGGTGATCAGCATCACGGTCTTGTCTTCGGCCAGCAGCACCTGCAGCAGCAGGTCCTGCATGGCCGAGCGGGTCTGTGCGTCCAGCGCCCCGAAGGGCTCGTCCATCAGCAGGAACTGCGGCTTCACGGCGTACGCGCGCGCCAGCGCCAGCCGCTGGCGCATGCCGCCCGACAGGTGCTTGGGGTGATGGTTGGCGAAGTCGGCCAGCCCCATCAGTTCCATGTAGCGCTGGCAGATCTCGTCGCGTTCGGCGCGGCTTGTCTGGTTGGCGCGCAGCGTCAGGCCGAAGGCGATGTTCTCCTTGACCGTCAGCCACGGAAACACGCCATATTCCTGGAAGATCACGCCGCGATCCGGCCCGGGGCCCGCGATGGGCCGCCCGTCGAGCAGCACCTGGCCTTCGGTGGGCTGCACGAAGCCGGCCACGATGTTCATCATCGTGGTCTTGCCGCAACCCGACGGGCCGATCACCGATACGAACTCGCCCTGCCGGATTTCGTAGTCGATGCCGTCGAGCACCCGCATCGGCCCGTCGGCCGTGGGGTAGTCGACCGCGACGTTGCAAAACTGGATGCGCGCGGAAGTGTCTGTCGTCATGCGATGCGCTCCTGCCAGGCCACCAGGCGGCGCGCCGCGGCGCGCAGGATCAGGTCCATGACCAGGGCGATCAGCCCGATGCAGATGATGCCCACGTAAATGATGTCGAGCTGGAAGAACGACGAGGCATCCTGGATCAGCGCGCCCAGGCCCTGTTGCGCGGCGATCAGTTCCGAGGCCACCAGCGTGGCCCAGGCCACGCCCAGCGCCACCCGCAGGGCAGTGAGCATGTGGGGAATGGTGAGCGGCACGATGACCTTGCGGAAGATCTCGCCATCGCTGGCGCCCAGGGTGCGCGACACGCGCACGTAAATGGGGTTGATCTGCGCGATGCCTTCGTACATGACGATCACCCCCGCAAAAAACGAGGCGTAGAACAGAATCGCGATCTTGGCGGATTCACCGATGCCGAAGTACACAATCACCAGCGGGATCAGCGCGATGGGGGGGAGGGCGCGAAAGAAATTGATAACCGGGTCGACAAAGCTGCGCACGCTTTTGTACCAGCCCAGCACGAATCCCACCGGCACCGCCAGCACGATGCCCAGCAGCACGCCCAGCAACACGCGCTGGGTCGACATGAGAATGTCGTGCGGCAGCCGCGTCTGCATCAGCGCCAGGAATTTGGACAACACTTCGTGCGGGCTGGGCACCAGCGCGGGGCTGACCAGCCCGCTGGCGCGCACGCCATACCAGGCCAGCACGATCAGCACCCACGGGGCGGCGATCAGGGCCGCGCGCCGCGGCAGGGAACGGTTGCGCAAAATGCCTCCTCCATATGGCGCTTGACCTTTTAATGGTCAAATCGTACTGTAGACCATACGTTCAGCAAACAATATATGGCTATTTGTTTATGGCTATCAAGTTCCACGACAGCCCCATTCCTCGCTATTTGCAGCTGGCCGACCTGATGCGCCAGCGCATTGCGCGCGGCATCTGGGAACAGGGCCGGAAAGTGCCGTCCCTGGAAGAGCTGGTAGCCGAATTCGGCGTGGCGCGCGTCACCGTGCGCCAGGCCGTCGACGTGCTTACCCGCGAAGGGCTGGTGTCGCCCCAGCAGGGGCGCGGCACGTTCGTCACCGGGCTGCCCCCCAACGACCGCTGGCTGCGGGTGCAGACCACGCTGGCCGAACTGGCCGAGGTCTACCGCGACACCCAGCCCAAGATCGTCACGATCGACGAGTCCATCCATTCCGCGCCGCTTACCCCGCAAGACGGCGCGACGGCCGGGCAATATGTGTTCATGCGCCGCATCCACGAACGCGCCGGCCAGCCGTATTGCGTCATCAACATCTACCTGGCCGAACGCATCTTCCGCCAGGACCCGGTCCGCTTCCGCAACGAAACCGTCATTCCGCTGCTGGTGTCCATGCCCGGTCTGCACATCGCGCAGGCGCGCCAGACGCTCACCATCAGCACGGCTGACGCCGAAGTGGCGCAGCAGCTGCAAGTGGCCGTCAATACGCCCATCGCCGAAGTGCGCCGGGTGTTCGTCGACGATGGCGGCCAGGTCATCTACCTGAGCGAAGTCACGTATCGCGGCGACTTCATCCACGTCGAAATGAACCTGATTCCATGAGGCCTGCCATGGGCGATGCCAGCAGCGTGTCCCCCGCCGAGCTCAGCGTGCACGTGCTGCGCTATCCCATCGAGCAGCCGGTGCGCACCTCGTTCGGCATCATGCACGACCGCCCGGCGGTATTCGTGCGCGTGCAAGACCGCGACGGCGCGCATGGCTGGGGCGAAATCTGGTGCAACTTCCCGGCCTGCGGCGCCGAGCATCGCGCGCGCCTGGTGGAAACGGTGCTGCGGCCGCTGCTGCTCGGGCGAACCTACGACGGGCCGGCGGCGGCCTGGGCGCATCTCACCGCGGCCACCGAGGTGCTGGCGTTGCAGTCCGGCGAGCCGGGACCCATGGCGCAGGCCATCGCCGGCATCGACCTGGCGCTATGGGATTTGTGCGCGCGCCGCGCGGGCCAGCCGCTATGGGCGTACCTGGGCGGCACAAGCGACCGCGTCGAGGTGTATGCCAGCGGCATCAACCCCGACGACCCCGAACGCGTGGTGCGGCAGAAGCACCTTGAAGGCTACCGCGCCTTTAAATTGAAGCTGGGGTTCGGACATGAGCGCGACCTGCGCAACCTGCGCCAGGTGCGCCAGCTGCTGGGGCCCGGCGTGCCGCTGATGGCCGACGCCAACCAGGGCTGGGGCCCAGAGGATGCGGCCGCCATGGCGGCGGCCATGGGCGAGTTGGATATCGCCTGGCTGGAAGAGCCACTGCGCGCCGACCAGCCTCTGGCGCAGTGGCTGGCCCTGGCGCGCCAGTCGCCAGTGCCGCTGGCCGCCGGCGAGAACTGCCTGGGCAGCGCGGCCTTTCACGCGGTCATCGAGGCTGGCTTTTTACGGGTGGTGCAGCCCGATCTGGCCAAATGGGGCGGCATTTCGGGCTGCCTGCCGGTAATCCGCGCGGTGCGCGCGGCCGGCCTGCGCTATTGCCCGCACTACCTGGGCGCCGGGGTGGGGCTGATGGCGTCGGCCCACCTGCTGGCCGCCGTCGACGGCACGCGGCACGGCGGCCTGCTGGAGATCGATTCCAATGCCAACCCGCTGCGCACCTTGCTCAGCGCGCCGCTGCTGCAGCTGGAAGAGGGCGTGGCGCGCCTGGGGCACGCGCCCGGCATCGGCGTGGAACCCGACCTGGACGCGCTACGGGCGCAATGCGCCGCTTGACGCCAGGCGTGTCCGGGCGCCACGCCGCCCGCGAGGCAATCAGCTGTTGTCGCGGATTTCTTGGGTGGAGCCGTTCTGCTTGACGGATTCGATGCCGGCATTGCGCGCGGCTTCAGTGCTGTACATCTGGCTGTTGCCGATGATCTGGTTGTTGGCGGCGCGCAGCGTGAAATAGAACTTGCCGTTCGAGGCCGTAGCCAGGTTGTAGCGCGATGCATCGCCGCTGTTTTTCTGCACCGAGGCGATGCCGTTCTCGGCCGAGGCCTTGGCGGTATACATCTCGCTCGTCAGGATGGTTTCCGCGTTGCCGGCTTTCAGGGCAAAGTGGAATTGTCCGTTGCTTGCTTTTTTCAATTCAAACCAGCCTGCCATGATGGGACTCCTTGGATTGAAGCGATGGGCGGGACAGCGCCCTGGGGCGGCGCGCCGCCCGCCAGGGTATTCCGATCATAGGGAATGGTGCCGGTTTTGCCTAGGTTTTTGGCGTGGGCGCGCCGCGCCTTTGCAATTCTTTCAGGCCGCCTGGCCCAGCGCGCGGCGCTGCCGGTCCAGCGACACCGACATCAGCCATAGCGTGAATCCGCCCAGCGCCAGCAGGGCGCCCACCCAGCCCGGCGCGCGCCAGCCATGGCCGTGGGCCAGCGCCAGCCCGCCCAGCCACGGGCCCAGCGCGTTGGCGGTATTGAAGGCGGAATGGTTCAACGCCGCCGCCAGCCCCTGGGCGTCGTCGGCCACGTCCATCAGGCGCGTCTGCAACACGGTGCCCAGCGCGCCGCCCATGCCCACCAGGAACACGGCCGCCGTGATGGCCCAGATATTGCCAATGCTGAAGGTAAACAGCGCCAGCGCGGCGGCGCTGAACAGCAGTAGCCCGCCGGCGGTGGGCATCAGCGCGCGGTCGGCGAAGCGCGGAATCACCAGGTTGCCGATGGTCATGCCGATGCCGAACACGCCCAGCACCAGCGGCACCGTGTCGGGCGCCGCGCCGGTGACTGTCAGCAGGATGTCGGCCAGGTAGGTATACACGGCGAACAGGCCGCCGAAGCCAATGGCGCCGATGCCCAGCGTAATCCACACTTGCGTGCGTCGCAGCGCGCCCAGTTCGCGCAGCGGGCTGGCTTGCGGGTCGGCCGGCGTCGCGGGCGCGAACGCGGCCACCAGCGCCACGGTGAGCAGGCCGGCCGCGGCCACCAGGGCGAAGCCCCAGCGCCATCCCACCGCATGGCCCAGCCAGTTGGCCAGCGGCACGCCGACGATGGTGGCCACAGTCAGGCCCAGGAACATGCGGCCCACGGCCTGGGTGCGGCGGTGCTCGGGAACCAGCGACACCGCCACCAGCGACGCGATGCCAAAGTACGCCCCATGCGGCAGGCCGCTGAGAAAGCGCAGGGTCATCAGCCATGCGTAGCTGGGCGCGAAGGCGCACAGGCCATTGAACAGCGCGAACAGCGTCATCAGCAGTATGAGCAGGGCGCGGCGCGGCAGGCGCGCGGCCGCCACGGTGATCAGCGGGGCGCCCACCACGACGCCCAGCGCATAGGCGCTGATGACGTGGCCGGCGGTGGGGGCGTCGATGCCGAGGCTGTGCGCGAAATACGGCAGCAGGCTCATGGTGGCGAATTCGGTGGTGCCGATGGCGAAGGCGCCGATGGCCAGCGCGAACAGCACCAGGCCGGGCGAGCGGGGCCCGGAAACAGCGGAAGTCATGGGGAAGGAGTCATGCGGGTTGTGATCGGCCCGCGGGTGGGCTCCCACGGGCGGCAAGCGGAGAATTGTAGCCACCCTGCGCGAGGGCGGCTACGGTCATTCCTGCTTGCGGGCGAACACGCGCAGCCGGTGGCCGTCGGGGTCGAGACCCACGAAGGTGTGGCCGATATCGAGATCGGTGGGCTGCTGTGCGATGGGAATGCCGCGCTCGGTCCAGTCGGCGTGCAGCGCCCGCACGGCCTCGCGGTTGGCCACCGGAATGGCCAGCTCGCCGCCGCGGCCGGCCGAGATGGCGCGCGGCGTGACGGTCTGCCGCGCCCACAGGCCCAGCATCAGGCCCGAGTCGAGCTTGAATTTGGCGAAGCTGGGGGTGGCGTGCACCGGCGGCTTGCGCAGCAGTTCGGTGTAGAACCGGGCGCTGCGGTCCGGGCTGTCGACATACAGGATGATCAGGTTGGGATCGGTCATGGAATGCTCCGCAATGGCGATGACGCCAGCGGGCGCGTCGCGAGTCGCGCCTGCGGACGCATCGTAAAGATGCATGCTGTCAGAAACTGTCAGTGGAACGAGGGCGTGTGTGGGCATGTCAGGGCGGCGCCATCACGCGTAGCGCCTCGGGGGCCGGGTGCTGCGGGGGGCGCTGCGCCGCCGCGGGCAGGTCCAGCCCCCGCGCCAGGTCCAGCGCCTGGCGTTCGAGCAGGCGGCGGTACAGCCCGCCAGGACGCTGCACCAGCACGGTATGGCTGCCTTGCTCGGCGATGCGGCCTTTGTCCAGCACCAGCAGGCGGTCCATGGCGCGCACCGTCGACAGGCGGTGCGCCACCACCAGGGTGGTGCGGCCGGCCATCAGGCGTTCCATGGCTTGCTGGATCAGGGCCTCGCTTTCGCTGTCCAGGCTGGAGGTGGCTTCGTCCAGGATCAGCACCGGCGCGTCGGCCAGGAAGGCGCGCGCGATGGCGACCCGCTGGCGTTCGCCGCCCGATAGTTTCACGCCGCGTTCGCCCACCAGCGTTTCATAGCCTTTGGGCAAGGCCATGATGAAGTCGTGGGCGCTGGCCAGCCGCGCCGCCTGTTCGACCTGGGCGCGGCTGGCGCCCGGCCGGGCATAGGCGATGTTCTCGGCCAGCGTGCGGTGAAACAGCACGGGCTCTTGCTGCACGATGGCGATCTGGCTGCGCAGCGAATCCTGACGCACCTGGGCGATGTCCTGGCCGTCGATGACGATGCGGCCGCCGTCGATGTCGTACAGGCGCTGGATCAGCTTGATGAACGTCGTCTTGCCCGAGCCTGAGTGCCCCACCAGGCCCACGCGCTCGCCCGGCGCGATGCGGACCGAGAAATCGTCGTAGAGCGGCGTGGCATGCGCGCCATAGCGGAAGGTTACGTGCTCGAAGCAGATCTCGCCCCGCTCGATGACGATGTCGCGCGCGGCGGGCGCGTCCGCCACGCCCAGCGGCTGGGCGTGTAGCGACACAAGTTCTTCCATGTCGTTGACCGAGCGCTGCAGGTTGCGGATGTGCATGCCGATGTCGCGCAGGTAGCCCTGCAGGATGAAGAACATGGTCAACGCGAACGTGATGTCGCCCACGCTGGCCTGGCCGCGCCGCCACAGCAGCAGCGCCGAGCCCAGGATGGCCGCCTGCATGGCCGCCAGCATCACGCCCTGCGCGCCGCCGTTGACCGAACCGCGCACCCAGCCGCGCCGGGTGCGGTGGCGCCACTTGGCCAGCGTCCAGGCCAGCCGCGTCTCCTCACGCCGTTCCGCGCCGAACGCCTTGACGACCGGGTTGCAGGTGATGGCGTCGGCCAGCACGCCGCCCAGGCGGGTGTCCCAGGCATTGCCCAGGCGTGCGGCCGGCGCCACGAAGCCCAGCGACAGGGCGGCGGTCACCAGCACATACAGCAGCGAACCCAGGCCGACCACCATGCCCATCACCGGCCAGTGCAAACCCAGCACCAGGGTGGCGCCCACCAGCATGGCCACCGACGGCAGCAGCGCCACCAGCAGCGTGTCGTTGAGCAGGTCCAGCGCCCACATGCCGCGCGTGATCTTGCGCACGGTCGAGCCGGCGAAGCTGTTGGCATGCCAGTCTGTAGACAGGCGCTGCACGCGGTGAAACGCCCGGCCCGCGATGGCGCTCATCATCTTCAGCGTCAGCGCGATGATGTTGAAGTACACCATCTGCAGCAACGCAGTGCTGGCCAGGCCCAGCGCCGCCAGCGTCCAGAACGCCGCGGTGGCGCGATCCCAGGTTGCCGCGCCGCCGTCCATGCCGGCCGCCACGGCGTCGACCAGGCGGCCGGCAAACAGCGGCGTCAGTACGTCGGCCGCTGCCGACAGCAGCACCAGCACCACGATCAACATAATGCGCCAGGGCTGTTCACCCCAGTGCCGGAAGGTAAAACCCAGGACATCCTTGAAGGCCTGTCCGCGCAAATCGATTTTTCTTCGAGTCATTTGTCACGGCCCGGCGCGGCGGTGCGCGCCGGGACTTCGGTCGAAAGCATAAGGAACAGACAATCCGGCGTGCCAGCGATTGGCCGGCATGCGAAATCAGAATTGCCTGTGGAACGGGCGAGGACCTGCCGTAAGCGCGTGCTTACGTGCCAGAAAAAACAAGCGGGCGGCCCAGCGCCTGCGACGACTTAATAGTGTCGCGGGGCCACGCTGGGGAACGCGGTGCGCAATACAGACATCGAACGCCTCCCTGGTGGTTGAGTGAAGAGAATTGGAAGAGGTGGGTAGGTGAATACCCGAGCGGCAATCTTATCAGGGCAGTATTGACATTGGCAATATTTGCCTACTCGATCGTGGTGTTTTAAAAACGGGGCGAGCGCCCGATACGCCCGCGCCGTGCGGCGGTACGCGCCGGCGGGAATGCAATTTGCGAAAGGGGCGGCTCGTTGTCTCGCCCAGGAGCATCCCATGACCGACATCAACGATGTGCAAGCCGCCATGCGCTTGTGGCACGAAGCCCATACCGCGGTGATGGATTTCTACGAGGCCAGCAATGTCCTCGAACCGGACAAGTTCGCCGAGTGGAAGGCGCTGCGAGACGTAGAGGACAAAATGCGCGGGCAGGTCGACGTACTCATCGAGCAGGCGCGCAGCCAGCCGGCGTGAGCCATGCGCGCCCGGCGGCGTCGGGCCGAATGGGCGTGATCGAATCCATTGCGAGGTGTCAGGCTGCGCAGGTGCCTGACAGCGCCGTGCGCAGCGGCTATCTCGATGTAAATGGCAAGGCCGGCTGATGACGCGGGACGGGGTTGCAACTCGACCCGTCTCGGCGATCATGTCCCCACCGGCAGGGCCAGCTCTTCCCAGCCCAGCCGGGCGGTGTCGCGCAGTACCTCCACCACATGGCTGCATGCCTGCTCCACGGCGCGCTCTAGCGGGACGCCCGCCAGCATGTGGCCGGCCAGGCGCGCGGCGAACAGGTCGCCGACGCCCTTGGCCGCGCAAGACACCACGGGGTGGCTGATCACGTGCCGCCGGGCGCGCGTGACTACTGCCACGTGCATCTGGCCCGCGGGCCAGCTTCGCGGAGCGGCGCTGGTCACCACGACCCATTCGGTGCCGCCGCCCAGCAGCCGCGCGGCCGCGTCCTGGGTGGCGTCGAGCGTGTCCAGCGTGGCGCCGGCCAGTTGTTCGAGCTCGAAGTGGTTGGGCGTGAGCCCATGCGCGCGCGGCAGCAGCTGGGTGCGCCAGGCCTGCGTCAGGCGGGGATCGGTGTAGACGCCGTGGTCGAAATCGCCGATGACCGGATCAACGTGGACGCGCAGCGCAGAATTGGCGGCCAGGGCTTCGTCCAGCCATTCGCCGAGCAGGGCGGCCTGGTCGGGGTCGGCCAGAAAACCCACCAATATGGCTCGGGCACGCGCCACGGCGCCGCGCGCGATCAGGTCGCGCAAATAGCCGGCGAACCAATCTGCCGGGATGGCGCCGCCGTGCAGGCTGGAATAGTGCGGCGTATTGCTGAACAGCACCGTTGGCACCGCGGCGACTCGCAACCCCATTGCTCGCAGTGTGGGCAAGGCGGCGTTGTTGCCCACGTGCCCATACACCACCTGCGATTGAATGGAGATGACGTCGATGGGCAGCGGCCGCCCCGGGGGCGGCGTATTCATGATTGCGGGCCGGCCGACGCCAGGCCGGGCCAGTAGTGGCTGTCGGGCAGCGCGCGCGCTCCGAAAATGGCCTGGCCTACGCGCACCGTGGTGGCGCCTTCTTCGATGGCCAGGGCATAGTCGCCCGACATGCCCATGGAAAGCTCGTCGATCGCGATGCCGGCCGGCGCTTCCTGCCGCAGGCGGTCGCGCAGTTCGCGCAGCCGCACGAAGCAGGGCCGCACCAGGGCCGGATCGGGCGAAAACAGCGCCAGGGTCATCAGGCCGCGCACGCGCAGGCTGGAGTAGGCCGGCAACTCGCGCACGAAGGCGGCTGCCTGCTCGGGTGGCAGCCCGAACTTGCTGGCTTCATTCGACGTGTTCACCTGCACGAATACATCGAGCGCGCGGCCTTCGGCCTGCAGGCGCCGGTCGAGGGCCTCGGCCACGCGCAGGCTGTCCAGCGCCTGGAACTCGCTGGCAAAGCGCGCCACCAGCTTGGCCTTGTTGGTTTGCAGGTGTCCGATGACCGCCCAGCGCAGGTCGGGCAGGTCGGCCATGGCTTCCCATTTGGCGTGCGCCTCTTGCACCTTGTTTTCGCCGAGTTCGCGGCAGCCCGCCGCATAGGCCAGCCGGATGCGGGCTTCGTCGACGGTCTTGCTGACCGGCAACAGGCGGACTTCGGCCGGATCGCGGCCGGCGCGTTGGCAGGCGGCGGCGATGTGCTCGCGCACCCGCGCGAGGTTGCGGCGGAAATCGTCAATGGACGTGGCGGTGGGATAGGCGGGAGAGTCGGTCATGGGTTGCGAACGATGAAACGGCGCGCACGCTTGCGCAAGGTATATCTCAGCATGCCGCAATTCCGCGCGCGCGTCGAGCCGGCGCGCCGGTGGCGTTGCGGCGTCGCAATCAGCGTTCGTGGCACGTGGCCGCCGCGTACACCCATGACAGCAGCGCCAGCGCCGCGCCGCACGCCAGCAACGCCACCGCGCCGGTCTCGACGAGGCGCGCGCCGATGGCCGTGCCCAGCGCAATGCCGAAGTAGATGGCGGAGGCATTCAACGCCACCACCAGCGCGCCATGCTGCGGCGCGCTGGCGATCAGGCGGTGCTGCTGCGCCGGGCTTTGCGCCCAGCTGCTGGCGCCCCATAACCCGACCAGCGCGGCAGTGATGGGCAGCATCGGCTCCGCGCTCGCGGCCAGCCAGGCCAGTCCGCCCAGCGCCACAGCCATGATCAGGTACGCGGTCAACAGCACGCGCCGCGCACCGCGCCGGTCGGTGCCCACGCCAGACAAATAATTGCCCGCCATCGCGCCCAGGCCATAGCCCAGCAGCATGCCCGTCACCCAGCCTGCGGGCGTGGCCAGCGCCTGCAGCACCTGCACGGTATAGGCATAAGGCACGTAGGCCGCCGCCATGCCCAGCACGGTAAGCGGCAGCACCTTGAGAACCGCGGGCTGACGCAGCACCTGCAGCCGCTGCGCCAGCGACATGGCGGGCGCGCCGCCCAGGGACATGGCGGGCGCGCCGCCCAGGCGCGGCAGGCTGGCGCGCACGCCGGCGGACGCCAGCAGCGCCACGCCGCCCACCGCCACCAGCGCGGCGCGCCAGCTCAGCATGGTGCTTGCCACGCGTCCCAGCGGCACGCCCAGCGCGGTGGCCACCGTCAGTCCGCCGATCACGATGGCCAGCGCCCGGGCCCGAAAGTCTGTGCGCACCAGCGCGGCGGCCACGGCGCCCGCGTTCGGCGTGTACGCGGCAGCGGTGGCGGCCGCCGCGATGCGCGAAGCAATCAGCCAGGGCATCGACGTGGCCAGGGCCGAGCCGATATTGGCCGCGCCCAGCAGCGCCAGCGACACGCACAGTAAAGTGCGGCGCGGCACGCGGGCAGTCAGCGTGGCGATCACCGGCGCCAGCAACGCATAGGCCACGGCGAACGCCGTGACCGAATGTCCGGCCACGGATGGCGTGACTCCCAGGTCGGCGGCCATCAGGGGCAGGAAGGCCGCCACAATGAAAGCGTCGGTGCCGACGGCGAAGGTGCCTAGCGCCAGCACCAGGATGGCGCCCAGGCCCAGACCGGGCGCCGGAATGGCCGGCGCGGCAGGGGTGGCCGCAGTCCGTGAATTGTGGATATAAAACATCCAGATTTGCTCCGTGAAAAATTGTTGACCGGGTGGGGGAGGGAAGATCAGTGGACCTGTGTCAGCTGCCAGCAACGCATGCGTTCCGACGCCGAAGGCGGCGCGGCGTCGAGCAGGTCGGCAACCGTCTGCGCCGCCAGCTCGCGCCGCCAGGCGGTTTCGGCGCGGCGCATGGCTACGGCAATGCCACAGGGGCGCACGAACTCGCGCGGCGAGGCGCTTGCGCCCGCTCCGCGCTGGCGGATCTCGGCGCAACGGAACGCGCCTTCGGGGCCTTCGATGGCCGTCACCACGTCCAGCAGCGTGATGCGCGCCGGCGCGCGAGCCAGCCGGAACCCGCCCTTGACGCCGGCGGTAGAGACCAGGATGCCGGCCTTCACCAGCAATTGCAGGCATTTGTTCAGGTAGGCCGGGGGCAGCTCGAAGGCCGCGGCCAGCCGGGCTGTCGGCACCGATGCGCCGTCGTTGTCCAGCCACGCCAGTGTCAGGCAGCAATGCAGGGCCCATTCGACCCCTTCGCTCATTTTCATGTGCAGGTCCGCGCTTTAATTAAGATAAATAATATCCAGATTAAAAACGCAGCGTCAAGACCTGCATCGGCACGAAGGAATCCGCGCGGGTTCAGCGCGGCGGGTAGGGCGATGCGTGCAGCAGCCGCGCCAGGTGCGCGCAATTCAAGGCCAGTTCGCGCGCGGCCTGGGCGGTTTTTTCGGGCGTGGCGGGCAAGTCCTGGAAGTCGGTCTTGTGCATGGCTTCGCCCACCCAGTATGTCACCGCACTGGCGGGCAGCGTGAAGCCCACGTCGTTCAGGGCCTGGAACAGCTCGGCGCTCACGTGGTGGGCGCCATCTTCATTGCCGACCACCACAACGCCCGCCACGCGGCCGTAGGGAGCCATGCGCCCGCCGTCGTCCAGTTCGCCCAGGAAGGCGTCCATGCGTTCCAGCACCCGCTGGCAAACGCTGGACGGGTGGCCCAGCCAGATCGGTGTGCCCAGGATGACAATGTCGGCCGCCAGCACTCGGCGGCGTAGTTCGGGCCAGGCGTCGCCGGGGCCCTCGTCCGACGTCACGCCAGGCGCGATGGCGTGGTCCACCGCCCGCACCCGTTCGCAGGCAATGTCCAGACGCCGCAATTCCGACTCCACCACGTCGAGCAGCTTGTCGCAGGATGACGAGGCGGGTGAGCTTTTCAGCGTGCAATTGATGCCGATGGCGGTTAGCGACATAGCGGGCTCCTGGCAGGGTCCGGCAGCGCCATGCCGCCGGTTCGCGTCGGCGCAGCAAGGCCTGTGCCGGCGGGCGGCTCGCCGGGCATTTCCGGCATTCCCCACGGGAAAAGAGGGGTAAAAGGGTGGGCTTTTATATATATGAAAATGATTAAAATGTATTTTCTTATATATTCGGATAATGAAAGAATCGAGCCTTGGGCTTGATTCTTCATGGTGCTCCCGTATGAAACGCATTTCTCTCATGTTTGCCGCCGCGGCTATCACGGCCGGCGCTTCTTTTGGCGCGCAAGCCGCCGCGCCCCTGCTGACCCCCGCCGAACTGAACGAGGCCCGCGCCGACAGCGCGGTGCGCATCATCGACATCAGGCCGCCGCAGGAATACGCCGCCAACCATATTCCCGGCGCGGTATCGGCCCCCTACGCGCAATGGCGCGGCCCGGCCGACAACCCCGGGCAGTTGCCGCCGGTCGACAAGCTGGCCGAACTGGTGCGCAGCCTGGGCGTGGACAAGAGCGTGCATGCCGTGGTGGTGTCGTCGGGCGCCAACGATACCGATTTCGGCAGCTCGGCCCGCGTGTACTGGACGCTGAAATACCTGGGCCTGTCCGAACTGTCCATCCTGAACGGCGGCGTCAAGGCCTGGGTCGATGCCGGCCTGCCGCAAGACCAGGCCGTGCCGTCGGTGGCGGCCAGCAGCTACACGCCGGTGCTCGACCGTTCACTGATCGCCACGCAAGACCACGTGCTGGCGCAAATCGACAACCCCAAGGTGCATCTGGTCGACGCGCGGCCGTCCAACTTCTTCCGCGGCGAGGTTAAAGCGCCCACCGCCAAGGTGCCCGGCACCATCCACAACGCGCTGAACCTCGAGCACAGCAAGTGGTTCAAGCCCGGCACCGCGATTTTCGTGTCGCCCGAAGAGGCCAAGGCCATCGCCGCGCAGTCGCTGCCCGAGCCCGCCGACGAAACCATTTCGTTCTGCAATACCGGCCACTGGGCCGCCACCGATTGGTTCGCGCTGTCCGAAGTGGTGGGGCAGAAGAACGTGATGCTGTATCCCGCCTCGCTGGCCGACTGGACGCAGTCGTCCAAGGAGCTGCCGATGGACAACGTGCCCAGCCGCGGCCAGCAGATCCTGAAAAGCCTGAAAGACCTGGTCAGCTGATTGACGCCGCTTTCACACGTCGCTTTCACACGCCACTTTCAGACGCCACTTTCAGGCCAGGTGTCTGGCTCCCGCCAGGGTGCCAGACACCGGATCACCGAGACAGTGGCTGCAACCCACTGTGCCAGGCGCCTTGTTGCTGCCGTGTTGGTGCGGTGTAGGCGCCTTGTAAAGCCTGACACCCGGCAGTATCCGTCCAATCCAGATTCTCGCAGCATCCCTACATGACGCGCTTTCCTCTTGCGGCCCTGCTGGCCGCCTTTTTTCTGGCCCTGGCCTGGTTCGTTTCCTTGCGCCAGGCCGTGTTGTTCCTGGTTGGCATCGGCATGGGCGCTGTGCTTGCCGGCGCGCGCTTCGGTTTCACTACCGGCTGGCGTCGCCTGATCGAGCAGCGTGATCCCAGCGGCGTCATGGCGCAACTCGTGCTGCTGGCAGTTGCCGCCGCGGTGTGCATGCCCTTGCTGGCGGCGTTTCCCACCGATTTGGGCGCGGCACTGGGGCCGCCCAGCATCAGCCTGCTGGTGGGCGCTTTCGTTTTCGGCGCCGCGATGCAGGTGGCCGATGGCTGCGGCTCGGGCACACTGTACAAGGCCGGCATGGGCGTGCCGCTGAACATGACCATCCTGCCCATCTTCGCCATCGGCAGCTTCCTGGGTTCGGCTCAACTGGAGCAATGGCTGCAACTGGGCGCCACGCGCCCCGTCAGCCTGGTGGCCACCTTCGGCCCCTGGGAAGCCTTCGGCATGACGTGCGCCGGCCTGCTGTTGCTGGGCCTGGCCGCGCGCGCCTGGGTAGGCAAGGGCGCCAGCTGGTTCAACCGGCGCCTATTCATCGGCGCCATCCTGCTGGCCGCGCTGGCGATGCTCAATCTGGTCATCGCCGGCCAGCCGTGGGGCGTGGTGTACGGCTTCGGCTTGTGGGCGGCCAAGGTCGCCACGGCCGCTGGCGTGTTCGATCCGGCCGCCAATGCGTTCTGGAGCCAGCCCGTCAATCTGCACAACCTGTCGCAGTCGGTATTCCTGGATGTCACCTCGATCACCAACATCGGCATCCTGGCCGGCGCCTTGCTGGTCGCCGCGGGTAATTCGTCTGCCACGCAACGCGCGCCGCTGACGGGCCAGCAATGGGTGGTTGGCATCGTGGCAGGCTTCCTGCTGGGCTACAGCTCGCGGCTGGCCTTCGGCTGCAATATCGGCGCCATGGTCAGCGGCATTTCCACTGGCAGCCTGCACGGCTGGATCTGGGTGCCAGTGGCATTCTGCGGTTCTTTGATCGGCGTGCGCATTCGTCGCCACTACGCTTTCTGACGGGACGGGCCCACCATGAAAAAACACGTTTCCAAGCTGGCCGTTGCGTTCTGGTTGGTGCTGATCGCCTTCTTCGCGTGGGACTGGGCCACGTCCGATCCCGTCAACGTCAGGCAGGAACCCCCCCTCATCGCCGCCGGGTCCGGCCAGGCCCCGACGGGCGGGCATTGCGCATCGACGTTCTAGCGGCGGCGCGGCCATGGCTTCATGCCAGGCCGCGCCGTGGTGGCGGCGCCGGCCGCCAAGCCGAGGTAATCGGCGTCCGTAATCAGGTCCGATGTAATCGGCGTTCGTAATCAGGTCCAGAAACAATCTGGTCCAGAAACAAAAAAGCCTTGGAACACATGGTGTTTCCAAGGCTTTTCCATCTGGAATTTTGGTGGAGCGGAGGAGGATCGAACTCCCGACCTTCGCATTGCGAACGCGACGCTCTCCCAGCTGAGCTACCGCCCCAACAAGCGCAGAAATATAGCACATTCCAAAGCCGGTCAGCAATTCGACATGGGCGGATTCGCTTTACGCGTTGCCCGGCTTGCGGGCGCTTATTCTTTGCCGCGGCCCGCGCCGGTGGAGGCCGACGCGAACGTCGGGGCCGGCCTGCTCAGGCCAGCTGCAGCGTGGCCACTACCGGCGCGTGGTCCGATGGCTGTTCGTTGGCGCGCGGCGCCTTGTCGATGACGCAGGCCACGCAGTGCGGCACCAGCGGTTGCGACAACAATATGTGGTCGATGCGCAGCCCCGCATTGCGGCGGAAGGCGAACTGGCGGTAGTCCCACCAGCTGAATGATTTCTCGGGCTGCTCGAAGAGCCGGAACGAATCGGCCAAGCCCAGGTCGAGCAGGGCGCGAAAGGCCGCGCGCTCGGGCTCGGACACCAGCACCTGTCCTTCCCATTTGGCGGGGTTGTGCACGTCTTCGTCGGCGGGCGCCACGTTGTAGTCGCCCAGCAGGGCCAGCCGCGGGTAGGTCTGTATCTCCTGGGCCAGCCAGTCGCGCAGTTGCTGGAACCAGTTCAGCTTGTACGCGTATTTGTCGGATTCCAGCGCCTGGCCGTTGGGACAATAGGCGCTGATGACGCGCACGTCGCCCGCGGGCGAGGGCAGCGTCACGGCCAGCAACCGTTGCTGCGGATCGTCCATGCCCGGAATGTTGCGCACCATGGCCGCGCCCGGTTCGCGCGACAGGATGGCCACGCCGTTATAGGTTTTCTGGCCGGCCCACGCGGCGTGGTAGCCAAGCTGCGTGAAGGCATCGAGCGGGAAATTCTCGTCGGTGAGCTTCAGTTCCTGCAGGCACAGCGCGTCCACGGGGTTGGCGGCCAGCCAGTCTAGGACTTGCGGCAGACGCACTTTCAGGGAATTGACGTTCCAGGTGGCGAGTTTCATATAATTTATAATATATTGAAAACAAAGAAGAAATCTGGATATTTCTTCTGGTTGTCGGTGTCGATACCCCAACAAATACCCCCACCGGAACAGGTGGGGGTATAGGCTGCTTGATAGTGTAGCGCGTCACTCTACTGGGTCACACCATCGAACATAAAGCTGCGCCGCCTAACCGCGTCCCGATGGTTGATCTTGTCCACCACCAGTTCGGCCAGCTTGTTTTCGTCCATACCTGGCGCCGGATTCACATTCAGAGTGATGCTCCGGTTGTCCTGCCACGTGCCCGATGCGCCGCCGCGTGCCGTGGCCATGGGCGGTGCCTGAGGCGGGGCGGGCGGCGTATAGCCGTCCATCACGCTGGCGTTGGGATTCTCGTCACCGACCCCGAAGAATTCCTTTGTCTTGGTCCAGGCACTGCCGACAGCGGAAATCTTATCGATCAGCCAATCCAGGGCGCCGGACGCGGTTAGTTTGATGCTATCCCACAGGCTGGTGAAGTAACCTTTCAGCCCGTCCCATACGCCGATGGTTGTAGCTTTGACCGAATTCCAGGTGTCGGTGAAGAAAGCTTTGATCGGCTCCCAATTTTTGTAGACCAGCACAGCAGCACCAGCCAAGGCACCGATGATCGCGCCAACTGGCGACAGGAACGTCGCGGCGATTCGCAGCGCAGTGAACGCTGCCCCCAAGCCGATCACAGCGCCGCCAACGGCGACAATGCCCTGCGTCAGTCGCGGGTTTGCTGCCGTCCAGGCGGTGACTCGATCTATGACGGTGACCAGCCCGCCTGCCACGTTGCCAATCGCTGGCAGCAACGTTTGGCCGATGGTTTTGCTAAGACGGCCCACCGAGTTCGACAGGTTCTCGGCCTGGGTGGCCGCCGTGCCCATCATCTTGCTGAAATCAGCGTCTACCGAGCCGGCAGAGTTCAGCGCGTCACGTTTGATGCGCTGATACTGTTCGCGCTCAGTCATCAGTGCCCGAAGTGCGCTACCGGCCTGTACATCCGGCACCAGCTCGGCAACCAGGTCCGCACGGCCACCAGTGAGTTGGCGGGTTCGGTCAACGAAGAACTGCAGCACATCCTCACCGCGCTTCTGAGCCTCCTGAATCTCCCCGAACATGTCCACGCCGTACAGCTTCTGGAATCGCTTCAGCGTTTCCGGCGCCACCATTTTGCCAAGCAGGTTGCTTAGATTGGTCGCGGCCTCGTCGCTGCTGCCGGCGCCAGTGCGCACGATCTGGAACGCAGCGCCCATGCTGGCGGCGGCGTCCAGGCCTTGCATGCCCAGCGCCTTGAACAACGAACCCACCTTCGGGGCGTGCTTGGCCATTTCCGCCAATTCGAAGTTGCCGGCCTTGCCGGCAGTGTTCAAGATGTCGAATGCGACGCCGGCCTGCTTGGCGGTGATGCCAAGCTGCTGGTTCAAGCTGAACGCGGTCTGCGCCATATCCTCCATGGTGCCGCCGGTCGCGGTAACGGCTTTGCCGAGGGTTTCGGCCGTCGCTATGGCTTCGCCGACGGCTAGGCCAGACGCCACCAGGCTGCCAACACCGGATGTAACGCTCTCAACAGACTGCCCAGTTTTCCGGCTGGTTTCGAATATCTGGCGGTCGAGGTCGCGGGTTTCGGCGTCGGTCAGGCCGCCTGTGTTCTGAATCGTCACCAGTTCTTTTTGGTGTGCGGCCGCGTCTCGCCCCACCTTGAACACCGCTGCTGAATACGCGGCACCTACGGCCAGCACTCGGGTCAGTTGCCCCACCAAAACCTGGCGCTTGGCCAGGGCGGCGTCGCGGCGTTCCTCGATGCGCTGCAGTCGTCCCAGGACAGCGCGTTGCTTTTCCAGTTCGGCAGTAACGGCCGCGTAGCGGGACCGCAGGCCATCAATGTTGGCGCCGGATCGGCCCAGCTTCTGGATCGCGCCCCCGAGCGTGCGTTGCTCCGCGTTCAAGCGCTTGACGGTACTGCCCAAGCTGGTGATGCTGGTCTTGGCGCTGGTGACGGTGCGCTTGAACGAGCCAGCGACAGCGCCGCCGATGGTGATGGTTGCCGATAGCCGCTTATTCATGGCGCGGCTCCACGTCGGAAATCACCGCGTCAGCCAGACCAGCAGCGCGGCGAGCGTCGTCCACCAGTTGAGCGATGTCGTGTCGATCCGCCTTGCATAGCTCGCGGCTCGCTTCCAGCATGGCGGCGATGGCTTCGTCGAGTTTCACCCGGGCCATAAGGACTGCATCGCGGCGCGCTTCGGGGTTGTCGTGTGGTACCAGCAGGCGACCGCGGGCGGCGTACAGGGCATCTTCAATTCGTTGGTCCAAGATTCTCATCTCCAAAGTTTGGGTCGGCCGAGGCCTTTAGTGCTTCGATAATTTCGGCTCGCAGTGTGGCTTTGAACCGGGATTCGTCGTTCTCCCCTAAAAGCTGCGATACCACGCGGCCGGGTACGTTAAGCATGTTGGCGCGGATGATTCCACAGCGATGCGCCCAGACCTCGGCATACTGTTCGATGGGCGCCACCAGTTTTTTGGCTTCTGCGAGCCGTAGTTCAGCTTCGTCGGCTTGGGCGCGCACAAGTCGGGTGCGCTCACGCTGCAGGACACTTCCGGTACCGGCGGCGTCGTCGATCAATGCTCGGATGCTCGGGCCAAGCGCGTATTCGTTGCGTCCGACGCGTTCAAGCGTGCCTTGCTCGGCCAGCTGGCGGATACGGCGCGCTGAAACGCCTGCAAGAGCAGCAAGTTGCATGTCGGTGACTGTTGTGTCTGGTGCAATCACAACGGCGCCAGGCTCAAGATCACAGATGCCAGAAAGGCCAAGCACACCAGCTGTTCGTTGTCGAAGATTCTCATTTCTCGGGACTCCATGAGCGAAGTTCAAAGGCGGTTCCACGATACGACTCGCAAGCGCCGGCAAGGCTTTTGATGGCCTGCCGTGTCCGTTGGTCCAGCCTCGAATCGGCCGCGATTTCCTCGGCCATGCGTTGCAACCCGACCAGGCGGCCGAACAGGTCCTGTTCAACCATCGTTCTGCCCCTTTAAGCGGCGAATCTGCGCCAAGATCGGTTCGTCGGGGTGCAGGAACTGCACACCAGGCGGCGGGTGGCGGCGTGCGTTGCGGGTCTTGCGTGATCGGTACCTGGGGCGCTTTCTGTCGGGCGTGTTCATGGGCTTTCCGTATTCGGTGGGTGCCGACCGGGGCGGTAACCCCGGCCGGCGTGGCCGTTTCAAATGTCGCGTCGGTGGCCAGCCGCGCCCGCGTTGAACCCCACCAGCAACGCGGAACTGGTCGCGGTTAACCCCCGCGCGGGTCGGACAACAAACTTTTTCTCAGAATGGCGCCAATAATTGCGGTGCGGCTCGGTCGGAGTCCGGTCTGCTCGGCAACTTGCTGCTGCCGCTGGTGCACGGCGCGCAGCACGTCACCGGGTAGCGCGATACTGAACTTTTGGCTGTGTTGGTTTTGCATGATGTCCCTCAAAAATCGTGAACCCAGCCGCGCCGACGCTGCGGGGCTTCGGGGCGTAAACACCAGGCGACGCGAGAATCCAGCCAGCGCACAGCGCGGCGGTACTGCCCTTCACTAAGCCCCGGCCATAGCTGGCGGATGTTTTGGTCCGCGTTCTCTGCGTGGAACCGCGCGCCGCCCATGTGGATTAGCACACGCGGCAGCCCGTCATCGTTTTGAGCGGAGCGAACCAGCGGCCAGGCGGTTTCAATCGCGTCGGCCAGGTCGGCGGGCAGGCCTTTATCAGTGGGCGCAGTCATCACGCTGCCTCGACCGCCGGCACGTTCCAGAACGCAGTGGCGTCGGGCAGCAGCGGCTGCAAATTGACCCAGGCGGTCAACGCCATGGCGCCGGCGACATTCACGCGGTCAACAATCAAGAAAATTTCTTCGTTGACCGCCACACCGGCGCGGGCGAACGACCCGACGAACGTAGCGTCGATTTGGTCGCTCAATTCAGCCGCAACACCAGCTGCGCGCAGGGCGCCATCAGCGCCGACTGCGGCGCCGTTTCCGGCCGTGCCAACGATGCCGCGCAATTCACCGAAGCGCAGACCACGTGCAGCGGCGGCGCCAATTGAAAATGCACCAGGCGTTGCGGATTTGATCGCGGCCAGCAACACGGCGTCAGCGAGATTTGACAAGCCCAGCGCAAGGGCGGTCATGGCGACGTGTTCGACCCATTCGTCGCCGTGTTCTTTCAGCATGGTGCGTGGAATCTCGAGGCGCAGGCCATGTGTAGCCGAATCACCCGGGGCGATTTCTGTCGAAAGGATCGGTAGTGCTGTTGCCGTCGCGTCGTCGCCGTCTTCGACTGGCTGGAAAACGCCGGCCTCGATCACGCTGAACCGGGATGCACGGCGCTGCCACACCATTTCGCCATTCCCCATCGGCACCGCATCAGGCGCAGCCTCGACTGGCACCAGGCGCGCGCCGGCTTGGCAGACGCGGGAGTTTTGAAGGATCGCTGTTGACATAGGCACGCGTCGGCCGGCCTGATGTTGCACCAGGGCTTGCGTGGGGCGCTGGGGGTCGAGCGTGTATTCAGGCAAGGGGTCCGCCAATCGGACGACGCCAGCTGATGCGGCGCGTTGCGCGGTTATATGGGTCGGCTCGGTGAAACCGGGCGTGTAATGCTCTGCGGCACCAGTTGCCTGGCGGGCCTGGGCGATGAGTTTGGATAGCATGCGATGGGTTCCTTTCGGTGAGTTCGGAACCAGTATCCGACGAACGGAACCGCGTTTCCCCTTGTGGGTTTTCCAAAGAACGGCAGTCCGGTAGTTGTTTTTTGCAACCACCCAAATATTGAACGGCGCGGTGGCGTTGCACGCGCCACCAGGGCCGCCCAGGAAGGACCCATACAGCCCCACCAGCGGGCGCAGGCCGATGCGCAGGCACCGACCTGCACCACAGGTGGCGCGGGGCTACCCAGCGGCCTGCAGGTTGGCCAACGGTGGCATGTGTCGCTGCATCGATGCCACCAGATCGGCGGCAATGGCTTTGCGGGTTTTGGCCGAGATCGGTTCGCCGGCAAGGGGTTCGATTTGATCGACAGCGGTTCGCACCAGCTGATCGGCGAGGTTCTCGTACAAGCGTTCGTTTCGCATGTGGTTGGTTTCCAGAGAAGCGGGGGCGTATTCATTTGCCCACCAGGCCCCCGAAATCCTGGCGTGCTAGGTAACGGTAACGCTGGGTAACGGGTTTTCCGTTAGCTTCCAAAATCCGTGGTAGTTACATCTTGAAATGCAGGGATTTTGGCTCTAGCAGAAAAGCCGTTACCCGCCGTTACCGTTACCGGGTTAGCAAGGCCGGAGCCCTTCGTCGTCGCTGGTGCAATCAGCGAGGATGTCGAGCGCGGTGGCGGAGTATTCCCGGAGCTCGCGGGCGCGCGCCGCCTCGCCCCCAACAACCGATGACGGCCTGTCAGCCCACCGATCCGCGTTACGGAGAATCCAGCATTTCCCGGCGCGTCCGCGAACTTTGACCGTGACGCCATCTCGGTACTGGATTGCGCCAGACTCCAACAGTGCCCGCCGCATGGCGACGTTCAGCTTATCGTCCAGCCCCTCGCTCAGTACGCTTGCGGCGTCCTGGTTTGTGATTACATCGCTCGGCCAATGCTTGATGAGTTGCTCTGCTGTTTGCTGCACCATGGACCGGGATGCACTTAGAGCGGCCCGCTTTGCGTCGTTCATGGGCGGACGTTCGCCAGGGTTAAATTTACTGATGTCACGATCCCGCAAGAAAACACCAACAGCATTGATGAACTCAGCATTTCCCAGGAGCGCGTACAGCCTGGTGTATTCCTCCGGGGGGCGCGGGGCGGCATTGTGGCGGACCACGCGCCATCGGCGGTCAGTGCCTTTCAGAGGCAGTGCGTTTTCGTAGTTGCTGAACACCAGCCATCGGCAGGAGTTGTGCTCTTTGTGCTGGCGCCCGAACTTCGGGTTGAGGATGCGTTCCTCGGCGTTGACGATGGCGTTAAGCCGGTTGGCGTGGCGAAACGGATTTTCCCCGCCGCCCTCTTGCACCTCGTCCACCATCGCCAAAACACGCCCCGCCAGCATGCCGTTGAACTGACTTTCCAACAGCGCGGGCAAGTCCACGTTCGGCGCCACATATCCGCGCCACACACGGGCTAGCACCGACGCAAGCCAGTTGCGGCCTGTACCTGTGTTCTCCGCGATGTGTAGCCAGCCGTAGTGCGGCAGCACGCCGGGTTGTTGTTCGATATGCGCGAGCCAGTCCAAGAACACTTCGCACTCGGCCGTGTCCGCGATGAGATAGTCGACGTGATCGAGAAAGGGTTGCACGTCTGCGGTGGGTCTGCTGCGCTCGATTGGCCGCCAGGAGTTCATCGCCATTTCGCCGTCCGGGTCACGACAGATGGCCGACGCGCCAGCATGAAATGTGCGCGTCGTGACCGTCTTGCGGTTGGGGTCGCGCTTCCATAGCATCGCGTTCGGCACTTGGCGAGGCTTGGCTTTGCTTTCTGGCTCGCTTACTTCGGTGGTGTTGCACGCCGTCAAGTCACAAAAATCTTTGAACGGCAGTACGGTTTTGGGCGCACTCAGCCGACCAACTTGCCCACCAGCTGCTATCCATACGCAATCGTTCAGCATGTCGGCCACACTCATTAGAGGCGGCAAAATGGCTTGCGGGTCATCTTGAATGCGCGCGTTTTCATCTTTCTGGTGCCGCCGCCGCGCCTCATCGCGCCCGTGCTCTGGCACAGGCGTAGGCGTCTTCTGCCAAAGCGGGTCGTCGTCCGCAATTTCCGGGTACGGGTCCGGCCGGCCGGCCAATATGGCGGCGTGTCGAGCGGTCACAACGTCAGCACGGGACGGTTTAGCAGCTGGTGCGGGCAGTTCTCCGGCGGCGCGTTTGGCCCTCGCCTGATGAAGGCTTAACATACCGAACCCTCCCAGCCCAGCGATTCTAGAATGGCCACCAGTTCGTTGAGCGTTTCATGGCAGGCGCCGAACCGGAAAGCATTTCCGATAAGGCTTTTGCACGCTTCGTCCAGCGTGTGACCATCTTCCAGCATGGCGGCAACGGCGCGGATCGTCGCGTCCGTGAACGCTTCCAGCCGTGCGGCTCGCTCGGCCTGGCGCACGGCTTCGGCTGTGGCGCGTTTGGCGGCCAGCTGATCGGCGTTGGCCTGGTGCCACGCCCGGAAGTCTTCGGCCGTGAAAAGCAGTTGATCGCCCTGATCGACGGCGGTAGAATTCGGGTAGCAGTTTACGAATGTAGTATCGGAAGCCGACGTTCCCGCGTCGGCTTTTTTCATTTCGTCCATGATGCTCGCGCCCCCTTATGCCGATTGCGCGTCGCGAGCGCTGATGCGGGATTGAAACCAGGCTTCGACATCGGACGCGAGCCAGCCGACCGAACGCGGGCCTAATTGGATTTGCCGGGGGAAAAGGCCGCGTTTGACGTTGTAATAAATCGCCGGCCGGGATAGACCTGTGATGCGTGTTACGTCTGTGATGCGGAGTATTTGCGGAAGGTGTTCCATCTGTATCGCCTCAAAAGTGGTTGGCGATACCGATTAAATACACTTAAGACGATGCGTTCCCCTTGTGGGTTTTCCAGTAACAAAATGTTATTAAGCCACGAATTCTGCAGCGTCCAGCACGTCCGCCCATGACTGTAAGAGCGCCCGGCGTTCGTCTTTGTACGCGTGCCGGTTATATGCGGCGCGAACCTTGTCCCTGGGTGCGTGCGCCAGGCAACGCTCGATCACGTCCACGTTTGCGCCAGGCTGAGCGTTCGCCCAGGTGGAAAAAATCGACCGCGTGCCGTGCACCGTCATTTCCCGGCGATAGCCCACCCGGCGCAGCATTTCGTTAAGCGCGGTGGGACTCATTGGCGTGTTGGGCTTGTCACGATGCGGGAATACGTAATCGCCGCCAGAATGTGCGCGGACGGCGCGCAGCAGCTCGACTGCCTGGCGTGACAGCGGTACCCAATGCGCGGTCCGGGTCTTCATTCGATCAGCCGGGATCAGCCATTCGCCTGCATCAAGGTCGATTTCGTCCCATCGGCCGGACGTGATTTCCAGTTTTCGGCATGCCGTGAGCAGCAGCAGGCGAAACGCCGCCTTTGTCGCCGGCTGGCAGGCGCTGGCGTCTATGGACGCGAGCAGGGCGCCTAGCTCGTCCATGGCCACAGCGGGGTGAGAGGTCTGTTTGCGGGCGGGCAGGGCGCGCGGGCCTGGTGTTGGGTTGCCAGCAATCAGTCCAACGTCGACGGCATGCTCGAAAATCGAATTCATGTGCGTGCGCAGGTTCCGCGCGACTTCTGGTGTATCGGTCGCCACTGTCTTCAGCAAATCAGCCAGTTCGCGGCGCGTTATTTCGCCGACTGGGCGCGCACCTAGTTTCGGCTCTAGGTATCGGTCGATTTCCCGATCCCGCTGACGGATCGTGGCCGGCGCAAGGGCGCGCGCTGGCGTCGCCTTCCATGAATCGAGAACAGCCTTGAACGTTCCGGCCTTGGCGCGCGCGGCGTCCTCCGCCATGCGCGCACGATCATCGCGGCGTTGGGCGGTCGGGCTAACCCCATCTGCCACCAGTCGCCGCGCAGCAAGATGACGTTCACGCGCTTCGGCGAGACCAACGTCCGGGTATCGGCCGATGGCGAATACCTGTTCTTTCCCGCCCAAGCGGAACTTGTAGCGCCACAGCCGAGACCCGTTCGGCTGCACCAGCAAGTGCAGGCCGCCGCCATCGGCGAGTTTATATGGCGCGTCCTTGGGGCGGGCGTTCTTTACGGCACGGTCGGACAGGGCACGGGCGAAATCGTCTTTGCTCATGAGGGGATGATCCGTTAGATACCCCCAACGGTACCCCCAATTTATCTAGATTTCAATAATCGGCATTAGACGACCTTGAACATACCGAAAGACGTAAACCCGCGCGAATACTAGCTTTCCGGTGTGCCTCGATGAATCAGGATGAGCCGGCGTGATCTGGAATGAATGTAGTGTAGATTCCAGGTGGCGAGTTTCATGAGCAATGGCTGGTGCGTGTTGTTTTGCGCAATAGTATCAGTGGCGGTACCAGCAGCCAGCAAACGCTGGCTTTAGTCGCACGCTGCTTCCGGCATTCTGCGGCAAACTCCGAGCACAAGAACACTCAAGAAACCGCGTGGGTCTGGTATGCGCGCATCGCCTGCTTGCGCAGCAGCGCGGCAAAGGCCCGCCCTGGCCGGCTTTGCGGCACCTCGCGATTGAGCAGCAGGCCGGGCGTGCGCATGGGCGTGGGGTTTTCCATGGGAATCATGCGCAGCGCCGGGCTGGGCGCGACGGCGCTGGGGGCGGCGATGGCGCCTACCGGCAGCCGCGTCACCATGCCCAACATGGCGGCGATGGTGTTGGTTTCGGCCACGACGCTGGGCTCGGCGCCGGCGGCGGCGAAACACTCGTCCAGCAGGCGGCGGGTGGAAAAACCGGGCGTCAGCAGCACCAGGGGCTCGCGATGCAGCTCGATCATGCGTATGCGCTTGCGCGCGGCCAACGGGTGCGCGGCCGACACCACCAGCACCAGTTCTTCGTTGAACAGCGGCTCGAACTGCAGGCCGCTGGTCGACTCCGGGCGGTAGGCCACGCCCAGGTCGAGCTGGCCGGCCTCCAGGCGCGCGGCGATGGCGTCGGCCGCCAGCTCTTCGATGATGACCCTGACCGTGGGATGGTGCTGCAGAAAGCGCGCCATGCAGTCGGGGATGAAACTCTGGTTGAACGTATGGGTGGTGCCTACCCGCAGCTCGCCGGTCAGCGAGGCGGCGCTTTGCTTCAGTTCGCTCAGGCCCTGGTCGATTTCGCGCAGGGCGCGCGCTGCATAGGCCAGGAAGGTTTCGCCGGCGGCCGTGATGACAACGCGCTTGCCCACGCGGTCGAACAGGCGCTGGCCGATTTCTTCTTCAAGCTGGCGGATCTGGTGCGACAGCGTGGATTGCGTGACATGCACGCGCTCGGCCGCGCGCGTGAAATTCAGCGAGCCCGCCAGGGCGATGAAATAGCGCAAGTGCCGCAGTTCCATGGAAACGCCTTGAATAATCGATGGTATCAATAATAACTGACGAAATTTATCATTTTCATCATTTGGTGGTGTTGGATAGGCTTACGGCAATACAGGAATCTGCAGTAAGGAGCTCCCATGGGGAAAGTGCTGGAAGGCATTCGGGTCATCGAGCAGGGCACCTTCATTACCGGTCCCGCGGCGGGCATGTTGCTGGCGGACCTGGGCGCCGACGTGATCAAGGTCGAGCAACCAGGCACCGGCGATCCGTTCCGGGCTTTCAAGGGCGGGCTGTACAGTCCGCACTACCAGACCTACAACCGCAACAAGCGCAGCATCGAGCTCGACGCGCGCGACCCGGACGACGCCCAGGTGTTCGACGCCTTGATCGAGAGCGCGGATGTCTACATCCAGAATTTCCGGCCCGGCACGGCCGAGCGCCTGGGCGCTGGCGAGGCGCGGCTGCGGGCGCTGAACCCCGGGCTGGTGTATTGCGCCATCAGCGGCTTCGGCCAGAGCGGCCCGGCCGCCGGGCGGCCGGCCTACGACACGGTGGCGCAGGCGGCCAGCGGTTTCCTGAACCTGCTGGTCAACCCGGCCAACCCGCGGGTGGTGGGGCCGGCCATCGCGGACTCGCTCACCGGGTTCTACGCGGCCTACGGCATACTGGGCGCGCTGGTGGAGCGTGCCCGCACCGGGCTGGGCCGGCGCGTGGAAGTGTCCATGCTCGAGGCCATGTGCCACTTCAACCTGGATGCCTTCACGCACTTCCTGTCCGAAGGCGAAGTCATGGGGCCGTACAGCCGGCCCAGTGTTTCGCAGTCGTACACGCTGCGCTGTGCCGATGGCAAGTGGATCGCGCTGCACATGTCGTCGCCCGAAAAATTCTGGCGCGGCCTGGCCGAGGCCATCGAGCGGCCAGGCATTTTCGACGACGCGCGCTTTGCCACGCGCGAGGGCCGCATCGCGCACCAGGAGCAGTTAATCGAAATGCTCGGCGAAATCTTCGCCACGCGTACACGCGAGGCCTGGTGCGCCCGCCTGCTGGAGCGCGACGTGCCGCACGCGCCCATGTACGACACCCGTGAAGCTTTGCAAGACCCGCAGGCGCGCCACCTGCAGATCGAAATCGAAGGCGTCCATCCGCGGCGCGGCCCCTGGAAGACAGTGCGCTCGCCCGTAACGTTCGACGGCCAGCGGCCCACGCAGGTGCGCCCGCCGCCCGAATTGGGCGAGCATAACGATGAAATCCGCGCCTGGTTGCGCGCCGGCCGCGCATAGGCGCCCCCCCATTAGTTCAAGGACTTCTTATGAAAATCGGCAAGGAAACCGTGCCTCGCACCTCGATCTGCACATCCGACGAGCACACCATCGTGGTGCGCGGCGCCGACCTGTGCCAGGACCTGATCGGCAAGATGGCGTTCGGCGATTATTTCTACCTGCTGGTCACCGGCCGCCGGCCGGATGCGCCGGCCAGCGAGGTTCTCAACGCCACGCTGGTGGCGATTGCCGAGCACGGGCTGGTGCCCAGCGTGCAGGCCAGCCGCATGACGCTGGCGGCCGCGCCCGACTCGCTGCAGGGGGCCGTGGCGGCTGGCATTTTGGGCTGCGGCTCGGTGATCCTGGGCGCTTCCGAGACGGCCGGGCGGCTGTTCCATGAAATCGAGGCGCGCGCCGGACAGGGCGGCGACGTCGTGGCCGCGGCGCGCGCCGTTGTGGCGGAATATCGCGCGGCGCGGCGCGCCATCCCCGGCTATGGGCATCCGCTGCACAAAGCGCGCGATCCGCGCGTGGCGCGGCTGTTCGAGGTGGCGCGCGATAGCGGCGCGGGCTTGCGGTACGTGGCCATTGCCGAGGCGGTGGAGCAGGTGATTCCAGAAGTCGTGGGCAAGGACCTGCGGCTGAATGTCTCGGCGGCGATTCCCGCCGTGCTGCTGGGTATCGGTTTTCCCTTGTCCGCGCTGCGGGGCGTGCCGATACTGGCGCGCGCGGCCGGGCTTATCGCCCACCTGACTGAAGAGCAAGAGACTCCGATTGGCTTCGCGCTGTCTTACCAGGCTACGCGCGAAGTGCAATACGAAGGCGCAGTTCCCCCCGGCTTCGGGGCGGCGCAGCCATAGCGCCGGCTTACCGGCGGGCCGCGCGCGGCGCGCCGCATATATCAACGATAAGGAGACAACCATGAAACCGCTCGAACATTCTTCCCGCTCCGGCAAGGCGCGTCGCAATCTGCTTGGGGCCGCGCTGGCCGCCGCCATGTTGGGGCTGGCCGGCGCGCCGGTCCAGGCCGCGGATTTTCCCGATCGCCCGGTGCGCATCGTGGTGCCGTTCGGTCCGGGCACGACCACCGACACGATCACCCGTATCGTGGCCGACGCCATGGCCAAGCCGCTGGGCCAGCAGGTCGTGGTGGAGAACAAGTCGGGCGGCGGCGGCACCATCGGCACCGCCCAGGTGGCGCGCGCGGATGCGGACGGGTATACGCTGGTCATGGGCACGGTCGGCACGCATGCCATCAACCAGGCGTTGTACAAGAACCCCGGCTACGATCCGGTGAAAGACTTCGCGCCCGTGGCCTTCGTGGGCCAGACGCCCACCTTTCTGGTGACGGGCAGCGGCTCGGGCATCGAGTCGCTGAAAGACCTGGCCGCCGCCGCGGCCAAGCCGCCCGGCGTGGCCTTTGCCTCGGCGGGTAGCGGCACCTCGGGCCACCTGGCCGGCGAATTGCTCAAGGCAAGGCTCGGCGGCGAAATGCTGCACGTTCCCTATAAAGAAGGCGGCCTGGCGGTATCCGACGTGATGTCGGGCCAGGTGCAGTTCATGTTCTACCATCCCGCCGCGGTGCTGCCGCACATCAAGGCCGGCAAGCTGCGCGCCCTGGGAGTGTCCAGCGCGCGCCGCAGCATTGCCGCGCCCGACGTGCCCAGCATTGCCGAACAGACCGGCAGCGACTTCGACCTGGTGGCCTGGTTCATGCTGTACGCGCCCGATTCCACTCCCGCGCCGGTGCTGGCCGCGTTGCGCCAGGCGGCGCAGGCCGCATTGTCCGATCCGCAGGTGGCCAAGCGGCTGAGCGGGCAGGGCGTCGAGCCGGGAGGCGAGTCGACCCGCGACCTTGACAAGTTCGAGCAGGCCGAGATCGCCAAGTGGTCGGATCTGGTGCGCAAGTCCGGCGCGCAGGTGAACTGAGCGCGGCCCCGCGGCCGGCGGCTTGCGGCGTTTATTTCAGCGTGGAAATGAACGCCGCGGTGCGCGGGTCGCGCGGGCGGGTGAACAGCTCGGCGGACGCGCCCGATTCCACCACGCGGCCGTCCTGCAGGAAGACGGCTTCGCGTGAAATGGCGGCGGCCAGGCGCAGGTCGTGCGTGGCCATCAGCATGGTCATGCCTTCGCCGGCCAGCTGCTTCAGCACGTCGACCACCTCGGCCGCCAGGCCGGGGTCGAGCGCCGAAGTGGGCTCGTCGCACAACAGCACGCGCGGCGACGGCGCCAGCGCGCGGGCGATGGCCACGCGCTGCTGCTGGCCGCCCGACAGGTTCAGCGGCCAGGCATCGGCCTTGCCCTGCATGCCGACCTTCGCCAGCAGTTCCTCGGCCCGTTGACGGGCCCGCGGCCGGGGCCACTTCTGTACCGTGACCAGGCCTTCCATGACATTGTCGATGACAGTCTGGTGCGGAAACAACTGGAAGTTCTGGAACACCATGCCGGTCTGCATGCGCACCCGCTGGACGGCCTCGCGCGCGGGCCGGTGGCCGGGCGCGAAGTGCATGGTTTCATCGCCCAGTTGCAGCGTGCCGCCTTCGGGAATTTCCAGCAGGTTCACGCAGCGCAGCAGCGTGCTCTTGCCGCTGCCGGACGGGCCGATCAGCGCTGTGACACTGCCCTCGGCAATGGCGACATCGACCTTGTCCAAGACGTGGTTGTCGCCGAAGAATTTGTCGATCTGCGTCAGCGAGATCATCGGTTTCTCTCGGAAAACACCGCATGCTGGCCGTAGCGGCGCTCCAGGCGCGTCTGGGCGGCCGACAGCGCCGAGCTGAACACCAGGTAGATCAGGGCGGCTTCGGTGTACAGGATCAGCGGCTCATAGGTGACCGCGGCGATGCGCTGGGCGGCCTGGAAGATCTCGGGCACGGTCAGCACGGCGGCCAGCGACGTATCCTTGACCAGCGAGATGAAGGAATTGGCCAGCGGCGGCACCGCCACGCGCGCCGCCTGCGGCAGCACGGTGCGGCGCATGGCCTGGCCGCGCGTCATGCTGAGCGAATACGCGGCTTCCCACTGGCCTTTCGGAATTGATTCGATGGCGCCGCGGATCACTTCCGAGTTGTACGCGCCCACGTTCAAGGTAAAGCCGATCAGGGCGGCGGGCAGCGGGTCGAGCACGATGCCCACGCTGGGCAGTCCGTAGAAAATCACGAACAATTGCACCAGCAGCGGCGTGCCGCGAATCAGCCACACGTAGAACCGCACCAGGGCCACCAGCGGCGCCGGCCCGAACAGCCGGATCAGCGCCACAATGAACGCCAGCACCAGCCCGCCCGCGAACGACAGCAAGGTCAGCGGCACCGTGAACACCAGCCCGGCATGCAGCAGGGGCCAGAACGAATCGATCATCAACTGCAGCCAGGCGGGCACGGTGGCGTGGGTTCCTTGTTATCGGTGCGGGCGGGGCGGAAACGGCGGCGCTGGCGCTTATTGGGCGGACAGGTCGGTGCCGAAGTACTTGACCGAGATGTTCTTGTAGGTGCCGTCGGCCTTGATGTCGGCCAGCGCCTTGTTGATGGCTTCGCGCAACTGCGGGTTGCCCTGGCGGATCAGCACGCCCGATTCGCTGAATTCGGCGCTCTTGTCGCTGTCCACGATCTTCACCTTGGCGTTGGGCTTGTGCTTCTTGAAGTCCAGGAACGACAGGTTGTCGTTGATGGTGGCGTCCACGCGGCCCGAGGTCAGCAGGTCGATGCTTTCATTGAAGCCTTGCACGGCCACCACCTGGGCGCCGTATTTTTGGGCCAGCTTGCCGAAGTTGCTGGTCAGGGTGTTGGCCGAGCGCTTGCCCTTCAGGTCGGCGAAGCTCTTGATGTCCGTGTTGTCGTCGCGCACGATCAGCACCGCCTGCGACGCGATGTAGGGGTCCGAAAAATCGTACTTGGCCTTGCGGGCATCGGTAATGCCCACCTGGTTGATGACCGCGTCGTAGCGCTTGACGTCCAGGCCGGCGATCAGGCCGTCCCATTTGCCTTCGACGAATTCGGCCTTGACGCCCAGGCGCTGGGCGATGGCCTCGCCGATCTCGACGTCGAAGCCGGTAAGCTTGCCCGAGGCATCGTGGTAGGTGAAGGGGGCGTAGGTGCCCTCGGTGCCGATCTTGAACACGCCGGCCGATTTGATGGCGGCCAGGCCGTCCTGGGCATGGGCGCCGGCGGCGACGGCCAGTTGCAGCAGGCCGGCCAGCAGAATGGAACGCAGGGGTTTCATGAGGTGCTCCAGTGGGATGTCATCATGCGCGCGAAAGCGGCCTTGTGGGCCGCCCTGGGCAATGAATACGGCACTGTAACAAGTTGCCCATTCTTCCACAAAGCATAAAGATTATTAAGAATATTTCTTTTTGTTATTAACGAGCGCGGCTGGCCCGGCGGTCTCCCGTCAGCGCGCGCGCAGCAGCCGCAGCCCGTTGGCCACCACCAGCAGGCTGGCGCCCACGTCGGCGAACACGGCCATCCACAGCGTGGCGTGCCCGGTGGCCGCCAGCGCCAGGAACACCACCTTGATGCCCAGCGCCAGCGCGATGTTCTGCACCAGGACGCGGTGCGTGGCGCGCGACAGGCGCACGAACTGGCCGATCTTGCGCAGGTCGTCGTCCATCAGCGCCACATCGGCCGTCTCGATGGCCGTGCCGGTGCCGGCCGCGCCCATGGCAAAGCCGATGTCGGCGCGCGCCAGCGCGGGCGCGTCGTTGATGCCGTCGCCCACCATGCCGACCTTGCCGGCGGGGCCCAGCTTGGCCTGTACCGCCTGCAGCTTGTCTTCGGGCAGGAGTTCGCCGTGCGCCTCGTCAATGCCGGCCTGCCGGGCTACCGCCTGCGCGGTGCGCGCGTTGTCGCCGGTCAGCATCAGCGTGCGCACGCCCAGCTTGTGCAGCGCCGCCACGGCATCGGCGCTGCCGGGCTTCAGGGTGTCCGCCACCGCCGCCAGCGCCAGGGCGCGCGTGCCGTCGGTCAGGGCGATGGCCGTCTTGCCTTGCTGCTCGTGGGCCTGCATGCGGTCCTGCAGTTCGGGCGTGGCCACGTTCAGCTCGCGCATCAGGCGCAGGTTGCCCAGGTGCAGCACCGTGTCGCCGATGCGGCCGCGCACGCCGCGGCCGGGCAGGGCGGCGAAGTCGCGCACCTCCAGCAAGGCGGCCGATCCGGCGGCGGCATGGGCCTGCGCCACGGCGCGCGATACCGGATGGTCGGAGCGGGCCGCCAGGCTGGCGGCCAGCAAGGCGGCGGGTTCAGGCAGGGCTTCGGCGAGCGTTTCCAGGTCGGTGCAGACGGGTTTGCCGTGGGTCAGCGTGCCGGTCTTGTCGAGCGCCAGCCAGGTCAGCTTGCGGCCTTCTTCCAGGTACACGCCGCCCTTGATCAGGATGCCGCGCCGCGCCGCCGCGGTCAGGCCGCTGACGACGCTGACCGGAGTGGAAATGACCAGGGCGCAGGGGCAGGCGATGATCAGCAGGGCCAGCGCGCGATAAATGGCGTCCAGCCACGGCTGGCCCCACAGCAGCGGCGGGCCCACGGCCACCAGCACCGCCAGCGCCACCACCACCGGTGTGTAGATGCGCGAGAAGCGGTCGATGAAGCGCTGCGTGGGCGCGCGCGCGCCCTGGGCCTGCTCGACGGCATGGATGATGCGCGCCAGGGTGGTTTCGCCGGCCGCCGCGGTGACGCGGTAATCGAAGGCGCCGGTGGTGTTGACGGTGCCGGCGTAGACGACATCGCCCACGGCCTTGTCCACCGGCAGGCTTTCGCCAGTGATGGCGGACTGGTCCACCGCCGAACTGCCTTCCGCCACCGTGCCATCGGCGGCGATGCGTTCGCCCGGCCGCACCCGCACCCAGTCGCCGTGCCGCAATTGCGCCACCGGCGCTTCGACCCATGTGCCATCGGCTTGGCGCGTGGTGGCAACCTGCGGCGCCAGGTCCAGCAGATCGCGCACGGCGTGGCGCGCGCGGTCCAGGGCGCGCGCTTCGATCATTTCGGCCACGTTGAATAGGAACATGACCATGGCCGCTTCGGGCCATTGGCCGATCAGCACCGCGCCGGTCACGGCAATGCTCATCAGGGCGTTGATGTTGAGGTTGCCGTTGCGCAGCGCGATCCAGCCCTTGCGGTACGTGCCCAGCCCGCAGGCCAGGATCGACGCCACCGCCAGCGCGGCGGTCACTGCCATGGGCAGGGCGGCGAAATGCGCGGCTTCCGACAGTGCGGCCAGCAAGCCCGCGGCGGCCAGCAGGGCATGGCCACGGCGGGGCGCGGCGGCGGGCACGGCGCCGGCTGCTTCTTCCTGCGCCATGATTTCCGGCGTCATGTCGAGCGAGCGGATGGCCGCCACCACGCGATCGAGCGCGCCATCGGCGTGCACTACGGTGAGCACGCGCTGCATCAGGTTGAAATGCAGGTCGTGCACGCCCGGCAGCTGGCCCAGTTTCTTGCGGATCAGGGTTTCTTCGGTGGGGCAGTCCATCTGCCCGATGCGCAGCCGCGCCAGCTGCTGGCCGGGGCCGGCGCGCAGCGGCGCGGCATCGTCCCGCGAGGCGGCTGCGTGATCATGCGCGTGGCCTTGCGGGTGTTGGTGCGGGTGGTCGTGTCCGCAGCAGGCTGGGGTATCGGAGGCAGAGAACGGCATCGGCGGATTTCGGTCGATTGGATGGGATGACCGTATTCCACACCCTGGAGTTACTATAGGGTCAAGGCGTCCGTCGCGGCGCATTCTATCCGGAGGCAGCCATGAAAATCGGTGAACTCGCCAAGGCGGCCGGCACCACTGTCGAAACGGTGCGCTATTACGAAAAAGAGGGCCTGCTGCCCGCGCCCGAGCGCGGCCTGAACAATTACCGCAGCTATGGCGCGCCACACCTGGAACGCCTGCGACTGATCCGCAACTGCCGTGCGCTGGACATGACACAGGACGAAATCCGCGCCATTCTGCAACTGGCCGACGACCACCGCGCCGGCTGCGGGCCGATCAATGAATTGTTCGACGAGCACATCGCCCACGTGGACGCGCGCATTGCCGAGCTGGCGCAACTGAAGGCGCAGCTCACAGAACTGCGCCAGCGCTGCCTGTCGGCGCGGCCCGACACCGACGATTGCGGCATCTTGCATGGTCTTTCGGAAATGCAGGTGCAAGAGCGCCCCGAACGCCATACCCATCTGGGTTGAACCCCACCGCGATGACCTTGGCTGGCGCGGGGAGATAGGCCGGATGGCCCCTTCGCCTGGCGTATGATGAGAACGTTTCTCGAATAGACCCCATCATTACCTTGGCTTCCATGACCGTTTCCCCCTTGCACGCCCTGACTTCCCGCCGCTCGATGAAATTCCTGCGCGCGCCCGCGCCCAAGCCGGACGAACTCGACCAGATTTTGCAGGCCGCCATGAGCGCGCCCGATCACGGCAAGCTGCGCCCCTGGCGGTTCGCGCTGATCCGTGGCGCGGCCATCGGCCGCCTGGCCGACCGCGCGCTGGACGCGGTCAAGCGCAGCGGCGACCCTCGCATGACGCCCGAAAAAGAAAAATCGGTGCGGCAATGGATGAGCGAGGTGCCGCTATTCGTAGGCCTGGCCCAGAAAATCGACCACGACAACCCCAAAGTGCCCGAGCAAGAGCAACTGCTGGCCACCGGCGCGTCGGTCATGAACATCCTGAACGCCGTGCACATGCTGGGCTACGGAGCCTTCTGGAGCACCGGCATGGGCACCTACGTGGAAGAGGTGCAGGAAGCGCTGGGCTTCGATCCCCTGGACTACCGCTTCCTGGGTTTCCTGGCCATCGGCACCCCCGCCTGCGCCATGCCCGAAGCCGTGCGGCCCGACTACAGGGAATTCGTCACCGAGTGGACCGGCGAATAAGCCCGGTTCGAGTTGCCGCCGGGCCGTGATCGTGCCGGCCCGGCCCGCAAGACGCTCTTCCTCTAACCCGCCCCGGCGCCATCAGTAGAACAAACGATCGCTCAGACCGCGGGGTCAGGCAGTCTCCTGCAATACCCGTTGCGCCTCTTCCCGCACTCGTTCCGGCGCCGTGCCCCCGATGTGCTTGCGGGCCGCCACCGAGCCTTCCAGCGTCAGCACGGCATGCACGTCGTCGCCAATGGTGGGATGGTAGGCCTTCAGGTCGGCCAGGGGCAGGTCGGCCAGGTCGCAGCCGCGCTGTTCGCAGTCGCGCACGGCGTGCGCCACCACCTCGTGCGCGTCGCGGAACGGCACGCCCTGTTTGACCAGGTAGTCGGCCAGGTCGGTGGCCGTGGCAAAGCCCTGCAGCGCCGCGGCGCGCATGTTGTCGGCCTTGACCTTGATGCCGCCGGCCATGTCGGCGAAGATGGTCAGCGTGTCGCGCAGGGTGTCCACCGTGTCGAACAGGCCTTCCTTGTCTTCCTGGTTGTCTTTGTTATAGGCCAGCGGCTGGCCTTTCATCAGGGTCAGCAGGGCCATCAGGTGGCCGTTGACGCGGCCCGTCTTGCCGCGCGCCAGCTCGGGCACGTCGGGGTTCTTTTTCTGGGGCATGATCGAGCTGCCGGTGCAGAAACGGTCGGCCAGGTCGATAAAGCCCACGCGCGGGCTGATCCACAGCACCAGTTCTTCCGACAGCCGCGACACGTGCGTCATGATCAGTGCGGCGGCCGCGCAGAATTCGATGGCGAAGTCGCGGTCGGACACGGCGTCCAGCGAGTTGCGGCACACGCCGTCAAACCCCAGGGTCTTGGCCACGCGCTCGCGGTCGATGGGGAAGGTGGTGCCGGCCAGCGCGGCCGCGCCCAGGGGCAGGCGGTTGATGCGCTTGCGGCAGTCGGCCAGGCGTTCGGCGTCGCGGCCGAACATTTCGGCGTAGGCCAGCAGGTGGTGGCCGAACGTGACGGGCTGGGCCACCTGCAGGTGGGTGAAGCCGGGCATGATAGTGGCGGCGTTTTCCAGCGCCACGGTGGCCAGGGCGCGGCGCAGCTGGCGCAGCAGGTCGACCAGCGTATCGATTTCGGCGCGCAGCCACAGGCGGATGTCGGTGGCCACCTGGTCGTTGCGCGAGCGTCCGGTGTGCAGGCGCTTGCCGGCGTCGCCCACCAGCTCGACCAGGCGCTTCTCGATATTCAGGTGCACGTCTTCGAGGTCGAGCAGCCACTGGAAGGTGCCGGCGTCGATTTCCGCCAGGATCTGGGCCATGCCGCGCTGGATGTCGGCCAGGTCCTGTGCCGGGATGATGCCTTGCGCGGCCAGCATTTCGGCGTGCGCCAGCGAGCCCTGGATGTCGTGGCGCGCCAGGCGCTGGTCGAAGTCCACGGACGCCGTGTAGCGCTTGACGAGTTCGGAAACCGGCTCGGAGAACCGGGCGGACCAGGCTTGCGCCTTGTTGGCGAACTGGTTTTGGTCGGAAGAGGGTGTTTTTGCCATGATGGGCGGAATTATAGGGCCAGCCCCGCTTCCCCTGCCGCCGGGACGCCCGCGGCGGGCCAGTTGTTGGATAATTCGGGCAGGCATACAAAGGAGCCCGGTTTTGGCGATGGAATGGGATCGGCTGGTAACGCGGCTGGGCGAATACGTGCCCACCCAGGCGTGGGCGCAGACGCTGGTGGGCATAGGCGCGCTGGTGGTGGTGGCGCTGCTGGCGCAATGGGTCGGCGCGCGCATCGTGCTGGCCTGCGCGCACCGGCTCCTGGTGCTCACCGGCCGCGAAGACTGGGACAAGGCATTGCGCCGCCGGCGGGCGTATCACAACTTCTGGTACGCCGTGCCCTTTGCCGTGGTGTCGGTGGGCATCGGCCTGGTGCCCCACGCCGAGCGGGCCGTGGCCGTGGTCGGGCGGCTGGCCCATGCCGGCGCCTGGATCTGCATATTCATGGCGGTCAGCGGTGGGCTGAGCGCCTGGCAAGATACGTATTCGGCCACCACCCGCGCACAGACCCGCTCTATTAAGGGCTATATCCAGATCGGCAAGCTGATGCTGGTTGCCATCTGCACGGTGCTGGTGTTGTCCATTCTGCTCGACCGCTCGCCGCTGTGGATGATCTCCGGCCTGGGCGCGCTGTCGGCGGTGCTGCTGCTGGTGTTCAAAGACACGCTGCTGTCTCTGGTGGCCAGCACCCAACTCACCTCGAACGACATGCTGCGCATCGGCGACTGGATCGAGATGCCGCAGTCCAACGCCGACGGCTTTGTGCGCGACATCGCGCTGCACACCGTCAAGGTGCAGAACTGGGATAACACCGTCACCACGGTGCCCACCTACAAGCTGTTCTCGGAAAGCTACCGCAACTACCGCCACATGTTCGAATCCGGGGGCCGCCGGATCAAGCGCACCCTGAGGGTCGACGCTACCAGCGTGCGCTTCCTGGCCGACGACGAGCCCGAGCGCCTGATGCGCTTCCGGCTGCTGCACGATTACCTCGAAGCCAAGCAGTCCGACCTGCGGCAGGCCAACAGCGAACTGGGCGCAGAACTGGCCCAGTTGCCGGTCAACCGGCGCCGGCTGACCAACATCGGCACGTTTCGGGCCTACGCGCTGGCCTACCTGAAGCGGCACCCGGAAATCCGCCAGGACATGTCCATGATGGTGCGCATGATGGAACCGCAGTCCGACGGTATTCCCATCGAAGTCTATTGCTTTACCGCGTTGACGGCCTGGGTAGAGTACGAGCGCATCCAGGGCGATGTGTTCGATCACCTGCTGGCCATCCTGCCCGAGCTGGGCCTGCGGCTGTACCAGCAGCCCTCGGGGGCCGACATCGGCGCCATGGGCGAAGGCCTGGGCCAGGCGCTGCGGCGCGACATGGCGCGCGAGCGGGCGCTGGCAGACGCCGGCGCCCGCCCGGGGGCGGACGCGGGCGCCGGCGTGCGATAATTTTCGTTCTATTTCTCAACCGATCCGGAACCGTCGTCCATGAGCGCTGCCCGCGTTGCAATTGCGCAAATCAACGCCTGTGTAGGCGATATCAAGGGCAACGCTGCCCGCGTGCTGCAGTCTGCCCATTCGGCGCACCAACAGGGCGCCGACGTGCTGGTCACCCCCGAGCTCGTGCTGACCGGCTATCCGCCCGAAGACCTGCTGCTGCGGCCGCACTTCGTCGAAACCCAGGAAGCCGCGCTCGACCAGTTGCGCCGCGACACCGCCGGCCTGGCCGGGCTGCACCTGCTGGTGGGGCACGTGCTGGCCCGCGGCGGCAAACTGTACAACGCCGCCACGGTGCTCTGCGAGGGCCGGGTCGTGGGCGTGTATTGCAAGCGCGAGCTGCCCAACTATTCGGTGTTCGACGAACAGCGCTACTTCGCCGAGGCCGACCAACCCCTGGTGTTCGAGGTCAAGGGTGTGCGCTTCGGCGTGAACATCTGCGAAGACATGTGGTTCGAGCGCGCCCCGCGCGCCGCGGCGCAGGCTGGCGCGCAAGTGCTGCTGGTGCCCAACGCGTCGCCCTACAACACCGGCAAGCAGGATGAGCGCCTGCGCGTGGCGCGCCGCTGCGCGCAAGACACCGGTTGCGCCGTGGTCTACGCCAACCTGGTGGGCGGCCAGGATGAACTCGTGTTCGACGGCGCCTCGTTCGCGCTCGACGCGCAGGGCCAGCCGGCGGCGCGGCTGCCCGACTACACCGAAGGCGTGGACGTGGTCGAGGTCGACGCCGCGGGCGCCGTGCGTCCGCTGTCGCGCCATGCCGACGTGGCTCCGTACTGCCTCGAAGAGCAGGTCTGGAATGCGCTCGTGCTGTCCGTGCGAGACTACCTGGGCAAGAACGGCTTTCCCGGCGCCATCATCGGGCTTTCCGGCGGTATCGATTCGGCGGTGGTGCTGGCGGTGGCGGTGGACGCCCTGGGCGCGGCCAACGTGCGCACGGTGATGATGCCGTCGCGCTACACGGCCGACATCTCGCAGACCGACGCCGGCGACATGGCGCAGCGGCTGGGCGTGCGCCACGACGATATCGCCATCGGCCCGGCGGTCGACGCCTTCGAGGCCATGCTGGCGCCGCAGTTCGCCGGCCTGCCGGTCGATGCCACCGAAGAGAACATTCAGGCGCGGGTGCGCGGCACGCTGCTGATGGCGCTGTCCAACAAGACCGGCCACCTGGTGCTCACCACGGGCAACAAGTCCGAGCTCACCACCGGCTATTGCACGCTGTATGGCGACATGGCCGGCGGCTTCGCGGTCATCAAAGACGTGCCCAAGACGCTCGTGTACCGCCTGGCCGAATGGCGCAACCGCGAGCACGAAGTCATTCCGCGCCGCATCATCACGCGCCCGCCCTCGGCCGAGCTGCGCCCCGACCAGACCGACCAGGACAGCCTGCCGCCGTACGACATCCTCGACGGCATCATGGAACGCTACATGGAACGCAACCAGTCGGCCGCCGAGATCGTGGCCGCGGGCTTCCCGCGGCCGGCGGTCGAGCAGGTGGTAAGGCTGATCCGCATCAACGAATACAAGCGCCGCCAGGCGCCGCCAGGGCCGCGCATCACGCCGCGCGCCTTCGGCCGGGATTGGCGCTATCCTGTCACCAACGGATTCCGGGAAACCGTTTGAACCCGCGCCGCCATTCGCTCACATCCAGGACCACACCAACGTGAAACAAGTCACTGCCATCATCAAACCCTTCAAGCTCGACGAAGTGCGCGAAGCGCTGGCCGAGGTCGGCGTCAGCGGCCTGACGGTCACCGAGGTCAAGGGCTTCGGCCGCCAGAAAGGGCATACCGAGCTGTACCGGGGCGCTGAATACGTGGTGGACTTCCTGCCCAAGATCCGGGTCGAGGTCGTGCTGGCGGACGACATGGTCGAGCCCGCCATCGAAGCTGTCATCAAGGCGGCCCGCACCGGCAAGATCGGCGACGGCAAGATCTTCGTCACCCCGGTGGAGCAGGCCATCCGCATCCGCACCGGCGAAAACGGCGAGCAAGCCCTGTAGCTTGTTATCGGGCAAGCGCGCGGCGCTTCGGGGGCTACCTGACCAGCTGATTCATCTCCAGAATCGGCATCATCACCGCCAGCACGATCAGCAGCACAAAGCCCCCCATCAGCAAGATGAGCAGCGGCTCCAGCAATGCCGTCATGGCCATGGCGCGCCGCTCCAGGTCGCGCGACAGGTTCTGCGCGCCGCGCTCCAGTAGTTCGGGCAGGCGGCCGGTTTTTTCGCCGCTGGCGATCAGGTGGATCAGCAACGACGGAAACACTTTTTGCGCGGCCAGCGCCGAGGCCAGCGGAGCGCCTTCGCGCACGCGTTCGGCCGCCTCGTCCACCGCGCGGCGCAGGCGGTCATTGCCCAGGGTGCGGCGCGCCGCGTTCAGCGCGCCCAGCAGGCTGACGCCACTGCCGCTCAGGATCGCCAGCGTGGAAGCGAAGCGCGCCGCATCCACGCCCAACACGAAACGCCCGGCCAGCGGCAGGCGCAGCAGACGGGCATGCCAGGCCTCGCGGCGCGCCGGCGCGCGCAGCGCGGCTCGCCATAGCGTGCTTGCCGCGACAATGCCAACGGCGGCGACCCAGCCCCATTGACGCACGAAATCGCTTAACGCCAGCATGATGCGCGTGAGCAGCGGCAACTGCTGGTGGGCGTGGTCGAACGCCGTGATGACCTGCGGCACCACATAGCCCAACAGGAACGCCACGATCACCACTGACACGCACGCGACCACCGCGGGATAAATGAACGCCGTCATCACTTTGCCGCGCAGTGCATTGCGTTCTTCGATGTAGCCTGCCAGCTTTTCCATCACCTGCGCGAGGTCGCCCGATTCTTCGCCCGCCGCGACCAGCGCGCGATAAATTTCGGGAAAATCGCGCGGCCGCGTGGCCAGCGCATCGGCCAGGCGGTAGCCGGCCCGCACTTCGTCGCGCACGCCGGCCAGCGCGCCGGCCACGTGCCGGCTTTCGGCCTGTTCCAGCGTGGCGTTCAGCGCGGCATCCAGCGGCAGGCGCGCGGCAAGCAGGCTGGCCAACTGGCGCGTCAGCCACGCCAGTTCGCCGTCGGACAAGCGGCGCTGCAGGCGCGAGCCGCCCTGGCGCGATGCCGCCGGCGTGGTCGACAGCGGCAGCAGGCCGCGCGCGCGCAGCTGGTTGCGCGCGCTGCGCTCGGTGTCGGCATCGAGCGTGCCATGGATGATTTTTCCCACCAGGTCGGTGGCTTCGTAGCGGAACGACGGCATGCGAAAAAGCTCGTGATTTCAAGGGTTTTCAAGCCGCCACATTGAGCGCGAATTATGACCGTAGTGTTGCAGGGGTACCCCGTATACTCGGCCGCAAATTCACTGTCCTCGCTGTCGAGAACCCATGCGCCGCTTCAGAAAAACTTCCCTGGCCGTCCTGCTTGCCGCCGCGTGTGCGATGGCATTGCCGTTGCCCGCGCTGGCGCAGGCACGGCCCGCCGATCAGCATGTCAGCCTGAACTTCGTCGACACCGACATCCCGGCCGTGCTGCGCGCGCTGTCGCTGTTCACGCAGCGCAATTACCTGGTGGATCCGCGCGTCAAAGGCAAGCTGACGCTCGTGTCGGAACGGCCGGTCGATCGCGACACGGCGTTGACGATGCTGGCCGGCGCGCTGCGCATGCAGGGCTTTGCCATCGTCGAGGTCGACGGGGTGACGCGCGTGGTGCCCGAGGCCGACGCCAAGCTGCAAGGCAGCGCGGTCGTTGCCGACGCGGCCCGCGGCGCGGCGGGGCCGATGCCCATGGCGGACTTCGCCCGCGGCGCGCGCGGCAGCGAAGTGGTAACGCGGGTGTTCTCGCTCAAGTACGAGAACGCCGCCAACTTGCTGCCGGTGCTGCGGCCGCTGGTGCCTCCCAACAATCCCATCAACGCCTATCCGGGCAACAACACGCTGGTCGTCACGGACTATGCCGACAACCTGGAACGCATCGCCCGCGTGATTGCCAAGGTGGACGTGCCCAGCGCCATCGATACCGATGTGGTGCCGGTGAAGTATGGGGTGGCCAGCGACCTTGCCTCGCTGGCCACGCAGTTGCTCGATGCGCAGGGCGGCGATACCGCCCAGCGCATTGCCATGGTGGCGGACCCGCGCACCAACAGCGTGCTGGTGCGCGCGGGCAGCCCGGCCCGCACCCGCCTGGCGCGCGACCTAATCCGCAAGCTGGATTCCGAGCAGGCGCGACCCGGCAATTTGCATGTGGTGTACCTGCGCAACGCGCAGGCCTCGCGCATGGCCGAGGTGCTGGGCGGCTTGCTGGCCAGCCAGGCCTTGAACGGCGCGGGGCGCGAGGGCGGCGGGGCTGGCGGCAGCGCCATGGGCGTCGCGGGCAGGGCAGGCGGCCGTGCGTCCGCGCCGCGCACCTCTGGCACGCCGGTGGGCATGGCCAGCGGCAGTTCGGGCAGCTCGGGCGGAGGGGCGTTCAACCAGCAACCCATCGAGCGCGATGACGACGGCGCGGGCGATGCAGTGTCCTATTCGGGCGGAGGCGCCACGGTGCAGGCCGATCCCTCCACCAACACTCTGATAATTTCGGCGCCCGAGCCTTTGTACCGCAGCCTGCGCGAGGTGATCGACCAGCTCGACCAGCGCCGGGCGCAGGTGCTGGTGGAAAGCCTGATCGTCGAAGTCAGCCAGGAAAAGGCGGCCGAATTCGGCATCCAGTGGATGACGGGCGCCGGCAGCCTGGACGGCAGCGGCTTTATCGGCGGCACCAATCTGGGCGGCAGCGGTATAGGCAGCGCCGGCACGGGCGCGACCACGCTTGACGCGCTGGGCCGCGGCCTGACGCTGGGCCTGGTCAAGGGCACCGTCGACGTGCTGGGCAACCAGGTGATCAACCTGAACGTGCTGGCGCGCGCGCTGCAGAACAGCGGCGAAGCCAACATTCTGTCCACTCCCAACCTGTTGACGCTCGATAACGAGCCCGCCAGCATCCTGGTGGGCAAGACCGTGCCCTTTGTCACCGGCCAGTACGTCACGTCCGGCAGCGCCGGCAGCAATAATCCGTTCCAGACCATTGAACGCGAAGACATCGGGCTGAAGCTGAACATTCGCCCGCAGATCTCGGAAGGCGGCGCGGTCAAGCTGGATATCTACCAGGAGGTCAGCAGCATCGACGAGGCAAGCTCCAGCGAGACCACCGGGCTGGTGACCAACAAGCGGGCCATCGACACCAGCGTGCTGGTTGACGACGGGCAGATCATTGTGCTGGGCGGCCTGCTGGAAGACCGGGTTACGTCCACCACCAGTGCAGTGCCGGGCTTGAGTTCGATTCCGTTGCTGGGGGCCTTGTTTCGCTACGACAAGCGCCAGCGCACCAAGAGTAATTTGATGGTTTTCTTGCGGCCGTTCGTGGTGCGCGATGCGCGCGACAGCGCCAATGTCACCCTGAACCGCTACGACTATATGCGCCGCGCGCAAAGCCAGGCGCAACCAGGCAAGCATTGGCTGTTGCCCGACGTGCAGGCGCCCTTGTTGCCCCCGGCGCGCGTGCAGGCCGTGGGCGGCGCCGACTATGATTTGCGTCCCGAGGCCGCGGCCGACACGCTGCGACGCCAGCCGCCGGCCACCACGCAGACGTTCCGGGTGCGCCAGCTGCCGGCGCCGCCGGGCGGTTCGGACCCTGGCCGCCCGATACGCGCCAACCTGCCGCTGGGCGTGAGCATCGCTACCGACCCGTCGGCCCTGTATGCCGAAACCCGCCAGGACACCACGATCTTGCAGGTGGCAATGACGGCCAGCGAGGCCGAAGCCGATGGCATCGCCAGGCGCGTGCGCATCAGCGGGCTGAGCGCCTACGTGCAGGTTGGCCCGGGCGGGCAGGGCTATGTGGTGCGATCCGATGTGGCGCGCGACGCCACCACGGTTGATACGGCGGTGGCGCTGCTCAAAGAGCTGGGCTATCGCGCCGAGCTGGTGACGCACCTGTGAATGCCTATCCCTTGCCGTACAGCTGGGCTCGCGCGCAGCGGGCGGTGTTGTTGTTGCGGCCCGGCGCATCGCAATTGACCGTCAGCGCGCGCACGCCGGCCTGGGCGGTGCGCGAGGTCTTGCGCTGCCATGGCCAGGTGCCGGTGATCGAGGTGTCCGACGAAGCGCTCGACACGCTGCTTAACACCGCCTACAGCGACACCGCCGACGCGGCATCGGTGATCGGCGTGGCCGAGAACGAGATCGACCTCGACCGGCTGCTGCAGGATATTCCCGAGGTGGCCGACCTGCTCGAAACGCAGGACGACGCGCCGGTGATCCGCATGATCAACGCGCTGTTCACGCAGGCCGCGCGCGACGGCGCCAGCGACATGCACATCGAGCCGTACGAGAATCATTCGGTGGTGCGCTATCGGGTCGATGGCGTGCTGCGCGATGTGGTCAGCCCGCGCAAGGCGCTGCATTCCGCGCTGATATCGCGCATCAAGATCATGGCCAACCTGGACATCGCCGAGAAGCGCCTGCCGCAGGACGGCCGCATTGCGCTGCGCGTGGGCGGACGGCCCATCGACGTGCGGGTATCGACGCTGCCCACCGGGCATGGCGAGCGTGCCGTACTGCGCCTGCTCGACAAAGAGGCCGGGCGGCTGCGGCTCGACAAACTGGGCATGAGCCCGCGGGTGCTGGCCCAGCTCGACGAGCTGATCCGCCAGCCGCACGGCATCGTGCTGGTGACGGGCCCCACCGGCAGCGGCAAGACCACCACGCTGTACGCGGCGCTGGCGCGGCTGGACGCCTCCACCACGAATATCCTGACCGTAGAAGACCCTATTGAGTACGACCTGCCCGGCATCAGCCAGACGCAGGTCAACGCCAAGATCGACATGACCTTCGCGCTGGCGCTGCGGGCCATTCTCCGGCAAGACCCGGACGTGATCATGATCGGCGAGATCCGCGACCTGGAAACCGCGCAGATCGCCGTGCAGGCCTCGCTGACGGGCCACCTGGTGCTGGCCACGCTGCACACCAATGATGCGACTTCGGCCGTGACGCGCCTGGTGGACATGGGGGTCGAGCCTTTTTTGCTGGCGTCGTCGCTGCTGGGCGTGCTGGCGCAGCGGCTGGTGCGCCGCTTGTGCCAGCAGTGCCGCCGGCCCGACACGCTGCCGGACGGGCGGGTGGTGTACCGGCCGGTGGGCTGCGAAGCCTGCAATCACACCGGCTATAGCGGGCGCTCGGGAATTCACGAGCTGTTCAAAGTGGATGACGAGGTGCGCCGCCTGATTCACGAGGGGCGCGACGAGCAGGCGCTGCGGGCTCAGGCTTTGCGCAGCGGCATGCGGACGTTGCGGGACGATGGGCAGCGCTGGGTCGCGGCGGGGGTGACCGCGCCGGAGGAGATTTTGCGGGTGACTCGGGAGGGTTAAGGGGAAGGAGGGGTTCTTTGCGGGGGGGGTGAGTTCTTGCGTCGTCCCGCGGCATCCGGCCACGCGCGGGCGGCGCCCGTGCGTCGGGCTCGGGCGCAACCACGCGCCCTCGGCCTGCTGCGCAGGCTGCCCCGCCGCCCAACGCGCCGCCCGCGCGTGGCCGGATGCCGCGGGACTGGGGGCGGTGTATTCAAAGAGGGCGCGCGCAGCTGTGGGTGTTAGGCGCACCAGCCGGTGTTGACGAGGCTGTGGCTGGGTCAGGGTGGGGTGCTGAAGTGGGTTTTGCCGTTCGATACCGGGCCTAGGGCGCTCAGCAGGCCGGCCAGGGCGGCGCGTTGGGGTGGGGTGGCGTTGTCGGCTGGGGCGGCCTCGCCGCGCAGGCGCAGGCGGCCATGCCGCAGCCGGCCCTGTCCGGTGACCGACAGCACGCCGGAATCGGTGCCCAGCGCCAGGCGCAGCGTGTCCTGGTCGGCCGTAATGCGCAAGGTGTAGTCGCCTAGCGGCCGCACGTGCGACAGGGCGGAGCTGGCATTGGTCCAGCGGGCGGTCGCCAGGGCGCCGCCGGCGGACAGGTGGCCCAGCACGAAGGGCTGCCAGTCGATCTCGAGCTGGCCGCCGGGGGCCACGGTATTCAGCGGCGCGCCGAATGCCGCGAGGGTTGCGGCGGGTAAGCGCAGGTTCTGGCCAGACACGGCGATGCCGGACCAACCTGGCTGCGCGCGCACGGGGCCGCGCAACCACGCATGTGAAATTTCCAGCGCGCCGTGGCGCCATTGCCAGTGCAGCGGCTCGGGCAATAAGCGGCGGGCGCCTGGCGGGCCCAACGCCACGCGGGCGCTGCCGCGCCACAGGGTGCCGTCGGCATCGGCCAGTGCCGCCATCGCGTCGTCGGGCTGGACCAGCAGCAGCCAGCGCGCCGGCAGCACCACCAGCGCCGCCAGCAGCGCGCAGCACAGCGCCAACGCCGCCAGCGGCGGCGAAAAGCTCGTGGGCAACAGGCGGCGCATCATGGGCCAGGGGCGGGCAGCAGGGTCAGGGCGCCGTTCAGGCGGCCGGGCAACCGTTGGCCTGCCGGGTTTGTTGCGCGCGCGAGCTCGGCATCCGCCACCGACAGCCGCCAGTCGCGCGCCGCAGTGTCCAGCCAGCGGAACAGCGCGGCCGCGGACGCTTCGCGCAGGTTCAGCCTGATGGCGGAAGCGGGTGCGGCGGCTTCAGCGTTCGGCTGCGGGGCTTTGGCCGTGCTTAGTTCCAGCGACCAGACACTGTCCGGCAGCCCCTCGCGGCGCAGGCTGGCGGTCAGCTCGCCGGGGCTGGGGCTGGCGGTTGCGGCGCCCGCATCACGGCGCCGCAGGGCGCGCACCTGGGCCGTCAGTTCGGCCACCGTGGCGGTTTGCGCGCGCAGGTCGGGCAGTTCCTGCCTGGTCCGCGTCATGGTAGACCAGGCAGGTTCAACCAGCAGCAGGAAAACCAGCGCGGCGGCCAGCAGCGCGCCGGCGCAGGCCAGCAACCGCTGTTCGCGCCGGGGCCGCAGCGCATACCAGGACAGGGCGCGCTGGCGCCAGGCGGCCGCGCGCGCCGCCCAGGGAGCCAGTTTGCCGCGCAAGGATGCGATGGCATTCATGGCTGGGCTCGCTGGATGCGCCACGCGCCGCTGTCGTCGCGCTCTACGCGCGCGCTCAACGCTGCGGCGCGTTGCAGTATGGCGGCTGTGTCGGCCAGCCGGTCGGCGGCCTTGCCGCCGCCGGATGCGGCGGCGTTGCTGTCGCGCAGGCGCAGGGTCAGTATCCCGTCGCCGTATTCCAGCCGGTCGACCGTGTCGGCCGCGAAGGGCAGCACTTGCACGGCCACGCGCGCCAGTGACAGCAAATCGTTGCCCGCGGCTTCGCCCTGGCCGGCCCGCAACGCATCGCGGGCCTGCCGGGCCTGGCGCACGGGGTCCAGCACGACGGGAATATCCGGAAGCGCGTCGCGCACATCCTGTTCCATGCGTTCGCGCAGCCGCGTGGCTTCGTGGCGGAGCTGCGCGGCGTACAGGTTCAGGCCCGCGATCCACACCGCTGCGGCTGCCGCCAGCCAGGCCCATGCGCCGCGCCAGCGCGAAGGCTGCCGGGGCGCCAGTTGCGGCAGCGCCAGCGACCAACCCGGCCCGGGCGCCCGCCAGCGTGGGTCGCGGATGTCGTCGAGCGCCGCCGGCCGCGCTTGTTCGGGCGTTTCGGACCAGACCTGCAAGGGATAGAACGCCTGCACGGCCAGCCCCGCCGACGACAGGCGCCGCCATGCCGCGCGCAGCGCATCGCGCGCCATCCACGCGGCCAGCACCGTACCGTCGGCGGCGCGCGGGCCGTGTCCCACCGCCAGCGCTTCCAGGTCGCCCAGCACCAGTCCTTCCAACGTGCCGCGCACGGCGGCGGCAACGCGGTTGGCGGGGACGGCGGGCACCGCGATGGGGGCGATGATCACATCGTCGGGGTGCAGGATGGCCTGCACGCGCGCCTGGGCAAACGCGGCGGCCAGCGCGGCGGCCGGCAGCGAGCCGCCGCGCGCGGCGCGTCCCTGCCGGTCCAGCCAGGCATAGGCCAGCGGCGTAGAGTCCGACCAGGCCGCCAGGGGTGGCAGCGCGACGCGCAACACGTTTCTTACGGTGTTTCTCTTATCCATACGGTTTCAGGAGGACGCTGTCCGGGAATCGCCAGCAGGGCCCGCATGCTGACGCGGGCGCGTTGGTAGGCTACGGTGCCGTCGGCCAGGAACCATTCGCTGGTCGTGGCGACCGCCGGTATTTGCAAGGGTTTGCCGCCTGCCGCCAGACGGTTGGCGAAGTCGCCGCTGTCGTTGAACCAGCGGCCCCGGTCGCGCTCGCCCACGACGGCGCGGGCCTGCGCCAGGCTCAGGCCCGGCACCAGCGCGGCGATCACTTCCGGTTCGGCGGTATTGACGTTGAGCTTGGTGGCGGCCGGCAGCAGCGTCATGGTGCGTTGCATGGCCTGCCGGCTCGCAGCATCCATGCCCAGCTGCGCGGCCAGGTCGCCGATGCCGCGCGGTTGCGGGGCGCTTGCGCCGCCCCGCGTGTCCGCGGGCGATGCCTGTGCGCCACCGTCGCGCAGGCGCTCCTGTGTCAGGGCCACCTGGGCGGCCAGGCGCGGCGCCAGCGTGGCGGGCAGGCCCAGCATGTCCAGCAGGCGCGCCAGCACCTCGACCTGGGTCTGGTCCACCATGCCGCGCCTGGCCAGGTTGTACAGGTTGTACTTGCCCTGTTCGTCCTGTATGCCACCGGAGAACACCGCGGCTCGTCCGCTGTCGTCGCCTTCGACGCGGGTGTCGAGCACGGGTGTCGACCACAGCTGGTCGCGCCTGACGGTGGCTTCCTGGCGGGCGTTGTCGAGCAGCAGCAGGCGCGCCCAGTCAATGCCGCCCAGCAGCAGCCAGCGCGCCTGTACGCGCGCCTGCTCGTTCTCGATCTGCCGGATGGCGGACGTCTGGCGCAAGAACAGGCCGCTGGTCAGGGCAGCCACGATGGCAACCACGATCAGCGCGCTGACCACCGCCATGCCTTGCTGCCGCGCCGCCCGCGCCGTCATGGCAGCACCACGATGCGGGTGTAGCGCTCGGGCTGGCCGCGGCCAGGGCGCTCGATCGCCACTTCAAGCCCGGCGGCGCGCCCGGTTTCCGGTTGCAGCGGATCGCGCCAGCCACGACCGGGCACCCAGGCGCGCACCGTCAGCCCGGTGGCGCCCGGCATGACCAGCACGCCGTCGGCGGGTTCAGGCAACGGATAGCGCGCCGCCGGCACGCCGCTGTAGCGCCACAGGCCTTCGGGGCGCACGCGCCACGTGATGCGCTGCCACAGGCCGCCGTCGGGCGTGGCGCGCACGATGTCCAGCAGCAGCGCCGCGCCGGACGATTGCGCGACCTCTATGCCGGGCGGCAGCAGCGCAGCGGCGCGGCCCTGGGCCGGCGCGCCAACATAGGCACGGTTCAAGTCGCGCTCGACCTGGCCCAGCGTGCGCAACACCACCGCCTGGTCCCGCGCCTGCGCGCCCAGCCAGTTGCGCGCCGTCGACACGTGTTCCAGGCCCCGCCACGACAGCAGGCTCACGAGCGCCATCAGTGCGATGGCGATCAGCACTTCGATCAGCGTAAACCCCTGCTGCGGGGCGCAACGGCGGCGGGCGCGCATCAGCGTATCCGTGACAGCAGGCCGGTCAGTTCGGCCAGGACGGCGCCGTTGCGGCCGGGGTCGAGCACCCGCACGGTGACTTGGCGGAAATTGCGGTTCAGCGAGTTGCGCACTTCCATCTCGCAGCGCAGGGCCAGCGCGCCCTGCGGGCAAGGCATGGTCTGCGTGCCGGCGCGTGGAAAGGCCTGTTCTAGCCGCAACCGGGCCAATGTGTTGTCGGCCGCCAGCAGCGCCAGTGTCTTGTCGCGAATGGCCCGGCTGTTGTCCAGCATGACCTGGGTCGCGCGCATCGCCGCGCCCATGGCCACCGAGATGATGGCCAGCGCCACCAGGACTTCGATCAGCGTGAAGCCGCGCTGTTGTCTACTGGATGGCATAACCGCCCGCCGCGTCGCGTTCGATGCGCACCGCCTCGCCATGCGAAGTCAGTTCCAGCGCCAGCGCATCGGCAATCCATTCGGTGCCGAACACCACCGGATGGTCCGGCGTGCGCCGCACGCCGACCGGCGGCGCGCTCCAGGCCTGCGCGCGCAGAACCTCGTCATGAACGAATCGGTCAGGCGTTTGCGGACCGTCGTCCTGGGCCGACACGCGGGCCGGCCTGCCGCGGCGCTCGAACGACCAGCCGCGCTCGTCGGCGCGCCACAGGATGGCGCGGCCGTCGCTGCGCGCTTCGCTCTGCGCCACGGCAAAGGCATCGACCAGGCGTTCGGCGTCGGCGCGCAGCGCACGCCCCGAAGACGACGTTACCGACAGGCCCACCATCGACGCGGCAATGGCAATGATCGCCACCACCACCAGCATTTCAATCAGCGTGAAGCCGCGTTCAGAGATCCCACGAACCGATGTCCGCATCGTCCTCTTCTCCGCCCGCCTTGTTGTCGGGTCCGAACGTGAATACGTCGATCTCTCCTTTGACGCCGGGATTCAGATACTGATACGGATGACCCCATGGGTCGTCGGGAAGGCGGTCCAGGTAAGGCCGCCAGTTGCGCGCGCCATCCGGGCGCCGCACCAGCGCCTGCAAGCCCTGCGCGGCATTCGGGTAGCGGCCATTGTCCAGGCGGTACAGCTTCAAGGCCTGCATCAGGCCGCTGATGTCCTGGCGCGCGGCCACGCGCCGCGCCTGGTCGGGGCGGTCCAGCACGCGGGGCACGACCAGCGCGGCCAGAATGCCCATGATCACGATCACCACCATGATCTCGATCAGTGTGAAGCCCTGCTGCCTGGCTCGCGGGCGCTGGAATTGACGCACGAAGACTCTCCGCTCATACATGGAAGCGAACATGATGCGTCAGGAATATGACAGTAATGCTGTTGCCCGGTTTAACGCTGGTCCAGCTCAGGGCGCGGGCACGATTCCCGGCGGCGCGGCGGCCCGTGCCGGGGCGGCTGCGCTGACGCGCGCGCCGTTGCGATCCAGTTCGATGCCCGCCGGCGATACGTCGGCCAGCGCCAGGCCCGGCGCGATCTGCGCGCCGACCCGGTAGGCGCGCGCGGGCCCGCCATCCACGCTCAGCACCGCCGAGCCCTGCGCGCCCGCCGCGATCAGGCCCAGCACCGCAACCTGTGTGTCGATGGCGCGATCCTGGCCGAACAGCGCGGCCAGGGCCTGCGTGTCCGACACGGGCTCCGGCGCGGCGGCCAGGGCTGGCGGCAAGTCGGCAGGCTGGGGCGCCAGCAGAATCGCGCCCCACAGGCCGGCTCCCGCGGCCGTGGCGGCAATGGCCAGCACGCGCAAGGCGCGCGGCGCATAAGGCAGGCTCAGTGACGGAAGCAGGCGCATGCGGGCAGGGCAGGTCAACGGACGAAGCCAGACCCTAACCCATCGACATGACAACCATGTGAGCGTTCTCCGGCAGCGCGCGGCGGGGGGCGGCGAAGTGGAGCAACGCTGCGAATTGGCTCGTAGTGGTCAAGCCGGCAAAGGCTGCATCCGCAGCCGGAACATCGCCAGGCTTTGCGCGCAGATCTCGCGCGTAATGTCCTGGCGCGCGTGGTCGCGCCGTTCCAGCATGCCCAGGCAGCGGGCCGGATGCCCGGCCTCTTCGGGCAGCGGCAAGATGCGCAGGTCGGGGCTCGCCTGCCAGTTCGAGCCATTGAGCAGCGGCAGCAGGCTCACGCCGACCTCCTGGCGCACCAGTTCCACCAAGGTTTCAATGGCGTTCAGTTCCAGGAACTCGCTGACCGGCACGCCCAGGCGGCGCAGTACCCGGTCGATCTGGCGGCCCGTGCGCTGGGTGCGGTCAAAGCGCAGGAACGGGTTGGCCGCCAGCACCGCGAGCGCTGTCTGCCCGGTGGCCGACGGCGGCGCCACCACGACCAGCGGTTCTTCGTACAGGGGGGTCCAGTGCGTGCTGGCCATCTTGCGGCGGCTTTCTACCAGGAAGGCGGCGTCCAGCTCACCTGCCTCGACCTTGCCGGCCAGTTCGCTGGCCTTGCCCGACAACACGCGCACGTCCAGCCCCGGGTATTCGCGCTTCATGCTGGACACCACCTTCGACAGCGTGCCCATACACGACACCACCGCGCCGATGGACACGGCGCCGGCCAGCATGCCGGGCGCGTTGCGCGGCGATTTCAGGCGGTCGTACAGGTCGACAAGCTGCTTGACGTCGGGCAGCAGCTCGCGCCCGGCGGCGTTCAGGATGGCCAGCCGGCCGCTGCGGTCGAACAGCTCGCGGCCCAGCTCGGCTTCCAGCGAGCGCATCTGGAAACTGATGGCCGCCTGCGTCAGGGCGACCTGTTCGGCGGCTTCCGAAAACGAGCCATGATGGGCCACCGCCAGGAAGCTGCGCAGGAAGCGAATGCTACTCATAAAATAATTTTGTACGTTAAATCAATTATTCAAATTGATTTAATTAGAGCACAAGAGTAATTTCGATCGTCTTTTCTCCGTTTTCCAACTTCGAGCCTCGAGCTGCAGCGTCCATGAAAACCTTCGACTGGAACAATCCTTATCCCACGGCGCGCATTCCCCTGTTCGCCCGCAATGTGGTGTCCACCTCGCATCCGCTGGCGGCGCAGGCCGGCCTGCGTATGATGCTCAAAGGGGGCAACGCGGTGGACGCGGCCATTGCCGCGGCCGCCACCATCGTGCTGGTCGAGCCGGTCTCGTGCGGCCTGGGCGGCGACTGCTTCGCCATCGTCTGGGACGGCAAGGAACTGCACGGCCTGAATTCATCGGGCGTGGCGCCGGCCGCCTGGAACGTCGAATACTTCAAGCGCAAGTACGGCACCGGCCCCGATGGCCTGGCCAAGCAGCCCAAACGCGGCTGGGATGCCGCCACGGTGCCCGGCGTGGTGGCCGGCTGGGCCGCGCTGCACCAGAAACTGGGCAAGCTGCCGTTCGCCGACCTGTTCGAGCCCGCCATTGAAATCGCCGAGCGCGGCTATGCCGTGCCGCCGGTGGTGGCCCACAAATGGGCGGCCGCCGCCGACGAACTGCGCGACCAGCCGGGCTATGCCCAGGCCTTCCTGCCCAACGGCCGCGCGCCGGCCATCGGCGAACACTTCCGCATTCCCGACGCGGCCTACACGCTGCGCCGCATCGCCGCCAGCGGCGGGCGCGACTTCTACGAAGGCGAACTGGCCGAGAAAATCGCCGCGTTCAGCAAAGAATGCGGCGGCGCCATGACGCTCGACGACCTGCGCAACTACCGCCCTGAATGGGTCAAGCCCATCTCCAAGTCGTATCGCGGCTACGAGCTGCATGAAATCCCGCCCAACGGGCAGGGCATCGCCGCGCTGATGGCGCTGGGCATCTGCGAACACTTCGACCTCGGCAGCATGCAGGTCGATTCGGTGCTGTCGCAGCACGTCCAGATCGAAGCCATGAAGCTGGCCTTCGCCGACCTGTACCGTTATGTGTCCGACCCGCGCACCATGGACGTCACGCCGCAGCAGATGCTGTCGGATGCCTACCTGGAAAGCCGCGCCAAGCTCATCCGCCTGGACCGCGCGACGCAGTTCGAAGCCGGCCGGCCGCATGCGGGCGGCACCATCTATCTCAGCGCCGCCGACGAAAACGGCATGATGATCTCGTTCATCCAGTCCAACTACATGGGCTTCGGCTCGGGCGTGGTGGTGCCGGGCACCGGCATCAGCCTGCAGAACCGCGGCGTGGGCTTTTCCATGGATCCGAAGTCGCCCAACGTGGTCGACGGCGGCAAGCGGCCGTTCCACACCATTATCCCGGGCTTCCTGACGCGCGGCGGCAAGCCCGTCATGAGTTTCGGCGTCATGGGCGGCGACATGCAGCCGCAGGGCCACCTGCAAACGGTGGTGCGCATGCTCGACTACCACCAGCAGCCCCAGGCCGCCTGCTGCGCGCCGCGCTGGAAGGTCAACCGCGACTTTTCGCTGGACATCGAGTCCACCATGAGCCGCGCCACCGTCGACGGCCTGCGCGCGCTGGGCCACGTCATGAAATCCGTCGACGACCCTTACATGGACTTCGGCGCGGGCCAGTTCATCTGGCGCCTGCACGAAAGCGACAACGAGCACGGCTACGTCGCCGCCAGCGACAGCCGTCGCGACGGCCAGGCGGTTGGTTTCTAGGCCGAACCATGGCATCCTGAACCGGCGTCGGGCTCGCGGCGCCGGTTCCATACCCATAACGCTCACACAAGGGAAAAAATCATGAAGCTCACGCACTTCAAGCTGGGGTTGTGCGCCGCGCTGCTGGCAGCCGCGTCGGGCGCCGCGGTGGCGCAGGACATGCGCATCGGCCTGCAAGAAGACCCCGACGTGCTCGACCCCCATCGCGCGCGCACGTATGTCGGCCGCATCGTCTTTACCTCGTTGTGCGACAAGCTGGTCGACGTCAACGAAAAGCTGCAGTTCGTGCCGCAACTGGCCGAATCGTGGTCCTGGAACGACGACAACACCGTGCTGACGTTCAAGCTGCGCTCTGACGCCTTGTTCCATGACGGCAGCAAGTTCGATTCGGCCGCAGCCAAGGCCAACCTCGAACGCGCCATGACGCTCAAAGAAAGCATGCGCAAGGGCGAGCTCGCCTCTATCTCCAAGATCGACACGCCCGATCCGCAAACCCTGGTGCTGACGCTCAAGCAGCCCGACGCCACGCTGCTCGCCTCGCTGTCCGACCGCGCCGGCATGATGCTGTCGCCCAAGATCTTTTCCGACGACATTGGCGCGGTGGGTCGCAAGCCGGTGTGCTCGGGGCCGTACAAGTTCGTCGAGCGGGTGCAGAACGACCGCATCGTGCTCGACAAATTCGACCAGTACTACAACGCGAAAGACTACGCGTTCAAGCGGGTGATCTTCCTGCCGATTCCCGACACCACCGTGCGCCTGTCCAACCTGCGCGCCGGCGGGCTCGACATCCTCGAGCGCATGAACCCGTCGGACGCTCAGCAGGTCAAATCCGACTCCAGCCTGCAGTTCGCGCCCATTTCGGGCCTGGGCTACCAGCAGTTCTATTTCAACGTAGCCAATGGCGAACGCGCCAAGACCAACCCGTTCACCGACGAACGGGTGCGCCGCGCCTTCGAGCTCACGCTCGACCGCAACGTCATCAACGAAGTGGTCGGCGGCGGCATTTTCGATCCGGCCAACCAGCCGTTTCCGCCCGCCAGCCCGTACCATAGCGACAAGTTCCCCATTCCCGCGCGCGACGTGGCCAAGGCTCGCGCCTTGCTGAAAGAGGCCGGTAAAGAGCAGGTCAAGGCGGAGCTGGCCTTCGGCAACAACACCACCACCTCGGCTATCGCCGAAATGGTGCAGGCCATGGCGGCTGAAGCCGGCTTCCAGCTCAGCCTGCGCCCCACCGAATACGCGGCGCTGCTGAACGAAGCGCAAAGCGGCAACTTCGAACTGCTCATGCGCGGCTGGTCGGGCCGGGTCGATCCCGACGGCAATATCTACCAGTTCGTCACCTGCAAGGGTGCGCTCAACGATGGCCGCTACTGCAATCCGGAAGTCGACAAGCTGCTGGCCCAGGCCCGCACCGTGCCCGACGAAACCAAGCGCAAGGCCATCTACGATCAGGCCCAGGAAATCCTGCAGGCCGACGCCCAGGCGGTGTATATCTATTACCAGCCCTGGCCGTTCGTGCTGGCCAAGAAGGTAAAGGGCTTCAAGCCCTATCCCGACGGCATGATCCGCCTCAAGGGCGTGACCTTCGCGCAATAAGCGGGGCCGAGTCGCGCGCCTGACCGCCGGGCCGTGCCGCAACGCACGGCCCGCGCGCTTGGCGCCAACCCGAATTCCAGGTTCCTTCCATGTTCAAAATCATCTTGCGCCGCGTGCTGGTGGCGATCCCGACACTGATCCTGGTGTCCATGATCGTCTTCATGCTGCAGAAAATCCTGCCCGGCGATCCGGTCCTGACGCTCGCGGGCGAAGAGCGCGACCCGGCCGTGCTCGATTACCTGCGCGATAAATACCGTCTCAACGACCCCTTGCCGGTGCAGTACGGCGCCTGGGTGTCGCAGGTGCTGCAGGGCGACCTGGGCAAGTCGCTGCGCACCGACGTGCCGGTCACCCGGCTGATCGCCCAGAAGCTGCCCGTCACACTGCAACTGGCCGCCATGGCCATGTTCTTCGCCCTGATCATCGGCGTGCCCATGGGCATCGTGGCGGCCGTGCGCAAAGGCACCGCCACTGAAATGGGGGCCAACGTCGCGGCGCTTTCCGGCATGTCCATACCCAACTTCTGGCTGGGCATCCTGCTCATCATGCTGGTGTCGGTCAAATGGCGGTTGCTGCCGGCGTCGGGCTATGTCTCGCCCTTCGAAGACTTCTGGATGTCGATGAAAACCATGCTGATGCCGGCCTTGGTGCTGTCCACCGCCATCGCGGCGTACCTGATGCGGCATACGCGTTCGGCCATGCTCGAGGCGCTTAGCGCCGACTACGTGCGCACGGCCCGCGCCAAGGGCGTGTCGCCGCGCCGCGTGGTGCTGCGGCACGCGCTGCGCAATGCGCTGATGCCCATCGTGACCCTGGTCACGCTGCTGTTCGGCGAGCTGCTGGCCGGCGCCGTCCTGACCGAGCAGGTGTTCACTATTCCCGGTTTCGGCAAGCTGATCGTCGACGCGGTGTTCACGCGCGACTATGCAGTGGTGCAGGGCGTGGTGCTGTGCGTGGCGGTGGGTTTCATCGTCATGAACCTGCTGGCCGACATTCTGTATATCCTGGTCAACCCCCGCCTGAGGCACGCATGAGCGCACAATCTGCCACGGCCGCTGCCGTCACGCCGCCCCGCAGCCGCAACCGCGCCTGGGGCAAGTTCAAACGCAACCGCGTCGCGCTGCTGGGCGCCGCCATCGTGCTGGCCGTGGTGGTGCTGGCCTTGTTCGCGCCGCTGCTGGCCACGCACGATCCGCTGCAAACCAGTTTCATGTCGATCCGCAAGGCGCCATCGGCGACCTTCTGGCTGGGGTCCGACGAGCTGGGCCGCGACATCTACAGTCGCATGCTGTTCGGCGCGCGCGCCTCGCTGATGGCAGGCCTGGTGTCGGTGCTGATCGCGCTGATCGTCGGCGTGCCGTTCGGCCTGGTATCGGGCTATTTCGGCGGCTGGATCGACAGCGTGGTGTCGCGTTGCACCGAAGCACTGCTGGCCATTCCGTTCCTGATTCTGGCGATCGCCCTGGCGGCCTTCCTGGGCCCCAGCCTGACCAACGCCATGATCGCCATCGGCGTGTCGGCCGCGCCCAAGTTCATCCGGCTGGCGCGCGGACAGGTGCTGGCCGTGAAAAACGAAGACTACGTGCAAAGCTCGCGCGCGCTGGGGGCATCGGATACGCGCATCATCGTGCGCCATATCCTGCCCAACATCATGCCGCCGCTGATCGTGCAGGCCACCATCACCATCGCCACCGCCATCATTGCCGAGGCCAGCCTGTCGTTTCTGGGGCTGGGCCTGCAGCCTCCCAATCCGTCGTGGGGCTCAATGCTCAACACGGCCAAGAACTTCATGACCCAGGCCCCCTGGATGTCGATCTTTCCCGGGTCGGCGATTTTCCTGGCGGTGCTGGGATTCAACCTGCTGGGCGACGGCCTGCGCGATGCCCTCGACCCCAGGCAAGAGAAATGAACGCGATGACTAGCATGGATGCCAAAAGGGTGGTGCAGGTCGAAGGCCTGACCGTCCGCTTCAACACTCCGGAGCGCGTGGTCGAAGCCGTGCGCGATGTCTCTTTTCACGTCGATCGCGGCGAGACGCTGGCCATCGTGGGCGAGTCCGGTTCCGGCAAGTCGGTCACGTCCCTGGCGCTGATGCGCCTGGTGGAATACGGAGGCGGGCGCATCGTGCGCGGCGACATGCAGCTGCGCCGGCGCAATGGCGACGTGCTCGACCTGGCGCATGCCGGCGAAAACGTGCTGCAACGGGTGCGCGGCGCCGATGTCGCCATGATCTTCCAAGAGCCCATGACCTCGCTGAATCCCAGCTTCACGGCGGGGGCGCAAATCGCCGAGGCGCTGCAACTGCACCAGGGCCTGGATGCGTCGGCGGCGCGCGCCGAGACCCTGCGCATGCTCGAACGGGTGCGCATTCCTGAAGCGCGCGCCATTCTCGACCGCTATCCGCACCAGTTGTCGGGGGGCATGCGCCAACGCGTCATGATCGCCATGGCGCTGTCGTGCAAGCCGCAACTGTTGATTGCCGACGAGCCCACCACCGCGCTGGACGTCACCATCCAGGCGCAGATTCTGCAGCTTATCCGCCAGCTCCAGGAAGAAATGGACATGGGCGTGATCTTCATCACGCACGACATGGGCGTGGTGGCCGAAGTGGCCGACCGCGTGCTGGTGATGTACCGTGGCGACAAGGTCGAAGAAGGCGGGTCCGATGCCATTTTCGCCGCGCCGCGCCATGCCTATACGCGCGCGCTGTTGTCGGCCGTGCCGCGCCTGGGAGCCATGCGGGGCACCAACGAACCCGCGCCGTTCCCGCTGCTGCGCGTCGAAGATGCCGAGGCCGGCGCCCGGCCAGCGGTCGATGCGCCCGGCGCGACCCGCGCGGCCAGCACGGTGCGCCGCGACGGCGGGCCGGTGTTGCGGGTCAAAGACCTGGTCACCCGCTTCGACATCGCGGGCGGCCTCCTGGGCCGCGTGCAGAAGCGTGTGCACGCGGTCGAGCGCGTCAGCTTCGACCTTTACCCCGGCGAAACCCTGGCCCTGGTGGGCGAATCGGGTTGCGGCAAAACCACCACCGGCCGTTCGCTGCTGCAGCTGGTCAAGAGCCAGGGCGGCCGCATCGAGTTCGACGGCCAGGACATCGGCGCGCTGCGCGGCGCGGCCATGCAACACCTGCGCCGCCACATCCAGTTCATTTTCCAGGACCCGTTCGCTTCGCTCGATCCCCGCATGACGGTCGGCTATTCCATCATGGAGCCGTTGCTGATCCATGGCGTGGCCAAGGGCAAGGCCGCGCAAGAGCGTGTGCGCTGGCTGATGGACAAATGCGGGCTGTCGCCCGACATGATCGACCGCTATCCCCACGAATTCTCGGGCGGGCAGCGCCAGCGCATCTGTATCGCGCGGGCCCTGGCCCTGAACCCCAAGGTCATCGTGGCCGACGAATCGGTGTCGGCGCTCGACGTCTCCATCCAGGCGCAGATCGTCAACCTGCTGCTCGACCTGCAGCGCGAGCTGGGCGTCTCGCTGCTGTTCATTTCGCATGACATGGCGGTGGTCGAGCGCATCAGCCACCGGGTGGCGGTCATGTACCTGGGCCAGATCGTCGAAATCGGCCCGCGCCGCGCCATTTTCGAGAATCCGCAGCATCCGTATACGCGCAAACTGATGGACGCCGTGCCCATCGCCGATCCGCAGCGCCGTCACCGCGCGCGCTCTTTGCTGGTCGACGAAATTCCCAGCCCGGTGCGCAAGGTGGGCGACGAGCCAGTGGTGGCGCCGCTGGTGCAGGTGGCCGACGGCCACTACGTGGCGCGCCACCCGGTGGGCGTGTACGCCTGAACCCAGGCCGGCCCCCCGGTCCCAGCCTGGCCGCACAGGTGTCCGGCGCGCAGAACAGGCGTCCTCGGCCCGCCGGACAGGCGCCCACCAGCTGTCTGACTCCGCAGGTGTCAGGCACCGAAATGCGCAGGGGCCATCTCAATAGTTCATCAGGTGTCTAACTCCGTAAGGTGTCAGACATAGAAATGCGCAGGGGCCATCTCAATAGTTCGTCAGGTGTCTGACTCCGTAAGGTGTCAGACATAGAAATGTGCAGGGGCCATCTCAATAGTTCGTCAGGTGTCTGACTCCGTAAGGTGTCAGACATAGAAATGCGCAGGAGCCATCTCAATAGTTCATCAGGTGTCTGACTCCGTAAGGTGTCAGACATAGAAATGCGCAGGAGCCATCTCAATAGTTCATCAGGTGTCTGACTCCGTAAGGTGTCAGACACCGAGGCGGGCAGAGCCTCCTCAATCGCACAGTGTCCGGCCCCTGCGAAAGCAGGCCCCCCGGCGCTCCTCGGCCCTCCCCAAAGGCCAGTCCTCCAAAGCCCGTCCCCGATTTTTCCCTGCAGTGCAACATTTCTACCCCGCATTTTGATAAAGTGATGGGATCGACGGCTTTTTCTCATCTTTCACTTCAAGAGCATTGAACATGACGCAAGCAGTAGGCCTGGTTGGCTGGCGCGGCATGGTCGGTTCCGTTCTCATGCAACGCATGCGCGACGAAAACGACTTCGCCCTGATCGACCCCGTATTTTTCTCCACCAGCAATGCCGGTGGCGCCGCGCCCACCTGGGCCGACGGCGCGGGCCCGCTGCAAAATGCCTACGACATCGACGCTCTGAAAAAACTGCCCATCATCGTCACGGCGCAGGGCGGCGACTACACCACCGAGGTGTACCCCAAGCTGCGCGGCGCCGGCTGGAACGGCATCTGGATCGACGCCGCCAGCACCCTGCGCATGAAAGACGACGCCATCATCGTGCTCGACCCGGTCAATCGCCCGGTCATCGACGCGGCGCTCAAGCGCGGCGTGCGTAATTTCATCGGCGGCAACTGCACCGTCAGCTGCATGCTGATGGGCCTGGCCGGCCTGTTCAACAACGACCTGGTCGAATGGATGACCTCCATGACCTACCAGGCGGCCTCCGGCGGCGGCGCCCAGCACATGCGCGAACTGCTTACCCAGTTCGGCCTGCTCAACCAGTCCGTCAAGCCTTTGCTCGACGACCCCGCCTCGGCCATTCTCGACATCGACCGGGGCGTGCTGCAGGCCCAGCAAGATCCGGCGCTGCCCCAGGAGCACTTTGGCGTGCCCCTGGGCGGCAACCTGATCCCCTGGATCGACAAAGACCTGGGCGACGGCATGTCGCGTGAAGAATGGAAGGCCGAAGCCGAAACCAACAAGATCCTCGGCCGCGGCCAGGCGTTCGGCACGCCGGCCACGCCCATCGACGGCCTGTGCGTGCGTATCGGCGCCATGCGCTGCCACAGCCAGGCGCTGACCATCAAGCTCAAGCGCGACGTCCCGCTTGACGAAATCGAGGCCCTGATCGCGCAGGGCACGCAATGGGCCAAGGTCGTGCCCAACACCAAAGAAGACAGCATGCGCGCGCTGACGCCGGTGGCCGTTACCGGCACCCTCGATATCCCCGTGGGCCGCCTGCGCAAGTTGTCGATGGGTTCGCAATACCTGGGCGCCTTCACCGTGGGCGACCAGTTGCTGTGGGGCGCGGCCGAGCCGCTGCGGCGCATGCTGCGCATTGCGCTGGCCGAAGCCTGAGCTTCGCCGCGCTGCCGGCACCGCGCGGCCCGCAAGGGCACGGCAAAGGCACCTGCGGGTGCCTTTGCGCTATATGGGCCGCGCCGCAGGCCGTGCGGCGGTTTGCCAATTTGTGAATCGCGTTCGATCCTTTACACTTTGCCAGCATTGGCCGGTAAACCGATACGTATAGCAGGATTTCCCACCATGACCTTGCGCTCGCGCCGCTATTCCCACACCCGTCGTATCAAAGCCCTGAACTGGGCCGTGGCCCTGGCTATCGGCGCGTCAATGGGCACGGCGGCGCAAGCGGCCACCGTGGGCCATTCGCGCGTGGTGTCCGCGCCGGGCGCGCCGCTGCAGGTGGTGGTTCCCCTTAACGGCCTGACCCCCGAAGAAGTCGCTTCACTGCGGGTCTCGCTGGCCGATGCCGGGGCGTGGCAGCGCGCCGGCCTGCGTCCCCCGGTGCCGCTGGACAGCGTGCGGGTGGCCATCCAGGACGGGGCCGACGCCACGCACAAGAACGTCCGCATCGTCTCGTCGCAACCGCTGGCCACGCCGGCGGTCGACTTGCTGCTTAATCTGCAGTCCAGCGCCGGCCAGCGGCAGGTGCAGGTCACCATCCTGGTGCCCCAGCGCGGCGCCGCGGCGGGCGTGCAGCCGGCGCGAGTGGGCACGGGCAGCAGTCAGCCGGCCACATCCGGTTCCGTCGCGGTGCGATCGGGCGATACGCTGTTTCGCATTGCACGCCGCAACGCGGTGCCGGACGCCAGCGTGTACCAGATGCTGGTGGCGCTGTGGCGCGCCAACCCGCAGGCGTTCATCCAGAACAACATGAACCTCGTGCGCGCCGGCGAGACGCTGTCCATCCCGGACGCGGCCACCGTGCGTGCCATCGATCCCGCTGAGGCCCGACGCATTTTCGCCGAGCAGGCCGAGGCCTTTGCACGCTATCGCGGCCGCGCGGGCGCCGATGTCGCCGGCGGCTCGGCCATCAATGCGGGGCGCGGAGCCGCGTCGGGTCAGGTGGGCCAGGCGCCCGCGCAGCAGGCCGCCACGGGATCGACGCCCCAAGACCGCCTGCGCCTGAGCGCGGCGACGCCCGACGAGGCGCAATCCGATGCGCGCACCTCCAGCGAGCACGCCATGCGTGACGCCCAGCAACGCGTCAATGCGCTGCAAGGCAACGTCGATGCCCTGAACCGCGCCGCGGACGGGCAGGGGGCCGCGGCCGATGGCGGTTCCGAGGGTGCGGCGGGCAGCGGGGCCGCCGGCGCAGCCGGGACTCCCGGTGCGGCAGGCGCGGCTGGCGCAGCAGGTGCGGCAGGTCCGGCAGGTGCGGCAGGCACTACCGGTGCGGCGGGCACTACCGGTGCAACGGGCACTACCGGTGCGGCGGGCACTGCCGGTGCAGCAGGCAGTACCGGTGCAGCAGGCACTACCGGTGCAGCAGGCACTACCGGTGCGGCGGGCACTGCCGGTGCGGCAGGCAGTACCGGTGCGGCAGGCAGTACCGGTGCAGCAGGTTCGACAGGCAACGCCGGCGCTACAGGCGCTGCCAGTGCCGCCAATGCTTCAGGCTCCACGGGCGCACCCGGGTCAGCGGCCGCCCAGGCCGATGGCGCAGCGGCGGCAGGCAAGACGCAGAATGAAGCCGTGCCCGGTTCGATCCCCGGCTGGCTGGCCGATAACCTGCTGGTCGTCGTGACGGCCGCGCTGGCCATCATCGTGCTCATCGTGGCATGGCTGCTGCGTCGAGCCGGCGCGCGCCGCGCCGACGAAGACGAATCGTACGGCGAGCCGGTCTTCGACAAAGCGGCGCTTGATCGCCGACTCGACGGCATCAGCCTCGACCTCGACCAGCCTCCCACTGACGAGCCGCGCCCCGGCGGGCCGCGCTGATCCGCATGCCGCGCATGGCATTGGGGCTGGCATACGACGGCTCTTCCTGGCAAGGCTGGCAAACCCAGCCGCACCGGCAGACAGTGCAGGACACGCTCGAAGCCGCGCTGGCCCGCTTCGCCGGCATCGACGGCTCGCTGCCCACCGTGTGCGCGGGCCGCACCGATACGGGCGTGCATGCGGCCATGCAGGTCGTGCATCTGGACACCCGCCTGGAGCGGCGCGCCGAATCGTGGGTGCGCGGCGTCAACGCCTTCCTGCCGCCCAGCATCGCGGTGCAGTGGGCGCAGCCGGTGCCCGACGATTTTCATGCGCGCTTTTCGGCGCGTTCGCGCACTTATCTTTACCTGTTGTGGCGCGGCCGGGTCCGCCCGCCGCTGTGGGCCGGGCGGGCCGGCTGGTGCTTTCAGCCGCTCGACGTGCAGGCCATGCGGCAGGCGGCATCCGCCTTGCTGGGCGAGCATGATTTTTCCAGCTTCCGTTCGTCCCAATGCCAGGCGCGTCACCCGGTGCGCACGCTGCACCGCCTGGACATCGACGAGCGCGGGCCGTTCCTGGTTTTTACGCTGCGCGCCAATGCCTTCTTGCACCACATGGTGCGCAATCTCATGGGGGCGCTGCTTCAAATAGGGCAGGGCCGCCAGCCTGTGGCGTGGATGCCGGCCGTGCTGGCGGCGCGCGATCGCCGCCTGGCCGCGCCCACCTTCGCGGCCGATGGGCTGTATCTGTCCGCGATCGAATATCCGCCTGAATACAAGCTGAACGACACGGACGGCAGCGGGCAGCTACTGTCGCCTTTTACATTTGCTTAAGGGTTATCAGCAGGAAGGCACCAATCAAGAATCCCTATATGATTGCGAACGAAAAAAAAACGGCAGCCTCTACACGAGCTGCCGTTTGCGCGGCCGTTTTACACGAATGGCGCGCGCATGCACCGCTTCCAACCAGGAGACTCCCGTAATGCAACGTCGTTCGTTCCTCAAAAAGGCCACCCTGGGTGCCGCCGCCGCTGGCGGCGCTACGCTCGCCGCGCCGGTCCTGGCGCAAGAATCCCCCACGCTCAACTGGCGCCTGGCCTCCAGCTTCCCGCGCAGTGCCGATGCCATCTATACCGGCGGGGAAAACCTGGCCAAGTACGTGGCCGAAGCCACTGATGGCAAATTCAACATCCGGGCCTTCCCCGCGGGCGAAATCGTTCCCGCGCTGCAAGTGCTCGACGCGGTGCAGAACAACACTATCGAGTGCGGCCACACCGCCTCGTATTATTACTTTGGCAAAGACCCCGCGCTGTGCTTCGACGGCGCCGTGCCGTTCGGCCTGAATACCCGCCAGATGAACGCCTGGATGCGTCATGGCAACGGCCTGAAGCTCACCCGCGAACTGTTCCAGAAGTACAACATCGTGAACTTCCCCTGCGGCTATACCGGCACGCAGATGGGCGGCTGGTTCCGCAACGAGATCAAGACCGTCGATGACCTCAAGGGCCTGAAGTTCCGTGCCAGCGCGTTCGCGGGCGCCGTGTTGTCGCGTCTGGGCGTCGTGCCGCAGCAGATCGCCGGCGGCGACATCTACCCCTCGCTCGAAAAGGGCACCATCGACGCCGCCGAATGGATCGGCCCGTACGACGACGAAAAACTGGGCTTCCACAAGGTTGCCAAGAACTACTACTTCCCGGGTTGGTGGGAAGGCACGCTGCAGGTGTCGCTGTACGTGAACCAGGACGTCTACAACAAGCTGCCCAAGCATTACCAGGCGGCGCTGGCGCAGGCCTCCGCGGCCGCCACGGCCGACATGATCGCCAAGTACGACGCCGAGAACCCGGCCGCTCTGCGCCGCCTGGTGTCGCAAGGCGCGCAGCTCAAGGCGTTCCCCAAGGCCGTCATGGACGCGTGCTACGCCGAGGCGAACAAGGTCTACGCCGAATTCTCGGCCAAAGACCCCATGTTCAAGAAGGTCTATGACGACATGGTGGCTTTCCGCGACAACGAAATCCCCTGGTTCCGCGTCGCCGAAGGCAGCTTCGACGGCTTCATGGGCACCATCGGCCGCAACAAGTAGGCGGGCCGCCCACGGGAAGCAAACGGGCGGGTTGACTCGGCGTTATAAAATCGCCGGTTCAGCCCGCCGCAGCGCTCGCCACAAGCCGGTTCTGCACGGGTGCCGCATGCCGACCCCAGCCGCCGGACACCCCGAGGCCCTCCCGCATGCCCAGACCTCCGCCGAAATCGGGCGCGGGGCTCATTCTCTTTCCAGATATTTATTTCCATCATGAAAGCATTACTCGCTCTATCGCGCGGCATAGACGCGCTGAATCTGCGGGTTGGCCGGGCTGTCACATGGATCACGCTGCTGGTGGTGCTGGTCAGCGCCGGCAACGCGGTGGTCCGCAAGGTGTTCGAGATGAGCTCGAACGCGTGGCTGGAGCTGCAGTGGTACATGTTTGGCGCCATGTTCCTGCTGACGGCGGGCTATACCCTTCTGAAGAACGAACACGTGCGCGTGGACATCCTGTCGTCGCGGCTGTCCAAGCGCACGCAGATCTACATCGAAATTTTCGGGGTGCTGTTTTTCCTGTTGCCGATGGCGATCCTGATCATGTACCTGTCGTGGCCGATGTTCATGGATTCGTACGTGAGCAACGAGCAGTCGTCGAACTCGGGCGGGCTGGTGCGCTGGCCGGTCAAGCTGATGATTCCGGTGGGTTTTGCGCTGCTGGTGCTGGCGGGTATTTCGCGGCTGATCAAGTGCGTGGGGTATCTGCGCGGACAGGCGCCCGATCCGCTGGCGCGCGCCGAAGGCAAGAGCGCCGAGGAGCAGCTTGCCGAGGAAATTGCCCGTGAAGCGCAGGCGCGCGAAGCGGCCCAGCAACAACAAAACAAGGGTCGCTGATCATGGAGTTTTTTATTGCGAACCTGGCGCCGATCATGTTCGGCACGCTGGTGGTGTTTTTGCTGCTGGGGTTCCCGGTGGCGTTCGCGCTGGCGGCCAACGGCATTCTGTACGGCCTGGTGGGTATGGAGCTGGGGCTGTTCAACGCGTCGCTGTTTCAGGCGTTGCCGCAGCGCGTGTTTGGCATCGTGGCCAACGACACGCTGCTGGCGGTGCCGTTTTTCACGCTGATGGGGCTGGTGCTCGAGCGCTCGGGCATGGCCGAAGATCTGCTTGAGACCATCGGGCAGGTCTTCGGGCCGCTGCGCGGGGGGCTGGCCATCGCGGTGGTGGTGGTGGGCGCGATGCTGGCGGCGACCACGGGGGTGGTGTCGGCCTCGGTGATCTCGATGGGGCTGATTTCGCTGCCGATCATGCTGCGCTATGGGTATGACAGGCGGCTGGCCACAGGGGTGATCGCGGCCTCGGGCACGCTGTCGCAGATCATTCCGCCGTCGCTGGTGCTGATCATCCTGGCCGACCAGCTGGGCCGCTCGATTGGCGACATGTACCGCGCGGCGATGGTGCCGGGGTTCCTGCTGGCGGGGTCGTACATTCTGTACGTGGTGGTGGTGTCGATCATCAAGCCGTCGATGGCGCCGGCGCTGCCCGAAGAGGCACGGGCGTTTCGCGAGCCCAACGGCTCGCGCGGCGGCCGTTCGCTGCTGGTGCTAATGCTGATTTCGGCAGTCTCGGCCTATGTGCTGACGCAGTGGCTAGAGAAGGACACCGCGCCGGTCGACGAGCAGGTGGTGCTCAGCCTGCTGCTGTGGGGGCTGACGGCGTTCGTGATCGCCATTGTGAACAAGGTGTTCAAGCTGGGGCTGCTGTCGGCGCTGGCCGAGCGGGTGACGTTCGTGATGATCCCGCCGCTGGCGCTGATCTTCCTGGTGCTGGGCACGATCTTCATCGGCGTGGCCACGCCCACCGAGGGCGGGGCGATGGGCGCGGTGGGCGCGATCATCATGGCGCTGATCCGCCGCCGGCTGACGCTGGACCTGATGCGCCAGGCCATGGACACCACCACCAAGCTGTCGTGCTTCGTGGTGTTCATCCTGGTGGGCTCGACGGTGTTCGGCCTGACCTTCCGCGGGGTCAGCGGCGATCTGTGGGTCGAGCACCTGCTGACCAGCGTGCCGGGCGGGCAGTGGGGCTTTCTGATCGTGGTCAGCCTGCTGACTTTCGTGCTGGCGTTCTTTCTGGACTTCTTCGAGCTGGCGTTCATCATCGTGCCGCTGCTGGGTCCGGTGGCCGACAAGATGGGCATCGACCTGATCTGGTTCGGGGTGCTGCTGGCGGTGAACATGCAGACCTCGTTCATGCACCCGCCGTTCGGCTTCGCGCTGTTCTACCTGCGTTCGGTCGCGCCCAAGGACGCGTACCGGGACAAGGTCACGGGTCAGCGCATCGAGCCGGTGACTACCGGGCAGATCTACTGGGGCTCGGTGCCGTTCATTGTGATCCAGCTGGCCATGGTGGTCACGGTCATGGTCTTCCCCGGCATCGTCATGCACTACAAGTCCGGTGTGTCCACCGTCGATCCCAGCACGGTCAAGATCGAGATCGAGTCCACGTACGGTACTAATATATATGGCAACGATGCGGCCGACCCGGCCGCGGCATTCAAGTAAATCGCCATGCGTACCCGCGTCAAGATCTGCGGTCTGACCCGCGAAGCAGACATCGCCTCGGCCGTGCAGGCCGGGGCGGACGCGATCGGGTTCGTGTTCTATCCGGGCAGCAAGCGCTATGTGCAGCCTGTCCTGGCGGCTCGGTTGCGCCGCACGGTCCCGGCGTTCGTTGACGTCGTGGCCTTGTTCGTCAATCCCGCGCCAGCCGACGTGCAGGCCGTGCTGGACCAGGTCGGCCCCGACTTGATCCAGTTCCACGGCGATGAATCCGCGGCCGAATGCGCCCGCTACGGCACGCGCTTTCTGCGCGCATTCCGCACGGGCGCCCCAGGCCTGGATACGCCCGGCAATCTGGCCGCCGCCTGCCGTGCATATGATGCGGCGGCGGGCTGGCTGTTCGACAGCTACAGCGCCGGCTACGGTGGCAGCGGGCAGGCCTTCGACCATGCCTTGCTGGCCGGTGTGCGCGCCGATGCCGCCGCGCGGCCGCTCATCCTGTCCGGCGGCCTGAACGCCGCCAACGTCGGGACCGCCATCGAAGCCTGCCGTCCCTGGGCTGTCGATGTCAGCTCCGGCGTCGAAACCGCGCCGGGCGAGAAATCGCCGGACAAAATCCGCGCTCTGCTCGACGCCGTGCGCCAAGCCGATGACCGCTTGCGTGGCCTATAAAAGCCATATATAATCTTTCTTCTTTGCAGGCGGTTAGCTCAGATGGTTAGAGCGCTACGTTGACATCGTAGAGGTCGTTGGTTCGATTCCAATACCGCCTACCAGAATTCCAGTGGGCTCCCGCCCGCTACATTGCCGCCCAGGCCTTCAGCCGGGCGGTTTTTTGTTTTCTGGCGTCGCCAGAAAGATGCTCGCCACCCGCCATGGATGCGCGTACTGTCCGAAGCGCTTCCCAAGCGGGCGGTCATGCTGCATTACCCTCGCGGCAAGGCATTTGAAACTTCGATTGACTTCCGGCCATAAGGCGCCCATAGTGGCCGTTGATCTTCAAGTGTCGTGATCGTCGTGCGGTCATGCACGGTTAACGTGCCATCATTGTCCACAGTCCTTCCTTGATCGTCTTTCCGAGCGATCGCTCGCATGTTGTCAAATTAAGGAAGTAACTATGGAAACCGGTATCGTCAAGTGGTTCAACGCAGACAAGGGCTTCGGCTTCATCATGCCCGAGAACGGCGGCAAGGACCTGTTCGCGCATTTCTCCGGCATTGAAAGCGAAGGCTACAAGTCCCTGGAAGAAAACCAGCGCGTCAGCTACGTGCAGACGCAAGGCGCCAAGGGGCCGCAGGCCACCAAGATCCGCGTTCTTTAAGCGGTTCTGCGCCCTTAAAAAGCCCTCTCCGGAGGGCTTTTTTCATGGCAGGTCATAACCAGCAGGCTGGGCGCGGGATCGCGTGCGCGGCCCTTGGCTACAGCGCCCAAAACGGTGTTCTGCGCGGCTGAGAGGGGGTGAATCAATATAGTACAATTATGATATAAAAAGTCTCAAAAAGTAGAGAATGGCGTTCTGGTCAGAATTCTGAGAAAGCGCTGCTTTTTAGGGGCGGAGTGTTACATCCGTGGTTTTTTTGGGGGCGCATGCGCGGCCCGCCAATGCCGCTCAGTTTTCGCGCTACATATATGATCAAGCCCGTTCTCGACTTGCCCCCTTACAACAAACCTGACCATGTGCGCGCTCTGGCCGAGGCCAAGCGGGTCGCACTGCTCATGGCGCCGCGTCTGGGGGATACCCTGTTAATGATGACGATGGCACGCAATCTGATTAGCCATGGGCGAGAAGTGACCATATTCGGTGATTACGCCTATGCTTTGCGGGCCTGGTTTCCAGGTATGGACATCCGGCCCTCGTTGCCGCAAAACGAGGCCCGCCAGACTCTAATCGACTTTGATTGCGCCGCGCAGATGCACGCGGGATGGCCGGCGTATGCGCTGCATGATCAGGCGCGTTCCTATTTTTACTACGATGCGCACGTCGTTGTGACGGGTAAGGGATTCATCAAAGTCAACCAAATACGCGACTACTGTCGCGACGCATTGAAGTTGCCAAATGCGTCGACGGACAATGGCCTGAGGCCTCTGATGGCTGGGCGTCTGCGCTCGCACCGGCAGCGCGTCGCAATACACCCTGCATCTACCAGCGAACAGCGTTGCTGGGCCGCTCGGCATTTCGTGGATCTCGGCCATCGGCTTAGCCGTCTAGGTTTTGATCCGGTGTATATTCTTGCGGCACATGAACGAGAGCGCTGGTCTTGCCTGGTTGACGCCGGTTTGAGCGTGCTCGACTCTTCAACATTGTCTGGCGTGGCCGAATTCATTCATGAGTGCGGTTGGTTCATTGGCAACGAATCCGGCATAGGTCACCTGGCATCAAATGTTGGCGTGCCCACCTTGACCTTGACGGGGCGCCCCACTCGGACGAAGGCATGGCGTCCTGGTTGGGCGCCTTCCTGCATCGTCTATCCGGCCTATATCCCAGGGGGGCGCCTACGCGACCGCTACTGGCGCGAATGGCTCAGGCCGGGCAGCGTGGTTTCAGCATTCAAGCGATTCGTACGCACCCATGAACAGAATATCGGCTGGCGTGCCGCGGTTAGTCATTCTGACCAGTAGACCTCAGTTTTCGACGAAATAGTCTTCCATGCCTGGTTTTTATTTGCGTAGTGTCGCGATACTCGCGCTGCTAGTCCCTGCCTTGGCGCTGACTAGCGCCGTCGGTGGGCCCATCATCATCTACACGAGCTCACTGATCGCACTGGTTGCCATGTGCGCGAACGCAGTCAAACACTGGGAGCCTTTCGAGTTCGGTGAGCTGTCCTGGATGTCAGTGGCGCTTGCCACGCCGCTGGCTGTCATGTTGGTGAACAGCGCTGTGCTGGGCATATGGAGCTCATCAGAATTAGAGAAACTGCTTCGCTTTGCGCTAGCTATTCCGGTGGCTTGGTTGCTCCTGCGGGTGCCACGGCGATGGTTGCAGCAAGTTCAATGGAGCCTCTTAGCAGGCGCCTATGCTGGCTCGGTAATGCTTTTTGTCATCATGCTGTCCCCGGACCTCGGGCGCGGGGCGGTGTCCGAGTATGGTGGGCGGTACAACGCCGTGGCATTCGCCGACTTGACGCTTTTCTTCGGACTGGCTTCCTGCCTTACGTTGCCTGGGCGCCTATCGCGTTTTTCCCGACTGGAAGCGGTCCTGAAAATATTCGTCGTGCCATTGAGTCTGTGGGCAGCATGGCTATCGCAGACACGGAGCTGTTGGGCGCTACTGGTCGTATTTGGTGTTGTCCTCTTGCTGGCGAATCGCCACTGGTCATTGCGTGCGAAGACAGCATTTGTGGCTGGGCTTAGCGCGTTTGTCGTGGCGGGTGCTGTATTTGCTTGGCATGCAAAAGAAAGCCGTTTTGCTGAGGTACGGCACGACCTAACTCGCTACGAGCATCAGGACCGCGATACTTCAGTCGGCATACGCTTGCAGCTGTGGCAAGCGTCCTGGTTGATGTTCAAAGAAAAGCCCCTGACGGGCGTCGGCGCGCCGAATTTTCGGGCGGAGCTGGCTCGCCTTCACGATCAAGGTGTAGTGACGAAACTCGTTGCAACCAAGTTCGGCGAACCTCACAACGATTTCCTGGGAGCGCTGGCCATGTATGGTCTGCCGGGGCTGTTGAGTATCCTCGCGCTGTATTTCATTCCTGCCGCGATTTTCTTTCGCCGCTTGGGAAGCAGCGATCCGGTGACTCACATGGGTGCCAAGCTGGGGTTGTTGTTTACCCTGGGCTATGCCACGTTCAGCCTGACGGAGATGATGTTTCGCAGCATGCGCAGTGTACCGATCTATGCCGTTACCGTTGTGGTTCTTTTCGCCTTGAGCTCAGAGCGCGCACGCTCAAAATTGGCTCGCAAATAGTGTCGACGTTCATCTTGCGCGCTACGGAAGGAATCAACGGAGAAAAAGAAGGGAAGGTACGAAAGCCGATCCTGGCTGCCTAACCGGTTGGGATCAGATTTCTGTCCTCTCCGGAGGGCTTTTCATGGTGCGTCATGGCCAGCAGGCGCGGCGGCGGGATCGCGTGCGCGGCCAGGCGCGAGTGACGCGCCTGATACCATTAGGCGGTTTTCCTGGATAATCTATCCAGGCAGCGCCGGTTTATCATCCGGCGCCGTTCCTTCTAAGCTGAGACTCCCATCGATGCACGAAGGAGCTTTTCCCATGGCTGATCATTCCATCAACGGCAAGGTGGCGCTCATTGCGGGCGGCGCCAAAAACCTGGGCGGCCTGATCGCCCGCGACCTGGCCGGGCAGGGCGCGCGCGCCGTAGTCATCCATTACAACAGCGCGTCGTCCCGCGAGGCGGCCGAGGCCACGGTGGCCGCGGTGCAGACCAGCGGCGCGCAAGGCGTGGCCTTGCAGGGCGACCTCACCACCGCAGGCGCGGTGGAAAAGCTGTTTGCCGACGCCATCGCGGCGGTCGGGCGGCCCGATATCGCCATCAACACGGTTGGCAAGGTGCTCAAGAAGCCGTTCACGGAAATCACCGAGGCCGAGTACGACGAGATGGCTGCCATCAACAGCAAGGCGGCATTCTTCTTCCTGAAAGAAGCCGGACGGCACGTCAACGATAACGGCAAGATCGTGACCCTGGTGACCTCGCTGCTGGGCGCCTTCACGCCGTTCTACGCGGCCTATGCCGGCAGCAAGGCGCCGGTCGAGCATTACACCCGCGCGGCCGCCAAGGAGTTCGGCGCACGCGGCATTTCTGTCAACGCGGTCGGCCCTGGTCCCATGGATACGCCGTTCTTCTATCCGGCCGAAAGCCCCGAGGCCGTGGCTTATCACAAGACCGCCGCCGCGCTGTCGGCCTTCTCGCCTACCGGCCTGACTCACATTGAAGACGTCGTGCCGTTCATCCGTCACCTGGTGAGCGACACCTGGTGGATGACCGGCCAGACCATCCTGATCAACGGCGGCTACACCACCAAATAGGAGGCGCATGCATACCCGGTTTCTGACTCTGGCGGGTGCCAGGCCGCCACTGCGCCGCGGCTGACCGACTCGCGGCATGGACAGGTTCGAGCAATACCGCGTTTTCGCGCAGGTGGCTGAGATGGGCAGCTTCATCAAGGCGGCCAACGCGCTGGGGATGCCGCGCGCTTCGGTGTCGGCGGCGGTCCAGCAACTCGAGGCCCAGGTGGGTGCTCGGTTGTTACATCGCACGACGCGCCAGGTGCGCGTTACCTCGGATGGCATGCAATTGCTGGACCGCGTTCGTCTGCTGCTGGCCGAGGTCGAAGACATCGATCAGCTGTTTCAGGCTGGCCAGCGGCAGGTCTCTGGGCGGCTCAATATTGATGCGCCCAGCCGCATAGCCCGCCGCCTGATCGCACCGATGCTGCCCGGCCTGCTGCGCCGCCATCCTCGGCTGCAGATCAGCCTGGGCTGCACGGATCGCGCCATCGACCTGATACGCGAAGGCGTCGACTGTGTGGTTCGGGTCGGTACGCTACATGACAGCAGCCTGGTGGCGAGGCCGCTGGGGCATGTCAGTATGGCCAATTGCGCCAGCCCGGCGTATTTGCGCGAGTTCGGCGAACCGCGCCAACCCGGCGACCTGTCCAGCGGCCACTGGGTGGTCGGCTATGCGCCGGCGGGCCTTGGCCGGCAGGCGGCATGGGAATACCAGCAGCGCGACGGCAATGTGCGCGTCATAGAGCTGCCCAGCCGTGTGCTCGTGGATAATGTCGAGAATTACATTGCCTGCTGCCTTGCGGGATTGGGCTTGATCCAGATACCGCGCTTCGACGTCCAGCATCTGCTGGCTGCCGGCGCGCTGGTAGAGGTAATGCCGGATAGCCCTGCGCCGCCCATGCCGGTAACGCTGCTTTATCCGCACCGGCGCCCGCGTTCGCGGCGCCTGATCGCATTCCTGGAGTGGTTCGAGTCCCAGATGCGGGCGCACCTGGATGCCTGAATCAGGCGCCGGGGCAGGGGGTATTGCCCTGTTCGCGGTGGGCGCGCAGACGTGCTCGCAGGGCGGACTCGAGTTCGCGCAGGGCGCTTTCCACCGGAACGTATGCCTGGCGGATGCGGGGCTGGTCTGCGGCTCGCAGGGCCTGGGACAGCAGATCGAAGGCGGGCAGCGTGTCACCGCTGCCCAGGAAGCAGGCCGTGCCCTTGGCGCGGTGCGCATGCTGCCGGGCGGTAGCAAGACAGCCGGCGAGAATGGCGTGCCGGATGTCGGACAGGTCGCTGCGGATTTGCGCCAATGCCTGTTCGAGCAGGGCGCGCCGGGCGGCGCTGTCGGGATACAGTGGCAGCAGGGCGTCGATGTGGAGCATGCGTATCAGGGGCCCGCCTTGTGGTCGAATTTTTCGTTCAGGTACAGCGCCAGCGCCAGGTCGTCGGCTAGCCCGAGTTTTTTCATGGCGCGCCGCTTGTGAGTGCTAATGGTCTTTTTGCTGCGCAGCAGACGGGCGGCGAGTTGCGTTACCGACAGGCCCTGGGCGATCTGGCGCAGCACTTCGATTTCGGCCGTGGTCAGGCGGGTGTCGGGATGGCGCGGCGCCGCAGTGTGCAAGGTGCCGTTCTTGTAGCTGATGAAATCGCCGGGTCTGCCGCGGCTGTGGGCGGCTCGGATCACCTCGACCAGCACTGGCATCGAGGCGGACTTGGGCAGGTAGCCATGGGCGCCGGCCCGGAATGCCGCGTATTCGGTTTCCGCGGGAGCGCCGGCCGAGAACGTGATGATGGCCATGTGCGGGTGCTGGCGCCGCAGGCGGCGGATGAAATCCATGCCGTCCCAGGGTTGGCGAGGCAGGTAGAAGTCGACCACCGCGACGTCGCACGGCTGGTGCTTCAGGCTGCGGACCAGCGCTTCAGAGGTGGTTTCCGCGTGCACGATGTCGAAGTCGGGTTGCGATCGCAGGTAGGCGGCCACCCCCAGCGTGATGACCGGATGGTCGTCCAGGATGGCGATGCGCAGGCGGTCGGTGGAGCCTGAAAGCAGCAGGTAGCGACGCGCCGGGCCTGGAGGCAGGGCGGCCGGATCAGCAGAGCGGGAGGCCGTAAATGGTGGCATGGTGGCGGGGCGGCGGGGCGGCGATGGAGTTTGCGCGGTCATCGGAGGGTACCCAGGCAGGGCGGCGTCTGGCGAAAGTGTCGGCCAAATAGGACGAATCTGTTGTCTGACATTTCAGATGTCAGCTGACGCAATTGCTGATGTGGCGGCTCCAGGCCCCGGGACGGCGGGCGCCGGGGATGCTACAATCTTTGACGATCGGCGCGCGTTGGTGCGTGCCGTACCCACACGGTTCTCAGCATGATGCCCTGCCCGACACGAACTACGACCGGAAACTTCCGCCCCATGTCGCGTTAGTTTTACCGTGCGTCGGGTTCCGCCATGTCAGGCGGCAGTCCCCAAGCAAGCAATCAGACGGAACGCGGCGGACAGCCGCGTTTGTCGTTTCTTCCCCAGGAATTTTCGATGGTACAGATCACTTTGCCAGATGGTTCGCAGCGTCAGTTTCCGGGGCCGGTCACGGTCGCCGAAGTCGCGCAGTCCATCGGCACCGGACTGGCCAAGGCCGCCCTGGGCGGCCGCGTGACCGAACCCGGTGGCGAGCCCCGGCTGGTCGACACCAGCTACCGCCTTGAGCACGACGCGCAGTTGGCCATCGTTACCGCCAAAGATGCCGACGGCCTCGACATGATCCGCCATTCCACGGCGCACTTGCTGGCCTATGCCGTGAAAGAGCTTTTTCCCGACGCGCAGGTCACTATTGGGCCGGTCATCGATAACGGCTTCTATTACGACTTCTCGTACAAGCGGCCCTTCACGCCCGAAGACCTGGCGGCCATCGAAAAGAAAATGACCGAACTCGCGCGCAAAGACGAAACCGTCACGCGCGAAGAATGGACGCGTGACGACGCCGTGGCCTACTTCAAGAGCATCGGCGAAGACTACAAGGCCGAGATCATCGCGTCGATTCCCGCCAACGAAACGCTCAGCCTGTACCGCGAAGGCAACTTCGTCGACCTTTGCCGCGGGCCGCACGTGCCTTCCACGGGCAAGCTCAAAGTTTTCAAGCTGATGAAGGTGGCCGGCGCCTACTGGCGCGGCGACAGCAACAACGAGATGCTCCAGCGCATCTACGGCACGGCGTGGGCTACCAAAGACGACCAGGACGCCTACCTGCACATGCTCGAAGAAGCCGAGCGCCGCGACCATCGCAAGATCGGCCGCGACCTCGACCTGTTCCATTTCCAGGACGAAGCCCCCGGCCTGATCTTCTGGCATCCCAAGGGCTGGGCGCTGTGGCAGCAGGTCGAGCAGTACATGCGCGCGGTCTACAACGACAACGGCTACCAGGAAGTCAAGGCGCCGCAGATCCTCGACCTGTCGCTCTGGAAGAAAACCGGCCATTGGGACAATTACCGTGAAAACATGTTCACGACCGAGTCCGAGAACCGCGTTTACGGGCTCAAGCCCATGAACTGCCCGGGTCACGTGCAGATTTTCAACGCCGGGCTGCACTCGTACCGCGAGCTGCCGCTGCGCTATGGCGAGTTCGGCCAGTGCCATCGCAACGAACCTTCCGGTTCGCTGCACGGCATGATGCGCGTGCGTGGCTTCACGCAAGACGATGGCCACATTTTCTGTACCGAAGACCAGCTGCAGGACGAATGCGCCGATTTCACCGCGCTGCTGCAGAAGGTGTACCGTGATTTCGGCTTTCACGAAGTGCTGTACAAGGTCGCCACGCGGCCTGAAAAGCGCATCGGCAGCGACGACATCTGGGACAAGGCCGAAACGGCGCTCATGGAAAGCCTGCGGCGCACCGGCTGCGAATTCGAGATCTCGCCGGGCGAGGGCGCTTTCTATGGCCCCAAGATCGAATACACCCTGAAAGACGCCATTGGCCGCCATTGGCAGTGCGGTACCGTGCAGGTCGATTTTTCCATGCCGGTGCGGCTGGGCGCCGAGTACGTCGATGCCCAGGACCAGCGCCGCGCGCCGGTCATGCTGCACCGGGCCATCCTGGGTTCGCTCGAGCGTTTTATCGGCATGCTGATCGAAAACCACGCCGGTGCGATGCCCCCGTGGCTGGCGCCGGTGCAGGCCGTGGTGTGCTGCATTTCCGAGCCGTCGGCCGATTATGCTGCGCAAATAACACAAACCCTGAAAAAACAAGGCTTTAGGGTACAGTCTGATTTGCGTGGTGAAAAAATCACTCGTAAAATCCGCGAGCACAGCCTGCAAAAGGTACCGTACATCCTTGTCGTGGGTGACAAGGAAAAGCAAAATGGAACGGTTGCCGTTCGCGGCCTGGGCGGTCTCGATCTCGGCGTCATTGCGCTCGAAGACTTCGCCGCCCGCCTGGCCGAAGACGTCGCCGCCCGACGGGATGTCGTTCAACCCGAAAGCAGTGCCAATTAAATCTTTTAGGAGTCGTCAACATCGCCACTGAAAAAGCCAATCGCATCAACGGTGAAATCCGCGTTCCCGAGGTGCGCCTGATAGGTCTGGACGGAGAACAGCTGGGCATCGTCAAGCTGGCCGACGCGTTCCGTCTTTCCGAACAAGCCGATGTGGATCTGGTCGAGATCGCGCCCAATGCCGATCCCCCAGTCTGCCGCCTGATGGACTACGGCAAGTTCAAATACCAGGAACAGAAACGGCAAGCCGAAGCCCGCGCCAAGCAGAAGGTCATCCAGGTCAAGGAAGTCAAATTCCGCCCGGCCACCGACGAAGGCGACTACCAGGTCAAGTTGCGCAACCTGCGCCGCTTCCTGGAAGAAGGCGACAAGGCCAAGGTCACGCTGCGGTTCCGGGGCCGGGAAATGGCCCACCAGGAACTTGGCATGCGCGTGCTCGAACGCGTGCGCGATGACCTGACCGAACTGGCCCAGGTCGAAGCCATGCCCAAGCTGGAAGGCCGCCAGATGGTCATGGTGCTGGCCCCCCGCAAGAAGAGCACGCCGGGCAAGGCCGACTCCGCCGGCTGACCCTCCAGCCCGTGCCTGGCTGGCCGCGCTGCGAGCCGGCCAGCCACGCCGGCCACGCCGGCGCGGGGTGCCCATTTACGCTACGATGTCGGTTTGGCGCGCCGCTGCCCGGGCACGGCGTGCGACCGGGATGTCCATACTATGCATGTCTTATTCGTAATCGACCCCCTGCCGCGCCTGAAGGCCTACAAAGACAGCTCCGTCGCCATGATGCGCGCGCTGGTTGCGCGCGGCCACACCCTCAGCGTGGCCATGCAGGGCGACCTGTTCATCGACGCGGGGGTCGTGCAGGCCCGCGCCACCGGCATCGAACTGGTGGCCGACGCCGATCTCCACGGCCACCACTGGTGGCGCGACACCGGCGCGGCGCAAGATGTTCCGCTGTCGCGCTTCGGCGCGGTGCTGATGCGCAAAGACCCGCCTTTCGACATGGAATACGTCTATTCGACGCACATGCTCGAATACGCCCAGGCGCAAGGGGCCAGGGTATTCAACGACGCCGCGGCCATTCGCAACCATCCGGAAAAGCTGGCGATCACCGAATTCGCAGAGCTCGCCGCGCCTACGCTCGTTACCCGCGACATGGCGCGCATCAAGGCGTTCCATGCCCACCACCAGGACGTCATCGTCAAGCCGCTCGACGGCATGGGCGGCACGGGCATTTTCCGCCTGCAAGCGGCCGAGCCCAACCTCAATGCCATCCTGGAAACGCTTACCGAAGACGGCACGCGCACCATCATGGCGCAGCGCTACATCCCCGAGATCGTCCAGGGCGACAAGCGCATCCTGCTGATCGGCGGCGAGGCCGTGCCGTATTCGTTGGCGCGCATTCCCCTGGCTGGCGAAACTCGCGGCAACCTGGCCGCGGGCGGGCGGGGGGTGGCGCAGCCGCTGTCCGAACGCGACCGTGAAATCGCCGCCATCGTCGCGCCCAGGCTGGCCGCACGCGGCCTGCTGCTGGTGGGGCTGGACGTAATCGGCGATTACGTTACCGAGGTCAACGTCACCAGCCCCACCTGTTTCGTGGAAATCGCCGAGCAAACCGGCTTCGACGTGGCGGGCATGTTCGCCCAGGCGCTGGAACGCGCGGCGGCGTAAGAGCATGACCGGCATCGTCATCGTCGTGCACGCGCCGCTGGGCGACGCCATGCGCGAATTCGCCGAACACGTGCTGGGCGACGGGGCCGGCCAGATGGCCGTGCACGATATCCAGCCCGACGAAACGCCCGACGACCGCGCGCCCGCCGTGCTGCGCGATATTCTCGCGGCCGATTCGGGGGCGGGCGTGCTGGTGCTGACCGATCTCATCGGCGCCACGCCCGCCAACATCGCCAAGCGGGCGGTGGCCGATGCCCAGGCGCAAGGCACACAATGCGCCCTGGTCGCCGGCCTGAATACCTCGATGCTGCTGCGGGCCCTGACCTCGCGTGACCGCAGTCTGGCCGAAACGCGCGAGAAGGCGCTGGCAGGCGGCGTGCAAGGCTGTTTGCGGGTAGACTGAACAGCCGTTTTTTGCCCTATTATGTCGGTGCATGGCACGGACCCCACGGCGACATGCGGATGCCGCGGCGGGAATGGCCATGCCGGGCTGTGTTTACCTAATTTCTATGCCTATTTCTGACATCGTCATTTCCAACAAGCTGGGCCTGCACGCGCGCGCGGCCGCCAAGCTGACCCAGCTGGCCAGCAAGTTCGGCAGCGAAATCTTCATCTCGCGCGGCGCGCAACGCGTCAACGCCAAGAGCATCATGGGAGTGATGATGCTGGCCGCCGGGCAGGGCGTCACCGTCCGGCTGGAAGCCTCGGGCGGCGATGCCGACCAGGCGCTTTCCGAAATCCAGAACCTGTTCGACAGCAAATTCGGTGAGCACGAATAGCACGCCTTCCAATCCCGCGCCGACGGGGCCCGGCCCCGTGGTGGCGCTGCATGGCAAGGGGGTGGCGCGCGGATACGCCATCGGCCGCGCGGTCGTCATGGGCGCCGCTTCGCTCGAAGTCGCGCACTATCGCATTGCCCCCGAAGACGTCGCGGCCGAAAGCGAGCGCCTGACCCAGGCGCTGGCCCGCGCCCAGGACGACCTGCTGCAAATGGCCGACAGCCTGCCGGCCGATGCGCCGCGCGAACTCGGCGCCATGCTGAACGTGCATCGCCTGTTGCTGGCCGACCCCTTGCTGGCCGAGCAGACCCGGGCCCTGATCGCCGAGCGCCACTACAACGCCGAATGGGCGCTGGCCGCGCAGGGGCAGATCCTGGGCGAGCAGTTCGACGCCATGGAAGACGAATACCTGCGCGAACGCGGGGCCGATGTCCGCCAAGTCATCGAGCGCGTGCTGCAGGTGTTGTCGGGCAGCACGGCCATGCTGCCCGATGCCGGCGCGCTCGACGGCGACGACCCGCTGGTGGTCGTGGCGCACGACATCTCGCCGGCCGACATGCTGCGCCTGCGCGGCGGGCGCTTCGCCGCCTTCGTTACCGACCTGGGCGGGCCCACCTCGCACACCGCCATCGTGGCGCGCAGTATGGGCGTGCCCGCGGTGGTGGCGCTGGGCAACGTGCGCGAGCTGGTGCGCGACGGCGACACCCTGGTGGTCGACGGGGCGGCCGGGGTGGTGCTGGTCAATCCCGGGCCGGTCATGCTGCAGGAATACCGCGACCGCCACGTGGCGTACATGGCCGAGCGCGCCGAGCTGGCGCTGCTGCGCGACGAGCGCGCCGTTACGCTGGATGGCATCGACATCGTGCTCAATGCCAACATCGAGCTGCCCGACGAAGCCGCCGCCGCGCTGGCCGCGGGGGCGCAGGGCATCGGGCTGTTCCGCAGCGAATTCCTGTTCATGGGGCGGCAGTCGCTGCCCGACGAAGAAGAGCAGTACCAGGCCTATGCGTCCGTGGTGCGGGTCATGGGCGGCCGTCCCGTCACGATACGCACGCTGGACATCGGCGCCGACAAGACGCTCGACGACGAGGCCACGGTGGCCACCAATCCGGCGCTGGGGCTGCGCGCCATCCGCTATTGCCTGGCCCATCCCGAAATGTTCGCCACCCAGTTGCGCGCCATTCTGCGAGCCTCCGCGCATGGCCACGTGCGCTTGTTGCTGCCCATGGTGACGCACATGCACGAGGTCACGGCCGCGCTGGCCGCCATCGAGTCGGCGCGCCGCGAACTCGACGCCAGCGGCCATGCTTATGCCGAGCGCCTCGAAGTGGGGGCCATGGTCGAAGTGCCGGCCATCGCCATCGCCATCGAACCTTTCGCCCAGGCGCTGGATTTCCTGTCCATTGGCACCAACGACCTCATCCAGTACACCCTGGCCATCGACCGCGGCGATCACGACGTGGCCAGCCTGTACGACCCGCTGCATCCCGCCGTGCTGCGCCTGGTGGCCAACACCATCAATGCCGGCGCGCGGGTCGGCAAGCCCGTGGCCGTATGCGGCGAAATGGCAGGCGATGCGCGCCTGACGCGGTTGTTGCTGGGCCTGGGCCTGACCGAATTCTCGATGCATCCGCAGCAACTGCTCGACGTCAAGCGGGAAATTCGCCGCGCCCACAGCAACGACCTGCGCGTCAAAGTGGCCGCCGCGCTGAACCGGGCGCTGCCGGTCGACCTGGATCTGCTCGACCAGGGCTGATCCCGCCCCATGACGGGCCGGGCGGCTACTCCCTGCGCCGTCTGGTGGGGCAGTGGTGTGAATCCATATGCTGCAATGCAAAAATATTGTGCCTGATGGAACGGGCTAGGGCATATCCGGTAGCCCCTCCGCGAGAACTGTACCTATTTGGCAACGAATTTGTTGATCAATCAAATTATGTTGTGGGGCAGCAATTTCAGGTCTAAGATGAATTGGCGTGGTTCCCTTTCATTCTTCTCAAGGAGCAGGTCATGGAAGATTCCACCCGCAGAGCCGCGAAACCGGGCAAACCGGCCGGCGGGGCGCCGAGCGCATGGCGCCGTTTTCATCAGCGTGTCACCGGTTTCCTGGAGTCGGTAGGCGAAATACTGCATGGCATGGACGAGGCTCGCCAGGTTCATCCCACCATTTCGGCCTACCACGATCACCGGCGCCGCTGAGCTGGCCTTTCTGCAGCCAGGCAAAATGCCAGTCTCGCGGCTGGCATTTTGTTATGTGCGCGGCCAGCGATAATGGGGCCTTACCGGAGGCCCGCATGCTTTTCATCGATACTGAACAGACCCGCCGCGTCCTGGCTTTTCCCGCCGTCATCGAGGCGCTGCGCGCGGCATTTCGCGACGGCGCCAGTGTGCCGCCGCGGCACGTGCATATTATCGAATCCGGCGGGGCGCAGGGCACCTCGCTGATCATGCCGGCCTGGAACGAGCACGGCTATTTCGGCGTGAAAGTCATCAATATCTTTCCGCAGAACACGCGCCAGGGGTTGCCGGGCCTGCACGCCGTCTACACACTGTACAGCGCGCGCACCGGGGTGCCGCTGGCGCAGGTCGACGGCGATGTAGTTACGGTGTTTCGCACGGCGGGCGCGGCGGCGCTGGGCGCGTCGTACCTGGCGCGCCAGGATGCGCGGGTGCTGCTGATCGTCGGCTCGGGGCGCATCGCGGGGCTGCTGGCGCCCGCCATGCGCGCCGTGCGGCCCATCGAGCGCGTGCTGGTCTGGAACGTGCGGCCGGCAGGCGCGCAGTCGCTGGCCGAATCGCTGGCACGGCAGGGCTTCGACGCGCAGGCGGTCGATTCGCTGGAGTCCGCCGTGCGGCAGGCCGATATCGTCAGTTGCGCCACGTTATCCACCGAGCCTCTGGTGCGCGGCGACTGGCTGCGGCCCGGCACCCACCTGGACCTCATCGGCAGCTTCAGGCCCGATATGAAAGAAACCGATCCCGCGTGTTTTGCCGGCGCCGAGGTCTATGTGGATACCGACGAGGCACCCACCAAGGCCGGCGACTTGCTGGCGGCATTCCAGGCTGGCGTGCTGGCGCCGCAGGACATCCGGGGCACGCTGACCGGCCTGATTACCGGCCGCGCGCCGGGCCGCCGCGACGACAGCGAGGTCACGGTGTTCAAGGCGGTGGGCAGCGCGCTCGAAGACCTGACCCTCGCGGCCATGGTGTACGAGGCCCACGGGCAGCCCAAGCCGGCCGCGCCTGGGGCAAAATAGCGCCTTGCGCCGCCGTGGCGCGCTTTCTTCCTTCACTCTGCCGGATCACTGCCATGTCCAATCCGCTGCTACGCCTGGCTGCCATCGCCGCCACCATCCTGCCGATGCTGTCCTGGTCGGCCCGCGCCGAAGTCGTGATCGGGGTCGATGTCTCGACCACCGGCCCGGCTGCCGCCATCGGCATCCAGACCAACAACGCCCTGCGCCTGTGGCCCGCCACGCTCGGCGGCCAGCCGGCGCGCTATGTCGTGCTGGACGATGGCACCGACGTCAGCCGCGCCGTCAAGAATCTGCGCAAGCTCACCTCCGAAGACAAGGTCGACGCCATCGTCGGCCCCAACATTACCGCCGCGGCGCTGGCCGGCCTGGACGTGCTGGCCGAAAGCGGCACGCCCATGGTGGCGCTGGCCGCCTCGGCCGTCATTGTCGAGCCGCCCGACGATCCCAAGCGCCGCTGGGCCTTCAAGATGCCGCAGAACGATTCGCTGATGGCCACCGCGCTGGTGCAGGATATGCGCCGCAAGGGCATCAAGACCGTTGCCTTCATCGGCTTCGCCGATTCGTATGGCGACAGCTGGTGGAATGAGTTCAGCAAGGCCGCCGGCAATGACATCAAGCTGGTGGCCCACGAACGCTTCCAGCGCAACGACGCGTCGGTCATGGGGCAGGTGCTTAAGGCCATGGCCGCCAAACCCGACGCGGTGCTGATCGCCGGGTCGGGCACACCGGCCGCCTTGCCGCAGAAAACCCTGGTCGAGCGGGGCTACAAGGGGCCCATCTACCAGACGCACGGCATTGGCACGCTCGAATTCCTGCAGGTGGGTGGCAAAGATGTCGAAGGCACGCTGTTCCCCACGGGGCCGGGAGTGGTAGCGCGCGAGCTGCCCGACGACAATCCGGTCAAGAAGGTGGCAGTGGCCTTTGCCGACAAGTACGAGGCCGAGCATGGCCCGCACTCGCTTACCCAATTCGCCGGCGATGCCTACGGGGCCTGGATGCTGCTCGATTCTGCGGTGGGGCGCGCGCTCCAGACCGGCGCCAAGCCGGGCACGCCGGAATTCCGCGCGGCGCTGCGAGACGCCATCGAAAATACCCGCGACCTGGTGGTGCCCAATGGCGTGCTGAACATTTCCAAGACCGATCACCAGGGGTTCGACGAACGCGCGCGGGTCATGGGCGTGATTCGCAACGGGCGCTTCTCCTACGCCGAGTAACAGGGCGGTTACACCGAGCGCGGGCCGCTGATCGAGGCCTGCACCCGGTAACCGCCATGCGCGGGCACGCGAAGCAGGCCATCGGCCTGCTTTTTTGTCGCTATATACTTTGTGTTGAAATGATTAATTAGCGTACTATTTCGCGTGAATTGATTCTGTGCATAAATATTTTGATAGGGAGTAGCGCATGACACGCATTCTGAACACGACGAAATGGGCCGTAGCGGCGCTGAGTCTCGGGCTGATGGCGGCATGCAACGATTCCGGATCCAATGACCAGGCCGCCCAGCAGCCCGCGGCCAGCAACCCGCCCGCCGCGCAAAGCACGCTCGCCGCCGCCAAGGCCGCCGGCAAGGTCCGCATCGGCTACGCCAACGAGGCTCCGTATGCCTATATGGATAGCAGCAAGAACCAGATTACCGGCGAAGCCGTGGAAATCGCCCGCATTGTTCTCAAGCGCATGGGCATCAACGAAGTGGAAGGGGTGTTGACAGAGTTCGGTTCGCTGATTCCCGGCTTGCAGGCCAAGCGCTTCGACATCATCGCCGCGGGCATGTACGTCACGCCCGAACGCTGCCAGCAAGTGGCGTTCTCGAATCCCACGTACGGCGTGGGCGAGGCATTCCTGGTGCAGAAGGGCAATCCCAAGGACCTGCACAGCTACGAAGACATCGCGAAGAAAGACGACGCCCGGCTGGGTGTGGTGGTAGGCGCGATTGAAGGCGAGTACGCCAGCAAGATGGATATTCCGGTCGACCGCGTAGTGGTGTTTCCCGACGTGGTCAGCGCCCTGTCGGGCATCCAGGCTGGCCGGGCCGACGCCTACGCCGCCACCGCGATGACGGTCAACGACCTGATGAAAAAAACCGCCGCCGGCGACCTGGAAAAAGCCGAGCCTTTCACTGATCCGGTCATCGACGGCAAGAGCGTGCGCGGCTACGGCGCGTTCGCCTTCCGCACGGACGACCAGGATTTTGTCGATGCGTTCAACGCCGAACTGGCCAAATTCATCGGCACCGAAGAGCACGCCAAGGTGGTCGAGCCGTTTGGCTTCACCAAGACCGAACTGCCCGGCGACGTGACCGCAGCCAAGCTGTGCGCGGCCAACGGCCAATAACGCGTGGCTATCTCATTGGAGGGGTTCGCGACATTGCTGCCGCCGCTGCTCGGCGGCTTGTCGATGACGCTGCGCATTACGGCCGGGGCGGCCTTGCTGGCGGTGCCGCTGGCGCTGGCTGCCGGGCTGGCGCGCTTGTCGCCGCACCGGTGGGTCCGCTGGCCTGCGCTGGCTTATGTGGAGGTGTTCCGCGGCACGTCGGCGCTGGTGCAACTGTTCTGGTTCTATTACGTGCTGCCGCTGTTCGGTCTGAAGCTGCCGGCGGTCACGGTGGGCATCGTGGTGCTGGCCGCCAATGCAGGCGCGTATGGCGCCGAAGTGGTGCGCGGCGCCATACTGGCGGTGGCGCCGGGGCAGCGTGAAGCCGCGGTGGCGCTGAACATGACCCCAGGCCGGATCATGCGGCGCATCGTACTGCCGCAGGCGTTTCCCGCCATGCTGCCGCCGGCCGGCAACCTGCTCATCGAGCTGCTGAAGAACACGGCCCTGGTATCGCTGATTACCATCACCGACCTGACTTTCCGCGGCCAGATGCTGCGCGCCGAAACCCTGCGCACCACTGAGGTGTTCATCTTGCTGCTGCTGCTGTATTTCGCCGTGGCGCTGGTCATCACGGCGGGCATCCGCCTGCTCGAGCGGAGGTTCAGGGTCCGATGAATCCAATTTTCGACTGGGCCTTCGCCTGGGAAATCCTGCCGGCGCTGGGCTCCGCGCTGGTGATCACGGTGCAGGCGACGGTGCTGGGCATGCTGCTGGCGGTGGTGCTGGGCCTGGTGCTGGCCATGCTGCGGCGCGCGCCCATGCGCTGGGTATCCGCGCCGGTGGCCGTGCTGATCGAGTTCGTGCGCAGCACGCCACTGCTGGTGCAGATGTATTTCCTGTTCTACGTGCTGCCGCAAAGCGGCGCGCGCATGTCGCCGCTGGCCACCGGCATTCTGGCGCTGGGCGTGCACTATGCGGCCTATTGCGCCGAAGTCTATCGCGCCGGCATCGAGTCGGTGCCGCGCGGCCAACTCGAAGCCGCCACGGCGCTGAATATGTCGCCCTGGCGCACCGCCGTGGGCGTGGTGCTGCCGCAAGCCATTCCGCCTGTGGTGCCGGCGCTGGGCAATTACCTGGTGGCAATGTTCAAAGACACGCCGCTGCTGTCGGCCATTACCGTGGTCGAGCTGCTGCAGCAGAGCAAGATCATTGGATCGGCCACCTTCCGCTATACCGAGCCGCTGACCCTGGTGGGCCTGCTGTTCCTGCTGCTGAGCCTGATTGCGGCCTGGGGCGTGCGCCGTCTGGAAGCATGGCTGAAAAAATTCGGAGGCTCGCGATGAGCGCAAGCATACGCTTGAACAATTTATGCAAACGCTACGGCGAACTCGAGGTGTTGCGCGGCATCGATCTCGACATCCCGGCAGGGCAAACGGTGTCCATCATTGGCCCGTCGGGATCGGGCAAGTCGACCCTGTTGCGCCTCTTGATGACGCTGGACCGTCCGACCAGTGGCGAGATCCTGATCGACGGCGAATCGATGTGGGTTGATGCGCAGGGCCGCGCCATGGGGCCCAATTCGGCGCACGTGCGGCGTGTGCGCGGCAAGATCGGCATGGTGTTCCAGCACTTTAATTTGTTCCCGCACAAGACCGCGCTGGGCAACGTGATGGAAGCGCCCGTTTACGTGGGCGGCGTGCCCCGTGACGAAGCCGCGCAGCGCGCGCGCGAGTACCTGGAGCTGGTGGGCCTGGGCGACAAGCTGGACACGTATCCGGCGCAGCTGTCGGGCGGGCAGAAGCAGCGCGTGGGCATTGCTCGCGCCCTGGCTATGCATCCCGAAATCATGCTGTTCGACGAAGTGACCTCGGCGCTCGATCCCGAACTGGTGGGCGGCATCCTGCAGATTCTGCGCGACCTGGCGGCCAAGCGCACGATGACCATGATCATCGTGACTCACCAGATGAGTTTTGCCGAGCGCAGCTCAGACCGCACCCTGTTTTTCGACCAGGGCAACGTCGTCGAGGACGCGGAATCGAGCGTGCTGTTCTCCAAGCCGCGCGAGGAGCGTACCCAGCAATTCCTGCAATCGGTGATCGAAGCAGTGTAGGGCCGGGCGGCTCTCACCTGGCGCCTTGCGGCCAGGCAGTGGCGAGCCGCTGGTCAGCGCACTTGCGCGTAGGCCTGCTTCAGGCCGGCGTGCAGGGCTTCGGCGAAATCGGGACGGGCCGGGTCCAGGTCGGACATCAGGCGCGCCAGCACGACGTTATCTTCTTCGCCGTGCCACAGTTTCACATAGGTGCCGGCCTTGTAGCCGTTTTCCTGGCGGAAGATGTTGAGCACATTCTTCGACACATACTGCGTGAAGGCGTCGTTCCACGACAATTCGCAGCGCGCCATCGTGCATTCAAGCGTCTTGTAGCTGGCGCGGCCGCAGACGGCCAGGCCGCCGATCAGTTCGAGCAGTTGCGGCACGTCGAGGTCGTTCAGGTGGTAAGTGCGGCCGTCGAGCGCGATGGCGTCGGGCGAGGCCAGGTCGGCCACCAGCAGCAGCGCCGCGTCGCCCGCCGAGCCGCCGGCCGACACCAGCGTGTGCGACAGGTAGAAATGCAGGATGTCGACCAGCTCCATCTGCACTTGCGGCAGGTCGATGGTCTGCTTCTTCCACCATTTCCAGCCATGGTGCTCGAGCGCTTCTGCGGATTCGACGAAGGCGGCGCGCAGAAAGCGCGAGCCGGCGGTGATCCATTGGGGGTTGATGATGCTGTTGAGGCGGTCCTGCAGTTTCAGCATGGTTGCCGCCTGGGCTTCTGTCAGTCCGACCGGGGTGTTGCTCACGTTCGCTCCGCAAAGTCTGTTGGCGTGGCCGCCATGGGCCGAAGATGTTAGCACCAAGCGGGGCAGGCCCCGCCGGGTCAGGCCTGGCGTTTCTTGCCGCCGGGCAGGGTGGACAGCGGTGGCAGCTTGGGCATCGGGCTGCGGTTCTGCGCGGCGCGCAATCGGCTGCCGCCCTTGAACAGCATGAATGCGCACACGGCCAGGAATACCACCGGGATCAGATCGTCGATGTCGATGGTGTCGCGGTCCAGGGCCGCGACCAGCCTGCTGATGGCGTGCCACAGGGCAAACATGCCGGCAATGGTCAGGCCCAGCGCGATGCGGCGCTGGCCGGTGCGCGCCGCCAACGTGGCCGGCGCCTCGGCGGATCCGGTCGGCGTGCTGCTCGGCGTGAAGGTGTCCGACGCTTCGGCTGGCTGCGCTGCGCCACGCCGGCCGCGGCCGGACACGCGCCGCTGGCGCGGCGGCACCTGCCCGGGCGAGCCGCCCGCCTGGCGGTTCAGCATTTCGATGTAGCGTACAAAATCACCGTCTTTGGGTTCGCCATCGAGGGCCATGGTGAAGTCCTGTGAAAGGCGGCCGGACGGCCGATGCGGTATCTTAACGCCTGCCGCCGCCGTGCAGGATGCCGCGGCGCCTTCCCCATTCATCGCGCACATATCTCCGACCACATGGATTCGCTGACACAAGCGGTGCTGGGCGCCGGCATCCAGGGAACCTTGCTGGGTCGCGCGCAAGGCCGCAAAGCCCTGCTGTATGGCGGCTTGCTGGCCACGCTGCCCGACCTGGACGTGCTGATGCACTATCCGGATCCGGTGTCGCTGATGACCTACCATCGCGGCTTTTCCCATTCGATATTCGTGCTGACCGCGCTCGCGGCGGTCCTGGCCGGGCTGGTGCGCAAGAAGTGGCCCAAGGCACCCTACAGCGGCGCGCGGCTGTTTCTGACGCTGTTTCTCGTGCTGGTGACTCACCCGATACTGGACGCCTTCACTGTCTACGGCACGCAGTTGTTCTGGCCATTGGCGCGCATTCCTGAAAGCTGGTCGGCGGTATTCATCATCGACCCCGTCTACACCTTGCCGCTGGCGGCCGCGGTGCTGGGCGCGGCGCTGTTCGGCTGCACGCGGCGAGCCCGCCGGGCGCTGGCCGCGGCGTTGGTGTTCAGCACCGTCTATCTGGGCGTGTCGCTGGCGGGCCGTTGGCACGCCGAACGACAGGTGACGCAGGCCCTGCGCGCGCAAGGAGTGCAGCCCTTGGCGCTGCTGGCCACGCCGATGCCGTTCAATACGCTGCTGTGGCGCGTGATCGCCAAGGACGGCCAGGGCCAGTACTACGAGGCCGTCAGCGGCTGGCTCGATCGCGGCCCGCCCGAAATGCTGGCCTTGCCGCTGCACCTGCCGCTGCGCGCCATTCTGGACGGTGTCGCGTTGCACGAACGGCTGCGCTGGTTCACCAACGACTGGCTGCGCTACGACGCGCTGGGCGACGCGCTGGTCGTCACCGATCTGCGCATGGGGGTGGCAGGCTATTACACGTTCCGGTTCGTCATGGCCGAGCGCGGCAGCGACGGCGCCTGGCAGGCCATCACGCCGCGCCGGTGGCCCAGCGGGCGTGGCGGCTGGCCACAAATGCGATTGCTGCTGGCGCGCATCTTCGACAGCGGCGCGCCCTTGCCCCTGGCCGATTGGGCCGCGCACGCCGTCGTGCCCGGCCCCACGCCGTAGCGCGCTACAGCCGGATGCCGGGTTCGTGCTTGATGGTCTGCATGACAATGTGGGTGTAGAACGCCTGCACGTTGTCGTCGTGTTCGAACAGCCGTTCGGCCAGCGCCAGGTAGTCGTCCATGTCGCGCACGTGCGCGATCACCACGCAGCTGACGTCGCCGGTGACCACATAGCATTGCGTGATCGCGGGTTCGCTGCGTACGCGCGCCATGAATTCCTGGCGGTGCGCGGCCCCGTGGCGGGCAAACTCTATCGTGACGACGGCCGACAGCCCGTGCGCGACCTGGGCAGGGTCTACCACGGCCACGATGCGGCGGATGACGCCGCTTTTCTTCAGCCGTTCGACGCGCCGCAGGCAGGCTGATGGCGACAAGCCGATGCGGCCGGCCAGGGCCGTATTGGACAGGTCGGCATCGCGCTGCAACTGGGCCAGTATGCGGTGGTCCAGGCTATCCAGTTCCATGACGAAATTTTTGTGTGCGAAATTATCAACTTAGCACAATAAAAATTCGTTTTACACAACAATATGCATGCCTATTTTGTGGTGCCTGACCTATCCTGGCGGTTCTTTGTTTTTCACTTTTTCTTTCCTCTTTTCGCTGCTGGATAGTCTCATGCCGTACCTGCTGAACCTGTTGCGCCGCAGCCGCCGGCTGTTCTGGGTCCTGATCAAGATCATGTTGCCCGTCATGGCGCTGGTGCAGGCTGGGCAGTGGCTGGGCTGGATCGACGCAATCGGGCACACCATCGCCCCGGCCATGGCGTTGCTGGACCTGCCGCCCGAGGCCGGCATGATCTGGGTCGCGGGCGTGTGCGTGGGGGTTTATGGCGCCATCGGTGCCCTGATCGGGTTGGCCCCGCAGCTCGACCTGAACGTGGCCCAGCTCAGCGCCTTGTGCGCCATGGTGCTGTTTGCCCATGGGCTGCCGGTCGAGCAGGCCATCGTGCGCCGGGCCGGCGCCAGCTTCTGGGCAACCGCTGCCTTGCGGCTGGGCGCGGCGGTGCTGTACGCGGCCGCCGTGGCCTGGGCCTGCCGCTGGGGCGGATGGCTGCAACAGCCGGTATCGCTGGGCTGGCTGCAGAGTTCGGCATTGGCCGCCGACGCCCAGGGCAGCGGCGTGCTCGACTGGCTGCGGGGCACCGCCATGTCGCTGCTGTTCACGTACGGGGTCATCGTGGCCTTGCTGGTCTTGCTGGACATTTTCGAGCGTACTGGCCTTACACGCGCCATCACCGCCATGCTGATGCCGTTGCTGCGCGTATCGGGGCTTGATGCGCGTGTGGCGCCGGTCACCACCGTGGGCGTGCTGCTGGGCCTGAGCTATGGCGGGGCGTTGATCATCGAGGAAGCCGACAAGAACCAGTTGCCGGCGCGCACGCGCTTCTTGGCGCTGGCCTGGATATCCCTGTCGCACTCGCTGATCGAAGATACGGCCCTGCTGCTGACGCTGGGCGCGGACATCTGGATCATCCTGGTGGGCCGCGTCGCGCTGACGCTGGCCGTGGTGGCGCTACTGGCCAGGCTGATCAAGGGCGGCGGGCCGGCCGACGCGCGCCTCAGCCCCGCGGCCGGATAGGGGGCCGGCTGGACAGGATCGGGCCGGCTCAGGTGTCTGACTCCCGCAGGGTGTCAGACACCTCTGACCTGCACCCTCAGCCGTCTTGCGGCAGCCGCGCGGCGATTTCGGCGATGAGCCGGCGCGCCGCATCCAGCTTGGATCCGGGCGGCAACGGGTGCGTGCCGTGCGCGTCGAACAGCACCAGCTCGGTAGAGTCCGCGTCCATCACTTTATGGGCGAGATTGCCCACCAGCAGCGGAATGCCCTTGCGCAACCGCTTGGCCTCGGCATGCTCGGCCAGTTTTTCGGTTTCGGCGGCGAAGCCCACGCACCATGGGCCGCCCTGCAGCTTGGCGACTTCAGCCAGGATGTCGGGATTCGGCTCGAATTCCAGTACTGGCGCGCCGCCGCCTTCGGAGGTTTTCTTCAGTTTCTGGCTGCTGATGTTCTTTACGCGCCAATCGGCTACGGCGGCCACGGCAATGAAGACGTCGGCGGTGTAGGCGTTGGCCATGACTGCGTCGTGCATCTGGCGGGCGGTGGTGACGGGCAGGGCGGTCACGCCGCGCGGCAGGGGCAGGGCGGTGGCGCCCGTGATCAGCGTGACGCGGGCGCCGGCTTCGCGCGCCGCGCGCGCCAGCGCGTAGCCGGTCTTGCCCGACGAGCGGTTGCTCAGCACGCGCACCGGATCCACCGGCTCGGACGTCGGGCCCGCGGTCAGCAGCACGTGGCGGCCTGCCAGCACCTTCGGCTGGAAGAAGGCGATCAGGTCGGTGAGCAGCTCATGCGCTTCCAGCATGCGGCCGTCGCCGGTTTCGCCACAGGCCTGCTCGCCCGACGCGGGACCCAGCACGGCGATGCCGTCGGCCTGCAACTGCGCCACATTGCGCTGGGTTGCGGGGTTGGCCCACATTTCGCGGTTCATGGCCGGCGCCACCAGCAGCGGGCAGGCGCGCGCCAGGCACAGCGTGGAGAGCAGGTCGTCGGCCAGCCCGTGCGCCAGCTTGGCCATGAAATCGGCGCTGGCCGGCGCCACCAGCACGGCATCGGCGCCGCGGGTGAGCTCGATGTGCGCCATGTTGTTGTCAATGCGCGCGTCCCAGGCGTCCAGGTATACCGGGCGGCCCGACAGCGCCTGCATGGTGACCGGGGTGATGAAGTGCGTGGCGGCCTGGGTCATCACGACGTCGACCACCGCGCCCTGTTCGGTCAGGCGTCGTACCAGCTCGGCGATCTTGTAGCAGGCGATACCGCCAGTCAGGCCGAGGACAATGCGTTTGCGGGCAAGATCGAGCATGGCGGGCCGGCGCACGAGGCGCCGTCAGTCGAGGCGGTGAAGGGAATATGGCAATTTTAAGCGCTGCGCGAGCGGCGGGCGCGCAGCAGTTCGTCCAGCACCAGCAGGATGGCGCCGCAGGTAATGCCGATGTCGGCGACGTTGAATGCCGGATACTGCCAGTCTTTCCAGTAGAAAAGCAGGAAATCGACGACGTGGCCGTATGCCACGCGGTCGATTACGTTGCCCAGCGCGCCGCCCAGGATCAGCGCCAGCGCCAGGCTGAACCGCGCCTGGCCGGCATGGCGGCGCAGCAGCCACACGATGACGACCGAGGCCACGATGCCCAACGCCGTAAACAGCCAGCGCTGCCAGCCGGCTTCGGAGGCCAGGAAGCTGAAGGCGGCGCCGCGGTTGTACACGAGCGTGAAGTCGAACACCGGCAGGACGTTGACGCGCTGGCCGTAGGCGAAGCTGGCGTTGAAATACAGCTTGGTGGCCTGGTCCAGGACGATCAGCAGCGCGGCCAGGGCCAGCCAGCGCCCGATACCCGGCGCGCGGCCCGTGACAGCATTGCCGGCGGAAACGGAGGGCATGGGTCAGGCCTTGTCGCGCGGTTCGCCCGCGCCGAACAGGTTGGTCACGCAGCGGCCGCAAATTTCGGGATGGTCGGCGTCGCTGCCCACATCCAGGCGCCAGTGCCAGCAGCGCTCGCACTTCTTGTGCGCCGACGGCGTGATCTCGACCCGCAATTCGCCCTGGGCCTCATGGACCGTGGCGCGCGAGACGATCAGTACGAAGCGCAGGTCGTCGCCCAGGCTGGCCAGCAGCGCGCGGTCGTCGCCGCCGGCGTACAGGTCGACCTCGGCCTGCAGCGACGAGCCGATGCCGCCTGCCGTGCGCACGTCTTCCAGCTTGCGCTGCACTTCGGCGCGGATGGCGCGCAGGCGCGCCCACTTGGCGGCCAGGGCGTCGGCGTCGGCGAAGGGCGGCAGCGCGTGGTAGACCTCGGTGAAGATCGTGGTGCGCGAGACGTCGGCCTGGTGCTGCAAGGCCGACTGGGCCAGTACTTGCCAGGCTTCTTCGGCGGTGAACGACAGGATCGGCGCCATCAGCTTGAGCAGCGCCTGGGTGATGTCGAGCAGGGCGGTCTGGGCCGAGCGGCGCGCCAGGCTGCCGGCCGCCGTGGTGTACAGGCGGTCTTTGAGAATGTCGAGGTAGAAGGCGCCCAGGTCTTCCGAGCAGAACGTCTGCAGGCGCGACACGGCCGGGTGGAAGTCGTAGCGCTCGTAGTGGGCCAGCACTTCGGCCTGCATCTGCGCGGTCATGGTGAGCGCGTAGCGGTCGATCTCGAACAGTTCGCCGTAGGGCACCGCCTGGCTGACCGCATCGAAGTCGGCCACGTTGGCCAGCAGGAAGCGCAGCGTGTTGCGGATGCGCCGGTATCCTTCGACCACGCGCTTGAGGATTTCGTCGGAAATCGACAGCTCGCCGGAGTAGTCGGTGGAGGCCACCCACAGGCGCAGGATTTCCGCGCCCAGCGAGTCGGACACCTTCTGCGGGGCGATCACGTTGCCCACCGATTTGCTCATCTTGCGGCCCTGGCCATCGACCACGAAGCCGTGCGTCAGCAGCGCCTTGTAGGGCGGCTGGCCATACAGCATGCAGCCGGTCAGCAGCGACGAATGGAACCAGCCGCGGTGCTGGTCGGAGCCTTCAAGGTATAGGTCGGCCGGCCAGGCCAGTTCGGCGCCGTGCGAGCCGCCCAGCGCCTGGTCTTTACCGCCCAGCACGGTGGCGTGCGTGGTGCCCGAGTCGAACCAGACGTCGAGCGTGTCGCGGTTCTTTTCGTATTGGTCGGCTTCGTCGCCCAGCAACTCGCGCGGGTCGAGCGATTGCCAGGCCTCGATGCCGTGCTGTTCGACGCGCTGGGCCACCTGCTCGAGCAGCTCGGCCGTGCGCGGATGCAGGGCGCCGGTTTCTTTGTGCACGAAGAAGGCCATCGGCACGCCCCACTGGCGCTGCCGCGACAGGGTCCAGTCGGGCCGGTTGGCGATCATGGCATGCAGGCGGGCGCGGCCCCACGACGGGTAGAACGCCGTGGCGTCGATGCCGGCCAGCGCACTTTCGCGCAGTGTGGGGCCGCCGTCGGCCGGCTTGACGTCCATGCCGGCGAACCACTGGCTGGTGGCGCGATAGATGATGGGCGTCTTGTGGCGCCAGCAGTGCATATAGCTGTGCGACAGCTTCTGCACGTCCATCAGTGAGCCGGCAGCCTTCAGGGCCTCGATGATGCGCGGGTTGGCGTCCCAGATCGACAGCCCGCCGAACAGCGGCAGGCTGTCGGCGTACTTGCCATCGCCCAGCACCGGATTCAGGATGTCGTCGTCGGACAGGCCGTGCGCCTTGCACGACACGAAGTCTTCAATGCCATAGGCGGGCGCCGAGTGCACCACGCCCGTGCCGGCGTCCAGCGTCACGTAGTCGCCAAGGTACACCGGCGAGGTGCGCGCATAGCCGGCGTCGGCCGACGCCAGCGGATGATGAAAACGCAGGCCGGACAGCGCCGCGCCGGGTGCGGTGGCGATGACTTCGCCTTGCAGGCCCCAGGCCTTCAGGCAGGCCTCGACGCGCTCGCGGGCCAGCAGCAGCAGCGGACCATGGGCCGGCGCCGGTGTGGCGCGCACCAGCGCGTATTCCAGCTCGGGGTGCATGTTCAGCGCCTGGTTGGCGGGAATCGTCCAGGGCGTGGTGGTCCAGATCACCACCGCGCCGTCGTCGACCGAGTCCAGGCCGAAGGCCGCGGCCAGGCCTGGCTTGTCGGCGAACGGGAACGCCACGTCCACCGCCGGGTCGACGCGGTCGGCGTATTCGACTTCGGCCTCGGCCAGGGCCGAGCCACAGTCGAAACACCAGTTCACCGGCTTCAGGCCGCGGAACACATAGCCCTTTTGCAGAATGCCGCCCAACGCCCGGATTTCATTGGCTTCATTGCTGAAGTTCATGGTCAGGTAGGGGCGGTCCCATTCGCCCAGCACGCCCAGGCGCTTGAAGTCTTTGCGCTGGCGGTCGATCTGCTCGAGCGCGTAGGCGCGCGCTTTGGCCTGCACCTCGGTCACGGGCAGGTGTTTGCCGAATTTTTTCTCGATCTGGATCTCGATCGGCATGCCGTGGCAGTCCCAGCCCGGCACATAGTGCGCGTCATAGCCGGCCATGTTGCGGCTTTTGACGATGATGTCTTTCAGGACCTTGTTGACCGCGTGGCCGATATGGATGTCGCCGTTGGCATACGGCGGCCCGTCGTGCAGCACGAAGCGCGGCCGCCCGCGGCTGGCCGCGCGGATGGCCTGGTACACGTGGTTTTCTTCCCACTGGGCAACCCAGGCGGGTTCGCGCTTGGCGAGGTCGCCCCGCATGGGGAAGGGGGTGTCGGGCAGGTTGAGGGTTTTTTTATAGTCCATGAACGGCAAAATAGGCGCGCGCGTTTCGCGCGTCTTCGGCGATGGCGGCAGTCAGGGATGGGAGATCGGGGAACTTTTCTTCGTCCCGCAGTTTGTGCAGGAACTCGACTCGCACGAGTTTACCGTATGCGTCGGCCGGGCCATCGAGCAGATGGGCCTCGAGCAGTACCCGCCCGTGGTCTTCGACCGTGGGCCGCACGCCCAGGCTGGCCACTGCCGGGCGAGGCTGCGCGCCCAGGCCGTGGGCGCGCACGACGTAGATGCCGGAACGCGCGGCGCAGCGCGGCGCCACGCGCAGGTTCAGGGTAGGAAAGCCGAGCGTGCGGCCCAGCTTCTGGCCGTGGATGACATGCCCGCTGATCTGGTAAGGGCGGCCCAGCAGGTCTTGCGCCCGCGCCAGGTCGCCCACCGCCAGCGCGGTGCGCACTTCCGAGCTCGACACCCGGTGGCCGTGGCGGTCGGTGATGTCGGCCAGGGTCTGCACCTCGAAACCGTGCATCATGCCGGCCTCGCGCAGCAGGTCGATGTCGCCGCTGCGCTTGCGGCCGAACCGGAAGTCTTCGCCCACCAGCAGCCAGCGCGTCTGCAGGCGGGCCACCAGCAGGTCTTCGATGAAGGCATTGGCCGACATTTCGGCCAGGCGCGCATTGAAGCGCTCGATCACCACCTGCGCCATGCCCTGGCAGGCCAGCGCCTCGAGCTTGTCACGCAGGCCCGAAATGCGCGTGGGAGCCAGTTCGGGGCGCTGGTTCAGGGCGGCGAAGTATTCGCGCGGATGCGGCTCGAAGGTCATGACCGTGGGCAGCAGGCCGCGCTCGCGCGCGGCTTGCCGCACGCGGGCCAGGATGGCCTGGTGGCCGCGGTGCACGCCATCGAAATTGCCGATAGTGAGCGCGCAAGGGGTGCGCTGCGCGGGCGGCGGCGCGGATCGGTATAGGTGCAGCGAGGTTTTCACGACCGAGAGTTTACAATTTTGGGTTGGCTCGCCTTTGGAATATCTCATCTTGCCCGAATCTTCACCTTCTTCGCGCCGCCTGGTCATCCTGATATCGGGGCGGGGCAGCAACATGCAGGCTTTGGTGCAGGCCTGCCGCGAGCAGGCGTGGCCCGCGGAGGTCAGCGCGGTCATTGCCAGCCGGCCCGACGCGGCAGGCCTGCAGTGGGCGCGCGAGCAGGGCATCGCCACCGGGGCGCTGTACCATAAAGACTTCCCCAGCCGCGAGGCGTTCGACGCCGCGCTGGCTGCCGCCATCGACCAGCACCGGCCCGACTACGTGCTGCTGGCCGGCTTCATGCGCGTGCTGACGCCCGCGTTTGTCAACCACTATGCCGGCCGGCTGGTGAACATCCACCCGTCGCTGCTGCCCATGTTTCCGGGCCTGCACACGCACGCCCAGGCGCTGGCCACCGGTGTGCGCCTGCATGGCTGCACCGTGCATTTCGTCACCCCCGTGCTCGATCACGGGCCTATCATCGCGCAAGGCTGCGTGCCGGTATTGGCGGGCGACACGCCCGAAACCCTGGCCCGGCGCGTGCTGCAGGTCGAACACCAGGCTTATCCCGCGGCGGTGCGGTGGCTGGCCGAAGGGCGGGTGCGCCTGACGCCGGACCAGCGTGTCGAAGTCGAGGGTGAGCCACAGCGCCTCTTCATGGGGGGCGGCGCGGCCTGACGCCGCTCGCCGCACCTCCGGTAGTCTGACCAGCCGGGGCGCATGCCCCGGCGTCGATTGGAAGCATCATGAGCAAGAATCCCACTTCCCGGCCGCGCAGCGCCGGCGCGCCCGGCGCGCGGCGGGCCAATTCGCGCGGCGATTCCCGCCGCGCGCCGGCCGGCCAGGCGGCCACGCAGCCGCGCACGCCACCCGCCGTCATACGCATCGACCAGGTCCAGCGCGTGCTGGGCGAAATCCTGCAATGGCAGTACCCGGCCGATGCGGCCCTGTCGCACTGGCTGCGCGCCCATCCGGCGTTGGGCGGACGCGATCGGGCCGAAGTCGCCGAGGCTGTCTACGATGTGCTGCGCCACCTGCGCCGCTATCGGCAATTGTCGGAAAGCGGCAGTGGCGCGGCGTCGCGGCGCCTGGCCATTCTGGGCCTGGCCGCCACCCTGGGCGCCGCAGCGCTGCGCGATGGCCTGGACCCGGCCGAAGACGAATGGCTGCAGCGTGTTGGCCGCATCGACCCGGCAACGCTGCCGCGCGCCGTGCGCGCCAGCATGCCCGACTGGCTGGACGAGCGGCTGGGTCGCCTGGAGGACCCGGACGCCCTCATGGCGGCGCTGAACCGCCCCGCGCCCCTCGACCTGCGCGTCAACCCGCTCAAGGCCGAGCGCGATGCCGCGCTGGCCGCCTTGGTCAATAGCCCGGCCGCGCGTTTCGACCCTCAGCCCACGCCGCATTCGCCATGGGGCATACGACTGGCAGGCCGGCCGTCGGTCAACCGCTGGCCGCAGTTCGAGAACGGCAGCCTCGAGGTGCAGGACGAGGGCAGCCAGCTGCTGGCCCTGCTGGTGGGGCCGCGGCGCGGCGAAATGATCATCGACTTCTGCGCCGGCGCGGGCGGCAAGACCTTGCTGCTGGGGGCGCTGATGCGCTCCACCGGGCGGCTGTACGCCTTCGACGTGTCGGCCGCCCGTCTGGCCCGCGCCAAGCCGCGCTTCGCGCGCAGCGGGCTGTCCAACGTGGTTCCGGTGGCTATCGACAGCGAGAACGACACGCGGGTCAAGCGGCTGGCAGGCAAGGCCCAGCGCGTGCTGGTCGACGCGCCGTGCAGCGGCATCGGTACGTTGCGCCGCAACCCCGACCTGAAATGGCGCCAGCATCCCGAAGCACTGACCGAGCTGTGCGCGCTGCAGACCCGTATCCTGAACAGCGCCGCGCGCTGCGTGGCGCCCGGCGGGCGGCTGGTTTATGCCACCTGCAGCCTGCTGGCCGAAGAAAATGCCGCGCAGGCCGAGCAATTCCTGGCCGCGCACCCCGATTTTGAGTTGATCGACGGCGCCGCCTTGCTCGCAAGCCGGTGCCCAGACCTGCACCTGGACGGGCCGTATGTGCAATTGCGTCCCGACCTGCATGGCACCGACGGTTTCTTCGCGGCGGTATTCGAGCGTAAAAAAGCGGCCGCCAAACAGCCGCCGGCGCCCGATGCCACAGCGGTCGATGCCGCAGCGGTCGATGCCGCAGCGGTCGATGCAGCGGCAGTCGGTGCCGCGGCAGTCGGTGCCGCGGCGGTCGATGCCGCAGCGGTTGATGCAGCGGCAGTCGGTGCCGCGGCGGTTGATGCAGCAGCGGTCGATGCAGCAGCGGTCGATGCAGCGGCCGGCGCGGCCACGGCGCAGGCCGATACCGCGGTCGCCGATGAAGCCGCCAGCGCCGATGCGCCACCCCACCCGGCGGCGCCTGGCGCCTGACGGAGCCAGGCATTCGGCGCGCATGCTGGCAGATGACCTTGCCAGGTGTCTGACTCCCGCAGGGTGTCAGACACCGAATGCGTCCGTGCCGTCTCCGCGCAGTCCTAGCGGGCAGGGCGGGCCGGCAGCACCCGCAGTTCGGCGCTGACCTGTTCCGGGGCGGGCCCTCGCGTCTGGTAGCGCACTTCCCAGGCCAGCGTATCGGCGCCCGCCTGGTTCGCCCGGTAACGCACCTGGGCTACCGGTGCGGCCACGGTTGCGCAACGGCCGGCCTGCACGGCTTGTTGTTGGATATGTACGACAGTGACCCGGCCCAGCGCCGGCTGGGCAGTGATCCGCACGCGCGGGGCCTGCAGCGCCAGGCATCCGGCCGGGCGAATTTCGTAATAGCTGGCCAGCAGCACGTCCTGCCCGACAGTGGCCGATATCGATATATCGGCTGCCGCGGCGCTTGTAACGCACAGACACGAGAACAAAAGGGGCCAGATTGCCCTGCCGGGCGGCAGCAGTATCATGAAGAGAACCAATTTATGCGAACAATGGTCAGGCAAAAGCCACATTTTGCCAGCCAAAATGTAGCAAAATGTATAATCCGCCTTGGTTTTTCCGCGTGGGCCCCCGCATTTACACAGCGTGTAGCGGGCTGCGCGGGCTGCTGTTCCGGGTGCTTTCAGGGCTGCGCGCAGGCTTCAATATGCGGGCTTAGTCCTTGATTTGTCATTGAAAACTATTTTGAAACCAGGCTGTCATAAGCAAACCAGGTAGGCTAAACTGCCTGCCATTCTTCAAGCGAGGCTCGCAAAAAGCTATATGGATCAATTCCTCTCCTTCCTCTCCGGCGGCTTCTCCCAAGCCAGCTGGTGGCAGATCGTCCTGTACACGCTGGCGCTGACGCACGTCACCATCGTGTCGGTCACGGTCTTCCTGCACCGCAGCCAGGCGCACCGCGGGCTGGATCTGCACCCGGCGGTCATGCATTTCTTCCGGTTCTGGCTCTGGATGACTACCGGCATGGTCACGAAGGAATGGGTTGCCATCCACCGCAAGCACCACGCCAAGTGCGAAAAAGAGGGCGACCCTCATTCGCCCATGCTGTTCGGCATCTGGAAAGTGCTGTTCCGCGGCGCCGAGCTGTACCGCCTCGAGTCGGCCAATAAAGAAACCATGGCCAAGTTTGGTCACGGCACCCCCGACGACTGGCTCGAGCGCAACCTGTATTCCAAGCACAGCCTGATGGGCGTGATGATCATGTTGGCCATCGACGTTGCTCTGTTCGGCGCCATCGGCCTTACCGTGTGGGCCGTGCAAATGGCCTGGATTCCGTTCTGGGCGGCCGGCGTGGTCAACGGCATCGGCCACTACTGGGGCTACCGCAACTACAACAGCCCCGACACCAGCACCAACGTGTTCCCGTGGGGCATCGTCATCGGCGGCGAAGAACTGCACAACAACCACCACGCCCATGGCACCTCGGCCAAGTTCTCGGCCAAGTGGTACGAATTCGACATCGGCTGGTGCTACATCAGCGTGCTGAAGTTCTTCGGCCTGGCCAAGATCAAAAAGGTCGCGCCCAAGCTCAAGCTCGAATCCAGCGCCAAGGCCATCGACCTGCGCACCCTGCAGGGCGTCATCACGCACCGCTACGAAGTCATGGCTCGCTACGCCGACATCGTCAAGTCGGCCGTGCGCGAAGAACTCGACAAGCTCAAGCCCGCGCAGGGCGAGGCCCTGTCGCGCCTGCAGCGCGTGCGCCGCTGGCTGCACCGCAACGAAGAAGTCCTGCAGCCCGAGCAGCGCGCCGAGGTCGACCAGGCCATCGCGCAGAACCAGTCGCTGTCCACGCTGGTGCAAATGCGCCGTGAACTGGGCCGCCTGTGGGAAAGCTCCAGCGCGAGCAGCGAGCAACTGTTGCACGATCTGCAGGCCTGGTGCCAGCGCGCCCAGCAAAGCGGCATCGCCGGGCTCGAGCAATTCGCCCTTCGCCTTAGCCGCTACGCGGCATGATGCTAGAGCAGCTCAACCCTGAACAACGCGCCGCTGTAACGCTCGAACCGCAGCATGCCCTGGTCCTGGCCGGGGCAGGCAGCGGCAAGACCCGGGTCCTCACCACTCGCATGGCCTGGCTGATTCAAACCGGCCAGGCCAGTCCATTTGGGCTGTTGGCCGTCACCTTCACCAACAAGGCGGCGCGCGAGATGTTGGCGCGCATGTCGGCCATGCTGCCCATCGACACGCGTGGGCTCTGGATCGGCACTTTCCACGGGCTGTGCAACCGCATGCTGCGCGCCCACCACCGTGACGCGGGCCTGCCGCAAACCTTCCAGATTCTCGACACCACCGATCAATTGGCCGCCATCAAGCGCCTGCTGAAGGCTAACGGCATCGACGACGAAAAATACCCGCCGCGCGATGTGCAGCGCTTCATCAACGGCGCCAAGGAAGACGGCCTGCGCCCCGGCGACGTCGAAGCCCACGACAGCCACCGCCGCCGCCTGATTGAAATCTACCAGCTGTACGAGGCCCAGTGCCAGCGCGAAGGCGTGGTCGATTTCGCCGAGTTGCTGCTGCGCGCGTACGAACTGCTGTCGCGCAACGCGCCCGTGCGCGAACACTACCAGCGGCGCTTCCGGCACATTCTGGTCGACGAATTCCAGGACACCAACACCCTGCAGTACAAGTGGCTGCGGCTGCTGGCAGGAGGTGGCGCGTCCATTTTCGCGGTGGGCGACGACGACCAGTCCATTTACGCGTTTCGCGGCGCCAATGTCGGCAACATGGCCGACTTCGAGCGCGAATACGCGCGCGGCACGGTTATCCGGCTGGAACAGAACTACCGCTCGTACGGCCATATCCTGGATTCGGCCAATGCGCTCATCGGCCATAACAGCGGACGCCTGGGCAAGAATCTCTGGACCGAACAGGGCGAAGGCGAGCCCGTGCGCGTCATCGAGCAGCCGTCCGATGGCATCGAGGCGCAATGGCTGGTCGACGAAGTACGCTCGCTGATCAACGAAGGCAGCCTGCGCCGCGAGATCGCCGTGCTGTATCGCAGCAACGCTCAATCGCGCGTGCTCGAGCATGCGCTGTTCTCGGCCGGCATCCCGTACAAGGTATATGGCGGCTTGCGCTTTTTCGAGCGCCAGGAAATCAAGCATGCGCTGGCGTACCTGCGCTTGATGGCCAATCCTGATGACGATACGTCCTGGATGCGCGTGGTCAATTTCCCTACGCGTGGCATTGGCGCGCGTACGCTCGAGCAGCTTACCGACGCGGCGCGCGCGCAGGACACCAGCCTGTTCGGCGCGGTGGCGCGCGTGGCGGGCAAGGGCGGCGCCAATCTCGCGCAGTTCGCCCAGCTGATCGGCCGCATGGCCCACGACACCCGCGATCTGCCGCTGCCCGAATTGGTCGAGCACATGCTCGACGCCAGCGGACTGGTGGCCCACTATAAAACCGAGCGTGAAGGCGCCGAGCGCCTGGAAAACCTCAACGAACTGATCACAGCCGCGGCAGTGTTCGCCTCGGAAGAGAACTTCGACGGCCTGCCCGCCGGACGCGTTCCCGACCTGGGCGCCGACGTGCCGCCTGACGGGCTGACGCCGCTGGCCGCCTTCCTGGCCCACGCCGCCCTCGAGGCAGGCGACAACCAGGCGCAGGCAGGCCAGGACGCCGTCCAACTGATGACCGTGCACGCGGCCAAGGGCTTGGAATTCGACGCCGTGTTCATCACGGGCCTCGAAGAGGGCCTGTTCCCCCACGAAAACAGTCTGCTTGAACCGGCGGGCCTGGAAGAAGAGCGGCGCCTGATGTACGTGGCGATCACGCGGGCGCGCCAGCGGCTTTACCTGAGCCTGGCGCAAAGCCGCATGCTGCATGGCCAGACACGCTACGCCATGCGTTCGCGGTTCCTGGACGAAATCCCCGAGCAGCACCTGAAATGGCTCACTCCGCGCGCCGGCGTTGCCCATGCCCATGCGGGGTTTGGCGAGTCGGGCACCTGGAGCGGCCGTGGCGACGCCTTCGGGCGCAGGCCGACCGGCATCATTGCTCCCCGCGCGCCGCGTGGCGTTGCCAGCGGCGTCACGGTGGGCGACCGGCAGTATCGTATCGGGCAGGGCGTGCGGCATGCCCGATTCGGCGACGGTACCATCATCGGCCTGAGCGGCTCCGGCCAGGATGCCCAGGCGCAGATCCAGTTCCGCGATGTCGGCGCCAAGACCCTGGCGCTGGGCATCGCCAAGCTGGATATCATCCAGGGATGACCATCATGAGCGCTGGCGATGCAACTCAATCCGAACTGGCTGCGCTGCGCGCCGAAATCGACGAAATCGACCAGCAGATCATGCTGCTGCTCGGCGTGCGCTTTCGTTGCACCGACATGATCGGCGAATTGAAGCAGGCAAGCGGCCTGGACCCGGCCGACCCCGAACGGGCCGCGCAGCAGCTCGAGCGCATCCGCCACCTGGCCATCGACGCCGGCGTGCCCCCCGACCTGGCGGCCACGATTCTGCGTGCCATCATCGACACGGTGGTCGATCACCAGCGCCAGCAGCGCGAACGCCCTTATTCCTGAAGCGCGGCAGGTCTACAGCAGCACGTAGACCATGCCGTTCTCGATCTTCACCGGGTAGCTGCGTATATCCTGCTTCAGCGGCGCGCACAGAGCCTTGCCGGTGCGCACGTCGAAACGCCCCTGATGCAGCGGGCATTCGATTTCATGGCCTTCCAGAAACCCGTCGCACAGGCGCGCCAGGCCGTGGGTACAGAGGTTGTCGGTGGCGTAAACGGCATCGCCCACGGCATACAGGGCAAGCTCGCGGCCCGCGGTTTCGCAGGGCGTAACATCGTCGGGGGCCAGTTCGCTGTGCGGTACGGCTTCGGTCCAACAGGCGGTGGCGGTGGGCAGGGCGGTCGCGTCCGGCATGGGCGGCTCCTAGAGCGGATAAATCAATGAGTTGGGGATCAGTTCGCTGTCGAAGATGCATTGCCGCGACGCGAATTTCAGGCCCTGCGGCGTGCGCCGGATGATGTCCAGATAGCGCCCCACATTGAACACCGTGGTGGGTTGGCTGGGCTTGGTGCGAAACACTGCGTAGCTGGCCTCGGCTTCGATGTGCTCATTGTCGGCCGACAGGATTCTGGGGGCGCCGATCACATGGCGCTGGTAGTACGGGTCGTGGAAAATGGTCTCGCTGATGGCGTACACCCGGTCGAGCAGCATCGCCTTGCTTTCAAATGCCAGGGTGGCCAGGGGAAAGCCGCGCTCGTGGTTTTCGCGCGGCACGATGCGGTAGACGCACTCGTCGGTGAAGAACCCGGGCCATTGCTGCCATTGCCCGGCGTCCAGCGCGGCCGCGTAGTCGGTGTAAAGGCGCAATAGCGCCTGGTAAGTCTGAAAATCCACCATGCCTTCAGGCCTCCATGACGCGCCGCCAGTACGCGTACATGCCGCGTATCAGCGTCTCGGTCACCATGTGTTCGGTGTTTTCCACCGTGCGCCCGCCCAGTTCGGCCAGCGCGCGGTGCTGCGGCTTCTGTTTGAACCCCGCCTGCGACAGTTCGATGACTTCGCCGTCGTCGGCCGACACGAAGCCGGCCGGCCCGAACAGATTGGCCTGGCGCAATCGGCGGCGCGTCATTTCGGGTGTGTCGTCGGCAAAGCCGAAATGGGTCCAGACGAAATCGAAGGCGTCGTGCCCCACCGGCTGGATGTGGCGCGTCGATAGCGAATTCACCTGCTGCTGGATGATCAGGCTGGGAAACAGCGTCATCAGCACCGCCGTGGGGCCATTCCACCAGGGCTCGGGCACGATATCCAGAAAGCGGTCGTCGTTGAGCTGCATTTGTTCTTTGAAGCTGGCCACGCCTTGCGTTACCGCCCCTTTCATGCCGCCCTGGCCGCGCGTGGAAATCATCGCGGCGTGTCGAAAGTGCGGGTCCATTTTCAATTGCGAGCGGTTGTCGGCGCGCCACAGGCCGAACGTGACGAACCAGGTGTGCAGCAGGCCGGGATGGTAGGGGTCTTTGATGTTCTCCTGCATCAGCTTCCAGTTGCCGGCGATGCGCTGGCGGCTGTAGCCGTGCACCACCAGCTCGCGCCCGTCGAACACGCGGTCGAAGTAATGCAGGATGTCGGCGCCCAGGAAATCCTCCAGCGGCTCGACCTGGTGGTCGAACGACGCAAACACCACACCATGCCGGCAGGCCACCGCCAGCTGGTTCAGGCCGTGTTCGGCCGGGTCGAAATCCGGCGGCATGCCGCCGTTGACGCGCCCGTCCTGCTTGACGCCGCGTCGTAGCGGCACGCCGATCAGGCGGCCTTGCAGGTCATAGTTCCATTGATGGTAGGGGCACACGAATTCGCTGCGATGCCCGGCCCGCTCGCGGCAGAATTGCACGCCCCGGTGAGCGCACAGGTTCTCCAGCACGCGCACCGCGCCATCGGCGTCGCGCACCAGAATCACCGACCGTTCGCCAATGGAGGTGCGCTTGAAATCACCGGGCCGCGGAATCTCGGCCTCTAGGCCCACATAGTTCCAGTGCCCCTGGTAGAAAAAACGCTGCATTTCGCGTGCGTGCAGCGACGCATCGGTGTACACGCCGAACGGAATCCGGCTGGAGCCGTTGTCCGGCCAGGCGATGCGGGCCTCGGGCGGCGTGACGGGGCTCATCGGGCGCTCCGGCTACAGGGCAGGGCGGCGGGCGGCACGGCTTGGGCAGGCATGGCGTCTCTCTCCATTTGTGGTGTTATGCGGCCATGATCGTGCGCACCGGCAAATTAATAAATAGAATTCGCTGAATAAGCAAAATCACCATAATCAATAATAGTGGGAGACATGCATGAACCTGAAAGACGTCGACTTGAACCTGCTGGTCGTGTTCGACGAATTGCTCAAGCAAGGCAGTGTGTCGGGCGCCGCGGCCAGCCTGGGCGTATCGCAGCCCGGCGTCAGCAACGCGCTGAACCGGCTGCGCCGCCTGCTGGGCGACGAACTGTTCCTGCGCACGTCGCGCGGCATGGTGCCCACGCCTTATGCCGACGCTCTGGCCGAGCCGCTCGCAGGGGCGCTCGACGCCATTCGCGATACGCTCAATGCGCGCGCCGCCTTCGATCCGGCCAGTAGCCGGCGCGCTTTTGTCATCGGTGTCAGCGATGTGGGCGAGACCTATTTTCTGCCGCGCCTGATGCGCCGCCTGGGCCAACTGGCCCCTGGCGTCACCATCCGCACGGCCCGCACCACCTCACTGGACGTGAAAGATGAAATGGAGCGCGGCCGCATCGACCTGGCCATGGGCTTTCTGCCTGCGCTCAAGAGCGGCTTCTTCCAGCGCCGCCTGTTCCGCCAGCCCTACGTATGCCTGTTCCGGCGCGGACATCCGCTGGCGGGCGGCGCCGTGTCGCTGCGCCAGTTCCGCGCGGCCGAGCACGTGGCCATTCTGGCCGAAGGCACGGGTCACGGCGTGGTGGACGAGATCATGCAGCGCGCCGCGGTGGCCCGCCGCATACGGCTGACGGTCCCGCATTTCATGGCCGTGGGGCCGGTGCTGCAAAGCACCGACATGATCGCCGTGGTGCCGCTGCGGTTCGCCGATTGTGTGTGCGAGCCGTTCGGCCTGGTGGCCGCGGCCTGCCCGGTGAAGATTCCCGAGTCGGTAATCAATGTGTTCTGGCATGCCCGCAATCACCGCGAGGCCGCCAACCAGTGGCTGCGCCAGAACATTGTCGAGGTGTTCGGGGAATAGGAATCTACTGAATGTCTTCCAACGCTTCCTGCAATTCCAGCCAGCGTTCTTCCAGCAACTGCATGTGTTTGCCGAGCTCGCCGTGCTCGGCCATGACCTGCTGGCGTTCGGCGCGGCGCGCATCGGAATACAGGTCGGCATCGGCGATGATGTCGTCGAGCTTCTGCAGGGCGGCGCGGGTTTTTTCCATGCCCGCCTCGACCTTGGCCAGTTCGGCTTCCAGCGGTTTGCGCAGGGTGGCCAGCCGCTGGCGCTGTTCGGCTTCGAGCCGCCGCTGCGCCTTGCGGTTCACTGTCTCGGTCGCGCCAGCGGGTTCCCGGGCGGCCGCGTCGGCCGCCTTTTCTTCGGCGTTGCGCGCCGCCAGCCAGTCCCGGTAGTCTTCCAGGTCGCCGTCGAATTCACGCACGGCGCCGTCGGCCACGATCCAGAAACTGTCGACGGTGGTGCGCAGCAGGTGTCGGTCGTGCGACACCAGCAGCATGCTGCCGGAAAATTCAGCCAGGGCCGCGGCCAGCGCTTCGCGCGTTTCGACGTCAAGGTGGTTGCTGGGTTCGTCCAGCAGCAACAGATTGGGTTTTTGCCACACGATCAGCGCCAGCGCCAGGCGGGCTTTTTCTCCGCCCGACATCGGCCCCACCAAGCCGGTGGCGGCATCGCCTGAAAAGCCGAAGCCGCCCAGGTAGTTACGCAGCTCCTGTTCGCGCGTGTCGGGCGCCAGCCTGGCCAAGTGGGCCAGGGGCGTCGCATCCAGGTCCAGCATGTCGAGCTGGTGCTGGTGGAAGTAGCCAATGGCCAGTCCGCGCGACGCGCGTCGTTCCCCAGCCTGCACCGGCAGCTCCTCGGCCAGTGTCTTGATCAACGTGCTCTTGCCGGCGCCGTTGGCGCCCAGCACGCCGATGCGGCTGCCGGCGCGCACCATCAGCGTCACGTCGCGCAAGATAGGCACGGCCTGGCCTGCCGCGTCGGTGTAGCCGGCCGACAGGTGCTCCAGCGCCAGCAGCGGGTCGGGCATGTGATCGGGCGACGGGATGCGGATGTCGATGCCGGCTTCCGCATGCAGCGGCGCCAGGGCCTCCATGCGCGCCAGGGCCTTCACACGGCTTTGCGCCTGCTTGGCCTTGCTGGCCTTGGCCTTGAAGCGATCGATGAAGCCCTGCAGGCGCGCCGCCTCGCGCGCCTGCCGCTCGTGCGCCAGGTTGGTCTGGCGCAGGCGCTCGGCGCGCTGCGTCAGGAAGTCCTGGTAGCCGCCGCGATAGCGCACCAGCTTGCCATGGTCGAAATGCAGGATCGCCCGCGCCACGGCATCCAGGAACTCGGTGTCATGCGAAATCAGCAGCACCGTGCCGGAATAGGCAGCCAGCCATTTTTCCAGCCACAGCATCGCATCCAGGTCGAGGTGGTTGGTGGGCTCGTCGAGCAGCAGCAGATCGGACGGCGCCATCAGCGCGCGGGCCAGCGCCAGGCGCATGCGCCAGCCGCCCGAGAAGCTGGCCACCGGCTGCATCCACTCGTGCGGCTTGAAGCCCAGGCCAGCCAGCAATTGTTCGGCGCGCGACGCGGCGCTCCAGGCGCCGGCCTCGACCAGGGCCGATTCGGCTTCGGCGATCTGCGTGCCCTGGTCGTCGCGCAGGGCCGCGCGCTGGGCCTGCAGGTGCCGCAAGTGGGTGTCGCCGTCAATCACGAACTCGCGCGCGGGTTGGGCGTCGGCAGCCAGTTCCTGCTGCACGCTGGCAATGCGCCAGCCGGCCGGCAGGTCGATATTGCCGGCGTCGAGGTCCAGCGCGCCGGTCAGCAGCGCGAACAGCGACGACTTGCCGGCGCCGTTCTTGCCGACGATGCCGACGCGCTCGCCGGGATGCACGACGAAGTCCGCGCCGTCGAGCAGCACCTTGGTGCCGCGGCGCAGGGTCAATCCAGAAGCACGTATCACGGAAAGGTAAGGTCCAGAAGCCTGTAGGTACTGAAAAAAAGCGGGGGCGGAACCGGCTCTAGGCCAATTGCTCGCGGGCCAGCAGCAGGATCTGGTCGCTGGCGGCCTCGGTGTCCAGCCACACGGGCTGCAATTGCGGGAAGGCCGCCTCGAAGTGTGGGCGCTCATGGCCGATTTCCAGCACCAGCACGCCCTGGGGCGCCAGGTAGCGGGGCGCGGCTGCCAGGATGCGTCGCACCAGGTCCATGCCGTCGGCGCCGCCGGCCAGCGCCAGGGCGGGCTCGTGGCGGTATTCGTCGGGCAGGGCGGCCATCGAGGCGCTGTTCACGTAGGGGGGATTGCAGACGATGACATCGTAGGCGGCCGCCGGCAGTTGGTCGAACAGGTCGCTGCGGTGCAGCGTCAGCCGGTCCTGCAGGCCGTAGTCGGCCACGTTGCGCCGCGCCACCTCCAGCGCATCGGGCGATACATCGACCGCATCCACCCGGGCATCGGAAAATGCCAGGGCTGCCAGGATGGCGAGGCAGCCCGAGCCCGTGCACATGTCCAGCACCGCCCGCACCGATTCGGGCTCGACCCAGGGCGCCAGGCCCTGGTCGAGCAGTTCGGCGATGGGCGAGCGCGGCACGATGACGCGCTCATCGACGTAGAAGCGATGGCCGCACAGCCACGCTTCGCGGGTCAGGTAGGCGGCAGGCTGCCGCTCGGCCACGCGCCGGTCCAGCAGGTCGAGCACGCGCGCGCGCTCGTCGGGCAGGACGCGGGCATCCAGGAAGGGGTCGAGCGTGTTCAGCGGCAGGTGGAGCGTGTGCAGCACCAGGTACACGGCCTCGTCCCAGGCGTTGTCGCTGCCGTGGCCCAGCGCGACGCCGGACTCGCGCAGGCGCGACACGCCATAGCGGATCAGGTCGCGCAGCGTCTGCAGTTCGGGGCGGGAAGATGTAGGCATGGCAGGGTCAGCGCGGCAGCAGCAGGTTTTCCAGCGTGCGCCGGTAAATGTTCTTCAGGGGCTCCAGCGACGCCAGCTCGATGCGCTCGTTCACCTTGTGGATGGTGGCGTTGCATGGGCCGAACTCGATGACCTGCGGGCAGATCTTGGCGATGAAGCGGCCGTCGGAAGTGCCGCCGGTGGTCGACAGCTCGGCCGCCACTCCGGTTTCGGCGCGGATGGCAGCGACCAGCGCATCGGTCAGCGGGCCGCGCGGGGTCAGGAAGGGCTCGCCGCCCAGTTCCCAGTCCAGCTCGTATTCCAGGCCGTGCTTGTCGAGCAGCGCATGCACGCGCTGCTTGAGGCCTTCGGGCGTGCTGGCCGTAGAGAAACGGAAGTTGAACAGCACCACGGCTTCGCCCGGCACCACATTGGTGGCGCCCGTGCCGGCCCGCAGGTTGGACACCTGGAAAGTGGTGGGCGGGAAGTACTCGTTGCCGCGATCCCATTCGGTGGCCGCCATTTCGGCCAGGGCGGGCGCCAGTTGGTGCACCGGGTTGCGCGCCAGGTGCGGATAAGCGACGTGGCCCTGGATTCCCTTGACGGTAAGGCGGCCCGACAGCGAGCCGCGTCGGCCGTTCTTGCAGGTATCGCCCAGTACGTCGCCGGACGTCGGCTCGCCCACGATGCAGTAGTCGGGCTGCTCGCCGCGCGCGCGCAGTTCATCGCAGACGATGACCGTGCCATCGACCGCCGGGCCTTCTTCGTCGGAAGTGAGCAGCAGGGCGATCGAGCCGTCGTGGCCAGGATGGGCCGCCGTGAATTCCTCGGCCGCCACCACGAACGCGGCGATCGAGCTTTTCATGTCGGCCGCGCCGCGGCCATACAGGTAGCCGTCGCGTTCAGTGGGCACGAACGGATCGCTGTCCCATTTGTCGCGCGGGCCGGGAGGCACGACATCGGTGTGGCCGGCGAACACCACCAGTGGCCCCGCGTTGCCGCGCCGGGCCCACAGGTTGGTGACGTCGCCGCGCGCGATGGTTTCGCAGCGGAAGCCCGCGTGCTCCAGGCGCTGTGCCAGCAACAGCTGGCAGTCGACGTCGTCGGGCGTGACGGAAGGGCGGGCGATCAGCTCGCGCACGAGCGCGAGTACGGCGCTGTCGGCAGTCATCAGGCCCTCAGCAGGTCGTTGATGCTGGTCTTGGCGCGGGTCTGGGCGTCGACGCGCTTGACGATCACGGCGCACACCAGGCTGTGCGAGCCGTCTTCGGACGGCAGCGAGCCGGGCACCACCACCGAGCCCGACGGCACGCGGCCATAGGTGACCTTGCCGGTGGCGCGATCGTAGATCTTGGTGCTTTGCGACAGGAACACGCCCATCGCCAGCACCGAGTTTTCTTCCACGACCACGCCTTCGACGACTTCCGAGCGCGCGCCGATGAAGCAGTTGTCTTCGATGATGGTGGGGTTGGCCTGCAGCGGCTCGAGCACGCCGCCGATGCCCACGCCGCCCGACAGGTGCACGTTCTTGCCGATTTGCGCGCACGAGCCCACGGTGGCCCAGGTGTCGACCATGGTGCCTTCGTCGACATAGGCGCCGATGTTCACGTACGACGGCATCAGCACCACGTTGCGGGCGATGAAGGCGCCGCGGCGCGCCACGGCCGGCGGCACCACGCGGTAGCCGCCGTGCTGGAAGGCGGTGTCGCCGTATTCGGCGAACTTGAGGGGTACCTTGTCGTAGAACTGCATGGGAGCCTGGCCCATGATGGCATTGTCTTGCAGCCGGAACGACAGCAGCACCGCCTTTTTGATCCACTGGTGCACGATCCAGCCAGCCTCAGTCTTCTCGGCCACGCGCAGGCGGCCCAGGTCCAGCGCGGCGATGGTTTGTTCGACCGCTTCGCGCACTTCCGCGGTGGCGTCGACGGGCGACAGGTTGGTCCGGTTTTCCCAGGCGTTTTCAATGGTGGTCTGCAGATCGAGAGTCATGACGGCTCAGCTATTCAAAAGGTTGATCAAAGCGTAGTGCGGGCAAACTGGGCAATGCGGCCGGCGGCTTCGACGCATTGCGCCAGCGGCGCCACCAGCGCGATACGGATGCGGCCCTGGCCGGGATTGGTTCCATGCGCTTCGCGCGCCAGGAAGCTGCCGGGCAGGACGGTTACGCCGGTGCGGGCGTAGAGGTCGCGGGCAAATGCCGTGTCCGGGCCGGGCACGGGCACCCACAGGTAGAACGAAGCCTGCGGGTACTCGACATCGAGCACCGGCTGCAATTGCGGCACGACCGCGGCGAATTTCTCGCGGTACAGGGCGCGGTTCTCGCGCACGTGCGTTTCGTCGTTCCAGGCGGCAATGCTGGCCGCCGACACGATGGGGCTCATGGCGCTGCCATGATACGTACGGTACAGCAGGAAGCGGGCCATCAGGGCAGCGTCGCCGGCCACGAAGCCCGAGCGCAGCCCGGGCACGTTCGAGCGCTTGGACAGGCTGGAAAACACCACCAGGTTCTTGTAGTCGTCGCGCCCCAGGCGGCGGGCCGCCTGCAGCGCGCCGAGCGGCGCATTGCCTTCGTCGAAATAGATTTCGGAATAGCACTCGTCAGAGGCAATGGCGAAGCCATGGCGGTCAGACAGCTCGAACAGCGCCCGCCAGTCGTCGAGCGACATCACGTTGCCGGCCGGGTTGCCGGGCGAGCACACAAACACCAGCTGGGTGCGCTGCCAGACGCCGGCGGGCACGCTCTGCCAGTCGCAGCCGAAATTGCGGGCCGGATCGGCGTTGACGTAATGGGGCTGGGCGCCGGCCAGTAGCGCCGCGCCTTCGTAGATCTGGTAGAACGGATTCGGGCACACCACCAGGGGTTGGTTGGCGCTGGCGTCGACCACGGTCTGGGCGAACGCGAACAGCGCCTCGCGCGAGCCCAGCACCGGCAGCACCTGGGTGTCGGCATCGGGGGCGGGGATGCTGTAGCGCCGTGCCAGCCACTGCGCAATGGCCGCGCGCAGCGCGGGCTCGCCCTTGGTGGCCGGATACACGGACAGGCCCGCGAGCTTGTCGCACAGCGCCTGCGCCACGCAGGCGGGCGCGGCGTGCTTGGGCTCGCCGATCGACAGATCGATGGGCGCCAGGCCGTCGGGCGCGGGGCCGGCCGATTCGAGCAGCGCGCGCAGTTTTGTGAAGGGATAGGGATGCAGGGCATCGAGACGCGGGTTCATGGCGCACGATTTTAGCAAGCAAGCTACAATATCGGGCTTGGCTTTGCGAAGGTGGCGAAATTGGTAGACGCACCAGGTTTAGGTCCTGACGCCGTAACAGGTGTGCGGGTTCGAGTCCCGCCCTTCGCACCAGTACATAGCCGCCCCGCCTGAGCGGGGCGGCGCTTCATCCGGCGCACATCGGCGCGCCTGCAGGGCATACCCGCACGGCATCCCTGCGCACAAACGGGACGGCCACCTTGCAACATTACGAGAATCTGTTCTGGGCCATGGCAGCCATCGTCGCGTTGGCCCTGGCGGGCGGAGCGCTGCTGGGGCGCTGTGCCGCGGTGGGCCGCAGCCTGGCCGGCGTGGCCGCGCTGGCGCTGGCCGTGCTGTTCGTGGTCGCCTGGTTGGCGGCCCGCGCCGGGCTGGGCGACATCGTGGCCCTGCTGGCGGTGGCCGCCTTCATGTTCTCGCTGGTCATCGGCGCCGCGGCCACCCTGGTATCGCGCAAGGTATGGCGCCGCCGGCTGCAGCGGCGTTCGCCGGCCGGGCCGGCCTGATCCGCCTCCTGGGGTCAGTTGTCGTCTTCGTCTTCTTCGTCCTCGTCGTCATCCTGCTGGTCGAGCGCATCGTGGCCTTTCCAGGTCAGGCGCCATGCCGCGCCCGCCAGGTCGCCATCGGGCGCAGCCGCCGCCGCAATCAGCCCGGCGTCGGCCAGGATGTCAAGGTGATGCGCGATCGACGCCGCGGGCGGCGCATCCGGCATGCTGGCGTGCACCGCCGCCTCGATGTCGGCCCGCGACAGCGCGGCGGTATCGGCATCGCGCAATTCGCCCAATATTGTCACCACCAGATCAAAATCCCGTTGCATGGCTATGGTCCTCCGGTTCTGTCTCGCCAGCCCACACCATACCAGCAGTGCCTGCGCTGCCGGGCCAAGACTGGTATAGTCGCGTCCCCGCGCACCTGAAGGATGCCCTGATCATGGAAATCACCAGCCGCCAAATCGCCGCCATCGCTGGCGGAGTTGCCCTGGAGACCACGCTGGACGGCGAACGCATCGACGCTTACGTGGTAACCGGCGTGTCGGACATCGAGGCCGTCGGCGACATCGTGCCGCGCGAAAAGGTCGAGGCCGGCGCCGACATCCATGTCGCGGCGGTAGACGCCGTCGAAACCGCCCAGGAGCAGGTCGACCAGGTGCTGGAAAACCTCAATCCCGGCGACGTGGCCGTGTTCCTGTGCGCCCACGAGGACGCGTATAACGCGGCTCTGGACCTGCTGGGCCTGCCAGTCGATTCCTGACAGCTCATGCGCGCGCAAGACCCCACGGCGCGCCAATAGTTCCAGGATCAACCGTGTGCCGTTGCGCTTTGTTGCATTATTGGCACGTATTTTTGAGGATTATGTTGACTTGTGAGGGGAACCTAACGATAGTGACGGCACACGATCTCAAGCGTTGCGATTTTCGTTCAGTGCAGTGCCTTTTCCGGCCAGCGTTATTGTTCTACTGTCCCCTCCTTGATTGATTCGTGACCCCCGGGCATTTGCCCATTATCTCTAGGAAATACAGTATGGAAACCGGCGTTGTTAAGTGGTTCAACTCGGAAAAAGGCTACGGCTTCATCACCCCGGAAGCGGGTGGCAAGGATTTGTTCGCGCATTTCTCGGAAATCCAGGCCAATGGCTTCAAGTCGCTGGAAGAAAACCAGCGCGTCAGCTTCGTGACGGCGAATGGCCCCAAGGGTCCGCAAGCAACGAAGATCCAGGTGCTGTAAGGCTCCCGGTTCTTTGAAAAAGCCCCTTCGGGGGCTTTTTTTATTGCCGTTTCGCCGCTGCCGCGGGCGCCCGGCTTGATTTAGGTTTGACGACTTTCGAGGTTCCCCCATACACTGGGCAAGCGAGATTTTCAAGCGACGCGGTCGTCACACCTGTCGCCGTCACTGGTACCCAGTTGCCTATCCCATCCTTGATCATCTGGCGTCCCGCGAGCAATCGCTACTCGAAGGTGAAGGACACGTTCATGGCAACAGGCATCGTCAAATGGTTCAACGCCGAAAAAGGCTACGGTTTCATCACACCCGATGATGGCAGCAAAGACCTTTTCGCGCACTATTCGGAAATCAGCAGCGAAGGCTACAAGTCGCTGCAAGAAAACCAGCGCGTGACGTTCGAAGTGGGGCAGGGGCCCAAGGGCCCCAGCGCCAAGAACATCAAAGTCTCGGCCTGACGCCGCGGCAACGCCGCAGTCAGGATGCGCCCCCGCCGGCCATGCGCCGACGGGGGCGTTTTGTCGTCCGGGCGCCGCAAACATGTCCAAAATATGTAAGTGAATTTCGCATTTGCGAGCATGTGTACAGAAAACAGGGGCGAGTCGGCGGGCATCGCTAGAATTGCCGCGCCCGCTCGCGTCGAGCGGTACACAGGAGATCATACGAATGAAGATGCGTTACGGCGTGGCCGCGCTCGCGCTGGTTCTGGCCCCATATTCTGCGTCGCAAGCCCTGGACATCGGCGGGCTCGTCGGCGCCGGCAGCAAGGTCGTCCAGGCGGCTACCCTGAGCGATGCCGAGATCAAGACGCTGTCCGACCAGGCTTGCGCCGCAAGCGACAAGCAGGAAAAGGTAGCCAAATCCGGCAGCAAGTACGATGCGCGCCTGCAGAAGCTCGCCAAGGCTCTGGGCACCAAAGTCAACGGGCAGCCGGCCAGCTACAAGGTCTACATCACGTCCGACGTCAACGCCTGGGCCATGGCCAATGGCTGCATCCGGGTCTACAGCGGCCTCATGGACATGATGACCGACGACGAACTGCAAGGCGTCATCGGCCACGAAATCGGCCATGTGGCGCTGGGCCACTCCAAGAAAGCCATGCAGACCGCCTACACGGTCTCGGCGGCGCGCGACGCGGCCAGCGCGGCGGGTGGCAACGCGGTGGCGGCGCTCAGCGCGTCGCAACTGGGCGACCTGACCGAAAAATTCATCAACGCGCAATTCTCGCAATCGCAGGAAAGCGCCGCCGACGACTATTCGTTCGACCTGCTGCAGGCCAAAAAACTGAATACCCGGGGCCTGGTCACGGCCTTCGAGAAGCTGGCCAAGCTCGATGGCGGCAAGAGCGACATGATGAGCTCCCATCCGTCCTCGACCAAGCGCGCCAAGCACATTGAAGACCGGATCGCCGCGGGCAAGTAAACCCCACGGCGGTACCCGCGAGGCGCCGCCCTTGGGGACTTCCCCAGGGCCGGCGCCCCGCTTGCGCAGGGGCCTTGAACTTTCCGGTAAAATGCGCTGTTTACTTGTTCGTTCACTTACTTTCGGAAAATTTGATGCAGCCTGTGGTTGAAACCCTCTCTGGTCTGGAACGCCGTGTCGATCTGGCGGTTTCCGTGGCCGACGTCGAAAAGGAAGTCCAGGCGCAACTGAAGCGCGTTGCCCGCACGGCCAAGGTGCCCGGCTTCCGTCCCGGCAAGGCCCCGCTGGCCATGCTCGAACGCAGCCATGGTCCCGGCATCCGCTACGACGTCATCAACGGCCAGGTCGGCCGCGCTTTTGAGCAGGCCGTCGACGGCGCCAAGTTGCGCGTGGCCGGCTCGCCCACGCTCGAGCCCAAGACCGAAGGCGTCGCGGACGACACGCTGGCCTTCACCGCCACCTTCGAGGTCTATCCTGAAGTGGCCGTGCCCGACCTGTCCGCGCTGTCCGTCACGCGCTACGAAACCGCCGTCACCGACGCCGAAGTGCAGCAAACGCTCGACGTGCTGCGCAAGCAGCGCGCCAACTTCGAAGCCCGCGAAGGCCGCGCCGCCCAGGATGGCGACCGCGTCACCCTCGATTTCGCCGGCACCATCGACGGCGTGCCGTTCGAGGGTGGCAAGGCCGAGAGCTTCCCGTTCGTGCTGGGCCAGGGCCGCATGCTGCCCGAGTTCGAAGCCGCGGCCAAGGGCCTGAAGGCCGGTGAAACCAAGGTGTTCCCGCTCAAGTTCCCCGACGACTACCAAGGCAAGGAAGTCGCCGGCAAGACCGCCGAATTCACCATTACCGTCAAGGAAGTCGCCGAAGGCGTGCTGCCCGAAGTCAACGCCGAGTTCGCCAAGTCGCTCGGCCAGGCTGAAGGCGATGTCGAAAAGCTCAAGGCCGACATCCGCACCAACATCGAGCGCGAAGCCAAGGCCCGCACGCAAGGCCGCACCAAGGCCAGTGTCATGGACGCCCTGGTCGAGGCCGGCAAGTTTGACGTGCCCAAGGCGCTGGTCGACAGCGACGTGCAGAGCCGCGTGCAAGCCGCCCGCGAAGAACTCAAGCAGCGCGGCGTGCCCAACGCCGAATCGGTGCCCATTCCGGCCGAAGCCTTCGCCACCGAGTCCGAGCGCCGCGTGCGCCTGGGCCTGCTGGTGTCCGAACTGGTCAAGCAGGCGCAACTGCAGGCCAAGCCCGAACAGGTGCGCGCCCGCATTGAAGAGTTCGCGCAAAACTACGAGCAACCCGCCCAGGTGGTCAGCTACTACCTCGCCGACCGCCAGCGCCGCGCCGAAATCGAAGCCATCGTGCTCGAAGACAACGTGGTGCAGCACGTGCTCGACAAGGCCAAGGTCACCGAAGAAAAGGTGCCTTTCGATCAGCTGATGGGGATGGCGTAAATATATGCAGCGTTTTACCGATTTCTATGCGTCAATGCACGGCGGGGCCTCGGTCACGCCGACGGGGCTGGGCTACATCCCCATGGTCATCGAGCAGTCGGGGCGCGGCGAGCGCGCCTACGACATCTATTCGCGCCTGCTGCGCGAACGGCTCATTTTCCTGGTCGGCCCGGTCAACGACAATACGGCCAACCTGATCGTGGCGCAGCTGCTGTTCCTGGAATCGGAAAACCCTGACAAGGACATCTCGCTGTACATCAACTCGCCGGGCGGGTCGGTGTACGCCGGGATGGCCATCTACGACACCATGCAGTTCGTCAAGCCTGACGTCTCCACCCTGTGCACGGGGCTGGCTGCCAGCATGGGAGCGTTCCTGCTGGCCGCGGGCAAGAAGGGCAAGCGCTTCACGCTGCCCAACTCGCGCATCATGATTCACCAGCCGTCCGGCGGTGCCCAGGGACAGGCCTCCGATATCCAGATCCAGGCTCGGGAAATCCTCGACCTGCGCGAACGCCTGAACCGCATCCTGGCCGAGAACACCGGCCAGCCCGTCGAGCGCATCGCCGTGGACACCGAGCGCGACAACTTCATGTCGGCCGAAGATGCGGTATCGTATGGTCTGGTGGACAAGGTTCTCGCATCCCGTTCCGAGGGGTAGGCGAACGGCAACACCCCGGGCCTGTGCGGTTCCGTCACGTCCGAGTAAGCGTTGAGTGCGCCGGCCGGCCAAAGGGCTGGCGCATTCTCACCAGAGATACGAAACACATATGCCTGACAAAAAGGGATCGGCCGACGCAAAAGTGCTGCATTGCTCGTTCTGCAATAAAAGCCAGCACGAAGTCCGCAAGCTGATCGCGGGACCCTCGGTGTTCATCTGCGATGAGTGCATCGACCTCTGCAATGACATCATCCGCGAAGAAGCGCAGGCGACCGCGCGCGCGGCCATCAGGTCCGAACTGCCCACGCCGTCCGAAATCAAGACGTTCCTGGATCAATACGTCATCGGCCAGACGCTGCCCAAGCGCATGCTGGCGGTGGCCGTGTACAACCATTACAAACGCATTCGCCACGGCGAAATCAAGGGCGACGAGGTCGAGCTCTCCAAGAGCAACATCATGCTCATCGGGCCAACCGGCTCGGGCAAGACCCTGCTGGCCCAGACGCTGGCGCGCATGCTCAACGTGCCGTTCGTGATGGCCGACGCCACCACCCTGACCGAAGCCGGTTATGTGGGTGAAGACGTCGAGAACATCATCCAGAAGCTGCTGCAGAACTGCAACTACGAGGTCGAAAAGGCCCAGCGCGCCATTATCTATATCGATGAAATCGACAAGATCTCGCGCAAGTCCGACAACCCGTCCATTACCCGCGACGTGTCCGGCGAAGGCGTGCAGCAGGCGCTGCTCAAGCTCATCGAGGGCACGGTGGCCTCGGTGCCGCCGCAGGGCGGCCGCAAGCATCCCAACCAGGACTTCGTCCAGGTCGACACCACCAACATCCTGTTCATCGTGGGCGGCGCCTTCGACGGGCTGGAAAAGGTCATCCGCGACCGCACCGAAAAGTCCGGCATCGGTTTTTCGGCGTCGGTGCGGGCCAAGTCCGAGCGCGGGGTGGGCGAACTGTTCAGCGAAGTCGAGCCCGAAGACCTGATCAAATTCGGCCTCATCCCCGAACTGGTCGGCCGCCTGCCGGTGGTGGCCACCCTCGACGAACTCGACGAGGCCGCGCTGGTCCAGATCCTGACCGAGCCCAAAAATTCCCTGATCAAGCAGTTCCAGAAGCTGTTTGCCATGGAAGGCGCCGAACTCGACGTGCGCCCAGGCGCCCTGAAGGCCATTGCCCGCAAGGCGCTCAAGCGCAAGACCGGCGCGCGCGGCCTGCGCTCGATCATCGAGGCGGCGCTGCTCGACACCATGTACGACCTGCCCTCCCAGGGCAACGTCAGCAGGGTGGTGCTGGATGAAAACGTCATCGACAGCGACGGCAAGCCGCTGCTCATCTACGCCGACGAGGCGGCCGCCCCCGACAAACCGGCGCGCAGCCAGGTGCGCGGCGCAGCTGCCTGAAAACAAAGCAAAAAACCCGTTCTGTAACGGGTTTTTTTGCCTCTGCCGGCGGTCTGCGTGTCGGCCGCTTGATTTTTCGGCTATCGTTCCCATATCAGACGTAATCCATACGGATAAAAGGGCCCCATCGCCCTGTATCCGGTGCCGATACGCCGAGTCTTACCAAGGAATCCTTTATGTCTGCCAGCCAGACCCTGCCTTCCGAACCCATTGATCTGCCGCTGCTGCCACTGCGCGACGTGGTGGTGTTCCCGCATATGGTCATTCCGCTGTTCGTAGGCCGCCCGCGCTCGATCAAGGCGCTGGAAGTGGCCATGGAAGCGGGCAAGAGCATCATGCTGGTGGCGCAGAAATCCGCCGGCAAAGACGACCCCACACCCGAAGACGTGTATGAAATCGGTTGCGTGGCGGGCATCCTGCAAATGCTGAAGCTGCCGGACGGCACCGTGAAGGTGCTGGTCGAGGGCACCCAGCGCGCCCGCATCGACAGCATCGACGACGCTGAATCGCATTTCGTCTGCCAGGTCACCCCGGTTGAACCGGACGCCATCCAGGGGTCCGAAACCGAGGCGCTGCGCCGCGCCATCGTTGCGCAGTTCGAGCAGTACGTCAAACTCAACAAGAAAATCCCGCCCGAGATCCTCACCTCGTTGGCGGGTATCGACGACGCCGGCCGCCTGGCCGACACCATTGCCGCCCATTTGCCGCTCAAGCTCGAGCAGAAGCAGAAAATGCTCGAGATCCTGGGCACCTCTGAGCGCCTGGAAGGCCTGCTGACGCAGCTGGAAACCGAAATCGACATCCTGCAGGTCGAGAAGCGCATTCGCGGCCGCGTCAAGAAGCAGATGGAGAAAAGCCAGCGCGACTACTACCTGAACGAACAGGTCAAGGCCATCCAGAAAGAGCTGGGCGAAGGCGAAGAGGGCGCCGACATCGAAGAGCTCGAAAAGAAAATCATCGCCGCGCACATGCCCAAAGAGGCGCGCAAGAAGGCCGATGCCGAGCTCAAGAAGCTCAAGCTGATGTCGCCCATGTCCGCCGAAGCCACCGTGGTGCGCAACTACATCGATACGCTTATCAATCTTCCCTGGAAGAAAAAGAGCAAGATCAACAATTCCATCGGCAATGCCGAGAAAGTGCTCGACGACGATCACTACGGGCTGGAAAAGGTCAAGGAACGCATTCTTGAATACCTGGCCGTGCAACAGCGCGTCGACAAGGTCAAGGCGCCCATCCTGTGCCTGGTCGGGCCTCCGGGCGTGGGCAAGACCTCGCTCGGGCAGTCCATCGCGCGCGCCACGAACCGCAAATTCGTGCGCATGGCGCTGGGCGGTGTGCGCGACGAGGCCGAGATCCGCGGCCATCGCCGCACCTACATCGGCTCGATGCCTGGCAAGATTCTGCAGAACATGAGCAAGGTGGCCGTGCGCAACCCGCTGTTCCTGCTGGACGAAATCGACAAGCTGGGCATGGATTTCCGCGGCGACCCTTCATCGGCGCTGCTGGAAGTGCTTGACCCCGAACAGAACCACACCTTCCAGGACCACTACATCGAAGTCGACTTCGACCTGTCCGACGTCATGTTCGTGGCCACCAGCAACACGCTGAACATTCCGCCGGCGCTGCTGGACCGCATGGAAGTCATACGCTTGTCGGGCTACACCGAAGACGAAAAAATCCATATCGGCCGCGACCATCTGCTGCCCAAGCTGATGAAGAACAACGGCGTGAAAGAGTCCGAACTGACGGTCGATGACTCGGCGCTGCGCGACATCGTGCGCTACTACACTCGCGAAGCGGGCGTGCGGGCGCTCGAACGCGAGGTCGGCAAGATCTGCCGCAAGGTGGTCAAGGAATTGCTGGCGCAGGCCGACAAGGCCAAGGCCGAAGGCAAGCCGGCGCAGGCCCCGGCGCCGGTGCATGTGAACGCCGACAACCTCAGCGACTACCTGGGCGTGCGGCGCTACACCTTCGGCATGGCCGAAAAAGAAAACCAGGTTGGCCAGGTCACCGGTCTGGCCTGGACCGAGGTGGGTGGCGACCTGCTCACGATTGAAGTGGCCGACATGCCGGGTAAGGGCGCCATTCAGCGTACCGGTTCGCTGGGCGACGTCATGAAAGAATCGGTCGAGGCCGCACGCACGGTGGTGCGCTCGCGCGCCCGTCGCCTGGGCTTCGCCGACAGCGTGTTCGAAAAGCACGACATGCACGTGCACGTGCCCGAGGGCGCCACGCCCAAGGACGGCCCGTCGGCGGGTATCGCTATTACCACGGCCATGGTGTCGGCCCTGTCGCGTATTCCGGTGCGCGCCGACGTCGCCATGACGGGCGAGATCACCCTGCGCGGCGAGGTGCTGCCCATCGGCGGCCTGAAGGAAAAGCTGCTGGCCGCGCATCGCGGCGGCATCAAGACGGTGCTGATTCCCGAGGAAAACGTCAAAGACCTGGCCGAGATTCCGGACAACGTCAAGAACCACCTCGAGATCGTGCCGGTCCGTTGGATCGACAAGGTACTCGAGCTGGCGTTGGAGCGCCTGCCCGAGCCCTTGTCCGAGGACGAGGCCGTGAAGGAAGCGCTGGTGGCCAAGCCGGCCGAGTCCGGATCGCCCGGCGATCCGGTGTTCAAGCACTAAGGGGCGCCAGTCCTGAACAAAAAACGGGTGGCCATCATCGGCCACCCGTTTTTGTTTGCGGGCAAGGAAGCTTTGCGGCTAGAGCATCTGCGGCAGCCACAAGACGATGGACGGGAATGCATAGAGCAGGAACGCCAGGGTCAGCATGATGAGCACAAAGGGCAGCACCCCGCGCACGACCTCGGTGATGCGGGCTTTGGTCACCGCCTGGATCACGAACAGGTTCATGCCAACTGGCGGAGTGATCAGCGCGACCTCGATCAGAATCACGAAATAGATTCCGAACCAGACCGGATCCATGCCCATCGATTCAAGCGACGGATACAGTACCGGCACCATGATCAGCAGCATCGACAGGCTTTCCAGGAACAGGCCGACGACCAGCAGGACGCAGGTGATGGCCAGCAGGAAATAAAGCGGCTGGTGAAAGTGCGTCGTTGCGAATGTGGTGACTTCCTGGGGAATGCGATACAGCGTGACGGCATGGCCGAAAATCTTCGCACCCACCACGATCAACAGGATCGTGACCGAGGTGCGCATCGTGTCCGTTACCGCCAGGCGCAGCTTTTCGAATGACAAGGTGCGCAACACCAGCCCGGTGAGCACCAGGGCGCAGAAAAAGCCGATGGCCGCGGCTTCGGTGGGCGTGAATATGCCGATATAAATGCCCACGATAATCACGAGGGCGATGGCCAGCGTGGGCATCGCCCGCAACGTGGCTACGCCGCGCTCGCGCCAGCTGTGGCGCGCAAGCGGCGTGTAGCCCTTGCCGAAATGGCAGTACAGCGACGAGTAAATGGTAAAGGCGGCCAGCAGCAGCAGGCCGGGACCCACGCCCGCCAGAAACAGCGCCACCAGCGACTGCTCGGTAATGACGCCGTACACGATCAGGGGTATGGAAGGCGGGATCAGGATGCCCAGCGTGCCGCCCGCCGCCACCAGCCCATAAGTGAACGGGCGGTTGTAGCCGCGCTGCGTCATCTCGGGAATGGCAACCGTGCCAATGGTGGCCGCCGTGGCCACCGAGCTTCCATTGATGGTCGAGAACATGCCGCAGGACATCAGCGTGGCCGTGGCCAGCCCGCCGGGCCAGTGGCCGACCCAGGCCTGGAACGCGCCGAACAGGTCGCGTCCGACGCCGCCCCTGAGCAGGATGTTCGACATCAGCAGGAACAGCGGAATGGACAGCAGGATGAAGTTGTCGAGCCCGCTGGTCAGGTTCTGGGCCGCGATGGTCAAGGGAAACCCCTTGAGCCACAGCATTCCCAGCCCCAGGCCGCCCAGGGCGAATGCGACCGGCACGCCGACGAACAGCAGGGCCAGCAAAAGCGCAATGATGGTCAGGGTGGCCACTGGCTATACCTCTTCTTCGTCGAATACGGGGGCGGGGCGCGCGGCCACGCGCGCCAGTTCGGCCAGGCATTGCAGCAGCAGCAGGATGAAACCAATGGGGATCGCGATCTCGGGTATCCAGGTGGGCGTCTCGATCATCGTGGCGGCGCGCCGGCCCTGTTCAATCGATTCGGCCACTATGTGCATGCTGTACCAGGCCATCAGGCCGGCAAATACGCCGATGAACAGCACGGAAAATGCGTCTGCGGCTTTGCGCATGGCGGGCGAGCCCAGGCGTACGAAAGCGGTGATGCGTATCAGGCTGCGCGTGCGCAGCACATGGGCCATGGCAAGGTAGACCGCCCAGACCTGGAGAATGGTCGATACGTCGCCAGCCCAGGACGTGGGCGACAAGAACAGGAACCTGGCGGCCACATCGTAGGTAAGCGCCAGGCCGATGGCGAAGAATATCCAGCCGGCCAATTGGCCTACGAGATCCGAGACCCGGTCGAGCAGGGAAAGCAGAGGCATGATGCGTTCCTCGGTAAGGCGGGTGTCGCCCGGCGTGTCCGGCAGGCCGGGCGGTATGAGGTGAGGGCCTTACTGGGCCTTGAGGGCGGCGTCCACCACCTGCTTGGCCAGCGGCCCGTTCTGCTGCGCGAAGTTCTTGATGGTGGGCTGCGCGGCGTCGTGCCACGCCTTGGCCTCGGCGGGCGTGAGGTCCACCACCTTCATCTTGGTCTTGGTGCGCAGGAACTCCTTGGCTTCGGCGTTGAGTTTCTCGGTCTTCTTGCGCAAATCGGCTTCGACCGTGCGGGCGGCTTCCTGCAGCAGGGCTTGCTGTTCAGGCTTGAGCTTCTGGAATCGCCGGTCGTTGATCAGCACCAGGAACTCCACGTCCGAGTGATTGGTCATGGTGATGTAGTCCATTACATCGTATATGTGGCGCGATTGGGTGGCGGTGGTACCCGACATGCCGATATCGACCGTGCCGCGCTGGTAGGCAATAAGCTGTTCGGCGCCGTCGATGACGATTGGCGCGCCGCCCTGGTCGGCCACGAACTCGCCTATGGGTTTGCTGATGACGCGCACTTTCTTGCCCTTGAGATCGGTGGGCAGCCTGACCGGCGCTTTCTTGCTGAGCATCTGTACCAGGCCGTACGCCTGCCACCACATGACACGCGCGCCGGTCTTCAGAATGGCGCCGTCGATGGCCTGGCGCACGGCGCTGTCGGGCGCGGTGGCTTTCGCGATGGCGGCTTCGCTCGGAAACAGGAACGGTACCGAGAACGCGCCGGCGGCCGGAATGGTGCCCGTGTAGACGCCGAGTTCCACGATGCCCATGTCGATGGCGCCGGAGCTGACCGCCTGGGGCACCTCGGTGCCCTTGTACAGCTGGGCGGAATCGTAGATTTCCAGCTCCAGCTCTCCCTTGGACCGTTCTTCGACGATCTTCTTGAAGGCCAGCACGTTCTGGCCCAGGATGTGCTTGGCGGGAATCTGCAGCGTAACGCGCAAGGTTTCCTTGGCGTGCACTCCGCCGGCAATGCCCATCGCCAGCACGGCGCAGGCCAGGACTTTCAGATTTTTCTTCATGGTCTCCTCCTTGGGGGCCGGTGGGTCAGATGACGCCGGCGGTTTTAAGCTGGGCCACCCGCTCGGGCGGCATGCTCAGCAACGTGGTCAGCACTTCCTCTGTGTGTTCACCCAGTGCCGGGCCGCAATGCCGCACCGAGCCCGGCGTTTCGGAAAGGCGCGGCGCGACGTTCTGCATCGCGACCTGGCCCAGGTCCGGATGCGCCACTCGCACGATGGCCTGGCGGGCCTGGAAATGCGGATCGGCCATCATCTCGGGAGCCCGGTAGATGCCGCCCGCAGGCACCCCGTGTTCTTCCATCAGGGCCAGCAGGTCCGCCGCTTTGAGCGTGCGGGTCCAGTCGGCGATCAGGTCGTCGAGTTGCTTCTGGTGCGAGCCGCGCGCCCAGTGCGTGGCGTAACGCTCGTCATCTGCCAGTTCGGGGCGCTGCATGGCCTGGCACAGGCGGCGGAACACGCTGTCCTGGTTGGCGCCGATAAGAATGTCCAGGCCGTCCGCGGTGGGGTAGACGTTGCTGGGCGCGATGTTGGGCAAGATGGGGCCGCTGCGCTCGCGGATGTATCCTGCCTGGTCGTATTCGATGACGATGCTTTCCATGAAGTTGAGCACTGCCTCGTAGATTGCGCTGTCGACGATCTGGCCGCGGCCAATGCGTTCGCGAGCGAACAGCGCCATGACCGTGCCCAGCGCGGCGTGCATGGCTGCGAGCGTGTCGCCGATGGCGATGCCCACGCGCGACGGCGCGGTCGACGGGTCGCCGCAGACGTAGCGCAGGCCGCCCATGGCCTCGCCGATCGAACCGAAACCCGCGCGGCTGGCATAGGGGCCGGTCTGTCCGTAACCCGATACGCGCACCAGTACCAGGCGCGGATTGATCGCCTTCAGGACGTCCGGACCCAGGTTCCACTTCTCGAGCGTGCCGGGGCGGAAGTTCTCGAGCAGCACGTCGGCATCGGCCGCCAGCGACTTGATGATCTCTTGGCCTTGCTCGGTGCGCAGGTCGCAGGTGATGGACTTCTTGTTGCGGGCGATCAGCGGCCACCACAGCGTCTTGCCATGGGCTTTTTCACGGCCCCACTCGCGCATGGGGTCGCCCACGCCGGGAGGTTCGACCTTGATGACCTCGGCGCCGAAATCGGCCAGCAACTGGCCGCAGAATGGGCCGGCCAGCAATTGACCCAGTTCGATGACGCGCACGCCGTGCAGGGGGCCGTGAGGGAAGTCGGGGGTATCCACGCTGTCAATTCTCCGGAGAGGTTGGGGTGTCGGCGGCCAGGCGGCGCAGAACGGCGTTGCGCGCCGACAGGATGTGGCTGCGCATGGTCGACGCGGCCCATTCGCCGTCGCGGGCTTCCAGGGCGGCGATGATCTCGAAGTGGTGCGCCACGCTGCGGCGCGTTTCTTCCGCCGAATAGCCTTTGAAGGTCCATTTCACGACCGGGATCTCCACCATCAGGCGCAAGATGCGTTGCAACCGGCTGCTGCCGGCGGCCTGCACGAGCAGGTCGTGAAAGGCGTTGTTGGCGGCGGAGCGCTCTTCCACGATGGCGTCCACGGGTTCGTTCAGCAGGTTTTCCATGTGCTCGGCATGGCGGCGCAGGGTCGCGAGCTGCTCGGGCGTGATGCGCTCGGCGGCGCGGCGCGCGATGTGAGATTCCAACAGCATGCGCGCCTCGAATACCTCGTCGACGTCTCGCGCCGACCATTCGGTGACGCGCACCCCCAGGTCGGGCAGGATCTCGAGCCAGCCCTCGGCGCCCAGCCGGCGGAAAGCCTCGCGTATAGGCGTGCGGCTGATCCCCAGGCGCTTTGCCAGCGCGGCCTCGCCCAGATGGGAACCGGGCTGGAATTCGCGCGACAGGATCGCCGCCTTGATGCTGTTGTAGGCGTGCTCCACGGCCTTGCCGGCGGCCCGGCGCGCAGAGGGAGCTTCCGATGCGGAAGCAGGTTCATCCTGTTGTTGCATACAATTAATCGGGGAAATTACTAAAACAGGCCGACTATCCTATTAAACCGTGTAGGTGTAAAGTGTCGTTGTATACAACTAAGGGTAAATCCGAGGACGGCCATGACATTCCCCCCTGTAACGCTGGTTGAAGTGTCACCCCGCGACGGTCTGCAGAACGAGCCTGAAATCCTGTCGACCGGGCAGAAAGTCGAACTGATCGAACGCGCCTTGGCGGCGGGGTTGCGGCGCATCGAGGCGGTCAGCTTCGTCAACCCGCGGCGGGTGCCGCAAATGGCCGATGCCGAAGCGGTGATGAAAGCCGTGCCGCGACGGCCGGGCGTGACATACAGCGGCCTGGCGTTGAACGTGCGGGGAGCGCAGCGCGCCGTGGATGCCGGGGTCGACGAAATCAACTACGTGGTGGTATCCACGGACAGCTATAACCAGGCCAACCAGGGTTGCCCCAGCGACGAGACCTTGCGCGGCTGGGGGCAGGTCGCCACTTTGGCGCGCGATGCCGGGTTGCGGGCCACGCTGACGGTGGCGGCCTCGTTCGGCTGTCCATTCGAAGGCGAGGTCGATGTGGACCGCGTGGTGCACATCGCCCGGCAGGCCGCCGCCGAAGGGGCGGACGAGATCATCCTGGCCGACTCGATCGGCGTGGCGTCTCCGGCAGATGTGCTGCAACGGGTCGATGCCGTGCAACAGGCCTTGCCCGACGCCGCGCTGCGTTGCCATTTCCACAACACGCGCAATACGGGCATTGCGAATGTGCTGGCCGCCATGCAGGCTGGCGTGCGCGTGTTCGACGCATCGATCGGCGGCATTGGCGGGTGCCCGTTTGCCCCTGGCGCCACAGGCAACATTCCTACCGAAGACGTGGCCTATATGCTGGAACGGATGCGATGCGCCGGCTCGGTATCGGCAGCGGCGCTCGCGGATGCGGCGCAATGGCTGGCGCAGACGTTGGGCCGGCCCGTGCCGGGCATGCTGTCGCGAGCGGGGTTGTTTCCACGGCCAGCGGCCGCGGCATGTGCGTGAGTGCCGGCGCGTGTGAAGCTACGCGTGTTGAAGGCGATGTACGCCAAAGGTGCCGCGGGTAGCCGGACTGCGGGCGGCCGGACTGCAGGCGGCCTGGGCAAAGCCGGCCCGGAGAAAGCCAGCTAGTGCAGCGCCTGGGTGCGGATCAGGCCCACGGCAATGCCTTCCAGCGCGAATTCCTGGGTGCCGTCGACCACGATCGGTGAGAAGTCGGGGTTTTCGGGCAGCAGCTCGATGCGGCCCTGGTGGCGCTGCAGGCGCTTCACGGTAACTTCGTCGCCCAGGCGGGCGACGACGATCTGGCCATTGCGGGCCTCGGCCGCGCGCTTGACGGCCAGCAGGTCGCCTTCGAGGATGCCCGCGTCGCGCATGCTCATGCCGCGCACTTTCAGCAGGTAGTCGGGCGTTTGCGCGAACAGGTCAACGTCGACGCCGACTTCGCGTTCGACATGTTCGGCCGCCAGAATGGGACTGCCCGCCGCCACGCGCCCGACCAGGGGCAGCAGCAACCGGCCTACGGCGTCGGCCATGCCGGCGAGGGCGGAGGCGGCGGTCTCGGGGCCGGGCGGGATGGTTTCGCCGGCGTCTTTCAGGCGGATGCCGCGCGAGGCGCCGGCGGTGAGTTCAATGGCGCCCTTGCGGGCCAGGGCCTTCAGGTGGTCTTCCGCGGCATTGGGCGAGCGGAACCCCAGCGCGCGGGCGATTTCGGCGCGAGTGGGCGGAAACCCGGTGCGCGATACCGTCAGCCGGATGAGATCCAGAATTTCCTGCTGGCGGTCGGTAAGTTTGCTGGCCATGGCGATGATCCGGAAAGCGGACTGTATGGATATACAGCACGAATTCTGGACGACGTACGCCAAAAAAGCAAGGGCTGCCCGATTGGCGTGTCCACGAACCTGGCCGTGCGGGGGCAGCAGGGCCGCGCCATGCAAAGCAAAAGCCCCTCCGGTGGAGGGGCTTTGCTGGCGACTGCGGCTGTGCTTACTGCTTGATGACAGCGGCGATCGCCTTGGCGACGATGTCGATGTTGTGGCTGTTCAGGGCCGCCACGCAGATGCGGCCGCTGGCCACGGCGTAGATGCCGTGCTGCTCGCGCAGCACGTCGACCTGGGCCGAGGTCAGGCCCGAATACGAGAACATGCCGCGCTGCTGCAGCACGAAGCTGAAGTCTTGCGTGGCGCCCGCGGCCTTGATTTTGTCGACCAGTTGCTGGCGCATCAGGCGGATGCGGTCGCGCATGCCGGCGAGTTCCTGTTCCCACAGGGTGTAGAGCTCGGGCGTATTGAGCACCGTGGACACCACCGTGCCGCCGTGGGTGGGCGGGTTGGAGTAGTTGGTGCGGATGACGCGCTTGAGCTGGCTGAGGACGCGCTTGGCTTCGTCCTGGTTGCCGGCCACCACGGTCAGCGCGCCCACGCGCTCGCCGTACAGCGAGAACGACTTCGAGAACGACGAGCTGATCAGCATGGTGAGGCCCAGGTCGGCGAACAGGCGCACCACGGCGGCATCTTCTTGCAGGCCGGCGCCGAAGCCCTGGTAGGCGATATCGAGGAAGGGCACCAGGTTGCGCGCCTTGACCACCTGCGCGATCTGCTGCCATTGCTCGGCCGTGGGGTCGACACCCGTGGGGTTGTGGCAGCACGCGTGCAGCACCACGATGGTCTGGGCCGGGGCGGCCTGCAGCGAGGCCAGCATGCCCTGGAAGTCCAGCCCATGGGTGGCGGCGTCGTAGTAGGCGTAGGTTTCGACCGGGAAGCCGGCGCGCTCGAACAGGGCGCGGTGATTTTCCCAGCTGGGGTTGCTGATCAGCACCTTGGACTGCGGCAGCAACTGGCGCAGGAAGTCGGCGCCGATTTTCAGCGCGCCGGTGCCGCCCAGGGCCTGGGCGGTGAGCACGCGGCCTTCGGCGGCCAGGGGGGAATCGGCCCCCAGCAGCAGGGTCTGGGCTCCCTTGTTGTATCCGGCGATGCCTTCGATGGGCAGGTAGCCGCGCGCGGCGGCGGCCTCGATGCGGGCGATTTCGGCCTTGCGCACGGCGTTCAGCAGCGGGATGCGGCCGTCGTCGTCGTAATACACGCCCACGCCCAAGTTGACTTTACCGGGGCGGGTATCGGCATTGTATTGTTCGTTCAGGCCCAGGATAGGGTCGCGCGGCGCAAGTTCGACGGAATCGAAAAGAGAGCTCATGGGGTTCGGTAAGGGTATGTGGACGCAGGAGGGCGTGCTGTGGATAATGAGGGGTTTACCCTGAGACAGTCTAGCATGACCGCTCCCGGATTCGTCGATTTTCCCGACAGCCCTTTTCACCTGTACCAGCCATACCCGCCGGCGGGCGACCAGCCCGCCGCCATCGAAGGCCTGGCCCAGGGCATGCGCGACGGCCTCATGTACCAGACCCTGCTGGGCGTGACGGGCTCGGGCAAGACATACACCATGGCCAACATCATCGCCCGGCTGGGCCGGCCGGCCCTGGTGCTGGCGCCCAACAAGACGCTGGCGGCCCAGTTGTACGCGGAAATGCGGGAGTTCTTCCCGAAGAACGCGGTCGAGTATTTCGTTTCTTATTACGACTACTACCAGCCCGAAGCCTACGTTCCCACCCGCGACCTGTTCATCGAGAAAGACTCATCCATCAACGAGCACATCGAGCAGATGCGGCTGTCGGCCACCAAAAGCCTGCTCGAACGCCGCGACACTGTCATTGTCGGCACCGTTTCGTGCATATACGGTATCGGCAACCCGGGCGACTACCACGCCATGGTGCTCATCCTGCGCGCGGGCGACCGCATTTCTCGGCGCGAGGTGCTGGCGCGGCTGGTGGCCATGCAGTACACCCGCAACGACGCCGACTTCGCCCGCGGCACCTTCCGGGTACGCGGCGAAACACTCGACATCTTCCCGGCCGAAAGCCCCGAGCTGGCGCTGCGCCTGACGCTGTTCGACGACGAGATCGAGTCGCTCGAGCTGTTCGACCCGCTCACCGGTCGGGTGCGCCAGAAAGTGCCGCGCTTCACGGTCTACCCCGGGTCGCACTATGTCACTCCGCGCGACACGGTGCTGCGCGCCATCGAAACCATCAAGGAAGAACTGCGCGACCGCCTCAAGCTGCTGACCGCCGAGGGCAAGCTGGTGGAGGCGCAGCGGCTCGAGCAGCGCACCCGCTTCGACCTCGAAATGTTGCAAGAGCTGGGTTTCTGCAAAGGCATCGAGAACTACTCCCGCCACCTGTCCGGCGCCGCCCCGGGCGAGCCGCCGCCCACGCTCATCGATTACCTGCCGGCCGACGCGCTGATGTTCATCGACGAAAGCCACGTCACCATGGGTCAGCTGGGCGGGATGTACCGGGGCGACCGGGCTCGCAAGGAAACCCTGGTGCAATACGGTTTCCGGCTGCCGTCGGCGCTCGACAACCGGCCGCTGCGCCTCGAAGAATTCGAGGCGCGCATGCGCCAGTGCGTGTTCGTGTCGGCCACGCCGGCCGCCTACGAGCAAGAACATTCCGACAACGTAGTCGAGCAGGTGGTGCGGCCCACCGGGCTGGTCGATCCGCAGGTCGAGGTGCGCCCGGCCCGCACGCAGGTCGACGACCTGCTGGGCGAGATCAAACTGCGCGTGGCGGCCCAGGAGCGCGTCCTGGTCACCACGCTGACCAAGCGCATGGCCGAAGACCTTACCGACTTCCTGGCCGAGCACGGCGTGCGGGTGCGCTACCTGCATTCCGACATCGATACGGTCGAGCGCGTCGAGATCATCCGCGACCTGCGCCTGGGCACGTTCGACGTGCTGGTGGGCATCAACCTGCTGCGCGAAGGGCTGGACATCCCCGAGGTGTCGCTGGTGGCCATCCTGGATGCCGATAAAGAAGGCTTCCTGCGTTCCGAGCGCAGCCTCATCCAGACCATCGGCCGCGCCGCACGCAACCTGAACGGCCATGCCATTCTGTACGCCGATGCCATTACGGCCTCGATGCGGCGGGCCATGGACGAAACCGAGCGGCGGCGCACCAAGCAACTGGCGTTCAACGCCGAGCACGGCATTACGGCGCGCGGCGTCAACAAGGCGGTGCGCGAACTCATCGACGGCATCGTCGCGCCGGCCCGCCACGATACCCTTGAATCCGCCATCGCCCCCGAGGTGCTGGCCGACGAAAAGTCGGTAGCCCGCGAGATCCGCCGCCTGGAAAAACTCATGACCGACCACGCCCGCAACCTGGAGTTCGAGCAGGCCGCGGCGGCGCGCGACGCGCTCAATGCGCTCAAGCAGCGCGTGTTGCTGGATGGCGCGGCATAGCGGCACGAGAGGGCCGGAATGGCCCGGGTGTTGCATTGCGGGCAAAGCGGCCGATTTGTTACGGCAAGGCGTCGAAATACCTCCGGTATCGCTTTCAATAATTGATTTAACCTATTGATTAAATAGGAAAAAATAATACTCACAGAAAGCCCGTCCACGCTTGCGCAATTGCAAAAAAAACTTGCTATATTCCGGGTTTTCCCTCAGACTTACACCCATGATGACCAAGGTACTTTTCGTTTGCATGGGTAACATCTGTCGCTCGCCGAGCGCAGAGGGCGTTTTTCGCCATTTGGTGAACGATGCCGGTTTGGGCGATGTCGTGCATGTGGATTCCGCAGGCACGCATGCCTATCATATTGGCGAAGCGCCCGACGCCCGCGCCCAGGCCGCCGCCCGCAAGCGCGGCTACGAGATCAATCATTGCGAAGCCCGGCAAGTTACCGCCGACGATTTCCGCGAGTTCGATCTCATTCTGGCCATGGACTGGGACAACCTTTCCGCGTTGCAGCAGCAATGCCCCAAGGCTTACCAGCACAAGCTGATGCTGCTGATGCGTTTTGCCAACGAATTCGAAGAAGCCACGGTGCCCGACCCGTACTATGGCGGCCCCGAAGGCTTCGGCAAGGTGCTCGACTACCTGGAAGATGCCTGTCAGGGGGTGCTGGAGCTGGTCCGCAAGCGGGCCACGCAGTACCAGGCGGCCTGATCCGGCATTGGCCATCGGGCCTCGAAAAACCGCGCCATGGCGCGGTTTTTTACGATTACGATGGCTTAGCAATTTACTCGGGAATTTGCTATACTTGAGGTAATTACTCAGGTATTGGTTGCCCAGGTCGGGTGGCCTGCCGGTTTTAACAGGAATCCACCATGCGGCTCACTACGAAAGGACGGTTCGCGGTCACCGCGATGATCGACCTGGCCATGCGGCAGCACAGCGGTCCGGTAACTCTCGCGGCAATCAGCCAGCGCCAGAATATTTCGCTTTCTTACCTTGAACAGCTGTTCGGCAAGCTGCGCCGGCACGAGCTGGTCGACAGCGTGCGCGGCCCCGGCGGCGGTTATTCGTTGGCCCGGTTGGCCCGCAACGTCACCGTTGCCGACATCATTTTCGCGGTCGATGAACCCCTCGACGCCACCAACTGCGGTGGCAAGCATGATTGCACCAGCGGCAAGGACGGCAAGTCGGGCAAGTGCATGACGCACGAGCTCTGGACCACCCTGAACCGCAAAATGGTCGATTACCTCGATTCCGTGTCCCTGCAAGACCTGGTCGACCAGCAACGGTTGCGCCAGCTGCAGGAAGCCACACAGGCGGCGCAGGGCTGCACCGCCGTGCGGGTCGAGCGGGGCGCCGCGGGTTCCACCCCCGTCGCCACCCCGGCCATCGCCGCCGACGCCACCGCATAAGAAGCAGGAGTAGCAACCCATGACCACCCGCCCGATCTATCTCGATTATTCCGCCACCACGCCGGTCGATCCTCGCGTGGTTGAAAAAATGGTGCCCTGGCTGTACGACAACTTCGGCAACCCCGCCTCGCGCAGCCACGCCTTCGGCTGGGAAGCCGAAGACGCCGTCGAGAACGCCCGCCAGGAAGTCGCCCAACTGGTCAACGCCGACCCGCGCGAAATCATCTGGACCTCCGGCGCCACCGAGTCCGACAATCTGGCCATCAAGGGCGCCGCCAATTTCTATGCCGAGCGCGGCAAGCACATCATCACGGTCAAGACCGAGCACAAGGCGGTGCTGGACACCTGTCGGGAGCTCGAACGCCAGGGCTTCGAGGTTACCTACCTGGACGTGCGCGACGACGGCCTGATCGACCTGGACGCCTTCAAGGCGGCGCTGCGCCCCGACACCATCCTGGTGTCGGTCATGCTGGTGAACAACGAAATCGGCGTCATCCAGGACATCGAAACCCTGGGTGAAATCTGCCGCGAGAAGGGCATCGTGTTCCACGTCGATGCGGCGCAGGCCACTGGCAAGGTCGCCATCGACCTGCAGAAGCTCAAGGTCGACCTGATGTCGTTCTCGGCTCACAAGACTTACGGCCCGAAGGGCATCGGCGCGCTGTATGTGCGGCGCAAGCCGCGCGTGCGCATCGAGGCGCAGATGCACGGCGGCGGCCACGAGCGCGGTTTCCGCTCGGGCACGCTGGCCACGCACCAGATCGTCGGCATGGGCGAGGCCTTCCGGCTGGCCCGCGAAGAAATGGGCACCGAAAACGAGCGCATCCGCATGTTGCGCGACCGCCTGTGGGCGGGGCTGTCGCAAATCGAGGAAACCTACCTGAACGGCAGCCTCGAGCAACGCGTGCCGCACAACCTGAACGTCAGCTTCAACTACGTGGAAGGCGAGTCGCTGATCATGGCCATCAAGGAACTGGCGGTCTCCAGCGGTTCGGCCTGCACCTCGGCGAGCCTGGAGCCGTCGTACGTGCTGCGCGCCCTGGGGCGCAACGATGAACTGGCGCACAGCTCTATCCGCTTCACGCTGGGCCGGTTCACGACCGAGCAGGAAATCGACTTCACGATCGAATTGATCAAGAGCCGCGTGGGCAAACTGCGCGACATGTCGCCGCTGTGGGAAATGGCCCAGGCTGGCATCGACCTGAACACCGTGCAGTGGGCCGCTCACTGAGCGCCGACGCGACCCCACAGGAGAAACATCATGGCATATAGCAGCAAAGTTCTGGATCACTACGAGAACCCGCGCAATGTCGGCTCTTTTGACAAGGGCGACGAATCGGTGGGCACCGGCATGGTCGGCGCGCCGGCGTGCGGCGACGTGATGAAACTGCAGATCAAGGTCAGCGAATCCGGCGTCATCGAAGACGCGCGCTTCAAGACCTACGGCTGCGGTTCGGCCATCGCGTCGAGCTCGCTGGTGACCGAATGGGTCAAGGGCAAGACCCTCGACGAGGCGCTGGACATCCGCAATACCCAGATCGCCGAAGAGCTGGCCCTGCCGCCCGTGAAGATCCACTGCTCGATCCTGGCCGAAGACGCCATCAAGGCGGCGGTGAAAGACTACAAAGACAAGCACGCGGCGCCGGCCGATGCCCAGGGCGAAACTGCGGCGGCTGCGGTGGCGAACTGATATGTCGGTTACCCTGACCCAACAGGCGGCCTCGCACATCGGACGCTACCTGCAAAAACGCGGCAAGGGTGTGGGCCTGCGGCTGGGCGTGCGCACCACCGGCTGCTCGGGCATGGCCTACAAGCTCGAGTACGTGGATGATCCCGCGCCCGAAGACATGGTCTTCGAGAGCTTTGGCGTCAAGGTATTCGTAGACCCCAAGAGTTTCGCCTATCTGGACGGCACCGAGCTCGACTACGCGCGCGAAGGGCTGAACGAGGGTTTCAAGTTCCGCAACCCCAACGAAAAGGCGACCTGCGGCTGCGGCGAGTCGTTCACGGTGTAGGTCTTGGCCGCGGACGACCACTTCAGCCTGTTCGGCCTGCCCGCGCGGTTCGATATTGATGCCCAGGCGCTCGAGCGCGCCTGGCGGGCCGTGGCGGCCCAGGTGCATCCCGACCGCTATGCCACCGCCAGCCCGGCCGAGCGCCGCGTCGCCATGCAATGGTCGGCGCGCGCCAACGAGGCCTACCGGCAATTGCGCGACCCGCTGCTGCGGGCGCGTTATTTGTGCGAGCAGGCGGGGGTAGATTTGCAGACCGAAAGCAACACCGCCATGGACCCGGCCTTCCTGATGCAGCAGATGCAGTGGCGCGAAATGCTGGACGAGGCGCGCGACGACGCTGCCGTGTTCGCCGAGCTGGATGCCGAACTTTCCGACGCGCGCCGGCAGATGCGCGAAACCCTGGCCACGCTGCTCGACGAGCGCCACGACTACGCCGCCGCCGGCCAGAAGGTGCGTGAATGGATGTTTGTCGAAAAACTCGCGCAAGAGCTGGCAGCCGCCCGCCCGGCCGGCTGACCCGGCCCGCCGGGCCGACACCGCGCCGCCACCCCGTTTTAAGACCCGAAGCATAATCATGGCCTTATTGCAGATTTCCGAGCCCGGCGAATCGCCCGCGCCGCACCAGCGCAAGCTGGCGGTGGGCATCGACCTGGGCACGACCAATTCCCTGGTGGCGGCGGTGCGCAGCAGCACGCCTGAAGTGCTGCGCGATGCCGAAGGGCAGGCGCTGCTGCCTTCCGCGGTGCGCTATTGCGCTGATGGCAAGGTGGTCATTGGCCGGCAGGCGCTGGCCCAGCAGGCCGCCGACCCGTTCAATACCGTGGTGTCGGTCAAGCGCTTCATGGGACGTTCGCTGGACGAGGCGCGCGCCAGCGGCGCGCCGTACGAGTTCGTCGATGCGCCCGGCATGGTGCGCCTGCGCACGGCCCAGGGCGAGTTGAGCCCCGTGGAAGTCTCGGCGCAGATTCTGGCAGTGTTGCGCCAGCGCGCCGAAGACGTGCTGGGCGACGATCTGGTGGGCGCCGTCATCACCGTGCCCGCCTATTTTGACGACGCGCAGCGGCAGGCCACGCGCGACGCCGCGCGGCTGGCCGGCCTGAATGTGCTGCGCCTGCTCAACGAGCCCACGGCCGCCGCCATTGCCTACGGGCTCGACCAGGCGGCCGAAGGCACGTACGCTGTGTACGACCTGGGCGGCGGCACGTTCGACGTGTCGATCCTGCGCCTGACCAAGGGCGTGTTCGAAGTCGTTGCCACGGGCGGCGACACGGCGCTGGGCGGCGACGATTTCGATTGGTCCATCAGTGAATTCGCGCGCGCCTCGCTGGGCGATGCGCCGCTGGCGCCGGCCGACCGGCGTACGGTGCTGGTGGCGGCGCGAGCGGCCCGCGAAGCGCTGTCGCAGGCCTCCGAGGCGCCCCTGCGCGCCACCCTGCAAGACGGCCGCCAGCTCAACCTTACCCTGACGCAGGCGCAATTCGAACAACTGGCCGAGCCGCTGGTGCGCCGCACCCTCGACCGGGCCCGCTCTGCGCTGCGCGACGCGGGGCTGGCGGTGGGCGACATCAACGGCGTCGTGATGGTGGGCGGAGCCACGCGCATGCCGGTGGTGCGCCGCGCGGTGGGCGAGCTGTTCGGCACCGAGCCGCTGGTCGATCTGGACCCCGACCAGGTGGTGGCGCTTGGCGCCGCTCTGCAGGCCAACCTGCTGGCGGGCAACCGGCTGCCCGGCGAGGACTGGCTGCTGTTGGACGTCATTCCGCTGTCGCTGGGGCTGGAAACCATGGGCGGCCTGGTCGAGCGCATCATTCCCCGCAACAGCACCATTCCGGTGGCCCGCGCACAGGAATTCACCACATTCAAGGACGGCCAGGGCGCCATGAGCGTGCACGTGGTGCAGGGCGAGCGCGAACTGGTGTCCGACTGCCGTTCGCTGGCGCGCTTCGAGCTGCGCGGCATTCCGCCGATGGTGGCGGGGGCGGCGCGCATCCGCGTGACCTTCCAGGTCGATGCCGACGGACTGCTCAGCGTCACCGCCCGCGAACAGAGCACCGGGGTCGAGGCGGCCGTGTCGGTCAAGCCTTCGTATGGTCTGTCCGACGATGAAATCACGCGCATGCTGGCCGACAGCGTGGCGCAGGCCGACAGCGACGCCCGGGCCCGCATGCTGCGCGAGCAGCAGGTCGAGGCGCGCCAATTGGTCGAATCGGTGCGCGCCGCCCTGGCGGCCGACGGCGACCTGCTCGACGCCGACGAGCGCCGCGTGGTTGACGAGCGCCTGCAGGCGGCCGCCGCCGCCCAGGACGCCGATGATGCCGATGCCGTGCGCGCCGCCGTCCAGGCGCTGTCGGCGGCCACCGAAGACTTTGCCGCCCGCCGCATGGACCGTGGCATCCGCGCTGCCTTGGCCGGCCGTAAACTGGACGAAATCGCCTGACCGAACCGCCCGAAAGTATGCCCAAACTGACTGTACTGCCTCATCCGGACGTGTGCCCCGAAGGCGCCGTGATCGAAGACGCGCCGCAAGGAACTTCCATCTGCCGCGTGCTGCTCGACAATCACATCGAGATCGAGCATGCCTGCGAACTGTCATGCGCCTGCACGACCTGTCACGTGATCGTGCGGCAGGGCTTCAATTCGCTGGAAGACGCGACCGACGACGAAGAAGACCTGCTCGACAAGGCGTGGGGCCTGAGCTCCACCTCGCGGCTGTCGTGCCAGGCCCTGGTGGCCGACGCCGACCTGACCGTCGAGATCCCCAAATACACCATCAACCACGCCAAAGAGGAACACTGATGAAGTGGGTCGATACTTACGATATCGCCGCCGCGCTGGTCGACGCGCATCCCGACGTGGATCCGAACACGGTGCGCTTTACGCAGTTGCGCGAGTGGGTTATTGCCTTGCCCGGCTTTGACGACGATCCCACCCGCAGCGGAGAGAAAATCCTCGAGGCCATCCAGATGGCCTGGATCGACGAAGCGGCCTGAACGCCACGCGGTGTTGTGTCTTGCGCCGCGCGCCTGGCGCGCGGTTTCTCTTGATGAGCCTGGATTGCCATGACTGTCTTGCGCTTTGGCCTTGCCGCCAACCGCCTGCATCACGAAACGCCCGACGCCGCATTGTTCGACTGGCTGCGCGCCAGTTCACAGGCCATACGCGAACTGGGCATACAGCTGCATACGGTGGGGCGCACGCATGACGCCATCGTGCGCGAAGGTATGCTGCAGGGCTATCCCGGCCTGATCCGCTACCCATACGGGCGTGAAGGCGGCCTGATGAAGCTGGTGGCGCGCGTCACCGAAGGCCGGGACGGCGACGCTCCGTTCGACGGGGCCATTTACCTGATCGACCCGGTCGATCCTTCGTCTATTTTCCCCGAAGCCCTGGCGCTGAAACGCCAGTGCATTACGCATGGGCGGCCGTTCATTTCGACGCTGGCGGGCGCCATCGAATGGATGGAGGTCGAGCGCCTGCATGCCGGCATGGCCCCTGATCGCTCGCTGCAGCGCCTGTTCGACTTTGGCCAGCAGACGCTGGCGCTGATTTCCCACGATGCGCTCAAAGACCAGATGGTGGCGTTTGCGGCGGATCATTTCGATTTGCTGTCGCGGTTTTCCCGGCGGGTGGCCACCGGCACCACCGGGGCGCGCCTGAACGAACTGGCATGGTCACGCGGCTGGCCGGCCGACCGCCCTTGGGTGCAGCGCTATCTTAGCGGCCCGCTGGGGGGCGATGCCCAGATTGCCGAACTGGTGCTCGAACACCAGTGCCAGCGCGTGATTTTCTTTGAAGATCCACACGTGGCACGCCAGCATGAGGCCGACATCCAGTTGCTGGAACGCGCGGTGCGGGTGGTGACCAAGACGGCGGTGTGCGCCACTTCGCCGTCGGTGGCGCGCCGTTGGGCGCAGGCCATGGAACGTCGCGGCGCGGCCGCGGTGTAGCTGGGTTCTCGCTATCAGGTGTCAGGCTCCCGCGGGGTGCCTGACACCGTGGTGCGCTTGGAGTCTGGAAAGCGGTGTCTGACACCCTGCGGGAGTCAGACACCTGAGGTGTACCAGTTATCTGACACGCTGCGGGAGTCAGACACCTGAGGTGTGCCAGTTATCTGACATGCTGCGGGAGTCAGACACCTGAGGTGTGCCAGTTATCTGCATGCTACGGGAATCAGACACCTGATGAGCTGCGCTGGCGGCTGCCGACGATGCCTGGATCGTTTTTTCAGCGTGGCCGCTTGAGCAGCGCGGCGATCGCGCACACGATCGACAGTAGCAGTAATAGGGCGGCGATGCGCAGCAGGCCGGTGTCGCCGAGCACCTCGCCGCCGCCCACCACCCCGGACACCCCGCCCACCCAGAGCAGCGCGCAGAATAGTGCCAGGATGAACAGCAGCATGGCCGCGCTGGCCAGCAGCGTGAGCATCAGCCGGCTGGCGCGCGGCGCCGCCGCCGGCGCACGGCGCTTGGGCAGGACGACATACAACAGCAGGACGATGAAGACGACGATGATCAACAGTTTGACGAGCATCGCGGCCGGCCCTGGGATCAGTCTTCGCGCCGCAGGTGCGGGAACAGGATGACGTCGCGGATGCTGGGGCTGTTGGTCAGCAGCATGACCAGGCGGTCGATGCCGATGCCGCAACCGCCGGTGGGCGGCATGCCGTATTCGAGCGCGCGGATGTAGTCGGCGTCGAAGTACATGGCTTCTTCGTCGCCGGCGTCCTTGGCTTCGACCTGGGCGCGGAAGCGTTCGGCCTGGTCTTCGGGGTCGTTCAGTTCGGAGAAGCCGTTGGCGATTTCACGGCCGGTCATGAAGAGTTCGAAGCGCTCGGTGATGCCGGGGCGCGTATCGGAGGCGCGGGCCAGCGGCGATACCTCGACCGGGTAGTCGATGATGTAGGTCGGGTTCCAGAGTTGCGCTTCGGCGGTTTCTTCGAAGAGCGCCAGCTGCAGGGCTCCCAGTCCGGCGCGCGCCAGCACTGGGCCGTCGACGTCGGCGCCCAGTTTTTTTAGTTCGGCGCGCACGAAGGCGGCGTCATCGAGTTGGGCCTGGGTGTAGGCGGGAGCGTACTTCAGGATGGCTTCGCAGATGGTCAGGCGGTCGAACGGCCGGGACAGGTCGAGCTCGCGGTCTTGATAGGTGAGCACCGCGCTGCCGGTGGCCGCAATGGCCGCCTGGCGCAGGACGTGTTCGGTGAAGTCCATCAGCCAGCGGTAATCCGCATAGGCCGCGTAGAACTCCATCATGGTGAATTCGGGATTGTGCCGGGGGCTCACGCCTTCGTTGCGGAAATTTCGGTTGATCTCGAAAACACGCTCGAATCCGCCCACGATCAGCCGCTTCAGATAAAGCTCGGGAGCGATGCGCAGGAACATTTCCATGTCGAGCGCATTGTGGTGCGTGACGAAGGGCTTGGCCGCCGCGCCGCCCGGAATGGGGTGCAGCATGGGCGTCTCGACTTCCAGGAAGCCGGCGTCGAGCATGACCTGGCGGATGCTGCCCACGGCCTTGCTGCGCGTCTCGAACGTGCGCCGCGTGGCATCGGTCATGATGAGGTCGACGTAGCGCTGGCGGTACCGCAGTTCCTGGTCGGCCACGCCGTGGAACTTGTCGGGCAGGGGGCGCAGCGATTTCGACAGCAGGCGCGCCGTGGCGGCATGCACCGAGAGCTCGCCCTTGTTGGTTTTGAATACCGACCCTTCGATCGCGATGATGTCGCCGATGTCCCATTGCTTGAAAGCGGCATAGGCTTCGTCGCCGAGGGTGCCGCGATCGAGGTAGATCTGGATGCGGCCACTGCCGTCTTGCACGGTGGCGAAACTGGCCTTGCCCATCACGCGCTTGAGCATCATGCGGCCCGCGACCTTCACCTGCACGCCGGCGGCGGCCAGCGCTTCCTGGTCTTGTTCGCCGTACTGGCGGTGCAGGTCGGCGGCGTGCGCATCCGGCACGAAATCGTTGGGATACGCAACGCCGGCTTCGCGCAGCTTGGACAGCTTGGCGCGCCGTTCGGCGATCAAGCGGTTTTCATCCTGGGCGGCCGGGGCGGGCGAATGGTCGGTCATGGCGGGTCAGTTGTAATTGCGGATGTCGTCGATTTCGGTGGAGCCGAAATCGTCGCGGTCGAGGTAGGACAGGATGCTGGCCGCCACGGCGTCGGGCGCGGCCAGCTTGCCGGTGGCGTGGAATTCCTGGAACTTGGCCAGCGCCGGGAAACTGGCCGGGTCGCTGGCGCGGATGGTTTCCTGCATGCCGGTGTCGACGATGCCGGGCGCCAGGGCCACGGCGCGCACGCCGGCGGCGCCCTGTTCCTGGTTGAACACGCGGGTGTACATGTCGAGCGCGGCCTTGGTGGCGCAATACACGCCCCAGCCGGCGTTAGGGTTGCGGCCGGCGCCCGAAGAGATATTCAGCACGCGGCGCTCGGCCTGCAGGTCCTGCACGGCGGCTGTGAAATGCGCGGTGAGCAGCATCACGGCGGATACGTTCAGGTTGAACGCCGCGGCGATGGCCGGGCCGTCGGTCAGCGCCCGCGCGGCGGCTACGGGCTGCACGGTGCCGGCGTTGTTGATCAGCAGGTAGCGGCGGGCGTCGCGCGGCAGGGTCGCGCCGATGCGCTCGGCCACCTGGGCCGCGGCCTGCAGGTCGGACAGGTCGACCTGAATTTGCTCGAGGTCGGCGCCTTGCGCCTGCGCGTGCGCGGCCAGGCCGGGGTCGGTGCGGCGGGCCAGCGTGACGAGCCGGGTGCCGGGCCGGGCCAGTCCGCGGGCCAGCGCGGCGCCTATGCCGCGCGAGGCGCCAGTCAGGATTGCGATCGTGTCGGTCATGCGCTTGCCTCTTCGAGTTCGGGTGAGGGCGCCCTGAGGCGCCCGCGGGATCACACGCCTTGCTTCAGGCTGGCCTGGATGAAGGTATCCAGGTCGCCGTCGAGGACCTTCTGGGTATTGGAGATTTCGACGTTGGTGCGCAGGTCTTTGATGCGGCTCTGGTCGAGCACATACGAGCGGATCTGATGGCCCCAGCCCACATCGGTCTTGGAGTCTTCAAGCTTCTGCTGCTCGGCCATGCGGTTGCGCATTTCGAGCTCGTACAGCTTGGACTTCAGCATCTGCATGGCCTCGGCGCGGTTGCGATGCTGGGAACGGTCGTTCTGGCACTGCACCACGATGCCGGTGGGCAAGTGGGTCAGGCGCACCGCGGAGTCGGTCTTGTTGATGTGCTGCCCGCCCGCGCCGCTGGCGCGGTAGGTGTCGACCCGCAGGTCGGCCGGATTGACGTCGATTTCGAACGAGTCGTCGACCTCGGGGTACACGAACACGCTGGCAAACGAGGTGTGCCGTCCGCCGGAGGAGTCGAAGGGGCTCTTGCGCACCAGGCGGTGGACGCCGGTTTCGGTGCGCAGGTAGCCGAAGGCGTAGTCGCCTTCGAGCTTGATGGTGGCCGACTTGATACCCGCCACTTCGCCTTCGGATTCTTCCAGGACTTCGGCCTTGAAGCCCTTGCGTTCGGCGTACTTCAGGTATTGCCGCAGCAGCATGGAGGCCCAGTCCTGGGCTTCGGTGCCGCCCGCGCCGGCCTGGATGTCGAGGAAGCAGTTCAGCGGATCGGCCGGATTGGAGAACATCCGGCGGAATTCCAGGCCTTCGAGTTGCTGCTGGAAGCCGTCGGCGTCGCTCTCGATGGATTCGAGCGTGGCGTCGTCATCGTCGGCCGAGGCGAGCTCGAACAGCTCGAGCGCGTCGGCCACGCCGCTGCGCAGCGCGGTGAGCGTGGTGACGACGTCTTCCAGGGATTTTTTTTCACGCCCCAGGTCCTGGGCGTGCTTGGGGTCGTTCCAGACGGCCGGATCTTCGAGTTCGGCGTTGACGACCTGCAGGCGTTCGGCCTTCAGATCGTAGTCAAAGATACCCCCGTAGCGCCTGTTCGCGCTGCGCGTAGTCGGCGAGGCGGGCGGCGAGCTGGTTCTGGCGTTCGGCTTCCATGGTGCTTCCTGGTGGCTATTAGTGCGAAACCCAGCATTTTAGCGTGGATTACCCGGCATGCTCGATGACGAGCTGGGCCGACACCATGCCGTTCCAGACATTGGGTTCCAGGCGGTAGGCGGCTTGGATGCGTTCGGGCAGCGACTGGTCGTGCCCGAACCAGATGGCGTCAAAGCGCTGATGACCGCGCTCGAGCGAGAGCTTGAGGTGTTTTTCGCCCACCAGGCGCTGGTTGCGCACCGTGAACTCGTCCAGGAACAGGGGCGGGGCGAAGCCCGCGCCCCACACTTGCTGCTGCAGCAGGGTGGCCACGTCGGCGTTGGCGTAGCCCGATTCCAGGGAGCCGTCGGTTTCCAGCAGCGGCTCGAACCGGTCGCGGCCGGTAAGCTCGCGCACGGCCGCGTCGAAGGCCGGGCCGAACACGGAGAAGTCGTCGCGGCCGAGGGTCAGGCCGGCCGCCATGGCATGGCCGCCGAACTTGCGGATCAGCCCCGGGTGCCGCTTGGACACCAGGTCGAGCACGTCGCGCAGATGCACATCGGGAATGGAACGGCCCGAGCCACGGAGTTCGTCGTCGCCGGCCGGCGCGAAAGCCAGGGTGGGGCGCCAGTATTTTTCTTTCAGGCGCGAGGCCACCAGGCCGACCACCCCCTGGTGCCAGCTCGGGTCGAATACACAGACGGTTGCGCCGTTCGCGCTGCCGGCGGCGTCCATGGCGGCCATGGCCTGTTCGCGCATTTCGGCTTCGATGCCGCGCCGCTCGCGGTTGATCTGGTCGAGCTGGCGCGCCATGTCGAGGGCCTGCGCCTCGTCGTCGGTCGTGAGGCAGGCAATGCCCAGGCTCATGTCGGCCAGCCGGCCGGCCGCATTGATGCGCGGGCCCAGCGCAAAGCCGAGATCGAAGCCGCAGGCGCTGCGCGGCTCACGGGCGGCCACGGCAAAGAGCGCCCGCAGGCCTGGCTGCATGCGGCCGGCGCGCATGCGCTGCAGGCCCTGGGTGACCAGCAGGCGGTTGTTGGCGTCGAGCTTGACCACGTCGGCCACGGTGCCCAGCGCGACCAGGTCCGACAGCGCATCCAGGCGCGGCCCGCCATCGGGCGGGTAGACGCCGCGGCGGCGCAGTTCGGCGCGCAGAGCCAGCATCAGGTAGAAAATCACGCCCACGCCGGCCAGGTTCTTCGACGGAAAGCCGCAGCCAGGCTGGTTGGGATTGACGATGGCAAGCGCGTCGGGCAGCGTGTCGCCAGGCAGGTGATGGTCGGTGACCACCACGCCGATGCCGGCCGCATTCGCGGCCGCCACGCCGTCGACGCTGGCGATGCCGTTGTCCACGGTAATGATCAGGTCGGGTTTGCCGGCGTGGTGGGCGCAGGCCAGGTCGACCACCGCGGGCGACAGCCCGTAGCCGGTTTCGAAGCGGTTGGGCACCAGGAAATCGACGTTGGCGCCGAAGGCGCGCAACGCCCGCAGGCCTACCGCGCAGGCGGTGGCGCCGTCGCAGTCGTAGTCGGCCACGATCAGCAGGCGCTTGCCCTGGGCAATGGCGTCGGCCAGGATGCGGGCCGCGTGGTCCACGTGCGTCAGGCCTGCCGGCGGAAGCAGGGCGGGCCAGGCCAGCCGGGTCTGGTCGGGGTGCGTGACGCCGCGCGCGGCCCACAGCCGGGCCAGCAACGGATGGATGCCCGCGGCTTCCAGGGTGCGGCAGGCGTCGGGATTGGTCGAGCGTACGGTCAGACGGGGCGAGACCACCAGGTATTCCAGTTTTTCTTGGGTGCGGGCAGCCAGGCCAGCAGGCGGCCGCGCGGTTGCAGGGACAGGTCGGCGCGCCGGTCGGCGCCCAGCAGCGTCAATTGCACCGGTTGGCCGGGCAATTGAGCCGAAGGGGCCAGCAGCGGCCGCAGATGATGTTGTTCGAGGCTGGCCAGGGCGTCGAGCCAGGCGGCCCAGTCGCCCGCGCGGTGCGGCTCGTCGAGCTCGGTGGCGATCTGGGCGGGCGCCGCGGGCCGGGCTGGCCAGGGCGGCGCGCCGCCGTACAGCCATAGCGCGTTGACCGGCGCCGCGCCGCGGGCGGCGCGGGCGTGGTTGGCCGGGTGTTCGTGCCAGGCCATCTGGATTTCGTTGAGCAGGCGGCGCCATGGCCGCATGGCGGGCTCCTGGCTCCACCAGTCGCGCAGCGGCTGGCCGGCCACGGCGGCCGGGCTGGCCGTGACGGGCGCCAACCCCTCGGGCAGGCGCAACCGCCAGCGCTGCGGCGATAAGGGCTGCACGGCGAAGCCGGCCGCCTCGATGCTGGGCCGTGCCGTCTGCAGCAGCGCGTCGGTTTCATCGGCCCGCAGGTCCATATAGGCGGGGTCGAGCAGGGTGGCCTGGTCGGTGCCGAGCGCCAGATGGGCCAGTTCGGCCAACCATATCGGCTCGCCGTCGGCCGCGGCGGGGCCGGTGCGCAGCGGGCCGAGTCCGGCGCCGACGGGCATGCCCGGAGCGGGACGGTAGCCGGCCTGTTCGAGCTGCCAGGCCTCGTACGGCGTGCAGCCGTGGGCGCGCGCATCGAAGCCTTCGACCCGGGCCGTGGCGGCCTGCAGCCACGCATGCAGCAGCGGCGCGCGCTGGGGCAGCAGCCGTGCCAGTTCGGCGGCGACAGGCGGGGGCGGCAGGGCGCCCGGGATCACGATGAGCATGGCGCCGATTGTAGTCGCAGGCCGACGGCCGGAAGGCCTGCCGGTTAATGCCATAATGCCCGGGTGCTGAAAATACCTTACGAACTCTGGATCGGCGCCCGCTACGCGGGCATGGCCCGCATCCGCCAGCGACGCGGGCGCCGCGATCGCTTCATTTCGTTCATCGCCGCGACGTCGATGGCGGGTATCGCGCTGGGCGTGGCGGCCCTGATCGTGGTGCTGTCGGTCATGAACGGTTTCCAGAAAGAAGTGCGTGACCGCATGCTGTCGGTACTGCCGCACATCGAGCTGTACATACCCGGCGCGGTGCCCGAACGGGTGCTCGAACAATGGCGGCAATTCGCCGACGCCGCCGAGCGCAACCCCGAGGTCAAGGGCGCGGCGCCGTTCGTTGCCGCCCAGGCCATGCTGGCGCGCGGCCAGGCGTTGCGAGGCGTGCAAGTGCGCGGCATCGATCCGGTCACCGAAGGTCAGGTATCCGACATTCCGCGCCAGATGACCAGCGGCAAGCTGGCCGACCTGAAACCGGGCGGCTTCGGCGTGGTGCTGGGCAGCGACCTGGCCGACGGGCTGGGCGTGCAGGTGGGCGACACGCTGCTGATGCTGGCTCCGCAGGGCTCTATCAGCCCGGCCGGGTTCACGCCGCGCATGCGGCAGTTCACCGTGGTGGGCACGTTCACTTCGGGCCACTACGAATACGATTCCAGCCTGGCGTTTGTCGATGACGAGGACGCCGCCCGAGTGTTCCGCGACAGCGGCACCGCCGGCGTGCGCCTGCGCGTGCAGGACATGCAGCGCGCCCCGCAGGTGGCGGCCGAACTGTCCAAGACGCTGCCGCCCTACGTGATGGCCAGCGACTGGTCGCGCAATAACCGCACCTGGTTCGCGGCGGTGCAGACCGAAAAACGCATGATGTTCCTGATCCTGGCGCTGATCGTGGCGGTGGCAGCCTTCAATTTGCTGTCGTCGCTGGTCATGGCCGTGAAAGACAAGCAGTCCGACATCGCCATCCTGCGCACGCTGGGCGCGGGCCCCGGTGAGGTCGCGCGCATTTTCCTGGTGCAGGGCGCGCTGATCGGCGTGGTCGGCACCGTGGTGGGCGTGCTGGGCGGAATACTGATCGCCTACAACGTCGACGTCATCGTGCCGTTCATCGAAAGTCTGCTGGGCGTGCACTTCCTGCCGCGCGAGATCTACTTCATCAGCGAACTGCCATCAGACCCTCAGTCGGGCGATATCATCACCATCGGCGTGACGTCGCTGGTGCTGTCGTTGCTGGCCACTTTGTATCCCAGCTGGCGCGCCTCGCGCCTGCAACCCGCCCAGGTGCTGCGCCATGACTGATGCCCTGTTTACTCCGGCCGGCGACACCGCGGCGCTGCAGGCTCGCAATCTGGTGAAAACCTACGACGAAGGCCCGGCGCGCATCCAGGTGCTGAATGACGTCAGCCTGACCGTCGCGCGTGGTGAGATGGTGGCCATTGTGGGGGCGTCGGGCTCGGGCAAGAGCACGCTGCTGCACATACTGGGCCTGCTCGACGTGCCCAGCAGCGGCGAGGTCACGGTCGACGGCGTGGCGGCCGCCGGTTTGTCCGAAGGGCAGAAAAGCGCCCTGCGCAATCGCAGCCTGGGGTTCGTCTACCAGTTCCATCATCTGTTGCCCGAGTTTTCGGCGCTGGACAATGTCGCCATGCCGCTCATCGTGCGTCGCGAACAGCGCGACACCGCGCGCGAGGCGGCCCGCAAAGTACTGGCGCTGGTGGGCCTGGCGCAGCGCGAAGGGCATTTCCCGGGCCAGTTGTCGGGCGGCGAACGCCAGCGCGTGGCGCTGGCGCGCGCGCTGGTCACGCGGCCGGCCTGCGTGCTGGCCGATGAGCCCACCGGCAACCTCGACCGCGGCACCGCGCACAAAATGTTCGAGCTGCTGACCCAGGTGAACCGCGAGTCGGGCACGGCATTTGCCATCGTGACGCACGATGCCGAACTGGCCGCGCTGGCCGACCGCCAACTGCTCATGGAACGCGGGCAGCTGGTTTCGGGGTAGCAGCGCCGCCGCGGCCGGACATGCCATGCTGATCGACACGCACTGCCATCTCGATGCCGCCGAATTCGACGCTGACCGCCTGGAGGTGGCGAGCGGGGCGTGGGCGGCCGGGGTGCGGAGCATTGTGATCCCCGCGGTCGAACGCGGCAATTTCACCGTGGTGCGCGACCTGGCGCACCGAATCGACGGCGGCGCTTACGCGCTGGGCATTCATCCGCTGTATGTGGCGCGCGCCCAGGATTCCGACCTGGACGCGCTGCGCGCGGCCGTGATCAACGCCTTGGGCGACCCGCGCTTCGTCGCCATAGGCGAAATCGGCCTGGATTTCTTCGTGCCCGACATCGCCGCGGGCGAGCCGCGCGCGCGCCAGGAGCGTTTCTATGACGCGCAACTGGCGCTGGCCGCCGAGTTCGACCTGCCGGTGCTGCTGCATGTGCGGCGCTCGCAAGACATAGTGCTGAAGTACCTGCGGCGACGGCCCGGCGTGCGCGGCGGCATCGCGCACGCGTTCAACGGCAGCGCGCAACAGGCCGACGCATTCGTCGAGCGCGGTTTTGCGCTGGGCCTTGGGGGCGCCATGACATACCCGCGCGCGCTGCAGATACGCCGCCATGCAGCCGGCATCGGGCTGGACCACCTGGTGCTGGAAACCGACGCGCCCGATATCCCGCCCGCGTGGCTGCATCCGCCCATGCGGCGCAACGATCCGGCGCAATTGCCCCGCATTGCCCAGGTGCTAGCCGAATTGCGCGGCGTAGACGCCGCCGCCATCGCCCAGGCCACCTCGGCCGCTGCCCGGCGCGTGCTGCCGCGCCTGGCCCTGAGCAACTGAGCAACGAACGACTGAGCGGCCGGGCCAGCGCCCCGGCCATATATATCCCGCTCGCCTCCATGAGGCGCGATGGTTGTCGGCTTGCGGGCGCAACGCACGGACATTTGCATTCACACGCGGCGCCCGCGTCCGGGCCCGGGCCTACGCTGCTCATTTTGGGAGACGGGCATCGTCGGGCGCTTGTTCTTGTTGGGCCTGGTGGCGGGCACGGCCGCCGCACAGCACCTGCCAGCACTGCCGGGTGCGGATTGGCTGCTGCCCTGGGCAGCGGCGCTGTTGCCTGCCGGCGCGGTGGCGTGCCACCGTTCGCGGCGCGGGCTCGCACGGAGCGTGGCGACTGCCTGGCTGGGCATCGGCCTGGGGCTGGCGTGGGCCATCTGGCAGGGCCAACTGCGCCTCGATGATGCGCTGGCCGACATCCATCATGATCAGGTCAGCCGCCTGGCGGTGCGTGTTGCCGATCTGCCGCAGGGCGATGCGGGCCGGTGGCGTTTCGTGGCCGAAGCCGGCTCCGACCGGCCGGCAGGAGTGCCGGCGCGCATTGCCGTATCGTGGCATGCGCCGCCCGGCGTCCGCCTGCCCGAGCTGCTGCCCGGACAGGTGTGGCGCATGGCGCTGGTGCTGCGCCGGCCGTATGGCGCGCGCAATCCGCAAGGCTACGACGCCGAGGCGCGGCTGTTCGCACTAGGCATACGCGCGACCGCCACGGTGCGCGGCATGCCGGTGCTGCTGCGCGACGAACCCTGGTCCGGCGCCGGCATCATTATCGAGCGCATTCGCCATCACGTGCGCGAGGGCATGCGCCACGCTTTGGGTCCGCGCCGCCATGCCCCGGTGCTGATCGCACTGGCCATGGGCGACCAGGCCGGGGTGGCCCGCGAAGACTGGCAGATATTCAACCGCAGCGGCATCACGCACCTGGTGTCGATCAGCGGCATGCATGTGACGCTGATCGCCGGCCTGGGCGGCGTCCTGGCCGCGTTTGTCTGGCGGCGGGCGCGTTGGGGCGGCATCGGGCTGCCCGAGAGGCTGCCCGCACAAGTCGTGGGCGCGGCGGCGGCGCTGCTCGTGGCGTTGCTGTATTGCCTGCTGGCGGGCTGGGGCGTGCCGGCACGCCGCACCTTTTTCATGCTGGCTGTGGTGGCGCTGGCTGCCATGGCGCGCCTGCCCTTGTCGCCCGCGCGCATCCTGGCGCTGGCCGCAGCGGCCGTGGTGTTGTTCGATCCATGGGCCACGCTGGCGCCGGGCTTCTGGCTGTCGTTCGGCGCCGTGGCGGTCTTGCTGCGCGCGGCCGCCTCGGCGGCGCCGGCGTTGCGGCGAGCCGGATGGCGGGACCGCGTGGCCGCCTTGCTGGGCGAGTTCGGGCGTGTACAAATGGCTGTCACGCTGGGGCTGGTGCCGCTGCTGGCGCACCTGATGCACCAGGTGTCGCTGGGTTCGCCGCTGGCCAATGCGTTTGCCATTCCCATTGTCAGCTTCATTGTGACGCCGCTGGCGCTACTGTGCGCGGCATTTGGGGCGGTGCCGGGCCTGGGCATGCTGGCGCGCGCCTGTGGCGTGCTGGGGCACGCGGTCTTCGACTGGACCATGGTGCCGGTGAGCTGGATAGGCTCCGCGCACTGGGCGGCTGTCGACGTCGCCGCCGCGCCCTGGCCGCTGCTTGCACTGGCAGTGGCCGGCGTGGCGTGGGCGTTGCAGCCGCCGGGCTGGCCGGCGCGCGGCGCCGGCTGGCTGTTAATGCTGCCCATGCTGTGCTGGCGGCCCGAGCGACCGCCGCCCGGGCACTGGACACTGACCGCGCTCGACGTGGGGCAAGGCAGCGCCGTGCTGATCGAGACGGCAAGCCAGGCATGGCTGTTCGACACCGGGCCGCGCTATGGCGACGGCGCCGATGCGGCTGCCCGCGTGGTGGCGCCGTATCTGCGCGCGCGCGGCTATCGACACCTGGACGGCCTGGTGGTGTCGCACGCCGACCTGGACCACGCCGGTGGCCTGGCCAGCCTGCTGGCGGCCTTGCCGGTGCGCCAGGCCTATGCCTCATTCGACCTGGCGGCATTCCTGCGCGAGCAGGCAGAAGCCGGCGCCAAGGCGGCCCGGGCCCGATTGCCGCTATCCGTGCAGCAATGCCGCGCGGGGCAGGCCTGGCAGGCGGACGGCGTGACGTTTCGCTTTCTGCATCCCGCGCGCGCGGCCCCGGCGCGGCGCGGCGATGGCAATGCGCAGAGCTGCGTGCTGCTGGTGCAGGGCGTTGTCCATGCCGCGCTGCTGCCGGGCGATATCGGCGTGGCGCAAGAGCGCGAACTGGCGCCGGCGCTACCGCGCGTGCATGTGGTGATGGCGCCGCACCATGGCTCGGCCACCTCGTCGGGCGCCGCGCTGGTCGAAGCCGCCGCCGCGGCGCATGTGATCGCGCAGGCGGGTCGCCTGAACCGCTTCCGCCATCCCGCGCCGCAGGTGCAGGCGCGCTGGCGCCGCGCGGGCGCAATGTTCTGGCGCACCGACTGGCACGGCGCGATTACTGTTGAAGCACGTCCGGAGGGCGTGGCGGCCAAGGCCGAGGCGCGGGCCGCGCGGCGCTACTGGCATCGCGCGGGGCCATGACGCGGCTGCTATAACATGTGGCTCTTTGCGGCACAGCGTCCGGAGCCCTCATGCTGGAACCTCGATTCGATTTCGTCACCTGCGCCAGTCCCGCTGGCTTGCACCGCATGGCCTATACCGAATGGGGCGATCCCGGTAACGACCGGGTCTTGCTGTGCGTGCACGGGCTCACGCGCACCGGACGCGACTTCGACGACCTGGCGCAGCGCCTGGCGGGCGATTTCCGCGTAGTGTGCCCCGACGTGGTGGGCCGCGGGCGCTCCGACTGGCTGTCGGTGCCGGCGTTCTACACGGTGCCCCAGTACGTGTCGGACATGGTGACGCTGATCGCCCGCTTGCGGCCGGCCTCGCTGTCGTGGGTGGGAACCTCCATGGGCGGACTGATCGGCCTGGCGTTGGCGGGCGCGGCCGCCCATGCGCGCCTGGCGCGCGCCGCGCAGACGCATGCCGGCGCGTGGCCGGCCAGCCACGACATCCACCTGGACCGCATGGTGCTCAATGATGTCGGCCCGCGGCTCGAACCCGCCGCGCTGGGCCGTATTGGCCAGTACGTCGGCCAGCCGGCGGAATTCGAGACTTTTGCGCAAGCGGTGGAATCGGTGCGACAGATATCCGCGCCTTTCGGGCCGCATACGGATGCGCAATGGGAAACGCTGGCGCGCAATGTGTACGTCGAACGTGACGGCAAATGGGTCAAGCACTACGACCTGAATCTGGCCCTGCCGCTGGCGTCCCAGGCGGCCGAGGCGTATTCCGCCGGCGAACAGATCCTGTGGCGGTCGTACGATGCGCTGGATTGCCCCGTGTTGATCCTGCGCGGCGCGCAATCGGACCTGCTGACCGAGGCCACGGCCGCGGAAATGCTGGCCCGCAATCCGCGTGCCCGCTTGCTCGAAGTGGCTGGGGTAGGGCATGCGCCCACGCTCATGGACGAAGCCCAGATCGAGCCGGTGGCTCGCTTCCTGATGGGCCGCCCTGCGACCTGATAGCGGCTTCCCGTCGCGCGCGGCGGCCGTACAATAGGGTAATGCGCACACCCGCCCTGAACGTCGATCTGCATTGCCATTCCACCGTGTCCGACGGCGTGCTGCCGCCGGCCGAAGTGGCGCGGCGCGCGCACGCCAACGGTGTGGACGTCTGGGCGCTGACCGACCACGACGAAGTGGGCGGCCTGGCGCAGGCTGGCGCCGCGGCCCGCGAGCTGGGCATGCGCTTTATCACGGGCACCGAAATCTCGGTGACCTGGGCGGGCCAAACCGTGCATATCGTGGGCCTGGGCTTCGATGCCGACAACCAGGCCCTGGCGCGCGGCCTGCGCGATACCCGGGCCGGCCGCGCCGAACGCGCGCGCCGCATGGGCGAGCGGCTGGCCGACCTGGGCATGCCGGGGGCCTACGAAGGCGCTTTGCCGTTTGCCGGCAACTCCGAACTGGTCAGCCGCACGCACTTTGCGCGCTACCTCGTGCAGGCGGGCTACTGCCCCGATGTGCAGACCGTGTTCAACAAATACCTGGGCGACGACTGCCCCGGCCATGTGCCCATGCAATGGGCCTGCCTGGCCGACGCGGTGGGGTGGATCCGCGCCGCGGGCGGGCGCGCGGTCATTGCCCATCCCGGCCGATACAAGTATTCGCCGCTGCAGTTCAATGCGCTGTTCGACGAATTCCTGCAATGCGGCGGCGAGGGCATCGAAGTCACCACTGGCAGCCACACGGCCGACGAAGCCCGGCACTATGCGGGGGTGGCACGGCGCTACGGCTTCCTGGCGTCGCGCGGTTCCGACTTCCACAGCCCGCAAGAAAGCCGCGCCGACCTGGGCTCGCTGCCCGCGCTGCCCGACGACCTGAAGCCGGTCTGGCACGATTGGCTCTGATACCCCCATGAACAAGGCTTTTGTCAAAGAGTCGGATCGCGACGACGACGATGACCTGCCCGAGGCGCAGGCCTTGCCGGCCGGCACCCGTAACTACATGACGCCCGCCGGCTACGCGCGCTTGCGCGACGAGCTGGCGCACCTGATGAACGTTGAGCGCCCGGCCGTGGTGCAGGTGGTGTCGTGGGCCGCCTCCAACGGCGACCGCTCCGAAAACGGCGACTACCTCTACGGCAAGAAGCGTTTGCGTGAAATAGACCGGCGCATGCGTTTCCTGACCAAGCGGCTCGATATCGCCGAAGTGGTCGATCCGGCCGCGCAGCCCAATCGCGACCAGGTGTTCTTCGGCGCCACCGTCACCTACCTGGACAAGGGCGGCGACACGCACGAAGTCACCATCGTGGGCGTGGACGAGGCCGAGCCGCTGGCCGGCAAGATCAGCTGGATCTCGCCCGTGGCGCGCGCGCTGATCAAGGCGCGCGAAGGCGACACCGTGGTGCTGCGCACGCCGGGCGGCGTCGAAGAGCTCGACATCCTGGAAGTGCGGTATCCCGGGCAGGGCTGACACCGGCGTCAGGCGTCGGGACATCCGCACCGGGCGCGGCGCAAAAAAACACGGACGCCATGCCGGCGTCCGTGCTGGAGGCCGGATTCTGTCGTCCGGCCGTCCGGTTGGCGGCGGGGGCCGCCGTTCTCCCCTGGGCTGCTGCTGGTTTGATGCGTGCCGCGCATGCGGCTTCTGGCCGGAGTTCAAGCGCCAGAGTCGCCAGCATCCTACCGCCGGGCGGGCGGGGCGTTAGTGCGTGTTTTCCCGTGGGTGCGGGGCTTTTGCAACATGGTGCGGCACAGCAGAATCATGCGCCGCCGCGCCGGCCCGACCGGTGAAACGCCCCGTTGCCGTTGTGCGGACGACCTTTCTTGCGCCGCAATAAGCCAGGCGCCGCGCGGGCCGGCCGACTTTGTAACCCCTGGGAAGCGGCGCCACGGCCGGCCTGCCACATGCGCTTGGCAGGGCGGCGCTCGGGGAAATCCCTAAAACGGTAAAATCCCGGTTTCGCTTCCTTTTACTTTCAAACGGCGCCCGCATCGTGTCTCTCGTCCAGCATTTGCCCGGTTCTTCCGTCCTTTCTGCCTTCCGCCGCGAGCGGCTGCTGGCGCAGCTTCGGGAAGCCGGCTTGCCCATTGCCGACGTTTCCGCTCGCTACGAGCATTTCGTCTGCACCGATACCGCCCTGGACGACGGCCAGCAAGCGCGGCTGGCGCAGCTGCTGGACTACGGCACCGAGCCCGCCGGCGAGGCGCCGTCCAAGAGCCTGGCGCTGCTGGTCATCCCGCGCCTGGGCACAATATCGCCGTGGGCCAGCAAGGCGACCGACATCGCCCACAACTGCGGCCTGGCGGCAGTGCGCCGCGTCGAGCGCGGCGTGCGTTATTTCCTGACTCCCGAACGCGGCCTGCTGGGCGCCAAGTCGTTCGACGACGCCATGCTGGCGCGCGCGGCTGACTGCCTGCACGATCGCATGACCGAAACCGTGGTGGGGGCCGACTTCGACGGCCAGGCATTGTTCCAGCCCCTGGCCGGCAAGCCCATGCGCACCGTGGCGGTCGGGCAACATGGCCGCGACGCCTTGGTCGAGGCCAACGCCACGCTGGGCCTGGCGCTGTCCGAAGACGAAATCGATTACCTGGCGCAGTCGTTCACCAGCCTGGGCCGCGATCCCACCGACGTCGAACTGATGATGTTCGCGCAGGCCAACAGCGAGCACTGCCGCCACAAGATCTTCAACGCGCAATGGGTCATCGACGGCGAGCCGCAGTCTGAAACCCTGTTCGGCATGATTCGCGCCACGCACAAGGCCCAGCCGGCCGGCACCGTGGTGGCTTACTCCGACAACGCGGCCGTAATGGAGGGCGGCGCCGCCCGGCGGTTCCAGGCCGGCGTGCCGCTGGCCGGCGGGCAGCAGGGCGACGCCTCGCGCTATGTGCGCCGCGACGCCATCGTGCACACGCTGATGAAGGTCGAAACGCATAACCATCCCACCGCCATCGCGCCGTTCCCTGGCGCCGCCACCGGCGCGGGCGGCGAAATCCGCGACGAAGGCGCGACCGGGCGCGGCTCCAAGCCCAAGGCCGGGCTTACCGGCTTCACCGTGTCGCACCTGCGCTTTCCGGATGCGCCGCAGCCCTGGGAATCCGACCACCACGGCTTGCCCGAGCGCATCGCCTCGCCCTTGTCCATCATGATCGACGGCCCCATCGGCGGGGCGGCCTTCAACAATGAATTCGGACGTCCCAATCTGCTGGGCTATTTCCGCACCTACGAGCAAAGCGCCGGCGGCACGCGTTGGGGGTATCACAAGCCCATCATGATCGCTGGCGGCCTGGGCAGCATCGATGCCGAGCTCACGCACAAAGAAACCATTCCGCCCGGCGCGCTGCTGATCCAGCTGGGCGGGCCGGGCCTGCGCATTGGCATGGGCGGCGGCGCGGCTTCCAGCATCAGCATGGGCAGCAATTCGGCCGAACTCGATTTCGATTCCGTGCAGCGCGGCAACCCCGAGATCGAGCGCCGCGCCCAAGAGGTCATCGACCGCTGCTGGCAACAAGGGCAGGGCAACCCCATCCTGGCCATCCACGACGTGGGTGCGGGCGGCCTGTCCAACGCCTTTCCTGAACTGGTCAACGACGCCGGGCGCGGCGCCGTGTTCGACCTCAAGCGCGTACCGCTCGAAGAATCGGGCTTGTCGCCAGCCGAGATCTGGAGCAACGAATCGCAAGAGCGCTACGTGCTGTCCATCTTGCCGCAAGATCTGCCGCGCTTCGATGCCATCGCGCGGCGCGAACGCTGCCCGTATGCGGTGGTGGGCGTGGCGACCGAATCGCGCCAGCTGCGGGTGGTCGACGGCGAAGGCCTGCCCGGCCTGGATCCGGAAGCGCCGGTGGGCGATGCCGGCACCCGGCCGGTCGATGTGCCCATTGACGTCATCCTGGGCAAGCCGCCCCGCATGACGCGCGAGGTGCGACGCCTGCCCGGCGTGTCGCAGCCGCTCGACCTGGTCGGCATCGACCTCACCGAGGCCGCCTATCGCGTGCTGCGCCACCCCACGGTGGCCAACAAATCGTTCCTGATCACCATCGGCGATCGCACCGTGGGCGGGCTGTCCAGCCGTGATCAGATGGTAGGCCCGTGGCAAGTGCCGGTGGCCGATTGCGCCGTCACACTGGCCGATTACGACGGGTTCCGCGGCGAAGCCATGGCCATGGGCGAGCGCACGCCGCTGGCGGTGCTCGACGCCCCGGCCTCGGGCCGCATGGCCGTGGCCGAGGCCCTGACCAATCTGGCGGCCGCCGACGTGGCGCGCCTGGAAGACATCAAGTTGTCGGCCAACTGGATGGCGGCGTGCGGCGTCGACGGCCAGGATGCCGCCCTGTACGACACCGTAGCCGCGGTAAGCGAGCTGTGCCAGGCCGCGGGCCTGTCGATTCCGGTGGGCAAGGATTCCCTGTCCATGAAAACCACCTGGGATCACGACGGCGAAACGCGCCAGGTGGTGGCGCCGGTGTCGCTCATCGTCACCGCCTTTGCGCCGGTGGGCGACGCGCGCGCCAGCCTGACGCCGCAACTGCGCACCGACGCGGGCGACAGCGTGCTCATCGTCATCGACCTGGGCCGGGGCCGCCATCGCATGGGCGGCTCGATCCTGGCGCAGGCCTACAACCAGGTCGGCACCAGTGTGCCCGACATCGACGCGCCGCAAGATCTGCGCTCGTTCTTCATCACGATCCGCACGCTGGCCGAGGCCGGCGTGCTGCTGGCGTACCACGACCGTTCCGATGGCGGCCTGTTCGCCACGCTGTGCGAAATGGCCTTTGCCGGACGCACCGGCATTTCGGTCAACCTCGACATGCTTACCTTCGACCCCGATTCGGCTGATTGGGGCGACTACAAGATCCGCCCCGAACAGGTGGCGGTGCAGCGCGACGAGCTCACGCTCAAGGCGCTGTTCTCGGAAGAGGCCGGCGCCGTGATCCAGGTGCCGGCGGCGCAGCGCGACGCCGTCATGCAGGTGTTGCGCGGCGCGGGCCTGTCCAAGCACGCGCACGTAATCGGCGGCCTGAACGACTCTGACACCGTGGAGTTCTTCCGCGATGGCAAGAAGGTCTGGAGCGAGCCGCGCGTCGAGCTGGGCCGCGCCTGGAGCGAAGTCAGCTATCGCATCATGGCGCGCCGCGACAACCCCGCCTGCGCACAGGCCGAGCTCGATACCTGGAACGACGCCACCGATCCTGGTCTTGCGCCGCGCGTGGCGTTTGATCCGCAGGAAGACATCGCGGCCCCGTTCATCGCCACTGGCAAGCGCCCGCGCGTGGCCATCCTGCGCGAGCAAGGCTGCAACAGCCAGGTCGAGATGGCCTGGGCTTTCGACACGGCGGGCTTCGACGCCATCGACGTCCACATGACCGATCTGCTGACCGGCCGCATCGACCTCGGCGCCATGCAGGGCCTGGTGGCCGTGGGCGGCTTCAGCTACGGCGACGTGCTGGGCGCGGGCGAGGGCTGGGCGCGCACCATCCGCTTCAACAGCCGGCTGTCCGACCAGTTTGCCGCCTATTTCGCGCGCCCGGATACGTTCGCGCTGGGTGTCTGCAACGGCTGCCAGATGATGGCGGCCCTGGCGCCGATGATTCCGGGCGCCACGCATTGGCCGCGCTTCACCCGCAACCAGTCCGAAAAATACGAAGCGCGCCTGTCGCTGGTCGAAATCGCCGAGTCGCCGTCGATTTTCTTCGCGGGCATGGCGGGCACGCGCGTGCCGGTGGCCGTGGCGCACGGCGAAGGCTACGCTAATTACGCCGTGCAGGGCGATGCCAGCCAGGCGCTGGTGGCCGCGCGCTACATCGACAACCACGGCAAGGCCACCGAGGCCTATCCGTTCAACCCGAACGGCAGCCCGGGTGGGCAGACCTCGGTTACCACGGCCGACGGCCGCTTCACCGTCATCATGCCGCACCCCGAGCGCGTCACGCGCAACGTGATGATGTCGTGGGCGCCGCAGAAATGGGGCGAGGCCGACAGCGGCGGCGCGTACAGCCCCTGGATGCGCATGTTCCGCAACGCGCGCGTGTGGGTGGGGTAGCCGGCGGTTCAGTCCGCGCCGGCTGGCTGGCGCGGGCCGCGCGCGGCCTTTTCCAGGTGCCGCAGCAATAAGCGCGCGGCGCCCGACAGCGTTGCCTCATCGCGCAGGGCCAGGGCGAAGCGGCGCCGCAGCCCCGCGGTGCCGGACATTCCGACCTTGCGCGAGCAAGGCTTGCCTGACTACGACATGGCGGGATGGTTTGCCGTGGTGGCGCCGGCACACTTGCCGGACGCGGACGTGCGGCGGGTGTACCAGGCCTTTGCCCAGGGGTTCGCCGCGCCCGAGGTAAAGGCCGCCATGGCCACGCAGGGCAACACGATCACGCTGATGCCGCCCGACCAGACTGCCGCGTACTTTCGCACCGAGACGCAGAAGTACGCGCGGATCGTGCAAGGCGCCGGTATCCAGCGCGTATAGCGCTGGGGCGGCGGGCCGTCCGGCGGCGGTCGGCGGCCTTGCCCATTTGCCGGCGCGCGGGCATAAAATGTTCCTTTCGCCCCGACAGGACCCGTGCCATGAACGCCCGCATTCCCGACGACGCACTGCCGCCCACCCTCGATCCCGACGCGCTGCAGGCCTTCGTCGACCGCCAGTGGGACGACGAAATCATTCCCGCGCTCACCGACTACATCGCCGTGCCGGCCAAGAGCCCGGCTTTCGATGCCGACTGGGAAAAGAACGCCTACATCGAGCGCGTGGTGCGCGACGCGGCGCAGTGGGTCGAGGCACGCAAGGTCGCGGGCCTGAAGCTGGAAGTCGTGCGGCTGCCGGGCCGCACGCCGGTCATTTTCTTCGACGCGCCCGCCACCCGCGCCGACAATGGCGATACCGTGCTGCTATACGGGCACCTGGACAAGCAGCCCGAGTTCTCGGGCTGGCGCTCCGACCTGGGCCCCTGGACGCCCAAGTACGAAGACGGCAAGCTCTACGGACGCGGCGGCGCCGACGACGGCTATGCCATCTACGCCTCGCTGACCGCCATCATGGCGCTCGACGCGCAGGGCATTCCGCGCCCGCGCTGCGTGGGCATCGTCGAAACCTGTGAAGAGTCGGGCAGCTACGACCTGCTGCCTTATATTGACGCGCTACGCGACCGCCTGGGCAACGTCGCACTGGTGGTCTGCCTGGATTCGGGCGCCGGCAACTACGATCAGCTCTGGATGACCACGTCGCTGCGCGGCATGGTGGCCGGCACGCTGGAAGTGCAGGTGCTCGACGAAGGCGTGCATTCGGGCGACTCCAGCGGCGTGGTGCCTTCCAGCTTCCGCATCTTGCGCCATCTGCTCGACCGCCTGGAAGACAGCGCCACCGGCCGCCTGCTGCCGCAAAGCCTGCACTGCGAAATTCCCGCCGAACGCCGCGAGCAAGTGCGCGAGACGGCGCGCATTCTGGGCGACGAAGTCTGGCGGCGTTTTCCCTGGAGCTGCGGCGCCGATGGCGGTTTCGTGCTGCCCATGACCACGCAGCCCGAAGAAGCGCTGCTCAACCGCACCTGGCGGCCCACGCTGTCGGTCACGGGCGCCGAGGGCCTGCCGCCGCTGTCCAGCGCCGGCAACGTGCTGCGCCCGCGCACGGCGTTCAAGCTGTCGCTGCGTCTGCCGCCGCTGATCGATGCGGTGGCGGCCTCGCAGGAAATCAAACAACTGCTCGAAGCCGATTCGCCCTACAACGCCAAGGTCATTTTCCATGCCAACCAGGGCGCGGCCACCGGCTGGAACGCGCCTGCCTCGGCGCCGTGGCTTACCCAGGCGCTGGACGCGGCATCGCGGCAGTACTACGACGCGCCCTGCGGCTACATCGGGCAGGGCGGCACCATCCCGCTGATGAGCCTGCTGCAACAGGGCTTCCCGAAGGCCCAGTTCATGGTTTGCGGGGTGCTGGGGCCGCGCTCGAACGCCCACGGGCCCAATGAATTTCTGCATGTGCCCTATGGCAAGCGGCTGACGGCCGCCGTGGCGCAGATCATGGCGGCCATGCCGGCCTGAACGACACCCATGATTCACACCGACGGCTCCTACCAGCGCATCATCGACGAGACCCGCCAGTGGGTAGAACGGGCCGTCATCGGCCTGAACCTGTGTCCCTTCGCGAAGGCGGTGCAGGTCAAGCAACAGGTCCGCTATGCGGCCAGCGATGCCACCGACCCCGAGGGCGTGCTGGCCGACCTGGAAGACGAGCTGCTGCTACTGTCGCGGGCCGATCCCGAACAACTGGACACGACGCTGCTGATCCTGCCCGACGCGCTGGACGACTTCTACGAGTTCAACGATTTCGCCGATCTGTCCGACCGGCTGCTCAAGCGCATGCGGCTGGTTGGCGAGCTGCAGGTGGCCACGTTCCATCCGGCGTTCCAGTTCGCCGACACCGAACCCGACGACATCGAGAACTGCACCAACCGCTCGCCGCATCCCATCTTGCACCTGCTGCGCGAAGACAGCATCGACCGCGCGGTCGAGGCCTTTGGCGACCCCGCCGCAATCTACGAGAAAAACATCGAGACGCTGCGCCGGCTGGGACCCGAAGGCTGGCGCAAGCTGATGGCTGGCTGAGCGAGGCGCGGGCAGGGCGCCCGGCGCCGGGTTCACCGCATGGTCAATGCGGCCGCTTGGCGTAGCGCGCCGCCAATACAGCGCAGACCATCAGCTGGATCTGGTGGAACAGCATCAGCGGCAGCACGATGGCGCCCACGGCCTGGCCGGCGAAGATCACCTGCGCCATGGGAATGCCGCTGGCCAGGCTTTTCTTGGACCCGCCGAAAAGCAGGGTGATGCGGTCTTCCAGGCTGAACTTGAATGCCCGGCCCAGCGCAACGCAACCCAGCAGCGCCAATGCCAGCAGCACCGCGCAGGCCAGCACCAGGCCCAGCAGCGCGGGCACCGGCGTGTCATGCCACAGGCCTTCGTTGACGGCCTCGGAAAACGCCGTGTACACCACCAGCAGAATCGACCCCTGGTCGACGAATTTCAGCAGCGCCTTGCGGTGATACACCCAGGCGCCGATCCAGCGGCGCATGAACTGGCCCAGCACGAAAGGCAGCAGCAACTGCAGCATGATCTTGCCGACTGCGTCGAACGAGATCGGGGCGCTGGCGCTGGCGGCAACGACAGTGCCCACCAGCAGGGGGGTCAGGAAGATGCCCAGCAGGCTCGATGCCGACGCGCTGCACACCGCGGCCGGCACGTTGCCGCGCGCCATGGACGTAAAGGCGATCGCCGACTGCACCGTGGCCGGCAGGCAGCACAGGAACAGGATGCCGGTGTAGAGCTCGGGCGTCACCAGCGGCTGCAGCACAGGCTTGAGCGCCACGCCCAGCACGGGGAACATAATGAATGTGGCCGAGAAAATCGTCAGGTGCAGCCGCCAGTGGGTGAAGCCGGCGATGATCGCTTCGCGCGACAGCCGCGCGCCATGCAGGAAGAACAGCAGCGCGATGCCGATATTGGTGATCCAGGTGAACGCCGCGATGCCCTTGCCATGGGCCGGCAGCACGCTGGCGATAAGAACGGTAATGACGAGGAACAGCGTGAAGCGGTCGGGCAGGAAGCGGGTGTAGCGGGACATGGGGGACTGTTGCGGGGGGCGTCTGGCGGCGGCCAAAGGGCGTTATTGTAGACGCGCCTCAAAGACGGCGTGTTCAGGATGCTGTTAGGGATGCAAGGGCCGGGCAGCGCGCTGCCCGGCAGGCCTATGGCGTCATGGCCAGGGCCAGGTCGAAGGCCGCCACCAGCGAAGCGTGGTCGGCCACGCCCTTCCAGGCGATGTCGAAGGCCGTGCCGTGGTCGACGCTGGTACGCACGAAGGGCAGGCCGACGGTGACGTTGACTCCCTGGTCCACGCCCAGGTATTTCACCGGAATCAGGCCCTGGTCGTGGTATTGCGCCACCACGATGTCGAATTCGCCGCGCCGCGCGCGCATGAAGATGGTGTCGCCGGGCCAGGGGCCCGAGGCGTCCAGCCCGCCGGCGCGCGCCTGGGCGATGGCGGGGGCAATGATGTCGAGATCTTCGCGCCCGAACTTGCCGTCTTCGCCGGCATGCGGGTTCAGCCCCGCCACGGCAATGCGCGGCTTGGCGATGCCCATCTGCCGGCAGGCGCGGTCGGCCAGCCGGATGGCGCGCGCCTCGGCCTGCGGCGTAATGGCCCGCGGCACGTCCGCCAGGGCCATGTGGATGGTGACCAGCAGTACGCGCAACTCATCGTTGGCCAGCATCATGGCGAAATCGGCCGTGTGCGAGCGTTCTGCCAGGATCTCGGTGTGGCCGGGCTGGTCGATGCCGGCCAGATGCATCGAATGTTTGCTCAGCGGGGCCGTGACAATAGCGCGGATGCTGCCTGCCTGGGCATCGTCGATCGCCGCGCACAGGTAGTCATAGGCAGCCTGGCCGGCGGCGGCGCTGGCGCGGCCAACCGGCAGGCCGGAAGGCAGCGGCGCTGCGCAGGACACCACCTCGATGCGGCCCGGGCCGCCACGCGCCTGCGCGGCATCGGCGATTTCGACGATTTCGAGGCGTGCGCCCAGCAGGGCGGCGGCGCGCCGCATGGTGTCGGCGTCGCCATACACCACCGCCGGCGCCTTGAGGCCTTGCGCACAGGCCTTGACGACGATTTCCGGGCCGATGCCGGCGGCATCGCCCATGGTGATGCCCACGGGCGCATGCTCAGCCATTACAGGACGTCGCCCGCATAGTCGGCCAGGCGCGAACGTTCGCCGCGCTGCAGCGTGACGTGGCCGGCGTGCGGCCAACCCTTGAAGCGGTCCACCACGAAGGTCAGGCCCGAACTGCCCTCGGTGAGGTAGGGCGTGTCGATCTGCGCGATGTTGCCCAGGCACACTACCTTGGTGCCCGGGCCAGCCCTGGTGACCAGGGTTTTCATCTGTTTGGGCGTCAGGTTCTGCGCCTCGTCGATGATCAGGTACTTGTTCAAGAATGTGCGACCGCGCATGAAGTTCAGCGACTTCACCTTGATGCGCGAGCGAATCAGGTCCATGGTGGCCGCGCGGCCCCAGTCGCCGCCGTCGCCGTCGCCCATGTTGAGCACGTCCAGGTTGTCTTCGAGCGCGCCCATCCAGGGCAGCATTTTCTCTTCTTCGGTGCCGGGCAGGAAACCGATGTCTTCGCCCACCGGCACCGTGACGCGCGTCATGATGATCTCGGTGTAGCGCTTGGTTTCCAGCACCTGCGTAATGCCAGCGGCCAGCGCCAGCAGGGTCTTGCCGGTGCCCGCCTGGCCCAGCAGCGACACGAAGTCGCAGTCGGGATTCATCAGCAGGTTCAGGGCAAAGTTCTGTTCGCGGTTGCGCGCGGTGATGCCCCACACGTTGTTCTTGCCGTGGGTGTAGTCGCGCAGCGTGGCCAGCACCGCGGTCTTGCCGCTGACTTCGCGCACCTGCGCATATAGCGGCATCTGGCCTTCGAAGTAGACGAACTGGTTGACCATGAACTGCGCGCACAGCGGCCCGTGCACGCGGTAGAACGTGGTGCCGCCTTGTTGCCAGGACTCCACGTCTTTGCCGTGGCGGTTCCAGAAGTCTTCGGGCAACTGCATCACGCCCGAATACATCAGGTCGGTGTCTTCCAGGACGTGGTCGTTGTAGTAGTCTTCGGCCGCCATGCCCAGCGTGCGGGCCTTCAGGCGCATGTTGATGTCCTTGGACACCAGCACCACTTCGCGTTGCGGGAATTTCTCTTGCAGGGCGCGCACCACGCCCAGGATCTGGTTGTCGGCCTTGCCCATGGGCAGGTCCGAGGGCAGGGTGCTATGGATGGCGGTGGTCTGGAACAGCAGGCGGCCGGTGGCCTCTTTGTTGCCCAGCGCGCTCAGCTCCAGGCCGTCGTCGAGCTGCGTGGCGTCGTGCACCAGCGCATCCAGTGAGCGGCTGACCTGGCGCGCATTGCGCGCCACTTCCGACATGCCCTTTTTCTGGTGGTCGAGCTCTTCCAGCGTCATCATGGGCAGGAAGATGTCGTGCTCTTCGAAGCGGAACAGCGAGGACGGGTCGTGCAGCAGCACGTTGGTATCCAGCACGAACAGCTTGCGCGCGGCCTGCTGCGCGCGCGCCTTGGGTTTGCGCGCCGGGGCGCCGGCCGGCTTGGCCGGGCGCGCGGCGGCGACCGGCGCAGGGGCCGGGGCCGGGGCGGCGGCAGAGGCGGCAGACTGAGGCTTGAACCCGTCGAGTTCGGGTTGCACCGGCAGCGGTTTCGCGGCGGGCGCGGCTGGTTGGGCGCGCTTGGCCGGCCGGGTCTTGCTTCGGGCGGCTTCGCCCGAGGGGAATGTCAGGATGGCTGCGGGTCGGGAGGGCAACTTCGGTAGCGGCATATAGGTGATTCTCCTGTGGGGCCGGCTATAGCGCCTGACGATGATTTCAGTACGGGCTCAACCGATACTGCGGGCGGCCTGCAGCACTTCGCTGGCGTGATTGGGCACCTTGACCCCACGCCATTCCTGCACCAGCCGGCCCTCGGCATCGACCAGAAACGTGCTGCGCTCGATGCCGCGTACCTGTTTACCGTACATATTCTTCTGCTTGATGACGCCGTACAGATTGCATACCGTTTCGTCCGTGTCCGAAATAAGAGGGAAGGGCAACTGGTATTTGTTCTGGAAGTTCTGGTGCGATTTCAGCGAGTCGCGCGAAATGCCCACCACCACGGCGCCGGCCGCCAGGAAATCGGCATGCAGGTCGCGGAAATCCTGGCTTTCGGTCGTGCAGCCGGGGGTGTTGTCTTTGGGGTAGAAGTACAGCACCACTGCGCGGCCGCGGCACTGCTCGAGGCTGATGGGGCCGATCGTGCTCTCGGCGATGAATTGCGGAGCGGGCTTGCCTATGTGCGGCGTCATGCGGGGAGATCTCCTTGGGTGGGCAGCAGCGCGACGATGACGCGCCGGCCTTCTGCCATCAGGATGTTGTAGGTGCGGGCGGCCGCCTGGGTATCCATGACCTCGACGCCAATGCCGGCCGCCAGCAGGGGGCGCAGCACGTCCTGGCTCAGCAGCCGCTGCCGGCTGCCCGTGCCGACCAGCAGCACTTCCGGGCCCTGGCCGGCCGTCGGGGCGGCCGTTTCGGGGGCATCCAGGAACGCCATGGGGTCGCGCGGGGCCTCGGTCAGGCCGGCGGCCTGCAAGAGCAGGGCGGAGGTGATGTCGGGGGCGGCCTGGACCGGCCATTCAGCGACCGTGCCTTCGGGGCCGAAGGCGACCGCGTGGGAAAATCGTACCTGGTTGACCTCGATATAGCCGTCACCGTAGGCGGTGACGGTATTCAGGGCCGATGCAGGGTCGGTGTGCAGCTTCAATAAAAACTCCGGCTTTATGATGACGATCATAGCGCATTGGAATGCGCCCATGTTGCAGGGTATCCACGGGCATCGGGGCCGAAATACGCCCATTTGCCGCCTGGGCCGGCTTGCGCTAGATTACTGAGTTTTGCTGCACCGCAAACCTTCTTTTTGTCCCCCGCCTTAACCAAGGAATCATTCCCATGAGGAAGTTCTCCCGCATCGAGCGTCTGCCCCCGTACGTGTTCAACATTACCGGCGAGCTCAAGATGGCCGCCCGGCGGCGCGGGGAGGACATCATCGACATGTCGATGGGCAACCCCGATGGCCCCACGCCCAAGCACATCGTCGACAAGCTGGTCGAGGCCTCCAGCCGGCCCACCACCCACGGGTATTCCGTATCGAAGGGTATTCCGCGCCTGCGCAAGGCCATTTGCGATTGGTACCAGCGCCGCTACGCGGTCGAGTTCGATCCCGACAGCGAAGCCATTGTCACCATCGGCTCGAAAGAGGGCCTGGCCCACCTGATGCTGGCCACGCTCGACCGCGGCGACACTGTGCTGGTGCCCAATCCCAGCTATCCCATCCACATCTATGGGGCAGTCATCGCCGGCGCCAACATCCGTTCGGTGCGCATGACGCCGGGCGTGGACTTCTTCGAGGAACTCGAGCGCGCCGTGCGCGAGTCGATTCCCAAGCCCAAGATGATGATCCTGGGCTTTCCCAGCAATCCCACCGCGCAGTGCGTCGACCTGTCGTTCTTCGAGCGGGTGGTGGCGCTGGCCAAAGAGCACGACATCCTGGTGGTGCACGACCTCGCCTACGCCGACATCTGTTTCGACGGTTACGTTGCGCCGTCCATCATGCAGGTGCCCGGCGCGCGCGATGTCGCGGTGGAGTTCTTCACCATGAGCAAGAGCTACAACATGGCCGGTTGGCGCATCGGCTACATGGTGGGCAATCGCGAACTCGTCAATGCACTGGCGCGCATCAAGAGCTACCACGATTACGGCACGTTCACGCCCATTCAGGTGGCGTCCATCGCCGCGCTCGACGGCCCGCAAGACTGCGTTGGCGAAGTGGTCGAGCAGTACCGCAGCCGCCGCGACGTGCTGGCGCGCGGCCTGCACGAGGCTGGCTGGAACGTCGAGATTCCCAAGGCGTCCATGTATATCTGGGCGCAGATTCCCGAGCCTTACCGTGCCATGGGTTCGCTGGAGTTCGCCAAGCGCGTGCTGTCCGACGCCAAGGTCGCGGTGTCGCCCGGCATTGGTTTCGGCGAATACGGCGACGAGTACGTGCGCTTCGCTCTCATCGAGAACGAACAACGCACGCGCCAGGCGGTGCGGGGCATCAAAGACATGTTCCGCAAGGATGGTCTGCTGAAGTAATAGGCCAGGTGTCCGACTCCGGCAGGGCGTCGGACACGCTCACGCCACGGAGGCTGACACCTCTGCTGTATCTGGAAATCTGAAATGACGAATTCTGCAAGTACGGCGCCCAACGGCGCCACCCGCCCGGGCACCGAGATCAAGCCCATCAAGATCGGCCTGCTCGGACTGGGCGTGGTGGGGGGCGGAACCTGGAGCGTGCTGGCCCGCAATGCCGAAGAAATCGCCCGTCGCGCCGGCCGGCGCATCGAGATCAGCCGCGTCGCCGTACGCGACGTGGCCAAGGCGCGCAGCCGCGTTGGCGACGCCGTCACGGTCGACACCGACGTGCACGCGCTGGTGCGCGACCCCGAAGTCGACATCGTGGTGGAGCTCATCGGTGGCGACACGCTGGCGCGCGAGCTGGTGCTCGAGGCCATTGCGCATCGCAAGCACGTGGTCACCGCCAACAAGGCGCTGCTGGCCAAGCATGGCAACGAGATCTTCGCCGCGGCCTCGGCGCAGGGCGTCATGGTGGCCTTCGAGGCCGCCGTTGCCGGCGGCATTCCCATCATCAAGGCCATTCGCGAAGGCCTGACCGCCAACCGCATCGAATGGGTGGCGGGCATCATCAACGGCACCACCAATTTCATCCTGTCCGAAATGCGCTCGCGCGGCCTGCCGTTTGCCGACGTGCTGGCCGAAGCGCAACGCCTGGGCTACGCCGAGGCCGACCCGACCTTCGACGTCGAGGGCGTGGACGCCGCGCACAAGCTGACGCTGCTGGCCTCGCTGGCATTCGGCGTGCCGGTGCAGTTCGACAAGGCGCACATCGAAGGCATTTCGCAGCTCGCCCAGGAAGACATTGCCCATGCCGAGCGCCTGGGCTACCGCATCAAGCTGCTGGGCATCACCAAGCGCCGCGCCGACGGCATCGAGCTACGCGTGCACCCGGCCCTGGTGCCGGCCGAGCGCCTGCTGGCCAACGTAGAGGGCGCCATGAACGCCGTGCTGGTGCGCGGCGATGCCGTGGGCCCCACGCTGTACTACGGGCAGGGCGCCGGCGAAGAGCCCACCGCCTCGGCGGTGGTGGCCGACCTGGTCGATGTCACCCGTCTGCACACGGCTGACCCCGGCAACCGCGTGCCGCACCTGGCCTTCCAGCCCGACGCGCTGTCCGACCTGGCGATCCTGCCCATCGACAAGGTCAGCACCTCTTATTATTTGCGGCTGCGGGTCGACGATCAGCCCGGCGTGCTGGCCGACATCGCCCGCATCCTGGCCGAGCGCGGCATTTCCATCGGTTCGATGATTCAGCAGCCTTCGCACATCGGCGGCGCCGATATCATCTTCCTGACCCACCAGGCCGTCGAAGGCAATGTCGACCAAGCCATTCGCAGCATCGAACAACTGCCGTTCGTGCGCTCCAGCGTGACGCGCCTGCGTGTCGAGACCCTGACATGAAATACATTTCTACCCGCGGCGGCATGGCCCCGCAAGCATTCAGCGACATCCTGCTCGAAGGCCTGGCCCCCGACGGCGGCCTGGCCGTACCCGAAACCCTGCCGCAGATTTCGGCCGATACGCTCGAAAGCTGGCGCGGCCTGTCGTATGCCGACCTGGCTTTCGAAGTGCTGTCGCGCTTTGCCACCGATATCCCGGCCGACGACCTGCGCCGCCTGACGCACGCGGCCTACCGGCCTGGCATCTTCAGCAGCGAAGACATCGTGCCGCTGCGGGCGCTCGATGACGGGATGCATCTGTTGGGCCTGTCGGAAGGCCCGACGCTGGCCTTCAAAGACATGGCCATGCAGTTCCTGGGCCAGGTTTTCGAGTATGTGCTGACCAGGCGCGGCGCCACGCTGAACATCCTGGGCGCCACGTCGGGCGATACCGGGTCGGCTGCCGAATACGCGCTGCGCGGCAAGCAGGGCGTGGCGGTGTTCATGCTGTCGCCGCATGGCCGCATGAGCGCCTTTCAGCGCGCCCAGATGTACTCGCTGCAAGACGAGAACATCCACAACATCGCCGTGCGCGGCGTGTTCGACGAGGCCCAGGATATCGTCAAGGCGCTGGCTGGCGATCTCGATTTCAAGACCCGCTATCGCATTGGCGCGGTGAATTCCATCAACTGGGCGCGCATCGCCGCCCAGGTGGTGTATTACTTCCATGGCTGGCTGCGCGCCACCTCGGCTGCCGGACAGCAGGTGTCGTTCGCCGTGCCCTCGGGCAATTTCGGCAATATCTTGTCGGGGCACATCGCGCGCGCCATGGGCCTGCCCGTGCGGCGCCTGGTGCTGGCCACCAACGAGAACAACGTGCTGGAAGAGTTCTTCCGCACCGGCATCTACCGCCCGCGCGGCGCCGAGCAAACCTACGCGACCTCCAGCCCGTCGATGGATATCTCGCGGGCCTCGAATTTCGAGCGCTTCGTCTTCGATCTCACCGGTCGCGACCCGCGGCGCGTCAAGGCGCTATGGGCGGACCTCGCGCGCGACGGCTACTTCGATCTGGCCTCCCTGAAGCCGGGCTTCGAATCGCAGTACGGCTTCGTGGCCGGCACCAGCACGCACGCCGACCGCCTGGCCGTGATTCGCGCCACCTACGACGCCACCGGCGTGCTGGTCGACCCGCACACTGCGGACGGCGTGAAGGTCGCCCGCGAGTTCGTCGAGCCGGGCGTGCCCATGCTGGTGCTGGAAACGGCGCTGCCGGCAAAATTTTCCGACACCATCGAAGAGGCCCTGGGCCGGCCGGTAACGCCGCCACCGGCCCTGGCAGGCCTGGAGTCGCTGCCGCAGCGCGTCGAGGTCATGGATTGCGACGCACAGTTGGTACGGCGCTACATCGAGGCCAATGCCAAAGTGTAAGGGTGATTGCGACGTCTTTCCGTCACGGACCCCCGGCCAGCGCGAGCCGGGGGTTTTGTTTTGGGAAGCCGCCCCACGGGCGGGCCGTGGCAGGGGGACGTAACCGGGGCGCGCCCGCTGTCATTACAGACTTATGCATTTTGACGACATCCCGTCACGGTGCAGCAGGAAACGCCGTCCTACATTGAAATTTCTTTCAAGACTGACGGAGAAATGCCCCATGAAATTGAAGACCATGACGCTCGCCCTGATCGTGACCGGAGTCGGCGTACTGGCGGGCTGCTCGTCGCCATCGACGGTACAGACGCGCGACGGTAGCCAGCTCGTCACTCCCGATGAGCCGAAGTACAACGACGATACGGGCTTCTACGAGTACGAGAAAGACGGCCACAAGGTCCAGATCAACAAGGACGATGTGAAGAGCATCGAAGAAGTGAAGTAGCCGCAACAGGCGCGGCATGCGGAACAGGCGTCAGGCGCCCCTCGGGGCGCCTGACGCTTTTCCGGCTGGCCTAGGCAGGCGCTTGGGCGGCCTCGGCGTGATAGCGGCCGACCCGTTCGACTTCGTTCTTCGAGCCGAGGATCACGCTGACGCGCTGGTGCAGCTTGTCGGGCTGAATGTCCAGGATGCGCCGCGTGCCGTCGATGGCCGCGCCGCCGGCCTGTTCGATGATCATGCTCATCGGGTTGGCTTCGTACATCAGCCGCAGCTTGCCCGCCTTGCCGGGCTCGCGCGCGTCCCAGGGGTACATGAAGATGCCGCCGCGGGTCATGATGCGGTGCACGTCGGCCACCATCGAGGCGATCCAGCGCATGTTGTAGTCTTTGCCCAGCGGGCCGGTCGTGCCGGCCAGGCATTCGTCGATGTAGCGCCGCACGGGCGGCGCCCAGTGACGCATGTTCGACATGTTGATGGCGAATTCCTTGGTGTCTTCGGGCACGCGCATATTCTCGTGGGTGAGCACCCACGAGCCCATTTCGCGGTCGAGCGTGAAGCCCACCACGCCGGTGCCGATGGTCAGCACCAGCATGGTCTGCGGACCGTACACCGCATAGCCCGCGGCCACCTGCTGGCTGCCGGGCTGCAGGAAATCCTGTTCGCAGACTTCTTCGGCGCCCGCCACGCGGTGCGGCGCATGCAGCACCGAAAAGATCGTGCCGATCGACACGTTGACGTCGATGTTCGACGAGCCGTCCAGCGGATCGAACAGCAGCAGGTATTCGCCCTTGGGGTAGCGGTTCGGGATCAGATGGATGGTTTCCATTTCCTCGGACGCCATCGCCGCCAGGTGGCCGCCCCATTCGTTGGCCTCGAGCAGGATTTCGTTGGACAGCACGTCGAGCTTCTTCTGCACTTCGCCCTGGACGTTCTCGGACTCGAGGCTGCCCAGCACGCCTCCCAGCGCGCCTTTGCTGACGGCGTGGCTGATGGCCTTGCAGGCGCGCGCCACGACTTCGATCAGCAGCCGCACCTCGGGGCCTAGGGCATTGGCCGAGCGCTGCTGCTCGACCAGGTATTGGGTAAGGGTTTTGCGTTTCAAGAGCGGTCTCCGTTAGCAGCGAATAAAGGGCGTGAAATTCAGGCGGCGAATTCCAGCGCCTTGGATACGATTTCGAGCACGTTGCGCGACAGTCCGGCATGACCGCGCACCTGCTGCAGCGCGGCCTGCATGGGCGCGCGCAGCGCCGGCACGAAGCGGCTCCAGTTGTCGAGCGCGCGCGCCAGGCGGGCGGCGATTTCGGGGTTCAGCGCATCCAGCGCCAGCACCTGCTCGGTCCAGTAGGCGTAGCCCGCGCCGTCGGCGCGGTGCAGGCCGCGCGCATTGTTCAGGCAGAACTGGAACACCAGGGCGCGCGCGCGGTTGGGGTTGCGCAGTGTAAACGCGGGATGCGCCATCAGCGCGCGCACCGCCTCGACGTCGGTGCCGCGCGCGGTGGCTTGCAGCGTGAACCATTTGTCGATGACCAGCGGGTCGTCCTGCCAGCGGGTATAGAAAGCCTGCAGCGCCTGGGCGGCGGCCTGGGGCTGGCCGTGATTCACCAGGGCGGATAGCGCCGCCAGGCTGTCGGTCATGTTGCCGGCCTGGTCGAACTGCGCCTGAGCCAGCGCCTGCGCGCCGTCCAGGCCCGCCGCCATCAGGTGCGACAAGGCCTGGTTCTTCAGCGCGCGCCGGCCGGCCGGGCCGGGTGCCGGGCTGTATGCGCCGGGCGTCTGGTTGCCGTCGAACGCGGCCCGCCATTCGGCCGCCAGTTCGCGGCCCAGCTCGGCGCGCAGGAAATCGCGCGCGGCGGCGAGGGCCGGCGGGTCGATGGCCTGCATGCGTTCGGCCAGGGTTTTTTCCGAGGGCAGGGCCAGGGCGCGGGCACGGTAGCCGGCGTCAAGCGTCGGGTCGGTGAGCAGGGCGCGCCAGGCCTGGATGAAGGCGGCGTCGGCCTGCATAGGCGCGCCGGACTGCTGGCTGGCCGCCAGCGCCAGGATCTGGCGCGTGGCCAGTTCCTGGCCGGCCTCCCAGCGGGCGAAGGGGTCGGTGTCATGGGCCGAGAGCAGAGCCAGTTCAGCGTCGCTCCAGTTGTATTCGACGATCACCGGCGCGGAAAAGCCGCGCAGCAGCGACGGCACCGGCTGGGCGGGCACGTCGTGGAACACCCATTGCTGGCTTTCCTGCGTGAGTTCGAGCAGCGCCGTGTCCTGCGGCTGCCCGCCCGCCAGCCGCAGCGGCAGCGCGCGACCCTGGGGATCGAGCAGACCCAGTGCAAAGGGAATGTGCGGCGGCGCTTTCACGTAGCCGTCGCCGGCGCGCTTTTCCACACCCGCGGGCGGGCAACGCTGGGCGAGCGTGACGGTGCACTGCCTGGCGGCCGCATCGTAATCGAGGCTGACGGCCACGCGCGGCGTGCCCGCCTGGCGGTACCAGCGGCGGAACACCGAGAGATCGCGGCCGGGGTGCTGGCGCGCATACACGGATTCCATCGCGGCCACGAAATCGTCGCAGGTGACGGCCTGGCCGTCGTGGCGCCGGAAGTATTCGTCCATGCCGGCGCGAAAACCTTCCGCGCCCAGCAGGGTGTGCTGCATGCGGATGACCTCGGCGCCTTTCTCGTACACCGTGGCCGTATAGAAGTTGCCGATTTCCTGGTAGCTTTCCGGCCGGATGGGGTGGGCCATGGGGCCCGCGTCTTCCGGATACTGCGCCGCGCGCAAGGTAACCACGTCGTCAATGCGCTTGACGGCGCGGGCGCTGGCGGCCGCGGCCGGGTCCAGATCGCGCGCCATCATGTCGGCGGTGAATTCCTGGTCGCGGAAAACGGTCAGGCCTTCTTTCAGGCTGAGCTGGAACCAGTCGCGGCAGGTGACCCGGTTGCCGGTCCAGTTGTGAAAATACTCGTGCCCGATCACGGCCTCGATGCCCTCGTAGTTGGCATCGGTGGCGGTGTGCGGATCGGCCAGCACATAGGCGGCGTTGAAAATGTTGAGGCCCTTGTTTTCCATGGCCCCCATGTTGAAGTCGCGCACCGCCACCACCATGAAACGGTCCAGGTCGAGTTCCAGGCCGAAGCGGGACTCGTCCCAGCGCAGCGCCCGCACCAGCGACTCAAGCGCCCACTCGGTGCGGTCTTCAGAGCCGGGGTCGCTGTACACCTGCAGCAGCACCGGGCGGCCGCTGGCGGTCTGCACGGTGGTTTCGCGATGGGTCAGGCGGCCGGCCACCAGGGCAAACAGATAGCAGGGTTTGGGAAACGGGTCTTCCCATTGCGCTTCCTGGCGGCCGTCGGGCAGGGTGTGCGTGGCCAGCAGGTTGCCGTTGGACAGCAGTACCGGGTAGTCGGCCGTGGCGCGCAGCGTGACGCGGTAGCGCGACATGACGTCGGGCCGGTCGGCGAACCAGGTAATGCGGCGAAAGCCTTCGGCCTCGCATTGCGTGAAGAAATTGCCGCCCGACACATACAAGCCCATCAGGGTGGAATTGGCGGCGGGCCGGCAGCGGCTGACGATATCGATTGTGGCGGCGCCCGGCAGCCCCGACAGGATCAGGGCGCTGTCGTCCAGCGTATAGCGGTCTGCCGGCCAGGGTTTGCCGTCGACCTGCAGCGACACCAGCTCCAGTTCGGCGCCATCCAGCACCAGCGGCGCGTCGGCAGGGGCATCGGCCTTGCGCTCGATGCGCAGCGTACTGTGCACCTGGGTGGATTCGGGGTCCAGGTCGAACGCCAGGGCGACTTCCGGAATGGCATACGGATAGGGCTGATAATCCTTGCGATATACGGTTACAGGCGTTTCGGTGCGCATGCCAAGACCAGTTCAGAATAGGGGAATGACGTATTGTAGTGGTACCCCGCCGGCCAAATATCGGAAGAAATATCCGGTTGAAAACTTTCATTCACCGGCATGGTCGAAATCTACGTATGATGGCGCCCATCGCAGGAGATGCTCATGTCCCAATCCCTATCGTGGCTCGGTTTCTGGCGGTGGGCCGGTATAGCGGTCGCGCTGTCGGCCGGGTTGCTGACAGGCTGCGCCACGCCCACGGTCGAGGCCCGCGTCACGTCGTTCCAGCAATGGCCCGCCGACGTGGTCGGCCAGACCTACCGGTTCGTGGATGCCGAACCCGGCCAGGCCGGCAACCTGGAATACCAGGCCTACCAGGACACGATGCGCGCCGGCATCGGGCCCACCGGCCTGGTCGAGGCGCGGGCGGGCCAGTCGGCGCGCTTCAAGGTGTCGTTCAAGTACGGGTCCGAGCAAACCCAGGTAATGGTGCGCCGCGCCTATGATCCGTATTTCTATGGCGGCTATGGCGGGTTTTACGGGCCGCGCTGGTGGGGCGGCGGCTTCGGGTATTGGGGCCCCGACTGGGTCGACGTGCCCGCGGTGGCATATCGCAACCGCCTCAGTGTCGAAATCCACGATAGCGCGCGCAATGACGCCGAGGTATATCGTGCCACGGCGTATATAGTCACCGGCCGTGAAGACCTGGTGCGCACCATGCCGTATCTGGTGCGCGCCATATTCGATAATTTCCCGGGCAATAATGGCTCGGAGCGCGAAGTGGAATATCCGCTCGACCGCTGAGCGGACTGCCGGGGTATGGGGTGGGCAATTTCCGGCGCAGCGGCCGGCGGCGCCGGGAATAATGCCGGGCCAAATGGCCCGGCGCCGCCCAGACGCGATTTATTCGGCGATCAGGAAGGTTTCGCGGCTGTTGCCCGCGGCTTCTTCGGCGGTCAGCCAGCGCGGCGCCTTGCCGCGGCCGCTCCAGGTTTCACCGGTCTTGGGGTGGCGGTACTTGGGCGCCACCTGGCGTTTGGCGGCCGGCGCGGCCTTGCGATTGCCCGAGGCTCGCGATTTCGAGGCGCCGCCAAAAGCGCTGGCGATTTCCTCGGGGGTAATATTGTATTCGCGCATCGACGCGACAATGGATGCAATAACCGGTTTGCGGCGCTTGTTTTGCAGGGCTTCCGCTTTTTTTTGCAATTTGTTTATTTCTTTTTCTATTTTGGCTTGCAGGGCGGAGTACGTTTCACGGGGCATGGCGAGTCCTGAGAGATTATGGTGCGGTCTATTGCCGGTATTAAAAGCGGTCTGGCGCGGGTAATAAAGGCCTTATTGGTCGGCCATGCTTGCCATAATACATAAAATATCCGGCCCGTTCAGTATTGTGCAGCATATTTATCATTTTCAGAGGGCTGAAAAATGGGTGTTTCAGGGTCGAATTCAACGGTAGTGGCCGCCATCCAGATGGTCTCAACGCCCGACGTGCAGGATAATCTGCGCCAGGCCGGCGAGTTAATCACCGAAGCGGCGGCCGCGGGGGCGCGCCTGATTTCCCTGCCCGAGTATTTCTGTTTTATGGGGCATGGCGATCTGCAGAAGCTCGAAATAAAGGAACAGCCCGGCCAGGGGCCGATCCAGGATTTCCTGGCGGCCCAGGCCGAACGGCATGGCGTGTGGCTGGCGGGCGGCACGCTGCCGCTGGCCTGCCCCGACCCGGGCCGGGTATTCAACAGCACCTTTGTCTATGGCCCCGACGGCAAACCGGCCGCACGCTACGACAAAATCCATTTGTTCAATTTCCAGCGCGGCGACGAGGCCTATGACGAGTCCATCGCCATCCGCCCGGGCGATACGGTGCGCGCCTTCGATGCGCCGTGGGGGCGGGTGGGCCTGTCGGTCTGCTACGACTTGCGGTTTCCCGAGCTTTACCGCGCCCTGGGGCAGGTGGACTTGATTCTGGTGCCGGCCGCCTTTACCTACACCACGGGCAAGGCGCACTGGGAGCTGCTGCTGCGCGCGCGCGCCATCGAAAACCAATGCTATGTGCTGGCCGCCGCACAGGGCGGGCGCCATCCTAATGGCCGGCGCACCTGGGGCCATTCCATGCTGATCGACCCGTGGGGCGAGGTGCTCGGCGTCCTGCCCGAGGGGCCAGGCGTGGTCAGCGGTACCATAGAGGCTGAGCGCCTGGCGCAAGTGCGCGCATCACTGCCGGCATTGCGCCATCGAGTCCTGTAAAGACATTAATCTTATGAAGCCGATCGATCCCGATATCCAATCCCTGGCCACGGCCAAGTCGCTGCTGCTCGACCCTTGGGGCCTGACCGAAGCCGACATGGCTCGCGCGCTGGGCGAAATCTTCACCCACAAGGTCGATTATGCCGACCTGTATTTCCAGTACACGCGCAGCGAAGGCTGGAGCCTGGAAGAGGGCATCGTCAAGACCGGCAGTTTCTCGATCGGGCAAGGCGTGGGGGTGCGCGCCATCAGCGGCGAAAAAACCGCCTTCGCCTATTCCGACTCGCTTTCGCCCGAGGCGCTGCTTTCGTCGGCCCGCACGGTGCGTGGCATCGCGCGCCGCGGCGCGGGCAAGGTGAAGGTGGCGGCCCAGGTGCCGCCCGAGGCCGGGCGCAGCCTGTACGCCGACCTCGATCCGCTTGCCACGCTGAGCGCGTCGCAGAAGGTCGCGCTGCTCGAACAGGTGGAACGCATGGCGCGTGCGCGCGATCCGCATGTCATCCAGGTGATGGCGGGGCTGGGCGCCGAATACGATGTCGTGCTGGTCGCCGGCAGCGACGGCCGCCTGGCTGCCGACGTGCGCCCGCTGGTGCGCCTGTCGCTCACCGTGATCGCCGAGCGCAACGGGCGCCGCGAAATGGGCCATGCCGGCGGCGGCGGCCGGCTGGGGCTGGCGTATTTCTCTGAAGACATTCTGCAAGGCTATGTCGAGCGCGCCGTGCACGAAGCCATGGTCAACCTGGATGCGCGCCCCGCCCCGGCGGGCGAGATGACGGTGGTGCTCGGGTCGGGTTGGCCGGGCATTCTGCTGCACGAAGCCGTGGGCCACGGCCTGGAAGGCGATTTCAATCGCAAGGGGTCCAGCGTGTTTTCCGGCCGCATCGGCCAGCGCGTGGCGTCCAAGGGCGTGACCGTCATCGACGACGGCACGCTGCCCGACCGCCGCGGTTCGCTGAACATCGACGACGAAGGCAATGCCACGCAGCGCAATGTGCTGATCGAAGACGGCATCCTGCGTGGTTATATGCAAGACACCCTGAACGCGCGCCTGATGAGAACGGGCGCCACCGGCAACGGCAGGCGCGAATCGTTCGCGCACCTGCCCATGCCGCGCATGACCAACACCTACATGCTGGCCGGCCAGACGCCCCCCGAGGAAATCATCGCCTCGGTCAAGCACGGCATTTATGCGGCCAATTTCGGCGGCGGCCAGGTCGACATCACCAATGGCAAGTTCGTGTTCTCGGCGTCCGAGGCCTACATGATCGAAAACGGCAAGGTCACTTATCCGGTCAAGGGGGCCACGCTGATCGGCAACGGTCCGGACGCCATGAACCGCGTCAGCCTGATCGGCAACGACCTGCAGCTGGATTCCGGGGTGGGGACTTGCGGCAAGGACGGCCAGAGCGTGCCGGTGGGGGTGGGCATGCCCACGGTGCGCATGGATGGGCTCACGGTGGGCGGTACGGCCTGACGTGCTGCCAATGATCCGGACCTTGGCGCCGGTCTTGGCGGCCTTGCCGTTTTTGTGCTAGAGTTTCTCGTCATGAAATTCGCGTCCCCCGCCTTTTATTTTTATTTTTTTGGTTTTCTGAAGCCGCTGGCGGAGGAAGGGACGCGCTCAATCTGAAGTCCGTACGAAATCCCTCAAAAAAGCCGCCAGCCCCCTGGCGGCTTTTTTGTGCCGTCAGCCTGGCGGGGCAACCCAGGAGCACATCGTGTCACACAATACCGACGATCTTCGCATCCGCGAAATCAAAGAGCTGAACCCGCCATCGCACGTCATGCGCGAATTCCCCTGCACGCAGCAGGCGTCCGAAACCGTTTTCGCCGCGCGCCAGGGCATGCACCGCATCCTGCACGGCATGGACGACCGCCTGATCGTGGTCATCGGGCCGTGCTCAATTCACGACACCCGGGCCGCGCTGGAATATGCCGGGCGCCTGAAGCCGGTGCGCGACCGCCTGCAGGGCGAGCTGGAAGTGGTGATGCGGGTGTATTTCGAAAAACCGCGCACCACCGTGGGCTGGAAAGGGTTAATCAACGACCCGGGCCTGGACGGCAGTTTCGACATCAATCGCGGCATCCGCGTGGCGCGCGAGCTGCTGCTGGACATCAACAGCCAGGGCCTGCCCGCCGGCTGCGAGTTCCTCGACATGATCACCCCGCAGTACATTGCCGACCTGGTGTCCTGGGGCGCCATCGGGGCGCGCACGACCGAAAGCCAGGTTCACCGCGAGCTGGCTTCCGGGCTGTCGTGCCCGGTGGGCTTCAAGAACGGCACCGACGGCAATGTGAAGATCGCCGTCGACGCCATCAAGGCGGCATCGCAGCCGCATCATTTCCTGTCGGTGACCAAAGGCGGGCATTCGGCCATCGTGTCCACTGCCGGAAACGAAGACTGTCACGTGATCCTGCGTGGCGGCAAGGCGCCCAATTACGACGCTGCCAGCGTGTCCGCCGCCTGCCAGGACATGGCCAAGTCCGGCCTGGCCCAACGCCTGATGATCGACGCCAGCCACGCCAACAGCAGCAAGAAGCCCGAAAACCAGCCGCTGGTGATCGACGATGTGGCGCGCCAGATCGAAGGCGGCGACATGCGCATCGTGGGCGTGATGGTCGAGAGCCATTTGCTGGGCGGTCGCCAGGACATGGTTCCGGGCGAGCCGCTGGTGTACGGCCAGAGCATTACCGACGGGTGCATAGACTGGGACGCCTCGGTACAGGTGCTCGAGCGCCTGGCGCGGGCCGTGAAAGAGCGGCGGCGCGCGGCCACGACGGCGGGCAAGTAGGGCGGCCGGCGGGCGGGCGGCCCTCATGTTCCATCATGCCTGGGGCGCGGAATTCGCGCCGCGCCCGGCGTAGAATGCAGAGTTCCCATCCTTCTGACGCCTCTACGCCATGAATGCACCCGCCACCGCCGAATCCCTGCGCCGTCCGGTTCCCGCCGCCTGCCTGGACGCCCTGCGCGCGCAATTTGCCGACCGCCTGTCGGTGTCGCAGGCCGTGCGCGAGCATCATGGCCGCGACGAATCCCCGTATCCGCCGATGCTGCCCGATGCCGTCGTGTTCGCCCATAGCACCGAAGAAGTGGCGGCGGTGGCGCGCCTGTGCAACGAATACCGCGTGCCGCTCATTCCGTATGGCGCGGGCTCGTCGCTCGAAGGACATCTGCTGGCCATCCAGGGCGGCATCAGCATCGACTTGTCGCAAATGAACCGCCTGCTGGCGGTCAATGCCGAAGACCTCACCGCCACGGTGCAGGCCGGGGTTACCCGCAAGCAGCTCAACGAAGAAATCCGCGACACCGGGCTGTTCTTCCCGATCGACCCGGGCGCCGATGCCAGCCTGGGCGGCATGGCCGCCACGCGCGCCTCGGGCACCAACGCCGTGCGCTACGGCACCATGCGCGAAAACGTCATGTCGCTCACCGTGGTCACGGCCGACGGCCGCATCGTGCGCACGGCGGGCCGGGCCCGCAAGTCGTCGGCCGGCTACGATCTCACCCGCATTTTCGTGGGCAGCGAAGGCACGCTGGGCATCATTACCGAAGTCACCGTGCGGCTGTACCCGCAACCCGAAGCCGTATCGGCCGCGGTGTGCAATTTCCCCACGCTCGACGACGCGGTGCAAAGCGTCATCGAGATCATCCAGATGGGCGTGCCGGTGGCGCGCGTCGAATTCATGGACGCGGCGGCAGTGCGGGCTGTCAACCTGCACAGCAAACTGGCGCTGCGCGAAACGCCTATGCTGGTGTTCGAGTTCCACGGCAGCCCGGCCGGCGTGCAAGAACAGGCCGAAACCGTGCAGAGCATCACCGCCGAGCACGGCGGCATGGACTTCGAATGGGCCGAACGCCCCGAAGACCGCAGCCGCCTCTGGACGGCGCGCCACAACGCCTATTTTGCCGGCCTGCAATTGCGGCCCGGCTGCCGCGCCAGCACCACCGATGTCTGCGTGCCGATTTCCCGGCTGGCCGACTGCGTGCGCGAAACCGTCGACGAGCTTGACCGCGCCAGTTTTCCGTACACCATCGTGGGCCATGTGGGCGACGGCAATTTCCACGTGCTGATGTTGCTGGATGCCGACAACGAGGCTGAGTGGCAAGAGTCTGAAACTGTTAATCACAATTTGGTGCGGCGCGCCATCGCGGCCGACGGCACCTGCACCGGCGAGCACGGCGTGGGCCTGCACAAGATGCAATTCATGACCGAAGAGCACGGCGAAGACGCGCTGGCGCTGATGCGCAGCCTGAAGCACGCGTTCGACCCGAACAACATCCTGAACCCCGGCAAGATCATCAGCTGGTAAGACCATGCCGCCAGCAGGGCGGGCGGGGCCGGCGGGTGCGGGTAAATCCGCCCTGCCGGGAATGATAGCCACGCGCTATTGTTGCGCTCATGAATTCACTGGTCGAACCGAACCTTAGTCACACCCAGCAGCCGTTTTCCGCGAAGCAGGTCATCGATGCGCTGCATGCCGTGCTGCCTGCGCACTGCGTGTTGCACCGCGAAGAAGATACCCGTCCATACGAGTGCGATGGCCTGTCGCTGTACCGCGCGCTGCCGCCGGTGGTGGCCCTGCCCGAGACCGAAGAACAGGTCATCGCGGTACTGCGCCTGTGCAAGCGGCTGAATGTGCCGCTGGTGGCGCGCGGCGCCGGCACGGGCTTGTCCGGCGGCGCCTTGCCGCACGCGCAAGGTGTGCTGATGGGCCTGGCCAAGTTCAACCGCATCCGGCGCATCGACCCGGCCAGCGGCACGGCAGTGGTCGAACCGGGCGTGCGCAACCTGGCTATTTCCGAGGCGGCCGCGCCTTACGGGCTGTACTACGCGCCCGATCCTTCCAGCCAGATCGCCTGCTCCATCGGCGGCAACGTGGCCGAGAACTCCGGCGGCGTGCATTGCCTGAAGTACGGCCTTACCGTGCACAACGTGCTGCGCGTGCGCGTGGTCACCATCGATGGGGAAGTGGTCGAACTGGGCTCCGAAGCGCCCGATGCGCCGGGGCTGGACTTGCTGTCGGTGTTCATCGGGTCCGAGGGCATGCTGGGCGTGGTAACCGAGATTACCGTCAAGCTCATTCCCAAGCCGGCCTGCGCGCAGGTGATCATGGCCAGCTTTTCCAGCGCCGAGGCCGCAGGCCAGGCGGTCACCGATGTCATTGCGGCGGGCATCATCCCGGCAGGCCTCGAAATGATGGACCGCCAGGCAGTGCAGATGGTCGAACCCTTCGTCAACGCGGGCTACGACGTTTCCGCGCAGGCCATCTTGCTGTGCGAATCGGATGGCACGGCCGAAGAAGTGGCGCACGAAATCCAGCACATGGAGGCCGTGTTCCGCAAGGCCGGCGCCACGCGCCTGCAGGTGTCGCGCGACGAGGCCGAACGGCTCAGGTTCTGGGCGGGGCGCAAGAATGCGTTTCCCGCGGCCGGGCGCGTGTCGCCCGACTATTACTGCATGGACGGCACCATTCCGCGCCGCCATCTGGCGCGCGTGCTGGGAGCCATCGAGCAGATGGAAGATGAATTCGGGTTGCGTTGCGCCAACGTGTTCCACGCGGGCGACGGCAACCTGCATCCGCTGATTCTGTTTGACTCGAACAAGCCCGACGAAGTCGAGCGGGCGGAAAAATTCGGCGCAGCCATTCTCGAGCTGTGCGTGCAGGTCGGAGGCACCCTGACAGGTGAGCACGGGGTGGGTATGGAGAAAATAAATCAAATGTGTGTGCAATTTACGCGCGATGAACTGGACGCGTTCCTGGCCGTGAAGCGGGCATTCGATCCGCCCGGGCTGTTGAACCCTGAAAAGGTGATTCCCACCCTGGCGCGTTGCGCGGAATACGGCAAGATGCACGTGCACGCCGGAGAAATGAGCTTTCCCGACCTGGCTCGCTTTTAAGGCGGGCGCAAAATGGAATTCGTCCTGTCGGAGTTGTGCGACCAGGTCATGACGGCGCGTGCCGGCCACAAGCCGCTGTTCGTCATGGGAGGCGGCAGCAAGTCTTTCTACGGCAACTATCGGCCGCTTACGCCGCAAGATGGCCACTGCCTGCTCGATATGACCGCATACAGCGGCATCGTCAGTTACCAGCCGTCCGAGCTGGTGGTGACGGCGCGCGCCGGCACGCCGCTGGCCACGCTGGAAGCGGCGCTGGCCGAGCACGGCCAGATGCTGGCTTTCGAGCCGCCGCATTTCGGCGCGTCGGCCACCGTGGGTGGCTGCGTGGCGGCGGGCCTGGCGGGTCCGCGCCGCATGGCGGCCGGCGGCGTCCGCGATTTCGTGTTGGGCGCGCGCCTGCTCGATTCTCAAGGCCGCGTGCTCTCGTTCGGCGGAGAGGTCATGAAGAATGTGGCGGGCTATGACGTATCGCGCCTGCTGGCGGGTTCGCATGGCATTTTCGGCGCGATTCTCGAGGTTTCGCTCAAGGTGGCGCCGCGGCCTTTCGAAGAACGCACGCTGCGCTTCGAGGCCACCCAGGCGCAGGCCCTGGCCTGTTTTACCGAATGGCGCGGCCAGCCGCTGGCGGTGTCGGCCACATGCTGGAGTCCCGCCGACGACGGCGCCGGCGGCTTCGTCACGGTCAGGCTGTCGGGTGCGCCGCCCGCGGTGCGCAGCGCGGCCGCGCGCATCGGCGGCGACACGCTCGACGCCGCGCAGGCCGGGCAATGGTGGACGTCGCTGCGCGAGCACACGCATCCGTTCTTCGGGCGCGGCCAGCCCCTTTGGCGCCTGGCGCTGCCGCCCGCCACGCCGGCACAGGATTTCGGCTGGCCGACGCTGGTGGAGTGGAGCGGCGGGCAGCGCTGGGTGAGCGGCGCGGCCGATGCCCAGGCCATGCGCGAGCTGGCCCAGCGCCTGGGCGGCCATGCCACTTTATTCCGCCCGACGGGCGCGGCGGTTCCCGCCGACGGCGTATTCCATCCGCTGTCGCCAGGGGTGGCGGCTATTACCCGGCGCCTGAAACAAGAACTGGATCCGGCTGGGCTGTTCAACCCGGGCCGGTTGGTGTTGGAGCTATAACGCAGCATGCAGACTAATCTTGCTTCCTGGGCGTGCGAGACGGATCAGGGCCGCGAGGCGGACGCTATCCTGCGGCGTTGTGTGCACTGCGGATTTTGCACGGCTACCTGTCCCACGTATCAGGTGCTGGGCGACGAACTCGACAGCCCACGCGGGCGCATTTACCTGATCAAGCAGGTGCTCGAGGGCGCCGAGCCCACGCTGGCCACGCAGCAGCACCTGGATCGGTGCCTGACCTGCCGCAATTGCGAGACCACGTGTCCGTCGGGGGTGCAGTACGGCCACTTGATCGACATCGGCCGCAACGTGGTCGACCAGAAAGTGCAGCGCCCATGGCGCGACCGCATGCGCCGTGCGCTGTTGCGCAAGGGGTTGAACTCGGCGCTGTTCGCGCCAGCCATGCGGGCCGGCCAGATGCTGCGCGGACTGTTGCCGCAGGCCCTGCAGCGCAAGGTGCCGCAGCGGCGTGATCCCGGCCCGCTACCCGATACGGCCCGTCATGCGCGCCAGGTGCTGATGCTGGCCGGGTGTGTGCAGCCGGCCATGATGCCGACTATCGACGCGGCGACGATCCGCGTGCTGGATGCCGTGGGCATCGGGGCGCGGCTGTCGTCCGCTGGCTGCTGCGGCGCCGTGAATTTCCACCTGGACGCGCAGGCCGAGGCGCTGGACCAGATGCGCGCGAATATCGATGCGTGGTGGCCGGCGGTGGAGCAGGGCGAGATCGAGGCCATTGTCATGAACGCCTCGGGCTGTGGCGCCATGGTGAAGGAATATGCCCATCATCTGCGCCACGATGCGCGCTATGCCGAGCGCGCGGCGCGTATTGTGGAGCTGGTGAAAGACGTGGCCGAAATCGTTGCGCCGCACGCGCAGGCCTTGCGGGAGCGCCTGGCGCCGGGCGGGCGCGCGGCGTTTCATCCGCCGTGCACGTTGCAGCACTGGCAGGGTTTGCGTCCCTTGAGCGAGCGGTTGCTGGTCGAGCTGGGGTTCGAGCTGCAGCCATTTGCCGATTCGCACTTGTGCTGCGGTTCGGCCGGCGCCTATTCGGTGTTGAACCCGGGCATGGCGCTGGAACTGCGCGACCGCAAGCTGGCCGCGATAACGCCCCATGCGCCGCCGGTGATTGTGTCGTCCAACATTGGGTGCGTGTCGCATCTGCAAAGTGGGACCGAGATACCGGTGAGGCATTGGATCGAGGTGGTCGACGAGCGGTTGCGGGGGGCTTAGGGCCTAGTGGTGGTGCTTATCGGGCGGGGGGAGTTCTTGCCCGTCCCGCGGCGGCCGGCTGGGCCGGAGCGGCGCCCGTACGTCGGGCTCGGGCGCATGCGGGCGCCCTCGGCCTGCTGCGCAGGCTGCCCCGCCGCCCAACGCGCCGCCCCCGGCCCAGCCGGCCGCCGCGGGACTGCCAGTGGAGGATATTCCGCGGGTCTGGGCTTGCTGATGCGGGCGGCCGCGGGTTGCTACGCTGGTTTCCCCTCGGCCCGGGGGGTCATTCCACGGCCTTGACCATGTCTTCCAGCACTTTCTTGGCGTCGCCGAACACCATCATGGTGCGGTCCATGTAGAACAGTTCGTTGTCCAGGCCGGCGTAGCCGGCGGCCATGGAGCGCTTGTTCACGATGACGGTGCGCGCCTTGTAGGCTTCCAGGATGGGCATGCCGGCGATCGGAGACGACGGGTCGTTCTTGGCGGCGGGGTTGACCACGTCGTTGGCGCCCAGCACCAGCACCACGTCGGTCTGGCCAAACTCGCCGTTGATGTCTTCCATTTCGAATACCTGGTCGTAAGGCACTTCGGCCTCGGCCAGCAGCACGTTCATGTGGCCAGGCATGCGACCGGCCACGGGGTGGATGGCGTATTTCACCGTTACGCCTTTTTCGCCCAGTTTTTCTGCCAGCTCTTTCAGGGCATGCTGGGCGCGCGCCACGGCCAGGCCATAGCCGGGCACGATAGTGACGGTTTCGGCGTTGGTCATGAGGAACGCCGCGTCGTCGGCGCTGCCTGATTTCACGCTGCGCTGCTGGCCGTCGCCCGCCGCGGCCGCCGCCGCGCCCTGGCCGCCGAAGCCGCCCAGGATCACGTTGAAGAACGAGCGGTTCATTGCCTTGCACATGATGTACGACAGGATCGCGCCTGACGAGCCCACCAGCGAGCCGGCGATGATCAGCATGGGGTTGTTCAGCGAAAAACCGATGCCGGCCGCCGCCCAGCCCGAATAGCTGTTCAGCATCGACACCACTACCGGCATGTCGGCGCCGCCGATCGGGATGATGATCAGCACGCCCAGCACGAATGCGATGGCCGTCATGATGATGAACGGCGTCCAGGATTGGGTGGCCATGAACCACAAGCCGCAGGCCAGCATCGCCAGGGCCAGCAGCAGGTTCAGCAGGTGCTGCCCGCCGAACACGACCGGCGCGCCCTGGAACAGGCGGAACTTGTACTTGCCCGACAGTTTGCCGAAGGCGATGACCGAGCCCGAGAACGTGATGGCGCCGACGAAGGTGCCAATGAACAGTTCCAGGCGGTTGCCCACGGGCAGCGGCGCGCCGGGCGCGGCGATGCCGAAGGCGTGCGGTTCGGCGACCACCGCTACCGCGATGGCCACGGCCGCCAGGCCGATCATGCTGTGCATGAAGGCCACCAGTTCGGGCATCTTGGTCATTTCGACGCGCTTGGCCATCAGGGTGCCGATCGAGCCCCCAACCAGCAGGCCCAGCACTACCCAGCCCAGCCCGATGCCGGCCTGGCCGGCGCGCGCCAGCTGCACGATGAGCGCCGCCGTGGTGAGTACGGCGATGGCCATGCCGGCCATGCCGAAGGCATTGCCCAGGCGCGACGTGGTGGGGTGCGACAAGCCCTTGAGGGCCTGGATGAAGCAGACCGAGGCCACCAGGTACAGCAGGGTCACCAGGTTCAGCGAAATCATGGGCGAGCCTCCTGCGCGGGCTTCTTGTCTTTTTTCTTGAACATTTCAAGCATGCGGCGCGTGACCAGGAAGCCGCCGAACACGTTGACGGCGGCCAGCGCCACCGCGAACACGCCCATGCCGCGCGCCAGCCCGCCTTCGGTAAGGGCCGCCGCCAGCATCGCGCCGACGATGATAATGGCCGAGATGGCGTTGGTGACGGCCATCAGCGGCGTGTGCAGGGCGGGAGTGACGTTCCATACCACGTGGTAACCCACGTAGATGGCCAGCACGAAGATGATCAGGTTGACCAGCGTGGGGTTGATTGCTTCCATGGCCTAGCCCTTTTTCTGGATGACGTTGCCGCCTTCGCACATCAGGCAGGCGGCGACGATTTCGTCGTCGCGCCGGATGGCCAGCGCGCCATCGGCATCGGTGATGAGTTTCAGGAAGTCGAGCAAGTTGCGCGCATAGAGCGCGGACGCATCGGTCGGCACCAGCCCGGGCAGGTTGGTCAGCCCCACCAGCGTGACGCCGTGCTTTTCCACTACCTGGCCCTTTTCGGACAGCGGGCAGTTGCCGCCGCGCTCGACCGCGAGGTCCACCACGACCGAGCCGGGCTTCATGGCCTGCACGGTCTCGGCCGACAGCAGAGTGGGCGCGGGGCGGCCGGGAATCAGGGCGGTGGTGATGACGATGTCGGCTTGCCGGCAGCGTTCGGACACCAGCGCGGCCTGCCGCGCCATCCAGGCGGGCGGCATGGCCCGGGCGTAGCCGCCGGTGCCCTGGGCGATCTCGCGTTCTTCGTCGGTTTCGAACGGAACGTCGATGAATTTGGCGCCCAGCGACTCGATCTGTTCCTTGGCGGCGGGCCGCACGTCCGAGGCTTCGACGACGGCGCCCAGGCGCTTGGCGGTGGCGATGGCCTGCAGGCCCGCTACGCCGGCGCCCAGCACCACGGCGCGCGCGGCCTTGAGCGTGCCGGCGGCGGTCATCATCATGGGGAACAGGCGCCCGTAGTAATGGGCGGCCAGCAGCACGGCCTTGTAGCCGGCCAGGTTGGCCTGCGACGACAGCACGTCCAGGCTCTGGGCGCGGGTGATGCGCGGCGCGGCCTCCAGCGCGAAGGCGGTCAGGCCGGCGGCCGCCAGCGCGGCCAGCCCGTCGGCGTCGAACGGATCCAGCATGCCGGCCAGCACCGCGCCGGCCTTCATGTGCGGCAGTTCCTCGGCCGAGGGGGCGCGCACCTTCAGCACCAGTTCGCTGCCCAGCGCATCTTGCGCGCTGCCCAGCGTGGCGCCGGCGGCGGCGTAGGCCTCGTCGGGGTAGCGGGCCGCCTGGCCCGCGCCGCGTTCGACCACGACAGAATGTTTGGCGCCGATGTATTTTTTTATGGTTTCCGGCGTTGCTGCGACGCGAGTTTCGCCTTCCCGGGTCTCGCGCGGTATTCCTATCTGCATCGCTCCTCCTCCTGGGTTCGCGTAGTTATACACGGAATCAGCGGGAGGCGGTCAGGATGCAGGCGCTGCCTGCGGGCGCGTTGGCGAGGCCGACACCGGAAGGCGCGTATAAAAAACGCCCTGGCATGGCCAGGGCGCCGAAGGCCGGCGCATGGCGCCAGCCGCGTGCGTGCAAACGTCCGGCGTCAGGCCGTTTGCGCGCGCGTCCAGTCGAGCAGGGCGGCGGTCAGGCCGCGCAGGTCGGATTTCAGCCTCGCATAGCCGGCCGAAGGCCGCAGCGTGGTTTCGTCCATGTACAGCTTGCGGTTGATCTCGACCTGCAGGCTGTGTCGGCCTTCGGCCGGGCGGCCGTAGGCGCGCACCAGTTCCACGCCCTTGTAGGGGTCGTTCACGGTGACATCGTAGCCGCGTTCGCGCAGCCAGGCGGCGACGAACTCGCGGAAAGCCGGATCGCTGGTCGAGCCGTCACGGTCGCCCAGCACGAAATCGGGGTGCACCAGGCCGGGCTTGTCGGTGGCATAAATGCCGGCCACGCTGGGCATCGAATGGCAGTTGATGTGCCACGACTTGCCATGGCGCGCGTGGGCCTGGTCGATCAGGCGGGCCACCTGGGCATGGTAGGGCTTCCAGCAGGCGTCGATGCGATGGCGCACCTCATCGAGGCTGAGCTTGCGGTCGTACAGCGGCGTGCCGTCGTCGAGCATGCGCCAGATCAGGCCCTTGCCCAGCTTCACCTTGGGGGACTCGGGCAGCGGCTCGGGCCACGGCTGCTCAAGCAGCTGCGGATCGATTTCTTCCAGAGAGCGGTTGGCGTCGATATAGGCGCGCGGAAAGGCGGCGGCAATAAGGGGCACGCCCATGTCGACGGCATCGCCCCACAGGTCGTCGACCCAGGTGTCTTCGGCCGTGCGCAGCGCGGCGAATGGCACCGACGGCGCGAAATCCGGGGGGTAGGTCGTGCCGCTGTGCGGCGAATCCAGCACCAGCGCGGCAGAGGCTTCCGGGTAGCCGGCCGGCAGGGCCAGGCGATAAGACAAGGGTTCGTTGATAAGCATGGGGTATCGATACAGCATCAAGACGGGAAACGGCCCCCGCCCGGGGCGGGGGCCGCAGATCGGTCAGTCGATCTTCACATTGGCCTCTTTGGCAATACGCTTGTTCTTGGCGATTTCGGCCGAGATCTGCTTGGCGTATTCCTCAGGCGTGTTGGCCACCGGCGCGGCGCCCAGGCTTTCCAGGCGTTGCACCACGGCCGGGTCGGCGCTGACCTTCACCACCGCGGCATACAGCTTGTCGAGCACGGGCTTGGGCAGGTTGGCCGGGCCGATCAGGCCGAACCACGACGAATCATTCACCGCTGCCAGGCCGGCTTCGGCGAAGGTGGGCACGTCGGGCAGGGCGGCTACGCGCTTGGGCGAGGCCACGGCCATGGCTATCAGCTTGCCGGCCTGCACATGCGGCAGCGACGACGGCAGGTTGTCGTACAGCACGTCGACCTGGCCGGCCAGCGTGTCGTTCAGGGCGGGGCCCACGCCACGGTACGGCACGTGCATCAGGTCGGTGCCCGAAGCCATCTTGAACAGTTCGCCCATCATGTGCGACACGGAACCGTTGCCGGCCGAGGCATACGCCAGCTTGCCCGGCTCTTTTTTGGCCAGGGCGATGAATTCGCTGATGTTCTTGGCCGGCACCTTGGGATTGATCACCATGATGTTCGGCACGGACGCCAGGTTCGAGATCGGCGTGAAGTCTTTTTCGGCGTCGAAGGGCAGGTTGTGGTAAATGGCCGGGTTGATGCCGTGCGTGCTGACGGTGGCGATGCCCAGCGTGTAGCCGTCGGGCTCGGCGCTGGCCACTTGGGCGCTGCCGATCGAGCCGCCGGCGCCGGCCTTGTTTTCCACCACCACGGTCTGGCCCAGCGCCTGGCTGAGCTTGTCGGCGAACAGGCGGCCCACGATGTCGGTGGTGCCGCCGGGCGGGAAGGGCACGACCAGGCGGATGGGTTTGGTCGGATAGGCGTCTTGCGCGTGGGCGATGCCGGCGGTCAGCGGCGCGGCCAGTGCCGCGGCGGTGAGAGACAGGCCCAGGATGACATGGCGACGTTTCATGAATTCCCCTGTAGGAAGATGTTGGATTGTTGCGGTTCGCAAACTCGAAGATTCTGTGCGCCGCACCTGGTTTGCGCAAACGAAAGATTCTCCGTAAGCTATTCCTTTTTTTCATGCCGGAAGTTGTAATTAGTTACAACAACCGCGCTCCCCATGCGCCGATTCTGTCCCTCTCTGACTGACCTGCAAGCCTTTGAAGTCGCTGCCAGGCATAGCAGCTTCACGCGCGCCGCCCAGGAACTCTGCGTCACCCAGGGCGCCGTCAGTAAACAAGTGAAACACCTCGAGAGCTTCCTGGGGGTCGAACTATTCCTGCGAATCAGGCAAGGCCTGGTGCTGACCGAGGCAGGGCAAAGCTACCTGAAGAAAATCCAGGCCGGGCTGGGCCAGATCGAGGCGGCCACGGTCGAGCTCATCGCGCACCAGGGCCAGGGGGGTACGCTGCACCTGACTTGTATGCCCACGTTTGGCGCGCGCTGGCTGATTCCACGGCTGGCCACCTTCATGCGGGTGCGGCCCGACATCCACGTCGAGTTCCTGCCGCACCGGCAGGGCTACGATTTTTCCACCCCGGAACTGGACGCGGCCGTGCGCTTCGGCGACGGTATCTGGCCGGGCAGCGGCGCCGACTACATCGTGGGGCGCGATATCGTGCCGGTGTGCAGTCCGCGCCTGCTGGGCGACGGTTGCCAGAGCGCCGACGAGCTGTTGCGCTATCCACTGCTGCACCATACCTCGGCGCTGGAAGGCTGGCGCGACTGGTTCGAGCAGGCCGGCTGCGACACGCGGCGCGCGCTCGAGGGCGCGCGCTTCGACCAGTATTCGCTGCTGTCCCAGGCCGCGGCGGCCGGCTTCGGCATCGCGCTGATCCCGCGCTGCCTCATTGAAGATGAACTGCGCGACGGCAAGCTGGCCGTCGCGCTGCGGCTGCCGATCCGTGCGCGTCAGGGCTATTACCTGTGCTACCCCGAGCAGAAGGCCAATCTGCCTATTCTGCAGGCATTCCGGGCCTGGCTGATGGAAGTTTCGCTGGCGGCCGAGCCGCGCCCGGCGAGCGAACCCGCGGCCCTCTAGAATAATGTCATCATGTCTCTTGCATCGTTAAGCGTATCTCCCGGCAAGGGCCGCCGCGTGGTGGTCGGCATGTCCGGCGGCGTCGACTCGTCTGTAACGGCCTGGCTGCTCAAGCAGCAGGGCTACGAAGTCATCGGCCTGTTCATGAAGAACTGGGAAGACGACGACGATTCCGAATATTGCTCCACCCGCCAGGATCTGCTCGACGCAGCCAGCGTGGCCGACCTGGTCGGCGTGGACTTCGAATACGTCAATTTCGCCGCCGAGTACAAAGATCGCGTTTTCGCCGAGTTCCTGCGTGAATACTCCGCCGGCCGCACGCCCAACCCCGACGTACTGTGCAACGCCGAGATCAAGTTCAAGGCATTCCTCGACCACGCCATGACCCTGGGCGCCGAGCACATTGCCACGGGCCACTATGCGCGCGTGCGCGCGATCGCAGGAGCCCATGGGCGCGAATACCAGTTGCTCAAGGCGCTGGACGGCAGCAAAGACCAGAGCTATTTCCTGCATCGCCTGAACCAGGCGCAGTTGTCGCGCACGCTGTTTCCCCTGGGCGAAATCCACAAGACCGAGGTGCGGCGCATTGCCCATGACATCGGCCTGCACAACGCCGCCAAGAAAGATTCCACCGGCATCTGCTTCATCGGCGAGCGGCCGTTCCGCGAATTCCTGAACCGCTATCTGCCCACCGAGCCGGGCGACATCCTGACGCCGCAGGGGCAGCGGGTGGGCAGGCATCACGGCCTGTCGTTCTACACCCTGGGCCAGCGCAAGGGCCTGGGCGTGGGCGGGGTCAAGGGCAGCCAACGCGACGACGGCACCGCCGACGCCTGGTACGTGGCCCGCAAAGATCTGCAGCACAACATTCTGTATGTGGTGCAAGGGCACGACCACCCCTGGTTGCTGTCGAACCGCCTGCAGGCGCTGGATGCCAGCTGGGTCGCCGGCCGCGCGCCCGAGCTGCGCGGCTATGGCGCCAAGACGCGTTACCGGCAGGCCGACGCGGCCTGCGTGCTCGAGCAGGCCAGCCAGGGCGCTTTTGAGTTGTCGTTCAGCCAGCCCCAGTGGGCCGTTACGCCAGGCCAGTCGGCCGTGCTGTACGACGGCGACGTCTGCCTGGGCGGCGGCATCATCGCCTGAGCGTCGCCCATGGGGGGCGGCGCCGGGTTGGTATATCTGAGGAGGTCGAAGTGGACGTGACGATGTTGGTTTGCCTGCTGGCGCTCGGCGCCGTGGTCGGGTTCGCGGCGGGGCTGCTGGGCATAGGCGGCGGCATGCTGCTGGTGCCGTTCCTGACCATGTTGTTCGGCTGGCAGGGCATGCCGCAAGACCTGATCGTGCATGCCGCCATCGCCACCTCGATGACGTCCATTCTGTTCACGTCTCTTTCCAGCGTGCGGGCCCACCAGCGCAAGGGCACCATCCAGTGGAAGATCGTCTTCGCCATGGCTCCCGGCATCATCGTCGGCGGCCTGTTTTCGGGCGGCGCGGTGTTCGCTGCCCTGAGCACCGCCTGGCTGTCGCTGTTTTTCTCGCTGTTCGTCGGCTATTCGGCCTGGAACATGCTGCGCAACAAAAAGCCCAAGCCCTCGCGCCAGATGCCCGGCATCGCGGGCACTTCGGCGGTGGGGGCCGGCATCGGCTTCCTCTCGGGCCTGGTCGGCGCGGGCGGCGGCTTCCTGTCTGTGCCCTTCATGGTGTGGTGCAACGTGGCGCTGCATACCGCGGTCTCGACCTCGGCCGCGCTGGGCTTTCCCATCGCGCTGGCCAACAGCATCGGCTACGTTGCTTCGGGCCTGAACGAGAACGCCAGTCAGCCAGGCATGCTGGGCTATATCTACTGGCCGGCGCTGCTGGCGCTGGTGGCCACCAGCGTGCTGACCGCCCCGGCCGGCGCGCGCATGGCGCACCGCCTGCCGGTAGCTACACTGAAACGGGTGTTCGCAGGTCTGTTGTTCGCCCTGGCGGCGTACATGCTGGCGAAGGCCTGGCAGGCCTTCGGCGTCTGAGCGGCGGGCAGGGTCGCGCGGCCGCTCAGGCGGCCGGCGGGGCGCTGTCGATGAACGACTGGCGGGCCGACAGTTTTTCGTAGTGGCGGGCCAGGTTGGGGTGGCCGGCGCGCCAGTTCAGCGAGGCGAAGCGCAGGTCCAGGTAACCCAGGGCGCAGCCCACGGCGATGTCGGCCAGGCTGTAGTTCACGCCCATGCAGTGGGCCTGTTCGCCCAGGCTGGTGTTCATGGCTTCCAGGCCCGCGTGGATCTTGCGGTATTGGCGCTCGATCCAGTCGGCGCTGCGCTGGGCTTCGGGGCGCTGGTTTTCCTTGACAATGATGACGCAGGCGTCGAGCACGCCGTCGGCGATGGCTTCCCAGCATTTGACGGCCGCGCGTTCGCGGCCCGGCTGCGGAATCAGGCGGGCCACCGGCGACAGGGTATCCAGGTATTCGACGATGACGCGCGAATCGAACAGGGCGCCGCCGTCTTCCATGACCAGGCAGGGAACCTTGCCCAGGGGGTTGTAGGCCTGGATCTGGGTATCGGGGGACCAGACGTTTTCCAGCTCGAGCTGGTAGTCCAGCTTCTTCTCGGCCATGACGACCCGCACTTTGCGAACATAGGGACTGGTAAGCGAGCCGATCAGTTTCATGGAGGCCACAAGCGAAGTCGGAAAGCGGCCGCAGTATAGCAGGAGCGATAGGTTCAGAAATGCGAAGTTCCCATTGAGCAACGCTTTTTGCGCCATTGTTACATCGGGGCGGGTGATAAAATCGGCACCCGCCTTTCGACTCCCTTCTTTTTCGTCTCCCGCCATGCAGATTGCCGACCAGATCAGCCACCTCAACGCCTTGTCCCCGCTGGACGGCCGCTACGCGTCGCGGGGCGACGCCCTGCGCGGCCTGCTCTCCGAAGCGGGCTTCATGGCGCACCGGGTTGAGGTCGAAGTGGCATGGCTGGTGGCCCTGTCTGACGCCGGGCTGCCCGAGCTGCCCAGCTTCTCGGCAGCGGCCCGGGCCCGCCTGGCGCAACTGGTGCGCGACTTCTCCGAGGCCGACGCGGCCCGTATCAAGGAAATCGAGCGCACTACCAACCACGACGTCAAGGCGGTGGAATACTGGCTGAAAGAGCAGGTCGCCGGCGATGCCGAGCTGGCCCGCGCGGCCGAGTTCATCCACTTCGCCTGCACCTCCGAAGACATCAACAACACCTCGCACGCGCTGATGCTCAGCCGCGCCCGCGCCGAGGTGATCGTGCCGCGCCTGCGCCAGGTCGCCGACACGCTGGCCGGCATGGCCCGTCAGTATGCCGACCAACCCATGCTGTCGCGCACCCACGGCCAGCCGGCCAGCCCCACCACGCTGGGCAAAGAGTTCGCCAACGTGGCGGCGCGCCTGCAGCGGGCCATCGCCGCCATCGAGGCGGTCGAGCCCCTGGCCAAGCTCAACGGCGCCACCGGCAACTACAACGCGCACTTGTCGGCCTACCCCGAGATCGACTGGCCGGCCTTCAGCGCCCGCGTGCTGGCCGGCCTGGGCCTCACCCAGAACCGCCACACCATCCAGATCGAGCCGCACGACTGGATCGCCGCGCTGTTCGACGCCGTGGCGCGCGCCAACGTCATCGTGCTCGACCTCGACCGCGACATCTGGGGCTACGTGGCGCTGGGCTACTTCAAGCAGCGCCTGAAAGAAGGCGAGGTGGGCTCGTCCACCATGCCGCACAAGGTCAACCCCATCGACTTCGAGAACTCCGAGGGCAACCTGGGTCTGGCCAATGCCGTGCTGCGCCACCTGTCCGAGAAACTGCCGGTGTCGCGCTGGCAGCGCGACCTGACCGACTCCACCGTGCTGCGCAACCTGGGCGTGGGTCTGGGCTACAGCCTGGTGGCCTGGGACGCGTGCCTGCGCGGGCTGGGCAAGCTCGAAGTCAATACCGCGGCCATCGACGCCGACATCGACGCCTGCTGGGAAGTGCTGGCCGAACCGGTGCAGACCGTCATGCGCCGCTACGGCCTGCCGCAACCCTACGAGCAGCTCAAGGCGCTGACGCGCGGCAAGGGCATCACCGAAGCCGCGCTGCGCGAATTCGTCAGCGGCCTCGAACTACCCGAAGAGCCCAAGGCGCGCCTGCTGGCCTTGACCCCGCGCGCCTACGTAGGGCTGGCTGCCGGTCTCGCCCGGGCGGTATAGTCGGCAGTGCCGGCGCAGCCGGCATCGTCGCACTTACCGGGAGATCGTCCATGAAGCAAGTCCCCCTGCTGGCCGCCGCGGCCTGTTTCGGCGTCATGTCGCTGTGGTCCGCGCCTGCGCTGTCGCAATTCGCCAAGCCGGCCGACGCCATCAAGTACCGGCAGTCGGCCTTGACCCTGATGGGCTCGCACTTCGGCCGCATGCAACCGGTCGTGAAGGGCCAGGCGCCATACGATGCGGCCCAGATCAAGGCCAACGTCCAGGTCCTGAACGTGCTGGCGGGGCTGCCCTGGGCCGCTTTCGGCCCGGGTACGGAAGGGGGAGATGCGCGGCCCGAGGTCTGGAGCGATGCCGAGGGTTTCCGGCAGAAGCAGGAGCGTCTGAAAGACAACCTGGCCAAGCTGACGGCAGCGGCCGATTCGGGCGACCTGAACACGCTGCGGGCCGCGTTCGGCGACGTGGGCGCAAGCTGCAAGGCCTGCCACGATTCATACCGCAAGAAAAAATAGGCTGGCGCACGAGGCCGGCTGGCCGCAGGCCTCAAGAAAAAGAAAAGTCGGCCACGATTTCAAGCGAACGGATCCACAGCACCAGCGCCGCCGCCGCGGCGGCCAGCAGTGCGGCGCGCAGCCAGACGCCGGGGCCGTCGGCGGCGGGCTGGGTGCCCGCTGGCAGGTCTTGCGGCCGCGCGTCGCCGGTGAGCATGGACCGCAGCAGGCGCTTGCGCCGCACGGCCACGTACCAGAGCACCGCCAGCAAATGCAGCGCGACCAGGCCGACAATGAGCCATTCGTTGGCGTGATGCCAGCGGCCGAACCACGCGGACAGGGCTTCGTTCGCGCGGGCGTACAGCGGGCCTTGGGTCATGATGTCATCGCTGGTGAACAGACCGCTGATTGCCTGGAATCCCAGCACGGCCAGCATGGCGATGACCGATAGCGCGCCCAGGGGGTTGTGCCCGGCTGGCGGGGCCGAGCCCTGCAGATAGCGCCTGATTGCGCCGGGACCGCGCACGAAGGTGGCAAAGCGCGCATAGCGCGGCCCGGCCACGCCCCACGCCAGCCGGAACACGATCAGTCCAAGCGTGGCCAGCCCGAACCGCACGTGCCAATCCATATACAGCCCGCCCAGCTTGACGCTGACGTAGGCGCCGACGACGCAGGCGGCCAGGGCCCAATGGCACAGGCGGGTGGGAAGGTCCCAGATGCGTACGGACGAACGAGTGTGCTGCATTGCGAACTGGCGACGGGGCCGGCGATGAGGCCGACTGTAGCATGCGCGGCCAGGCGAACCGGGGTGTGCCTGGGCTCAGGCGGCCCGGCTGGCGCGGCGGCGCAGCGGTTCGATGCGATGCACGTGTTCGTGGCGGAAGCGGATCCGCATGCCGGGGCCGCCCGCCGGGCCGCGCGGGTGGACCACGTCGGTGGTGTAGGTCACCGTGCCGTTGATCGGCGCGTTGTAGATCACCGTGGCGCGGATGTCCGGACCGCAGGCCGGCTTGAGATGAACCACGTCGCCTACATGGATGGGCGTGTGGTCGAGCTTGCTGTGCGCGCGGCGGGGCAGAAGTTGCGTGGCCGTGATGGGGTTGATGGATGAGTTCATGATGTTCCTCTCTTTCGAGTTCTCGTTATGGAAATGCGGCACCCGCTTGCGCGTGTGCGCCCGCCGCCAGCAGGGCTGGCTTTGGCGTGCCGCGCGAGGCGTGGTGCTGTCAGGGCTCGGGTCGGAGCCGGATTTGCTGCCGGCCGGCGGAAGGGCCGGGCCGTGCTGGGCAAGATTCAAGGCCGCGAGGCTGCCTGCGGGTTGCTCGCGCAGGCGAATGCGGAAAGGGCGGCCAAATAATGGAGCCGTGGCAAGGCCACGAAGAAGGCAGTACGGCTGGCTGACTTGGAATATTCTTTTTAAGAATCGTCTTGCCGGCGCGCGGATACTGGCCAACTAGCTACTATACGAGTAAATGCTTGTTTTGTCAACGCTTTTTTGGGTAATCGGCGTTAGTGCCGCGTGGCGGCCTGCTGGTGGGCCAGGCGCTGCGCCTCGATGATCTGGTCTTCCAGGTCGGGCGACATTTCCAGCGCCACTTGCGGCGCGGCGCCCGCACCCTGGCCGGCTTCCAGCCTGAGCCGGATACGCTGTCCGGCGAACGCGGCCGGGGCGGCCTGGATGTCGATGTAGCGCTGCACCAGGGCATCTACGGCCTGCTGGGCGCGCTGCAGGGCAGCGTCATCGAGCGGCCCGTGGGCCAGGTGCTCGTTCACCGTGCGGGCCAGGTCGGAAGTGAAAAACAGGAACGCCGTGGAACCCCGACATTGGGGGTGCGTGTAGCCCCAGGGCTCTTGGGAAACAGGGGTGCTGTCGGCAGTGGTCATGGCGGGCAACGCGGTTTTGAATGGAGTGATCAAGAGGCATTGTAGGGCAGGGGGCCGCGCCGTTCGGCGGGCGCAGTGTCACATATCGCTTCCGAGGCAACAAATCCTATAAGCGCTGTATGGGCGGCTGCGCTTGGGTTAATGTTCGAGGCGGCCGGCGGCGCGGCGCTGGCTGCGGCAAATGGGGGAAGCATGCGCATTGCGGTTAATTTCATATGGCTGCTGGCAGCCGGCCTGCTATTGGCCGGCTGCGTCAACAAAGAGCCGGACCAGCGCGCGGCCTTCATGGCCTGGCTGCAGGCCAGCGTGGTCGAGGCGCCGGGGGCGGCCGTGCCCGCGCTGGATGACGCGCAACGCGATGCGTTCGGCGACTACGTCGAGCACTATCAGGTGCTGGCCGATTTCGACGCGGTGGCCGCCACGGTGGTCGAGCGCCTGGGCCGTGCGCTGGAGCACCAGGAGCTGCACACGCTGGCGCAGTTGCGGGCGCGCCAGGACGCCTTGCTGGCCGATCGCCAGGCCCTGTCCGAGGCGCGCGCCAGCCTGCGCCGGGCGCTGGAGCGCGCCGGCACGGAGCGCGCCGGGCTGGAGCAGCCCGCCGACCTGCAGGCGGTGTACGCGCAGGCGTACGGGCGCGCCGTGACCGGCAGCGCCGCGCGTCTGGAGCCTTTGCTGGCGGTGGCCGCGGCGGCGCTCGACGATGCCGTGCGGGCAGCCGAGTACGTGGTCCGGCATCGCGGGCAGATTGTTATCGACGCCGAGTCGGCTTCGGTGCGCGACCCTTCCGTGCAGCAGGAATTGAACCGCCTGCTGGATGCACTCAACGGCCATGCCGAAGCGGTCGGCCAGGCACAGCGCAGCCTGCGCGCGCTGGCGCCGGCCTGAGCGCGGGCCGCCATGCCGGATTTGTACAATTGCGCCTCACGCGGCAGCTGCCGCGCACGGGATCGAATATGAACGGGTCTAACCTGCACAACCGCTTTTTCCTGCTGCTGCTGGTGCTTGTCACTATCGCGTTTGGCTGGGTGCTGTGGCCGTTTTACGGAGCGGTATTCTGGGGCGCGATCCTGGCGATTATTTTCGCGCCGGTGCATCGCCGCATCGCCGCCAAGCTGGTCAAGCGGCGCAACCTGGCCGCGCTGTGCACACTGCTGCTGGTGTTGCTGCTGGTAATCGTGCCGGTCACGCTCATCACCGGCTCGCTGGTGCAGGAAGGCGCCAATCTTTACCAGCGCGTCAAGTCGGGCAACCTGAACTTCGGCGTTTATTTCCAGCAGGTGCTCGACGCGCTGCCGGCATCGTTGCACAGCCTGCTGACGCGCTTCGGCATGGCCGACATCACCAGCCTGCAAGACAAGCTCACCGCGGGCGCGATGCGGGGCAGCCAGTACCTGGCCACGCAGGCGTTCAACATCGGACAGGATACGTTCCAGTTCCTGATCAGCTTCGGCATCATGCTGTACCTGTTGTTTTTCCTGCTGCGCGACGGCTCGCTGCTGTCGGCGCGGCTGCGCGCCGCGATTCCGCTGAGCGACTCGCGCAAGATTCACCTGTTGCGCAAGTTCACTACCGTGATCCGCGCCACCGTGAAGGGCAACATCGCGGTAGCCGCGGCGCAGGGCGCCCTGGGCGGCGTGATCTTCTACGTGCTGGGCATCCAGGGGCCGGTGCTATGGGGCGTGGTCATGGCCTTTCTGTCGCTGCTGCCCGCCATTGGCGCGGGGCTGATCTGGGTGCCGGTGGCCGTATATTTCCTGGTCACGGGCGCCACATGGCAGGGCGTGGCGCTCATCCTGTACGGCGTGCTGGTGATCGGCATGGTCGACAACGTGCTGCGTCCGTTGCTGGTGGGCAAGGACACCAAGCTGCCCGATTACGTGGTGTTGATCTCCACCCTGGGCGGCATGGCGTTGTTCGGCCTGAACGGCTTCGTGATCGGGCCGCTGATCGCGGCGCTGTTCATTACTTGCTGGGACTTGTTCACCTCCGATTTTGTCGAGCCCGCCGCCCGCGACGATACGCCCGCCCAGCCCTGAAGCCCGCGCGCGGCGCCAGGGATGTAGTTAAGTATGGATTTTGTAACGGACGGGTAATCGTCTTCAAAGATTGCAAAGGCGGCGCGGATTCGACATATTTTTGCTCTACCCTGAAATGGTCGTGCTTCATCAGGGAGATCAAGCCATGGACACGTTTTCCGCCTTTGCTTCCAATGTGAGCTATTCCATCCGGCCGCGCGTGCACGAGGTCGATTTTGGCGAATTTCGCGGGTGTGTCGACGTGATAGGCCGCGAGGGCGCGCACACGTTCAGTTTCACGCGCTTCTGCGACATGGTGCGTTCCGGCCGTGATCGCGCCGAGCTCGACGCGCTGCGCCTGGCGCGGCACCTGCGCGCCACCGAGTGCCGCCACGGCAAGAGCTGGATCCTGCCGGGCCAGGTCAGCGTACGGTGCGAACCGGAGCTGGTCGAAGATGTGCCCAGCAGCCTGCTGCGGCCCATCAAGGGTGGCCAGTCGCGGCGGCACCTGCGGGTGGCGGCCTGAGGTCCTGGAGCCTGACTGCGCCCCGCATACCCCACACCACCCCCTAACACCACCCTGCATCGTCAAAAAGAAAGGGCGCCCATGTGCCATGGGCGCCCTTCGTAATTCTGGTGGCGCATCCCTGATTCGAACAGGGGACCTGCGGATTATGATTCCGTCGCTCTAACCGGCTGAGCTAATGCGCCAATGTCGTGCCTCAATGTTGTGCCTGAGGCAGTGCTCGACTTCTTGCCCGGCAGGGCCAGGCAAGAACGAAATTCTAGCACGACATTTTATTGGGGTGCAAACCCCTCACGCATCGCGCGCCAGCCGTATGCCCGAGAACTGCCAGCGCGCCTCGGGCGGGAAAAAGTTGCGGTAAGTGGCGCGGATGTGGTCTGCCGGCGTGGCGCACGAGCCGCCGCGCAGCACGTACTGGTTGCACATGAACTTGCCGTTGTATTCGCCCACCGCGCCCGCGGGCGGCGCGTAGCCCGGATAGGCGTCGTAGGCGCTGCTGGTCCATTCCCAGGCGTCGCCATACAACTGCACCGGCCCGCCCGCGGGCGGGCGCTGCGGCGCCGCGCGGGGATGCAGGTGGCCGTGCTCGAGCAGGTTGGCGTGCGCCGGCGCCGGGCGGGCCAGGGCGGCGTGTTCCCATTCGGCCTCGCGCGGCAGGCGCACGCGGGCCCAGCGAGCGTAGGCGTCGGCCTCGTAATAGCTGACATGGGTGACCGGCGCGTGCGGGTCGAGCGGCTGCATGCCGTGCAGCGTGAACACCTGCCAGTCGTCTTTCTGGCCTTCCCAGTACAGCGGGGCGCGCCATTGCTCGGCGCAGACCCGATCCCAGCCGAGCGACAGCCACAGCTCCGGGCGGCGGTAGCCGCCGTCGCGCATGAACTCCCGGTATTCGCCCTGGGTCACCAGGCGGTCGGCCAGGTGGAAGGGGCGCAGCAGCACCTCGTGCGCGGGGCCTTCGTTGTCAAAGGCGAAACCGGGGGGCTCGTGGCCAATGCGCACACAGCCGCCCGCGTAGCGGGTCCAGCCCGCCGGCGTGGCCGCCGGAAGCGCATCCCGCCGGCCGGGCGCGTAAGCGGGCTTGAGCGGATTGAGCGACAGGGCATGCTTGATGTCGGTCAGGATCAGTTCCTGGTGCTGCTGCTCGTGGTTCAGGCCCAGTTCGACCAATTGAGCGAAGGCGGGGTCGGCGTCCGGCGCGCCGGCCAGCAGGCCGGCCATGGCGGCGTCCACATACTCGCGGTAGCGCAGAATGTCGGCCAGCGGCGGGCGCGACAGCATGCCGCGCTGCGGGCGCGGATGGCGGTCGCCGATGGCGTTGTAGTACGAGTTGAACAGCATCCGGTACTGCGGATGGAATGGCGGATGCCCCGGCAGGAAACGCGCCAGGATGAAGGTCTCGAAAAACCAGGTGGTATGGGCCAGGTGCCACTTGACCGGACTGCAGTCGGGCATGGACTGCACCTGGCAGTCTTCCGGGCTGAGCGGTTCGGCCAGCGCGCGCGTCTGGCCGCGCACGCGCTCGTAGCGCTGCGCCAGGCTGGCGTCGGCATCCAGGTGCGGAGCGGGGCGGGTCAACAGGCAGGGGCAGGCTGTGGTGGTGTCGGATGGCATGGCTGATGTATGCGGTCAGGCCCGCGCACTGAAAACGGAAAACCAGTCGCGGGAGTCCGACCAGTGCTCGACGCGGGTGTAGCCGGCGCGCGCGAGCAGGTCGCGAAAACCTTCGACCGTGTACTTGTACGAGTTCTCGGTGTGAATGCGCTCGCCGCTGCCGAAGCGCCGCTGCGCGCCCGGCCATTCGACCTTGACCTCTCCCAGGGCCTGCAGATGCATCTGCATGCGCGCATGGGGTTCGTCGTAGTGGGCCACGTGGCTCCAGTCGTGCACGTTGAAGTCGCTGCCCAGCAGGCGATTGACGTGCCGCAGCAGGTTGAGGTTGAAGGCGGCCGTAAGGTGCAGCGCGTCGTCGTACGCAGGCTCGAGAATGGCGCGCGGCTTGACGCGGTCGATGCCAACTAGCAGTCCGCCGTCGGTACAGGCGGCGCGAATGCGCGTCAACATGGCGAGCGCCTGAGCCGGGTCCAGGTTGCCGATGCTGGAGCCCGGATAGAAGAACAGGCGCCCGGCGGCGGGCAGGGCATCCGGCAGATCGAGGGCGTGGTGGAAGTCCTGGCCGAGCGCGATGATTTCGAGGCCCGGATGCGCGTGTTCCAGGCGCTGCACGGCCGTGCGCAGGTAATCCGCCGAGATGTCGATGGGCACATAGCGCCGCGGCCGCAGGCTGGAAAACAGGCGTTCGGCCTTGACGCAATCACCGGCGCCCAGGTCGATCAGCGACTCCACCGCGCCGACGTGGCGGGCAATGTCGGCGGCATGCCCGCGCAGAATCTCGGCTTCGCACCGGGTGGGGTAGTACTCGGGCAGTTGCGTGATGGCGGTGAACAGGCTGGAGCCGAGGCGGTCGTACAGATATTTGGGATCGATGCGTGCCGGGCGGGCGAGCAGGCCGGCCTGCAGTTCCTGGATGGCCTGGGCGGCGGCGCCGGACGAGGATTCCGGGGTGGGGGACGGCGCGGCTGCGAACATGCTGCGGGGCTGGACCATGCGGTTGCTTCCTTGCAGGTGCTGTTGCGCGACACTTATTGTGACCGGCGACCCCGCCGCGCCGCAAGCCCTGCGAGCGGATTGCAATGCTTTTTAACGAAACGCAAGCAAGCCGGGGCGCTGCGAGAGAAAGTGTGTCAGGCCGCGCCGCGCCGAAATACCGCATTACTGCTGGTTGCGAAACCAGAGGACAGGCCGCAGCCGGGCGAGCAGAATAAAGTCAAGAGTCAACATGCCAAGAGACTGCGTATGTCGTCGATCATCGTTGCACGTTTTGACAGTGTCCCGTCGGCTAAGAGCGCGGCGCATGCGCTGTTTGCCGAAGGTTTCCGCGAAGAAGCGGTCAGCCTGTTCCGGGGCGGGCGCCGCACCGGACAAGTACGGTCCTGGGACGACGATCCGGAAGCCCAGGCCGGGCACGCGCGCTACGGCATGGCCTGGCGCGCCGCGGCGCTGGCCGCGGCCGGCGCGCTGCTGGGCACGGTGGCGGCCATTTTCCTGGCCCGCGGCGATATCGCCGTGGTGGGGGGAGCCGTGTTGGGCGCCTGTGCCGGCGCGGCCGCCGGCGCCCTGTGGGCCGGCCGGCGCCTGGTGACCATGCGCAACGCCCGGCTGCACAGCCTGCCGGCAGCCGAACAGGCCGTGCTGCTGGCAGTGCAGGTCGAACCCGATGAAGAAGAGGCCGTGATGGCGCTGCTGCGTGATGCCGGCGGCTTCCAGGTTGACCGCGAACACGGCCGTTGGCGAGGCGGCCGCTGGACTGATCGCGAGCCTTCGCGCCGCGGCTCGCAGCGGCGCCCGACGGTATCGCACCGCACGCAGTGGCAACCTTGAGCCAGGGGTGAGACGATGCCGGCCGGCGAGGTACGACGCGCGGTGCGATGCCTGGTGGGGTTGCTGCTGGTGGGGTTGCTGCTGTCGGTATTCCTGGCGGCGTGCGCCACCGTGCCTGACGCCCGGGAACGCCAGGCGCGCAAAGAGCAGGCAGGGCAATCGGCCGACAGCGGCTGGTCCAGCTACGAACGGGGCCGGGACATCGTGGCGCGCACCGGCCAGGCGCGCCCGCAGGATTTCTACGCGCGCCACCAGGCCATCGAGGCCGCCATCGGCGGCTCGCCCCTGGTGGGCGGCAACGATGTGCGCCTGCTGGCCGACGGGCCGGCCACGTATCGCGCCATGCTGGAATCGATCGGCCGCGCGCGGCACTACGTGCACATGGAAACCTATATTTTCGATGACGACGAGGCCGGCCAGCGCTTTGCCGATGCCTTGATTGCCGCGCAGCGCCGGGGCGCCGCCGTTGCCGTCATGATCGACGCGGTGGGCACGCTGCAGACGCCCGACACGCTGTTCGACCGCATGCGCGAGGCGGGCGTGCAGGTCGCCGTCTTCAATCCGGTCAATCCGGCCGAGGCGCGGGGCGGCTGGTCGCTCAACCAGCGCAATCACCGCAAGCTGCTGGTGGTCGATGGCAAGGTGGGCTATCTGGGCGGCATCAACGTCAGCAGCGTGTATTCGTCGGGCTCGCGCCCGGCCAGTTCGGGGCGCGAGGCGCAGCCTTGGCGCGATACCCATATCCGTATCGAAGGGCCGGCCGTGGCCGAGCTCGAGCGCGTCATCCTGGCGGGCTGGGAGTCTCAGAAAGGGCCGCCGCTGGCGCAGCGCGATTTCTTTCCCAAGCTTGCCGCGCGCGGCGACCTCGACGTGCGCATCCTGGCCAACCAGCCGGATCGCAGCGACGGCTACACGGTATACCTGACGCTGATGTCGGCCTTCGAGAGCGCGCAGAAGTCCATCCACATCACCATGGCGTATTTCGTGCCCGACCCGGCATTCATCGAGGTGCTGCAGGATGCCGCGCGGCGCGGCGTGGATGTGGTGCTGGTGCTGCCGGGGTTCAGCGATTCATCGCTGGTGTTCCATGCCGGCCGCTCGCACTACGAAAATCTGCTTGAGGCCGGCGTGAAAATCTATGAGCGGCGCGATGCGTTGTTGCATGCCAAGACCGCCGTGGTCGATGGAGTGTGGTCCACCGTCGGGTCCAGCAACATGGACTGGCGCAGCTTCGCGCTGAACTACGAGATCAACGCGGTGATCCTGGGGCCGCGGTTCGGCGCCCAGATGGAGGCGCTGTTCGACAGCGACGTGGCCGCGGCGCAGCAGGTCACCTTGCAAGACTGGCACGACCGCGGCGCCAGCGACCGGTTCATGGAATTTTTCTCGCGCCTGTTCGAGCGCTGGCTGTAGCGCCCGCGCCGGGCTCAGGCCGTGCCGGCGACCTGGGCGCGGTGTATGGCCGCCAGCGCGGCGGTGACGTCATGCGCGGGTTGAAACGAGTCGGGCCGCGCCATCGACCAGCCCACCTTGAACACCGTGTGCCGGAATTCGCCGCGCAGCAGCTCGCCCGGTTCCAGTTCGGGGAACAGCGCGGACAGCAAACGCACTTCGCTGGAAGAAATGCGCCGCGCGATATGGTGCGGGCGCAACTGGCTGGGGTGGGTCAGGCCCGCGGCCTGCAGCAGTTCGGCCAGGGCGTGCAGCGTATTGCGATGGAAGTGGGCCACGCGCTGGGCCTTGTCCGGCACCACCAGCGCGCGCTGGCGCAGCGGATCCTGGGTGGTGACGCCGGTAGGGCACTTGCCGGTATGGCAGGCCTGTGCCTGGATGCAGCCGATCGCGAACATGAAGCCGCGCGCCGCGTTGCACCAGTCGGCTCCCATGGCCATGGCGCGCGCCATGTCGAAGGCCGTGATGATCTTGCCGGACGCGCCCAGCCGGATGCGGTCGCGCAGGTTCACGCCGATCAGGGTGTTGTGCACCAGGCGCAGCGCTTCGCGCAGCGGCGTGCCGACGTGGTCGACGAACTCGACCGGCGCCGCGCCGGTGCCGCCTTCGGCGCCGTCGACCACGATGAAATCGGGCGTGATGCCGGTTTCAAGCATGGCTTTCACGATGGCGAACCACTCCCAGGGGTGGCCCACGCATAGCTTGAAGCCCACCGGCTTGCCTTCGGAAAGTTCGCGCAGGCGCGCCACGAAATGCAGCAGCCCTATGGGCGTGTCGAAGGCGCTGTGGCTGGACGGCGAATTGCAGTCTTGCCAGGCCGCGACCCCGCGCGCCTCGGCGATTTCGGGCGTGACCTTGGCGCCCGGCAGGATGCCGCCGTGGCCCGGCTTGGCCCCCTGCGACAGCTTGATTTCAATCATTTTCACCTGCGGCGTACAGGCGTTGCGCACAAAGGCGGCTTCGGAAAACGCGCCGCTTTCGTCGCGGCAGCCAAAATAGCCCGAACCGATATTCCACACCAACGCGCCGCCCGCCTTGCGGTGGTAGCGGCTGACGCCGCCTTCACCGGTGTCGTGCGCGAAGTTGCCCTGGCGCGCGCCCTCGTTCAGCGCCATGATGGCATTGGCCGACAGGGCGCCGAAGCTCATGGCCGAGATGTTGAACGCCGACATCGAATATGGCTGGGTGCATTCGGCCCCGCCGACCGTCACGCGGAAATCGGCGTCATCCACGCGCGCCGGCACCAGCGAATGGTTGATCCATTCGTAGCGGTCGCCGTAGACATCTTCCTGGGTGCCGAACGGGCGCTTGTCGATTTCGAGCTTCGCGCGCTGATAAACGATGGACCGCTGCGCGCGCGAGAACGGCGCGGCGTGGGTGTCGTCTTCCAGGAAATACTGGCGGATCTCGGGCCGGATGAACTCAAACAGGAAACGCAGGTTGCCCAGCACCGGGTAATTGCGGCGGATGGCGTGGCGTTCCTGGACCAGATCGTAGACGCCCAGCAGCGCCAGCAAGGCCAGCGGCACGGCTGCCCATAGCCAGTGCGGCGATACCGTCGCCGCCAGCGCGCCCGTGATGGCGGTGCCCACCAGCACCAGGACAAAGGTTGTGTAGCGGCCAACCATCCAGGTCATGCGAATCTCTCCCGATTGCGGATGACGGCAACCATACCACTAGACGCGGCTTGCCTGAACTACTGGCCGCCGCCCAGCCGCAGCGCCAGCGCCGCCAGCGTGACCAATAGCACCGGCAGGGTCAGCACGATGCCGACCCTGAAATAGTAGCCCCAGGTAATGCGCAACCCCTTGCGCGCCAGCACGTGCAGCCAGAGCAGCGTGGCCAGGCTGCCGATGGGCGTGATCTTCGGGCCCAGGTCGGTGCCGATGACGTTGGCGTAGATCATCGCGTCGCGCACGACGCCGGTGGCGTGGGTGTCGGCCACCGCCAGCGCGCCCACCAGCACGGCGGGCAGATTGTTCATGACCGAGGCCAGAAATGCCATGACCAGGCCCGTGCCCAATGCCGCGCCCCAGATGCCATGGCCGGCGAATGTGTCGAAAAGCGCGGTCAGATGGGCAGTGAGGCCGGCATTGCGCAGGCCGTACACCACCAGGTACATGCCCAATGAGAACACCACGATATGCCAGGGCGCTTCGCGCATGACGCGGCGCGTGCCGACGATATGGTGGCGGCCCGCCACCAGCAGCAGGGCCAGGGCGCCGGCCGCCGCGATGGCGCTGACGGGGATGCCCAAGGGCTCCAGCACGAAAAAACCCGCCAGGAGCAGCGCCAGCACGGCCACGCCGGCGCGGAAGGTGGCGGGGTCGCGCACCGCCGCGCCCGGCGCACGCAATTGCGCGACGTTGTAGCGGGCCGGGATCTGCTTGCGAAAATACACGAACAAGACGGCCAGCGTGGCCGCTACGGCCGCGGCGTTGACGGGCACCATGACCGAGGCATAGCGGCCGAAGCTGATATTGAAGAAGTCGGCCGATACGATATTCACCAGGTTCGACACCACCAGCGGGGTGCTGGCGGTGTCGGCGATGAAGCCGGCCGCCATTACGAATGCCAGCGTGGCGCTCAGCCCGAACCCCAGCGCCAGCAGCATTTCCATCACGATGGGGGTGAGGATCAGCGCGGCGCCGTCATTGGCGAACAGCGCCGACACCGCCGCGCCCAGCAGTACGATCAGCGCGAACAGCCAGTGGCCGCGGCCGCCGCCCCAGCGGGCCACGTGCAGCGCGGCCCATTCGAAGAAGCCCGCCGCGTCCAGGATGATGCTGGTGATGATGATGGCGATGAACGTGGCCGTGGCGTTCCAGACAATGTGCCAGACCGCGGCCACGTCGGCGGGCTGCACGACGCCGCAGGCCAGCGCCACCGCCGCGCCAGCCGAGGCGCTCCAGCCGATGTTCAGGCCGCGGGGCTGCCAGATGACGAGGGCCAGCGTGACGATGAAAATTGCGGCGGGCAGCAGCATGGGGGGCGAAACTCAGGGAAGCCGCGTGCTGATCCAGGCGACCAGCAGCGTGACGGTGGGCACCGACAGGACGGTGGAAAGCAAGATGGCGCGGGAAGTGGCGCGCGCGTCGCGGCCATACATCTGGGCCAGCATGAAAGGCCCGGTGCCGATAGGCAGGGCGGCCATCAGCACGGCGCACCAAGCCCATAGCGGCGGCATCGGAAACACCATGAACGCCAGCGCCGCGGTGGCGGCGGGCTGCAGCACAAGCTTGCCGGCGACCAGCCGGCCCACCACCGCGCGGCCGCCGCCCGGCTGGGCCTGGGCCAGGAACAGGCCGATGGTGACCAGGGCGCACGGGCTGGCCGACGCGCCCAGCAGCTCGACATAACGGTCCAGGCCGGCGGGCAGCGCCGCGCCCGACCAGGTGCTGGCCAGGCCAAGCAGCGGCGCCACCAGCAGCGGGTTGCGGACCAGCGCCCGCGCCACTTTGGCCAGGGTGGCGCCCAGGTTGCGGTCGCGGTGCTGGTCGAATTCGATAAGGGCGATGGCCGCGCCGAACAACATGCAGGCCGTGAGCAGGGTGGTGATCACGGCCGGCGCCAGACTGGCCGGGCCGAGCAGGGCCAGGCATAGTGGAATGCCCATGTAGCCGGCGTTGGTGTACGAGGCCGCCAGCCCTTCGATGCTGAGGTCGGTCAGGGCGGGAACGTGGCGCCGCGGCCACAGGCAGGTGGCGGCGAAAGTAATGACGATACCGCCGCCGAATGCGGCTACGAACCCCCAGTGCATCTGGCCGGGATCGGCATGCGCCATGGCGCGGAACAGCAGCGCCGGCAGCGACAGGTAGACCACATAGCGGTTCAGCGCGTCGGTGGCGGTCGGGCCCAGCACCCGCCAGCGGGCTGCCATCCAGCCGGTCAGGATGAGGGCGAAAACCGGCAGGGCGGCGGTGACGACGGCTTGCATGGCGCGGGGGTATTTTGAGGTGCGCACATTCTACTGTGCGGCGGCGGGTTCCAGCCGGGCGCGTTGCCTGCGAAAATCGGGGTGTGCCGCCGCGGCCACGCCATTACCGACCACTGGAGACTCGCCATGCCCACCCCGCCCGCCATTCGCATTGTCCTGGGAACCTGGGAGCGCCTGCGCGACGACGCCTACTCCGTGCGGCACGAGGTGTTCGTGCTGGAGCAGGCGGTGCCGCCCGAAATCGAGCTCGACGACGATGATCCCGTGGCCGTGCATGCCGTGGCCTATGGCGATGACGGCACGCCTATCGCCACCGGGCGGCTGCTGCCCGATGGTCATATCGGCCGCATGGCCGTGCGCAAGGCGGCCCGTGGCAGCGGGGTGGGCGGGCAGGTGCTGGATGCCCTGATCGCGCAGGGGCACGGCGACGGCCACCGGCTGCTGTTGCTGCATGCCCAGACCCACGCCCGCGGCTTCTATGAAGCCCACGGATTCGCGGCGCAGGGCGAGCCCTTCGTCGAGGCGGGCATCGAGCACATCGCCATGACGCGCGAGCTGGAACACTGAAAATAGCCAAAGAAAAACCCCGATGCCTTGCGGGCAATCGGGGTTTTCGGCGCATCGCGCAGGTAAGTCGCGATGTAGTAATTGGTGCCCAGGAGAGGACTCGAACCTCCACACCTTGCGGCACATGGACCTGAACCATGCGCGTCTACCAATTCCGCCACCTGGGCTTTCTGCTGTTGTTCTGGCGCGGTGTTGTTTAATCGCGTTTGAGCAACAGAGGACGCGCATTATGCACACTTTTCAGGCCGGGCGCAAGCCGACTGGGCGGCCCGCCTGCCCGCGCTGCCAGCGGCCGCTGGCGCATTGCCTGTGCCGGTGGATTCCGGCGCTAGACAGCCGCACGCGCGTAGTGGTGCTGCAGCATCCGGAAGAGGCGCGCCACGCCCTGAATACCGCCCGGCTCGCCGTGCTGGGCTTGCGTAATGCCAGCCTGCACGTGGGGCGGCGTTTCGACGCCGCCCTGTGGCAAGTGCCCGGCTACGAGTCCTGGCTGTTGTTTCCCGGAGAAGGCGCCGAGCCATTGGAGCGCGCCGCGTCGCCGGGCCTGCCGCGCTTGCTGGTAGTGCTGGACGGCACCTGGCGGCACGCGCGCCAGGTGCTTGCGGCGCACCCGGCGCTCGCGGCACTGCCGCGCGTATCCCTGGATGGCGGGCCGGGGTCGCGCTACCGGGTGCGCCATGCCGCGCATCCGCAGGCGCTGGCCACGATCGAGGCGGTGGCCGCGGCGCTCGACATCCTGGAAGCGCCGCGCTCGTTCGTCGCGCTGCTCGATCCGTTCGAGGCCTTGGTGGCCGGGCAAATCGCCGCCATGGGGCAGGCGCGCTACGAGCGCGACCACCTGCGCCGCGCCGGCAGCCGGGCCCGGAAAGAGCAGGGCGCGGGCGCGCAGGAAGCGGACCCGCACGGAACCGGCCTGGAGGAAGGAAAAAACGGAAAAGCGGGCAAAAACGGCAAAGCAAAGGCGGAAAAACAAACCCCCGGCGAACCTTGAAGGGTTGCCGGGGGCTGGGGCGGCCGCTCGGCGTGGCCGAACTGCCTGAATTCCGTGGTGCCCAGGAGAGGACTCGAACCTCCACACCTTGCGGCACATGGACCTGAACCATGCGCGTCTACCAATTCCGCCACCTGGGCACTGAGCCAGACCTTGCAGATTTGTATGATACGCTGCAAAACTGCTAGCAACGTGCTACATGCCTTACCATACTGGTCTTCAAACCGGTCTTGCTGCAGTGATCAGCCTTGGGCAGACCACAGAAGCGAAAGATTATATACAGGATTCCCAACTTTGGCAAAACGATCGAATAAAGATTCGAATAACAATAACAACGGCAGATCAGGATTCGTGTTGCCCGAAACGCCCCCCGACTTCGACCCCGACGTGCCTTCGCGCGAAGCCATTCTGAAGGCGCTGCGATCAGCCGGGGCGCCGCTGTCGCCCGCTGAACTGGCCGAGCGCATGGGTGTCGAGCGGCCCGCCACGCTGGTGGGTTTCGAACGCCGCCTGGGCGCCATGGAGCGCGACGGCCAACTGATGCCGAACCGCAAGGGCGTGCTGCTGCTGGCCACCAAGCTCGATTTCGTGGCCGGCAAGGTGCAGGGCCATCGCGACGGCTTCGGCTTCTTGCTGCGCGACGACGGCGGCCCCGACCTGTTCCTGTCGCCGCGCGAGATGCTCAAGGTGCTGCATGGCGACCGCGTGCTGGTCAAGCCTTCGGGCGAGTACCGCGGCAAGCCCGAGGGCATGATCGTCGAGGTCATCGAGCGGCGCACCAACAAGCTGGTGGGCCGCTTCCTGCACGAGCACGGTCTGTCGATCGTGGTGCCGGAAGACCAGCGCATCAAGCACGACATCCTCATTCCGCCGGGCGACACCAATGGGGCGCAGCACGGCCAGGTGGTGTCGGTGCAGATCATGGAGCAGCCGACGCGCCACACGCAGCCGCTGGGGCGGGTTTCCGAAGTGCTGGGCGAAATCGACGACCCGGGCATGGAGATCGAGATCGCGGTGCGCAAGTTCGACGTGCCGGTCGAGTTTTCCGAGCCCGCCGCCAAACAGGCCTCGCGCCTGCCCGACGTGGTGCGCAAGGCCGATCTGAAAGACCGTATCGACCTGCGCGACGTGCCGCTGATCACCATCGACGGCGAAGATGCGCGCGATTTCGACGACGCGGTGTATTGCGAGCCCGTGGAGCTGGGCAGCGGGCAGCGCAAGCGGCCGGCCTGGCGCCTGCTGGTGGCGATTGCCGACGTCAGCCATTACGTCACGCCCGGCGATGCCCTGGACGACGATGCGCTCGAACGCGGCACCAGCGTGTATTTTCCGCGCCGCGTGATTCCCATGCTGCCCGAGTCGCTGTCCAACGGGCTGTGTTCGCTCAATCCTCAGGTCGACCGGCTGGTGCTGGTGTGCGATATGGTGATTCCGGCCACCGGCGCCAAGGCGGGCACCATCACGGCCTACCAGTTCTACAACGCCGTGATGCACTCGCATGCGCGCACCACCTACACCCAGGTGTGGGAAGCCCTGCAGCAGCCGGGCGGGCCGGTGGCGCACGCGCTGGGCGAAATCATGCCGCACGTGCGGCACCTGCATGAGCTCTACCAGTTGCTGGTGCAGCAGCGCAAGAAACGCGGCGCCATCGATTTCGATACGGTCGAGACCAAGATCGTCTGTAACGAACTGGGCCGCATCGAGCAGATTGTCGGAGTGGTGCGCAACGACGCCCACAAGCTGATCGAAGAGTGCATGCTGGCGGCCAATACCTGCGCGGCCGACTTCATGAGCCGCAGCAAACACCCCGGCCTGTACCGCATCCATGAAGGTCCCACGCCGGAACGCCTGACTTCACTGCGTGAATTCCTGCGCACCCTGGGCCTGTCGTTGGGCGGCGGCGAGGCGCCTACCGCCAAGGATTACGGCGAATTCCTCGACAGCGTGCGCGGCCGGGCCGATTTCCAGCTGCTGCAGACCATGTGCCTGCGTTCGATGCAGCAGGCCATATACAGCCCCGACAACGTCGGCCACTTCGGCCTGGCATATCCGGCCTACAGCCATTTCACGTCGCCCATCCGGCGCTATCCCGACCTGCTTACGCACCGGGTGATCAAGGCCCTGCTGGCGGGCCGGCGCTATGTGCCGGGCCTGGAAGACCAGCCGGTGGTTATCGGCCGCACGCAGCGCGAGCATGAACACGCCACCTGGGAAAAACTGGGCCTGTTGCTGTCGGCCAGCGAGCGGCGCGCCGACGAGGCCTCGCGCGATGTCGAAGCCTGGCTGAAGTGCTGGTTCGTGAAAGAGCGCGTGGGCGAAGATTTCAGCGGCACGGTGACAGGCGTGGCCAGCTTCGGCGTGTTTGTCACGCTGGATACGCTGCACGTGGAAGGCCTGGTGCACGTGTCGGAACTGGGCGGCGAGTACTTCCAGTTCAACGAGGCGCTGCACGAACTGCGCGGCGAACGCACCGGCATGCGTTACCGCCTGACCGACAAGGTGCAGGTGCAGGTTTCGCGCGTCGACCTGGAAGCGCGCCGCATCGAGTTCCGCCTGGTCAAGGGCACCAGCTTCGAGGCGCTGCGCAAGGCCGCTTCGCGCAATCCCGACGAGCCGCGCAAGGTGAAGAAAGCCGCCGCGCCCAAGCCGGCGGCGCTGAAGGGACAGACCGCCAAGCAGCGGCGCGCCCAGGCCAAGAAGGCTGCCAAGCCAGCGGCCCCTGCCAAGAAGCGCGCCCCGGCCAAGAAAACCGCGCGCCGGTAGCCGGGCGCGGGCCGGCCAGCGCCGCAGGCAGTAACATGGCGGCTATGGCCGGGCGCGCGTTGGCGCGCCGGCGGCCGGCCCCCCGGAGGGGCCGGCTTGTCGTTATCTACAACAAGGTGAACATTCATGGCGTCGGCCCAAGTCCTGGCGGGGTTTCACGCGGTCGTGGCGCGGCTGCGGCACGCGCCCGAGTCGATCAAAGATATTTATGTCGAGGCCTCGCGCCGCGACAAGCGCATGCTGGCATTCCTGGAGCAGGCCGAGCGGGCGGGGCGGCGCGTGCACCCGGTGTCGGCCGAACGGTTGGACGGCCTGGCGCGCGGCACCCGCCATCAGGGCGTGGTGGCGCTGGCCGAAGAGCGCCTGCTGGCGGTCGATGTCGATGAAGTGCTGGACACGATCGAAGGGCCGGCGCTGCTGCTGGTGCTGGACGGCGTGACCGACCCCCACAACCTGGGCGCCTGCCTGCGCACCGCCGATGCCGCCGGCGTGCATGCGGTGGTCGCGCCGCGCGATCGTGCCGTGGGGCTCAACAGCACGGTACAGCGGGTGGCTTGCGGGGCGGCCGACACCGTGCCCTATATCACCGTCACCAATCTCGCGCGCACGCTGCGCGGCCTGAAAGAACGCGGCGTGTGGGTGGTGGGCACCGACGACCAGGCCGCCGGCAGCCTGCATACGGTCGACGCGCGCCAGCCGATGGCCTGGGTAATGGGCGCCGAGGGCGAGGGCATGCGCCGCCTGACGCGCGAAACCTGCGACCAGCTGGTCAATATCCCGATGCTGGGGTCGGTGGAAAGCCTGAACGTCAGCGTGGCCAGCGCCGTGTGCCTGTACGAGTCGGTGCGCCAGCGCCGGGAGTAAACTTTCCGCTTTCATTCCGGCTGTCATGGCGCGTCATAGCACCCCCTGCGGCATGACCAGATGTACTCCGGTCGGGGACGCGCGGCCCCGGTTTTGCCGGTACGCCTGCGTCGCTCCTTGAAAGAGCAGCGCGCGGCGCTTCGGGGGTGGGCTTATTTCGGTTTCTATCATGCCTCAGAACGGTTTCACCACCACGATTCTTCATTCCGACCGCTTGCAATCCGTCGAGCACGGCGCGGTGCACAAGCCCATCCATACCTCGTCCGAGTACGCGTATGCCGACGCGCGCGAACTGGCGGCGGTGTTCCAGGGCAAGGCCGGTTTCACCTACGGCCGCCAGGGCACGCCCACCACCACCGCGCTGGAAGCCAAGATCAGCAAAATGGAAGCGGGCACGGGCACCGTGTCGTTCGCCACCGGCATGGCGGCCTTGGCGGCGGTATTCTCGACGCTGCTGCGCAAGGGCGACCACCTGTTGTCCAGCCAGTACGTGTTCGGCAACACCAACAGCCTGCTGGGCACGCTGGCCGAGCTGGGCGTCGAGGTCAGCTACGTCGATCCCACCGACATCGCCCAGGTGCGCGCCGCCCTCAGGCCCAACACCCGCATGGTGTTCACCGAAACCATCGCCAACCCGGGCACCCAGCTGGCCGACCTGGCCGGTATCGGCGAGCTGTGCCGTGAACTCAACCTGGTGTATGTCATCGACAACACGTTGACTTCGCCGTGGATGTTCCAGGCGCGCTCGGTGGGCGCCTCGCTGGTGATGAACTCGCTGTCCAAGTACATCAGCGGCCATGGCGACGCGCTGGGCGGCTCCATTACCGATACCGGCCTCTACGACTGGTCGGGCTACGCCAATATCTACGACAGCTACCGCAAGGGCCCGGCCACCGGCTGGGGGCTGTTGCAGATCAAGAAAAAGGGCTTGCGCGACATGGGCGGCACTTTGTCCGCCGATTCGGCGCACCGCATCGCCGTGGGCGCCGAAACCCTGGCCCTGCGCATGGCGGCGCACTGCAGCAATGCCCTGGCGCTGGCGCGGATGCTGCAGGCGCACCCTGGCGTGGCGCGTGTGTTGTACCCCGGACTCCCCGAGCACCCGCAGTACGAGCGCGCGACCCAACTGTTCGGCGGCCGCTATGGCGGCCTGCTGGGCATCGAGCTGGCCGACGGCGTCGATTGTTTCGATTTCCTGAACCGCTTGAAAATCGTGCTGATGGCCACGCACCTGGGCGACACGCGCAGCCTGGCGCTGCCGGCTGCGCACACTATTTATTATGAAATGGGCGCCGAGCGGCGCGCCCAGATGGGTATTGCCGACAGCCTCATCCGGGTGTCGGTGGGCATCGAAGACCAGGCCGACCTGCTGCACGACTTCGACCAGGCGCTCCAGGCCTGTCTGGCGTAACCCGCGCCGATTTTTTCGCAGGCCCTCATGCTTATACAAATTGCCGAAGTCTTCAGCGCCGCCGAGGCGGCGCAGATCCGCCAGCGCCTGGAGCAGGCCGACTGGGTCGACGGCCGGGTCACGGCCGGCCACCAGTCGGCCCAGGTCAAGCACAACCGCCAATTGCCCGAGCAGCACCCGCTCGCCCAGGAGCTGGGCGAGCTGATCCTGCAGCGGCTGTCGGCCAACAACCTGTTCATGTCGGCCGCGCTGCCGCGCAAGATATTTCCGCCCTTGTTCAATCGCTACGAAGGGGGCGAGTCGTTCGGCTACCATGTTGACAACGCGGTGCGGGTCGTGCCGGGCACTTCCGAGCGCGTGCGCACCGACCTCTCTGCCACGCTGTTTTTTTCCGACCCCGATACCTACGACGGCGGCGAGCTTGTCGTAGACGACACGTACGGCCCCCGTTCGGTCAAGCTGCCCGCCGGACACCTGGTGCTGTATCCGGGCACAAGTTTGCACAAGGTCAATCCGGTAACGCGCGGCGCTCGCATCAGCGCGTTTTTCTGGATGCAAAGCCTGGTGCGCGAAGACAGCCAGCGCAATCTGTTGCTGGACATGGACGTTGCCATCCAGCGACTCAACCAGGACGCCGCCGGCCATCCGTCCATCGTGCAGCTTACCGGCATCTATCACAACCTGCTGCGCCGCTGGGCCGACGTCTGAGGCCCTGCCGCGGCGGCGGGGCGCGTGGCGCTGCGTGAACGCAAGCTCGCTTATTTGATAATGCTCCGAGCCAGTATTGGCGCGGCTTTTGGCAAGCTTTCCTCTTGACAGCCGCTTCGGCGCAAGGCCTAATACGTCTCTGCGTCGCTGACACTTCACCACGGTATCGTGGCGGTGAAGTCTCCGCGACGCAGCAATTTTGCAGTTGCGCCTGGTAGTGCCCAGAAGCATTTCCACTCGTCCGTTCTTCCGTTTGCTGGCCTCGTAGCCTGCCTCCGAAGCTGGCGCGCGCCCGACAGAACCAATACCTTGTGAGGGGTAAACCTGAATGAACAAAACCGAACTCATCGATCATATCGCCAGCAAGGCTGATATCTCCAAGGCTGCTGCTGGCCGTTCGCTTGACGCCCTGATCGGTGCTGTCAAGACCACGCTCAAGAAGGGCGGTACGGTCACGCTGGTGGGCTTCGGCACGTTCGCCGTTTCGGCGCGCGCTGCTCGCACGGGCCGCAATCCGCGCACCGGCGAAACGATCAAGATCAAGAAGGCCAAGGTGCCCAAGTTCCGTCCGGGCAAGGCCCTGAAAGACGCCGTCAACTAAGCCTGTCGACGGTATCGCGCGGCGCTCCGCCCCGCGATCGAAAAGCCCTTGAATCGGCGTGCTGCGCCGGGCCTTCAAGGGCTTTTGTGTTTTCTGGGGGCAGGCTACGTCGGGCGATGGCAGGTGTCGGGTTCCGGCAGGTGCCTGGCATCGTGCTACTGAAGCAACCTCTACGCACCTCGGTGTCAGGCACCTGTCGGAGCCTGACCCCTGCAACGATCCCTTGAGGTCAGGCACCTGCCGGAGCCTGGCCCCTGTCAGATGCCTGCGACGCGATCCGCAAAACAAAAAGGCACCCGGAACGGGTGCCTTGCTGTGCGGGGGGTGGTGGGTGCTACAGGGGTCGAACCTGTGACCTACGCCTTGTAAGGGCGCCGCTCTACCAGCTGAGCTAAGCACCCCCGGGTGCCGCCTGTGCGCCGCCAGGCGCCAGGGTGGCTGCGCTGCCGCCAAGTGCAGCGCGGACGGCAGTATACCGGAGCCGCCTGGCCCCGGCAAATGGGCCTTAAGGCTACATGCCGGCGGGCATGGGGTGCATCATGTTGGCGTTCATGTTGTGCAGCACCCACGCCGAGCCGCCCACGATGATGGCGATGACGAATACGGCGAACACAAAGGCCGACAGGTTGTCGCGCTGCGAGCGCGAAGCGCCCATGTGCAGGAAGTAGACCAGCTGCACCAGCAGTTGCGCCACGCACAGCACGATGATGCCGGGCATCGCCAGCGAGCGCGGCACGGCGCCGGACATGACCAGGCCGAACGATGCCAGCGTCAGAAGAATGGAAAGGCCGAAGCCCACCAGGTACGATTTCAGGGTGCCATGGGCGGCGTCGTCATGGCCGTGGTCCGCCGCGGCTATCGTGTCGTGCGACATCAGAGCGCTCCCAGAAGATAAACAAATGTGAACACGCAGATCCAGACGATGTCCAGGAAGTGCCAGAACAGGCTCAGGCACGACAGGCGGCGGACGTTGACCGAATCCAGGCCGTGGCGGCGCACCATGTCGACCATGACCGCGATCCAGACCAGGCCGAACGTGACGTGCAGGCCGTGGGTGCCGATCAGCGTGAAGAATGCCGACAGGTAGGCGCTGCGCTGCGGGCCGGCGCCTTCGGTGATCAGGTGATGGAACTCGTATATTTCCATGCCGATGAAGCCGGCGCCGAACAAGAACGTGACGCATAGCCAGCCGATGACGCGGCGCGCGCGTCCCGCGTGCAGGTTCAGCATGGCCATGCCGAAGGTGAAGCTGCTGATCAGCAGCAGCATGGTCTCGACCAGCACGAACGACAGGTCGAACAGTTCCGCGCCGGTGGGGCCGCCGGCGGTGGCCTTGGACAGCACGGCAAACGTAGCGAACAGGACCGAGAAGATCAGCAGGTCGCTCATCAGGTAGATCCAGAACCCGAATACGGTCTTGGATCCGTCATCATGGTGTCCGGCGTGGCCGGACCCGTGGGGCAGGGCGGTTACAGCTTGGGTCATGGCTCAGGCGGCTTTTTGCATGTTGGCGAGATGGGCGGATTCGATGCGCTCGACTTCCGCGGCGGGCACGTAGTAGTCGGTGTCGCGGTCATAGGCGCGCACCAGGAACGAGCCGATCATGCCCAGGAGGCCGACGATGGCCAGCCACCAGATGTGCCAGATCAGGCCGAAGCACATGGCCAGCCCGAAGGCGCCGATGTACACCCCGGCGCCGGTGTTGCGCGGCATGTGGATGTCTTCGTAGCTGGCGGGCGCCGTGTAGGCGGTGCCGTTCTGCTTGTTTTCCCAGTGCTGGTCCAGATGGTCGACGTGCGGCACGTGGGCGAAGTTGTAGAACGGCGCGGGCGACGGAATCGACCACTCCAGGGTGCGGCCGCCCCAGGGATCGCCGGTGGTGTCCAGGTTCTGCTTGCGGTCGCGGATGCTGACGAAGACCTGCTGCAGAATGAACCAGATGCCCAGCGCCACGAAGCAGGCGCCGACCAGGGCCACGATCAGGTACGGCTGCCACTCGGGGTTGTCGTAGTGGTTCAGGCGCCGCGTCATACCCTTGAAGCCCAGGATATACAGCGGCATGAAGGCCAGGTAGAAGCCCACCAGCCAGCACCAGAACGAATACTTGCCCAGCCGCTCGTTCAGCTTGAAGCCGAAGGCCTTGGGGAACCAGTAGGTCATGGCGGCGATGCAGCCGAATACCACGCCGCCGATGATGACGTTGTGGAAGTGGGCGATCAGGAACAGGCTGTTGTGCAGCACGAACGACACCGCGGGAATCGCCATCAGCACGCCGGTCATGCCGCCGATCACGAAGGTGACCATGAACCCGATGGTCCACAGCATGGGCGTGGTCAGCTCGACCCGGCCGCGGTACATGGTGAAGAGCCAGTTGAATATCTTCACCCCGGTGGGCACCGAGATGATCATGGTCATGATGCCGAAGAAGGCGTTGACGTTGGCTCCCGACCCCATGGTGAAGAAGTGATGCAGCCACACCAGGAACGACAGGATGCCGATCGCCGCCGTGGCGTAGACCATCGAGGTATAGCCGAACAGCGGTTTCTTGGAGTAGGTGGCCACGATTTCCGAGAACGCGCCGAAGCAGGGCAGGATCAGGATGTAGACCTCGGGGTGGCCCCAGATCCAGATCAGGTTCACGTACATCATGACGTTGCCGCCCATGTCGTTCGTGAAGAAGTGCGTGCCCAGGTAGCGGTCGGCGGTCAGCAGGGCCAGCGTGGCGGCCAGCACCGGGAAGGCGGCCACGATCAGCACGTTGGTGACCAGCGCCGTCCAGGTGAACACCGGCATCTTCATCAAGTTCATGCCGGGCGCGCGCATGCGCAGGATGGTCACGATGAAGTTGATGCCGCTCAGGGTGGTGCCCAGCCCCGATATCTGCAAGGCCCACAGGTAATAGTCGACCCCCACCCCCGGGCTGTAGTCCAGCCCGGACAGCGGCGGGTAGGCCAGCCAGCCGGTAGCGGCGAACTCGCCCACGAACAGCGACAGCATCATCAGCACCACGCCGGCGCCGAACAGCCAGAAGCTCAGCGAGTTAAGGAATGGGTAGGCCACGTCGCGCGCGCCGATCTGCAGCGGCACGATCACGTTCATCAGGCCCGTGATGAACGGCATCGCCATGAAGAAGATCATGATGACGCCATGGGCGGTGAAGATCTGGTCGTAGTGGTGCGGCGGCAGGATGCCCGCCGAGTCGGCCGAGGCCACCGCGAGCTGGGTGCGCATCATGATGGCATCGGCGAAGCCGCGCAGCAGCATGACCAGCGCCACGATGATGTACATGATGCCGATGCGCTTGTGGTCGACGGTGGTGAGCCAGTCGGTCCACAGGTACTTCCATTTGCCGTAGTAGGTGATGGCGCCCACCAGCGCCAGGCCCAGGATGGCCACCGCCGCCAGCGTGACCATGACGATGGGCTCATGGTACGGAATGGACTCTAGGGTGAGTTTGCCGAACATCAGTTGTTTCCTGCGATCAAATTCTGCGACGTGGGCGTGCAGTTCGCCGGATCCAGGCCGGCGATCTTGCTCATCTGGTTGTGCATGATGTAGTCGAACATGCCCGTGGGGGTGCTGGAGTAGCGCGTGGCGGCCACATTGATGCTGGGCGCCGCCAGGGCCTGGTAGGCCGCGGGCGTGAGCGGGTTGTTGGCGGCCTTGGCCTGGTTGATCCAGTCTTCGAAGCCCTGTTGCGACGTGGCGATGGCATTGAAGCGCATGCCTGAAAAACCGCCGCCGCTGTAGTTGGCCGAGATGCCGGCGTAGGTGCCGGGCTCGCGGGCGATCAGGTGCAGCTTGGTTTCCATGCCGGCCATCGAATAAATCTGGCTGCCGAGCTGAGGAATGAAGAAAGAGTTCATCACCGAGGCCGACGTAATGCGGAACTGCACCGGCGCGTCCACGGGGAAGGCAATTTCATTGACGGTGGCGATGCCGTAGTCGGGGTAGATGAACAACCACTTCCAGTCCATCGACACCACGTCGATGTTCACCGGCTTGACGGCCGATTCGATGGGGCGGTAGGGGTCCAGCTCATGCGAGGAGCGCCAGGTCAGCACGGCCAGAATGCCGACGATGATGCAGGGAATGGTCCACACCACCACCTCGATGCGGGTCGAGTGCGACCAGCGCGGCATGTACACCGCCTGGGTGTTCGACGCGCGGTATTTCCAGGCGAAATACAGCGTCATGATGATGACGGGCACCACGATCAGGAGCATCAGCCCCAGAGCGGTGAGAATCAGGGTTTTTTCCTGGGCGCCGATGTCTCCCTTGGGGGAAAGCACTTCCATCGTGCAGCCGCCGAGCAGCATGAGCGCACCGATACCGAGCGTGCGCCCGAAGGTGGCAAAGAAGGGGTGTTTCACGTACAGCCTTGAGGGTGGATTGCCGTGGCCGGCAAGAAATGCATCCGCGCCTTGCGCAGACGCAAAGATGCGGTGAAGCCGCAATGCTAGCGATTTGTTGCAGCGCAAACATGCGACGAAAAGTCGCATCAATTTGGAGTCTTACCGAGGAATGGGCAAGAGAAAGGCCTGCTGCTACCGGGGCGGCGGCCGTTGCTCCGCCCGGCGAGGTGCGACAACGTGTCGCACCCGGGCGGGCTCAATCGAGCGCCGGATCGCGCTCGGGGCCGGGCTTCTTGGCCAGCTTGCGTTGCAGCGAACGCCGGTGCATACCCAGCAGCCGCGCCGCGGCCGACACGTTGCCGCCGCATTCGTGCAGCGCCTGCTGGATGTGTTCCCATTCCAGCCGGTGCAGCGGCGTCATGGTGGATTCGATGGCCACCGACTCGGCCTTGGCCAGGCCCAGGGTGCGCAGGATCATCGGCGCGGTGGCGGGTTTGGGCAGGTAGTCGTCGGCGCCGCGCTTGATGGCTTCGACGGCGGTGGCCACGCTGGCGTAGCCGGTGACCAGCAGGATGCGCATGTCGGCGCGCAGGGCGCGCAGCGGGCGGATCAGCGTCAGGCCCGAATCCTCGCCCAGGCGCAGGTCGACCAGCGCGAAGGAGGGCAGCATGTCTTCAGCCACGCGCAAGGCTTCGGCGATGCTGGTGGCCACGCGTGTTTCCAGGCCGTGGCGCGCCAGGCTGCGTTGCAGCGTGCGCACGTAGAGTTCGTCATCGTCGATCAGCAGACCGGCGTCGGATGGGTTCATGCTTGTATTCCGGAAGCGCGCGGAGCGTGGGGCTCCAGCGGCAGGTAAAAACGGATGCGGGCGCCTCCTCCGTCGGCCGCGGTCATGGTCATTTCGCCGCCCAATTGTTCTACCGTGGCGTGCGACAGCGCCAACCCTACGCCGAGCCCGCCGGGCTTGCCGCTGTGAAACAGGCTGGTGGCGGGCAGCAGGGAATGGTCGGGGTCGAATCCGCGCCCATGGTCGCGCACTTCGCCCTGCAGCGCCCCGTCGCGGTATTCGAGATGCAGGTCGACGCGCGCATTGCCTTCGGCTTCGCCGGCGTCGGCCGCGTTGTTCAGCAGCGCCTGCAGCAGATGCGCGATGGCCGGCTCGACCCGCAGCGTGGTGGGCAGCTCGCCGGTGCGGTGCAGGTCGATGGTGGGGCGCACGAGGCGCCACTGGCTCACCACGCGCACCAGATCGACCTCGGTGGGCACGGCCAGGTTGCGGATGCGCTCGCGGCACAGCGCCAGCAACTGCCCCAGCAGGGCGATGTCGGCGCGCAGGTCTTCGTTGTTGGCTTCGGCGGCGATCTCGTCGGCCAGCAGGGTCATGGTGGCCAGCGGCGTGTTCAGCTCGTGCGCCATGGCGGCGGCGTGGGTGGCCAGCGCGACGATGCCCTCGTTGCGGGTGAAGCGCTCGCGCAGCGCCGCCAGCTCGCGTTCGCGGCTGCGCAGGTCGGCGGCCAGGCGGGTCGAGAAATACAGCACCACCATGGCCGAAATGAGAAAGCTGGTGGCAATGGCCCACAGGATCAGGGCGTACGGGTTGTGGTGTCCTTCGAGCGGCTTGCCCAGCAGTGCGGACACGGCGTATCCCGCCAGGCAGGCCAGCGCCGCGGCGAGCGCCCACCCGCGCGGCAGCGCCAGGGCGGCCAGCGCGATCAGGATCAAGAACATCAGGCCGAACGGGTTGTGGATGCCGCCGCTCCAGCCCACCATCCACGACAGCACGGCAATGTCGACCAGCAAGTGGGCGAAGGCGATGCCCGGGGCGATTTCGCCATGGCTGCGGCGCACCCGCAGGCTGGCATACAGGTTGAACGCCACCAGCATCGCCACGCCGCTCCATAGCGGCAGCAGCGGCAGTTCGAGTCCCAGTAGCGCGCTGGCGACCAGCACGGTCGCGGCCTGGCCGGCAATGGCCAGCCAGCGCAGGCTGCACAAGGTACGCAGGAAAGAATTGGCGGAACTACCGGACATAGCAAAAATGAGGGGCCGGCGCAGGCCGGCGGGCGGCCGGGAAGCCGGGCGCCGTGCTGCGGCCGCAGGGAGTTGTTGCGGGGCGGATGCCGGCGCGTGCCCCGGGGCGGGGCGCATGGGCATTGTATTGCGAATTGGCATGGCCTGCTGCGCTGCAGCGAAAACGGCTTGCCCGCCGGCCGCGGGCGCAAGCATACTGGCGCCTGGGGCGGCCGGCGGCGTCGCCCGCAGGCCAGGCTTGGAGTGCTTCATGAGTGAATCCAATCGTCCCCGTATCAGCATCGTGTACTGCACGCAATGCCAGTGGCTGCTGCGAGCCGCCTGGATGGCGCAGGAGCTGTTGTCGACCTTCGGCACCGACCTTGGGGCAGTGGCGCTGGTGCCGGGCACGGGGGGCGTGTTCCGTATCCACTATGACGACAGCCTGCTCTGGGACCGCACAGTCGACGGAGGGTTCCCCGACGCCAAGGTTCTCAAGCAGCGCGTGCGCGACCATCTGGACCCGGGGCGCGACTTGGGCCACATCGACCGCTCCGGCCGCGCCGGCGACTGATCGGGGACAGCTCCAGGTCAGAAAGTATGTGCGAATCATTCGCATTTAATATAATATGTCGGACTTGGAATTTGCCGGCCCCGGCGTTTCCCGGCGTGGTGCCGGGTGCGCGGCCGGCCGACACTGATGTTTTTCGGCTGATTCATGCCTCGTCCTCAACACGGTTGGTCCGCTCGTCCGCATTCTTCCCTGGCTTTACGCGCCGGCGCCGGCCTTACGGTGTTGGCGGCGCACATGGCGGTGATTGGGGCGATCTACTGGATGCCCGACACCAGCCCGCCGCAGTTGCTCGAACCCGAGGCGGTGATGGTCAGCGTGATCGAGGCCCCCGTGCCGCAGATCGCCAAGGCGGAACCCACGGTCGAGCCTCCCGCGCCGCCCGAGCCCGAGCCTGAACCCGAGCCAGAACCCGAACCGGAGCCCGAGCCCGTCGTCGAGCCCGAACCTGAACCCGTCATCGAGCCTGAGCCCGAACCCGAGCCGCCGGTGATCGAGAAGGCGCCCGAACCGGCGCCCAAGCCCAAGCCCAAACCGAAGCCGAAGCCAAAGCCAAAGCCCAAACCGAAGATCGAGAAGCCGGTCGAGCCGCCCAAGCCCGTGCAGCCGCCCTCGGGCGCGCCCGAGGGCGCCGAGGTGACGCAGGCTCCGGTGCAGGGCCCGCCGCCGAATGAGCCAATCATGGTTTCCAGCGTCGAGTATCTGGGCCGCCGCCCGATGCCGGTGTACCCCATGACGTCCAAGCGCCTGCGCGAAGAGGGCCGGGTGGTGGTGCTGGTTGAAATCAATACCCAGGGGCTGGTCGAGCGCGCCTCTATTGCCCAGTCGTCGGGCTACAACCGGCTCGACGACTCGGCGCTGGCGGCCGCGCGCAAGGCGCGCTTCAAACCCCTGACCCGCAATGGCGTGGCGTATCCGGCCAAAGCCAAATTACCGTTCGATTTCGTGATGAGGAACTGAGATGTCCAACGCTATGCATAACGCCATTCTGGTGGCGCAGGCGAGCACCGCGCCCGCTGCGCCTGGCGCCTCCGCTGCGGCGGCGACCGGTGCGTTGCCGGCCGCGCAGCAGGCCGCCGACGCCCTGAACCAGGCCGCGCCCGCGCTGTCGCCGGCCGCCGATGCGGTGCAACAGGCCGCCGCCGCGATGCCGGCGTCCGCGCCGCCGCCGCTGCCCGTGCCGGCCGACATGGGTTTCCTGCACTTCGTGGCGCAGAGCGACTTCGTCGGCAAGGCGCTGTTCGCCATCCTGATCGTGATGTCGCTGGTCACCTGGTACCTGATCCTGGTGAAGTTCATCAATAACGTGCGCATGCGCCGCCGCTCGGCCGATTTCCTGAACAAGTTCTGGAATTCCAGCTCGCTGGAGCAGGTCGAAAACGAGATCGTCACGCACGGCGCGCGCGATCCTTTCTCGCACCTGACCAGCCACGCCATGCATGCGCAGGCGCACCACGCCAAGTTCGGCGCCACCAAGCTCGAAGAAACCGGCGCCAATGGTGAGTTCGTCACGCGCACGATGCGCAAGGTGATCGACGAAGAGACGGCCAAGCTGGAAAACGGCCTGACGGTGCTGGCCTCGGTGGGTTCCACCGCGCCGTTCGTGGGGCTGTTCGGCACGGTGTGGGGCGTGTACCACGCGCTGGTCGGCATCGGCCTGGCCGACGGGGTCACCATCAATCGCATCGCCGGCCCGGTGGGCGAAGCCCTGATCATGACCGGGCTGGGCCTGGCGGTGGCCATTCCGGCCGTGCTGGCCTACAATGCCTTCGTGCGCGGCAACCGCGTGTTCCTGTCGCGCCTGGATGCATTCGCCCATGACCTGTTCGCCTTCCTGAGCACGGGCCAGCAAGTGGTGCTGTCCGACGGCAAGGTGCGCGCGCTGCGCCGCCAGGGTCACGCCGTCAGCGCCCGGGGAGCCGAATAATGGCTTTCGGCAGCTTCGACAGCAAAGGCTCGGGCAGCCACACCGTGTCGGAAATCAACATGGTGCCGCTGATCGACGTGATGCTGGTGCTGCTGGTGATTTTCATCATCACGGCGCCGCTGATGGCGCACTCGATCCGCATCAACATGCCGCAGGTCAGCGCCGAGCAGGTGCAGGAAGAACCCAAGACGGTCGACCTGGCCATCGACCCGGCGGGCGCGCTGTTCTGGGACGAAAAACCGGTCGCCATGGAGGACCTGCCCAACCGCTTCCTGAGCATCGCGCAGACCAAGCCGCAGCCCGAGTTGCGCATCCGCGCCGACATGAACACCCGCTACGAGACGCTGGCCAAAGTCATGGGCGCGGCCCGGCGTGCCGGCCTGTCGCGCATCGGTTTCATTACCCAGCCGGCGCCCGCGGACGCCGGCGCGGCAGGCGAGCCGGCCGCCGCTGGCGCGCCGGCCGGCCCCGCGGCGCCCGCCACTGCGGCCACTCCCGCGCCGGCGCATTGATTCACTGGCGGGGCGGCATCTTTACCCGTCCGCGCCATCTTCGCGCTAGAATCGCCGCATGCGAGTTCTTGTAATCGAAGACGACACGACCCTGGGCCACGCGCTCCAGGAGTTCCTGGCCGACCAGGGTTACGCGGTCGACTGGCTGACCGACGGCGACAAGGTGCTGGGCGCGCTGGCCGGGCAATCCTACGATCTGCTGCTGCTCGATCTCAACCTGCCGGGCCGCAGCGGCCTGGACGTGCTGCGCCAGCTGCGCCAGGACGGCAACCAGGTGCCCGTGCTGATCGTCACGGCGCGCGACGGCCTGGAAGACAGGGTGGCCGGCCTGGATGCCGGCGCCGACGATTACGTCACCAAACCCTTCGACCTGCCCGAGCTGGCTGCGCGGGTGCGCGCCTTCGGGCGTCGCCGCGCGGGTCAGGCGCAGCCCCTGATCGAGGCCGGCACGCTCACGTTCGACACCGTGGGCCGCGAGGTACGCGCCAACGGCCAGCGCCTGTCGCTGTCGGTGCGCGAACTCTCGGTGCTCGAAATGCTGATGGCCCGCGCTGGCCGGGTAGTCACCAAGCGCCAGATCGTCAATTCCCTGTCCGCCTGGGATGCCGACTTCAGCGAGAACGCCGTTGAAGTCTATGTCTACCGCCTGCGCAAGCGCCTGGAAGGCACCGGCGCCAGCATCCAGACGGTGCGCGGCTTCGGGTACATGCTGGACACCGACCCGGCGTGAACATGCCAGGCCGGCCCGCGCGCTCTGTCGCCAGGCCGGCGCCCGCCACCATGCCGGATTCCCCCTCTTTTCTTTCCGCCGCGCGTTGGCAAATGCCGCGCGGCTCGCTGGCGCGCTACCTGGTAAAGCGGCTGCTGCCGCCCATGCTGGTGCTGGTGGCGCTGGACCTGCTCGCGACCTGGGTCATCAGCCACAAGTTCGACATGGCGGGTTGGATGCTGGAGGACTTCTTCTGGCTGATGGTGCTGGGCCAGGCCATTCTGGTGGGCGTGTTCGCGGGCGTCATCGTACAGGGCGTGCGGTCGGGGCTGCGTTCGGTCAACCACTTGTCCGACGAGATCCGGCAGCGCTCCATCGACGACATGCAGCCCCTGGAAGTGGCCGGCGTGCCGGTTGAAATCGAGCCGCTGGTCACGCATACCAATGATCTGCTGCGGCGCCTGGATTCTTCGCTGGCGGCGCAGCGGCGCTTCATCGGCCACGCCGCGCACCAGTTGCGCACGCCGCTCAGCGGCCTGCGCATGGAGTCGGAACTGATGCTGTCGCGGCCCTTGCCCGACGACGTGCGGGCGCGCGCCGAGCGCATCAAGGCCGTCAGCGACCGCATGATCCGCCTGGGCCAGCAACTGCTGGTGCTGGCCCGTTCCGATCCGAATGCGCGCCCGCAGGACAGCTTCGTGCGCATCGACCTGTGCGAGTGGGTCAGGGCAAGCGGCGCCGAATGGATTCCGCACGCCCGCACCGCGCATTTCGAGATCGACCTGGTGGCGCCCGAGCAGCCCGTGTGGATCGACGGCGATCCGCTGCTGCTCGACGAACTGCTGGGCAACCTGATCGACAATGCGCTGCGCTATGGACAGGGGGGCGGACGCATCACGCTGACGGTGGGCTTGAACCCGCCTTCGCTCACGGTCGAAGACGACGGGCCGGGCATTCCCGCCGACGAGCACGAACGCGTGTTCGAGGCCTTCTACCGCTCGCCGGGCAGCATGGCGGGCGGCTCGGGCCTGGGGCTGGCCATCGTGCGCGAAATCGCCCATGCCCATGGCGCCTGGTGGAAGCTGAGCAGCCGCCCCGAGTATCCCGGCACCCGCCTGTCCGTGGTTTTTCCCGGCCCCCGCAAAGGCGCCCAACTGACCCGTCAAGATCGCGCATCATGACCTCGCAACATCCGGGCGCCGCGGCGTCCCATGGACAGGCTGTGTCCTCGAAAGCCGCGCTGCTCATGGGCGCGCTGGGCGTCGTCTACGGCGACATCGGCACCAGCCCGCTGTACACCCTGCGCGCTTGCCTGGTCGGGTTTGCCGACCTGGAACCCGCGCATATCCTGGGTGTGTTGTCGATCCTGTTCTGGCTGTTGATGCTGGTGGTGTCGTTCAAATATGTCACCCTGATTTTGCGCGCCGACAATAGGGGCGAGGGCGGCACGCTGGCGTTGCTGGAGCTGGCCGTGCGCGGCCGGGAGGGGCGCGCGCGCTGGCTGCTGGTGGTGCTGGGCATTTTCGGCGCCGCGCTGTTCTATGGCGACAGCATGATTACGCCGGCCATCTCGGTGCTGTCGGCCATCGAAGGCATCGGCGTGGTGTCGCACACGCTGGACGCCTGGATCGTGCCGATGTCGCTGGCCGTGCTGATCCTGCTGTTCGTCATCCAGTCGCGTGGCACGGGCGCCATGGGCAAGCTGTTCGGGCCGGTGATGGCGCTGTGGTTCGCCACACTGGCCGTGCTGGGCGGCTGGCAGGTCTGGCAGGCGCCGCAAGTGCTGCAGGCGCTCAACCCCATATGGGCCTTGCGCTTCATCGACGATTTCCCGCTGGGCAGCTTCCTGCTGCTGGGCGCCGTGGTGCTGGCCCTGACCGGCGCCGAAGCGCTATACGCCGACATGGGGCATTTTGGCCGCCCGGCGATCCGGCGCGCCTGGTTTTCGATGGTGCTGCCGGCGCTGGTGCTGTGCTATTTCGGCCAGGGCGCGCTGCTGTTGCGCGAACCGCAGGCGATCCGCAACCCATTTTTCCTGATGGCGCCCGAGTGGGGCCTGGCGCCGCTGGTGGTGCTGGCCACAATCGCTACCGTGGTGGCGTCGCAGGCGGTCATCTCCGGAGCGTACTCGGTCACGCGCCAGGCGGTGCAGCTGGGTTTCTGGCCGCGCATGCAGATCCTGCACACCTCGGCCGTCGAAAAGGGCCAGATCTACCTGCCGCAGGTCAACGCGCTGCTGCTGGCGGCGGTGCTGGTGCTGGTACTGTTGTTCCAGGATTCGGAAAGCCTGGCCGCCGCCTATGGCTTTGCTGTCACGGGCACCATGCTGGTAACGTCGGTGCTGGCGTTCTCGGTGCTGCCGCGCGGCGCCGCTGGCTGGCGCCGGCTGGCCTGGCTGGCGGTGCTGGGCGTGTTGCTGGTGGTCGACCTGCTGCTATTCGGCGCCAATGTGTTCAAGATCCACGAAGGCGGGTGGCTGCCGCTGCTGGTGGGCACGGTGGTATTCCTGCTGATGATGACCTGGCGGCGCGGGCGCGGCCTGCTGGCCGAGATGCAGCGCCGCGATCACCAGCCGCTGAAGGAATTCATGACGCAGCTGGAAGAGTTCCCGCCGGCCAGGGTGCCGGGCACGGCCATTTTCATGACCATGAACCCGGGCGTGGTGCCCGCCGCGCTACTGCATAACCTGAAGCACAACAAGGTGCTGCACGAGCATGTGCTGTTTCTGACCATCCGCGTGGCGGACGTGCCGTACGCGTCGCCGGACGAGCGCTTCGAGGTCGGGCAGATCAGTCCGTCGTGCTGGCAGGTGGTGGTGCACTACGGCTTCAAGGAAGATCCGGACGTGCCGGCGGTGTTGCGGCTGGTGGCCGAGGCGTACCCCGAGATCGACCTGGAGCCGATGCGCACGTCGTATTATTTGTCGCGCCAGACCGTGGTGGCCGCCAGGCGGCCGGCCATGCAGCGCTGGCGGCGCGCCATCTTCGCCTTCATGGCCCGCAACGGCACGCGCAGCACGAAGTTCTTCAAGATTCCGCCCAACCGGGTGGTGGAAATGGGAATGCAGGTGGAACTGTAAAGCGCCCGTTGCGCGCGGCGGGGAAGGGGTTTTGCGGACGGCAGGGAAGGATTCTTTTCTGACGCCCTGGCAAGATGCCTGGCTCCGCAGGTGCCTGGCGCCGAAGTGTGCCGCGGCTATCCCAACAGCACAGTGCCTGGCGCCCTGCCGGGCGCCAGACACCTGAAGCGGGACGCCCGCTTTATTTCTTGGCGTCCTTCAACTGCGGCAGCGCGGCTCCGCCGGACGATGCCAGCAGCCCCGTCTTCACGTAGGTGAACAGCTTGTCGCGCGTGTCGGTGATGTCGAGATTGCGCATGGTCAGCTGGCCGATGCGGTCGGCGGGGGTGAAGGGGGCGTTTTCCACCTTTTCCATCGACAGGCGCTCGGGCGCGTACGTGAGGTTGGGCGACTCGGTATTGAGCAGCGAATAGTCGTTGCCGCGGCGCAGTTCTAGGGTGACTTCGCCGGTGACGGCGCGCGCCACCCAGCGCTGGGCGGTTTCGCGCAGCATGATGGCCTGCGGGTCGAACCAGCGGCCCTGGTACAGCAGGCGGCCCAGCTTGCGGCCGCTTTCGCGATATTGCTCGATGGTGTCTTCGTTGTGGATGCCGGTGACCAGGCGCTCGTAGGCGATGAACAGCAGCGCGAGCCCCGGGGCTTCGTAGATGCCGCGGCTCTTGGCTTCGATGATGCGGTTCTCGATCTGGTCGCTCATGCCCAGGCCGTGGCGGCCGCCGATGCGGTTGGCTTCCAGCATCAGTTCGACCGGATCAGCGTATTCGACGCCATTCAGGGCCACCGGCTGGCCTTCTTCGAAGCGCACGGAGACTTCTTCGGCCTTGACCGCCACGTCGTCGCGCCAGAAGGCCACGCCCATGATGGGCTTGACGATGCGGATGCCCGAATTCAGCTGTTCGAGATCCTTGGCTTCGTGGGTGGCGCCCAGCATGTTGGAGTCGGTGGAATAGGCTTTTTCGGCCGACATCTTGTAGTCGAAGCCGGCTTGCCGCATGTATTCGGACATTTCGGCGCGGCCGCCCAGTTCGTCGATGAACAGCTGGTCGAGCCAGGGCTTGTAGATTTTCAGGTCGGGATTGGTGAGCAGGCCATAGCGGTAGAAGCGCTCGATGTCGTTGCCCTTGTAGGTGCTGCCGTCGCCCCAGATGTTGACGCCGTCTTCTTTCATGGCGGCCACCAGCATGGTGCCGGTGACGGCGCGGCCGATGGGCGTGGTATTGAAGTACGTGATGCCGGCGGTGGAAACGTGGAAGGCGCCGGCCTGCAGGGCCGCGATGCCTTCAGCCACCAGTTGCGCCCGGCAGTCGATCAGGCGCGCGTTCTCGGCGCCGTATTCCATGGCGCGGCGCGGGATGGCGTCGTAGTCGTCTTCGTCGGGCTGGCCCAGGTTGGCGGTGTAGGCGTAGGGAATGGCGCCCTTGTTGCGCATCCAGAGCAGCGCGGCGCTGGTGTCCAGGCCGCCCGAAAAAGCAATGCCGACCTTCTGGCCGACGGGAAGGTTGGGAAGAATAGTGGTCATTGTGTGATCTAAAGCGCCTACGGGGCTGTCGGGAGCGCGCCGCGCTGGTGGCGGCCGCGCTTGCTGCGGTTGAACCGGGGATTTTAACGCGTTTACGGCCCGCACATTGGCGGCGCCGCGAGCCTGGGGGCGGCAGGCGCCCAGGGGTAGAGAGATACTTGGCCGGCCGCAGGTGGCTGCCGATCAGGGGCGCGCGGAGCCGGTTTTGCCGGTCCGCCCGCGTTGCCCCCTTCGCGGGAGGCAACGCGCAGCGCTTCAGGGGGGAGACCCATTCAATCGATGCGGCCCAGCAGCAGGAATTCCATCAGGGCTTTCTGCACGTGCAGGCGGTTCTCGGCTTCGTCCCAGACCACGCTTTGCGGGCCGTCGATGACTTCGCCGGTGACCTCTTCTCCACGGTGGGCGGGCAGGCAGTGCATGAAGACGGCCTGCGGATCGGCGGCGGCCATCATTTCGGCGTCGACGCACCAGTCGGCGAAGGCGGCGCGGCGCGCGTCGTTCTCGGCTTCGTAGCCCATGCTGGTCCAGACGTCGGTGGTGACCAGGTGTGCGCCGCGGCAGGCTTCGATGGGGTCGTCGAACTGGCGCAGCACGCCGGCGGGCGGGGTGCCCACGCGGGCCGGGTCGAGCTCGTAGCCGCGCGGGGTCGACACGTGCAGCGAGAAGCCCAGCATTTCGGCGGCCTGCAGCCAGGTGTACGACATATTGTTGGCGTCGCCGATCCAGGCCACCGTCTTGCCGGCGATGGGGCCGCGGTGTTCGATGTAGGTGAAGATATCGGCCAGGATCTGGCACGGGTGGAACTCGTTGGTCAGGCCGTTGATGACCGGCACGCGCGAATGCGAGGCAAAGCGCTCGATGCGGGTTTGCTCGAAAGTGCGGATCATTACGATGTCGACCATGCGCGAGATGACGCGCGCGGTGTCTTCGATGGGTTCGGAGCGGCCCAGCTGCGAGTCGTTCGAGGTCAGGTTGATGACCGAACCGCCCATTTGATACATGCCGGCTTCGAACGAAACCCGGGTGCGGGTGCTGGCTTTCTCGAACACCATGGCCAGGGTGCGGTCGTGCAGGGGCATATGGGGCTCGTAGCGCTTGAATTTGTCCTTGATCAGGCGTGCGCGCTCGAGCACATAGGCGATTTCAGCGGGAGAAAAATCCCGGAACTGCAGGAAGTGCCGCAAGGGGCCGGTCTGGTGCGTGGGAGGAGTCATGATGCAAACGCAAAGCCAAAAGACCAATCATATACAATTCGCGGCGCGGGCCGCATCTTTGGTGCTCGGCCAGTCTGGATCGAGCATACGCAGCCCGCGGTGAAAAATTCATGGCAACTCGCGTCAAACAATTCGTTATCCATGGCGTCACCGAGAGCGGCGCCCGGTTTCGCCCCAGCGACTGGGCCGAACGCCTGGCGGGCGTCATGGCCCAGTTCCGGCCGCCCGGCTTCAGCGGCAGCCATTTGGCGTATTCCCCCTATGTGCTGCCCGTCATGATCGACGGCGTGCGCGGCGTGGTGGTCGACCAGCGCCTGCGCGAGCTCGAGCCGCTGGCCTATAAGTTCGTGGTGGATTTCGCCCACGATAACAAGCTCAAGACCGAAGAACGCGAGGTCTGAGCCGCGAGCCCGGCCGTGGGCCTGACCCGGCAACGGCCGCGGCAAACTGCAAAAAAGCCGCGATGGCTCGCGGCTTGCGGGACGCACGCCCGGCGGGCCGGGCAGGCACAGGCGGCTTAGTCCACCGGAGTAACCAGCTTGCCGGTCTGGAAGTACGACTGCAGGTTTTCCAGCATCAGGTCTTCCATGGCCAGGCGGGTTTCGTAGGTAGCGCTGCCTATGTGGGGCAGCAGCACCGTGTTGTCGCTGGTTTTCAGCGCGTCCGGCACATTGGGCTCGTGCTCGAACACGTCGAGCGCGGCGCAGCCCAGCTTGCCGCTTTCCAGCGCCGTGGCCAGCGCCTGTTCGTCGATGACCGGGCCACGCGCGATATTCACGATGATGCCCTTGGGACCCAACGCTTCGAGCACCTCGCGGTTGACCAGGTGGCGGGTTTCGGGCCCGCCCACCGTGGCCACCACCAGGAAGTCGGCCCAGCGGGCCAGTTCGACCAGCGAGGCCTCGTAGGTGTACGGCACGTCGGTGCGGGCGCGGCGGTTGTGGTACCGGACTTCCATGTCGAAGCCGTCGCCGCGCCGGGCGATGGCCTGGCCGATGCGGCCCAGCCCGACGATGCCCAGCTTTTTACCGCTGACGCGCGTGCCCAGCGGGATGCTGCCGTGCACCTGGCCCCAGCGGCCGGCGCGCACGTAGCGGTCGCCCAGGCTCATGCGGCGCGCGCCGGCGATCATCAGGCCCCAGGCCAGGTCGGCCACGCAGTCGGTCAGTACGTCGGGCGTGTTGCTGACCATCACGCCGCGCTGGCGCGCGGCCTGCACGTCGATGGTCTCGTAGCCCACCCCCCAGCTGCAGATGGCCTTCAGGTCGGGCAGGGCGGCGATCAGGGCGGCGTCGGCGCCCATGGAGGCCGAGGTCACCATGGCCGTGATGCCGGCGCCGTATTCGGCCAGCGCGGCCTTGCGGTCGCCATGCTTCCAGAGTTCGAAGACGTCGTAGCCGTCGGCCAACCGTTGGTTGGCCGAGGGCGAGCCGGACAGGGAGCCGACCTGGAGGATGCGTTGCTTGGTCATGTCGTATGCGCGGGATGAGGGGTAAAACGCAAATGCTACTTGATTCGGGGCCGGGGCGGGCAGCCGCGCCGCCCGCCCGCGCCCAGTGGACTACTGCAGCTGGATGCCGCCTTCCTTGATGACCTGCTTCCAGCGCTTGACTTCACCCTGCTGGAATTTGGCGAACTCTTCCGGCGAGCTGGCCACGACCTCGAAGCCCAGGCCCTGCAGCGTCTTGGCGACGTCCGGCTCGCGCAGGCTCTTGCGCAGAGCGTCGGACAGCGTCTTGACGACCGGGGCCGGCGTGCCCTTGGGCACCGCGAACCCTTGCCACGAGTACACCACCATGTCCTTGATGCCGGCCTCGGCCAGGGTGGGTACCTGGGGCAGGTCGGCCGCGCGCGCGTCGCCGGTGATGGCCAGCGCCTTCAGCTTGCCCGCCTGCACGTACTTCTGCACGGCGCCCAGGTTCTGGAACGAGACATTGACCTGCGCGCCCAGCAGGTCGGCAATGGCCGCCGCGCCGCCGCGGTAAGGCACGTCCACGCCCGTGGTGCCGGTGCGCTGGCGAAACAGGATGGCCGACAGGTGATCCGATGAGCCGGTGCCCGACGAGGCGTATGTGACTTCGCCCGGATGCTTCTTGGCGTACTCGACCAATTCGGCCACGGTATTGGGCGGGAACGAGGGCGGCGCCACCAGGATGTTGGGGTTGCGCACCGCCTGCGTCAGGTACGCGAAGTCCTTGCTGGGGTTGTACGCCAGCTCTTTGTAAAGCGCTTCGTTGATGGCGAAGGTGCCGATCGAGCCCACCATCATGGTGTAGCCGTCGGCCGGGGCGCGGGCCAGCGCCTGGGCGCCGATGGCGCTGTTGGCGCCGGGCTTGTTCTCGGCCACGAAGCTCTGGCCCAGCAGCTTCTGCATGCTCGGCATGACCGAGCGCGCCGTGATGTCGGACGAACCGCCGGGCACGAAAGGCACGATGATGGTGACGGGTTTGTCGGGGAACGATGCCGCGTGGGCGGCGCCGCCGCCCAGCAGGGCCAGGCTGGCGGCCGCAATGGCGCTGATCAGTGTGTTCACAGTGTCTCCTTGCGCGTGTTGTTGGACGGGCCGCCGGCCACGCGCTCCGGCGGCCTGGAAGCGGTGCGGGGTCAGTCGACCCGCGCGCCCGATTGCTTGACCACCTTGGCCCACTTGGTGGCTTCGGCGGCCATGAATTGCTTGAACTGCGCCGGGGTCATGCCCGACGGCACCGCGCCCAGCGCCGCGAAGCGCTCGCGCACGGCCGGATCCTGCAGAATTTTGGCGACGTCGCGCTGCACCTGGTCGACGATGGCCGGCGGCGTGCCGGCCGGCGCCAGCAGTCCGAACCAGCTGGACGCGTCGTAGCCGGCCACGCCAGCCTGCGCCATGGTGGGCACGTCGGGCACGGCGGGCGAGCGTTCGGCGCTGGTGACGGCCAGCGGGCGCAGCTTGCCGGCTTTCAGGAAACCCATTGAAGACGGCAGGTTGTCGAAAATCAGGTCGGCCGAGCCGCTCATGACGTCGGTCAGCGCGGGGCTGCTGCCCTTGTAGGGCACATGGGTCATCTTGGTGCCGGTCATGGCCTGGAACAGCTCGCCGGACAGATGCGTGGAGGTGCCATTGCCGGTAGAGGCCATGTTCACTTTGCCGGGATTGGCCTTCAGGTAGGCGATCAGATCGGCCACCGAGCGGATCTTGTGCCGGTCGGCGAAGGCGGGGTTCAGCTCAAGAATGTTGGGCACCGGGATCACCAGCGTGACTGGCGTGAAGTCGCGCACCGGGTCGTAGGGCAGCTTGGCGTAGACCGACTGGTTGATGGCGTGGGTGCTGACCGTGCCCATCAGCAAGGTATAGCCGTCGGGCGTGGCGCGGGCCGCTTCGGCCGTGCCCACGTTGCCGCCCGCGCCGGCGCGGTTTTCCACCACCACGGGCTGTTGCCAGGCCTTGCCCAGTTCGGCTGCCACGACCCGCGCCGCGATGTCAGTGGTGCCGCCGGCCGGGAACGGCACCAGGATGGTGACCTGGCGGGCCGGATAAGCCTGGGCCGCGGATGCAGCCGGCGCCGCCGCCAGGGCCGCCGCGGCGCACATGCCGGCCAGCAACGGGCGGATGGAAAATTTTACAAGCATGGCGATGTCTCCTCGGGTGCGCGTGGCGCGCATTCTTTCGGGGCGTCCGCACAGCGGGCCGGATGAATCGGCGCTGGCGGGCTTTGAATGCCGGACTGCCGTAAGCAAAACGATGTTGTAAGACAAATATAGGTATTGAGCTTTTACTTGTCAACCAAGTATACTTTTTTTGACCCACTCTTCGACAACAAGGCTTCCAGGAGTTACCGCCATGAAAACCACCCCGGTCACCGCCGCCGACTTGCAGCGTTCCGTCATTGCCGTTCCGCCGCTGGCGCGCAAGGCCGACCTGTCGCTGGACACGGACGCTAACCAGGCTTTGCTGCGTCATCTGGAGCAGGGCGGCGTGCGCAACGTCATGTATGGCGGCAACGCGAACTTCTACAACGTGGGCGTCAGCGAGTATGCGCGGTTGGTGGACTTCCTGGCCGAAGCCGCGGGTGACGACACCTGGGTGCTGCCTTCGGCGGGGCCCGATTACGGCAAGCTGATCGACCAGGCCGCCATCTTGCGCACGCGCGCGTTTCCCACCGCAATGCTGCTGCCCATGTCGTTTCCGTACACCGACGCCGGCCTGGCCGATGGCATCCGCCGCTTCAGCGACGCGCTGGGCAAGCCGGTGGTGGTGTATTTGAAATCGTCCGGCTACCTGGCGCCCGCCACGGTGGCCGGCCTGGTCGATGAAGGGCGCATCGTGGCCCTGAAATACGCCGTGGTGCGCGACGATCCCACCGACGATCCTTATCTGGAGGCGCTGCTGCAGGCGGTGGATTCGCGCTGGCTGGTCAGCGGCGTCGGCGAACGCCCGGCCATTGCGCACTTCCGCAAGTTCGGCCTGAAGAGCTTTACCTCGGGCTCGGTGTGCGTGGCCCCGCGCGGCTCGATGCGCCTGCTGCGCCTGCTGCACGAAGGGCGCTTCGACGAGGCCGAGCAGGTGCGCGCGCGCTATCTCGACCTGGAAGACTGCCGCGACGAGATCAGCCCGATCCGCGTGCTGCACGATGCCGTGACTCTGGCAGGCGTGGCCGACATGGGCCCGATGTTGCCGCTGCTGACCGGCCTGTCCGACGCGGAACGCGATCGCGTGGGTCCGGTGGCGCGCCGCCTGCTCGAGTGGGACCGCGAACCCGCCGCCGCATAAATCCCGTCTGCCGTGGCGCGCGCGCCGCCGGCGCGCGCGGGTCCGCGCCAGTTTTTTCTGCACGACAACATGAAGGAGACTTGCATGCACGACGCCGATTTGCGGCCGCCCCGGGCCGTCTCGCAGGAAATGCTTTGCGCTGGCCATGGGCCGGCAGACCCGGCGCGCCGTCGCCTGCTGGCGGGCGCGGGCGCCGCGGCGGTGGCCGCGCTGCCGGGCGCGGCCCTGGCCTGGCAGCCGGCGCCCGCTTATCCGGACCCGTCCGTGCAGGTGCTCGATCCGGCCTTCGAGCCCTACCGGCTGTTCAACGCCGGTGTGGAGCGCATTGCCACCGGCATGCGCTGGGCCGAAGGGCCGGTGTGGTTCGGCGATGGCCGCTTCCTGCTGTGGAGCGACATTCCCAACGACCGCATCATGAAGTGGGAAGAGGAAACCGGCGCGGTCAGCGAATTCCGCAAGCCGTCGAATTACGCCAATGGCAATACGCGCGACCGCCAAGGCCGGCTGGTGACCTGCGAACACCTGACGCGCCGCGTCACGCGCACCGAGTACGACGGCTCGATCACGGTGCTGATGGACAGCTACCAGGGCAAGCCCTTGAATTCACCCAATGACGTGGTATGCGGCGCCGATGGATCGATCTGGTTCTCGGACCCGCCTTTCGGCATCGGGGGCAACTATGAGGGGCGCAAGGCCGCGGCCGAGCTGCCGCATACGGTTTATCGCATCGACTCGGCTTCCGGCAAGGGCGAGGCCATGATCACCGACCTGAAAGGGGTCAACGGACTGTGCTTTTCTCCGGACGGCTCCATGCTGTATGTGATCGAAGGCCGCGCTACGCCGAACCGCCTGATCCACGTTTACGATGTGGCCGACGGGGGGGCTCGCCTGTCCAATCGCCGGGTGTTTCTCGACGCGCAGGGCGGCACCATCGACGGCATGCGCTGCGATGTCGACGGCAACCTATGGTGTGGCTGGGGCATGGGCGAGGGTAAGGACGGCGTGATGGTGGTGTCGCCGCAGGGCAAGCGCCTGGGCCATATCCATTTGCCCGAGCGCTGCGCCAACGTGTGTTTCGGCGGCTCGCAGCGCAACCGGCTGTTCATGGCGTCGTCGCATTCCATCTACGCCCTGTACGTCAATACACAAGGAGTGCCGGGCGGTTGAGCAGCCGGCGCCCGACAATGGTATATAGGTGTCTGGCGCCCGGAGGGGGCGCGTTGTACACCCGCGAGACGCCTGCGCGATGCGCGCCGGCGTCTCGCCACATAGAAAGGGGAGCAAGGTGAGACGCAAGACATCGGCCGGGGCGCCCGCGCCGGCCGCGGCGGCGGAAACCGGCACCGGCACACTGGTGCTGGAACGCGGCCAGCGGGTGCGCCTGGCCGATCAGCTGTACGGCCAGATTTTCGAACAGATCGCGGGCGGCAGCCTGAACGTGGGCGACAAGCTGCCTTCGGAACACGAAATCTGCGAGCGGTTCGGCGTGTCGAGGCCGGTGGTGCGCGAGGCGCTGCTGCGCCTGCGTGCCGATGGCCTGGTCACCGCGCACCAGGGCCTGGGCACTTTCGTCAGCCAGCAGCCCGCGCCGCGTCTGAAAACCTTCAGCGATGTACAGAATGTGGGCGCCTATTTGCGCGCGCAGGAAATCCGCATGGCGCTGGAGGGCGACGCGGCCCGGCTGGCCGCGCTGCGGCGCACCGACGAAGAACTGCAGGCTATCGCCGACGCGCACGCGGCTTTCATCGATGGTCTCGAACGCGGCCACGTCTCGCCCGAGGCCGATCTGGCCTTTCATGCCAGCATCGCGCAAGCCACCGGCAACGACTATTACCTGGGCGTGCTGGAATCCATCCACGAATCCATCAGCGGCTTCATGCGCCTGACGCTCAGCCTGACGCGCACCGGTTCGCGGCAGCGCGCGCAGCGTGTGGCCGACGAGCATGCGGCGATCCTGTGCGCCATCCGTGAACAAGATGGCGAGCGGGCCCGGGTGGCCATGCAGTTTCACCTGGGGCAGGCGCGCCATCGCCTGGTCGACCGCGAAAGGGATTGAACCTGCGCCCGGGCCGGGCGCATCATGAAAACAACGGGCGCAAGTCCCAAGGAGACAGGCAGTGCAGGGCAGCAGTGATGGGCAAGTGGTCAGGGCGGCGGCCGAACAGGTGCGCGAACAGATTCTGCGGGTGCTGACCGCCTGGGGCATGCCGGCCGACCTGGCCGGCGCCACGGCCGGGCTCATGGCCGAAACCGACTTGCTGGGCGTCGATTCGCATGGGGTGTCCATGCTGCCCTCGTACGAAGCCAAGCTGCGCGCCGGCACGCTGCGTATCGACGCCCGGCCGCGCCTGGTGCGCGACGCCGCGTCGACAGCGCTGCTCGACGGCATGGGCGGACTGGGCTATCCGGTGGCCGAGCAGGGCATGCAATTGGCGGTGGACAAGGCGCTGGAGCACGGCGTGGGCGCCGTGGCGGTGCGCAATTCGCATCATTTCGGCGCGGCCGGCGTCTACGCCCGCATGGCCGTGCGACGCGGCGTGGTGGGTCTGGTCACAAGCAGCGCCACGACACTGATCATGGTGCCCACCCATGGCGCCGCGCCGGTGCTGGGCACCAACCCGATCGCCTTCGCCGCTCCGGCGGCGCAGAATGAGCCGTTCGTGCTCGACATGGCCACCACCACCGTGGCGGCCAACAAAGTGAAGGTCTACGACTTCCACGACAAGCCCTTGCCCGAGGGCTGGGCCGTAGACGGGCAGGGCGGCAGCGTGACCGATGCCGCGCAGGCCATGCAATACATTTTCGACCGTCCCGAGGGTGGCCTGACTCCGTTGGGTGGCACCGCCGCCATGAGCAGCCACAAGGGCTATGGGCTGGCCGTGATGGCGCAGATACTGGGCGGCACCCTGGGCGGCAGCGCCATGGCGGCGCGCCGCGCGGCCGTACGCCAGCCCGGCGAACCCGACGACATCGGCCATTTCTTCCTGGCGCTGAATCCGGATGCGTTTCGCGATTCGGGTTCGTTCGAGGAAGAGGTCGACGACGTGATCGACACGCTGCACGACACGCCGCCTGTCGATCCGGCCCGGCCGGTGCTAGTGGCTGGCGACCCCGAGGCCGCCGAACGCGACCGCCGCCTGCGCGACGGCATTCCCATTCCCGCCGCGCTCGAGCAGCGCCTGCGCGCGCTATGCGAACGCTGCGGCGTGCCCTACCTGCTGGGCGCCTGACGACTTTTCCGAAACGACACGGCCCGTGCCGCATCCCGACGACTTATCGAAGGACTTCTCCATGACTGACCATTCCAAGCGCAAGCGTCCCGAAGACCTGCGCAGCCATCGCTGGTACGGCGTGAAAGACCTGCGTTCTTTCGGCCACCGCTCGCGCACGGCGCAGATGGGCTATCACCGCTCCGACTATGCCGGCAAGCCGGTGATCGCCATCATTAACACCTGGAGCGACATCAACCCCTGTCACAGCCATTTCAAGCAACGGGTCGAAGAGGTTAAGCGCGGCATCTGGCAGGCCGGCGGCTTCCCGGTGGAAATGCCGGCCATGAGCCTGTCCGAGCCGTTCCAGAAGCCCACCACCATGCTGTATCGCAACCTGCTGGCCATGGAAACCGAAGAGCTGCTGCGTTCGTATCCGGCCGATGGCTGCGTACTGATGGGCGGCTGCGACAAGACCACGCCGGCTCTGCTGATGGGGGCTGCCTCGATGGACCTGCCCACCATCTTCGTGCCGGCCGGCCCCATGCTGCGCGGCAACTGGAACGGCCAGACACTGGGCTCGGGGTCGGACACCTGGAAATACTGGGCCGAACTGCGCGCCGGCAACATCACCGAAGAAGACTGGCAGGGCGTTGAAGACGGTATCGCCCGATCGCCCGGCCACTGCATGACCATGGGCACCGCCTCGACCATGACGGCGGCGGTCGAGGCGCTGGGCATGTGCCTGTCGGGCTATTCGTCGATTCCGGCGCCCGACTCGCGCCACGCGCAGATGGCCACTCTGTCGGGCAAGCGCATCGTCGAGATGGTGTGGCAAGACATCACGCCGTCCAGCCTGCTGACGGCGGCCTCGTTCGACAATGCGGTGCGCACGGTGCTGGCGCTGTCGGGGTCCACCAACGCGGTGGTGCACCTGATTGCCATGGCGCGGCGCTGCGGCTTCCCGCTGGACCTCGACCGCTTCGACAACCTGGCGCGCAGCACGCCCGTGCTGGCCAACCTGCGTCCTTCGGGCAAGTACCTGATGGAAGATTTCTACTACGCCGGCGGGCTGCGCGCCCTGATGGTGCAATTGGGCGACCTGCTCGACACCACCCAGCAGACGGTCGATGGCCGCACGCTGGGCGAGAACATCGCGGGCGCGCGCGTGTTCCATGAAGACGTGATCCGCAGCCGCGAGCAGGCGCTGGTGCCGTGCGACGGCCTGGCGGTGCTGCGCGGCAACCTTGCGCCCGACGGTGCGGTGATCAAGCCGCCGGCCATGGAGGCGCGCCTGCAGACGCACACGGGCCGCGCCGTGGTGTTCAAAGACTACAACGACATGGCCGCGCGCATCGACGATCCCAACCTGGACGTGGACGCCGACAGCGTGATCGTGTTGCAGAACGCCGGGCCGCAGGGCGCGCCCGGCATGCCCGAATGGGGCCAGTTGCCGATTCCGCAGAAATTGCTGAAACAGGGCGTGCGCGACATGCTGCGCATTTCCGATGCGCGCATGAGCGGCACCAGCTATGGCGCGTGTGTGCTGCACGTGGCGCCGGAATCGTATGTGGGCGGGCCGCTGGCGCTGGTGCGCGACGGCGACCTCATTACCCTGGACGTGCCCAACCGGCGGCTGGACGTGCGGCTGTCGGATGCCGAGCTGGCCGAGCGCCGCGCGGCCTGGCAGGCGCCGCCGCCCCGCTTCGAGCGCGGTTACGGCGTGCTATACCTGAAGCACATCAGCCAGGCCGACAGCGGTTGCGATTTCGACTTCCTGCAAACCGGGCAGCGCGAGCAGGCGGCCGGCGAACCCGAGATTCACTAAGGCGCGAGCCCGCCGAACCGGCCGAATCCGTCACTGCAAAGGAGTTTCCATGATTTCTCCGCTACCCAACATTTCTCCGCTACCCAACCGCTTCCGCCAGCGCATCCTGGCGCGCGAGCGGCTGATCGGCTTCTGGATGTGCATGTCCAGCCACATTACCGCCGAGCTGGTCGGGTTGGCCAACTACGACTGGCTGCTGCTCGACGGTGAGCATTCGCCCAACGAGGTGCCGATGTTCCTGCAGCAGCTGCAGGCCCTGCAAGGCAGCGCCAGCGCGCCCGTGGGGCGGCCGTCATGGAACGATCCGGTCGAGATCAAGCGCCTGCTCGACATCGGCTTCTATAACCTGCTGATCCCGTTCATCGAGTCGGAGGACGATGCGCGCCGCGCCGTGGCGGCCACGCGTTATCCACCGCAGGGCATCCGCGGGGTGGCGGGCATGCAGCGCAGCAACCGCTATGGCACTACGCCCGATTACCTGCACACCATCAATGACAACATCTGCGTGCTGCTGCAGATCGAAAGCCGTCCCGGTATCGAGGCCGTGGACGAGATCGCGGCGGTGGAGGGCGTGGACGGCGTTTTCATCGGACCCTCAGACCTGGCGGCCGCGCTGGGTCATCTGGGCAACCCGGGCCACCCGGAAGTGCAGGAGGCCATCCGCCACCTGTACCAGCGCGTCAGCGCCCAAGGCAAGGCCGTGGGCATTCTCGCGCCGGTGCACGCCGACGCGCGCCGCTACCTGGACATGGGCATGCACTTCGTGGCGGTCGGCACCGACCTGGGCGTGTTCAAGCAGGCCACGTTCGCGTTGCGCGAGGCCTTTCCGACCTGAGCGCCTGGCCACCAGCCCGGGTTCCCGCGGCGCGGGACCGGGCGGCCGCCACACTCGGTCGAGGCGGTGCGGTCGGCGCGTCCCAAACACCGAAACGCCCAAAACAAAAGGATGCCCGAGGGCATCCCTTGTCTTGCCGTATTCGTGCCGCCCCCGAAGAGGCGACAGAATGATCAGGCCAGCGCCTTGATGGCGGCAGCCAGGCGGCTCTTGTGACGAGCGGCCTTGTTCTTGTGAATGATGTTCTTGTCGGCCACGCGATCGATCACGCTGGTGGCTTTCTGGAACACTTCGCTGGCCGCCGCTTTGTCGCCGGCAGCGATGGATTGGCGTACGCGCTTGATGGCGGTGCGCAGCATCGAGCGCAGGCTGGAATTATGCTTGTTGCGCTCGACCGATTGACGAGCGCGTTTGCGTGCTTGGGCGGTATTGGCCATGTTGCGATATTTAGTGAATTCGGCAAAGTCCAATATTGTAGCAACTCTGCCGGGGATTGCAAGATCTTTACCCGTGAGGGCAGCAGGGCGTCAGGCCGAGGCCACGCCTATGGAGATAATCCAGGGGGTGAAGCGGCGCACCTCGATGGGCATGCGTTGCTGCAGGCTGCGCAGCGTGGCATCGACATCGTCGAGCGAGTATTCGCCCGTGACGGGCAGGCCGCCGGCGGCCATCGAGACGCGCAGGCTGCCAGGATAATAGGGACGTAGCGCGCCGATAATTTCACCCAAGGGCTGGCCACGCGCATCGATGAGACCGTGTTCCCACGCGGCCTGGGCGGCGAGCTCCGCGCGCGGCACACCCACGCGCACGGAATCGAAGCGCACCCCCAGGCCCGGGCGCAGCACATCGCGGGCGCCGGCCAGGGTTTCGATGGTGACGGGTTCGTCATGCGCCACCACCAGGGTGCGGTGCGGCTGCTGGCGCACCATATAGCGCGTGCCGGCCGAATGGATGGTGCCTTCGGCGGTGGTGACGGTAAAGGGGCGGTGGTCGGTGGCGCTGGCCGCCACGGTAACGGCCCCCGCCAGCAAGTTCAGCTTGCGGGTGTTGGCGGTATAGGTGAGATCGATGCGGCTGCGCGCGTCCAGCAGCAATTCACTGCCGTCGGACAGCATGTAGCGGCGGCGTTCGCCGGTGCCCGTGGCGGCGTCGGAGGTCAGGCTGCCGAGGGGGAAGAACATGTTGCCCACGTAGGCGGCCGATGCGCCGCCAGCCGCCAGCAGTGCGACGGCGCCCAGGAAGCGGCGCCGGCTACGGGATGGCGGGTGCAGGTTGAGTGAGGGCAGGTCGGACTCGTAGCCGGCCGGGTAGGAATCGCCCAGGCGGCCGAACGCCGCGCCGCCCAGCGTGCCGGTCAGTTGTTGCCAGGCGCTGTCGTGTTGCGGATTTGCATCGCGCCACGCGAGGAATTTGGCATAGTCGCGCTGCGTAGCTTGGCCGGAGCGTAGCAGCAGCAGCCAGTCTATGACCTGGTCTGCGAGAGGCGACGCCTGGCTGGAAGGGGTATTCGGTGCCATGAATGAACCCGAATGACTGTCGAGCAGCTGCATCATTAAATAATAATGCTTTTTTTACTTTAGATTACATCGTGCGCCTCGTAAATTATTGTTTTTTTACAGGTTTGGCGTTCGGGGCGCGGTAAAGGGGCGGGTTTACCCGGTGCGCCGCCGCCCGAAATCGCGCAGCCGGAACCCGCATGCGAACAGGGAGGCGAAATAGACGGCGCCACTGGCGGCCAGTACCACGGCCAGCCACAAGGCCCGCTGGCCCGGGTGGGCCTGCAGGGCCACCCAGTCGAGGCGCTGCTGGGCGTAGACCAGCACCAGGGCCAGGGCGGCCAGCGCCGGCAGCAGACGCAACAGGAACCGGGGCCATCCGGGGGCAGGCTGGTAGGCTCCGCGCCGCCGCAGGCCGATGAGCAGGGCCAGCGCGTTCAAGGTGGCGCCCAGCCCGATGGCCAGCGCCAGGCCGGCATGGGCCAGGGCGGGCACCAGCGCCAGGTTCATCAATTGGGTAGCGACCAGCACCATGACGGCGATTTTCACTGGCGTGCGGATGTCCTGCTGGGCGTAAAACCCTGGCGCCAGGATTTTGACCCCCAGGATGCCGATCAGGCCGGCCGAATAGGCAATGACCGCCAGGCGGGTCTGGGCGACGTCCTGCGCCTGGAACGCGCCATAGTGAAACAGGGTGGCCACCAGCCCGTCGGACAGCAGCGCCAGCCCGAGGGCGGCGGGCAGCCCCAGCAGCAGCACCAGGCGCAGGCCCCAGTCGAGCAGGGCGGAATAGGCGGCGGCGTCGCGCCGTGCGTGGGCGGCCGACAGGCTGGGCAGCAGCACCGTGCCCAGCGCCACGCCCAGCAGCGCGGTGGGAAATTCCATCAGGCGGTCGGCGAACGACAGCCAGGTGACGCTGCCCGGCGCGAGCCAGGTGGCGATGTTGGTGTTGATGAGCAGGGAAATCTGGGCCACCGACACGCCCAGGGTGGCGGGCGCCATCTGGCGCAATATGCGTTGCACGGTGGGGTCGCGCCACGCCAGCCGCGCGCTGGTGAACAGGCGCGGAACCAGGCCCAGCCGCGCCAGCGCGGCCCACTGCATGGCCAGTTGCGCCACGCCGCCGGCCATGACGCCGATGGCCAGGGCGTAGATGGGGACGTCCATGCGCGGCGCCAGCCACAGGCAGGCGCCGATCATGGACAGGTTCAGCAGCATGGGCGTGAAGGCCGGCACGGCGAAGCGCCGCCAGGTGTTCAGCACGCCCGAGGCAAACGCCACCAGCGACATGCACAGGATGTACGGGAACATCATCCGCGTCATCCAGACGGCCGCGCCGAATTCCGCGGCGCGGGCATCGCCGCGCAGGCCGCTGGCCATGGCGGTGACCACCCAGGGCGCGGCCACGATGCCCGCCAGCGTCACGGCCATCAGCGCCAGGGTAAGCAATACCGCCACGCGGTCGAGCAGGGTGCGCACCTCGGCGTCGCTGCGCTCGTTGCGCGCGGCGCCCAGGATGGGCACGAAGGCTTGCGCGAACGCGCCTTCGGCGAACAAGCGGCGCAGCAGGTTGGGGATGCGGAACGCCACCCAGAAGGCGTCCGTCAGCGGGCCGGCGCCGAACGCGCGCGCGATCAGGATGTCGCGGATCAGGCCGGTAATGCGCGACAGCAGCGTAAAGCTGCTGACGGTGGCGGCCGAACGGAACAGACCCATGTGGAAAAGGAAAGAAGCGCGCGGCGGGCGGGCCGGCGCGCGCAGCCAGGGTTACTTGGGCGGCATGCGGATCGCGCCGTCGAGGCGGATCGTTTCGCCGTTGAGCATGTCGTTGGTGATGATGCTGTGCACCAGCCGGGCGTAGTCTTCGGGACGGCCCAGGCGCGGCGGGAAGGGAATGCTGGCGGCCAGCGAATCCTGTACTTCCTGGGGCATGCCGAAGATCATGGGCGTGCCGAAAATGCCCGGAGCGATGGTCATGCAGCGGATGCCGGTCCTGGAGAGGTCGCGCGCGATGGGCAGCGTCATGCCGGCCACGCCGGCCTTGGAAGCCGCGTAGGCAGCCTGGCCGATCTGGCCGTCGAAAGCCGCGACCGACGCGGTGTTGATCAGCACCCCGCGTTCGCCGGTGGGCTCGGGCGTGTTGGCGCTCATGGCCTCGGCGGCCAGCCGCATCATGTTGAAGCTGCCGATCAGGTTGATGGAGATGACTTTCTGGAACAGGTCGAGCGGGTGCGCGCCGTTCTTGCCGACGATCTTGGCGGCCGGGGCCACGCCGGCGCAGTTCACCAGGCCGAACAGCGAGCCCAGTTCGAGGGCGGCGGCCACGGCGCGCTGGCCGTCGGCTTCCTGGGTGACGTCGCAATGCACGTAGCGCTGGCCCAGCTCGTTGGCCAGGGCTTGGCCGGGTTCGTCCTGCAGGTCGGCAATGACGACCTTTGCGCCGTTTTCCACCAGCATGCGCGCCGTGCCGGCGCCCAGGCCGGATGCGCCGCCGGTCACGATGAATACCTTGTTCGAGATTTCCATGTGAAGCCTTTGAAGACAGATAGATTCAGCAAAGCGCCGCGGCGGGCCGCGGCGCATGGAAGAGGGCGGTGGGGCCGGCTCAGCTGGCCAGCGCCTGGAACAGGCGGGCCTTGATGTCGTCGACGGCGCCTACGCCGGAGATCTTGCGGTACTTGGGCGCCTTGCCGTCGCCGGCCTGGGCCCAGGATGCGTAGTAGTCGACCAGGGGGCGCGTCTGTTTCTGGTAGACGGCCAAGCGGTTGCGCACGGTGTCTTCGCGGTCGTCGTCGCGCTGAACCAAGGGTTCGCCGGTGACGTCATCCAGGCCTTCCTGCTTGGGCGGGTTGAAGCGCACGTGATAGCTGCGCCCGCTGGCCGGATGCACGCGGCGGCCGCTCATGCGTTCGATGATGTCGTCTTCGGGGACTTCGATTTCGACCACGTAGTCGAGCGCCACGCCTGCGCTCTTGAGCGCGTCGGCCTGCGGAATGGTGCGGGGAAAGCCGTCGAACAGATAACCGTTGGCGCAGTCGGGTTGCTTGAGGCGGTCCTGGACGAGGCCGATGATGATTTCGTCGGACACCAGCCCGCCGGCATCCATGACTTTCTTGGCTTCCTGGCCCAGCGGCGTGCCTTGCTTGACGGCCGCGCGCAGCATGTCGCCGGTTGAAATCTGCGGAATGGCGAAGTGCTGGGTGACAAATGCGGCCTGGGTGCCTTTGCCGGCGCCGGGCGGTCCGAGCAGGATGAGACGCATGGATGCTCCTGATTGATTGCGAGTTTTTATGACCGGGAACGATTATGCCGCAATGCAGCAGCCCTTGTGGCCGAGCGTATCAAGGGAAACCCCTTATAACCCATCGGCGTACAGCGCCCGCACGCGCTCGAGGTCGGCGGGGGTGTCCACGCCGGCCATGGGCGGTTGCGGCGTGCGATGCACGACGATGGCGTGGCCGTGTTCCAGGGCGCGCAATTGTTCCAGCGCCTCGTAGTGTTCCAGCGCGCCCTGGGGCAGGGCCGGGAAGCGGCGCAGAAAGCCCGCGCGGTATGCGTACAGGCCGATATGGTGCAGGGCCGGCAGGCCGGGCGCCAGCACGCGCGTGCCGCCGGCCAGGGCGTCGCGCGCCCAGGGGATGGGCGCGCGCGAGAAATACAGGGCGCGCCCGCCAGCGCCGCACACAACCTTGACGACATTGGGATTGAACAGTGCCTCGGCGTCGGCCAGCGGACAGGCGCAGGTGGCGATGGCGGCGTCGGGGCTGGCCTGCAGCGTGGCGGCCACGGCATCGACCAGGGCCGGATCGATCAGGGGTTCGTCGCCTTGTACGTTGACCACCACCGTGTCGTCGGCCAGGCCGAGTTGTTCGACGGCCTCGGCCAGCCGGTCGGTGCCGGTGGGGTGGTCGGCGCGGGTGAGCAGGGCGGCGTGGCCGTGGGCCGCCGCGGCTTGCGCGACGCGGGCGTCGTCGGTGGCGATGTAGACGCCGGTGGCGCCCGAGCGGGCCGCGCGCTCGGCCACGCGCACGACCATGGGCTTGCCGGCGATGTCGGCCAGCGGCTTGTCGGGCAGGCGCGTGGACGCCATGCGCGCCGGGATGAGAGCGACGAAGCTCACGGCTCAGGCCGTATCGGCGGGCGCGGCATCGAGCTGCCGGGCTTCGGATTCAAGCATGACCGGAATGCCGTCGCGCACCGGATAGGCCAGGCGGTCGGCGCGGCAGAGCAGTTCGGCCCGGGCGCGGTCAAAGTCGAGGCGGCCCTTGCAGACGGGGCACACGAGAGTGTCGAGAAGGCGGGATTCCATCCCGCGATTCTAAAGCAGTTTGGGATGCCGGCGCAGCGAGCTTCAGCGCGCGATGGCGGCGGCCGCCTGGCGCAGGCGCGCCTCCAGCCAGTCGAACAGGCCGGGGTCGGAAAGCCGAGCCTGTACCGGAACTTCCCACAGGCGCGGGTCATCCAGCCCGCGGCACTTGATGGCGTCTTTCGAGGTGACCAGGATCGCGTCGGCGACGATGGCCTCGAACGGCGAACGCCGGTAATCGTAGTGGTCGGGCAGCGCCAGGCAGGGTTCGGGGTGCAGGCCCGCGGCGCGCAGGGTGGCGAAATAGCGTTCGGGGTTGCCGATGCCGGCGGCGGCGGCCACGGCTGGAAATGCCCGGGCATCGGCGAAATCGGCCAGCGGCCGGCGGGCGCCGCTTTGCAGGTGCCGGGCCGCTTCCGGCTCGAGCCGCATGTCGGCGCGCCGCGGCCCCTGGCCGGAGGCGGCCGTGGGCGTGGCGGACGATTGCGGCGCGCGATTAGTAATTATTGCGTCGACGGTATCCAGGCGCGCGGCCGGTTCGCGCAGGGGGCCGGCCGGCAGCAGGCGGCCGTTGCCGATGCCCCGATCGTCCTGCACGGCGATTTCGATGTCGCGCGCGATGGCCAGGTGCTGCAGTCCGTCGTCGGAGACGATCACGTCCACCTGAGGGTACTGGCTCAGCAGCGCCTGAGCCGCCAGGGCGCGGCGCGGATGCACCGCGACCGGCGCGCCCGTCGCGTGGGCGATGAGGGCCGGCTCGTCGCCATGGCTGGCAGGGGTCAGCTCCCGGCCCTGGCCGACGCGCGGCTGCGGCCCGATGCGCGCGCCGTAGCCGCGGCTGATCACTCCGGGTGTCCAGCCGCGTTCGCGCAGCGCCTGCACGGTGGCGATGACCACCGGCGTCTTGCCGGTGCCGCCGACGTAGATGTTGCCGATGACCATGACCGGCACGGGGGCGCGGTATACGGGGCGGCGGCCGGTTTGGTACTGGGCGCGGCGGCGCGCGACGTGCCAGGCGGTCAGGGCGGACAGGGGGCGCAGCAGCGTGGCCAGCCAGCCGTCGTGCTGCCAGTGGCGTTGCGCAAAGGAGGCGCGAGAAGAAGAGGGCTTCACCGGGCGTTCTGGGCGGCGAAATTGACGCGCCCAATGCCTGCCAGGCGGGCCGCTTCCATGACATTGACTACCGACTGGTGGGAGGCCTGCGCATCGGCGTTGATCAGCAGCAGCGGCTGCGGCTTGCCGGCGGCGGCCAGCGTCAGGGCCTGCGCCATGTCGGCGGGTCCGGCGGCGTCGACCAGCGTGCCATTGACAGCGTAGCGGCCGTCGCGGCTGATCGCTACTTCGATGGCGGGCGGGGTTTCCTGTTCGATGGCGGCCTCGGGCAGGGTGACCTTCAACTGGGTGAAGCGTGCGAACGAGGTCGTGGCGGCCAGGAAAATCAGGATGACCAGCAGCACGTCGATCAGCGGGATCAGGTTGATCTCGAGTTCGTCGCCTTCGCCGCGCCCGCCGCGCCCGCCGCGGAAGTTCATGGCTGGTTCCCGGGCTGGGCATCCGGCGCGCTGGCCCGCGCCACCCTGGCAGCGATCTGCTCCATGGCGTTGAGCAGGCCGTCGACCCGGCCGCGCAGGTAACGGTGCGCGATCATGGCGGGAATGGCAATGAGGATGCCGAAGGCGGTGTTATAGAGCGCGATGGAGATCCCGCGCGCCAGTTGGGCCGGATCGCCCCCCGAAGGCGTGTACGAGCCGAAGATTTCGATCATGCCCACCACGGTGCCGAACAGCCCCATCAGCGGAGCGATGACCGCCACCGTGCCCAGGGCCGGGATGTAGCGGTTCAGGTCGTGGGCGACCGCGCGGCCAACGTCTTCGATTGCTGCGCGCTGCAGATCGTGCGGCTGGTGCCGCTGGCGCAGCACTTCGGCCAGCACGCGGCCCAGGGGCGAATTGCGCTCGAGCCTGGCCAGCGCTTGCGGGGTGTCCTGGCCGTTGCGCTGCATTTCCAGCACTTGCTCGGGCAGCCCGCGCGGCAGGATCAGGCCGCGCCTGAGCGACAGCAGGCGTTCGACGATCAGGGCCAGGCCCAATATGGACGTGGCAAGCAGCGGCCAGATCGGCCAACCGGCTTCGCGAAAAATGGACAGCAAGGCGGAGCTCCCGGGGTGGCCGCGCCCGGCGGCGCAGCCCGATTCAAGGGCGAACTGTAACGGGCGGAAGGGCCTGGTGGCAAGGCCGCCGCCGTAGGACCAATCTATCCACAGTTTTTGTGGATAATTCTGTGCAGAACTTCCCTGAAATGCGGATGAATGCTGGTTTTGGACTGGGTCGGCGGTGGTGTGCCAGGTTGGCCTGAGCTATTTTTCCCATAGAAAACAATAAGTTGCTACTAATTTATTGGCGTTGCAGGGGGCCGGCCGCCAAGGAATGGCCTGCGATATCATCTGTGCCCGCCGGGCAAGCCCTGTGGACAGTTATCTCTTCGGAAAGCCTTATGACAGTTGAATTTCCCGTAAGAAACGACGTATTTACGCGGGATATCATGACGGTTGCCCAGCTAAACCAAGCAGTGGGCCAATTGTTGGAGCGCAACATCCCGTCATTGTGGGTTCGCGGCGAGATTTCCAACTTCACCCAGGCCGCGTCGGGCCACTGGTACTTCACCTTGAAAGACAGCCGGGCTGCGGTGCGCGCGGTGATGTTCCGCGGCCGCGCGGCGGCCGTGGGCTTTGTCCCCCGCGCTGGCGACCAGGTAGAAGTGCGCGCCCGCGTGTCGCTGTACGAGCCCCGCGGCGACTACCAATTGCAGGCCGAAGCCATGCGGCGCGCCGGCCTGGGCAACCTGTACGAGGCATTTCTGCGGCTGAAGGCGCAACTGGCCGAAGAGGGCCTGTTCGATCCGGCCGTCAAGCGCACTCCCGTGGCCTTGCCGCGCGCCATTGGGGTCATTACCTCGCTGCACGCGGCCGCGCTGCGCGACGTGCTGTCGGCGCTGGCGCGCCGCGCGCCCCAGGTGCCGGTGTTGGTGTATCCGGCGCCGGTGCAGGGCGCCGATGCCGCGGCCCGGTTGGCCGTTCAGCTGCAGGTGGCCAATGCGCGCCAGGAAGTCGATACGCTTCTGCTGGTGCGAGGCGGAGGCAGCATCGAAGACTTGTGGAGCTTCAACGACGAATCCCTGGCGCGGCTGGTGGCTGCCAGCGCCATTCCGGTGATCAGTGGCGTCGGGCACGAGACCGACTTCACCATTGTGGACTTTGTGGCCGACGTGCGCGCCCCCACGCCCACCGCTGCGGCCGAGCTGGCCTGTGTGCCGCGCGCCGACCTGCTGGGGCAGGTGGAGCAGGCGGCCCGCCGCCTGGCGCGCGCACAGCAGCGCCGGCTGGAATTGGCCGCCCAGCGGCTGGACAGGGCGGCGGCGCAATTGGTGTCGCCCGCCCGCCGGCTGGCGCACCAGGCCGAACGGCTGAACACCTTGCGCCACCGTCTGGCCGGGGCCTGGAACGGCCCGCAGGGCCGCCGCAACGCGCGCATCGGCCTGTTGGCGCAGCGTCTGGCGCATGCCACGCCCGACCTCGGACGCGCCTCTGAGCGGCTGGCCGCGCTGGCGCGCCGGCTGGGGCAGGCGCAGGCTCGCCAACTGGCCGTCCGCAAGGCCAGGGCCGAGGCGGTGGCGGCGCACCTGCGCGCGCTCGATCCCCAGCACACCCTGGCGCGCGGCTACGCGATCGTGCGCGACGCGCAGGGCCGCATCGTGCGCGACGGCTCGTCGCTGGCGCGCGCCCAGGAGCTGGACGCGACCTTCGCGCAGGGCGGCGCGCGGGTGCAGGTGCTGGACCCGCGCTCCAGTTAACCCCGCGCCAAAACAGGGTTAAGCGGGCGTGCCCGCTCCAAGAGCCGATACAATGGTCGCGCTTGATCGTGCACTCAACAAAGAAGGAACCCACATGGCACATACTCTTCCCCCCCTGCCTTACGCGCTGGACGCTCTGGCTCCGCACATCTCCAAGGAAACGCTCGAGTTTCACTATGGCAAGCACCACCAGACCTACGTCACGAATCTGAATAATCTGATTCCCGGCACCGAATTCGAAAACGCCTCGCTCGAAGACATCGTCAAGAAGTCGTCCGGCGGCGTGTTCAACAACGCGGCCCAGATCTGGAACCACACGTTCTACTGGAACAGCCTGGCTCCCAACGCGGGCGGCGCGCCGTCCGGCAAACTGGCCGACGCCATCAACGCCAAGTGGGGCAGCTTCGACGCCTTCAAAGAAGCCTTCAACAAGTCCGCCGCCGGTAATTTCGGCTCGGGCTGGACCTGGCTGGTCAAGAAAGCCGATGGTTCGCTCGACATCGTCAACACCAGCAATGCCGCCACGCCGCTCACCACGGCCGACAAGCCGCTGCTGACCTGTGATGTCTGGGAACACGCCTACTACATCGACTACCGCAACGCCCGCCCCAAGTACCTGGAAAACTTCTGGGCGCTGGTCAACTGGGACTTCGCGGCCAAGAACTTCGCCTGAGCGGTCCGCCGCCCACGCAAACGCCCGGCTTCGGCCGGGCGTTTCCATTTTGCGGCGCGCGGGTGCGCGCCGATGCGGCCGGCCAAGGCGATCCGATGGTAAGGTAGCGGGCCCACCGCGCTATTGTTCGCATTCTCTTCACGCTGCCCCGCCGACCATGCAACTGATACGCCGCCTGACGACCCGCCTGCGCCTGCTTTCCCACCGCAAGGCACGGCAAATGGGGCGCCTGTCGCGCAAAAGCCTGCAACTGGCGTTGCTGCTGGGCGGCGCCGCCCTGGTGGCCCTGGTGTCACTGGGTTTCGCCCGCCTGGCCGACCTGGCGCTGGAATGGAACCACGCTTGGGTCTCGCGCTACGGCTGGCTGGCATTGGTGTTGATTCCCGCTGCGTTCGCCATATTGCGCTGGCTGACTTTGCGACTGGCTCCCAAGGCCGCCGGCAGCGGCATTCCACAGGTAATAGGCTCGTTGAGCCTGCCGCCCGGGCCGGCCCAGACCAGCCTGGTGTCGCCCGGCCAGACGGTGTGGAAGATCCCGCTGACGTTCCTGGGCCTGGCGGCAGGCGCCTCGGCCGGCCGCGAAGGCCCCTCGGTGCAGGTTGGCGCCGCGGTCATGCTGGCCTGGGGACGCTTCTGGCAGCGCCGGGGCGTGCCGCTGCGCGGGTTCCATGCCAACGAACTGATTGCCGCGGGCGCGGCCGGCGGGTTGGCCGCCGCCTTCAATGCCCCGCTCGCGGGGGTTATTTTTGCCATCGAGGAGCTGGGGCGCGGGACGGTGCTGCGGTGGCAGCGCCTGGTGCTGATCGGCGTGCTGGCGGCGGGTTTCCTGGTGGTCGCGCTGGCGGGTAACAACCCATATTTCGGCACATTCGGCGGGCAGGCGCTGCCCGAATACATGGCCATGTGGGTGCTGCTGTGCGGCCTCGTCAACGGCGTGCTGGGCGGCGTGTTCAGCCGCCTGCTGAGCAAGGGCGCGGCGGGCGTCGCGCCGGCTTCGTGGCGCGGCTGGATCCGCCAGCATCCGGTTTGCACGGCGGCGGCCATGGGCCTGGCACTGGCCGTGCTGGGCGCTCTCAGCCAGCACACGGTATACGGCACCGGCTATGCAGTGGCCGGCGGCCTGCTGTCGGGCGAGGCCGAAGGCCCGGCCGCGTTCGGGCTGGCGAAGCTGGCCGCCACGGTCGTGTCGTACTGGGCGGGCATCCCGGGCGGGATTTTCACGCCCGCCCTTACCACCGGGGCCGGCATTGGCCAGCATTTGTGGGAATTGACCGGCGGCGAGGTCGACCGCCGCGTCCTGGTGCTGATTTCCATGGCGGCCTTCCTGGCCGCGGCCACACAATCGCCGCTGACCGCCAGCGTGATCGTGATGGAAATGACCGGCAGCCAGCCCATGCTGTTCTGGCTGCTGGTGGGAGCCCTGTCGGCATCGGTGGTGGCGCGCCAGTTCTGCCCGCAGCCGTTCTACCACTTCGCGGCGGGCCGCTACCGCCGCCAGGCGCAGGTCGAGGCAGGGCGGGCCGCGCGCGGCGATCCGTCGTAGCGCCCTGGGTATCCCCACCAAGATGTCCAACACGTAGACACTGTCCGTCTTGTGGACGTGTCGGGGCAGGGCTGCGCCGGCCACCGTGTGGCTGGCGTAACATCGAAAAATCCGCTTTTTTCCTTGTCACACTACTTCGGGTTTTCGATCCATGACCGTGCATGCTTACATCTGCGATGCCATCCGTACACCTTTCGGCCGCTACGGCGGCGCCCTGGCGCCCGTGCGCGCCGACGACCTGGCCGCCGTGCCGATCAAGGCGCTGATGGCGCGCAACGCCGGTGTGCACTGGGACGAACTGGCCGACGTGATCCTGGGTTGCGCCAACCAGGCCGGCGAAGACAACCGCAACGTGGCCCGCATGGCGTCGCTGCTGGCGGGGCTGCCCATCGAAGTGCCGGGCGCCACGCTGAACCGCTTGTGCGGATCGGGGCTCGATGCCATTGGCACTGCGGCGCGCGCGATCCGCGCGGGCGAAGCAGGCCTGATGCTGGCTGGCGGCGTCGAAAGCATGAGCCGCGCTCCCTTTGTCATGGGCAAGGCCGACACCGCGTTCTCGCGCAATGCCGCCATTTATGACACCACTATCGGCTGGCGCTTTGTCAACAAGCTCATGAAGGCCCAGTACGGCGTCGACTCGATGCCCGAAACCGCCGAGAACGTGGCCGACGACTTCAACATCAGCCGCGCCGACCAGGACAAGTTCGCGTTGGCCAGCCAGGAAAAAACCGCTCGCGCCCAGCGCGAAGGCTTCTTCGATGCCGAAATCACGCCCGTGTCCATCCCGCAGAAAAAGGGCGACCCGATCGTGGTGGCCAAGGACGAGCATCCGCGCGAAACCAGCCTGGAAGCGCTGGGCCGCCTGAAGGGCGTGGTGCGCGAAGGCGGTTCGGTGACGGCCGGCAATGCCTCGGGCGTGAACGACGGGGCCGCGGCGCTGCTGCTGGCCGACGAGCGCGCCGCCGCCCGCCACGGCCTGACACCGCGCGCGCGCGTGGTGGGCATGGCCACGGCCGGCGTGGCGCCGCGCATCATGGGCATGGGTCCGGCTCCGGCTACCCGCAAGGTGCTCGAACTTACCGGACTGAAGCTCGACCAGATCGACGTCATTGAACTGAACGAGGCGTTTGCCGCGCAGGGCCTGGCGGTGTTGCGCGACCTCGGCATTGCCGACGACGACGCGCGCGTCAATCCCAATGGCGGCGCGATTGCCCTGGGGCACCCGCTGGGCGCCAGCGGCGCCCGCCTGGCCACCACGGCCATCAACCAGCTGCATCGCACTGGCGGCCGCTACGCCTTGTGCACCATGTGCATCGGCGTGGGCCAGGGCATCGCGGTGGTGCTCGAACGCGTCTGACCTTGCGGCGCGCGTAACGAAAAGAGCCGGAACTTCCGGCTCTTTTTCATTGCTTCGCAGGTCTGTCCGCGCGGGCTGGGGCTTTGACCCAGGCTCAGGGCAGCCCGTCGATGCGGTTGCCTTCCTTGATGCCATGCGTGGCGAACCAGCCCTGCGCCATTTCCAGGGCGTAGCGCACCGGCCGGGCCGAGCAATGGGCGTCGTCGGTCTGCGGCGCCATGTCGGCGATGTTCACGATGGCGCCGTCGTCGGCAATGAAGGCGATCGACAGGGGCAGAAGCGTGTTGCGCATCCAGAAGCACTGCAGGTCCGGCATTTCGAACACGAACAGCATGCCGTTGTTGTCGGGCAGGCTTTGGCGCTGCATCAGGCCGATGCGTCGCGTGTCTTCGGTGCTGGCCACTTCGGCCCGGATGATATGAATGCCGGCGGTCAGCTCGGCAACTGGCAGGCCGCGCTGGGGAATGGTGAGCGACTGCTGGGCCGTGGCGCCGGCGGGCAGCCCCAGCAGCGCGGCGACGGCGACGGCCGCGTGAATGAAAAGGCGCGGGAAGGACGGCGGGCGATGGGTCGACATGAAATGGGGAAACGGCGGAAAATAACAGGGCGGGGCATTGCGCCCCGCCCGGGCAATAACGCCGCCCGATGCCGGATGGGCCGGCTTGCGGGCGGCGCTGTACAGATACTGGGCGTCAGGCCGACGTGATGTTCAATGCCTGTTTGCCTTTAGGACCCTGGATGATTTCGAACGCCACTTTCTGGCCTTCTTTCAGGGTTTTGAAGCCGTTCATCTGGATGGATGAAAAATGCGCGAACAGATCTTCACCGCCGTCATCGGGCGTGATGAAGCCGAATCCCTTCGCATCGTTGAACCATTTGACGGTACCCGTCGATTTGGGATTGTCCCCTTGGACGGCGGTTGCGGTCGTATCAGACATGCGGACTGCCTCATTGAATCGTATGTTTGACAGAAGGCATTGGGCCTGGGCTTGCTTGCCTTCCGGCTTCCGGGTGGGCCTCCATGCAGCCAAGGACCCCCGAATGCGTGGATAATGCTCTGCTTTTCTTTCCGGCGTCAAGTGTGGAAACTACGCATTTCTGCGTGTAATTTTACGTAAGTCCCGGCGTTGCCGTTCCTTGTTTCAATAGAATCCCGCCCTATGAGTTCGACCTTGGATACCCAGCATGACGTGGCTGTGGAAAAGGCGCCGGCCCGTACCGCCCCGCCTCCCATGTACCAGGTGGTGCTGCTCAATGACGATTACACGCCGATGGAATTCGTAGTGAAGGTCCTGCAGAAGTTCTTTGGCAAGAACCAGGAAGATGCCACCCGCATCATGCTGCAGGTCCATCATGAAGGCCGTGGCACCTGTGGCGTTTACCCGCGCGATGTGGCCGCCACGCGGATCGCGCAGGTTGCCCAGTATGCGCGCGCGCGCCAGCATCCGTTGCAATGCGTCATGGAACCCGTATAACAAGCAGTCTAGTATCCGCCGCGTGGCGGCGGTTATCCAGGGCGCGCGGCGCTCGTACACGCTGTACAGGGGCATGTGATGAGTCAAAGAGGGGGCGCTGTCGCGATATTGGCGGTGGTGGTGGCGATCGCCGTGGGCCTGGGGTGGTGGGCTGGACGGGGAGGGGCGCCATCTGCACCTGACACGGCTGCCGCGGCCGTCCAGCCATCGGCTCAGTCTGATCACACGACGCAATCCCGGCCGCAGCGGCCGGCTTCGGCCCAGCCCGCCGCCGCCACGGTCGGCCAGGCCGATCCGTTCGCGGTGCTGGATTGCCAGGCCCGCGAATACAACGACACACTGGCCCTGGCGGTCACGTTCACTCAGCCGGTAGACCGAAAGGCCGGCCTCGATTCTTTCCTGAACGTCGTCGACACTGGCGCGGTCAAGGCGTCCGAAGACGGGCAGGACGCCGCCGCGGCCAGCAAGGCGTCGGTGGTGGCTGCCGGCGCTGCGGCAGCCCAGGGGCGACCGGTACAGGGCGCCTGGGTGGTGGGCGACAACCCGCGCATGGTCTATTTCCCTTATGTGCAACCGCAGCGCAGCTATGCCGTGCGCCTGCGCGCGGCCCTGCCCGGCGCCCAGGCGGGCGCCACACTGGGCGCCGATCTGCAATGCAGCGTGCAGACGCCGGCCATGCCGCCTTCGTTCTACTTTGCCAGCCGTGGCGTGGTGCTGCCGGCCGGGCAGAACGGCGGCCTGCCCGTCACCACGGTCAATGTGCCCGAGGTGGACGTGCAGTTCCTGCGCGTGGCGCCCGAGCATATGGCCGAATTCTTCGACGACGTGCTGGGCCTGGGCAATGCCGGCGACGACGATGACGACGAATGGCGCTATTCCGACAACCGCAGCCTGAAGGGTTCGGTCAGTAACTGGGACCTCGACCGGCTGCATCGCCTGACCACCAGCGTCTACCAGGGCCGCTTTCTTACCGACGACCATCCCAACCGGCGGCATGTGACGTTCCTGCCGGTAGAAACCCTGGCCGAATTGCGGCAACCCGGCATCTACGTGGCGGTCATGAGCGAGCCGGGGCGCTTTCGCTACGAATACCAGGTCACCTATTTTTATGTGAGCGACATCGGCCTGCACACGCGCCGCTACGCCGACCGCATCGAGGCCTATGCCGTGTCGCTCAAGAGCGGCCAGCCAGTGGCCGATGCCGAGGTCGAACTGGTGGACGGCGCCGGCAAAGTGCTGGCGCGGGCCCATGCCGACCAGGACGGCCACGTGCGCTTTGACGGCGATCCGGCCCGCGCGCGCCTGGTGCGCGCCGTGCGCGGCGCCGAAATGACCGTGCTGGCCCTGGGCGAACCGGCGCTGGACCTGTCCGAATACGACATTGGCGGCCATCCCGCCCGCAACAACAATTTGTTTGTCTATGCGGGCCGCAACCTGTACCGGCCCGGCGAAACGTTCCAGGTGTCGGTATTGCCGCGCGATCCGGATGGCCGCCCGTTGCCGCGCGCGCCGCTGACCGCCACCTTGAAGCGGCCCGATGGCCGGCTGGTGCGCAGCGAACTATGGCAGTCCGCGGAAGAAACGCCCGGCTATGTCGAGCATGCGATCAGCCTGCCCGTCGATGCCCAGACCGGCAAATGGTTGCTTGAGCTGCGGGTCGACCCGGCCGCTCGCACGCCGGACGCCTCGTGGTGGTTCCAGGTCGAGGAGTTCCTGCCCGAGCGCATGAAACTGCGGCTGGAGTCCGCCCAGGCCGTCCTGGCCCCGGGCGAGCCGTGGCAGATCGATGTGCAGGGCGATTACCTGTACGGCGCGCCGGCTGCCGGCAACCGCCTGCTGGCCAGTTTCCAGGTCAAGCGCGACCGCTACGCGCTGGCCCGGCAATGGCCGGGCTTCGTGTTCGGCGACGTCAATGACGACGCCCTGCGGCATTACGAAGAACTGCCCGAAGGCAAGCTCGACGACCAGGGCGCGGGGCAACTTTCGGTCGACCCGCAAGGCGCGGGCGCGGCCAATTCGCCTCTGCGGGTGCGGTTGTCCGCCAGCCTGCTGGAGTCAGGCGGGCGGCCCGTGGTGCGCTCGATCGAGCGCAGCGTCTGGCCGGCCGACAAGCTGATTGCCGTGCGCCCGCTGTTTGACGACGACGTCACCCGCGAAGGCGCGCCGGCCGGCTTTGAAGTGGTGCGCGTAGACACCGCCGGCAAGGTGGCGGCGCTGCCCGAGGCGCAATTGCGCCTGTACCGTGAAAACCGCCGCTATTACTGGCGTTACGACGATCAGCGCGGCTGGAACAGCGGCTACACCGATACCGACGAACTGGTGGAATCGCGCGTTATTGCGCTGCCCGATCGCACGACGTTGTCGCTGCCGGTTGGCTGGGGTCGCTACCGGCTCGAGATCGCCGACCCCCAGACCGGCCAGGTGGCGCGCTACCGCTTCTACGCAGGGTGGGGCGCGCAAGACGCCGAGGCCGTGGGCAACCGGCCCGACCGGGTGCAGATGAAGCTCGAAGGCGTGCCCGCCCGGCCGGGGGATACCGTCAGGCTGACCATTACGCCGCCGCACGACGGGCAGGCACTGGTCACGGTCGAGGGCGACCGCATGCTGTGGTCGCGCTGGGTGCCGGTGCAAGCTTCCGGCACGCCTCTTGAGATTCCCGTCGACCCGGCCTGGAAGCGGCACGACCTGTACGTGTCGGCCGTGGTGTTCCGCCCCGGCAGCGCCGGCGACCGGGTCACGCCGGCCCGTGCGCTGGGGTTGGCATTCCTGCCCATCGGCAGCGCCGAGCGCAAGCTGGGCGTGGCGCTCGAAGCCCCGGCCAAAGTCGAGCCCGAAAAGCGCGCCACCGTCCGCGTCAAGGTCGACGGCGCGCAGGGCGGGCAGGCCATGGTCACCCTGTCGGCGGTCGATGTCGGCATCCTGAACATCAACCAGTACGCGACGCCGGATCCGCTCGATTTCTTCTTCGGCAAGCACCGCTATGCCGCCGAACTGCGCGACATGTACGGCAAACTGATCGAAAAAATGGACGGCACCCGCGGCCGGCTGAAATGGGGCGGCGACGCGGCGCTGCGCGGCGACAGCCGCAGCCTGCCGCGCAAGGTCAAGCTGGTCGACCTGTTCTCGGGGCCGGTGGCGCTCGATGCGCAGGGCCAGGCCGACATCCCGCTTGACCTGCCCGACTTCAACGGCACGCTACGCCTGATGGCGGTGGCTTTCAGCGACGAAAAATACGGCAGCGCCGATGCCGAGATGGTCGTGGCCGCGCCCATCGTGGCCGAACTCAGCACGCCGCGCTTCATCACGCCGGGCGACCAGGCCGCCGTGGCGCTGGATGTCACCAACCTCAGCGGCGCCACGCAGCGGGTCACGGTGGACCTGCGCGCGCTCGATCCGCTGGCCATTGCCGATGGCACGCGCACGGTCACGCTGCAGGACCGCCAGCGCACTACCTTGCGTTTCGTGGCCACGGCGACCGGCTCATACGGGTTGGGGCAGCTGCGGCTGCAGATCGACGGCAAGGGCGGCGCCAAGCCGGTGCACATCGTGCGCGAATCGGTGCTGCAGGTGCAGCCGGCCCATGCCCCCGAAAACCAGCTGCGGCGCGTGCGGCTGGCGCCGGGCGCCAGCTTCGCGCCCGGCGCGGCGCTGGTGGCGGGCTATTACCCCGATTCGGTCAGTGCGAGCCTCAGCCTGTCGAACCGGCCGCCCATCAACGTGGGGCGCCTGGTACAGCGCTTGCTCAGCTATCCGTATGGATGCACCGAGCAGACCATCAGCGCCACCTTGCCCTGGGTGCTGATCGACGATGCCGACGCGCAGCGCTTCGGCCTGCCAGTGCGCAGCCGCGAAGCCCGCGCCGAGAAGGTCGCCGGGGCGCTGGGCCGCCTGGCCGGCATGCGTAACGCGTCGGGCGCGTATTCGCTGTGGGGCGATGCCTCGGCGCGCGACGTCTGGCTGACGGCGTATGCCACCGGCTTCATGCAGGACGCGCGCGACCGCCAGTTCGCGGTGCCCGACGACGCGCTGGAGCGCCCGAAGCGGTGGTTGCTGGAGCAAGTGCAGCAAAGCGCCGGCAGCTTCGGCACCTGGCCCGACAGGCTGCGCCGCCAACTGCAAAGCGGACGCGTCGACAGCGACTACGCCACCACGCTGCGCAACGATCACCGCCGCTTTGCCGGTTTTGCGGCCGCGGCGCTGGTGCTCGCGCGCGATCGCCAGGCCCCGCTGTCGACGGTGCGCCAGTTGTTCGACCGCTACCAGGAACGCGCCTTGTCGCCGTTGCCCTTGATCCAGCTGGCCGCGGCATTCCAGCTCATGGGCGATGCGGCGCGCATGGAGCAGGCTGTCGAGCTGGCGCAGGCGCGCGGCTATGGCTATCAGCGCCATGGGGGCAGCGGCTACTGGGACGAATGGCTGGGCGATTACGGCAGCGCGGTGCGCGATTACGCGCTGGCCTACGCGCTGGCGGCGAAATACCAATTGGCTGAGCAGGGCCGTGAAACCTGGCTGGCGCAGCTCGACAGCCGCCTGCAGGGGCGTTCCTACCTGTCGACCCAGGAGCAGATGGCGCTGGTGCTGGCCGCCGGCGCGGCAGGCGGCGACGCGGGCCAACCCTGGGCGGCATCGCTGGCTACCGCCGCCGGGCGCCAGGAGCTGACCGGCGCCGCCGATCGCAGCGTGGCCTTGCGCGGCGCCGACGTGGCTGCCCTGCAGCTCACGAATACCGGCACGCAGCCGCTGTTCGTCGAGCTCGACCTGCAGGCCACCCGGCAGGAACCGCCCGCGCCGCGCAGCGACGCTATCCGCCTGCAGCGCAGCTGGTACACGCCAGACGGCCGGCCCTGGGACGGTGGCGTGCTGCATACGGGCGACCTGCTGGTGGTGAAGCTGCGCGTGTCGGCCAACCAGGTATTGCCCGACGCGCTGGTGGTCGATCGCGTGCCGGCCGGCCTGGAAGTCGAAAACCTGAACCTGTCGCAAAGCCCCGACATGCAAGATTGGCAAATCGGCGGGACGCGGGTGGCTGACGCGCTGGCCAACCCGGCCATCAAGCACCGCGAATTCCGCGACGACCGCTACGTGGCTGCCGTGGCCCTCGACCGCAATACTGTCGAGGTGTTCTACATGGCGCGGGTCGTCACGCCGGGGCGTTATGCCGTGCCGTCCAGCGTGGCTGAAGACATGTACCGGCCCGAATTGCGAGGCGTAGGCGAACGATGGAGCCCCATCGAGATCCGCGACCGCGGCGCCGCGCCGCAATAAGAAAGGGCGGCCGCGCGCGCCGGCGGCTGGCGTTGCTGGGCAGCCTGCTGGCCATGGGGGCGGCGGCGCTGCTCGCGCTCGACCGCCTGTTTCCCTTGCCCGCCATCGACGGCGGCGGGGCGGCGGTGGTGGTGGCGGCCGACGGCACGCCGCTGCGCGCCTATCCCAGCCGCGACGGCATGTGGCGCTATCCGGTTGCGCCCGGCGAGGTGGCGCCTGCTTACCTGCAAACCCTGCTGGGCTACGAAGACCGCTGGTTCTACTGGCATCCGGGGGTGAATCCGGTGGCGTTGGCGCGCGCGGGCTGGCAATGGCTGGCGCACGGGCGCATCGTATCGGGCGGCTCGACCCTGACGATGCAGGTGGCCCGCCTGGTCGATACGCGACTGGCTGCCCAGCCCTCGCGGTCGCTGGCCGCCAAGCTGCGCCAGATCGCCCGCGCGCTGCAGCTCGAATGGCACTATGGCAAGGACGAGATCCTGGCCATGTACCTGACGCACGCGCCCATGGGCGGCATTGTCGAGGGCGTGGAAATGGGCGCGCGCCTGTGGCTGGGCAAGTCCGCCCGCGATCTCAGCCCGGCCGAGGCAGCCTTGCTGACCGCCTTGCCGCAGGCTCCGTCGCGCCTGCGTCCCGACCGCCACCCCCGGGCGGCCCAGGCAGCACGCGACAAGGTGCTCGACCGCATGACGGCGCGCGGCTGGGGCGCCGCCGCCGTGGCCGACGCCAAGATCGAGACCGTGGTGGCGCCGCCGTTGCGGGCGCACTGGCTGGCCCCGCTGGCGGCCCGGCGCCTGCTGGCCGGCCAGCAAAGCGCCGGCCGGCGGCCGGCCATCGTGGCGTCGACGCTCGACGCCAACATCCAGGCCACCGCCGAGCGCATGCTGCTCGACCGGGTCGATGCCTTGCCGCCGAAGGTATCGATGGCCGTGCTGGTCATGGACAACGATACGCTGGCCGTCAAGGCCTATGCGGGCTCGGCCGATTTCTCGGACGACAGCCGCTACTCGCACGTGGATATGGTGCGCGGGGTGCGCTCCCCGGGTTCGACCTTGAAGCCGTTCCTGTACGCGCAGGCGCTGGACGAGGGGCTGGTGCATTCCGAAAGCCTGCTGCTGGACGCGCCGCTGTCGTTCGGCGGCTATGCCCCGGGGAACTTCCAGGCGGCGTTCTCGGGTCCGGTAAGCGTGGCGCAGGCGCTGCAGCGCTCGCTGAACGTGCCCGCGGTCGACCTGCTTGACCGCGTCGGGCCGTCGCGCTTTGCCTCGATGCTGCTGGCCGGCGGCGTGCGCCTGCGCATGCCGGACGGCGCCGTGCCCAACCTGAGCTTGATTTTGGGCGGGGCCGGCACCACATTAGAAGAACTGGTCGGCGCCTATCGGGCGCTGGCGCGCGGGGGGCTGGCCGGGCGGCCGCGCCTGGCGCCGGGACAGCCACGGGTCGAGTCCCGTATGATGAGCCCTGGGGCGGCCTGGATCGTGCGCGATATTCTCGAAGGCGGCGGCCACCCCGACCGGCCCCTGCTGCAGGCCGGCCGACAACTGGCCTGGAAAACCGGCACCAGTTTCGGCTTTCGCGATGCCTGGGCGGTGGGTGTTACCGACGCCTGGACCATCGGCGTGTGGGTGGGGCGGCCCGACGGCACGCCTAATCCGGGTTTTTTTGGCGCCAATGTGGCTGCGCCGTTGCTGCGCGACATCGCCGCGGTGCTGCCTGCCGGCGCCGCGCTTCGCGCGCCGCGGCCGGCCAGCGTGCGGCCCGTGGTCACCTGCTGGCCGGGCGGCTGGCGGCAGGGCAGCGCGCAGGCCGGGTCGTGCGCCCAGCCGCGCGCGGCCTGGGCGCTGGACGACACGGTGCCGCCCAGCTTCGCCGGCTATGCTGACGCAGCCAGCGGCCCGCTGCGCGTGCAGGGGGTCGCCGACGGATCGGTGTTGCGGCCGGTGCCGGGTCGGCAAGAGGTAGTACTGGATGTAAACGTGCAGGGCGCGCGCGGCCAGGTGTGGTGGATGCTCGACGGGCGCGTGCGCGAGCGCGGCCCGGCGCCGGCGCCGCTGACACTGTCGATGGTGCACAATGGCCGCTATACCCTGACCGCCATGGATGAACAAGGCCGTTACGACCGTGTGGTTTTTGAAATCGCTGGCGTTACGCCCTGATCAGCTTAGAATATGAATCGTGTATTTCGACCGCTTCGATGCGTTACGGAGGAAGCGTGATTTCCCAAGAGCTTGAAGTCAGCCTGCATATGGCTTTTGTCGAGGCCCGTTCGGCTCGCCATGAATTCATTACCGTCGAGCATCTGCTCCTGTCGCTGCTCGACAACGCGTCGGCGGTGGAAGTCCTGCGCGCCTGCGCTGCCAATCTGGATGACTTGCGCCGTAATCTGCGTCAGTTCGTGTCCGAGAACACGCCGGTCATTCCCACGGGGGCCGAGGTCGACACCCAGCCCACCCTGGGTTTCCAGCGGGTGATCCAGCGCGCCATCATGCACGTTTCGGCGGGCGGCACCGGCAAGAAGCCGGTTACCGGCGCGAACGTGCTGGTGGCCATTTTCGGCGAAAAAGACTCGCACGCGGTGTACTACCTGCAGCAGCAGGGCGTCACGCGCCTGGACGTGGTCAATTTCCTGTCGCACGGCATCACCAAGCAGCCGCAGGAAGAATCCGCGGCGGCCCCCAAAGAGCAGCCTGGCCTCGAAGAACCGTCCGAGTCGCGCCAGTCGCCGCTCGACCAGTACGCCAACGACCTGAACGCGGCGGCCCTGGCCGGCCGCATCGATCCGCTCATCGGCCGCGAGCATGAAGTCGAGCGCGTCATCCAGGTGCTGTGCCGGCGCCGCAAGAACAACCCGCTGCTGGTGGGCGAGGCCGGCGTGGGCAAGACCGCCATCGCCGAAGGCCTGGCCTGGCGCATCACGCGCGGCGAAGTGCCCGAAATCCTGCAGGGCGCGCACGTCTACGCGCTCGACATGGGCGCGCTGCTGGCGGGCACCAAGTACCGGGGCGATTTCGAACAGCGCCTGAAGGGCGTGCTCAAGCAGATCCGCGGCAATCCCGACGCCATCCTGTTCATCGACGAAATCCATACCCTCATCGGCGCGGGCTCGGCCTCGGGCGGCACGCTCGATGCATCCAACCTGCTCAAGCCGGCGCTGTCGTCCGGGCAGCTCAAGTGCATCGGCGCCACCACCTACACCGAGTTCCGCGGGGTCTTCGAAAAAGACCACGCGCTGTCGCGCCGCTTCCAGAAAATCGATGTCTCCGAACCCAGCGTCGAGCAGACGGTGCAGATTCTGCGCGGCCTGAAGAGCCGCTTCGAAGAACACCACAACGTGCGCTATTCGGCTGCCGCGCTCAGCGCAGCGGCCGAACTGTCGGCGCGCTATATCAACGATCGCCACCTGCCCGACAAGGCCATCGACGTCATCGACGAAGCGGGCGCCGCGCAGCGCCTGCTGCCGCGCTCGCGCCAGAAAAAGCTTATCGGCAAGATCGACATCGAGAACATCGTCTCGAAAATCGCGCGCATCCCGCCGCAGTCGGTGTCCAACGACGACCGCAGCAAGCTGGCCACGCTCGACCGCGACCTCAAGACCGTGGTGTTCGGCCAGGATACCGCCATCGAAGCCTTGTCAGCCGCCATCAAGATGGCGCGCTCCGGCCTGGGCAAGCCCGATCGTCCGATCGGCTCGTTCCTGTTCTCGGGGCCCACTGGCGTGGGCAAGACCGAAGTGGCGCGCCAGCTGGCTTTCATCATGGGCGTCGAGCTGCTGCGTTTCGACATGTCCGAATACATGGAACGCCATGCCGTGTCGCGCCTTATCGGCGCGCCGCCGGGGTACGTGGGCTTCGACCAGGGCGGCCTGCTCACCGAAGCCATCACCAAACAGCCGCATTGCGTGCTGCTGCTCGACGAAATCGAGAAAGCGCATCCCGATGTGTTCAACATCCTGCTGCAGGTGATGGACCACGGCACGCTCACCGACAACAACGGGCGCAAGGCCGATTTCCGCAACGTCATCATCATCATGACCACCAACGCGGGCGCGGAAACCCTCAACCGGCCGGCCATAGGTTTTTCCAACAGCCGGGTGGTGGGCGACGAAATGGCCGAAATCCGGCGCATGTTCACGCCGGAATTCCGCAACCGGCTCGACGCCATCATTCCGTTCGCGCCGCTGTCGCGCGAGATCATCCTGCGCGTGGTCGACAAGTTCCTGATGCAGCTCGAAGACCAATTGCACGAGCGCCGTGTCGAGGCCGTATTCACCGACGGGTTGCGCGAGCACCTGGCCAAAGAGGGCTTCGACCCGCTCATGGGCGCCCGGCCCATGCAGCGGCTCATCCAGGACACCATCCGCCGGGCGCTGGCCGACGAACTGCTGTTCGGCAAGCTGGCCGACGGCGGCACGGTCACGGTGGATCTCGACGAGGCCGGCAAGGTGCGGCTCAGCTTCGACGGCGCAGGCAAATCGCCGGGTTCTGGCGCGCCAGACAAGCAGGAAGTCGAGCTGGTCGACTAAGGCCCGGTTTTGGCCCGTGAGCCCCTGATCTCGTGCGAACACTGCGCCAGCATCTTCAGGCGCCACGAACTGCAGCGCGGCGAGACCGCGACTTGCTCGCGCTGCGGCACCATCCTGTGGCGCTATAGCGGCCTCAGCGTGTCGGGCTGGCTGGCGCTCACGCTGACCGCGCTGATCGTATTCGTGGTGGCCAACGGCTATCCGGTCGTTTCCATGTCGGTGCGCGGCCTGGTCCGCGATGCCTCGCTGCTCGACGCGGTCGCCATGACCTGGCAGCAGGGCTACGTCATGACCGCCACCATGACCGGCCTGGCCGGCTTCGGCCTGCCGCTGTTGCAGTTGTGCCTGCTGGCGTGGGTGCTGTGGCCGTTGACCCGCGGCCGCGAACCCCGCGGCTTGCGGCCGGCCATGCGCTTGCTGGGCATGCTGCGGCCATGGTGCATGGTGCCGGTGTTCCTGCTGGGAGTGGTGGTGGCCGTGGTCAAGCTGGCCGGCATGGCCCGGGTCGGGCCCGAGCCCGGCCTGTATGCCTTTGCGGTCCTGACGGTGCTGCTGACTATGCTTTCCCGTCTGTCGCCGCACGCGATATGGCGCTATGCCGAGGAAAGCGGCGTGGCGCCGGTGCATGTGCCGCGCGCGCAACCGGGCCAGCTATTGGCCGGCTGTCATGTCTGCGGCCAGGTGCAGGCGCTGGCCGCCCATGACCACGACGGACCGGCGCCGCGCTGCATGCGCTGCCGGGCGGTGCTGCACTACCGCAAACCCGACAGCCTGGCCCGCACCTGGGCGCTGCTGCTGGCCGCGGCCGTGTTGTACGTGCCCGCCAATGTGCTGCCCATCATGAACATCAATTCGCTGTTCTTCGGCGACAGCGGCCATACCATCCTGGGCGGCGTGGTCGAGCTCTGGCATACGGGCTCATGGGACATCGCCCTGATCGTGTTCGTGGCCAGTATCGTGGTGCCGCTCACCAAGATTCTCGCGCTGGTGGTGCTGGCCATCGCCGTGCAGCTGCGCAGCCAGCTCAACCTGCGCCAGCGCACCCGGCTGTACGAACTGGTGGAGTTCATCGGGCAATGGTCGATGCTCGACGTCTTCGTCGTGATATTGTTGTCAGCCCTGGCGCATTTCCAGGGCCTGTTCGAAATCTCGGCCGGCCCGGCGGCCGGTGCGTTCGGCCTGGTGGTCATCCTGACCATGCTCGCGGCCATGAGCTTCGATCCGCGCACTGCCTGGGACCAGGCGCCGCGCGGCGAGGCCGGCGCCGACCGGCCCGCGGGGGGCGACATGCCCGCGGCGCCCGGGCAAAATACGGCATAGCCTCGCACATCCACACTCTATATGGCCGAGCAGACACCTCCACCTTCCAGCAACGGCGTCGACGCCCCGGAAGTCACCCGCAAGAAGCAGCGGCGCATTTCCTGGATATGGCTGGTGCCCATCGTGGCCTTGCTGGCCGGCCTGTCGCTGGTGGTTCGCACCTGGATGCAAACCGGTCCGGAAATCTCCATCCAGTTCAACACCGCCGAGGGCATCGAGGTCGGCAAGACCCAGGTGCGCTACAAAGACGTGGTAGTGGGCACGGTGCACAGCATTCGCTTCAACGACGACCGCTCCAAGGTCATCGTGCAGGCGGAGCTCGTCAAAGACGCCGCCGGCCTGGCCACCGAGGGCACCAACTTCTGGGTGGTACGGCCGCGGCTGGGCATCAGCGGCGTGTCGGGCCTGGGCACGCTGCTTTCCGGCGCCTACATTGGCGTGGATGCGGTCGATGGGGCAGGGGCCGCGACCAGCGCCACCAAGTTCGAGTTCGTGGGCCTGGAAACGCCGCCGCCCGTCACGCACGACCGCGACGGCAAGCGCTTCGTCCTGAAGGCCCATGACCTGGGGTCGCTGGACATCGGCTCGCCGGTTTACTTTCGCCGCATCAATGTCGGCCGGGTCATCGGCTACGAGCTCGACGAAAGCGGCAACGCCGTCAATGTCGAAGTCTTCATCGATTCTCCCAACGACAAATTCGTGACGCGCGGCGCGCGCTTCTGGAATGCCAGCGGCGTCGACCTGTCGGTCGACGGCAACGGGCTGAAGCTGCATACCCAGTCTCTGGTGTCGCTCGCGCTGGGCGGGGTCGCGTTCGCGCCGATCAACCTCAACGATTCGGGCGCCGCCGAGGCCGGCAGCGAGTTCCAGCTGTATGCCAGCGAGACCGACGCCAAGGCGAACCCCGATGGCGACCCCGTGCCTATCCGCATGCGTTTCGACCAGTCGGTGCGCGGCCTGAGCGTGGGCGCCACGATCGACTTCCAGGGCATCGCGCTGGGTGAAGTCACGCGCATCACCGTCGACTTCGATTCCAACAAGAAACGCTTCTTCGCCATGGTCGATGCGTCGCTGTATCCCGAACGCCTGGGATCGGTCTACGACCGGGTGCACGAGCGCGCCCTCGAGTCTGGCGACGACACCGAAGGCAAGCTGCTGGCCTCCATGATCAAGCACGGCCTGCGCGCACAGTTGCGTACCGCCAACCTGCTGACCGGCCAGCTCTACATCGTGCTGGCGCATTTCCCCAAGGCCGATCCGGTCGAGTTCCACATTACCGATCCGGTCGTCATCCCCACTATCCCGGGCAACCTGGAACAACTGCAGCAGCAGATCACCAACATCGTCGACCGTATCGACAAGATCCCGTTCGACCAGATCGGCCGCGATCTGCGCACGACCCTGTCGAGCACCTCCAGGCTGATGTCCAGCCTGGACAAGACGCTGGCGCCCGAAGCGCGCGAAACCCTGCGTGCCGCGCGCAAGTCGATCGACAACATCAACCAGTTGCTGGCCAACGACGCGGCGCTGCCGGCCAATGCCGAGCGCGCCATGCAAGAGCTGGCCCGGGCCGCCCGTTCGCTGCGCACCCTGGCCGATTACCTGCAGGCCAATCCAGAAGCCCTGATTCGCGGTCGCGGTGATGATCCGCTGCCCGGCGCTACCAGGAACTGACCCATGTCCTTTTCCCGATACCTCCGGCTTTCACTGTCCGCGCTGGCCCTGGCGGCCGCGCTGGCCGGCTGCGCCATGTCGCCGCCGGCGCGCTTCTACACGCTGCAACCGGCTCCTCAGGCGGCGCCGGCCGCCGCGCAGCGGGCCGCCTTCCAGATCGAGGTGGCTCCCGTGTCGGTGCCCCTGCAGGCCGACCAGCCGCAGATCATGCTGGCCAAGTCCGAGGGCGACGGAGCGCTGACGCCGCTGTATTCGCATCGCTGGGCAGCGCCGTTGTCCGACGAGATCGGCGCCGCGCTATCCGATGGCCTGACGCATGCCCTGGGCGCGCTCGATGTCCAGGCCCTGCAACCGGCCGAGGACACGCCGGTGTGGCGCGTACAGGTCGACGTGCAGCGCTTCGACATGGTGTCGGGCGGGCCGGCGCGGCTGGACGCCACCTGGCGCGTGCGGCCCATCAAACTCAAGGGCGCCCGGGCCCTGATTTGCCGCGCCACGGTGCAGATGCCAGCCGATGGCCTGGGCATCCCGGCCCTGGTGCAGGCCCAGCAGCAGGCGGTGGCGCTGTTGGCGCAGACCATCGCCTCGGCGATCGACTCGGGTGGCGCGCGCGCCACGCCGGCCGGCCCCCAGATCCAGCTCTGGGGTTGCACCTGATAAGGGTGTGTTTGCAGGGGTAAACCCTTAAAGGTTAACCATAATTCAAAGTGGGTTGCATCTTCCTTAGTATCCGGGTTTGACCGGAATCGGCAAGGCGCGGCCCGGCTGGGCCGTGGGTATTGCCGCATAAGCTGAGGAACCGAATTCATCATGGCCAGCACCACACTGGGCGTCAAGGTGGATGACACCTTGCGCGACCGCCTGAAGGCCGCCGCGCGGAAACTGAGCTGCACCCCGCACTGGCTGCATAAGCAGGCGCTCCTGGCGTACCTCGACAAGATCGAACGCGGCCAGTTGCCAGCGGAAATCACCCATCTGTCGCAAGACGAAGCCGACCTCGAAGACGCCGACACGGGCGCGCAGCCCGCCACGCCGCCGTTCTTCGAGTTCGGCCAGGACGTGCAGCCCCAGTCGGTGCTGCGCGCGGCCATCACGGCGGCGTATCGCCGCCCCGAGCCGGAATGCGTGCCGTTGTTGCTGGGCCAGGCGCGCATGCCCCATACCGAGAAGATCCACGCCATGGCCTCGCGCCTGGTGCAGGCGCTGCGCGACAAGCGCGGCGGCGGCGGGGTAGAGGGGCTGATCCAGGAATTCTCGCTGTCCAGCCAGGAAGGCGTCGCGCTGATGTGCCTGGCCGAGGCGTTGCTGCGCATTCCCGACCGCGCCACGCGCGACGCGCTGATCCGCGACAAGATCTCGCGCGGCGACTGGCGCGCGCACATGGGCGGTTCGCAATCGCTGTTTGTGAATGCGGCCACCTGGGGCCTGATGCTGACCGGCAAGCTGGTGGCGGTCAATAGCGAGCAGTCGCTGTCCAAGGCGCTGACGCGCCTGATCGGCAAGGGCGGCGAGCCGCTGGTGCGCAGGGGCGTCAATCTGGCCATGCGCATGATGGGCGAGCAGTTCGTGTCAGGCCAGACCATTTCCGAGGCGCTGGCCAACAACCGCAAGCTCGAGGCCAAGGGCTTTCGCTATTCGTACGACATGCTGGGCGAGGCGGCCACCACGAGCGAAGACGCCGACCGCTATTACGCATCGTACGAGCAGGCCATCCATGCCATCGGCAAGGCGGCGGCGGGCCGCGGCATCTACGAAGGCCCAGGTATTTCCATCAAGCTGTCGGCCCTGCATCCCACGTACTCGCGCGCACAGCGCGAGCGCGTCATGGAAGAGCTGCTGCCGCGCGTCAAGGCGCTGACCGTTCTTGCGCGCAGCTACGACATAGGTCTGAACATCGACGCCGAAGAAGCCGACCGCCTGGAAATCTCGCTCGACCTGCTCGAAGCGCTGTGCCTGGCGCCCGAGCTGGACGGCTGGAACGGCATCGGCTTCGTGGTGCAAGCCTACCAGAAGCGCGCGCCCTTCGTGATCGATTACGTGATCGACCTGGCGCGGCGCACCCGCCATCGCATCATGGTGCGCCTGGTCAAGGGCGCCTACTGGGACAGCGAAATCAAGCAGGCCCAGGTCGACGGGCTGGAGGGCTACCCGGTCTATACCCGCAAGGTCTACACCGACGTGGCATACCTGGCCTGCGCGCGCAAGCTGCTGGGCGCGCCCGAGGCGGTGTATCCGCAGTTCGCCACGCACAACGCCTACACCCTGGCGGCCGTGTACCACCTGGCGGGCCAGAACTACTATCCCGGCCAATACGAGTTCCAGTGCCTGCACGGCATGGGCGAGCCGCTGTACGAAGAAGTGGTCGGGCCGGTGGCGCAGAACAAGCTGAACCGCCCGTGCCGCATCTATGCGCCCGTGGGCACCCACGAGACGCTGCTGGCCTACCTGGTGCGCCGCCTGCTCGAAAATGGCGCCAACACTTCGTTTGTGAACCTGATCGGCGACGAGAGCATCCCGGTGGACGAACTGGTGGCCGATCCGGTCGAGGTGGCCTCGCGGATTTCGCCGCTGGGCGCTCCGCACGAGAAAATTCCCTTGCCGCGCGACCTGTACGGCCCGCCCGGCAGCGGCGCGCGGCTGAACTCCGCCGGCCTGGACCTCACCAACGAGCATCGGCTGGGGTCGCTTGCGGCGGCCTTGCTGGCCAGCGCGGCCACGCCCTGGCGGGCCGCGCCGATGCTGGGCGACGATGCCGTGGCCTGGGATGCCGGGCGCGCCGTGGACGTGCGAAACCCGGCCGACCATCGCGACGTGGTGGGGCAGGTGGTCGAGGCCCGGCCCGATGAGGTCGATGCCGCCCTGCAGGTGGCCGACAACGCCGCGCCGATCTGGCAGTCCACGCCGGTGGCCGAACGCGCCCAGTGCCTGCGCCGCGCCGCGCAGCTGCTGGAAGAGGGCATGCAGCCGCTGCTGGGCCTGATCGTGCGCGAGGCGGGCAAGTCGCTGCCCAACGCCATTGCCGAAGTGCGCGAAGCGGTCGATTTCCTGCGCTATTACGCCGAGCAGGCCGAGCGCGAGTTCGACAACGACACGCACCGGCCGCTGGGCACGGTGCTGTGCATCAGCCCCTGGAATTTCCCGCTGGCCATTTTCACGGGTCAGGTCGCCGCCGCGCTGGTGGCGGGCAACACGGTAATCGCCAAGCCGGCCGAGCAAACCTGCCTGATCGCCGCGCAGGCGGTGCAGGCGCTGCGCGCGGCCGGCGTGCCTGCCGGCGCGGTGCAGTTGCTGCCGGGCCGCGGCGAGACGGTCGGCGCGCAGCTGGTGGCCAGCCCGGCGATCGATGGCGTCATGTTCACCGGCTCTACCGACGTGGCGCGCCTGATCGCCCGCACCCTGGCCGGCCGGCTGGACGACCGCGGCCATACTATTCCGCTGATCGCCGAGACGGGCGGGCAGAACGCCATGGTGGTCGACTCCTCGGCGCTGGCCGAGCAGGTGGTGTTCGACGTGCTGAATTCCGCCTACGACTCGGCCGGGCAGCGCTGTTCGGCGTTGCGCGTGCTGTGCCTGCAAGAAGACAGCGCCGACCATGTGTTGCACATGCTGCGCGGCGCCATGCGCGAACTGCGCGTGGGCAATCCCGACCAGCTGTCCACCGACGTGGGGCCGGTCATCGATGCCGAGGCGCGCGACAACATCCTGCGCCACATCGACGCCATGCGCGCGGCGGGGCACCGCGTCGACCAGGTCGAGCTCGGCAGCGGCTGCCGTCACGGCACCTTCGTGCCGCCCACCCTCATCGAGATCAGCAGCGTGAGCGAGCTGACGCGCGAAGTGTTCGGGCCGGTGCTGCACGTGCTGCGCTACCCGCGCGAAGCGCTGGACCAGGTGCTGGAGCAGATCAACGGCACGGGCTATGGCCTGACTTTCGGCGTGCACAGCCGCATTGACGAAACGATCGGCCGCGTCACGCAGCGCGTGCACGCCGGCAACATGTACGTCAACCGCAACATCGTCGGCGCGGTGGTGGGCGTGCAGCCCTTCGGTGGCGAATGCCTGTCCGGCACCGGCCCCAAGGCGGGCGGGCCGCTGTACATGTACCGCCTGCTGGCCACGCGGCCGGCGGGCCTGCCGCCGGGCGTCGATGGCGCCGGCCCGCTGCCGCGCGTGCTGACGCTGCCCGGCCCGACCGGCGAGCAGAACACCTACTGCCTGCAGGCGCGCGGCGCGGTGCTGTGCGTGGCGGCCACCGAGGCCGGAGCGCGGGCCCAATATGCCGCTGCCCAGGCTACCGGCAACGCGGCGCTGTTCCTGGATACGCCCGCCGCGCGAGCCTGGCATGCCGCGGCCGGCGGGCAGGTGTCGTTCCTGGCCGACGCCGAAGTGGACGACGCCACGTTCCATGGCGTGCTGTTCGAGGGCGACGGCGATGCGCTGCGCGCCTGGAACGAACGCATCGCCGCCCGCGAAGGCCCGATCCTGGGCGTGCAGGGGCTTACCTCTGACGCCCTGGCGGCAGGGGCGGCCTATGCGCTGGAGCAGTTGCTGGCGGAACGCTCGGTCAGCGTCAATACGGCGGCGGCCGGCGGCAACGCCAGCCTGATGTCGATCGGCTAGGGGGAACCGCCATGCAACCCTGGTATGCCTCGTTCAAGCACGGGTTATCTCCAATAGCACCCGGGGTTGCACCTGGCCGACAATCCGGTGCAACTTTTTCGGCGGCAACCGGCGCGAGCCGTTGCCGGATCATCATCCAGGTCCGTCCGGCGCTGCCGGACGGCCAATAAGAAAAGTCTCCCGCGCCACGAGCCGCGGCGGGCCTTTGTGCCACCCCATTCACACAGGAGGGTTCATATGAAATCCGCGTTTTCCCGCCCGGCCTTGCTGGCCGCACTGGCAGCAGCCTGCATGGCTGGCGCCGTTCACGCCGAAGACATCAAGTTCGGCTTCGCCGCGCCTCTGACCGGTCCGCAGTCGCACTATGGCGAAGATATGCAGAACGGGCTGACCCTGGCCCTGGAAGAGGCCAACAAGAAGGGCATCAAGATCGACGGCGAAACCGCCAAGTTCGTGCTGGTGTCGCGCGACGACCAGGCCGACCCGCGCACCGCCGTGCAGGTGGCGCAGCAGCTGGTCGATGAAGACGTCGACGGCATCCTGGGGCACTTCAATTCGGGCACCACGATTCCCGCCTCGCGCGTGTACAACGAAGCCGGCCTGCCGCAGATCGCCATGGCGACCTCGCCCGAATACACGAACCAGGGCTACGACACCACCTTCCGCATGATGACCAGCGACACCCAGCAGGGCGCCGCGGTGGGCAAGTTCATTGTCGAGAACCTGAAGGCCAAGAAGGTCGCCATCATCGATGACCGCACCGCCTACGGCCAGGGGCTGGCCGACGAGGTCGAGAAGGCGGTCAAGAAGGCGGGCGGCGAGATCGTGCGCCGCGAGTACACCACCGACAAGGCCAACGACTTCACGTCCATCCTGACCAACATCAAGGCTTCCGAGCCCGATGCCATCTTCTACGGCGGCCTCGACGCGCAATCCGGCCCCATGAAGCGGCAGCTGGTGCGGCTGGGCCTGAAGGCGCCGCTGGTGTCGGGAGAAATGACCCGCAGCGACACCTTCATCAAGCTGGCCGGCGACGCCGCCGACGGCACGTACGCCTCGCTGGCGGGCGTGCCGCTGGAAAAAATGGCGGCGGGCAAAGACTTCGCCCAGCGCTACGAGGCCCGCTTCAAGAAGGCTCCCGGCGTGTATGCGCCGTATGCCTACGATGGCGCCTGGAACATGATCACCGCCATCGAGCAGGCCGATTCGGCCGATCCGGCCGACTACCTGCCCAAGCTCGCCAAGCTCGAGCGCAAGGGCGCAACGAGCGACCACATTGCCTACGACGCCAAGGGCGACCTGAAAGAAATTTCGGTCACCATCTACGAAGTCAAGAACGGCAAGTGGGAAATGGTGGAAACCATGGTCAGCCAGGCCAACTGAGCCGGCCGGCAACGCGCGGGCGCCAGCGCCCGCGCCGCCTCCTGACCGCCGCGCGGCATCGCGCCCGCGCGGCGCGGTTTTTTCCTCTGTGAGCACCAGACAGGCTCGGCCCCTATGGACATCTTCATACAACAACTCATCAACGGCCTGACGCTGGGCAGCGTCTATGCGCTGGTCGCGCTGGGCTACACGATGGTGTACGGCATTATCGGGTTGATCAATTTTGCGCATGGCGACGTCGTCATGATCGGCGCCATGGCGGCCACCATGATCGCTTCGGCCATGGTGGGCGGCGATCCCACCGTATCGGCGTTCGCGGTGCTGGGCGCCGGGCTGCTGGTATCGGTGCCGCTGTGCATGGCGGTGGGCTGGACGGCCGAGCGCATGGCCTACCGCCCGCTGCGCCGCGCGCCGCGGCTGGCGGCGCTGATCACCGCCATCGGCGTTTCGATCATTCTGCAAAACCTGGCCATGATGGTCTGGGGCCGCAATTATCTGAACTTTCCCCAGGTGCTGGAGCCGCAGGTGTACGAACTGGCCGGCGCGCGCATGAGCTCGCTGCAGATGGCCATCGTGCTGATCGCCGCGCTGATCATGGGCGGGCTGCTGGCGGTGGTGCACAAGACCCGCCTGGGCACCGCCATGCGGGCCACCGCGCAGAACCGCGAGGTGGCGGGCCTGATGGGCGTGAACATCAATACCGTGATCTCGGCCGCGTTCCTGATCGGCTCGGCCCTGGCGGCCGTGGCAGGCATGATGGTCACCACCTATTACGGCGTGGCGCAGTACACCATGGGCTTCATGCTGGGCCTGAAGGCCTTCACGGCCGCGGTGCTGGGCGGCATCGGCAACCTGGTCGGGGCAATGGCCGGCGGCCTGCTGCTGGGCATCATCGAATCGCTGGGCGCCGGCTACATCGGCGATCTCACCGGCGGGTTCCTGGGCAGCCACTACCAGGACGTGTTCGCGTTCGTGGTGCTGGTGCTGGTGCTGATCTTCCGTCCGTCCGGGCTGTTGGGCGAACGCGTAGGAGACCGCGCATGAATACCGCCATCAAGAATCGCGGCCTGTCGCGCCGCAACCTGTTCGGCATCGTGCTGATTGGCGTGGCACTGGCCGTGCTGCCCTTCGCGCTGGGCCTGGCCGGGCAGAGCTGGGTGCGCATACTGAATTTCGCGCTGCTCTATGTAATGCTGGCGCTGGGCCTGAACATCGTGGTGGGCTTTGCCGGGCTGCTGGACCTGGGCTACATCGCTTTCTATGCGGTAGGCGCCTACGCATGGGCGCTGCTGGCGTCGCCGCACTTCGGCCTGCACCTGCCGTTCTGGGCCATCCTGCCGATCAGCCTGGGGCTGGCCTGCGTGTTCGGCGTGTTGCTGGGCGCGCCCACGCTGAAGCTGCGCGGCGACTACCTGGCCATCGTCACGCTGGGCTTCGGCGAGATCATCCGCATATTCCTCAACAACCTGAATGCGCCGGTCAACATCACGAACGGTCCGCAGGGCATCAACCGCATCGACGGGTTCAAGGTCGGCGAGTTCATGTTCGGCCGCACCGAGACCCTGCTGGGCCTGCGCGTGACCGGTCCCGAAAAGTACTACTACCTGCTGCTGGGCATCACGCTGCTGATCGTGCTGGTCTGCGTGCGCCTGCAAAACTCGCGCATCGGGCGCGCCTGGGAGGCGATCCGCGAAGACGAGATCGCGGCCAAGGCCATGGGCATCAACACCCGCAACGTGAAGCTGCTGGCGTTCGCCATGGGCGCGTCGTTCGGCGGCGTGGCGGGCGCGCTGTTCGCCGCCATGCAGGGTTTCGTCAGCCCCGAGAGCTTCAGCCTGACCGAATCCATCTCGGTGCTGTGCATGGTGGTGTTGGGCGGCATGGGCAATATCCCCGGCGTGATCCTGGGCGCCATTCTGCTGGCGGCATTGCCCGAGTTCCTGCGCGCGACCGTCGAACCGCTGCAACGCCTGGTGTTTGGCGAAGTGGTGCTCGATCCCGAGGGCATCCGCATGTTGCTGTTCGGCCTGGCAATGGTGTGCGTGATGCTGTTCCGCCCGGCGGGGCTGTGGCCGTCGGCGGTGCGCAAGCGCGAACTGGCGGGCGCCGCGGGAGGCCAGGCATGAGCATCATTCTTCAAGCAGAAGGCCTCGGCAAGCGGTTTGGCGGCCTGCGGGCGCTGTCCGACGTCAGCTTCGATATCCGCGCCGGCGAAATCTACGGGCTGATCGGCCCCAACGGCGCGGGCAAGACCACGCTGTTCAACGTGCTGACCGGCCTGTACATCCCGGAAGAAGGGCGCTGCACCTTCGCCGGCGCGCCGCTCACCGGCCTGAAGCCGCATCAGGTGGCGCAGGCCGGGTTGGCCCGCACGTTCCAGAACATCCGGCTGTTCGCCAACCTGAGCGCCATCGAGAACGTCATGATCGGCCGCCATTTGCGCACCCGCGCGGGCGTGCTGGGCGCGGTGCTGCGCACGCCGGCCGCGCGCGCCGAAGAGGCCGCCATCGAGCGCCGCGCGCACGAGCTGCTCGACTACGTGGGTATAGGCGCGCGCGCCAACGACGTGGCCCGTTCGCTGTCGTATGGCGACCAGCGGCGCCTGGAAATCGCCCGCGCGCTGGCCACCGAGCCCAAGCTGCTGGCGCTGGACGAGCCCGCCGCGGGCATGAACGCCTCGGAAACCGTCGTGTTGCGCCAGCTCATCGAAAAGATCCGCGCCGACGGCATTACGGTGCTGCTGATCGAACACGACATGAAACTGGTCATGGGGCTGTGCGACCGTGTGCTGGTGCTGGAGTACGGCAAGGTGCTGGCGATGGGCAAGCCGGCCCAGGTGCAGCGCGATCCCAAAGTGATCGAGGCCTACCTGGGCGCGGGCGCGGCCCACGACACCCCCGCGCATTCATCGGAGCAAGCGTCATCATGAGCGCATCCCAACCCTTACTGGAACTGCGCGGGCTCGAAGTGGCCTACGGCGGCATCCGCGCGGTGCGCGGCATCGACCTGCGGGTCGACAGCGGCGAACTGGTCTGCCTGATCGGCGCCAACGGCGCCGGCAAAAGCACGACGCTGCGGGCCATCTGCGGCCTGGTGCCGCTGGCCGGCGGCGACATCGTCTATGACGGGCAGTCCATCAACGGTCGCAAGTCGTTCGAGCTGGTGCGGCGCGGCCTGGTCATGGTGCCTGAAGGCCGCGGCATCTTCGGCCAGCTGACCATCGAAGAAAACCTGGCCATGGGCGCCTATGTGCGGCGCGATGCCGCCCAGGTGCGCCAGGATACCGAACGCGTGTTCACGCTGTTTCCGCGCCTGGCCGAGCGGCGCAAGCAGGCCGCCGGTACCCTGTCGGGCGGCGAACAGCAGATGGTGGCGATGGGCCGGGCGATGATCGCACGGCCCAAGTTGCTGCTGCTCGACGAGCCGTCAATGGGCCTGGCGCCGCTGATGGTGGAGAAAGTGTTCGAAGTGGTGCGCGCCATCGCCGCCGAAGGCGTCACCATCCTGCTGATCGAGCAGAACGCCAAGCTGGCGCTCGAGCACAGCCATCGCGGCTACGTGATGGAGTCGGGCGAACTGACCTTGTCGGGGCCGGCGCGCGACCTGCTTACCGACCCCAAGGTGCGCGCCGCCTACCTGGGCGAAGTCGAAGACGCGGCTTGAAAGCAACGGGGCGCGCATGCGGCGCGCCCGCGTTGCGCGCGCGGCTCAGGCCGCGGCGGGGGCTGCCTGCACCGCCGGCTTGCGACGGATCAGCAGCGCGATCACCGCCGCCAGCAAGCCGGTGGCGCCCGCCAGCACGAAGGCCACCAGGTAGCTGCCCTGGGTCTCGCGCACATACCCGGCCATCCAGGCCGCGGTGGCGGCGCCCACCTGGTGGCCCGCGACGATCCAGCCGAACACGATGGGCGCGTTGCGGTCGCCGAATGCCTCGGTGGTCAGCCGCAAGGTGGGCGGCACGGTGGCGATCCAGTCCAGGCCGAAGAAAATCGCGAAGATGGACAAGCTGTAGAACGAGAAGTCGGAATAGGGCAGATACATCAGCGCCAGCCCGCGCAGGCCGTAGTACATGAACAGCAGCTTGCGCGGGTCGTAGCGGTCGGTCAGCCAGCCCGAGGCGGTGGTGCCGATCAGGTCGAAGATGCCCATGACGGCCAGCAGGCCTGCCGCGCGGACTTCAGGAATGCCGTGGTCGCCGCAAAGCGCGATCAGGTGCGTGCCCACCAGGCCATTGGTGGTGAAGCCGCACACAAAAAAGGTGGCGAACAGGAACCAGAACGTGCGCGTGCGAATGGCGCGGTTCAGCGTGCCGAACGTGGCCGCCAGCAAGCCGGTGCGCGGCGCCGGCGGGGGCGCCGGGGTGCCGGGCGGCGTGCCATAGGGCGCCAGGCCGACGCTGGCAGGGCGGTCGGGCACCAGCCACCAGGTCAGCGGCACCAGCGCCGCCGCGCCCGCGGCCACCGCCCATACCGCGCGGCGCCAGTCGCCCGATGAGGCCAGTGCCGCCAGGCCGGGCAGGAACAGCAGGGTGCCGGTGGCGGTGCTGGCGGTCAGCAGGCCCATCATCAGGCCGCGGCGCGTGGCGAACCAGCGGTTGACCACGGTTGCCCCCAGCACCACGGCCACGGCGCCCGAGCCAATGCCCGAGAACACGCCCCAGGTCAGCAACAGGTGCCAGGGCTCTGTCATGAAGCTGCTGGCGAAGGTCGACGCGGCCATCAGCGCCAGCGCGCCGATAAGCACGCGGCGCAGGCCGAAGCGCTCCATGGCGGCCGCGGCGAACGGGCCCACCAGCCCGTACAGGAAGATGCCGATTGCCGCCGAGAACGAAGTGGTGGCCCGGCTCCAGCCGAACGATTCTTCCAGGGGCACCAGCAGCACACTGGGGGTGGAGCGCAATCCGGCGGACACTAGCAGCGCCAGGAAAATCACGGCAACAACCACGAAGGCGTATGCCTGGCCGCTGCGCCGGAAGGGGCGGGGAAGCTGGGATATACTCATGTTACTGACCGGTACGTAAAAGGAACTCGTATGCTACGTACCGGTCAGTAACATCGTCAAGTGAAATTTTGATTCGATGTCAGGAGCACCGCCATGGCCCGCAAGACCCCTTCCACCGCCACGCCGCCCGTCCGGCCGGCCGTGCCGCCCAAGCTGGCGGCCGACCGCATCCGTGAAACCGCGCGCCGCATGTTCTACCAGGATGGCATCCGGGCCGTGGGGGTCGACGCGCTGGTGGCCGAAGCCGGCGTGACCAAGCCGAGCCTGTACCGCAGTTTCTCGTCCAAAGACGAACTGGCCGCGTCGTATCTGCGCGACTACGAGGCCGAGTTCTGGAGCAAGTTCGAGGCTGGCTGGCAGCAGCATCCCGACGATCCGCGCGCCGCGCTGATGGTGTACTTCGGGAGCCTGGCCCAGCGCGCCGCCAGCAGTGACGGCTACCGCGGCTGTGGGTTGACCAACGCGGCGGTGGAATACCCCGAGTCCGACCATCCGGCCCGCCTGGTGGCAGTGGAGCACAAGGCGCTATTGCGCGCGCGCATGGTAGAGCTGGCGCGCGCCATGGATGCCGACGACGCCGACATGCTGGCCGACGGTTTGCTGCTGCTGCTGGAAGGCGCGTTCGTGTCGGGCCAGCTGTTCGGCCGTGGCGGCCCGGCGCGCCATTTGCCCGAGGCCGCCGGCCGGCTGATCGACGCCAGCGTGCGGCGGCGCGCGGGCGGCAAGAAAAGCGCCTGAAGCGCAAGCCTGCCTGGATCCCGCAATGCACAAGCGCCCGGCACCCATCGGGTGCCAGGCGCTTGTTTGCCCTTGTAGCGCGATCAGCTGTGGTAGGCCGATTCGCCGTGGCTGGTCACATCCAGTCCTTCGCGTTCCTGGTCTTCCGGCACGCGCAGGCCGCACAGGGCGTTGGCGATCTTGTAGGCCACCCAGGCCACCACGCCCGACCACACGATGGTCAGCAGCACGCCTTCAAGCTGCACCCACACCTGGGCCAGGATCTCGCCCGCATCGGCCAGGCCCGGCCCGCCCAGCGCCTGGGCGTTGAACACGCCGGTCAGCAGGGCGCCGATGATGCCGCCCACGCCGTGCACGCCGAACACGTCCAGTGCGTCGTCGGCGCGCAGCAGCCGCTTCAGGCCGTTGACGCCCCATACGCACACGATGCCGGCCGCGACGCCGATGACCAGCGCGCCGCCGGGACCCACCAGGCCGGCGGCCGGAGTGATGCCGACCAGGCCGGCCACGGCGCCCGACGCAGCGCCCAGCATCGAGGGCTTACCCTTCAGCGCCCATTCGGTGAACAGCCAGGCCAGCACCGCGGCCGCGGTGGCGATCATGGTGTTGAAGAAGGCCAGGGTCGCGCCTTCGTTGGCGGCCAGCGCCGAACCCGCGTTAAAGCCGAACCAGCCGGTCCACAGCAGGGCGGCGCCGATGAAGGTCATGGGCAGGTTGTGCGGCTGCATGGCTTCGCGGCCGTAGCCCACGCGCTTGCCCACCACATAGGCGCCCACCAGGCCGGCCACGCCGGCGTTGATGTGCACCACCGTGCCGCCGGCGAAGTCCAGCGCGCCGCGCGCATTGAGCAGGCCGGGCGCCGTTTCCGAAGCGAACCAGACCATGTGGGCGATGGGAACGTAGGCGAACGTGAACCAGATCACCGTGAACACCAGCACCGCCGAAAAGCGCGCGCGCTCGGCGAAGCTGCCCACGATCAGCGCGCAGGTGATGCCCGCGAAAGTGGCCTGGAACGACGCGAACAGCAGTTCGGTCAACGAGCCGGACAGCGCGTACGAGCCGTCGGCCGGGGTGAACATGCCCGCGAAGAAGGCGCGCGACAGGCCGCCGAAGAAGGCGTTGCCTTCGGTGAACGCCAGCGAGTAGCCATAGATGAACCACAGCACCAGGCCCAGCGCGAAGGTGCACAGCACCTGCATCAGCACCGACAGCACGTTCTTGCTGCGCACCAGGCCGCCGTAGAACAGCGCCAGGCCCGGCACTGCCATCATCAGCACCAGCAGGGTGGAAACAAGCAACCAGGAGATATCCGCTTTATCCATTTTTCAAGCTCCAATGCATCTTTCTTTATCGTTGTCGTTACAGCGCAGCTTCGCCGGACTCGCCGGTCCGGATGCGGATCACTTGCTCCAGCGGCGCGGTGAAAATCTTGCCGTCACCGATCTTGCCGGTGCGCGCCGCTTGTTCGATGACGTCGATGACTTGGTCGACCAGGTGATCGGGCACGGCGGCTTCGACGCGCAGCTTGGGCAGGAAGTCGACGGCGTATTCCGCGCCCCGGTACAGTTCGGTGTGGCCCTTCTGGCGGCCGAAGCCTTTTACTTCGGTAACGGTCAGGCCCTGGACGCCGATACCGGACAGAGCCACCCGCACCTCGTCGAGCTTGAAGGGCTTGATGATGGCGATGATGAGTTTCATGGCAATTCCTCTCGTGGTTGCACTCAGGCATGCCCAATCAAGCAATATCCATGCCAAATTTCGCGCACGCTGGCCCGCGTGGGCAGCGGGCAGGGCGGTGCGCCGTTATCGTGCCTGCATGCGCCATATAGGTGCATGAACTCGTGCGTGAGTCCCCGTGATGGTGCGCGGCACCGGGACGGGGAGGGTTGCAACAGAATATTTTGTCCGCGCGCTTGTTGTATCTAATTGCAGCGCGTCGCCCGCCCCCAAGGCGTGCGCGCCGTCACTGCCCGGCCCGGCCTGAAAAAACCGGCGAGCGCTTGCGCGTGCTGCATGCAAGGGGGAGCAGCCATTCAGCCCATTTCATGTGCGTCAGAATTCAGCCAATTTTCGACATAAATGTATCGAGTCGTCTGAAACGCGGCATTACATGCAGCCGCTTGTGACACGTCGCCGGCTCAGGAAGAATCAAGCCATGCCGTACATGCGTGCGGCCAGCACCCCCCCGGGTGCGAATGCTTCTGGGAGTCGCCAGGTGGCGATTCGGTTTTCTCCTGTGCTTTGAGGCGGTGCCGCGTGCGGCCCGCCCATTTTTTTTGTGCGTGGCGAACGCGCGCGTGTGCGTCTACAGCGTCTACACTGTGGGCATCGAACACGAATGCGAGGATGTCATGAACCGCACGCAATGGCTTGAAGATTTCCAGAAAAACCTGTCCGACCTGATCGCTCGCAGCCCTGCGGCCGATCTCGAGCGCAACGTGAAGGCCATGATGGGCCAGGCGTTCACGAAAATGGATCTGATCACGCGCGAAGAATTCGACGTGCAGGCCGACTTGCTGGCGCGCGCGCGCGAGCGGGTCGAGCAGCTCGACGCGCAGGTCCGCCAGCTCGAGGCGCGCGTAGCCGCGCTGGAAACCAGGCAGTAGGCCGGCGCGCGCGCGCGCGGCGCGACATTCCCATCGCACCGGCGCTCTTCGAGGCGCGCCGGCTGCCCGCATACTGGCGGCTGATCCATTCCTGGGGCCGCCATGACACTCGCCATTCTTGCCAGCCGCGCCCTGTCGGGCGCGGATGCGCCCGCCGTGCGCGTCGAGACACATCTCGGGCCGGGGTTGCCGGCCTTTACCGTGGTGGGCTTGCCGGATACGGAGGTGCGCGAAAGCCGCGAGCGGGTGCGGGCGGCCATCCTGAGCAGCGGTTTCGAGTTTCCCAACGGCCGCATTACCGTCAACCTGTCGCCAGCCGATCTGCCCAAAGCCTCGGCCCGGTTTGACCTGCCTATTGCGCTGGGCGTGCTGCTGGCCTCTGGCCAGGTGGCCGCGCCCGGCCCCGGGGGCGGCGTGGCGCCGCCGGGCCTGCAGGCCCTGGTGCTGGCCGGAGAGCTGTCGCTGACGGGCGCCCTGGTTCCCGTGGGAGCGCCGCTGGCCTTGGCCCTGGCGGTGGCGCGCGAGCAGCCCGACGCCACGCTGGTGTTGCCGGCCGACAGCGCGACGGTGGCCGCCTGGGTGCCGGGGCTGCAGGTGCTGGCCGCCGGCGCCCTGGCCGAGGTGGCCGCGCACCTGTCCGGCGCGGCGCCGCTGCCGCGCGCCGAGCCTGGCGCCTGGCCTGCCGCGGCTGCGTCGCCCTGTCTGTCGGACGTGCGCGGCCAGCCCATGGCGCGCCGCGCGCTCGAGGTGGCCGCGGCCGGGGCGCACAGCCTGCTGATGGTGGGGCCGCCCGGCGCCGGCAAGAGCATGCTGGCCCAGCGCCTGCCGGGACTGCTGCCGCCGCTGTCGCGCACCCAGGCGCTCGAGGCCGCCGCGCTGGCCGGGCTGGCCGGGCCTGCGGGCATGGCTGCGGCGCTGCAGGGCCAGCCGCCGTTCCGTGCGCCGCACCACGGGGCGTCGGCGGCCGCGCTGGTGGGGGGCGGGGCCCGCCCGCGTCCGGGGGAGGCGACCCTGGCGCATCACGGCGTGCTGTTCCTGGACGAGTTGCCGGAATTCGACCGGCGGGCGCTGGAGGCGCTGCGTGAACCCCTGGAAACAGGCCGCGTGGCCATCGCGCGGGCCCGGCATAGTGTGCAGTATCCTGCGCGGTTCCAGCTGGTTGCCGCCATGAACCCGTGCCCGTGCGGCTGGCGCGGGCACCCGGCGCGCCCCTGCAGCTGCACGCCCGACCAGGTGGCGCGCTACGTCGGCAAGCTGTCGGGGCCGCTGCTGGACCGTCTGGACCTGGCGATAGAGTTGCCAGCCGTCGCGCCCGACTGGCTCGATGCGCCGCCCGGCGAGCCCTCCGAGGCGGTGCGCGCCCGCGTGGCCCGCTGCCGCGAGCGCCAGCAGCAGCGCCAGGGCGGCCCGAACGCCGGGCTGCAGGGGGCGGATCTCGATGCCAGCTGCGCCCTCGATGCAGAGGGGCAGGCGCTGCTGCGGCAGGCCATGCAGCGGCTGCACGGCTCGGCTCGCGCCACCCACCGGACCTTGCGGGTGGCGCGCACGGTGGCCGACCTGGACGGCCAGGATCGCGTCCAGGCGCGCCATGTGGCCGAGGCCCTGCAATACCGCTGCACGCTGCGCTGAAGCGAGGCTTTCGGCCGATTCGACAAAAAACCCGAAATCACCATATAATCAAGGGCTTTTCCCGGTTCGCCAGAAGGTTTGCCGGAAGGTTGCTGGGAAAAGACCAGAAGTAAACCAGAAGTAAACCAGAAGTGGATCCAGGTACATCAAGCCTTGTCCTGAACCCGAGCCTTGCGCCGAAGCCTTGCTTTGCCGCATGGGGGCCTGGGGGAAAAGGGCCAAGCACCTGTGGTTCATGTACTTAAATTCAACGTAGGAATCATCATGCCCAAGATGAAGACCAAGAAAAGCGCGTCGAAGCGCTTTCAGGTTCGCGGCAGCGGATCCATCAAGCGTGGCCAGGCTTTCAAGCGCCACATCCTGACCAAGAAAACCACCAAGAACAAGCGCCAGCTGCGCGGTTCGGCGGCGGTCCATGAAACCAACGTGGCCTCTGTCAAGGCCATGATGCCTTTCGCTTGATAAAGGAGATCCACCATGCCTCGCGTCAAACGCGGCGTTACCGCCCGTGCTCGTCATAAGAAAGTCATCGCTGCCGCCAAGGGTTACCGTGGCCGCCGCGGCAATGTATTCCGCATCGCCAAGCAGGCGGTCATGCGCGCCGGGCAATATGCCTACCGCGATCGCCGCAACAAGAAGCGCACCTTCCGCGCCCTGTGGATCACCCGCATCAACGCCGCCGTGCGTGAGCAGGGCATGAGCTACAGCGTGTTCATCGCCGGCCTGAAGAAGGCCTCGATCGACCTCGACCGCAAGGTGCTGGCCGACCTGGCCGTGCGCGACAAGGCCGGCTTCGCTGCCATCGTGCAGCAGGCCAAGGCGGCGTTGTCCGCCTGATAGCGCAGGTCGCATCGCGCATCGCTGCAAACGGGGCTGTAGGCCCCGTTTGCGTTTTGGCGTAGGGTTCGCCCCCAAGGCAGAATGCGGGGGTATTGTTTTTAGGTTGTGAGATTCCATGAATCTACTGGCAGACGACCTGGTTTCCCAGGCCCAAGAACGCTTCGCCGCGGCGCCCGATGCCGTTGCCCTGGAAAACGCCAAGGCGCGCTTCCTGGGCAAAGAGGGTGCGCTGACCATGCTGCTCAAGGGGCTGGCCAAGCTCGACCCCGACCAGAAGCGCGAACTCGGCGCGCGCATCAACCAGGCCAAGCAGCGCATCGAGGCCCTGCTGAACGAGCGCCGCGCGCAATTGGCCCAGGCCGAGCTCGACGCCCGCCTGGCCGCTGAAACCATCGACGTCACCTTGCCCGGCCGCGGCCGCGCTCCGGCCGGCATCCATCCCATCGCGCGCAGCTGGGAACGCGTCGAGGAAATCTTCCGCTCCATCGGGTTCGACGTGGCCGACGGCCCCGAGATCGAAGACGACTGGACCAATTTCACCGCGCTGAACAATCCGCTGGACCACCCGGCGCGGTCCATGCAAGACACCTTCTATGTAGACCTGCAGGACGGCGACGGCCTGCCGCTGCTGCTGCGCACGCACACCAGCCCCATGCAGGTGCGCTATGCGCGCATGCACCAGCCGCCCATCAAGGTCATCGCCCCGGGCCGCACCTACCGCGTCGACAGCGACGCCACCCATTCGCCCATGTTCCACCAAGTGGAAGGGCTGTGGATCGCCGAAGACATCTCGTTTGCCGACCTGAAAGGCGTCTACACCGATTTCCTGCGCCGCTTCTTCGAAAGCGACGACCTGGTCGTTCGTTTCCGCCCGTCGTTCTTCCCGTTCACCGAGCCGTCGGCCGAGATCGACATGATGTTCACCTCCGGCCCCAATCGCGGCCGCTGGCTGGAAATCTCCGGCTCGGGCCAGGTGCACCCGCAAGTAGTGCGCAATTTTGGCCTCGACCCAGAACGCTACATCGGCTTCGCGTTCGGCTCCGGCCTCGAGCGCCTGACCATGCTGCGCTATGGCGTCAACGACCTGCGCCAGTTCTACGAAGGCGACCTGCGCTTCCTGCGCCAGTTCAACGAATAACCGACGGCTGATCATGCAATTTCCCGAATCCTGGCTGCGCGCCCTGGTCAATCCTCCGATCGCAACCGACGAACTGGCGCACCGGCTCACCATGGCCGGCCTGGAAGTCGAAGAAACCGCGCCCGTCGCGCCGCCGTTCACCGGCGTGGTGGTGGCGCGCATCACCGCCATCGCCCCGCATCCCGACGCCGACAAGCTGCGTGTTTGCCAGGTCGATGACGGCTCGGGCGAACCGCTGCAGATCGTCTGCGGCGCGCCCAACGCCGCGCAAGGCCTGACGGTTCCCCTGGCGCGCGTGGGCGCCGAACTGCCCGGCGGCATGAAGATCGGCGTGGCCAAGATGCGCGGCGTGCAATCGGCCGGCATGCTGTGCTCGGCGCGCGAACTGGGCCTGTCGCAAGACCACGCCGGCCTGCTCGAACTGCCTGGCACGCTGACGCCCGGCCAGTCGCTGCGCGAGGCGCTCGATCTCGACGACACGCTTTTCACCCTGAAGCTCACGCCCAATCGCGCCGATTGCCTGTCCATCCTGGGCGTGGCGCGCGAAGTGGCCGCCCTGACCGGGGCGCCGCTGTCGGTGCCCACCGCCAAGGCGGTGCCCGTGACCCTCGACGATCGCATTCCGGTCGCCATCCAGGCGCCCGAGCTGTGCGGCCGCTTTGCCGGCCGCGTCATCCGCGGCGTCAATGCGCGCGCCGCCACGCCGGCCTGGATGACGGCGCGCCTGGAACGCGCCGGCCAGCGTTCGGTGTCGGCACTGGTCGACATTTCCAACTACGTCATGCTCGAACTGGGCCGCCCGTCCCACGTGTTCGACCTCGACAAAATCCGGGGCAACATCGAAGTGCGCTGGGCGCGCGAGGGCGAAAGCCTGGAGCTGCTCAACGGCCAGACGGTCGAACTCAACAGCAAGGTGGGGGTCGTGGCCGCCGGCGACCAGGTCGAAAGCCTGGCCGGCATCATGGGCGGCGAGGCAACCGCCGTCACGCTGGACACCACCAACATTTACGTCGAGGCGGCCTTCTGGTGGCCCGAAGCCATCGCCGGCCGCGCGCGCCGCTACAAGTTCAGTTCCGAGGCCAGCCACCGCTTTGAGCGCGGCGTCGACTACGCCAGCATCCCCGAGCACCTGGAATTCATCACGGGCCTGATTATCGACATCTGTGGCGGCCAGGCAGGCCCCGTGGACGACCAGGCAGTCAACCTGCCGAGCCGCGAGCCGGTGCGCATGCGCCTGTCGCGTTGCCACCGCGTGCTGGGCGTGCCCGTGCCCCAGGCCGAAGTCGCGCAGATATTCACCCGCCTGGGCCTGCCGTACCAAGTGCAGGGCGACGATTTCATCGTCGAGCCGCCGTCGTACCGCTTCGACCTGTCGATCGAAGAAGACCTGATCGAAGAAGTGGCGCGCATCCATGGATTCGAGCGCCTGCCCGACGTGCCGCCCATGGCGCGCGCGCAGATGTTCTCGCATCCGGAAGTGCGGCGCGGCCCGCACGCGCTGCGCCGCCTGGCCGCCGCGCAAGATTACCAAGAGGTCGTCAACTACAGCTTCGTCGAGGCCGACTGGGAGCGCGACTACGCCGGCAACGACAACCCCGTGCGCCTGCTGAACCCCATCGCCAGCCATTTGTCGGTGATGCGTTCCAGCCTGATCGCCGGCCTGGTCGCCAACATCCGCTATAACGCCAACCGCAAGCAGGCGCGCGTGCGTGTCTTCGAGCTTGGGCGCGTGTTCCTGCGCGACGCCGCGCACCAGGATGGCCCGCTCGAAGTCGCGGGCGTGCGCCAGCCGCTGCGCCTGGCCGGGGCGGCCTGGGGGCCGGCGGTCGAAGAGCAGTGGGGCGTGCCGACGCGGCAGGTGGACTTCTACGACGTCAAGATGGACGTGCAGGCGCTGTTTGGCGCGCGCGCGGCCCAGCTGCGCTTCGAGCCGGCCGCGCACCCGGCGCTGCACCCGGGCCGCAGCGCGCGCATCGACCTCGACGGGCAGCCGGTGGGCTGGATCGGCGAGCTGCATCCGCGCTGGGCGCAGCAGGCCGACCTGCCGCACGCGCCCGTGGTGTTCGAAGTCGATGTCCAGGCCTTGTCGCAGGCCAGCCTGCCGCAGGTGGGCGAGTTGTCGCGCCAGCCGGTGGTGGTGCGCGACCTGGCGCTGTGGGTCGACCTGTCGGTCAACGCGCAGGCCATGCTGGACACGGTGGCGGCCACCATCGCGGCCGATCCGCAACTGGCGGTGGTGCAAGACGTTCGCCTGTTCGACGTATGGCGCGACCGACCCCAGGACGGCCGGCCGGTCACGGAAAAAAGCCTTGCGTTCCGTTTCTGGCTACAGGACACTGAGGTCACGCTGGACGAAGTCCGCGTTGCCGACTGCCTGGCCCGCATCAACCAGGCGCTGGCCAGCGCCCACGGCGCACGCCAGCGCACCTGACCATGGGGACTACTATGCTTGCCGAGCCGCGTACCCTGACCAAGGCCGAACTCGCCGAATTGCTGTTCGAGCGGGTAGGGCTGAACAAGCGCGAAGCCAAAGATATCGTCGATACTTTTTTCGAGGAAATCCGCGATGCCCTGGCGCGCGGCGATTCGGTGAAGCTGTCGGGCTTCGGCAATTTCCAGGTGCGCAACAAGCCGCCGCGGCCGGGTCGCAACCCTAAAACGGGCGAGACCATTCCCATTGCGGCTCGGCGCGTGGTCACTTTCCACGCCAGCCAGAAGCTCAAGAGCGTGGTCGAGCAGGCCGACAGTGCGAACAATAGCGGGGAGTGATACGCTTTGTCGGCAATTGTTATCGGCTCATGACGCCTCACGGCATAAAATCCTTCCATGACTCGTCCCGAATCCACCGTTGCGCTTCCGCCTATTCCCGCCAAACGCTATTTCACCATTGGCGAAGTCAGTGACCTCTGCGGAGTCAAGCCGCATGTGCTGCGCTACTGGGAACAGGAATTCACCCAGCTCAAGCCGGTGAAGCGCCGCGGCAACCGCCGCTATTACCAGCATCACGAAGTCCTGCTGATCCGCCGCATCCGCTCGCTGCTTTACGAACAGGGCTTTACCATCAGCGGCGCGCGTAACCGGTTGGGCGACGCGCGCGATACGCCGCACGACCAGGATGCGGCCGTGCGCCTTTCCGGCGCCGAAATCCAGGCGCTGCGCGCCGAACTGGGCAATGTGTCGGCCATGCTGGCCGAGGCCTTGGGCACGCCGCCATCGGCAGACCCGGCGCGCTGAAAAAAGTCGTCTGCCACATCAAAAAACCTGCCCCATCCGGTGCAGGTTTTTTTTTGTTCTGATATACTCTTTTTCTTTCGGGGCGTAGCGCAGCCTGGTAGCGCACTTGCATGGGGTGCAAGGGGTCGCGAGTTCGAATCCCGCCGTCCCGACCAGTAGTTCCAAGGCCGTTAGTGATAGCAATCACTAACGGCCTTTTCAATTTCAGGCCCTGTTTGCGCTACGGCTTGACCGCAATCTTGAGCACGTTGTCGCGCTGGTTCGCGAACAGGTCGTAGGCTGCCACGATGTCGTCGAGCCGGTATTCGTGCGTGACCAGCAATTCCAGATCGACCCGTCCTGCCTCGACCACATTGAGCAGGCGCCGCATGCGCTCTTTGCCCCCTGGGCACAACGCGGTGACGATCTTGTGGTCGCCCAGGCCCGCGGCAAAGGCGTCGATGGGAATGCGCAGGTCTTCGGAATACACGCCCAGGCTCGACAGGGTGCCGCCCGGCTTCAGCGCGCGCAGGGCCGATTCGAACGTTGCCTGGGTGCCCAGCGCCTCGATGGCCGCATCGACGCCGCGCCCGCGCGTGAGCTTCATGATTTCCTGCACCACGTCGCATTGGCGGAAGTTCAAGGTGACGTCGGCACCCATTTTGCGCGCGATGTCCAGCCGGTGATCGTTGCCGTCGATGGCGATAATGGTGGTGGCGCCCGACAGCCGGGCGCCGGCAGTGGCGCACAGGCCGATGGGACCCTGGGCGAAGACCGCAACGGTATCGCCGATGCGGATGCCGGCGTTCTCGGCGCCTTTGAATCCGGTGGACATGATGTCGGGGCACATCAGCACTTGCTCGTCGGTGAGGCCGTCGGGAACCGGCGCTAGGTTGGCCTGCGCATCGGGCACGAGCACGTATTCGGCCTGCGTGCCGTCGATGATGTTGCCAAAGCGCCAGCCCGCCGTGGCCTTGTAGCCATGGCAGCCGCACAGGCCGCGCGGGATCAGGTAGCTGCCGTCTTGCGAGGCCCGGCCGTCTTGCGCCGCGTATGAATTGAAGTTGGGGCAGATGGCGCCGGCGATCGCGCGCTGGCCTTCCTGGTATCCCGCCACTTCGCTGCCCAGTTTCTCGATGATGCCGACCGGCTCGTGGCCTATCGTCAGGCCGGCGGCCACCGGGTATTCGCCCTTGAGAATATGGATGTCGGTGCCGCAGATCGTGGTGGTGGTAATGCGCAGCAAGGCGTCGTTGGGGCCCACCTCGGGAATGGGCTTGTCGGCAAGTTCGATGCGGCCGGGTTCGACGAATATGGCGGCTTTCATCATGGCGGTCATGCGCGGTCTCCTTGGGTTTGGATGAGTCTAAAAAGTCATCAGACTCCGACGCATCGGCCCGGACAAGGCCGAGATGATGTTCTGTTGATGCAAGATAAGAAGCGCGCGTGCGTGGCTGCGGCCGTGACGATCTGCCATGCCTCGGCGCGCTTACGGTGCGCTGTGTTCGGTTACATCAAGTAAGGGTAATTCCGTCCTACTTTGGCTGGCCGACTGCACTACAGTGAATTGCGCCGTGCGTGTTGTTCACGGCGCAACCACCAAGGAGAGCAGAATATGTCCAATAGCCCTATGAAGGCATGGAGCGATTACAAACCAAGCAAAACCATCTGGCTGTGGTCGTGCGTGGGCGCGGCGGTCTTGACCATGATCGTCGGTTTCACGGCCGGAGGCTGGGTGACGCAAAACACCGCAGCCAAACAGGCCGAGGCTTCCACCAGCGCCGCCGTGGCGCAATTGGCGGCGGGCATTTGCGTGCACCGCTTCATGGCCGCCCCTGATGCGCAGGCCAAGCTGGCGGCGTTAAAGAGCGCCGATTCCTGGAAGCGCGACTCGATAATAGAAAAGGGCGGCTGGGTGACGTTCGCCGACGCCAAGGCGCCGGTTGATGGCGCCGCCGACCTGTGCGCGAGCAAGCTGATGCAATCGAGCGAGGCGGCCGCCACTACTGCCATGCCGCGCACCAGCGGCGATTCCTGATCGGGCAGGGCGCGCCTGTTGCAGGTCTGGTGTCTGACTCCCGCAGGGTGTCAGACACCGAAGTGTGCCGGGACTGTCTCAACGTATACGGTGTCTGACACCCTGCGGGAGTCAGACACCTGGCCCGGGGCCGATATCAATATCAATAGGGCCCGCCAGGCCTGGCCTGCGCGGCGGGCTGGTCTTTGAACGACTGGGCCAGTTTCTCGGCGGCGCGGGCCAGCAGCGTGGCGTCGACGCCGACGGCCACGAAGGTGGCGCCCAGGTCCAGGTAATGGCGCGCCTGCGCGGGGTCGCCATGCAGGATGCCGGCGGCCTTGCCGGCGCGCGCGATGCGCACGATGGCGTCGTCGATGGCGGCGCATACGTCGGGGTGGTCCGGATTGCTCAGGTACCCCATGCTGGCCGACAGATCGGCCGGCCCGATGAAGACGCCGTCCACGCCTTCCAGCGCGAGGATCTCATCGAGCGCCTGCAGGCCCCGGGGCGTTTCGATCTGCACCAGCAGGCACATTTCGTCGTTGGCGCGCTGCGCGTAGTCGGGAATGCGATTCCAGCGCGACGCGCGCGCCAGGGCGCTGCCCAGACCGCGCACGCCATGCGGCGGATAGCGCATGGCCGACACCGCCGCCGCGGCTTCTTCGGCGGACTGGATCATGGGCACCAACAGGGTTTGCGCGCCCGCGTCGAGAATCTGCTTGATCTGGACGAAGTCATTCCAGGCCGGCCGCACGACGGGTGCGACCGGGTAGGCCGCCACGGCCTGCAACTGGCCGAGCATGGTCTGCAGCGTATTGGGCGCATGCTCGCCGTCGATGAGCAGCCAGTCGAAGCCGGCGCCGGCGCAGATTTCCGCCGTGTAGGGGTGGGCCAGCCCGGCCCACAGGCCGATCTGCGGTTGCCCGGCGCGCAGCGCGCGCTTGAATTGATTGGTCAGGATATCCATGTTGATCGGTGTCAATGGTTCAGCATGCGCCGCGCGAGCGGCCCCAGCTTGCTGGCGAGCCACACCACGCCGTTGGCGGGATGGTGGAGTACGCCCGCGGCCAGGTCGGTTTCTTTGACCACCGCGTTGCGCGACAGAATGGCGCCCACCCAGCGCAGGTCTACTTCATGGATGCGCACCGGGCGTCCGTCCAGCGCCACGCCCGCGTTGGCCGCATTGTCGGCGGTGTCGAACACCTTGCGCGGACGCCTGCTGTCGGGATCGATCTGGCGCGAGCGGGCGGCGATCCGGTTGGGTTTCATGGGCTCCTGGTCGCTTAGCGTGCGCAGCACGCGCCACTGCTGTTCGGTGCCGCCGGCCTGGTTCAGGATGGGCCGGAAATGCGCCATCAGGGCCTCGCGCGCACACAGCAACAGATGGGGCGGGTTGCGATGAGGGAAGTGGCGGTTCATGCCTGCGATCGTATCAAGATTCCGCCGCGGGCCGGCTTGCGATCAAGCCTGCAGCTCGGAGATTTCGATCAGGTTCAGGTCGGGATCGCGCAAGTACACTGAGCGGATCTTGCCTGTGGCGCCCGTGCGCGCCACAGGGCCTTCGATGATGCGCGCGCCGGCGGCTGCGAGATGCTCGATGGCCTGGTCCAGCGGGCGGTCGGCGATGAAGCAGAGGTCGAGCGCGCCGGGCACCGGCAGGTGCGCCTTGGGTTCGAATTCGCTGCCGCGCACATGCAGGTTGATTTTCTGGTTGCCGAAGCGCAGCGCCTGGCGGCCCTGGCCGAACGTTTCCAGGCGCATGCCCAGGACGCGAGTGTAGAAATCGACCGTGGCGGCCGGGTCGGTGCAAGTCAGGACCAGATGGTCCAGGTGGTCGATCATGCGTGCCCCCAGTGTGTTGCGGCGGCCGCGCGGCCACCCGTGTCCGCCGATTGTAGGCGCGCAGCGCGGGCTGGCACATTCGGCATATTCCAAGACGCCGCATACGGGTTCCGGGCACGCAATGAAGAGCGCCCCAGCTCGGGACGAGTGTGGGGCGCTCCTGCCAGGCTTCGCACGCATGGGTGTCAGATGCCCGGCAACTCCAATTTAGTCCCGGGTTTCGGCGGACGCAAGCACAAAATCGTTTCAGGCGTTACGATCCGCGCCTGTACCTGTGCAGCCCCGGGAGCCTTCGTGCCCATGGATTGGATGTTTGTCGTCATTGCCGCCGGCGCGGCGGTAGCGGGTTTCGTGCAAGGCCTGGCCGGCTTCGGCTTCGGCATGGTGGCCATGTCGTTCTGGGCCTGGACGCTGGACCCGCGCCTGGCCGCCGTGCTGGCGGTGGCGTGTGCCCTGGCCGGGCAGATACTGGCCGCGGTGACGGTGCGGCGCGGTTTCGACGCGGCGCGCCTGCTGCCATTCGTGGCTGGCGGGCTGCTGGGCATTCCCCTGGGCGTGGCGGTGCTGCCCCTGCTGAACCCCGCGCTGTTCAAGGCCCTGGTGGGCGGTTTCCTGGCCACCTGGTGTCCGTTCATGCTGGCGGCCAGCCGGCTGCCGCGCCTGACGGCGGGCGGGCGCCTGGCCGACGCGGGGGTGGGCCTGCTGGGCGGCGTCATGGGCGGGGTGGGGGGCTTTACTGGCGTGCTGCCCACCTTATGGTGCACGTTGCGCGGGTTCGAGAAAGACGCGCAGCGTTCGATCATCCAGAACTTCAACCTGGCCATGCTGGCCGCGACCATGCTGTCGTACCTGGCCAGCGGGGTGGTGACGCGGGCCATGGCGCCGTCGCTGGCCCTGGCCATTCCGGCCATGCTGGTGCCCGGCTGGCTGGGTGCGCGCGCCTATGTTGGCATCAGTGATGCAACGTTTCGCAAGATTGTGCTGGGAATGCTGACGGCATCCGGCCTGGCGCTGCTGGCCTCGGCGTTGCCGGCGCTGCTGCGCTGAGCGCGCCGGGCGCATGCTATCGTAGTGATGAGATTTTTCTTCGTATAGACCCATGGCGCGCATGAAGATTCAACAGGGCGAGCTTGCCCATTGGCTGCAATTCGTTGCCAACGGCGACACAGGCGGCGTGCCACGCGGACAGGTGCCCGAGCACGTGGCCGACGGCTTGCTGATCCTGCGTTGCGTGCGCGAAACCGAAGCCGGCCAGCTCGTGCTGACCGACAAGGGCCGCCTGGCCCTGCACATGGAAGCGCCGGGCGCCATCCACCTGGGATAACCGCTCTGCCACGGCGCGCCATCCTAGGGGATGCCAGGGTATCGCCGCCCGCACCCCCCCGGTAAGATGAACTTGCGTGCCGCCAGGGGGTCCAATTGCCATGCAGACCTTACAAATGGGCCCCGCCAGCGCCACGCGTGGATTCACGCGTTTGGGTAACCGACTGGGAGGAAGCCATGCAGCATCATGACCAGGAAGTACTGATCGACGTATCCACAGCGGCCATGGATACCGGCGGATACGGCGTACTGCTGACGGTAACGGCCGAAGGAGGCACCGAAGTCGATGCCGCCTTTTCGTATCTGGGCGACTGCGCTTCGTTGCACGAGGCGCGCGATCGCGCAGAAATTTTTGCGCAGAACTGGGTAGAAGAAAACATATTCCGCTGACGAAGGCCCGGAGAGCCTTGCAAACTGCGCGCGCCCATGAAGGAGAACCGATGCCTGGCCCGGCTGCGCTACAAATCCGGGTTATCGTCGCTGCTTTGTCATTTACGGCGCGCGCCATCGGCGCGCCATGCATCGATGAGCGCTTCCGCTAGCCCTGAACTTTCCCGCACCATCCAGGCCCTGCGCCATCATTTCAGCACCGTGATACTGCCGCTGTGGATCGGGCACGGCTTTAATGAACGCATGGGGCTGCCGTATGAATCGCTAGCTGGCGACAGCGGGACGCCCCTGGCGCCGCAGCGCTATCGCGCCATGGCCTGCGCGCGCCAGCTGTATGTGTATGCCAGCTCGCCCGAGCCCGCCCATGCGCGGCATGCCGACCGGTTGTTCGAGGCGTTGCTGCGCTATTTCCGCGACGAGCGGCACGGCGGCTGGCGCTACAGCGTCGATGCCGACGGTCGGCCGCTGGACGACGCGCAAGACCTGTACACCCATGCCTTCGTGGTGTTTGCCTGCGCAGCCTATTTCGCGCGCTCGCACAATGCCCAGGCGCGCCAGGCCCTGCTGCAGACGGCCGAGCAGGTCGAGGCGCGTTTCCGGCGCGATGACGGCCTGTATTACGCCGCCATGTCGGCCGACTGGCGGCAGGTCAGCCAGGGGCCGGCGCAGAATCCGGCCATGCACCTGACCGAGGCCTACCTGGCCGCCTCGCGCGTGGCCGAACCCGCCTGGTTCGCGCAGCGGCTGCGTGGCCTGGCGCAGGGCGTGGCCGATGCCTTCCTGCACGCGCCCACGCAATGCATTGCCGAAGCCCCACTAGGCACGCCCGGCAACCGCATCGAGCCTGGCCATCAGTTCGAATGGTTCGTGCTGCTCGACAGCGCGCCAGCAGTGTTTGCCGGCCTGGAGCTGGCGTTGGCGGTGCCCCGTGGGTGCGCCTGGGCGCGTCGGCATGGCGTGCGGGATGCCACCAGCGGCGTACTGGCGGCCCTGCACGAAGATGGCCGGGTGTGCGACGCCACCGAACGCATCTGGGCCCAGACGGAGTACGCGCGCTACCTGGCGGTTAGCGGCGACCGGGCGGCCCTGGCCGTGCAGCTGGCGGCATTGCGCAACCGGTTCTTGTCGCCCCTGGGGTGGCGGGAATGCCTGGCCGCGGACGGGGCGCTGGCGCGTTCCGATATGCCCTCGACTACGCCTTATCACCTGGCAACCTGCTACGCGGCCTTGCCGCCGGCCTGAGCAAAAGCGGCGCCGCCATATACGGAGATACAGGCGACGGAGATACAGGCGGGCACAACAATTAGTTAAATCCTTTAAAATTTATTAATTGTTGTGCAGAGGTTGCTCATGAGCATCATGTGTGTTGCATGCCAGACCATCGCGCCGGGCGTGCCGGGGATCGAGCCGCACCTGGGGCTAGGGCACCAGGGATTCATATTTTCGAACCAGAAAGGGCGCGAAGGCTGCCGCGAAGATCATTTCCGCTGCCTGGAATGCGGGGCGAAATGGCTGCGCGAAACAGACAAATGGGGCATTGACCTGGGGTTCAAGCTGGCCCCGTAGGAGCCTCCGCGGCCTCGTCCAGCGGCCGGACCTTGCCGCCGGGCAGCCAGTACACCGCACCGTCGCGTTCCTGCACCTGCAGCGGCGCCAGGCGGCCGTTTCTGCACGGCCCGCCCACGCACAGGCCGGTGTCGGGCTGATAGGTGGCGCCATGGCGGGCGCACATCAGCAGATCGCCGGCCCGCGTGAAAAAACTGTTTTCCCAGTCCAGCTCGACGCCCTGGTGGGCGCAGCGGTTTACGTAGCCGTAGACGAGTCCGCGGTACCGCACGAAGAACACCGTGGTGCGCCCGGCGCCTTCGGCGGCCGGCAGTTTTACTCCCAGGCCGCCTTCGACCAGTGCGTCGCTGGCGCAGACGTATACGGGGGCAACAGGACAGGTATCGGACATAGTGGCTCAGACTGGTATTGCGTCGCCCGCGTGGGCTTGTTTTTCCCACATGGCGGCGTAGGCGCCGCCGCGCGCAAGCAGCGCCGCGTGGCGTCCGCGTTCGACGATGCGGCCGTCGCCGAGCACGATGATTTCGTCGGCGTCGGCGATAGTGGACAGGCGGTGCGCGATGATCAAGGTAGTGCGCCCCTGGCTGACTTCGCGCAGGTTAGCCTGGATTTCGCGTTCGGTGTGCGAGTCTAGCGCGCTGGTGGCTTCGTCGAACAAGAAAATCGACGGGTTCTTCAGGATGGTGCGGGCAATGGCCACGCGCTGCTTTTCGCCGCCCGACAATTTCAGCCCGCGCTCGCCGACCAGCGTGCGGTAGCCGTCGGGCATGCTCATGACCAGGTCGTGTACGTGCGCCAGGCGCGCGGCCGCCTGCACTTCGCCGTCGGTGGCGCCGGGCCGGCCGTAGGCAATGTTGTAGTGGATGGTGTCGTTGAACAGTACGGTGTCTTGCGGTACCACGCCGATGGTGGCGCGCAGGCTGGCCTGCGTGACGTCGCGGATGTCCTGGCCGTCGATCAGGATGGCGCCCCGTTCGACGTCGTAAAAACGGAACAACAGGCGCGCCAGCGTCGATTTGCCGGCGCCCGACGAACCCACCACCGCCACCGTGCGGCCAGCCGGTATCTGGAAGCTGACGCCTTTCAGGATCGGTCGGCGCGCGTCGTAGCCGAACACGACATCGCGGAATTCCACGCTGGCTCCCGCCAGCCGCAGCGCGCCGGCGCCGGGCTTATCGCCGATTTCGCGCTGCTGGCCCAGCAGCTCGAACATGCGCTCCATGTCGATCAGGGACTGCTTGATTTCGCGGTAGATAAAACCGAAGAAACTGAGCGGATCGTACAACTGCAGCAGGTAAGTATTGACCAACACGAAATCGCCCAGCGTGTAGCGGCCGTCGGCAATGCCTTGCGCGGCCATCCACATGACAGCCGTCAGTCCCACCGAGATGATGATCGCCTGGCCGATGTTCAGGATCGACAGGCTGACCTGGCTGCGTACCGCGGCGCGCTCGTAGCGGGTCAGCGACGCATCGTAGCGGCGCGCCTCGTGTTCTTCGTTGCCGAAGTACTTGACGGTTTCGTAGTTCAGCAGGCTTTCGACCGCTTTGGTGTTGGCTTCGGAATCGGTTTCGTTCATCAGCCGGCGGAATTTGGTGCGCCACTCGGTGACCACCAGCGTGTAGGCCAGGTACAGGCCCACGGTCAGGGCCGTGACGGCGGCCAGCCAGAAGTCGAACATCTTCCACAGCACGGCGCACACCAGGCCGATTTCGAAAAAGGTGGGCAGCACATTGAAGAGCAGGAACGACAGCAAGGTCTGGATACCCTTGGTGCCGCGCTCGATGGCGCGCGTCAGGCCCCCGGTCTGGCGCGAGAGGTGAAAACGCAGCGCCAGCGCATGCAGGTGGCGGAAGATCTGTAGTCCCACGGCGCGGATGGCGTGCTGTCCCACCCGGGCGAACACCGCGTCGCGCAGTTCGGAAAACAGCAGCGAGAAGACGCGCGCGGCGCCGTAGGCCAGGATGAGTCCCAGGGGCACGGTGATCGGGCCCGGGGTTTGCTTACCCAGTTCGTCCACGGCCGATTTGTACAGCAGCGGCACGTACACCACGGCTGCCTTGGCGGCCAGCAGGCATAGCAGGGCGATGACGACGCGGGCCTTCAGGCCGGTGCGGCCGGGCGGCCACAGATACGGCAGCAGGGTGCGCAGCGTGGCAAGGCTGCCGCGCGGCGTGGGAGAGGGGTCGGGCTGGGTCATGGGAGAGGCGGCAAGGTCGGCGCGGCCGGAAAGGCGGCATTATCCGCCAGCCGGGCGGCGTGCGCCTGAAAGCCCCGCCGCTATCCGGGGCCTTGCCGCGGCCCGTGCCCGGCGAGACTGTGCTAGGGTGTGTGCATGGGTTTTGTGTGTATGCAAGTCTTGCGCGCCAGGGTTCCGATTGGAAGCGCGGCCGGGTGCGGGGCTATCATCGGGGCAAGATGCCTGCCGGCATGCCGGGCGTATCCGCATGCTACTCATTCACTTTCGGAGGTCTCATGGCAAAGGTGCCCATACTGAAATTGAACGACGGCAACTCGATTCCTCAACTGGGCCTGGGCGTGTGGCAGGTGCCCGACAACGAGGCGGCGGGCTGCGTGAAAGAGGCGCTGGCGGCAGGCTACCGGCTGGTCGATACCGCGGCCATCTATGGCAACGAGGTGGGCGTGGGCGCGGGCCTGCGCGCGGCGGGCGTCGCGCGCAAAGACTTGTTCATCACCACCAAGCTGTGGAACGACCAGCACGACTATGACGCGGCCCAGCGGGCCATGGACGACAGCCTGCACAAGCTCGGGCTGGCGTATGTCGATCTGTATCTTATTCATTGGCCGGTGGCCGGCAGCGACAAGTACCTGGATGCCTGGCGCGCGCTGGTGGCCATCAAGGAAGACGGGCGGGCGCGCTCGATCGGGGTGTCGAACTTCCCGCAGGCTCAGTTGCAGCGCCTGATCGACGAGACCGGCGTGGTGCCGGCGGTGAACCAGGTCGAACTGCATCCCGGCTTTGCGCAAAAGCCGCTGCGCGCCTTCCATGCCGCGCAGGGCATTGCCACCGAGGCCTGGAGCCCCTTGGGCCAGGGCACCGTCATGCGCGACAAGGCGCTGGCCGCGCTGGCGGAAAAGTACGGCAAGTCGGCCGCGCAGGTGACGCTGCGCTGGCATCTGCAGAACGGCGTAATCGCGATCCCGAAGTCGGTCACGCCAGCCCGCATTCGGGCCAACATCGACGTGCTCGATTTCGAACTGTCTGCCGATGACATGGCCGCCATTGACGGCCTTCCCGAAGGCGCCCGCCTGGGGCCCGACCCCGAGCGCTTCAGCGGCTGAGCAGGCCGGCGCGTAGTGTAGCGATGCCGGGCGCCCGCGCGGCGGGCGCTGGGCTTTTCAGGCCTTGGCCGGCGGGAACCACCAGTACCTGGCAATAACTGCCAGCAGCGCGCTCAGGGACAGCCACGACGCCCAGTGCCACAGGCCCGTGCCCAGCAGCGCCGCCAGCAACCCGAAGATGCTGAGCACGCCCAGCACGATGGGCGCGCCCCAGATAAACAGGAAACGGCTGCGGGGGGTCATGCGGGGCTCCGTTCAGGCGTGGCGGCTTGCTGATGGCGCCGCACCAGTTCGGCGATGCGCGCGTCAGTCGCCTTGCGGCGCGCGATCCATAGGTACAGCCCGCTGCCCAGCACCACGATGGTGACCAGATCCAGCAGGGTCCAGAGAATTTTCAGCGGCATGCCGCCGTAGTCGCCGAAGTGCAGCGGACGCGAGAGTTCTAGCGCGGTCAGGTACCAGGGCATGCGCGCGACGGCGCTGAGTTCCCCGGTGACGCCGTCGACCAGCACCGGGCTGTTGAGCTTGGAGGTCAGCGGCGTATTGCCCTTGAGCCACACGATGTAATGGTGCGGGCTGCCGTAGGCGTTGCCGGGGTAGGCGATGAACGAGACTTCGCGGCCGGGCAGGGCCTTCATGGCGGTATCGGCGGCGTCCTGCACCGAGGCCAGGGTGGTGGGCACGGGCCGGCCCTGGTAGGGCGCCAGGATGCGCGGCAATTCGGTGGACTGCCACAGGCGGAACAGCGGCGTGGACAGTTCATTGATGACGCCCGTCAGTCCCACGACGAAGGCCCAGACCAGGGTGACGATGCCCAGCAGGTTGTGCAGATCCAGCCACTTCAGGCGGGTGGAGCGCGCGGCGCGCACGGTGCCAAATTCCAGCTTCTTCATGAAGGGGCCGTACAGCACCACGCCCGATACGAGGGCCACCACGAACAGCAACCCCATGAAGCCCAGGAACAACTCGCCCGTCAGGCCGGCGAACAAGTCGACGTGCAGCGCCAGCATGATGCCCATGAACGAAAACCGGTCTTCGGCATAGGGCGGGCCGTCGTACAGGACTTCGGCGGTGCGCGTGTCGACGCGCACGGCGTGGCCTTTTTCAACCGCCTTGCCCAGTTCGGGCACCAGGCCCACATACGCCTGCGGCTCGTCTTCGTCGAGGAAGACGTAGTCGACATATTCGCCGGGATACAGCGCCTGGCCCTGGGCGACGATGCGGTCCAGGCTGACCGTGGGCGCGCCTTCGGGCAATTCGGCCACCGGCTTGCCCTCGTCGAGCAGGTGCTCGATTTCGTGATGGAAGATCAGGGGAAGCCCGGTCAGGCAGATGACCAGCAAGAACAAGGTACACACCAGGCTGGTCCATTTGTGGACCAGATACCAGGTCTTGACGGTGGTTGCAGCGGTCATGGGCGAGGCGCAGGGCAAATGACTGAAACCTGAACGATAGCATGAACAATATCCATTCTCATCGTCTAGGTGGGCATTGCGAGGGAATTTTGTGGTTCGGAAGCATGGCGGGATTGGCTGGTGTGTCAAACGGACGGTGTCTGACACCCTACGGGAGTCAGACACCTGAATCTGAATCGTCGGGAGTCAGACGCCTGAATCGCCGGGAGTCAGACGCCTGAATTGCCAGGAGTCAGACATCTGAATCGCCGGAAATTAGACACTTGGGATACCGAATGGTCTTGTCAGCCAGGTGTCGGGCTCCGCAGGTGCCTGACACCGAAGTGGGCGGCCGGTGTGTCAATCGAACGGTGCCCAACACCCCGCGGGAGTCAGACACCTGGGGTATTGCCTGAAGCCAGACACCTGGCGGGGCGAAGCGGAAAGCCGGGGGCGGCCGGGGCCGCTTAGAGTGGCCGCGAGTCGACCGAGCCGGGCGGCTGGATGGGTCGGGCGTTGGCGGGGCCGGGCGTGGACGGGATGGGGATGCTGAAGATGGGCGCGGGGCCCGCGGGCGGGGCCGCGTTGGCCGGCACGGCGGGCGGTGGGCCGGCCTGCCCGACCTGCGGCACGGGAATGGGCGGCATGGGCAGCCCGCCCTGGGCCGGGGCGTCGAGCGGGCGCACCTGGGTGGGCGCGTTGTCGCTGGGCCGCATATTGTTCAGGAAGTCGGTGAGCGCGTCGCCGGTGGACAGGTCCAGCGCGGCCACGGCCTGGCCAGGCGGGAATTCCGAGAAATAGTATTCGTCGTTGTGCACGATGAGGCCGCCGGGCATGGGCCGCTGGGGCTGTTCGGGCACGCCCTGCAGCATGGGCTGCATGTAGTCGAGCCAGGTGCTCAGCGCCAGGCCGCTGCCGAAGGCGTTGGTGCCGAGCGAGCGGGGCTGGTCGAAACCCATCCAGACGGTGGTGGTGAGCGTGGGCGTATAGCCACTGAACCAGACGTCGACGGCATCGTTGGTGGTGCCGGTTTTGCCCGCCAGATCGGAACGCTTGAGCGTGCGTTTGGCGCGCGCGCCGGTGCCGATGGAGGCCACGTCGCGCAGCATGTCGTCCACGACCCAGGCGGTGCGCGGGTCGATGGCGCGCACCGCGGCGTCGCCGGCCACTGCGGGTTGGGCCTGCATGAGAACCTTGCCGGAGCGGTCGGTGACGCGGTCGATCAGGTAAGGCGGCACCCGGTAGCCGCCGTTGGCGAAGACGCTGTAGGCGCTGGCGACCTGCAGCGGCGTGGCGCCACCCGCGCCCAGCGCCATGGGCAGTACGGCGGGCCAGCGTTCTTTCTGGAAGCCGAAGCGCGTTAGATATTCTTGCGCGTATTGCGGCGTGATGGCCTGCAGCACGCGGATCGACACCATGTTCTTGGAACGGTACAGGCCCTGGCGCAGGGTCTGCATGGGTTCGTATTCGTTGCCGTCGTTCTTGGGCGTCCAGGGGCGCGAGCCGGTTTGCTCGACGCTCAGCGAGAACGGCTGGTCGGACACCTGGGTGGCCGGCGTGAAGCCGCGTTCGAGCGCCGCGGCATAGATGAACGGCTTGATGGTGGAGCCGGGCTGGCGCCAGGCCTGCGTGGCGCGGTTGAATGAGCCGCGGTAGAAATCGAAGCCGCCGACCAGGGCGCGTACCGCGCCGTCTTGCGGCGCCAGCGACACCAGCGCCGCCTGCAGCGCGGGCATGTTGACGATTTCCCAGGTGTCGCCGTTCTTGTGCAGGTACACCACCGAGCCGCGCCGGATGCGGATATCGTCGTCGGCCTTCGGGCCCAGGGCGCGCGCCACGATGGCCAGGGCTTTCTTGTCGGACACGGTGATGATTTCGCTGGCGCTGCGCGCCACCGTCACTTCGGCGGGGCTGGCCGACAGCACCACGCCGGCGAGCAGGTCGCCGCTGTCGGGCGATTCGTCTTGCACGCCGTCGAGGATTTCTTCGAATGCCTGCGGGTCGTGCTCGATGCCGTCGGGCAGGTCGATCTGATCTTCGGGGCCGGGGTAGGGCGCGCGGCGGGTGTAGTCGAGCACGCCGGCGCGCACGGCTTCGTACGCGGCCTGCTGCGATTTGGAATCGATGGTGGTGATGACGTCGAGCCCGCGCGTGTAGGTTTCGTCCTGGAACATGCCGTACATGATCTGCCGCACCAGTTCGGCCGGGTATTCGCCATGCACCGCGAAGCCGTTGGACTGCGCGCCCTCGCTGCCGCGGATCAGCAGGGGCTGGGCCAGCGCGGCCTGCGTCTGTTCGGGCGTGAGATAGCCCAGCGCCTGCATGCGGCCCAGCACATAGTGCTGGCGGATCTTGGCGCGTTCGAGGTTGGTGATGGGGTTGGAGCGCGACGGCGCCTTGGGTATGCCCGCCAGCATGGCGGCCTCGGCGGCGGTGACTTCGGACAGCGGCTTGCCGAAATAGGTGCGCGACGCGGCGGCAAAGCCGTAGGCGCGGTGCCCCAGGTAGATCTGGTTCATGTAGAGCTCGAGGATCTGGTCTTTGGTGAGCTCGGATTCGATCTTGAAGGTGAGCAGCAGTTCGTAGAATTTGCGCGAGTAGGTTTTCTCGGACGACAGGTAGAAGTTGCGCGCCACCTGCATGGTGATGGTGCTGGCGCCCTGCGACTTCGACATGCTGACCAGGTTGGCCAGGCTGGCGCGCAGCATGCCCATCCAGTCGATGCCGCCGTGCTGGTAGAAGTTGTCGTCTTCGGCGGCCAGGATGGCCTGCTTCATGACCAGGGGGATGTCGGCAAAGCGCAGCACGTTGCGGTGTTCTTCGCCGAATTCGCCGATCAGGACATGATCGGCCGTGTAGATGCGCAGCGGCACGCTGGGCCGGTAGTCGGTCATGGCGTGCAGGGCAGGCAGGCTGGGCCAGGCCAGCGCCACGGCCAGGGTCAGGGCCAGCGCGCCGCTTATGGCCAGGCCCGCCAGGGCCACGGCCGCCTTGGCCAGGATGCGCTTGCGCAGGAACTGCTTGACGCCCCGGCGGGGGGCGGAAGGGGTGTGGTGCTCAGGACTATTCATTGCTGCCGATTCTAGGTCAGAACCGGATAGACCCGCCCGAGGGCGATTAGGTTTCCGTAACTAAACATGCCAGCGCGGCCGGCCGCTGTCCCGGCCGGTGTTCGTGCCCCGTTTTTTATGGTTTCAGGTGTTCGACGAAAAAGGCTTCCATGGCCGCGTAGAACTCGAACTTGTTCTCGTCGTTGTGGAACCCGTGGCCCTCGTTGTCCTTGACCATGTACTGGACCTCGACGCCGCGCTCGCGCAGGGCCTGCACGACCTGGTCGCTTTCGGCCTTGTTGACGCGCGGGTCTTGCGCTCCCTGGGCGATCAGCAGCGGGGTGCGGATGCGGTCGACGTGCAGGGCCGGCGAGGTGGCGGCCAGGCGGTCGCGGTCGCGCTCGGGGTGGCCCACCATGTCGTGCATCTTGGCCAGCAGGGGCTTCCAGTAGGGCGGGATGGTGTTCATGAAGGTGAACAGGTTCGAGACGCCCACGTAGTCGACCGCGGCGGCGTACAGGTCGGGGGTGAACGCGATGCCGGCCAGCGTGGCATAGCCGCCGTAGCTGCCGCCGTAGATGCCAATGCGGGCCGGGTCGGCGATGCCTTGGTCGATGAGCCAGCGCACGCCGTCGGTGATGTCGTCCTGCATGGCCAGGCCCCATTGGCCGAAGCCGGCTTCCCAGAAGCGGCGGCCGTAGCCGGTGGAGCCGCGGAAATTCATCTGCAGCACGCAGAAGCCGCGATTGGCCAGGAACTGCACTTCGGGGTTGTAGCCCCAGCCGTCGCGCGCCCACGGGCCGCCGTGCGGGTTGATGATGCAAGGCAGGCCGCGCGGCGCGCGGCCGGCGGGCAGGGTGAGGTAGCCGTGGATGTCCAGCCCGTCGCGGCTGGTGTAGCGCACCGGCTGCACCGGCGCCATCTCGGCTTCGGGGATGGACGGGTTGATGTCCGCCAGCTTGTGCAGGGTGCCGGCGCTGCTCTGGAACAGGTAGCGCGCGCCCGGCGTGCGGTCGTTGTAGGCGGCCACGATGTAGGTGTCCTCGTCGCGGTTCCAGCCTTGGAGGGCGACGTCGTAGCCGGGCAGCAGCGCCTCCAGTTGCTGGTACAGGGCGGCGGTGGGAGCATCGAAATAATGGCGGCGTGGCTTGTCGGCCTGGTAGGCCGCCAGCGTGAGCACGCGGCGCTTGCGTGAGTAGCCGGCGGCATCGAGATCGACTTCGTCGGCGGCGAACACGAGTTCTTCGTCGTCGGGGCGGGCGGGGTCGATGATGACCAGCGCCAGTTTGTCGCGCCCGCGGTTGCTCAGGGCATAGAACCGGCGGTCGTCGAATGTGAAGAAGGCCGGGCTGACGGTGGTGCGGTAGTCGGTGGTGATCAGCGCGCGGAAAGGTTCGGCTTCGTCTTCGCGGTATAGCAGAGTGGTGTCGAGCCCGTCGCTGGTGAGGGCCGCGCGCACTTTGCCGGCGTGGTCGGTCTGCCAGCCGACCACGTTGCCGGGGTTTTGCGCCACCAGCGCCGCCGCCCCGGTGCGCACATTGACGCGGTACACGTCGAAGACTTGCGGGTCGCGCTGGTTGTGGCTGATCAGTACGTGGTCGGGGTCGTCGGGCAGGTCGTCTTCGATGCCGGCGCGCGCGCCGGGATAGGGCGTCAGGTCGTGGGCCGCGCCGGTCAGGGCGTTGACGGCCAGCACGTGGAAGTTTTCATCGCCGCCGAAGTCTTTCTGGTACAGCACGACATCGTTGCCTTTCCAGAAGAAATTGCTGATGTCGCGCTCGGTTTCGCTGGTGAGGCGGCGCGGTTCTCCGGTGGGGCGGCCGTCTTGCAGCGCCTGCACGTAGATGTTCATGCGCGCCGGGTGCCCGTCCAGCGCCACCGGCTGCATGAAGCCGAGTGTGTTGCCGTCGTCGGCCAGGCGGAAGAAGCCGCGGTCGGGGTTGCGGAAGAAGTCTTTCAGGGGGTAGTGGCGCGGCGGCTGCGCGGGCGGGGGCGAGGTGTGGGGCAAGACGGGTCTCCTGGGCCGGGCGGGCCCGGCGGCATCCGTCGATCATGCCACAGGCGGGGCGGGCGCGTCGAACCGGGTCCGGCGCCCGCCGGTGGCGGGCAGACCGTCGATTGCGGGATAATCGCAGCCACGTTACGGGAGTCAACATGATCAGAGTTGCAGTGGCGGCGGCGCTGGCCGCCGCGGGCCTGGCGGGATGCTCGACCGGCCTTTCGAGTGGCGGCGCGCTGACCGACAGTTTTACCGCGCAGTCCGCCTACCGCGATGCTTATCGCGCCGCGCAGGCGCAGGCCGAGCGTTGCTTGCGCGGCACGGGCGCCTACACGGTGCACGGCAGTGTCGATGAGGCGGGGCGTAGCGCGCTGGTGCGCGTGCAGGCGCCGTTCACGGGGGATGACGTGGCGCGCGTGCGCATTGCCGCGTTGGATGAGCGTCAATCGAAGGTGGATATTGCCATGTGGGGGCGCGGCATCTGGAATGCCGATGCCGTGCGGGCGATGCACGAGGCTGTGGTCTATGGCGTGCCGTCGTGCGTGGCTTATATGCCGGGGGATCCGAAGCCGTAAGGGGGTGATTCTGGGGCCTGTCGGCGGTTCTGGGGCCTGTCTGCGGTTCTGCGGCCGTCCCGCGGCATGCGGGCAGTCGGGACGGCGCCCGTGCGTCGGACTCGGGCGCATGCAGGCGCCCTCGGCCTGCTGCGCAGCTGCCCCGCCGCCCAACGCGCCGTCCCGACTGCCCGCATGCCGCGGGACTCGATCTGATGGCCGCGATCGTGGCTCTTCTTGTTGGCGGGGGGGGCGCCTGGGTTGATGTGATGCGTGGGGGCGTTCAGTCGCCGCCGGGGCGGCGCTTGATGACTTTGAAGGTGGCGGAGGCCTTGGCTACCAGTTGGCCGTCGGCGCCGCGTACTTCGCCTTCGCAGAAGGCGATGGAGGCGCCGCGCCGCAGGCAGCGTGCTTCGATGACCAGGTCGCCGGTGCCGGGCGACATGAAGCTGGTGGTCATGTCGATGGTGGCCATGCCCACGGAGGGACCGGTGCCCCGGGCGGCGGCGCTGAGGGTGAAGTCGAGCACGCTCATCAGGGTGCCGCCGTGGATGTCGCCGCGGCTGTTGGTGAGGTCTGCACGCCAGGGCAGCACGGTGCGGGCATGGTCGGCGCCGATGCTGTCGGGCACCAGCCCTATCAGGTCCATCAGCGGGATGGTCAGGCCGAAATAATCAGTCGTGGCGGTCGGGGTCATGAATACAGGCAAGTGTTTGTGAATCAGGGGTGAATGCAGGGTGGATGCGTGGCAGCGCGTCATAATATTCTTTTTTCCACGCCATCGCCGTTCGTATCGCCCTCCGAGTGCTTGTCATGCCATCGTCATCGCGCAAAATCGTACACGTGGACATGGACGCGTTCTACGCGTCGGTCGAGCAGCGCGACAACCCGGCGTTGCGCGGGTTGCCGGTGGTGGTGGCCTGGGAAGGGCCGCGTTCGGTGGTGTGCGCGGCCTCGTACGAGGCGCGCCGCTACGGCGTGCATTCGGCCATGTCGGTGGCGCGCGCGCAGCGGCTGTGCCCGGACGCCGTCTACGTGCCGCCCGATTTCAACCGCTATCGCGATGTGTCACGCCAGGTGCGGCAAATTTTCGCGCGCCACACCGACCTGATCGAGCCGCTGTCGCTGGACGAGGCCTATCTGGACGTCACGGTCAACAAGCAGGGGTTGCCCTCGGCTACCGACGTGGCTCGCAGCATCCGCAGCGAGATTCTGCAGGAAACCCGGCTGACCGCGTCGGCGGGCGTGGCGCCAAATAAATTCCTGGCCAAGATCGCGTCCGACTGGGACAAGCCGGACGGGCTGTTCGTGATCAAGCCGGCGCAAGTGCTGGCGTTCCTGCAGCCATTGCCGGTGCGCAAGGTGCCGGGGGTGGGCAAAGTGATGCAGGCCCGCCTCGAGGCGCTGGGCGTGCATACCGTGGGCGACCTGGCGCGCCATACGGCAGTGGAGCTCGAACACCATTTCGGGCGCTACGGCATCCGCCTGCACGAGTTGTCGCAGGGCATCGACAGGCGCGAGGTGCAGCCCGACGCTCCGCTGCAGCAGATTTCGGCCGAGACGACCTTTGCCGTCGACCAGCCGCTGCATGCCCTGAGCGAGCCGCTGGGGCGGCTGGCCGTCAAGGTGTGGGGCCAGGCCGTGAAAAAAGGCGCGGTGGGCCGCACCGTGGTGCTGAAACTCAAGACCGACCGGTTCCGCATCCTGACGCGCACGCTTACCCTGACGCGCGCGCCCACGTCGGCCGAGGCGCTGGCTGAAGTGGCGTTCCAGCTGTGCGCGCGCGTCGACCTGCCGGCGGGCACGCGCTACCGGCTGGCAGGGGTGGGAATGAGCAATTTCGACGACCCTGCCGCGCTGGCGCGGCAGGGCGACCTGGACTTGTTCGGCCAGGCGGCTGGGCTGCCTGCTACACCAGGCGCTGCTTGACCTGCTGCGACACCAGCGCCATGTCGGCGCGGCCGGCGAGGGCTGGCTTCAGGATGGCCATGATCTTGCCCATGGCGGGCCCGCCGCTGACACCCTGCGCGGCCACTTCGGCCAGCGCCGCGCTGATGGCGGCCTCGATTTCTTCGGGCGTGGCGGCCTGCGGCAGGAATTCGCGCAAGACATCCAGCTCGGCGGTTTCCTGGGCGGCGGTTTCCAGGCGGCCGGCCTGTTCATACGCGGCGATGGATTCGCGCCGCTGCTTGACCTGCTTTTCGATGATGGCGGTGATTTCGGCGTCGCTGAGTTCGTGGCGATCGTCGACTTCTTTCTGCTTGACCGCGGCGAACAGGAACCGCAACGTGGACAAGCGCTGCGAATCGCGCGCGCGCATGGCTTCTTTGATGGCGTCGGACAGGCGGGTCTTGAGCGTGCTGCTCATGGTGAAACCTTTAGGATGGATACGGCTGAACTGATGTTTTAACCGGGCGTTGCCGCGCCGCGCAAACGCAGGGCCTTTCGGTTGAAGATGTATAATAAATACATGTTTTAGGCATTATCCGTAGACGAAGGAGCAGTACAGATGTTGAGCCAGGAAGTCCGTACTCTGGTCAAGGCCACCGCGCCCGTTTTGAAAACCCATGGCGAGGCGCTGACCTGCCATTTTTATGCCCGCATGTTCCGTCACAATCCCGAGCTGAAGCACGTATTCAACCAGGGCCACCAGGAAGGCGGACAACAGCAGCAGGCGCTGGCCGCGGCCGTGGCCGCCTATGCCGAACATATCGACGACCCGTCGGTGCTGGCGCCGGTGGTCACGCGCATTGTGCACAAGCACGTCAGCCTGGGCATCCGGCCCGAACACTATTCCATCGTGGGCAAGCATCTGCTCGCGTCCATTGGCGAGGTGCTGGGCGAGGCCGCCACTGACGAACTGATTGCCGCCTGGGCGGCGGCCTACGGCCAGCTGGCGGATCTGCTCATCGCCGAAGAAGCCCGCCTGTATGCGCAGTCGGCCGGCAAGGAAGGTGGCTGGACCGGCTGGCGCGCGTTCCGGGTAGAGCGCAAGGTGCCTGAAAGCGCCGAAATCACGTCGTTCTACCTGGTGCCGGCCGACGGCGGCAACGTACCCGATTATCTGCCGGGCCAGTACATTTCGCTGCGCGTCTATGTACCCGAGCTGGGGCTGATGCAGCCGCGCCAGTACAGCCTGTCGGACGCGCCGGGACAGGGACGGCTGCGTATTTCGGTCAAGCGCGAAGGCGGCGCGGGCGGCGCGCCGGCGGGCAGTGTGTCCAACCTGCTGCACACCCGCGTGCAAGAGGGCGACGTGCTGGACCTGGCGCCGCCGCAGGGCGATTTCACGCTGCGCGCCGAACAGGCCACGCCTGTGGTGCTGCTCAGTGGCGGAGTCGGGCTGACACCCATGGTGTCGATGCTGAACCATCTGGTGGCGCGCGACGACGGCCGGCAGATCCGCTTCGTGCATGCCTGCCGCGACAGCTCGGTGCATGCCATGAAGACGCACATCAACACGGTGGCGCAGGCTTGGCCGAACGTGCGCAAGGTGGTCTATTACGAAAACGTGGGCGCTGGCGACCAGCCTGGCCGCGACTACGACTACGCCGGCCGCATGGACCTGCAGGCCATCCGCGACGTGGCGGTGCTGCCCGACGCCGATTACTACCTGTGCGGCCCGCTGCCGTTCATGAATGCCCAGCGCAAGAGCCTGGCGGAGTTGGGCGTGGCGTCCGATCGCATCCATGCCGAGGTCTTCGGCACGGGCGGCCCGGGCGCTTAGCCGGTATAGTCTGGCCGCATGCAACTGACCCGATACACTGATTTCGGCCTGCGCGTCCTGATGTACCTGACGCAGGGCGACGACCGCGCCGTCCCCGCGACGATTCCCGAGATCGCCGCGCGCTTCAATGTGTCGCGCAACCATATGGTGAAGGTGGTGCATTTCCTGGCCCGCCAGGGCTGGGTGGCCACCACCCGGGGCAAGGGCGGCGGCCTGCGGCTGGCCCACCCGCCGTCCGCCTACCGGGTGGGCGACTTGGTGCGCGCCCTGGAGCACCAGGGCGCGCTGATCAACTGCGCCGAACCCCCCTGTGCCCTGAACGGCCTGTGCCGGCTGTCCGGCGTGCTGGCCGATAGCCTGCAGGTGTTCTACGACGCCTTGAACCGGCACACGCTGGCGGACCTGGTGCGCTCGCCCACCGCCGAAGCGATCGTCCAGCTGCATCGGGCGGCCTAGCGGCCGGGCAGACCCGGCCGGCCTGCTTCTGCGGGCTTTTCCGGCCCGCGCGCGTCGACCCTGTGCGCGTCGTATGAAAACTTTAGGTTATGGGAGCTGGCGAGTTTGGCATTTGCCCGAGGCAGGCCGGCATTCCAGAATGACCGTAGTGCAATTATTCAGGGTTTTCCATGAGGGTATGTGTCATTGGCGCCGGCGTGGTCGGGGTGACGTCGGCGTATTTCCTGGCCCGGCAGGGCCACGAGGTCGTGCTGGTCGACAGCCGGGCCCGGCCGGCCACGGTGTCCAGCTACGCCAACGGCGGGCAGCTCAGCTACAGCTATGTGGCGCCGCTGGCGGGACCCGGGGTCTTGTCCAGCGTGCCCGGATGGCTGCTGCGCGCCGACTCGCCGCTGCGGTTCCGGCCCCGCCTCGACCCGCACCAATGGCTGTGGAGCCTGCAGTTCGCGCTGGCCTGCCGCGCCTCGGTGGCGCAGGCTTCGACGGCCCAGTTGCAGGCCCTGTCGTACCTGAGCCGCGACGTCATGCACCGCCTGCTCGAGCAGGAAGAACTCGATTTCGGCCATGTGCGAAATGGCAAGCTGATTGCCTACCGCAGTCCCGAATTGCTTGAAAAAGCCCGCAAGCTGGTGGATTACCAGGCCGCGCTGGGCGCCGAGCAACGGGTGCTGGACGCCGCCGAGACGCTGAAGCTGGAGCCGGCCCTGGCCGGCCTGGGGCATCGCCTGGCGGGCGCGGTGTACACCCCCAGCGAAGAGGCCGGCGATTGCCGGCAGTTCACTGAAGCGCTGTTCCGGCGCCTGAAAGAGCTGGGCAATGCCGAATGCCGCATGGCCAGCCCGGTGCGCGGGTTGCGCCGCGAAGGGCGCAAGATCGTGGCCGTGGAAACCGCCACGGGCGATATCGGCGCCGACGCCGTGGTGCTGGCCGCCGGCATGGGCTCGCGCGCGCTGCTCAAGCCGCTGGGCCAGGACTTGCCGCTGTATCCGCTGAAAGGCTACAGCCTGAGCGTGCCGCTGGCGCCCGACGACGACACCGCGCCGGCCATCAGCGTGACCGACTACGAGCGGCGCATCGTCTACGCCCGCGTGGGCCGGATGCTGCGCATCGCCGCCATGGTCGATATCGGCAGCCAGGACGCCGAGATCGACCCGGCCCGCATTGCGTTGCTGAAGCACCAGGTGAACGAGGCTTTTCCGCAGCTGGACCTGGGCGAGGCGGTGGCCTGGGCCGGTTTGCGTCCGGCCACGCCCACCGGCAAGCCCCTGATCGGCGCCAGCCGGGTGGCCGACAACCTGTGGCTGAACACTGGCCAGGGAGCGCTGGGCTTTACCCTGGCCTGCGGCAGCGCGGCCCTGCTGACAGCGCAGATGTCGGGGCTGGAGCTGCCGGTCGACGCCGCGCCATTCAAGCCGCGCTGAAATTCCTCACCCCGGGGCGTTGCGCGCTTGGTGGGCGCACTTGGTGGACGCGCTTGGTGGGCGCACTTAATGGAAGTTACGGCTGCGTGCCGGCAGCCCGCCCAATAGCGCCGACAAATCCACCAGCCGCTGCGCGATCAGGTGGTGCACGCCCGAGGCGCTTTGCCAGGTGCCGTATACCCCCAGCAGCGTGGCGCCCAGCAGTTCGCGGCGCTGGCGCTCGATCAGTTCGTTGCGCACCACCACGTTGACCGGCCCGGTTTCGTCTTCCAGGGTGACGAAGATGGTGCCCTTGGCGGTTTGCGGCCGCTGGCGCACGGTGACCAGCCCGCAGGCGCGCGCCAGGCGGCGGTCGGGGTAGTGGCGCAGCACGGCGGCGGTTTCGAAGCGCAGGGCCCGCAGGCGCGGGCGCAGCAGGGCCACGGGATGGCGCCGCAGTGTCAGGCGCAGGCTGCGGTAATCGGCGGAAATGGATTGCCCTTCGGTGGGCGCCGGCAGGACGGGCGTGGCGGCTTCGGCTACGTCGGCATCGCGCAGCAGGTCGCGGTGGGCCACGCTGGCGCTGGCTTCCCAGCTGGCCAGGCGGCGGTGTCCGGCCAGGCTGCGCAGGGCGTCGGCGGCGGCCAGCGCGTCGAGTTCGTGGCGGCTGAGCGCGGCGCGCCGGCCCAGGTCGCGCGTGTCGGTGTATGGCCGCGCGGCGCGCGCCTGTTCGATGCGGCGGCCCGCGTCTTCCGACAGGCCCTGCACCTGGTTCAGGCCCAGCCGCACGGCGGGGCGTGCCGGGGGTTGGCCGGGGGGCGCGGGCAGGTTTTCCAGGGCAGCCTCCCAGCAGCTGACGGCGGCGTCGGCCGGCAGCACGACGACGCCGTGGCGGCGCGCGTCCTGCACCAGCTGGGCGGGCGCATAAAAACCCATGGGTTGTGAATTGAGCAGCGCCGCCAGGAACGCTTCGGGTTCGTGGCGCTTGAGCCAGGAACTGGCGTACGCCAGCAGCGCGAAGCTGGCCGCGTGGCTTTCCGGAAAACCGTATTCGCCGAAGCCTTCGATCTGGCGGATGATGGCCGCGGCGAACTCGGCGCTGTAATTGTTTTTCAGCAGGCCGGCGACCAGCTTGTCGGTGTATTTGTCGATGCCGCCCTTGCGTTTCCAGGCGGCCATCGAACGCCGCAGCTCATCGGCTTCGCCCGCGCTGAAGCCGGCCGCCACCATGGCGATCTGCATGACCTGTTCCTGGAAGATGGGCACGCCCTTGGTGCGCGACAGCACGCCGCGCACGGCTTCGCTGGGGTAGGTTTCGTCTTCCAGGCCCTGCCGGCGCTTCAGGTAGGGGTGCACCATGCCGCCCTGGATCGGGCCGGGCCGCACGATGGCCACCTGCACGACCAGGTCGTAGTATTCGCGCGGCCGCAGGCGGGGCAGCATGCTCATCTGCGCGCGCGACTCGATCTGGAAGACGCCGACGGTATCGGCGTCGCAGATCATGTCGTAGGTAGCTTCGTCGTCTTGCGGAATTTCATGCAGCGCCAGCGGCTGGCCGCGCCGCTGCGCGGTGAGATCCAGGGCGCGGTGCAGCACCGACAGCATGCCCAGCGCCAGGATGTCCACCTTGAGCAGACCCAGGGCATCGAGATCGTCTTTGTCCCATTGCACCACGCTGCGGTCGGGCATGGCGGCGTTTTCGATGGGCACCAGGCGCGCCAGGTTGCCGCGCGAAATCACAAAACCGCCCGGATGCTGCGACAAGTGGCGTGGAAAACCGATCAGGGTCTCGGCCAGCACGGCCCAGTGCCGCGCCACGCGGGAGTCCGGGTCCAGGCCGCAGTTGCCCAGCGTGCGCAGCATGGCCTGCCGGCCGTCCCACCACTGATGGGCGCGCGCCACGGCATCGATGATGCCCAGGTCGACACCCAGCGCGCGGCCGGTGTCGCGCAGCACGCTGCGCGGACGGTACGTGATGACCACGCCGGTCAGCGCGGCGCGGTGCCGCCCGTATTTGTCGTAGATATATTGAATGATTTCTTCGCGGCGCTGGTGTTCGAAGTCGACGTCGATGTCGGGCGGCTCGCGGCGTTCTTTGCTGATGAAGCGTTCGAACAGGGCTTTGCTTTGCTCGGGGGCCACCGCGGTGATGCCCAGGCAATAGCAGACCACCGAATTGGCCGCCGAGCCGCGCCCCTGGCACAGGATGTTGCGGCGGCGGGCTTCCTGCACGATGTCGTAGACAGTCAGGAAATAGGGCTCGTATTTCAGTTCGGTGATCAGCGTGAGTTCTTTTTCGATCTGGGCGGTCACGGATGCGGGAACATCGCCGTGGTAGCGGCCGCGGGCGCCAGCATAGACTTCGCGGCGCAGGTAGCTGGCGGGCGTTTCGCCGGCCGGCACGATTTCGTCGGGGTATTCGTAGCGCAGCGTATCCAGCGAAAAACTGCAGCGTTGCGCGATGACCAGGGTTTGCGCCAGGGCATCGGCCGGATACAGCGACGCCAGCCGCAGGCGGGTGCGCAGGTGCTGTTCGGCATTGGCCTGCAGGTCGTAGCCGCATTGCGCCACGCTGCGTTTGCTGCGTATGGCCGCCAGCGTGTCGTGCAGCGGCTTGCGCGAACGCAGATGCATTTGCACCCGGCCCAGCGCCACCATGGGCAGGGCGGCGGCCTGCGCGGCCTGCTGCACGGCGGCGCGGTGCAGGTCGTCGCGCGCGCGATGCAGCAAGGTCAGTCCGACCCAGGCGCGCCCCGGGAACGTGCGCGCCAGCCAGGCCGCCTGCCGGGCCAGTGTGTCGGCATCGATGCTATCGGGCGGCGCCAGGATGGCCAGGCAATCGGGCACGCCGCGCAGATGCGCATGGCCGGGGCCGGGCGCGGCGATGTCATCCGCGCATAAGCGGTATTGGCCTTTGGGCGCGCGCGAACGGCCCAGCGTGATCAGCTCCGACAGGTTGCCGTAGCCTTCGCGATTCTGCGCAAGCAGCACCAGGGTCGGGCCGGGCGCATCGGCGCTGCCTTGCAGGGCCAGGGTGCTGCCGATGATGAGCGGCAGTTCGCAGGACTTGGCCGCCACGTGCGCGCGCACCACGCCCGCCAGCGAGCATTCGTCGGTGATGGCCAGCGCGGCGTAGCCCAGTTGCGCGGCCTGTGCGACCAGTTCTTCCGGGCGGGAGGCGCCCTGCAGGAACGAGAAATTGGACAGGCACTGAAGCTCGGCATAGGCCGGCAGCAGGGCCGATGAGGGGGTGGACGATATGGCGGACGGCATGGCGGATGACATGGGGGAATGCGTGGCGGCTTGTTCCGGTGCGAGCCGGCCCTAGGCGTAGCGTCCGTGCAGGAACCAGCGGGCGTGCTCGGTGTCGCGCTCGCGGTAGATCCAGTAGCGCGCCGCGGCGGCGTCTTCGGCCACGAAGTAGTCGCGCACCGTCAGGGCGGCGTCCCACCAACCGCTTTCGATGCGCTCGGGGCCCCGCACCAGGCGCAGAGGCTGGCCGGCATGAACGGGACGATGGTGTATGACCCGCAACGGCAGGGGCGGGTCCAGCAGCCAGAACGGACGATCGAGCGGCCCGGGCAAGGGAGCCTGGCCGCCGGAGCCGTCTTGAGCCGCTTGCCAGCCATTGGCGAATTCGGGGCGATGGTCGGCCACCGGCCGCGCATGCAAGACCCGCTCGCGGCCCAGCCGGGCGCTGAGCAGGTCGAGCAGCCGCGCGTGTTCGGCCGGCGTGCCGCCGGGCTCGGGAAACAGGCAGGTGCTGGCGGCGGGCTGTTCGACTGTGCCCGTCACGCGCAGCACCAGGGAGATGACCGGCGCTTCGAGTTGCAGGCGGCCGAGCTTTTCGCGCAGCAAGCCCAGCAAGTGCGGCTGCTGCCAGGCCGGCTGGGCCAGGCTGAGGGGCAGCACGGTGGGCGGGCGCGCGTGCCGGCCGCGCTCGTGTTCCAGCACCAGCGTCAAATGCTGCACGGCGCGCTGCCGCGCCGCCAGCCAGCCGCAGAGCTGTTCGAGCAGGCGGCGCGCCGAGGCCAGCACGGCGTCGGCGTGTTCGATGTAGTCGGGCAGTTCGAGCCGTTGCCGAAAGCGCGCGGGCGGTTGGATCCAGGCGTGGCATTCGGCCGCGTCGCCATAGGCGGCGTCCAGCGCCCGGACCAGTCCGGTGCCGCAGCGCCGCTGCAGTCCGGCGCGCGGCAGGCGGCGCAGCGCGCCCAGGGTATGGCAGCCAATATCGTGCAGCCAGTCCAGGCGCGCCTGGGCGCTGGGCAGCAGGGCACAGGGCAGGGCATCGAGCCGGCGCGCCAGCGTGCGGGCTTGCAGCACGCGGCGCGGCGCCCGCGGGACGGCCTGGCGCGCCAGCAGCCAGGCACCCTGAGCCGTGGGAGCCAGGCCCAGCGAGGCGTGCAGGCCCATGGCGCGCAGCGTGGCGGCCACCCGCTTGTGCAACGCGCGCGGGCCGCCGAAATACGCCAGGCTGGCATCGACCTGCAGCAGCACGGCGTCGGGTTCGGCCAGCGCGATGTCGGGCGTGTATTGCAGCAGCGCCAGCGCCGCTTCGCGCAGGATGCGATGCTCGGCCGGCACGTCGCGCGCCAGCAGGGCGATGGCCGGCGCCAGGGCCGCCGCGCCGGCGCGCCGCATGCCGGGCTGCAGCCCGGCGGCCGCGGCGGCCGGCGTGAGGGCGGCGATGCGCTCTTGTTCCAGCACCGCGAAGGCCGCGTCATGAGGCCATTGCGGGCGTGCGGCGTCGAGCGGCAGGCAGCGCAGGAAGGCGGCGATCCAGAGGGGCATGGCGGGGTGGCGCGGAAACCGGCGGCGTGGCGGTTTCGAAAACGATGTGCAGGGGTTCGGCGCAGGCGGGGCCGCGCCGCTTCAGGATATGAACGGACAGCCCGCCCGGGGCCGGCGCCAGCGCCAGCCGCAAGGGAGCGGGCGAGGCCTGCTGCGCCGCCGTGGCGGGACGCAGGGCAAAACACAGCGTGCTGCCGCCCTGGGCAGCCAGGTGCAGGCGGCGCAAGGCCTCGGGCCGCGCCTTGGGCAGCCAGCAGAGCAAGGCCCCGCAACTGCCGTGCTTGAGAATTTGCTCGGCGGCCCACAGGGCGTCGGCGGGGCGTTCGGGAGCGACCCACAGCAACTGGCGGGGCGCCAGGCGCCAGCTTTGCCAGCAGGCCAGGTGCGGCACATGGGGCGGCTGCACCAGCGCGATGGCATGACGGCTGTCGAGCTGGGCCAGGGCCGGCTGCAGCAGGCGGATTTCGCCGATGCCGGGATGCGGGGCCAGCAGTTCCACCAGCGCGCCGGGCGGCCAGCCGCCGCCCGGCAGCAGCGCCGACAGTGCGGCATGGCCGGTGGGAACGCCGCGCTCGGCACTTCGGGCCAACTGCGTGGCGCGCCAGAGGGCAGGGTGGATGTGTTCGGGGGATAGCATGGCTGATCTGAATTTATACTGTACAAATATACAGTATTTAAGCTCCCATGGCCTGAACCAACACGAGCCGCGTAGGCCCTCATGGCCCGAGTCCATCTCCGCCGAGTCCCGGGTCGTTGGGGCAGGCAGGGGGCGGCGCCCGTGCGGCGGGCTCGGGCGCATCCAGGCGCCCGAGGTCTGCTTACGCAGACTGCCCCGCCCAACGCGCCGCCCCCTGCCTGCCCCAACGGCCCGGGACGCCGCAAGAACCCGATCCAACTCCCGCCCTCGAGCAAGCTCCCCGGATCCAAGATCTACAATGACCGACCCGCCCTAGAACGCCAGCCAGCCCCGCCCAATGTCCACCGCCACTGCCACCGCCTTAGAGTTCCTGCCCGACCCCGGCATCGAGATCAAGCAACTGTTCATCCTGCTGCACGGGGTGGGCGGCTCGCCGCACGATCTGCAGCCGCTGGCGCAGGCCCTGCGCGCCGCCTTCCCGCAGGCCGCCATCCTGGCGCCGGCCGGGTTCGAGCCGGCCGATGGCGCCGGCGGCGGGCGGCAATGGTTTTCCGTGCAGGGCGTCGACGACGACAACCGCCCCGGGCGCGTGGCGCGCGCCTTGCCGGCGCTGGTCGACTACATTCGCGCCGCGCAGGCGCGCCTGGGGCTGCTGCAGTCCGATACCGCGCTGGCGGGGTTTTCACAGGGGGCCATCATGGCGCTCGAAGCGGTGCAGGCCCATGACGGCCTGGCCGGGCGGGTGCTGGCCTTCTCGGGACGCTATGCGCAATTGCCCAAGAGCGCGCCCCAATACACCACCATTCATCTGCTGCACGGCGCCGATGACGCCGTGATGGCCGTCTCGCACGCCCAGGCGGCCCAGGCGCGGCTGGATGCCCTGCATGGCGATGCCACCATCGATGTGGCCAGCCGCGTCGGACACGTCCTGCACCCGGCCCTGGTGCAGCGCGCCATCGAGCGCCTGCAGACCTGCGTGCCGCTGCGCAGCTGGGAAGCGGCGCTGGGCCTGAACCAGGCGCCGCCGCAGGGCTCGACGCTGCACTGAAACCCGCGCGGCCCTCTTTGAACCTGCCCTAGACGCCGGGCGCGCGCGGCGCGCGGCTTGCGGCGGCCGCATCGGCCGTGCTGGCCGGCGTGTCCTGCCAGCCGCCGCCCAGCGCCAGGAACAGGGCGATCTGGTCGGAACTCAGCGCCGCCTGCGACGCCGCCAGCGCGCTTTCCGTGCCGGCCAGCGTGCGCTGGGCATCCAGCACTGTCAGGTAATCGGTCTTGCCGGCCGCGAACAATTGCCGGGCCTGGGCGGCGGCCAGCGCGCTCTGGTCGCGCGCCGCCTGCAGCGTGGCCTCGCGGTCGAGTTGCCGCGCATATGTCACCAGCGCGCTTTCGGTTTCGCGCAGGGCGCCCAGCACCGTGGCGTCGAAGCGCGCCAGCGCGGCGCCGGCGTCCGCGCGGGCCTGGGCAATGCGCGCCTGCGCGGCGCCTGTATTGGGCAGGGTCCAGGAAATCAGCGGCCCGATGCTCCAGCTGAATGTGCCGCGTTCGCCTGCGATGGCGGCAGGGCCGGCCGAGCCGCCGGACAGCCCGAGCGTGATGGTGGGGTACAGCTCGGCCGTCGCCACGCCGATGCGGGCCGTGGCGGCCGCCAGCGCGCGCTCGGCCTGGCGGACATCGGGCCGGCGGCGCAGCAGCGCCGCGCCGTCGCCCACCGGGATGGGCTGCGCCAGCCGCGGCGGCCGGGCGCAGTCGAGCAGCGCCGCGGGCATTTCCGCGGGCGTGTGGCCGGTAAGGGCAGCCAGGCGATACAGGGCGGTGCGCTGGCTGGCCTGGAACGGCGGCAGGTCGGCCTGCAGTTGCTCCAGCTGGCTGCGCGCGCGCGTGACATCGAGCATGGTGCCGCGGCCTGCCTGCTGCAGGCGCTGCACGGCGTCGAGCGAATCGCGCTGCACCTGCACCGAATGCCGGGCCGAGGCCAGTTGCATGCCGGCCGCGCAGATGTCGGCATAGGCGTGCGCCGTTTCGGCCGCCACCGTCACGCGCGCGGCATCGTAGGCCGCCTGGGCCGCCTGCTCGTCGCCGGACGCGGCCTCGATGGCGCGGCGGATCTGGCCGAACAAATCTGCCTGGTAGGCTACGCTGATGCCGCCGGAATATGACCAGCTGTCGGGCGGCCGCGCGTCGGGCGCGCCAGCCTGCACGCCCGAGACATGTCCGAAGGTGGGCGTGGCGTTCACGCCCAGCATGGGCTGTTGCTGTCCGCGCGCCTCGCGCGTGGCGGCCTGGGCCCGCTGCAGATTGGCGGCGGCGATGCGCAGGTCGGTATTGGCCTGCAATGCCTGGCCGACCAGCGCGTCCAGCGTGGGGTCTCGATACAGCCGCCACCAGGCGCCGGGCACGGCATCCTGCCGGAAGGCCGTTGCGCGGGCCTGCTGGAAGCCGGCTGACGCAGTGGGCCGGTTGACGGCGGCGCCGTCAGGTACGCGGTAATCGGGGCCGACGGCGGCGCAGCCGGCCAGCGCCAGCGCCACACCCAGCGGCAACATGCGAAGGCGGCGGATGTTCATGATGCGTTGATCTCCACCGTGGCGGTCTGGCCGGCCACCAGCCGCACTCCCTTGGGTACTTCGTCGATCTGCACGCGCACGGGAATGCGCTGCGCCAGCCGCACCCAGTTGAAGGTCGGGTTGACGTTGGGCAGCAGATTGGCCCCGGTGCCGCGGTCGCGGTCGGCGATGCCCAGGGCGATGCTCTGCACATGGCCATGGATCTGGCGCGAGTCGCCCATCAGCGTGACCGAGACTGCGTCGCCTTCATGGATCTGCGCCAGCTTGGTTTCTTCGAAATAGCCTTCTACGTAGAACGAGCTGGCATCGACCAGGGCCATGACCGCGTGCGCCGCGGTAGCGTACGAGCCGACGCGCAGGTCCAGGTTGGTGACGCGTCCGTCGGTGGGCGCCACCACCCGGCTGCGCGCCAGATTCAACCTGGCGGTCGCGCGCTGCACTTCGGCCTCGGCCAGCGCGGCTTCGGCCTGCTGCAGGCGCGCCTGGCTTTGTTCGAGCGCTTCGGCCGACACCAGCTTGCCCAGCGAACGGTTGCGGCGCGCATCGCGCGCGGCCTGGTCGCGCGCCACCTGCCGCGCGCGTACCGCGGCCTGGGCCTGGTCGTAAGCCAGCTGGAAGCGGGCGCGGTCGATTTCGAACAGCACGTCGCCGGCCTTGACGTCTTGATTGTCGTGCACCGGCACGGCGGTCACCAGGCCGGACACATCAGGGGCGACCTGCACGACGTAGGCCTTGACGCGCCCGTCGCGCGTCCAGGGCTCGACTTCGTAGTGCGTCCATAATTGCCAGCCGGCATAGACCGCCGCGCAGACGGTCAGCGCCGTCACGAAAAACTTGCCCACGACAGGGCGGCGCAGCGTATTGAGGATGTTCATGGTGCTACTTCAGTACGTAAGGTGAAATCAGGTAGACGCCGTACAACAGCACGACATAGAGGGCGGCATCGAACAGCGCCGGATGCCACACCAGCCGGTAGAAGCCGGCGCGCGCCAGCAGGCGCCGAACGGCCCAGGCCACACCCAGCGTGGCCAGCCCCAGCATCAGCAGCCAGGGGAAATAAATGCCGTAGAAATTGAATTCGCCAATCATGATGCGTGCGCCGGCGGCAGTACGTCGGGCCGGTAGTCGGGGGCTTGCGGGAACAGGGCGCGGCGGATGCCCACCAGCGCCACCACGGCGCGGTCGCGCGCGGCCAGGGCGCCGGGCGCGGCCGTCACGCGCGCCAGCGCGCGGTCGATGTCGGCCAGCAGGGCGGGCAAGCCGGTGGCGCCGCTGCCGCCGGCCAGGCGCCGCCGGAAAAGCCCCGCCAGCCCGCCCAGCACGGGGCCGATAGCGGCTTCGGCGGCCGGCAGAATGCGCCGCGCGCGCTGCAGCTCGGCGATGTCGTTGCCCACGCGCAGGTCTTTCAGCGTGTCGGCGGCCAGTTGGTCGTCGGAACGCCTGGCCAGCGCCAGGCGCGGCTGCAGCAGGCCGATGCGATCGAGCATGCGCAGCGTATAGGCCGAGCGCGAAGGCGCGCGGCTGGCGCTGGCCAGCGCGGCCAGCTCTTTCCAATTGGCCGCCTGGATGCGGCGCGCGCTCTGCTCGGCGCTGATGGTGCGGAAAATCGCCGCGATGAGCGCGGCCATGGCCACGCCGATGATCTGCGCGGCCATGGTGTCGATGAACGACACCAGGTCGGCGGTGTTGGTGTCGTGCAGCGCCAGCGTGCCCAGGAAGCCGAACAGCAGCGCCATGGCCTTGCCGGTGTGCGCCGGCCGCGGGATCAGCGCGCCCAGCACCAGCGCCACTGGCAGGATCGACAGCGCCAGCATTTCGAATGAGTGAATGGCGGGCATGATGCCCAGCAGGTACAGGGCCGACAGCGGGATCGAATAGATGGTGTAGCGCAGGAACAGCATGATGCCGGGCACGGGATTGTCCTGCGCGGCGAAGAAGCAGCTGAAGATGGCGGCCATCATGGCGGCGGTGGCGCCATTGCTCCAGGCCGTGCCGATCCAGAAAATGCAGCAGACCGATATGGCCAGCGCGGCTGACAGGGCCGACAGCAGGGCCAGGCCATGGTCGCGATGCAGGACGGGGCCTGCGGCCAGGCGGGCCGTGCGCGCGCCGTGGCGCGGCGCGCCCGCCAGGCCGGCATGGATGTCGTGGCGCAGCGCCAGGCAACGCGCATAGGCTTCGACCAGTTCGCGCAGGCGCGTCAACAGGCTGGCCAGCAGCGCGTCGCGCCAACTGGCGCCCGGGCCGATGGCGGGCGCCAGCCGCGCCAGCTCGGCGCGCAGCGTGGCCGCCTGGGCGCGCTCGGCCTGGGGGCCGGCGTCGATCCAGGCGGCGATGTCGTTCAGCACTTGCGTCACGGGTTCGGGCAGCTCGCGCCCGCCTTCCTGCAGGGCGCGCAGGCGGTCGTCCACCGCGGACACCAGCGGGGTCAGGGCGGCCATCTGGTCTTGCATGGCGCGCACGGCCCCGGTTGTCCAGCGGATGTTGCCGGTATCGAACGGCACGTGGGTGGACAGCATGCGCAGCAGCGTGATGTCTTCGGCCAGCGCCCGGCGCTCTTTGCCGTGCTGCGCGGGGTCGCGCCGGGTGAGGGTTTCGCGAATCCAGTTGCGCGCGTCGCGCACCGTGGCGTCCAGCCGGGCCATCAACGGCCTGGCGATGCCGCGCGGCAGCACCAGGCTGTGCGCCAGCGTCGCGCACACGATGCCCAGGCTGATTTCCTCGACGCGCGCCAGCGCAGTGTCGAACACGGTGGCGGGATCGGTGACACTGGGAAAACCGATCATGGCGGCGGTGTAGCCCGCCAGCATGAACAGGTACGAGCGCGGCGTGCGGTCGAGCACCGCGATGTACAGGCACAGGCCGACCCAGCTCACCATTGCCAGAATCATCAGTTCGGGCGCGTTGGACAGCCGCGGCACCAGGTACACCATTGCCGCGCTGCCGAAGAAGGTGCCGCCCAGGCGGAACACGGCCTTGGATCGCACGGCGCCGGCCCAGGGCTGCGACACCACGTAGGCGGTGGTCATGGCCCAGAAGGGGCGCGACAGCCCCATGGTGTACGAAAGATAAAGCGCCACAATGGCGCCCGCGTAACACTTGGCCGAGAAGATCAGCTCGTTGCTGTCGGGCAGCTTCATGGCTTGCGTTCTTCTTCGGTGGCCAAGGCCGAACGCCGGCCCAGGGTGGTCTTGAGTGTGTCGAAGACGCGCAGGCAGGCTTCCAGGTCGGCGTCGCTGACGTTTTTGAACAACTGACGGCGCAAGGCGGCCAGCACGCATTCGACCCGTTCGCGCAGGGCCTGGCCATCGGGCGTAAGGTGCAGGGTGCGGGCGCGGCGGTCGTGCGGGTCTTCGCGGCGTTCCATCAGGCCGGCCGACACCAGGTGGTCGATGACGCGCACCAGGGAAGGGCCTTCGACGCCCAGCGCTTCGGCCAGGGCGCCTTGGCGCACGCCGTCGCCCAGGCGGCCGGCGATGATCACGGGCCAGGCCGTGGCCTGCGACAGGCCGTATTCGGACAGGGCGGCATCGGCGGCGCCGCGGTAGGCGCGCGAGAGCACCATCAGGCTGGCCGTGGCGGCCATGAGGCGGGAGTCGGAGGGGGGTTTCATGGATTTGATTGTATCCTATTCATTAGTATCCTATCAATATGGAGTTGTGTGAGGTGTGCGCGGCCTGGGGGCAGGGGGGGCGTGAGGCTCGGGCTAGTGCCGGGGGGCTAGTGCTGGGGCAGTCCCGCGCCATCCGCCCGACCCGGGGCGGCGCACGTGCGTCGGGCTCGGGCGCATGCAGGCGCCCGAGGCCTGCTGCGCAGCTGCCCCGCCGCCCAACGCCCGCCCCGGGTCGGGCGGATGGCGCGGGACTGCGGTTGATGCAAAGGGCGCCCAGGCGCTCTATGGTGCGGCGGGCGGTTGCATCGGGGTGATGCCGGGCTGGGTTTTGGGTTAATCGCTTGCGATGATGATCAGCGCGCGGGCGGTTTTGCGGCCTTCGGCTTGCAGGCTGTGCGGCAGGTAGCCGGGAAAGCGCACGCTGTCGTCGCGTTCGAGCAGCACGGTGTGTTCGCCGAAATGCACGCGCACGCGGCCCTCCAGCACGAAGATCAGTTCGTCGCCGCCGTGGTGGGCGATGGTGCGTTCGCCATGGGTGCCCACCTGCACCACCATGACCGACAGGCCACTGCTTGTGCCGCCCATGGTAATGGCCTCGTAGGCGTGTTCGCCGGGATCGGTGGCTGACGATGCGATGCGGTGGCGCTGGTCGGCGCGCACGATGTGGATTTCGTCTTGCGGGTCGGTTTCACCGAGCAGCGCCGACAACGTGGTGCCCAGGGCGACCGCCACCGTATGCAGGGAGCCCACCGAGGCGAATTTCTCGCCGCGTTCCAGACGCGACAGGAAGCCTTTGTCCAGGCCGGTCTGGGCCGACAACTGCGCCAGCGTCAGCTTGCGGCGCCGCCGCGTGGCCCGCATCCGCAGCCCTACCTGCTGGGCGTCGGGGGCGGCGGGAGGGGGCGGCGGTAGACGTTTCGGCGGCATGGGACGGGCGCGATCAAGACAGCGAAGGCAGCATGATGCCACTTTTGGCTGGCCGAGGCAGCGGCTGCCTGCGGGTTTCCCCGCGTTGAATGCCCGGACAATTATTTGTATGTTGGGCAACAAGTTGCCTATAAGGCAACACAAAACAATATTGTTTGGCCATTACCAGGATGATCAAGATGTCTGATTACATTTCCCAGGGCAAGGATGTCCTGCGCCGCCGCGTCGATCGCGAGATCGAAGAGCGCGCGGCTCCCCAGGCGGCCTGGTCGGCCGCCCAGAAAATGGCGCTGGCCTGCCGCATGCTGGCCGCGCAAGGGCACTGGCACGGCGGTCTTGCGGGTCAGATTACGGCGCGTGGCGAGGCGCCGGGTACGATCCTGACGCTGCCGTTCGGCGTGGGCGCCGATGAGGCGCGTGCCAGCGAGCTGATCCTGATCGACGAGGACATCAATCCGCTGGACGGCAAGTCTTTGCCCAACCCGGCCAACCGCTTTCACGCCTGGGTGTACCGGCACCGGCCCGAGGTGCAGTGCATCGTGCACACGCATCCGCCGGCGGTGTCGGCGTTGTCGATGGTGGGCGAGCCGCTGGTGGTGGCGCACATGGACGCCACGCCTTTCTTTGACGACTGCGCCTATTTGCCGCAATGGCCGGGCCTGCCCATTGGCGACGATGAAGGCGAGATCATCTCGGAGGCGCTGGGCGACAAGCGCGCCATTCTGCTGGCCAACCACGGCATGCTCACGGCCGGCAAGTCGATCGAGGAAGCCACGGTCATGGCGATCTGGCTGGAGCAGGTCGCCGCGCTGCAATTGCGCGCGCGCGCGATCGGCCCGGTCAAGCCGGTGCCCGCCGAACTGGCGCGCGAGTCGCACGATTTCCTGGTCAAGCCGAAGATCCTGGCGCTGACGTTTGCCTATTTCGCCCGTCGCGCGTTGCGCGAGGCGCCCGACTGCATCGAATAAGGAGCCGTGCCATGCAACGTCGTCGTTTCCTGACCCTGGCCGGCGCCGGCGGGGCGGCGCTAGCCGCGCCCGCGGTGGCGCAAGAGGCGCCCGTCATCAACTGGCGCATGCCCAGCAGCTTTCCGCGCTCGCTCGACACCGTATGGGGCGCGGCCGAATTCCTGACCGCGAAAGTGGCCGCGCTGACCGACGGCAAGTTCAGCATCCGGCCGTTTTCGGCCGGCGAACTGGTGCCGCCCCTGCAGGTGCTGGACGCGGTGCAGAACGGCACCACCGAATGCGGCCACACTGCCGGTTTTTACTACCTGGGCAAAGAGCCCGGGCTGGTGTTCGACACCGGCGTGCCGTTCGGCCTGACGCCGCGCCAGCACACGGCCTGGCTGCTGCATGGCGGCGGGCAGGAACTGATCGACGGGCTGTACGCGCGTTTTAATGCGCTGGCCATTCCTTGCGGCAATACGGGCGCGCAGATGGGCGGCTGGTTTCGCAAAGAGATCAACAGCCCCGACGATCTGAAGGGCCTGCGCATCCGCACGCCAGGGCTGCTGAGTATGGTCTACGAAAAGCTGGGTGCGATTCCGCAGCAGGTAGCCGGCAGCGACATTTACCCGGCGCTGGAAAAGGGTTCGCTGGATGCGGTGGAATTCGTCGGGCCGTACGACGACGAAAAGCTCGGCTTCGCCAAGGTGGCCAGTTATTACTATGGGCCGGGCGTGCTGGAACTGGGCGCCAGCCTGTGCCTGGCCATCAACCGCGACAGCTGGGCCAAGCTGCCGCCGCGCTACCAGGAAGCCTTGCGCGCGGCGAGCGCCTGCGCGGCCGACGATCTGCTGGCCAAGTACGACGCCAACAACATTCCGGCGCTCAAGCGGCTGGTGGGGCAGGGCGTCAAGCTGAAGGCCTGGCCGCCCGAAGTGATGCACGCCATGCAACGCGCCACCCGCGAAGTGCTGGACGGCTATGCCGCCAAGGATGCCGGCTTCGCCAAGGTGCTGGCCTCGTGGCGGGCTTTCCGCGCCGACCAGTTGCTGTGGGCCAGCGTGAACGACGGCGCCGCCGAGAATTACCTGATGGCCACGCGCGAAAAAGGCCTTTAGCGGGCTAAAAGATCAGCCGCTGCAGTCGGCCCAGCAGTTGGGGGTTTCGTACAGCCGTACGCGCGACAGGCGCAGCTGCGCGCCGTAGTGCCCGTGGTAGTGCGGCGCCAGCGCGGCGAAGATGACGCGCGCCAGGTTCTCGGCCGTGGGAATGCAGTCGAGCACCACGGTCTTGTGGCCTGGCAGCGTGTCCAGGAAGCCGCGCACGGCGGCGTCGTCGCGGTACACCAGGAAGGCGTGGTCCCAGGGGTCGACGATGTGGCGTTTGGCAATGGCCTTGATTTCGGAAAAATCCATCAGCATGCCGTTGTGGGACGCGCCGGGCGCGTCGGCGACGTCGCCCTCCAGCGTGACTTCGAGCACGTAGCGGTGGCCGTGCAGGTTGCGGCACTGGCTGCGGTGGTCGGGAATGCGATGGCCGGCGTCGAATTCCAGCCTGCGGGTGACCGAGATCATCGGCGGCCTCGCGCGGCGCGGGGGTGGTTCATGGAATGCCTATGTATTTGTGGGTTTGCAGGCTGAGCCGCCATTGCGGATGCTGCATGCAGTACTGGACGGCCTGCTGGGTATTGGCGGCGCGCGCCGGGCCATCCATGGGCTGCAGGAAAAAATGCTGGAAATCGAGGTGGGCATAGGCTTCGGGCCGGGCCTCGGCCTGCGGATACACCAGCTTGAGCTCGTGGCCGCGCTCGATGACCACCCGCGCGCTGCCTTTGGGGCTGACGCAGATCCAGTCGATGCCAGCTGGCGCGGGCAGGGTGCCGTTGGTTTCGATGGCCACCGTGAAGCCGTGGCCGTGCACCGCTTGCAGCAGCGCGGCATCGAGCTGCAGCAGCGGCTCGCCGCCGGTGAACACCACGTAGCGGTCTTGCGTGCCGGGGCCCCAGGCCGCCGCGATGGCGTCGGCCAACTGCGCCGCGCTGGCGAATTTGCCGCCGCCAGGGCCGTCGGTGCCGACGAAGTCGGTATCGCAGAACGTGCAGACGGCGCCAGCGCGGTCGGCTTCGCGGCCCGACCACAGGTTGCACCCCGCGAACCGGCAGAACACCGCCGCGCGGCCGGCCTGAGCGCCTTCGCCCTGCAGCGTCTTGAAGATTTCTTTGGTGGAGTAAGTCATGCGATGGCCGCGGCCTGGCGGCCGGCCCTGTCCAAACCGCCATTTTACCGGCACCGCGCGGGTCGCGGCGGCGGGCCGGCTGGCGTAGACTGGCGGCCTATGTATTACATCCAAGAAGACCTGTACCTGGACGAGCGGGATATCGAGTTCGGGATGATCCGCGCCCAGGGCGCCGGCGGCCAGAACGTCAACAAGGTGTCCAGCGCCGTTCACCTGCGTTTCGACGTGCGTGCTTCCAGCCTGCCCGCGCACATCAAAGAGGCGCTGTGCGCGCTGCCCGACCGCCGCGTGTCCAAGGACGGCGTCATCGTGATCAAGGCGCAGGCCTTCCGCAGCCAGGAAAAGAACCGCGGCGAGGCGCTCGAGCGGCTCGCCGAGATGGTGCGCGCCGTGGCGCGTCCGGCCAGGCCGCGCCGGCCCACGCGTCCCACCCGCGCCTCGCAGCGCCGCCGCGTGCAGCGCAAGGTGCTGCACGGCGAAATCAAGCGGTTGCGCGGCAAGATCACCGACGACTGAGCCATGAAAAAAACCTCCGCGCGCCATGCCTACCTGGCCATGCTGGCCGTCCTGTACGCCGTGCTGTGGGTGGCGCTGGCCATCCGGCCGTTCGACCGCGGCGACTGGCTGCTGGAAAACGCGCTGGTGCTGCTGTTCGGCGCGGTGCTGGTGGTGACGCGGCGCTGGTTCGTGTTTTCACGCGTGTCGTACACCCTGATTTTCCTGTTCTTGTGCCTGCATGCGGTGGGCGCGCACTACACCTATTCGAATGTGCCCTACGACGACTGGTGGCGCGCCCTGACCGGCCACAGCCTCAACGAGGCGCTGGGCTGGCAACGCAACCACTTCGACCGGCTGGTGCATTTTTCGTATGGCCTGCTGTTCGCCTATCCGATCCGCGAGATCTTCCTGCGTGTGGTCGAAGTGCGTGGCTTCTGGGGGTACCTGCTGCCGCTCGATGTGGCGCTGTCCACCTCGGCGTTGTACGAACTGATCGAATGGGGCGCGGCGTCGCTGTTTGGCGGCGATCTGGGCGCGGCTTATCTGGGCATGCAGGGCGACATCTGGGATGCGCAGAAAGACATGGCCCTGGCCGCTACCGGCGCATGCATCGCCATGTTGCTGACCGCGCTGGCCAACCGGGGCGCGCGGCGCGACCTGGCGCGCGAGTGGGCCGACAGTCTCAAGGGGTAGGCCGCGCCGTCCGGCGCGTTCGCGCCAGCCGGCCTTAGCCCGCCACCGCGCGCATCGGGTAAGTGAAGCAGGCGAAATGCAAGGTGTTCAGCCCCAGGTGGGCCAGCACTGCCGCGGCCAGGCCGCCGTATCGGTACGCAACGCCATAGGCCACGCCGGCCAGGCTTGCCAGCGCCACCCACTGCACGCCGCCCGCCAGATGGGCTAGCCCGAACAGCAGCGCCGCCGCCCCGATCGCCAGGACCGCGCCGCCGCGGTGGTGGCCCCAGCGCGCCGTCAGTTGCTGCTGCACGTAGCCGCGAAAAAGCGCTTCTTCGGCCAGCGTGACCAGCAGGGCATTGTTGGCCAGCCACAGCCAGCCCTGGGCTGGCCACTTGGGGGCCCAGCCCACCAGGCCGACGGCCAGCGCCACGCCCAGGCAGGCCACGGCGGCGGCCGCGCACGCGGCCAGGGCGGCGCGCAGCGTGGCGCCCGCATCGGCGCCGGCCATGGACGGCGCTGCCGCCAGCACCACCCAGAACGCCAGCAGCGGTTTGTCCAGGTTCAGGTACATGCTGAACGGCGCGGCGTCGGCCGTATAGCGGGCGGCCGCGATGGCCTGCGCGTTATGGAAGCCGGGTAGCAGGTGCAGGCCCAGCCCGGCCGCCAGCGCCATGAACAGCGCGTGTCCCGTGGCGCGGCGCCATGACGGCCCGGCGGCGCGCACGGCCCAGCCCGCGGCCAGCAGCAGCGCCAGCCACAACAGCACTATCGGGTCCAGTGCGCCCTGCGCCCAGCCCCAGGCGTAGCCCACCGCGAGCACTACCAGGGCATACCGGCGGGTGGCGGACGGCCACAGCAGGGCGGCTGCAAGGCACAGGGCGATCCAGGGCAACAGGGTAGGCAAGGGCAGCGGCATGATGGCGGCGGACGACGACGGACCGCCAGCGTAACGCCAAAATGCCGCGCGGGTTCATGCGTTCCAGGTGAAGGTCTGCCGCGCCGTGCCGTGCGCGGGCACCGCCACGTGGCGGGTTTGTTCGTTGCCGTTGAAACGGGCCGAGACCGTGTAGCGGCCAGCCGGCAGCTTCACCAGCAGGAACGGGCCGTCGGAGGTGGCGTCGAGCACGGTATTGCCTTGCGCATCGGTGATGGTGACCTGCACGTCGGCCAGGTAGGCGCCGCCCTGGGTCGAGGCGAAAGTGAGGGCCAGCGGGTAGTTGCTGCTGGCGGCCTTGATGGCTTCGGATTCGTCGTGGCCGAAGCCGCCGGTCAGGTATTGCACCTGCCCCTGCTGTTGCACGGCGGGCAATACGCCGGGGGCCTGGGCGGCGGCCATGCCGCAGGCCAGGGCAAGGCTGCCGGCCGCCAGCATGGCGGCCATGCGCGAACGTTCGTGGCGCTTGTTCATGGGCATACTCCTGCAAGCCCGGCGCTTGGCCGCGGCCGGGCGCGGCGGTGTCCCGGACGGGCGGGACGGCAATCTTTAGATCAAATTGCGGCCGCGAAGTTCGCCTTGTTCAAGCACGGTATCAGGCACCCTGGCGGGAGCCAGACACCTGGAACGAAGGTGCACCGGCACGCATCAGGCGTCGTGCGTCCGGGTTGTCCGTTTCCCAGGTGTTTGTTTCCCTGATCTCCGCTTCCCTGATGTCCGCTTCCCAGGTGTTTGTTTCCCAGGTGTCTGCTTCCCTGGTGTCCGCTTCCCAGGTGTTTGCTTCCCAGGTGTCTGGCTCCCCCGGTGCCAGACACCGAAGTGCGCAGCGGCTGCCTCAATCGTACGGTGTCAGGCACCCTGGCGGGAGCCAGACACCTGGAACGAAAGTGCGCCGGCACGTATCAGGCCTCGTGCGTCGTGGGTGCCCGTTTCCCAGGTGTTTGCTTCCCTGGTGTCCGCTTCCCAGGTGTTTGCTTCCCAGGTGTCTGGCTCCCCCGGTGCCAGACACCGAAGTGTGCAGCGGCTGCCTCAATCGCACGGTGTCAGGCACCCTGGCGGGAGCCAGACACCTGGAACGAAAGTGCGCCGGCACGTATCAGGCGTCGTGCGTCGTGGGTGTTTGCTTCCCAGGTGTTTGCTTCCCAGGTGTCTGGCTCCTCCGGTGCCAGACACCGAAGTGTGCAGCGGCTGCCTCAATCGCACGGTGTCAGGCACCCTGGCGGGAGCCAGACACCTGGAACGAAAGTGCGCCGACACGTCAGGCGCGCAGACACCTGGAACGAAGGTGCGTCGACACGTCAGGCGCGCAGACACCTGAAACGAAGGTGCGCCGGCGCGTCAGGCGGCCAGACCCCAGGGGCGAGGCATGATTCATTTGCGCCATTGAAAGAACAGGTCGCTGTCGCCGCTGGGCGCGCCATCGGGTCCGTAGCGGCGTTCGTGCAGTTCGCCGCGCCCGTCGGCGTGCAAGGCCAGCACGCTGGAGCCGCGCGTGCCGTAGTCGGGGCTGACGATGAACGGGCTGCTCAGCAGCCGCTCGCGCGCCAGCCCGATGCCGGTCTCGGGCAGGCTGGCGTCGTCAGCGGGTGTGCGGTCGAACAGCGTGGCGTACAGCGCCGGCAGGTCGGGTTGCGGCGCGCCGCGCAGCACGCGCGCGAAGGCGGTCTTGGTGCGTTCCAGTTTCGGCCAGGGCGTGTCGAGCAAATGGTTGGACACCGCGTAAATGCCTGGCGGCAACTTGCGCGGCGCGCCGTCGCGGTTGCTGACATACCAGGCCGTGGCGGTATCGCCCACGATCAGGTTGAAGCCGTTGTAGCGCGCGCCCCGTGCGTGCACGGCGGCGGCGTAGTCGGCCGGCGTCTGCGTGCCGCGCAGGTAGTCTTCGGTCAGCGCGCCGCGCGAAGGCGCATCGGCCAGGATGTGCAGCGGATCGCGGAAATTGGTGACGACCGCGAAGCGGCCTTGTTCGCTCACGCCCATCCAGGTGCCGCCGGCACGCAGGTCGCGGCCGGCGTAAATGACGGGCTGGCCGGGCCAGGCCGCGGCCGCCTGGGTGGGGCGGGCATGAAATTCGTCGCGGTTGGCGGCCATCAGCACGGGAATGCCGGCAACGCTGTGCAGGGCCAGGACGGCAAGACACATGGCGCGGCTCCGTTCAGGCGTGCACGAAAGAGGCCTGCCGCGGCTGGGCCAGGCGGAAGTAATCGTCGATGCGCATCACGATCGAGGCGTCGAGCCGCCCGGCGTTGAATACGATTTCGTCGTGCCGTTCGCGCAGCGTCGGGTCGACCAGCAGCGCGAGGTCGGGGTTGAACGTGAAGGGAGGAATCGCGCCGATCTCGCAGCCGGTCAGTTCGCGCGCCTGGTCGTGCGAGGCCAGCGACGCCTTCTTGCCGCCGGCGGCCAGCGCAATGGCGGCCAGGTCGGCCTGCTTGTCGGCCGGAAACACGGCCAGCACATGCATGCGCTGGTTCGACGTGATTTTCACCCGGCACACCAGCGCCTTCGCGCCCTGGCTGACGGCGGTGCCGCGGATGGCGGCGACTTCTTCGGATTTGCCGGCCGGTTCGTGGCGCAGCAGGCGGTAGGGAACTTGGTGGTCAGCGAGCAGGGCTTGCAGTTGCTGGAAGACATCCATGGCAGGCGGGCGGGGATTGCGTCGGATGCAGCGATGATACGCCTTCCTGCTCGTTCCACCATCCGCCGCCCAGCGCCTGCAGCAGCGCGGCCGTATCGGCGTGGCGGTCGGCCTGGGCCTGGATGCGCTCGGCGCGGGTGCGCAGTTGCTCGCGCTGCGCATCGAGCAGGGCCAGCTGGCTGACTCCGCCGGCCTGGTACTGCTGTGCCGTGATGCGATACGCAGCCTCGGCCTGCCGCTCGGCCTCGGCCCGGGCCTGTAGCGTGTCGGCATCGGCCTGCACGGCGCTCAGCGCATCTGCCACTTGCTGCAAGCCCTGCAGCACCGTGTCGCGGTAGGCCGCGGCGGCGGCCTGGTAGGCGGCTTCGGCGGCGCGCCGGCGGGCCCGCAGTTCGCCGCCATGGAACAGCGGCTGGGTCAGGCCCAGCGCCAGGCTCCAGACATTGACGCCGTCGGCGACATCGCCAGCGCGGGTGCGCTGCGATCCGAAGCTTCCGGTCAGCGTGAAGCGCGGATAGAGGTTGGCGGTGGCCACGCCGACGTCGGCCGCGGCGCGATGCCACAGGGCCTCGGCGGCCAGGATGTCGGGCCGCTGGCGGGTCAGTTGCGACGGCACGCCCAGCGGCACGTCCAGCGGCAGTTGCAGCGCCTGCAACGATAGCGGCGGCCAGTCGGCCTGGGCGGGCAGGCGGCCCAGGTACACCGCCAGCTGGTGCCGCGTGCGCTCGATGTCTTGCTCGAGCGCTGGCAGCGTGGCGCGCGTCTGCGCCAGCAGTGATTCCTGCCGGCGCACCTCCAGCGCCGCCGCGCCGCCAGCCTGATGGCGCTGGCGCACGATGTCCAGTTGATGGGCCTGCGCATCGAGCTGCGCCTGGGTGGCGTCCAGGCGGGCCTGCAACCCGGCCTGCCGGATGGCCGCCGTGACCACGTTGGCGGCCAGCGTCATGCGCGCCGCCTGCAGCTCGTGCCGCCGGTAATCGACCTGGGCCAGCAGGCCTTCCACGGCCCGCCGTTCGCCGCCGAACAGGTCCAGCGTGTACGACACGTCGATCGATGCGTTGTACAGCGTGAACGGAGCCGGCGGCTGGGTGACGGGCACGCCGTATGCCGAAGGGTCGACCTTCTGCCGCGCGCCGGAGAGGTTCGCGTCCACCGAGGGCAGGGTGCGCGCGCCGGATTCCGCACGGAATTCTTCCTGCGCCTGGAGCAGGCGCGCGCGCGCCTGCTCCAGCGTGGGGCTGTGCGCCAGCGCCTCGCGCACCAGCCGGTCGAGCTCGGGCGAGCGGAACAGCGTCCACCACTGCGCGGGAATATCCATGCCGGCGTGCAGGCGCTGGGCGGGCGTGCGGTCATCGCCCGCGGTCGCGGCGGGCGTGGCTGCGGCGCTGTAACGTTCGGCGGCCGGCGCCGCGGGTTGCTCGAAATCGGGTCCCACGGCGCAGCCGGACAACGCCAGCAGCGCGGCCAGCATGGCCGATGCGGCGCGCGGGGCGCCGGCATGCAACGGAGAGGCGGAAAAGGCGTTCATGGATTCAGTCCAGCGTGCGGCGATAGAACTTCACGGCCAGCGCCATGATCAGGGCGGTGAACAGCAGCAGCGGCCACACATGCGGCCACAAGTCGGCCCAGCCGTTGCCTTTGAGCAGAATGCCGCGGATCAGGCGGTTGAAATACGTGAGCGGCAGCAGGTTGCCTATGTGCTGCGCCCACACGGGCATGCCCTGGAACGGAAACATGAACCCCGACAACAGGATGTTGGGCAGGAAATAGAACATCGTCAGCTGCATGGCCTGCAGCTGGTTCTGCGCCAGCGACGACAGCGTGATGCCCACCGTGAGATTGGCCGCCACGAACAGCAGCGCGGCCAGGTAGACGGCCAGCAGACTGCCCATCAGCGGCACATGGAATACATACAACGCGGCCAGCAGGATGATGGTGGCCTGTATGAGGCCGATGGCGATATAGGGCACGATCTTGCCCGTCATGACTTCCAGCGGGCGCACTGGCGTGGCCAGCAGGTTTTCCATGGTGCCGCGCTCGCGCTCGCGCGTCATGGCCAGGCCCGTCATCATGACCAGCGTCATGCTCAGGATCACCCCCATCAGCCCCGGCACCGTGTTGTACTGGGCGATCTGCTCTTCGTTGTACAGGCGGTGCACGCGCACTTCGAACGGCGGCTGGCCGCCCGCCAGGTGCGCCAGCGGGCCGGTCAGGTCTTTGCGGGCCACAGCCTGGCTGAGCTGCGTCGCCGCGCCCACTGCCATGCCGGTGGCCATGGGGTCGGTGGCGTCGGCCTCGATCAGCAGCGCGGGGCGCTCGCCGCGCAGCAGGCTGCGCGTGAAACCGGGCGGAATGTTCAGCACGAACAGCACCCGGCCCTGCGCCAGCGCGGCGCGCCCGGCCTCTTCGTCGGGCAGTTCTTCGACAATATGGAAGTAGTCGGACGCCTTCATCGCCGACACGAAGGTGCGTGTGAATTCGCTGTGGTCGGACACGATCACCGCGGTGGGCATCTGCTTGGGGTCGGTGTTGATGGCGTAGCCGAACAGCGCCAGCTCCATGATGGGAATGCCGACAATCATGCCGAAGGTGATGCGGTCGCGGCGCAGCTGCAGGAATTCCTTGCGCACCATGCTCCACCAGCGCGCCCACGAAAAGCGCCGTTCACGGACTGTCATGCGGGGCTCCAGTTGTCGGTGGAATGGTTCATCAAGTAGATGAATACGTCTTCCAGGCTGGTGTCGACCGGCTCCAGCTTCAGGTCGCCGCCGGCCACCGCCTGGCGCAGGGTACGCTCGAGCAGGGCGTGGTCTTTGCCGCTGACATGCAGCGCCGAGCCGAAGGCCACCGTCTGGTCCACGCCGGGACTGCCGCGCAGGCGCTGGCCCAGCGGCACCAGGTCGCGGCCGTGGATGGCCCAGGTGGCCAGCCCCTGTTCGGCCGTGACGCTCGCGGCGGTGCCCTGCGTCAGCAGGCGGCCGTAGGCCAGGTAGGCCAGCTTGTGGCAGCGTTCGGCCTCGTCCATGTAGTGGGTGCTGACCAGCACCGAGATGCCGCGCGCGGCCAGGGCGTGCAACTCTTCCCAGAAATCGCGCCGCGCGGTGGGATCGACGCCGGCGGTGGGCTCGTCGAGCAGCAGCAGTTGCGGTTCATGCAGCAGGCAGGCGGCCAGCGCCAGCCGCTGCTTCCAGCCGCCCGACAGCGAGCCGGTGAGCTGGTTGGCGCGGCTTTGCAGGCCCAGGCCTTCCAGGGCCTGCTCCACGGCCTGCCGGCGGTCGGGCATTTCGTACATGCGTGCCACGAAATCGAGGTTCTCGCGAATGGTGAGATCTTCCCAGTACGAGAATTTCTGCGTCATGTAGCCCACGTGCCGCTTGATGTCGGCGCTCTGGGTCAGGATGTCGTAGCCCAGGCACGTGCCGCTGCCCGAGTCGGGCGTGAGCAGGCCGCACATCAACCGGATGCAGGTGGTTTTGCCGCTGCCGTTGGGGCCCAGGAAGCCGTAGATCTCGCCGCGCCCCACCTGCAGCGAGACGTCGTTGACCACGTGCTTGTCGCCAAAATGTTTGTTCAGGCCGCGCACGTCGATGACCAGGGCGCCGGCAGAGGGCGGGGTGGCAGAGGTTGGGCGGGCAGAGGCTGGCGTCATGGCAGCGTGACCTCGACGGGCTGGCCGGGGTGCAGGCGGGTGGCGTCCCGCGGGGCCGGGTGGGCCTCGACCATGTAGACCAGCTTGCCGCGGCTGTCGCGGCTGTAGATCACGGGCGGGGTGTATTCGGCCTCGGCGGCGATATAGCTGATGGTGGCCGCGACCGGTTCGCCGCAGGCGTCGCAACGCGCCCGCACCGCCTGGCCCGAGCGCAGCCCGCCCAGGGCGGTCTCGGGCACGAAGAAGCGCAGCTTGATGTTGCCGGGCGGCAGCAGCCGCACCACGGGGCTGCCGGCCGGCACCCATTCGCCTACCCGGTACAGCGTATCGAACACCCGCGCGGCCTGGGCGGCGGCCACCTGTTTCTGCGCCAGCGCCCAATCGGCCTGCGCCAGCCCGGCGCGGGCGGCTTCGACCTGGGCGTCCTGGGCGCGCAGTTGCTCGTCGCGGCCCGGCAGGCCAGCCACTTGCAACTGGGCGCGCAGTTCGCGCACGCGGGCCGCACTGGACTGCGCCTGCGCGCGGCTGTCGTCGAGCTGCGCGCGCGCGATGCCGCCGGCCTGGAACTGCACGCGATCGCGCGCCAGCTGCGCGGCGGCCCGTTTGGCTTCGGCCTCGGCCTGCGCCAGCTGCGCGCGCACGACATCGACTTCGGGCGCGCGCTTGCCGGTGGCCAGGTCTTGCCGCTGCGCCTGCGCTGACGCCAGGCGCGCGCGTGCCTCGCGCTGCGCTTGGGCTTCGGGGTCGGCTTCTAGGGCGAACAGCGGCGCGCCGGCCTGCACCTGCTGGCCGCGCGCCACATGCAGGGTTTGCAGGCGGCCGGCCTGCGAGGCGGCCATGTAGACGAATTCGCCTTCGACATAGCCTTGGTAGAAAGGCGCGGCATCGTTGCCGCAGGCCGCCAGCCACAGGGGCAGGCAGCCCAGCGCCAGGCGGCGCCAGGGGGTAATGCGCAATAGGGCGGGCAGGCGGAAAAGGGCGGGCATGGGTCAGCGTCCTTGCCGGGTGGGGGTGCGGCGCGCGGCGGGACGCCGCGCGCGGGGTTCGGAAGGGAACAGTCCGCCCGCGAGCAGGGCGGTGGCATGGGCGGCGATGGCGTCGGCGTCCAGGCCGGCGGCGCGGCCCTGGGCGTCCCAGATGCGTTGCCATAGCGCCGAGGTGGCCAGCGGCAGCAGCGTCATGCCCAGGATGGACAGGAACACCAGGCGCGGCTCGATGCCGGGGTTCACCGCGCCTTGCTGCTGGGCCGACGTGATCGTGGCGGCGAAGGCGTGCAGGCGTTCGACCGGCAGGTAGCGAAAGACTTTCTCGCGCAGTTGCCCGCCTTCGTTAACCACTTCACGCATCCAGAGCGGCGCCAGCCAGGGGCGCTCGGCCGCGCACTGCATGATGCGCGCGACGACCTGCGCCACCATGGCGCGCGGCTCGGGCGGCGTCGGCGGCGCGGCGCCAGGGCCATTGCCGGCGGGCAGGGCCGCCGGCGCCCAGACGGAGGCGATGACCGGCGCCAGGCGTTCGGCCACCACGACGTCGATGAGTTGTTCGCGGTTCTTGAAGTAGTAGTGGACCATCGCCGGCGTGACGTCGGCGCGGCGCGCGATGTGCGCGATGGTGGTGGCGGCGACGCCCTGCGCGGCGAACAGCGCGGTGGCGACGTCCAGCATGGCGTCGCGGCTGTCTGCGCGTTGCGGGCGGGCGGGGCGGCCGAGCTTGCGGGCGGGCCGTGGCGTTGAAGTAGGCATGCCGGCAGTTTAATTAATTATTTAATTAATTAAAAGAGGGCGGCGCGGGGCCGGACCCAGCCAGCCCCGAGGCCTTGCTTAATCGAGCCGGTAATGCGCGGCGGTGCGGGTGAAGTCTTCGACCGTGGCGCGTTGCCAGGCCGCGTCATGACCCAGCTCTTCGGCCAGGATGCGCGCGACTTCGGGCGCGGCCAGCAGGGCCGCCTGGCTGTCCAGGAACAGCGCGCGGTTGCGCCGCGCCAGCACGTCTTCGGCGCTGCGCGCCAGTTCATGGCGCGCGGCGAATCGCACGTGGGCTTCGGTCAGCCCGCTGGCCTTGACCAGGATGTGTTCGCTGCCGGGCAGGGCGCGCAACGTCGGCAGGTCGCTGCCGTAGTAGCTGTCGGGCGTGCCGGGCGCCGGTGCGTCGGGCCCGGGCGCGCCGCCCGCGCCATGCAGCGGCAGGTCGGCGGTGCGGCAGCCCGCCTGCGGCAGCAGCTGGTGCTGGATGGCGGTATCGACCACGTCCTGCGCCATTTTGCGGTAGGTGGTCCATTTGCCGCCGGTGACGGTGACCAGGCCGGCGCGCGACACCACGATGGTGTGCTCGCGCGACAAGGTTTTGGTTTCGCCGGTGGCCTTGACCAGGGGGCGCAGCCCCGCCCAGACGCTGGTGACGTCGGCGCGGGTGGGTTTGCGGCTGAGATAGCGCGCGGCGGTCTGCAGGATGAAATCGACCTCGGTGGCGGTGGCGGGCGGATCCAGCGGCAGGTCGGCGCGCGGGGTGTCGGTGGTGCCGACGAGGGTGTGGCCATTCCAGGGCACCACGAACAGCACGCGGCCGTCGTCGGTCTTGGGAATAAGAATGGCCTTGTCGCCGGGCAGGAATTCGCGCGGCAGAACCAGGTGCACGCCCTGGCTGGGCGCCACCATGGTCTGCGCCTGGGCGTCGTCCATGCGGCGCACGCTGTCCACCCAAACGCCCGCGGCATTGACCACGCAGCGCGCGCGCAGCGTGACTTCGCCGCCGCCCAGCACGTCTTGCGCAATCACGCCGTCGATGGCGCCTTTCTCGTTGCGGGTAAGGCCGCTGGCGCGCACGTAATTGACGGCGGTGCCGCCCAGGTCGAACAGGGTGCGCATCAGGGCCATGGCCAGGCGCGCGTCGTCGAACTGGCCGTCGTAGTACAGCACGCCGCCGCGCAGGCCGCGCCCGGCTACCGACGGGGCCACCGTGGCGGCCTGGGCCAGTGTTTCGGCGCGCGACAGCCAGCGGCTGGGCGACAGATTGAGCTTGCCCGCCAGCATGTCGTACATCTTGAGGCCGATGCCGTAGAAGGGCTGGTCGAACAGGCCGTAGGCCGGCACCACGAAACCCAGCGGCCAGACCAGGTGCGGCGCGTTGCGGTTAAGCAGCCCGCGCTCGTGCAGGGCTTCGCGCACCAGCGCGATGTTGCCCTGGGCCAGGTAGCGCACGCCGCCGTGCACCAGCTTGGTGGCCTTGCTGGACGTGCCTTTGGCGAAATCGGCGGCTTCAAGCAAAAGCGTGCGGTAGCCGCGCGATGCGGCATCGACCGCGGTGCCCAGTCCGGTGGCGCCGCCGCCGATCACGATGACGTCCCAGGCGGCGTTGTCGTTCAGCGTTTCGAGCAGGGCGGCGCGGCCGGGCACAGGCAGGGATGCGGGGTTGGGATTCATGTTGGGACGTATGGCGGGAATAGGGGTCAGGCGCTGCCGCGCGGTTCGTCGTCGGCGGCGTCGGGGTCGGCGGCAGCGATCTCGCAGCGCACGCCGGACTCTTGCAACACTTGCGCCAGGGGTTCTTGAGGGTAGGCGTCGGTGAAGAAGCGGTCGATTTGCGAAATGTGGGCCAGTTCGACCATGGCCTGGCGCTGGAACTTGCTGCTGTCGGCCGCCAGCCAGACCTCGCGCGATTGCTCGATGATGCTGCGCGCCACCCGCACTTCGCGGAAATCGTAATCGCGCAGCGTGCCGTCGGCCTCGATGCCGGAAATGCCGATCAGGCCGATGTCGACCTTGAACTGGCGGATGAAATCGACCGTGGCCTCGCCGACGATGCCGCGGTCGCGCGGGCGCACCACGCCGCCGGCCACGATGATTTCGCAATCGGGGTTATCGGACAGGATGTCGGCCACGTGCAGGTTGTTGGTGATGACTCGCAGGCCACGGTGGCGCAACAGCGCGCGCGCGATGGCCTCGGTGGTGGTGCCGATGTTCAGGATCAGCGAACAGCCGTCGGGCACGGCCTGCGCCACGGCCCGCGCGATGCGCTGCTTGGCTTCGGCGTGCAGCCCCTGGCGCTTGCGGTAGGCGATGTTCTCGATGGTGGAGGCTTCGATGCGCACGCCGCCGTGAAAGCGCGACAGCAGCCCGGCCTCGGCCAGCAGGTTGACGTCGCGCCGCACGGTTTGCAGCGTGACGTCGAAATGGCGGGCCAGGGCTTCGATGGTGGCCGACCCCTGGGATCGGACCATTTCCACCAGGGCGCTTTGGCGAGGATTCAGTGTCATATTCGCATCATAAAACAACAAAAGCGAAAAATAATGCCGCGCTGCAAGATTGTTTTTCTTTCGCTTGTTAGGTAAAACGCAAAAAAGCAAAAAAACAACGAAAGCGAAGCGCATTCGTCCATCTGGAGGAGAACGATGCAGTTGACGCTGGACCAGATCGCCCTGCAGGCCGGGTCGCAAACCCACCTGTATCCCATGAGCCTGACCCCCGTGCCCGGCGCCATGACGGTGCTGCTGGGCGCCACGCAGGCGGGCAAGACTTCGCTCATGCGCATCATGGCGGGCCTGGACCGCCCCACCGAAGGCCGGGTCCTGGTCGACGGCGCCGACGTTACGGGCGTGCCGGTGCGGCGCCGCAACGTGGCGATGGTGTACCAGCAATTCATCAACTACCCGTCGATGACGGTGTACGACAACATCGCGTCGCCGCTGAAGCTGCGCGGCGCCGCCGAGATCGCGGCCCGCGTGCGGGCGATGGCCGAGCGCCTGCACATCGAGCATCTGCTCGAGCGCCATCCGGCCGAGCTGTCCGGCGGCCAGCAACAGCGCGTGGCGCTGGCGCGCGCCCTGGCCAAAGAGGCGCCGCTGGTGCTGCTGGACGAGCCGCTGGTCAACCTGGACTACAAGCTGCGCGAAGAATTGCGCGACGAACTGGCGGCTTTGTTCGCCGGCGGCGGCTCGACCGTGGTGTACGCCACCACCGAGCCGGCCGAGGCGCTGCTGCTGGGCGGCTATACCGCTGTCATGGATGCCGGCGAACTGCTGCAGTACGGGCCGGCGGCGCAGGTGTTCCACCAGCCCGCCTCGCTGCGGGTGGCGCAGGCGTTCAGCGACCCGCCCATGAACCTGTTCGCCGCCCGGCGCGGCCACGACACCATCACGTTGCCCGGCGGCGTAACGGCCGCGTATCCGTTGCCCGACGGCGGCGCGGCGGAAATCACGGCGGGCCTGCGGGCCGGCGCGTTCCATGTTACGCCCGCCACCGGTCGCGTGGCGCTGCCAGGCTCGGTCAAGCTGGCCGAGATTTCCGGGTCGGACACCTATGTGCACGCAATGACCGCGGCCGGGCCCGTGGTGGCGCAACTGCCCGGCGTGCACCGCTACGAACTGGAGGACCCGTTGACCCTGTATTTCGAGCCGGCCAGTCTGTATGCCTTCGACGCCGACGGCCGCCTGCTGGCCGCCGGCCGCCCCGCGGGAGCAGCCTGATGGCGGCCATCGAACTGGATCTGGCCCATTCGTACGTCCGCGCGCCCAGCTCGGACGACGACTACGCCTTGCTGCCGCTGCGCTTCACGTTTCGCGACGGCGGCGCCTATGCGCTGCTGGGCCCCTCCGGCTGCGGCAAGACAACCTTGCTGAACTGCATTTCGGGCCTGCTGCGCCCTTCGCAGGGCCGCATTTTGTTCGACGGGCGCGACGTGACCAACCTGACGCCGCAACAGCGCAACATTGCCCAGGTGTTCCAGTTTCCGGTGGTGTACGACACCATGACGGTGGCGCAGAACCTGGCGTTTCCGCTGCGCAACCGCGGCATGGAGCCGGCGCGCATTCGCGAGCGGGTCGGCCGCATCGCCGAAATGCTGGATATGTCGGCGCAGCTGGACCGGCGCGCCAGCGGGCTGTCGGCCGATGCCAAGCAGAAAATCTCGCTGGGTCGCGGCCTGGTGCGCAGCGATGTGTCGGCGGTGCTGTTCGACGAGCCCTTGACCGTGATCGACCCGCACCTGAAATGGCAGTTGCGTCGCAAGCTGAAGGAAATCCACCAGGAACTCGGGCTGACGCTGATCTACGTCACGCACGACCAGACCGAGGCGCTGACATTCGCCGAGCAGGTGGTGGTGATGTCGCGCGGCAAGGCGGTGCAGATCGGCACCCCTGACGATCTGTTCGAGCGGCCCGCGCATACCTTCGTGGGGCATTTCATCGGCTCGCCGGGCATGAACTTCCTGCCCGCGCAGTGGCGCGATGGCGCGCTGGCGGTGGGCACGCGCCGCCTGTCGGGCGTGCCGGCCGGCATGGCCGAGGCCCTGGCCGGCGCGGGCGAGGTGCGCCTGGGCGTGCGGCCCGAGTACCTGCAGCCTTGTACCGCGGGCGCCCAGGGCGCCGTGCCGGTGCGCATTACCCGCGTGCAGGATCTGGGCACCTACTTGCTGCTGACGGGCGACTTCGAAGGCGCCACCTTGCGCGCCCGGGCGCGCGCCGGCAGCGCGGCCGCCCAGGGCGACACGGCGTGGCTGCCGCTGCTGAACCCGCACACCTGCTTCTACCGCAACGAGGAGCGCATTTCATGAAGCCCATCAACCAACGCGCCTGGCTGCTGGTGCTGCCGGTGGTGATCTGCGTGGCGTTCTCGGCCATCCTGCCCTTGATGACCATCGTGAACTACTCGGTGCAGGACATCATCTCGCCCGACCGCCGCGTCTTCGTGGGCACCGAATGGTATGCCATGGTGCTGCAGGACGAAGAACTGCACGGGGCGCTGTTGCGCCAGATCGGTTTTTCGCTGGCGGTGCTGGCCATCGAGATCCCGCTGGGCATCCTGCTGGCGCTGTGCATGCCCGCCACGGGCTGGCGCGCCTCGGCGGTGCTGGTGGTGATCGCGCTATCGCTGCTGATTCCGTGGAACGTGGTGGGCACCATCTGGCAGGTGTTCGGACGCACCGACATCGGCCTGATGGGCGCGGCCCTGACCTGGCTGGGCGTCGACTACCACTACACCGGCGACCCGCTCGACGCGTGGCTGACGGTGCTGGCCATGGACGTCTGGCACTGGACGCCGCTGGTGGCGCTGCTGTGCTATGCGGGCCTGCGCGCCATTCCCGAGGCCTATTACCAGGCCGCGCGCATCGACGGTGCATCGCGCCTGGCGGTGTTCCGCTACATACAACTGCCCAAGCTGCGGGGCGTGCTGATGATCGCCGTGCTGCTGCGCTTCATGGACAGCTTCATGATCTACACCGAGCCTTTCGTGCTGACCGGCGGCGGGCCGGGCAACGCCACGACTTTCCTGTCGCAATACCTGACCCAGAAAGCCGTGGGCCAGTTCGACCTGGGGCCGGCGGCGGCGTTTTCGATTGTGTATTTCCTGATCATCCTGCTGCTGTGCTTCATGCTGTACAACTGGATGTTGCGGGCCGGCACGGCCGCCGAGGAGACCACCCATGGATAAGCGCGGCGCTGCCTGGCGCGGGGCCTTCCTGGCGCTGTACCTGCTGTTCGCCATCCTGCCGCTGTACTGGATGCTGAACATGTCGTTCAAGACCAATACCGAAATCGTCAGCACCCTGACGCTGTGGCCCAGCCATTTCACACTGGAGCACTATCGCACCATCTTCACCGACCCGGCCTGGTATTCGGGCTATATCAATTCGTTGATCTACGTGGCCATCAACACGGTGGTGTCGCTGGCCGTGGCGTTGCCCGCGGCCTACGCATTCTCGCGCTACCGCTTCATCGGCGACCGTCATGTGTTCTTCTGGCTGCTCACCAACCGCATGACGCCGCCCGCGGTATTCCTGCTGCCGTTTTTCCAGCTGTACAGCTCGCTGGGCCTGATGGATACGCACCTGGCGGTGGCGTTGGCGCACCTGGTGTTCAACGTGCCGCTGGCGGTGTGGATTCTGGAAGGCTTCATGTCGGGCGTGCCGCGCGAGATCGACGAAACCGCCTATGTGGACGGCTATTCATTCCCGCGCTTCTTCCTGACTATTTTCCTGCCGCTGATCAAGTCCGGCGTGGGAGTGGCGGCTTTTTTCTGCTTCATGTTCAGCTGGGTCGAGCTGCTGCTGGCACGCACCCTGACCTCGGTGAACGCCAAGCCCATCGTCGCCACCATGACCCGCACGGTGTCGGCCTCGGGCATGGACTGGGGCGTGCTGGCCGCGGCGGGCGTGCTGACCATCGTGCCCGGCGGCATTGTCATCTGGTTCGTGCGGCACTACATCGCGAAGGGGTTCGCGATGGGCCGGGTATAGGAGGGCAGGGCCATGTTCCAGTGGATGGTGTGGACGACGCCGGTGGCGGTGTTCTTCATCTGCGTCGCCCTGATGCTGGCGGGCATGACGGTGTGGGAACTGAAATCGCCCACCCGGCTGCGCAAGGGCTTTTTGCCCATTGCCACCACGCGCGGCGACCGCCTGTTCATCGGGCTGATGGCCGCGGCCTGGGTCAACCTGGCCTATGTGGGCCTGGGCGAAAAGATGATGGACTGGTTCGCGCTGGATGATCCGCCCACGGTGTGGATCAGTTTCGTGGCTTCGATGCTGCTGCTGGCGTGGATCATGCGCAAGGGATAGGCAAGCCGACAAAGAGCTGTAGCGTACGGCCGCCGGCCGGCATCTTCCCAGGCCGCGGTCTGCAGCAAAAGACGGGAAGGTATAACGAGGAGGAAGTCATGAAATTGCGATTGCAAGTCATGGCGGCAAGCATCGCCTTGATCGGGTGGTCGGCCGCGTGGGCAGGAGTGCCCGAGGCCGAGAAATGGGTCGACTCCGAATTCCAGCCGTCGACGCTGTCCAAAGACAAGCAGATGGCCGAGATGCAATGGTTCATCGACGCGGCGGCCAAGCTCAAGGCCAAGGGCGTCAACGAGATCAACGTGGTGTCCGAAACCATCACCACCCACGAGTACGAGTCCAAGACGCTGGCGCGCGCCTTTACCGAGATCACCGGCATCAAGGTCAATCACGACCTGATCCAGGAAGGCGACGTGGTCGAGAAGCTGCAGACGTCGATGCAGTCGGGAAAATCCATCTACGACGGCTGGATCTCCGATTCTGACCTCATCGGCACGCACTACCGGTACGGCGCCATTCTGCCGCTGTCCGACTACATGGCCGGAGCCGGCAAGGACTGGACCAACCCCGACCTGGACCTGAAGGATTTCATCGGCACCAAGTTCACCACCGCGCCCGACGGCAAGCTGTACCAGTTGCCCGACCAGCAGTTTGCCAATGTGTACTGGTTCCGCGCCGACTGGTTCGCCCGTCCGGACCTGCGCGAGAAATTCAAGGCCAAGTACGGCTACGACCTGGGCGTGCCCACCAACTGGTCGGCGTACGAAGACATTGCCGATTTCTTCACCAATGACGTGAAGGAACTCGACGGCAAGAAGATCTACGGTCACATGGATTACGGCAAGAAAGATCCCTCGCTGGGCTGGCGCTTCACCGACGCGTGGCTGTCGATGGCGGGCGCGGCCGACAAGGGCCTGCCCAACGGCATGCCGGTGGACGAATGGGGCATCCGCGTGGCCGATGACAAGTGCACGCCGGTGGGCGCCTCGGTAGAGCGGGGCGGGGCCACCAACAGTCCGGCGGCCGTCTACGCGCTGACCAAATACATCGACTGGATGAAGAAGTACGCGCCGCCGCAGGCCATGGGCATGACGTTCTCGGAATCGGGGCCGGTGCCCGCGCAGGGCCACATCGCCCAGCAGATCTTCTGGTACACCGCCTTCACGGCCGACATGACCAAGAAGGGCCTGCCGGTGGTCAACGAAGACGGAACGCCTAAGTGGCGCATGGCGCCATCGCCCTATGGGCCGTACTGGAAAGACGGCATGCAGAACGGCTATCAGGACGTGGGCTCATGGACTTTCTTCAAGTCCACCGACCCCGACCGTCTGGCCGCCGCCTGGCTGTACGCGCAGTTCGTCACGTCCAAGACCGTGTCGCTGAAGAAGTCCATCACCGGGCTGACGTTCATCCGCGACAGCGACATCCATAGCGACTACTTCACCAAGAACGCCGACCGCTACGGCGGCTTGATCGAGTTCTACCGCAGCCCGGCGCGGGTGGCATGGACGCCCACCGGCAACAACGTGCCCGACTATCCCAAGCTGGCCCAGCTGTGGTGGAAGAACGTGGCCACGGCGGTCACGGGCGAACAGACGCCGCAGAAGGCCATGGACAACCTGGCTGACGAAATGGACCGCGTCATGGCGCGCCTGGAACGCGCCGGCATGAGCCACTGCGCGCCCAAGCTCAACAAGAAGAGCGATCCGTCGAAATGGCTGTCCGACGAGCACGCGCCGTGGAAGAAGCTGGCCAACGAAAAGCCGCAAGGCCAGACCATTCCGTACGACCAGCTGCTGCAAGCCTGGAAGGAGGGCAAAGTTCGCTGAACCTGAATGCGCGCCAGGTGTCTGACTCCGCAGGCGTCAGACACCGCCGAGCGCCTCGGCTGTTTCGCTAAAGCGCGGGGTCAGGCACCTGCGGCGGCTGTTTCGCTAAAGCGCGGGGTCAGGCACCTGCGGAGCCTGACCCCTGGGGCGGCCGCCGCGCGACACCGGGCGCCGCATAACGCCGCCGCATCACGTCGCCGCATCACGTCGCCGCATAGCGTCACGTGGCTGACTCCGTAGATACCGTCTTGGCAGTCAAGCGGGTAATGCGTAATCGTCAGGTGTCTGACTCCGTAGGTGTCAGACACCGTTGTGCCGCGCCGCGCAGCCGTACAGTTCACGCATCGGGCAGTACGATCTGCGCCGTGCCCGGCAGTACCCATTGCGCGCATTCGCGGGTGGCGTCGATGCAGCCGCCTTCGGCGTAGACGCCTTGCGGGTCGCGCCGCCGCAGCATGCGCGCCAGAATGTCCCGCACCATGGCCGGGTCGGCCAGGCTGCGCGCCACCCGCTCTTCGACGATGGCTTCGTCCAGCACCAGCCGGCCCTGTCCGTCCTGGCGCGCGCCGTCACGCCAGTGGTAGATCTCGACGCACTTGCTGGTCAGGGTGTAGGGCTGGTCGCGCTTCCAGAAATTGTTGAACAGGCCGCTACCCAGGTAGAACACCCACGAACCTTCGTAACCTTCCACGTTGGACGAGTGCGCGTCGGGGTTGCGGAACCACAGCCGGTCGCCTGGCACGTAGTAGCGGGGCGGCAGCGGAGCGTCCATCGAGCCGTATTCACGCAGGAACACGTCATGGAACGGCCCGGACATGATGGCGCGCGTCTGCCATTGGCGTTCCAGCCGCGCGTACAGCGCCGGATGCGCATCCCGCAGTTCCAGGGCAATGCCCAGCAGCGTGACGTATTCGGTGGCGCGGTAGCAAGAAAACGAATACAGCTTGCCCGAGGCATCGGGCTGCGTGGCCTTCTGCAAGGCCTCGATCAACGACACGCCCGGCTCGATGGTGAAGCCGCGCGCCTCGTCGTAGCGCCAGTAACCGGCCGGCCGTTCGGCCTGTTCGGTGTCGAAGGCCAGGGCGGTTTTGCGGGCGGCCTGCACAATGTGCTGGCGGATGCGCACGGCGCTGCGCAGCTCGGCGGCGTCGGGAAACGGAAAGGCTACGGGCCCGAGCAACATGGCCAGCAGGATTTCACGCGCCAGGTCGTCGGCACGGGCTTCGGTATCGAGCCCCAGGCGGGCGCACAGCGCGGTGGTGTCGCGCTGGGGCGCCTGGTCCAGCAGGGCCTGGCTGGGTTCGAAATGCATGGCGTGCGGACCGTCGGGCACCGCCTGCACGTACCGCGCCAGGCCCAACCCCTGCAGAAAGTTTCGAGCCGCCTGGCATTCGGCCTGCAGCGCGCCGGCGTCGGGCGCGGCAATGCGGATGCCTTGCCGCGGGGCGGGCGGGCAAGACGTTTCGATGGGGGGCATGGGTGGGCTCCGAAGCGCGGCGCGCGGGCAGTGAGGGAAGGCTGCGCGCGCCGTCAGGCGCCAGATTCTACTGCTGGCGGGGCGCTTGCGGCACACCTGCCGGCAGCAGGCGCGCCAGCGCCTCGGCATCCATGAAACTGATGTTGTGGCGGGCGGCGTAGTCGCGGGCCGGCGCCGAGGGGGCGCCCAGTGCCACGTAGATGCTCGTGCCGGCGCCGGCACTGGCCCGGGCGGCTTCCAGCCGTTGCAGAGGCTCGACGCCGGTATGGGCCGCCTTCCAGCGGCGCGCGGCCAGCAGGGCGCGGCCACCGCCGGCGCGGGTGACTTCGAAATCGGCCGCCGCGCCATCCAGGCGCCTGACCTCGCAGCCGTCGCGGCGCAGCGCGGCTTCCAACGCGTCGGCAAAGGCGGGCCAGGACAGCGCGGCCAGGGCGCTGGCGGTTTGCTCGACCCGCGCCGGCGAAGGCTTGCCGCGCTGCTTCCAGGCGGCGATGCCGGCAATCGCCAGGAACGGAATGGCCGCAAAGACCGGAAACGGCGCGTAGGCAGGCGGCAGCGCCGCCAGTCCGATGATGATCAGTACGGCCGCCACCAGCAGGCTGATCCACCATGGGGAGCGCAGCAAAATGGCGAACAGCGAGTTCTTGGCCATGAGTTTCATGGAAAATTCCTGGGCAGGCGGGTCTGGGCGGGTTCAGGGAGCCGCGGGCGGGCCAGGCGGGACGGCCGCTGGCGCCTCGGAGGCAGGCGGGGTGGCAGGCGGAGTAGCAGGCGGCTCGGGCCGCGCCGCGGGCGAACCGTCGGGGCTGCGCGCCATCCACGCAATCAGCGAGGCGCGCATGGCTTCCTCGACAGACATATCAATGGGCTGCACCCAGTCGGTGGGCACGAATACGGTATAGCCGCCGATCATGTAGCCCATGGGCAAATACACGGCCACGCGCTCGCCCGGCAGGAAGCCGTCGGGCAAGCCGTCGGCGCCGCGCCGGGTGATGAGGCCCACCAGTTCGAGCGGCTGGCCCGGAATGCGCAGGATCACCACGTGCTGCGTGTCGGTCTTGGCGCTGGGCGAGAAGTAGTCGGCGAAGCTCTTGAGCGACGAATAAATGCTCTTGACCACCGGCAGGTTGGTGAACGGCATCTCCACCAGGTGGAAAACGCGTTGCACGCGCTCTTTCGAGACCAGGTAGCCGATCAGCAGAATACCCAGCACGCCCAGCACCAGGCCCATGCCGGGAATGTAGAAACTGCCGATGAACGGGCTGAGCAGGGCCAGCGCCGCCCGTTCGGTCCAGGCCAGCAGGATGTACAGCACGTAGATCGTCAGCGCGATCGGCAACACCGTGATCAGCCCGCGGAAGAAATATCGGTACAGGCGCGTCATGAGTACAGGTCTCCGGTTGGGCGCGAGGGCCTCGTGCTATCGACGTTAGTGGCCATGGGTGGGCAGGAACAGGGTTTCCTTGATTTCTTCCATGACCACATAACTGCGCGATTCCGCCGACGCGGGCAGGCGCTTGAGGATTTCGCCCAGCAGCCGGCGGTATTCGTTCATTTCGGTGAGGCGGGCCTTCACCAGGTAGTCGAAGTCGCCCGAGACCAGGTGGCATTCCATGACTTCGGGCACGTAGAGCAGTTCCTGCTTGACCTTGTCGAACATGTCGCCCGACTTGGCCGACAGCTTGATTTCCAGGAACACCAGCAAGTTTCGGCCCAGGGCGGCGGGATTGACGCGCGCATGATACCCGGCGATGACGCCCTCGCGCTCCAGCCGCTTGACGCGCTCGGAACAGGGCGTGGCCGACAGGTTGATGCGTTCGGCCAGGTCGGTGATGGAGATGCGTCCGTCGCGCTGCAGAATGTCGAGGATTTTCAGGTCGATACGGTCGAGTTCGCGCATTTCACTCTTGCCGGGCCTCCCAGGCCCGGACCGCCAGTCGAAAAATGGATTGGAGCGGGTGATTTTAGTGCTTTTCACTGCTTCGCCGCTTCTAGACTATTTGAATGTTCGTGTGACATGTCTAAATCGGGGAATTCTCATGCACGTCATCGTCCTGGGCAGCGGCGTCATCGGCACCACGACCGCGTATTACCTGGCCCGCCAGGGCGCCAAAGTCACGGTGCTCGACCGCCAGCCCGAGGCTGCCTGCGAAACCAGCTACGCCAACGCCGGGCAGGTGTCGCCGGGCTATTCCACGCCCTGGGCGGCGCCCGGCATTCCCTTCAAGGCGCTGAAGTGGCTGTTCCAGAAAGACGCGCCGCTGGCGATCCGGCCCGACGGCACGCTGTACCAGTGGCGCTGGATGGCCGCGATGCTGGCCAACTGCACGGCCGGCCGCTACACCGTCAATAAAGAACGCATGCTGCGCCTGGCTGAATACAGCCGCGATTGCCTGCGTGAGCTGCGCGCCGACACCGGCATCCAGTACGAAGCCCGCACGCTCGGCACGCTGCAGTTGTTCCGCAGCGCCAGCCAGTATCAGGCGGCCCAGCGCGACATCCAGGTGCTGGACGCCTGTGGCGTGCCCTACGAATTGCTGGACAGCGCCCGTCTGCAAACCGTCGAGCCGGCGCTGGCCCGCACCGCGCACAAGCTGGCCGGCGGCCTGCGCCTGCCCAACGACGAAACCGGCGATTGCCGCCTGTTCACGCGCCGCCTGGCCCAACTGGCGGCCGGCCTGGGCGTGGAGTTCCGCTATGGGCAAGACGTCGAGGCCCTGGTGGCGGGCGGCGCCGAGATCCGCGGCGTGCGGGTCGGCGGCGAAACCCTGGCGGCCGACCGCTATGTGGCGGCGTTCGGCAGCTATACGCGCGGGTTCCTGGCCCCCCTGGGCCTGGAGCTGCCCGTCTACCCGGTGAAGGGGTATTCGCTCACCATCCCGCTGGCCAGCGCCGAGGCGGCCCCGGTATCCACGGTGCTCGACGAAACCTACAAGGTTGCCATCACGCGCTTCGACAACCGTATCCGGGTTGGCGGCATGGCCGAGCTGGCGGGATTCGACCTGGGCCTGAACCCGGCGCACCGGCGCACGCTGGAGCACGTCGTGACCGATCTGTATCCCGGTTGCGGCGAGGTCGCCCAGGCCGAGTTCTGGACCGGCCTGCGCCCCATGACGCCCGACAGCACCCCCATTGTGGGCGCCACGCGCTACGCCAATCTGTTCCTGAACACCGGGCACGGCACGCTGGGCTGGACCATGGCCTGCGGCTCCGGCAAGGTGGTGGCGGATCTGGTCACCGGCCAGCGGCCCGCCATCCGCGCCGATGACCTGGCCCTGGCGCGCTACCAGGCCGCGCAGACGCGCCACGCCGGGCCCGCGCTGGGCGAGCGCTCGGCGGCGTAGTCCCGGGACATTGGTGGCAGGCAGCGGTGTCAGGCACCCTGCGGGAGCCTGACACCTGCCGCGACCGGGCCTCACCGTACCAGACCGGATCGGACCAGACCGGATCGGACCAGACCGGATCGGACCAGACCGGATCGGACCAGACCGAACTCGCAGAACCCCGCAGAACCCCACAGGTGTCTGACTCCCGTCAGGGTGTCAGACACCGCCCCGTCGCATACATCCCGCCCGCCACGCGCCATATGCCACAATCGCGGCATGACGCGCCGCCGTGGCGCAGGCACTCCGCGGGCAACTCGTGATTCATCTCATCCATACCGCCGATTGGCAGATCGGGCGGCAGTACGGCCAGTTCGACACCGATGACGCCGCCATGCTGGCCGAGGCCCGCTATGCGGCGGTGGCTCGCATCGCCGCACTGGCGACCGAGCGGCGCGCCGACGCGGTGCTGGTGGCGGGCGACGTATTCGACACCCAGGCCGTGTCCGACCGCAGCATTCGCCGCTTGTTCGATGCGCTGGCCGGCTATGCCGGCCCCTGGGTGCTTATTGCCGGCAACCACGACGCGGCGCTGGCCGACAGCGTCTGGTCGCGGGCGCACCAGCTCGGCTGCATCGGGGCCAACGTGCATGTGCCGCTGCGGCCCGGCGTGGTTGACCTGCCCGGCCTGAACCTGGCCGTGCTGGCCGCGCCTCTGACGCAGCGCCACACTTACGACGACACCACCGCCGTGTTCGATACGCTGGCTACCGAGCCGGGCCGCGTGCGGGTGGGGCTGGCCCACGGCAGCGTGGCCGGCCGGCTGCCCGATACGGTGGATTCCGCCAATCCCATTGCCGCCGACCGCGCGGCCCGTGCCAGGCTCGACTATCTGGCCCTGGGCGACTGGCACGGCTGCCTGCAAATCGACGCCCGTACCTGGTATGCCGGCACGCCCGAGCCCGACCGCTTCCGCGCCAATGCCTCGGGCTGTGCGCTGGACGTGCGCTTGCCCGGCGCTGGCGCCGAGCCCGTGGTCCAGACGCTGCCAGTGGCGCAATACCGATGGGCGCACTGGACCGAATCGCTGGTGCTGCCATCCGATGCCGAAGCGCTGGCACAGCGCCTGCAGGCCCTGGGCGCGCACGACGTGCTGCGCCTGGAGCTCTCCGGCCAGTTGCCGCTCGATGCCTGGGACATGCTGCAAGAATCCGTGGCACGCGCCGCCGCGCGCACGCGCGCCTTGCTGCTCGATGCCGCCAACGTGTCCCTGGCGCCTGGCGCGCAAGACCTGGCAGCCCTGGGGGCGAGCGGCTACGTGGGCGAAGTGGCCGCGCAACTGCAAGCGCTACAGGACGATCCGGCCCAGGCTTCGGCCGCCAGGCAGGCCTTGCGCCTGCTGGTGCAATTCCAGCGCGAACGGGCGGAGTCGCCATGAAGCTGCGCCGTATCGCGCTAGAAGAATTCCGCAAGTTCCGCGGCGCCGCCGTGCTGGACGATCTGGCCGACGGCCTGAACGTCATCGCCGGTCCGAACGAGGCCGGCAAGAGCACCTTCGTGGCCGCCATCCGCGCCGCGTTCCTGGAACGCTACAAGACCACCAAGGTGGCCGGCCTGGCGCCGTGGGGCGCGCAGGGCGCCAGGCCCTCGGTCGAGATCGAATTCGAGCACGGCGGGCGCCGCTATCTGCTGCGCAAGTCGTTCCTCAGCCGTGCGCGCTGCGAGCTGCTGGTCGACGACGGCGCCGAGCGCCATGAAGGCGAGGCAGCCGAAAATACGCTGGCGGGCCTGCTGGGGTTCGAATTTTCCGCCAAGGGCACCAGCCGGCCCGAGCACGGCGGCATCCCAGGTCTGCTCTGGATCCAGCAAGGCGAAGGGCAGAACCTGGCCGAACCAGCGGGCCATGCGCAGGGTCACCTGCGCGAGGCGCTGACGCGTCTGACCGGGGAACTGGCCTCGGCCGACGGCGATTACCTCTACGAACGCATCGAGACCGAACGCGCCGCATTGCGTGATGCACGCAGCGGCCGGCCCAAGGGCGCCTACAAAGAGGCCGAAGACGCCAGCCAGCGGGCCGCGCAGGCCGCCGAAGCGCTGGCCGCCGCCAAGCGGGCGCTGGATGCCGACGTAGACCGGCTGGCCGCGCTGCGGCGCGACCACGACAAGGCGCAACATGAGCAACCCTGGCTCGATTTCGAACAGCGCGCGGCGCAGGCGCGCGCGCGCCTGGCCGAGATCGACCGCGAGCGCGAGGCGCTGGCCGGCCTGCAGCGTGAACTGGCGCAGGCCGACGATACCCTGGCGCTGCTGCACGACCAGGTCGAGCGGGACCAGCGCGATAGCGCGGCGTTGCGCGAACTGCGGGCCCAGGCCGAAGCGGCCTCGGCCGGCCTGGAGCCGGCCCGTGCCGCGCTGCAGCGGGCCCTGCAGCGGCAACAGCAGGCCGACGAGCAATTAGCACATTGCCATGCGCAGGTGGCCGCCGCGCAGCAGGCGGCACAGCGGCGCGACTGCGACGAACAACTGCAGCGGCTGGACCGCGAGCTGCAGCGCCTGGACGAGGCCATTGCCCAAGCCGGGAAGTTCGCGCAACAAATCGACGCCCTGCAGCGCGACGTTGCCGGGCTGGCGATCGATGAAGCCGGCCTGCGCGGCCTGCGCGAACTGGAACAGCGCATCGCGCATCTGCAGGTGCAGCAACGCGCGGGCGCGACCCGGCTGGAACATCGCCTGGAAGCCGGCCGCCGCATCGACATGGGCGAGTCGGCATTAACGGACTCGGGCGAAGTGCTGCTGGCCGAGGCGACCGAATTGCGCATTCCCGGGGTTGGCACTTTGCGCATCGAACCGGGCGGGCGCGACCTGCCGGCGGTACTCGCGGCGTTGCACACGGCGCAGGCCGAGCGGCAGGGCCTGCTTGCGCGCCTGGGCGCCGTCAGCCTGGCCGAAGCCGAGACGCGGGCCGCCGCCCACGAGCGGGCGCGCCGCGACCTGGATATGGCGCGCCAACATTTGCGGATCCAGGCGCCCGAGGGCGTCGACGCATTGCGGGCAGCCCAGCGCCAGGCCCATGAGCGCCGCGCGCAACTGCAGGCGCTGCGAGCCGGTTTGCCCGACGCCGCCGCGCCCGTGAGCCTGGAGCAGGCGCAGCAGGCCTTGCGCGCGGCCACGGCCGAGGCCGGACATGCCGCCCAGGAGGTGGTGTCGGCGCGCACCGCGCTCGATACGCAGCAGGCCAGCACGCAGGTGCTGCAAGCCCAGTGGACGGCGCGGCAGGGCGAGTTCGACGCCGCCGGGCGGGCTGCGCAGCGCGAGCAACGCGGCGCCAGACTGGTCGAGGCGAGGGCGCGGCGCGACACGCTGGCGCAGCGCGCCCAGGCCGCGCAGGCGGCCCTGCAGGCGCATCAGCCCGAGATCATCGAGCAGGATGCCCGGCGCTTTGAACAATCGGCGGCGCTGGCCCGCGATGCGCACCAGCGCCGCCACGCCGAGCTGCTGCAATTGCAGGGCAAGCTTGAACAGGCCCAGGCCCAGGGGCTGGGCGAGCAACTACTGCAGGCGCAGGCCGATGCCCAGCGGCTGGCGCGGCGGCGCGACGAATTCGCCATGCGGGCGCGGGCGCTCGACCTGCTGTGGCAGCTGGTCGGCGAGCGGCGCGCGGCGGCCACGCAGCGCCTGCTCGATCCGCTGGCGCGCCGGCTGCAGCATTATGTGGGCCTGTTGTTTCCTGGCGCGCAATGGCGCCTGGACGATGCGCTGATGCCCGCGGCGCTGGCGCGCGGCAAAGGCGACGATGCGATCGAGATGCTCAGCTTCGGTACGCGCGAGCAGCTGGGCGTGCTGGCGCGGCTTGCCTATGCCGATCTGCTGCAGCAGGCAGGCCGCCCGACGCTGCTGGTGCTGGACGACACCCTGGTCCATGCCGACGACAGCCGGCGCGAACTGATGAAGCGGGCCCTGTACGACGCGGCCTCGCGCCACCAGGTGCTGCTCTTTACTTGCCACGCCGAAGCCTGGCAGGACATGGGAGTCGGGGTGCGGGAAGTGCCGGCCGCCTGAGCAGGCGGCCGGCGGTCGCGGCTTAGTTCAGCCGGATGTGCTGCTCATCGGCGATGCGCTTGCGCAGTTCGAGCTCGCGCTTGATCTGGGCCGCGTACTGCTCGGGCGTATTGCCATCGACCAGAGCGCCGCGCTCTTCGAGGCGCTGGCGGATGGCCGGGTCTTGCAGCGTCTTCACGGCCGCGTCGTGCACGCGCTTGACGATGGCGGGCGAGACGCCGGCCGGCGCCACCAGGCCATACCAGGCCATGTTGTCCATGGCGGGCAGGCCCGCTTCGGCGAACGTGGGCACATCGGGCAGGCCGGCCACGCGAGCCGGGGCCGCCACGGCCAGCGCGCGCAGCTTGCCAGCCTGGATGTGCGAAATCGACGAGGGCAGGTTGTCGAACTGGGCGCTGACCTGGCCGGCCAGCGTGTCGTTCAGCGCCGGGCCCGAACCCCGGTACGGCACATGGATCATGTCGGTACCGGTCAGCGACTTGAAGAGTTCGCCGTCCAGGTGCGAAATGCTGCCCGTGCCGGCCGAGGCATAGCTGTAGGTGCCGGGCTGCGATTTCAGCAGGGCGATGAATTCCTTCAGGGTCTTGGCCGGCGTTTTCGGGTTCACCGTCAGCACGTTGGGCACGTTGACCAGGTTGGTGATCGGCGTGAAGTCTTTCAGCGGATCGTACGGGGTCTGCGCATTGGTGGCGGGGTTGGTGGCCATGGTGCTGACGGTGGCCACGCCGATGGTGTAGCCGTCGGGCGCGGCCTTGGTCAGGGCTTCGGCGCCGATCGCGCCGCCGCCGCCGCCGCGGTTCTCGACCACCACGGGCTGGCCCAGTTCGCGGCTCAGGCCGTCGGCCACGATGCGGGCCACCAGGTCGGTGGTGCCGCCGGCGGCAAAGGGCACCAGCAGGCGCACGGGGCGTTCAGGGTAGCCCTGGGCCTGCGCGCCGGAGCCGATCAGGCAGGCCACGGCGAGCAGGGCGGTGTTGAAAAACGGGTTCTTCTTTAACATGAGGTCTCCTGTATGCGTCCGCCACGACAGGGCGGGCGCGGGCGCATTATTGCATCGGCAACCCCAAGCGTCGTGCGAACCTTACAAGAATCTGATATTTTTCGGGGTGGATTCCTGGCCGGCTTCTTCGACGCGCTGGCGTCGCGGTCGCGGCGTCGCTGCAACGGCGCGCCACGCCAGGCTTCCGAGTAACGTCACCCGGCCGTATGCTTGACTCACGCCCACGAGACAAGCCGCTGGTCCTCCCGGAACGCCATGTCGCTGATTCTCATCCTCGCTCTGCCGTTTGCCGGCAGCCTGTGTGCCGCGCTGCTGCCGTCCAACGCCCGCAACGCCGAGGCCTGGCTGGCCGGCCTGACGGCGCTGGCATGCGTGGTGCTGGTGGCCGGCCTGTATCCACAGGTGGCCGAAGGCGGCGTGATCCGGGCCGACCTGGCATGGGCGCCGGCGCTGGGCCTGCAATTCACGCTGCGCATGGACGGCTACGCGTGGCTGTTCGCGCTGATCGTCTCGGGCATGGGCGCGCTGGTGGTGCTGTACGCACGCTACTACATGTCGCCCGAAGACCCGGTGCCGCGTTTTTTCTCGTTTTTCCAGGCCTTCATGGCCGCCATGCTCGGCGTCGTGCTGTCGGGCAACCTGATCCAGCTGGTGCTGTTCTGGGAAATGACCAGCCTGGCCTCGTTCATGCTGATCGCCTATTGGCACCACCGGCTGGACGCCAAGCGCGGCGCGCGCATGGCGCTTACCGTCACGGGCGCCGGAGGCCTGTGCCTGCTGGCCGGCGTGCTCATTCTGGGCCATATCGTCGGCAGCTACGACCTCGACCGCGTGCTGGCCGCCGGCGACCTGGTCCGGTCCGACCCGTGGTACCCGGCCGTGCTCATCCTGCTCGCGCTGGGGGCCCTGACCAAAAGCGCCCAGTTTCCGTTCCAGTTCTGGCTGCCCAACGCCATGGCCGCGCCCACGCCGGTGTCGGCCTACCTGCACTCGGCGACCATGGTGAAAGCCGGCGTGTTCTTGCTGGCGCGCTTCTGGCCGGTGCTGGCCGGCACCGAAGAATGGTTCTGGATCATCGGCGGGGCAGGGCTGTGCTCGCTGGTGCTGGGGGCATACGCCGCCATCTTCCAGCAGGATATGAAAGGCGTGCTGGCGTATTCCACCATCAGCCATCTGGGCCTGATCACGCTGCTGCTGGGCATGAACAGCTCATTGGGCCTGGTGGCCGCCATCTTCCACATGGTCAATCACGCCACGTTCAAGGCGTCGCTGTTCATGGCGGCCGGCATCGTCGACCACGAAACCGGCACGCGCGACCTCGGCCGCTTGAGCGGCTTGCGGCGCGCCATGCCCATCACCGCCACGCTGGCCATGGTGGCGGCGGCGGCCATGGCCGGGGTGCCGCTGCTCAACGGCTTCATCTCGAAAGAAATGTTCTTCGCCGAGACCACCTTCGTCAGCGGCGACCCGCTCATCCAGTATGGCCTGCCGGCGATGGCCGTGTTGGCCAGCGCTTTTAGCGTGGCCTATTCCCTGCGTTTCATTCTGCAGGTCTTTTTTGGCCCGCCGGCGCACGACTTGCCGCGCGCGCCGCACGAGCCGCCGCGCTGGATGCTGGTGCCCAGCGCCTTGCTGGTGCTGATGTGCCTGGTGGTGGGCGTGATCCCGGGCATTACCGTCGGGCCTTTCCTGCACGCCGCCGCGCAGAGCGTGCTGGGCGCCGACATGCCCGAGTACAGCCTGGCGGTGTGGCATGGCCTGAACCTGCCGATGCTCATGAGTTTCGTGGCCATGGCGGGGGGCATCCTGCTGTACCTGGCGCTGCGGGCGCGCCAGCAGGCCCAGCCGGGCAAGGTGCCATTCATTTACCGCTTCGATGGCCGCCGCTCGTTCGAATTCCTGCTCGACCATTCCAGCGTGGCGGCTGGCTGGGTGCTGAACCGCATTGCCTCGCCACGCCTGCAGGTGCAGATGGTGCTGATCGTGGTTGGCGCGCTGCTGGTGGCGTGGCTGCCGCTGCACCATGGCCGCTGGAACGACGCGCCGACCCCCATCCTGGCGCTCGATCCGGCCTTTGCCGCGCTCTGGGTCGTGGGCGGCATCTGCGCCATCGGCACGGCGTTCCAGGCCAAGTACCATCGTCTGGCCGCGCTCATCCTGGCGGGCGGGGCGGGCCTGGCCACCTGCCTGACCTTCGTCTGGTTTTCGGCGCCCGATCTCGCCCTGACACAGCTGGCCGTCGAGGTCGTCACCGTCGTGCTGCTGCTGTCCGGCCTGCGCTGGCTGCCGCGCCGCATCGAGGGCAGCCTCGAAGGCGAGCGGCACGAAACCCGCGCGCGCCTGCGGCGCACCCGCGACGTGATCATCGCAGCAGTGGCGGGCACGTCGGTGGCGGCGCTGGCCTACGCCATGCTGACGCGCACGCCGGGCCACACCATCTCGTCGTTCTTCGTCGACCATGCCTTGCCGGACGGCGGCGGCACCAACGTGGTCAATGTCATCCTGGTCGACTTCCGCGGCTTCGACACGCTGGGCGAAATTACCGTGGTGGGCATCGTTGCTCTCACGGTGTATGCCTTGCTGCGGCGCTTCCGGCCCGCCACCGAAAGCGCCGACATCCCGGTGCAGCAGCGCGACCCGGCCAGCGCGCCCAGCGCCGCGCCCGACATCCGGGCGGATCTGCCCGCTGGCCCCATGGCCCTGCCGGCCGTGCTGGTGCGCCTGGTGCTGCCCATTGCCGCCATGGTCTCGGCCTACCTGCTGCTGCGCGGCCACAACCAGCCGGGCGGCGGCTTTGTAGGCGGGCTGGTAATGGCCACGGCGGTGATCCTGCAATACATGGTGGGCGGGGTTTATTGGGTCGAATCGCGCAGCCGGCTCAATCCGCAGCACTGGATCGCGCTGGGCCTCTTGTGCGCGGGCCTCACCGCGATGTCGGCCTGGCTGGCCTCGCGGCCGTTCCTGTCGGCGCTGGCCTGGGATGTCCCGGTGCCGCTGCTCGGGCACATCCATCTTTCCACGGTGCTGCTGTTCGACGTGGGCGTCTATATGCTGGTGGTCGGCGGCACGCTGCTGATGCTGGTCGCGCTGGCTCACCAATCGCTGCGCGCGCAACGCAAGGCAGCCGCCGAAGCTCAGGCGGCCGCGCAACAAGGAGGTACCGCCTGATGGAACTGATATACGCCGCCGCCATTGGCGTGCTGGCCGGGTCGGGCGTGTGGCTGATCCTGCGCCCGCGCACGTTCCAGGTCATCATGGGGCTGACACTGGTGTCGTACGCCGTCAACCTCTTCATTTTCGGCATGGGCCGCCTGACGGTCGGCCGCCCTCCGGTTGTCGACCCGGCGGTCGCGCCCGACCCGTCCACGCTGGCCGATCCGTTGCCACAGGCGCTGGTGCTTACCGCCATCGTCATCGGCTTTGCCACCACCGCGCTGTTCCTGGTGGTGCTGCTGGCCTCGCGCGGCCTTACCGGCACTGATCACGTCGATGGCAGGGAGTCCGAATCTTGATCGATTGGCTGCAACATGCGCCCATGTATCCCATCGCGGTGCCGCTGCTCGCCGGCGCGGCGATGCTGCTGCTGGGCGACACCCGCCGCGGCGTGCGGGCCGGCATCGCGGTGGCCTCGGGGCTGGCCCAACTGGCGGCCGCGGTCGCGCTGCTGGCGCTGGCGGCCGGGGCAGGGGGGCACTGGCCATCGGGCGTCGGCGTCTATTTGCCGGGCGACTGGCCCGCGCCGTTCGGCATCGTGCTGGTGGTCGATCGCCTGTCGGCCATCATGCTGGCGCTCAACGCGGTGCTGGGCCTGGCCGCGCTGATCTACGCGCTGGCCCGCTGGGATCGCCTGGGCGTGCATTTCCATCCGCTGTTCCAGTTCCTGCTCATGGGCCTGAACGGCGCCTTCCTCACGGGCGACCTGTTCAATCTGTTCGTGTTCTTCGAAGTGCTGCTGGCCGCGTCGTATGGGTTGCTGCTGCACGGTTCCGGCGTGGCGCGGGTCGGCGCGGGGTTGCATTACATTGCCGTCAACCTGGTGGCGTCGTTCCTGCTGCTGATCAGCATTGCGCTCATCTATGGCGTGACCGGCACCCTGAACCTGGCCGACCTGGCCGTGCGCGCGGGCACGCTGCACGGCAGCGAGCGCCTGCTGTTCGAAGCCGGCGCCGCGGTGCTGGGGCTGGCCTTCCTGGTCAAGGCGGGCGCCTGGCCGCTGAACTTCTGGCTGGTGCGCGGCTACGGGTCGGCCAGCGCGCCGGTGGCGGCGGTGTTCTCCATCATGACCAAGGTCGGCATTTACGCCTTGCTGCGCATTGGGTCGCTGCTGCTGCCCACCGGCGCGCCGGCGGCTTTCAGCCTCGACTGGATGTTCGCCGCCGGGCTGGGCACGCTGGTGTTCGGCGCCGTCGGCCTGCTGGCCACGCAGCAGCTCGAACAGATGGTGGGCTATTGCGTCATCATCTCGGCCGGCACGCTGCTCACGGCGCTGGGCATGCCCGGCGTCACCCTGACCGGGCCGGCGCTGTTCTACCTGCTCAGTTCGGTGCTTACCACCGGCGCCTTCTTCCTGCTGGTCGAGCTGGTCGAGCGTACCCGCACGTTCGGCGCGAATGTGCTGGCGGTCACCATGGACATGTTCGACCTCGACGACCCCGAAACGCCCAATCGTTCCGATGACGTGGTGGGCGTGGCCATTCCCGCCGCCATGGCTTTTCTGGGGCTGGCCTTCGTGGCCTGCGCCTTGCTGGTGACCGGCCTGCCGCCGCTGTCGGGCTTCGTGGCCAAGTTCTCGCTGCTGTCCGCGGCGGTCAGCGCCGCCAATGCGTCGGCGCAGCCGGCTGACGCCTGGATTCTCGTGGCGGCGGTACTGGTGTCGGGCCTGGCGGGCATTGTGGCATTCGGCCGGGCCGGCATCCGCATCTTCTGGAGCGCCGACGAGCGCAGCACGCCGCGACTGCGCATCAGCGAGGCCGGCCCCGTGGCCGTGCTGATCCTGCTGTGCGTGGGCCTGGCGGCCGGGGCAGGGCCGGTGTCCACCTACCTCGACGAAGCCGCGCGCACGCTCGACCAGCCGGCCCTGTACATCGACGCCGTGCTGTCGGCCGACACGGCCCGTACCCTGGAGGCACGATAATGCGGCGCGCCTATCTGCTGCTGTTGCCCGCGGTGCTGCTGGTCTTATGGCTGGTGCTCAACGAATCGTTATCCGCCGGGCAGGCGGTGCTGGGGCTGGCCCTGGCGCTCTGGCTGGGATTCGCGTCCAGCCGCCTGCGGCCGCTGCGCAGCCGGCCGCACAAGCTGTGGCTGTTGCCGGGCCTGCTCTGGCGCGTGGCGGTCGACATCGTGCGATCGAATATCGCGGTAGGGCGGCTGATCATCGATTTCCGGCGCGATTTTTCGCCGGGCTACGTGCATGTTCCGCTCGACCTGCACGACCCGCATGCGCGCGCGCTACTGGGCTGCATCCTCACATACACGCCCGGCACCGTATGGGTCGACGTGTCCGACGATTTACTGACGCTGCACGTGCTCGACCTCGAAAACGAACAGGCCTGGATCGACCTGATCAAGCAGCGCTACGAGCGCACCCTGAAGGAGATCTTCGAATGAACCTCGTCTTGTACTGGGCCGCGTCGTTCGCCTTGCTCTGCTTTGTGCTGGGCATGGCCTGCGGCACCGTGCGGCTGGTGCGCGGGCCGACCGCGCAAGACCGCGTACTGGCGCTCGATTCGCTCTACATCAATGGCATGCTGGCCATGCTGGCCTTCGGCGTGCGGTCCGGCACGTCCGTGTATTTCGACGTGGCGCTGCTGATCGCGCTGTTCGGGTTCGTAGGCGCGACGGCCATGGCCAAGTTCCTGTTGCGCGGCGAGGTCATCGAACCATGAGCGCCGACATCCCTCTGTGGGCGGGCATTCCGGCCAGCATCCTGCTGGTGGCGGGCGGCCTGCTGGCGCTGGTCGGCTCGGCTGGCCTGCTGCGCTTCAACAATTTCTTCTGCCGCATCCATGCGCCCACCCTGGGCAACACCCTGGGCGCGGGCTGCGTGCTGGTGGCGTCGATGCTGGTGTTCTCGGCCGTGCAGCAACGGCCGGTGGTGCATGAGGTGCTTATCACGCTGCTGCTGTTCATTACCTCGCCCGTTACCGCCATGCTGCTGATCCGCGCCGCGGTCTATCGCGGCCGCCGCCAGCGCGGCGAATCGTATCCGACCGCTACGTCGCCCCGCACCCGTTACGGTCGGACGGATTTGTAACATCTGCATTCGCCATCGGCATCGTCTTTCCCGTACCGTAAATAAACGGCCGCGCCTGGCGCGGCACAGCAACAAGGAGCGGAAGATGAACATGCGACGTATGCAAAAACTGTACTGCGCCCTGGCATTGGGCGCGGGCGTGGCCGGCATGCCGGCCGCCCAGGCAGCCGGCGCGGCGGCGTCCGGCTCCATCGAGGCGCAGTACCAATCCGATGTGCAGCGCTGCAACAGCGGCCAGACCAACCAGGACCGCGCCACCTGCCTGCGCGAAGCCGGCGCGGCGCGCGAAGAAGCACAGCGCAAGCGCCTGGATAACGGCCAGTCGGCCAACTACGACGCCAATGCCACGGCCCGATGCAACAAGCTGCCACAAGGCCAGCGCGAAGATTGCCTGCGCCAGATGTCGTCGCCCACCAGCGTGCAGGGCAGCGTTGAAAGCGGCGGCGTGTTGCGCGAGACAGTAATTCCCGTGCCGGCGCAGCCTTCGGGCGCCGTGCCGGCCACGACGGCTCCCGGGGCGATGCCCGGCGCCGTGCCGCCGGCCCCCGTGCCGCCGGGCGCCGCGCCTGGCACGACGGCTCCGGGCATGCCCGCCACACCCGTGCCGGTGCGCTAGGGCGGCGGGCCGGACTGCGGCCGCGGCAACGTCCGCGGCCGCAATCAGGCAAAATGTCGCCTATCGACGACTTTGCGCTGCATTCATGTCCGACGTCATCGCCCTGATATTCGACTTCGACGACACGCTGGCCCCCGACAGCACGTCCGGCTTCCTGGACAGTATGGGGGTGGATACGGCCGCCTTCTGGAAAGACAAGGTCGGCCCGCTGCTGTCCGACCACGACTGGGACCCGGTTCCGGCCTACCTGTACCAGATGATCGAACTCTCGCGCAGTGGCGCGCACGGGCTCATCACACAGCAGCGCCTCGCCCAGTGGGGCGCCAGCCTGCCACTGCACGACGGCGTGCCCACGCTGTTTCAGCGGCTGCGCGCCGCGGTGCGGGCCGAGCATCCCCAGGTGCAGCTCGAGTTCTACCTGATTTCCAGCGGCATCGGCGACGTGGTGCGGGCCACGCCCATCGCGCACGAATTCACCGAGATCTGGTCGTCCGAATTCGTTTATGGCCCTGACGGCGGCATCGCGTTTCCGCGCCGGCTGGTCAGCTTCACCGACAAGACCCGCTACCTGTTCCACATCCAGAAGGGCATTATCGGGCGCGAGTTCCGCAACAAGCCGTTCGAGGTCAACCGCAAGGTACCCGAAGACCGCCTGCGCGTGCCGTTCGACCAGATGGTCTTCGTGGGCGACGGCTATACCGATATTCCGTGTTTTTCGCTGATCCGCCGCGCCGGCGGCTTCGCCTTCGGCGTCTGGGATCCGAAGCACCGCGACAAGCGCAGCCGGGCCTGGGGCTTCATCGAGGAAGGCCGGGTGTCCAACCTGAACCAGGCGCGCTACGACGAAGACGCCGAGCTGTACCAGTGGCTTGAAGAGGCCGTCACCAGCCTGGCCGGGCGCATCGCGCTGAAGTCGCGGGTGTACCGTGGCTGACGCCGGCATGGCGCCGCTGCCGGCTGCGCCGCAGCCCGGCGACGCCGACTTCATCGCCCTGGCGCTGCAACAGGCCGAAGCCGCCTGGCAGGCCGGCGAAGTGCCGGTCGGGGCCGTGGTGGTCGATGCGCAGGGGCAGGTGCTGGGCGCCGGCTACAACCGCACCATCACCGACAGCGATCCCACCGCGCACGCCGAGATCGTGGCGTTGCGCGCCGCCGCGCGGCGCCTGGGCAATTACCGGTTGCCGGGCGTCAGCCTGTACGTCACGCTGGAACCCTGCGTCATGTGCATCGGCGCCATGCTGCACGCGCGGCTGGCGCGGGTCGTCTACGGCGCCGCCGATCCCAAGACCGGCGCCTGCGGCAGCGTGCTCGACGTGGGCGCGGTCGTGCGGCTCAATCATCAAACCACCATCACCGGCGGCGTGCTGGCCGAACCCTGCGGCAATCTGCTGCGGCAGTTCTTCCGCGCGCGCCGCGCCAAGGAATCCCCCACATGAACACCCCGCATCGCCCCGCGCATGGGCAGCATGGCCATGTCTGCGCCGACGACTGCGACCATGACCATCACGGCCATGATCACGGCCAGCCGCCCGCCGCCGGCGGCATCTACCTGATTTCGCCATCGTCGGCTGTGCGCGACCCGGCTACCGTGCAGCGCGCCTGCCAGCGGCTGGCGCAAGAGGGCTTCAAGACCACGGTCGACCGCGCCGCGCTGGCGGTGCGGCAGCGCTTCGCGGGTACCGAAAAGCAGCGCCTGGCCGGTCTGGCGCGCGCCATCCGCCAAAAGCACCCCATCGTCATGGTCACGCGCGGCGGCTACGGCCTGAGCCGCCTGCTGCCCGACATCGATTGGCGCGCCATGGCCGACAGCGGCAAACGCTTTGTGGGCATGAGCGATTTCACCGCGTTCAACCTGGCGCTTCTGGCGCAGACCGGGGCCGTCAGCTATTCGGGCGCGACGGCGGTGGCCGATTTCGGCGGCGACCAGGTCGACGACCTGACCGCCGCGCTGTTCGGCGAGCTGATGCGCGGCGAGCTTGAGATCCTGAGCTTCGAGACGCCCGACGCCGATCCGGTGGATTGCCGGGGCATCCTGTGGGGCGGCAACCTGGCCACGCTGGTGTCGTTGCTGGGCACGCCGTACATGCCACGCGTGCGCGGCGGCATTCTGTTCCTGGAAGACGTGGCCGAGCACCCGTACCGCGTCGAGCGCATGCTGGCGCAGCTATGGCAGGCAGGCGTGCTGCAACGCCAGAAGGCCATCGTGCTGGGCTACTTCACCAACTACCGGCTCGCGCCGCACGACGCCGGCTACGACATGCCCGAAGTGCTGAAGTGGCTGCGCCGCACGGTCAAGGTGCCGGTGGTCACGGGCCTGCCGTACGGGCACATCGACACCAAGGCAACCCTGCCCGTTGGCAAGAAAGTGGGCCTGGCCACCGAGCCGGGCATGGCGCACCTGGTCATCGACGAACACCATCATTAACCAGGTGTACCCGGGTGTCTGACGCCCGGGCGCCTATTCTTCCCGCGGCACCCAGCGCGGCGCGCGTTTTTCCAGGAACGCAGCAATCCCTTCGCGCCCGTCCTCGGTCGCGCGCTGCGCGGCGAGGCGGGCGGCGGTATCTTCCAATACCTCCGCATCGATGGCCCGGCCCGCAAGCTCGCGGATCAGACGTTTCGATTCCGCCAGCGCGTGCGGCGAGGCCAGCATGAAATGCCCCAGCAGTTCATTGATGCGGGCATCCAGTTCATCGGTCTCACACAATTCGTGCACCAGGCCCATGCGCCATGCCTCGGCGGCCTCGAAGACTTCGGCGCTCAGGAACCAGCGGCTCGCCGCGCGCGGTCCGATGGCCCGCAGCACGTACGGCGAGATCATGGCCGGTATCAGCCCCAGCCGGGTCTCGGTCAGGGCGAAGCGCGCCTCGCGGGCCGCCACCGCAATATCGCACGCCGCCGCCAGCCCCATGCCACCCGCCATGCAGGCGCCATGCACCCGCGCGATGGTGGGCTTCGGGCAGGTGTGGACGGTATGCAGCAGCGTGGCCATGGCCAGCGCGTCGGCGCGGTTGTCGGCTTCGCCGGCCTGGGCGCTGTGGCGCATGGCGTTCAGGTCGGCGCCCGCGCAGAAAGCCTTGCCGCGCCCGGCCAGGACGATGGCTCGCACTTCGCGGTCGTCGCCCAGGGTCATGAAGGTTTCGGTCAGCTCGGCAATCAGGCGCGCGTCCAGCGCGTTGCGCACCTCGGGCCTGGCCAGCCAGACCACCGCGGTCTGGGGGCCGTACGCGACTTCCAGCGTTTGCAGCATTTGCAGCTTCCTTCAAGAACGGACCAGGCTCAACGGTACAACACGGTAGGCAGCCACAGGCCGATTTCCGGGAACACATACAGCAGGAAAATCGCCACCACCTGGATGCCCATGAACGGCATCATGCCCAGGAAAATCTGGTTCAGCGTCACATGTGGCGGCGATATGCCCTTCAGATAGAAGGCCGACATGGCCACCGGCGGCGACAGGAACGCGGTCTGCAGGTTCAGGGCCACCAGCAGGCCGAAGAACAGCGGATCGATATCGAAGGTGATCAGCAGCGGCACGAAAATCGGCATGAAAATCACGATGATCTCGGTCCATTCCAGCGGCCAGCCCAGCAGGAAGATAATGACCTGCGCCAGCAGCATGAACTGGATTTGCGTCAGCCCCAGCGACAGCACCCATTCCTCGATGATGCGCTGCCCGCCCAGCAGCGCGAACGCGGCCGAGAAAATCGACGACCCGACGAACAGCCAGCACACCATGGCGCTGGTCTTGGCCGTAAGAAAGACCGATTCTTGCAGGATGGGCATGTTCAGGCGCCGGTACGCCAGCGCCAGCAGCGCGCCGCCCATCGCGCCCATGGCCGCCGCTTCGCTGGGCGTGGCCAGGCCGAAGGTGATAGAGCCCAGCACCGCGGCGATCATCAGCGCCAGCGGGAAGAACGAGCCCATCAGCATCTTGAAGATTTCCAGGCGCGCCCAGGTCAGCAGGGCATAGAACACCGCCAGCAGCGCCAGGCACACGCCGAAGAATATCCAGTAGCCTCCTGGCGCGGGCTGGCGGGCCGGCCCGGACTCGGCGTCCGGTTCGGCCGGGGCCTGCACGCCGGCGTCCGCTTGCGCGGCCGGCGCGCCGGGCGGTTCGGCCACACCGCCCTCGGCGGCCGGCGGCTCGGCGAGCCCGCCGTCTTCCGTGGGTGGCTCGGCCAAGCCGCTGCTGTAGTCGTCGCCACCGCCCAGGCGCAGTTCATCGGGAATCTCATACACCACTGGCGGTTCGGTCACCATGTAGTACACCGATCCCGTCAGCACGGCGAAGGCCAGCAGCGGAGCCAGCGCCAGCATCATGTTGCGCGACAGGAAGCGCATCGACACGGCGCTATTGCGGCGGCCCTTGAACAGCGTGGCCAGCATGCCGGCCATGGCATGCGTATAGCCCTGGCGCGACAGGGCCTCGGCGTCGGCGGGCAGGGGAATGCGCCGCTCTTCGGCCGTCAGCGGCGGCGCCATGTCCGGCCGCAGCTTGGCCACCATCATCACGTACGCCACGTACAGGCCGGCCAGCATCAGGCCGGGAAAGAACGCGCCCGCATACAGCTGCACCACCGACACGCCGGTAGTGGCGCCGTAGACGATCAGCATCACCGAAGGAGGCAGCAGGATGCCCAGGCAGCCGCCCGCGGTGATAGAGCCCGCCGTCAGGCGCACGCTGTAGCCGGCCTTCAGCATGGCCGGCATGGCCAGCAGCCCCATCAGCGTCACCACCGCGCCGACAATGCCGGTGGCGGTGGCGAAGATGGCGCAGGTAGCCAGGGTAGCCACCGCCAGCGCGCCGGGCAGCCGGGCCAGGGCCAGGTGCATGGAACGGAACAGCTTCTCGATCAGGTTGGCGCGTTCGACCAGGTAGCCCATGAACACGAACAAGGGCACCGAGATCAGCGCGTCATTGGTCATGGTGGCGTACGTGCGCTGCACCATCAGGTCCAGGGTCTGCCGCACCGAATGCTGGATGTTCGGGTTCTGCAGGTAATAGGCCAGGAAGGTGAATATCACGCCCATGCCCATCAGCGTGAACGCGGTGGGAAAGCCCAGCATGATCGCCACCACGATCAGCGCCAGCATCAGCAGCCCAAGGTGGCCGGTGGTGATGTCGTGCCAGGGCGTCAGGAAGCCGATCATCGCCAGCACGATGGCGATGCAACTCAGGCCGAACCACAGTGCCTTGTGGATCTTCATCGCGCCTTCTCCTCGTCGATAACGTAGCGGTCGAGCCGCGCGATGTCTTCGTCTTTGACGTGCACCATTTCCTTGAGTTTGTCGACGTCCACTTCTTCCACGTCTTCGGCGCGCGATGGCCAGGCGCCGTGGCGCAGGCACAGGACGCAGCGCGCGATCTCGGCCAGACCCTGCAGCAGCAGGAACGCGCCAGCGATCGGAATGAAAGCCTTGAAGGGATAGATGGGCGGCCCGTTCGCCATCAGCGAGGAATGCTCGCGAATCGCGATGGATTCGCCCGCGTAATACCAGCCGGCCCACACCATGGCCACCACGCCGGGAATGAAGAACGCGATGTACAGAATGATGTCCAGCCCGGCCTGCACGCGCGCCGGCAGGAAACCGTACAGGATGTCGCCGCGCACGTGGCCGTTCTTGGCCAGCGTGTAGGCGCCGGCCATCATGAACAGCACGCCGTAGTACATCAGTTGCAGGTCGAAGGCCCAGGCGCTGGGGGTGTTGAACAAATACCGGGCCATTACCTCCCAGCATATGTGTACGGTGAGTACCACGATAAGCCAGGCGAAGGCCTGGCCCACGAAGGTGGACAGGCGGTCCACCATGCGTATCAGCTTGAGCATCGGGCGCGATCCAGGTCGGGAAATAGGGCGGCGGCAACGACGCACCCGCCTGCCGGACCGGAAACAGGGTCCGGCCCGGGGCAGGCGGGTGCGCGGCCGCGGCGGTGCATCAGCCGGCGGCGGGTCAGGCCGCGGGTTTGCGCGCGAAGTAGTGGTTGAACGCCATCCGGTAATTCACGGACGTATCGTTGTGCCAGCGTCCGGCCCGTTGGGCGAACGCGCGCTGCGACTCCAGCACTTTCTTGAACAGCGGGTTCTCGGCCGAGCGCTTCTCGATCATGTCGTCCCAGATCTTGAGCTGTTGCTGCAGAATCGCATCGGGCGTCTTGTAGAACTTGACGTTGTGCTCTTTCTGCAGCTTGACGTAGTCGGAGGAATAGCGGTCGGCCGCTTTCCAGGACATGTCGGCGCTGGCGGCCTGGGCCGCGTAGGCCAGGATGTGCTTAAGATGCTTGGGCAGCGCTTCGTATCTGTTCTTGTTAAACAGAATCTCGAACTGCTCGGCGCTCTGGTGAAAGCTCTGCAGCATGCAGATCTTGGATACGTCCTGGAAGCCCAGGGCCAGGTCGGACGAGGCATTGTTGAATTCGGCGCCGTCCAGCAGCCCACGGTCCAGGGCCGGCACGATCTCGCCGCCAGGCAGGGCGTTCACCGCCGCGCCCATCGCCGAATACATGTCGATGGCCAGGCCCACGGTGCGGAACTTCAGGCCCTTGACGTCGTCCGTCTTGGTGACCGGCTTCTTGAACCAGCCGAAGGGCTGCGTGGGCATCGGGCCGTACATCATCGACACGACGTTGACCCCCATGGCTTGCTGGATCTCGGCCAGCAACTCTTTGCCGCCGCCGTATTCGTGCCAGGCCAGCAGCATGTTGGCGTCCATGCCGAACGACGGGCCCGATCCCCAAAGGGCTACGGCGGTGTTTTTGCCGTACCAGTAGGCCACCACGCCATGGCCGCCGTCCAGTGTGCCGGCCGACACGGCGTCCAGCAGGTCGAAGGCTTTTACCACCGCGCCGGCGGGCAGCACTTCGATCTTGAGCTGGCCTTCGGCCATGTCATTGACCTTGCGGGCGTAATCTTGCGCGAATTCGTGAAAAATGTCGTTGGAAGGCCAGGTGCTCTGGAAGCGCAGGGAAATGGGCGAGCCCTGGGCGCGGCTGATGGCGGGAAATCCCAACGCGGCGGCGCCGACCGAGGTGGCGCCGGCGATAAAACGGCGGCGGGAAGAGGCGGGGTGTTGCATGGCTTGTTGTCTCCAGAGTGAACTGCATGAACCAGCTTGTTGTGAACAACGTGTGGGGCAGCATGAAGCAAGGACAAAGCGCAATGCATGTAGCAGGGCGTCCGCAGGCGGCGTTAATACGTTGATAGCGCAAACATAGGACGCATCCGGATTAAACCGTGCTGAACGTATTCTGACAATTGTCTGACGGTCGGGAATAACCCCTATGGGGCGGGGAGGGGATTTTGTGCTTGTTGCTTGAGGTTTGAAGGTTGGGTTTTTGGGAGGCTCTGAGGCCTGGTATGGCGTCTGTTTTGAGGCGGTTCCGGGTTCGTTCCGGGTGGTTCCTGTCCGTTGGGGTCGGCAGCGGCGCTGGCGCCCGTCCGTCGGGCTCGGGCGCAACCACGCGCCCTCGGCCTGCTGCGCAGGCTGCCCCGCCGGCCAACGCGCCGGCGCCGCTGGCCGACCCCAACGGACAGGAACGGCGCGGGTCAATGCACGCGGGCTGGCGCGCGGGGCCGGGCCGGGCCGGGAAACCGGGGGCTTGCTACACTACCGGGTTTAGCCCGCGCATTGCGGGCGTTTCGACTTCTTATATACATAACCCGTGATTTCTACCGCCAATCTCACTATCCAGTTCGGCCCCAAGCCCCTTTTCGAGAACGTCAGCGTCAAGTTCGGGGAAGGCAACCGATATGGTCTGATCGGGGCCAACGGCTCGGGCAAGTCGACCTTCATGAAAATCATCGGCGGCGACCTCGAATCGTCCGCCGGCAACGTCTCGCTGGAACCCGGCGTGCGGCTGGGCAAGCTGCGCCAGGACCAGTTCGCCTTCGAAGACCAGCGCGTGCTCGACGTCGTGATGATGGGCCACACTGAAATGTGGGCCGCCATGACCGAGCGCGACGCCATCTACGCCAACCCCGAGGCTACCGAAGACGACTACATGCGCGCGGCCGAACTCGAGGCCAAGTTCGCCGAGTACGACGGCTATACCGCCGAAGCCCGCGCCGGCGAACTGCTGCTGGGCCTGGAATTCGGCGTTGACCAGCACCAGTTGCCCATGCGCGAAATCGCGCCGGGCTGGAAGCTGCGGGTGCTGCTGGCGCAGGCGCTGTTCTCGAACCCCGACGTGCTGCTGCTCGACGAGCCCACCAACAACCTCGATATCAACACGATCCGCTGGCTCGAAACGGTGCTTAACGGCTACCAGAGCACCATGATCATCATCAGCCACGACCGCCACTTCCTGAACCAGGTGTGCACCCACATGGCCGACCTGGATTATGGCGAAATCCGCATCTATCCCGGCAACTACGACGACTACATGCTGGCCTCCACCCAGGCCCGCGAGCGCCTGGTGGCCAACAACGCCAAGGCCAAGGAGCGGGTGGCCGAACTGCAGGACTTCGTGCGCCGCTTCTCGGCCAACAAGTCCAAGTCGCGCCAGGCTACTTCGCGCCTGAAGCAGATCGACCGCATCAAGGCCGAGCAGGTCGAGGTCAAGCCCTCGTCGCGCCAGAACCCGTACATCCGTTTCGAGCAGAACAAGGTCATGCACCGCCTGGCCGCCACCATCGAGAACCTGTCCAAGTCGTACGACGCGCCGGTCATCCGCGATTTTTCGGCCATGATCGACGCCGGCGAGAAAATCGCCATCATCGGCGCCAACGGCGTGGGCAAGACCACGTTGCTGCGCATGCTGGCGGGCGACCTGGCGCCTGATTCGGGCACTATCAAGTGGTCCGATAACGCCGACCTCGGCTACATGGCGCAAGACGTCTCCGACCAGTTCCAGCAAACCGACATCAATTTGTTCGACTGGATGGGCGAATACCGGCAGCCGGGCGATGACGATCAATCTATCCGCTCGGTGCTGGGCCGCCTGCTGTTTTCGGCCGACGACCTGCCCAAGGCGCCCAAGGTGCTGTCGGGCGGCGAGAAAAACCGCATGACCTTCGGCCGCTTGATGTTGGGCCGCCACAACGTCATGCTGCTCGACGAACCCACCAACCACCTCGACATGGAATCCATCGAGTCGCTGCAGTTTGCGCTCGAGAAGTACCAGGGCACGCTCATCTTCGTGTCGCACGACCGCGAATTCGTGTCCGGTCTGGCCACCCGCGTCATCGAAATCCTGCCCAGCGGCGAAATCGTCGATTACCGCGGCGGCTACGAAGACTACCTGGCCTCGCGCGGCATCGAGGGGTAAGAGAACGGGCAGGGCAATCGCATTTTCATATAACCGTTAGTTGTTAATGAATTCTAAAAATATAGTTTGGATTCATATAACGGGTTGTTAGATTAGGGTTTCTCTATCCCACGCCCCGCGCGCGAGCCCGTCACATGAACCTTACTTTCGACCACGTCCACAAGAACTTCGGCGCACTGCAAGTCGTGGACGGGTTCTCCTGCGAATTCAAGACCGGAGAGCTGGTCGCCCTGGTGGGGCCGTCGGGTTGCGGCAAGTCGACCCTGCTGCATATGGCCGCCGGCCTGGAAAAACCCAGCCAGGGCCAGGTGCTGGCCGACGGCAAGCCGGTGGCCGGGCCGCATCCCAGCCGCACGCTGGTGTTCCAGGAACACGCGCTGTACCCCTGGCTGACGCTACGCGACAACGTGGCGCTGGCGCTCGAATTCCAGAACGTGGCCAAGGCCGAGGCGCGCGAGAAGGCAGTGGCCTGGTTGGCCCGGGTCGGCCTGGCGGGCTTCGAAAATTACTACCCTCAACAAGTCTCGGGCGGCATGCGCCAGCGCGCCGCGCTGGCGCGCGCCTTCATCGCCCAACCCAAGACCATGCTCATGGACGAGCCGTTTGGCGCGCTCGATGCGCTCACGCGCCTCAGCCTGCAAGACGTGCTGCGCCAGTTGATCCAGCAGGAAAAACCTTCGGTGCTGCTGGTGACCCACGACGTCGACGAGGCCCTGTTCCTGGCCGACCGCATCGTGGTGTTCAGCCCGCGTCCGGCGCGGGTGCTGCGCGAGTTCAACCTCAAGCATCGCCGCAAGACGCACGACCTGTCCGATCTGGCCGGCGAAAAGCGCGAAATCCTGAGTTTGCTGGGCATCCAGGTCGCCGAAGGCGACGTGGCGTTGGCGGCCTGAGCGCCCGCCGCGCGTTCGGCGACTCCGCCGCCGGCGCGGCCGGCCCGTTCCCGATCTACATAACATACCCATTATTCCAAGCACTGGAGAGCACATCATGAAATTGAAGCAATGGCTGGCCCTGCCGCTGGCCGCGGCGCTGGTGGCGGCCGCCCCGGCCATGGCCGCCGAGAAATTCCGCGTCGGCTATCTGCGCGTCATGGACGACGCCCAGGCCATCGTGGCGCAAGAAGGCGAGTTCTACAAGAAAGAGGGGCTGGACACCGAGCTCATCGAATTCAAGTCGGGTACCGATCTCATCAAGGCCATCGTGGGCGGCCAGGCCGACATCGGCGTGCTGGGCTTCACCAACGCGGTGGCCTGGGCCTCGAAGGGCGCCGACCTGAAGGTGGTGGGCGGCGCGCAGCAAGGCTATCACTCGCTGGTGGTGCGTGACGATGCCGGTATCGAGAACATCGCCGACCTCAAGGGCAAGACCCTGGCCTCGCAGAAAGAAGGCAGCACGGCCGACGTGGTGCTCAAGGGCGTGGTGCTGAAAGAAGGCAAGCTGCAGCCGTCCGATGTCAACATCATGGGCGTCAGCCCCGCGGTGGCGGTGCAATCGCTGGTGGGCAAGCGCGTCGACGCCGCTTTCCTGTTCGAGCCCTACGACCGCATTGCCCAGCTGGTGGCCCCGGTCAAGCAGATCTACGAAGTGGGCCAGGCCTGGCCGTTCCCGTGCATGGTCGTCATCACCTCGGGCGAGGTGCTCGACAAGCGCAAAGACGACGTCTGGAAGGCGCTCGACGCGCAGAAGGCCGCCATCGACCTGCTGCAGCAGAAGCCCGAGCAGGCTGCCAAGCTGATCGCGTCGTACTTCATCGCCGAACCCACGCTCAAGACGCTCGAACGTGGCGAACTGCCCCGCGAAACCGTGATCACCGAAGCGATCAAGACCCAGGTCTTCACCGCCAAGCTCACCGACAAGGACACCGCGCGCATGCAGGAAATCGCCGGCATCCTGCAAGACCAGGGCTCGCTCAAGACGCGTGACGGCAAGCCGTACGACGTGTCCAGCATCGTCGACCTGTCCTGGCAAGAGGCGCGCAAGCTTTGAGCTCCTCTACCCGTGTAACCGGCCTGCGCAAGCACCTCGCCGGGGTGCTTGGCGTGGCCTTCATCTTTTTGCTGTGGCAGGCGGCCGCCTGGGCGCTGCCCGATTTTCTGATGCCGGGCGTGCCCACCGTGGTGGGCCGGCTGGTGCGGGACCTGGGCGAAGCGTCGTTCCACCAGAGCCTGGTGGGCACGCTGGGGCGCCTGGGCGCCGGCTATGGCCTGGCGCTGCTGGCGGGCATCGGCTTCGGCCTGGTGGCGGCCGTGCTGTACTTCTTTCGTGAAGTGCTGCGCAGCGCCATCGTCATCCTGCAGTCGATCCCGTCCATTGCCTGGGTGCCGCTGTTTCTCATCGTGATGGGTTTCGGCAATACGCCCATCATCGTGGTGGTGGCGCTGGCGGCGTTCTTCCCCGCCGCGCTCAGCGTCATGAACGCCACCGAGTCGGTGCAGCGCGTGCACGTGTCGGCGGCCCGCGTCATGGGCGCCACGCCGTGGGGCCTGATCAAGCGCGTGTACCTGCCGGCAGTCATGCCCGAGCTCATCACCGGCGCGCAGCTGGCGTTCGGCAACGCATGGCGCGCGCTGATCTCGGCCGAGATGCTCATCGGTTTCGGCAAGGGGCTGGGCCGTTCGCTGGCCTACTCGGGCGAAATCGCCGACATGACGGGGGTAATGGCCAATATCCTGGTCATCGCCATCCTGGCGGCGCTGATCGACCAGTTCGTGCTGGAAAACCTCAAGCACCGTCTGTTGCGGTATCAGTACGTCTAAAAAGGAACGGCGGGCCCGCGCCCGCCGCAAGCCATGAAGCCCTGGTTGCGCTTCCTTCTTCGTTGTGGCCGGCCGGCCCTGGCTCTGGCCGCGCTGGCCGGCCTGCTGGGCATGTCCGCGCCGGCGGCGGCCCAATCCTCCGGCCAGCCGTTTACCCAGGCCCGCGAGCGCGGCGTCCTGGTGGTGGGCGTGCCGTACCTGGCCCCGCCCGCCGCGGCGGGCGCCAAGGTGCGCACGCCCGAGCGGCTGGACACGGTGCTGGCCGAACGGCTGGGCGAGCGGCTGGGCCTGCCGGTCAAGGTGGTGCAGGTCGAGCCGCAGCAGCGCGCCGCGGCGCTGGCCGACGGCACGGTCGACCTGCTGCTGGCCGACCGCATCGCCGGTCAATCGGACGCGGGGCTCGATGACCCGAACGTGGCGCTGGTGCCGGCCGGCTACCAGGCCCGCCCCAAGGCGGTCATTCGCAGCGACACGGCGCTGCGCCGCTGGTCGCAGGTCAAGGGCCGTAGTGTTTGCATGTCCAGCGCCGCCTTCCAGGCCCAGGCCCTGGCGGCGCATTGGGGAGCCACGGTTCGCACCTTTCGGGTGCCGTCCGACGCGCTGGTGGCGGTACGCGAGGGCGCCTGCGACATCGGCCTCATCGACGATGCCGCATGGGGCCCGTTGATGCAATTTCCCGAATGGAAGAAATTCTCGGCCACGTTGCCGGCCGACGGCCCGGTGGCCGAACGGGTGTGGCTGGCGCGCGCGGGCGACGAGGCTTCGGTGCGCTGGCTGGCCGCCGCCATGCAACAGTGGCGCCAGCAGGGCGCCTGGCAGGCCATGGTTCGCAAATGGGCGCGCGACGTCGCCTTTGACGTCTACCTGGACCAGGAAGTGCCCGACTGCCACGGCTGAGGCGCGCGGCCGCGTGCCTGCCGCCTACAATCACGGCATATGAGCGACACACTCGGCGCTGCCTGCGCCTACCACGAAGACATCAAGAAAAGCCGTTTCGAAGCCCATGCGGGCCCGGTGGCCAGCGTGGCCGAGGCAATGGCATTCTTTGCCGCGCACAGCGACCCGACCGCCACCCACAACTGCTGGGCGTATCGCATCGGGCAGGCGTATCGCTTCAACGACGACGGAGAGCCGGGTGGCACCGCGGGGCGTCCCATCCTGCAAGCCATCGAAGGGCAGGGGCTGGATCGGGTCGCGGTGCTGGTGGTGCGCTGGTTCGGCGGCGTGAAGCTGGGCGCGGGCGGCCTGGTGCGCGCCTACGGCGGTTGCGCGGCGCAATGCCTGCGCCTCGGCCCGCGCGTGCCCATTATCGAAACCGTGGCCGTCACATGCCGCTGCGACTACGCTGAACTGCCGCTGCTCAGGGCGCGCATCGCCCAGGCGGGCGCCTCGGTGCAGGCCGAATCGTTCGACGGCGACGGGGTGGCGCTGGCGTTGGCCGTCCCGCGCGAAGCGCTGGACGGGCTGGCCGGCATCGTGGCCGACATCACGCGCGGGCGCGCCCGCTGGCAGGAGCAAGACCCGCCGGCGTCATAGCGCGCCCGTGCCGGGCGGGCCTTACTTCTCGCTGCCGTCCTGCGCGGCGGCGATTTCCTGGTGCACCTTGGCCATGTCCACTGCCTTGATCTTCTCAAGCAGCTCGTCGAGCTGGCCGGCCGACAGGGCGCCGGGCTGCGAGAACAGCAGGACCTGCTCGCGAAACACCATCAGGGTGGGAATGGAACGGATGCCCAGCGCGCCGGCCAGTTCTTGCTCGACGTCGGTGTTCACCTTGGCGAAGGTGACGTCGGGGTTCTGTTCGGCGGCTTGCTCGAACACCGGCGCGAAGCCGCGGCAAGGGCCGCACCAGGGCGCCCAGAAGTCGACGATCAGGGTGTTGTCGGGCGTGATGGCTTCCTGGAAGGAATCTTTGGTCAGTTCAACGATGCTGCTCATGTTTGGCGTCCTTGCCGCCGGGTGGGCGGCGTCGATGGCCGGATCGGCCGGTTGGGCGGGGGTGGCCCGCGCGGTTCCCCGCCCGGTCGGGCGGGCTGTACAGGCCTAGGCGGCCTGGGTGGCCGTGCCTGCGCTGTTCTTCAGCGAGGCGACTATTTCGTACGACCGCAGGCGATCGGCATGGTGATAAAAGTCGGAAACGATCATGACTTCATCGGCCTCGGTCTGTGCGACCAGCGCCTGCAGGCCTTGCCTGACGGTCTCGGCGCTGCCCACGATGGAGGCGGCCAGTTTCTGTTGCACGGCCTGGCGTTCCCATTCGTTCCAGATGCCCTCCATGCTGTCCACGGGCGGCTGCAGCGGCAGGCGGTTGCCGCGGATCAGCGACAAGAATTTCTGCTGCTGCGTGGTGGCCAGGTATTGGGCCTGCTCGTCGGTGTCGGCAGCGATGACTGGCACGCCGATCATCGCATACGGCCGCTGCAGCGCGGCCGACGGCTTGAAAAGATGGCGGTACAGTCGCATGGCGGCCATGCCTTCGGGCGAGAAATGGCCCGCGAACGAGAACGGCAGGCCCAGCTCTGCCGCCAGGCGTGCGCTGAAATCGCTCGAACCCAGCAGCCAGATCGGGATGTCCAGGCCGGCGCCGGGGATGGCGCGCACCGGCTGGCCGGGCCGCTCGGGGGCCAGCAAGGCGCGCAGTTCGTCGAGCAGCGCCGGGAATTCCAGGCCGCTGCGCGGGCCGCGCCGCAGCGCCTGCTGGGTGGCGCCGTCGCTGCCGGGCGCGCGGCCCAGCCCCAGGTCGATGCGGCCGGGAAACAGGCTTTCCAGCGTGCCGAACTGTTCGGCGATGATCAGCGGCGCGTGATTGGGCAGCATGACGCCGCCAGATCCGACGCGCAGGGTATGGGTGTGCGCCGCGACCTGGCCGATCAGCACCGCGGTGGCGCTGCTGGCCACGCCGGTAATGTTGTGGTGCTCGGCCAGCCAGAAGCGACGGTAACCCCAGCGCTCCACATGGCGGGCCAGGTCGACCGTATTGCGGAAGGCGCCCGCGGCATCGCCACCCTGCACGATGGGGGCGAGGTCGAGTACGGAAAACGGCACGCGGGCCAGTTCGGTCATGGGGTGGGTCTCCAGGTCATGACAAGAAAGCGCCCGGATCGACGGGCGCCTGCTCTATACATGGAGAGTGTATCGGCGAAATCAATCCGTTGCCGGATCAACCTTGTGGTCGATCGGGTCGATAGCCTGAGTCAATGGCCCCCGCAAGCGGCGTGCCGGCAGCCGCAGATTCGATGCCACATGGCCAGGTGTCAGGCTCCCGCAGGGTGCCTGACACCGTCAGCTCGGCACGCCTTCCTGCAATACAGCGGCGCAAGCGTCTGCCGAACCCGACGCCCGGCCCCCGCGCCCGGCTACCCCGGAAAGAACGCGTAGCGAATCACGAACAGCGCGGCCACCAGCCAGGTGGCGGCGTGCACTTCACGGCCGCGGCCGGTGCAGGTCTTGAGCACGACGTAGCTGATGAAACCGAACGCCAGCCCGTTGGCGATGGAGTAGGTGAACGGCATGACCAGCGCGGTCAGGGCGGCCGGCGTGGCTTCGGATACGTCATTCCAGTCGATTTCGATCAGCTCGCGCATCATCAGGCCGGCCACATACAACAGGGCGGGCGCGGTGGCATAGGCAGGCACCGAGCCGGCCAGCGGCGAGATGAACAGCGCGGCCAGGAACAGCAGGCCCACAACCAGGGCCGTCAGGCCGGTGCGGCCGCCAGCCTGCACGCCCGAGGCGCTTTCGACATACGCCGTGGTGCTGCTGGTGCCCAGCATCGAGCCGGCCACGATGGCGGTGCTGTCGGCGAACAGCGCGCGACCGAGCCGGTTGGGCCGGTCCTCGGGCACCAGGCCGGCGCGCTTGGCAATGCCCATCAGGGTGCCAGTGGCATCGAATACTTCGACCAGCACGAACACCAGAATGACGTGCACGAAGCCCGTGTGCAGGGCGCCCATGATGTCCAGCTGCATGAAGGTGGGCGCCAGGCTGGGCGGCGTGGAAAACACGCCGTGGAATTCGTTGTAGCCCAGGGCCATGGACAGCAGCGTGACCGCCAGGATGCCGATCAGAATGGCGCCGCGCACGCGCAGCGCATCGAGCGAGGCGATGATGAAGAAGCCCAGAATGGCGAACAGAGGCGCATGCCCGCGCAGGTCGCCCAGGGTGACCTTGGTGGCCGGGTGTGGCACCACGATGCCCGCGTTCGACAGCGCGATGATGGCCAGGAACAGGCCGATGCCGGCGGCGATGGCGCTGCGCAGCGAATGCGGAATACCCTTGATCAGCCAGGCGCGCACGCCGGTGACGGTGAGCAGCAGGAAGATGACGCCGGAAATGAACACCGCGCCCAGCGCCTGTTCCCAGGTGTAGCCCATGGTTTTCACCACGGTGAACGCGAAGAAGGCGTTCAGGCCCATGCCCGGCGCCATGCCGATGGGCCAGTTGGCCACCAGCGCCATGATCAGCGAGCCCAGCGCCGCCGCCAGGCAGGTGGCCACGAAGACCGCGTTGCGATCCATGCCGGTCGAGGACAGGATGTCCGGGTTGACGAAGATGATGTATGACATCGTCAGGAAGGTCGTCAGGCCGGCGACGATTTCGGTACGGGTGTTTGTACCGTGCTCGCGCAATTGGAATAGCTTCTCCAGCATTTTTCAGTTCCCCGGTGGTTGAACGGTGTGTGCTTATGAAGCCGCCATTTTCGCACCAGATGTAAACTTCCGCCCATGATCATTCTTGGCTTCGAAAGTTCGTGCGACGAGACCGGCGTGGCCGCCGTCAGCACCGAACGCGGCCTGCTTGCGCACGCCCTGCATACCCAGATCGCCATGCACCAGGAGTACGGCGGCGTGGTGCCCGAACTCGCCTCGCGCGACCACATCCGCCGCGCGGTGCCGTTGGCGCGCCAGGTGCTGGCAGAGGCGGGCCTGGGCCTGCAGGATGTCGACGCGGTGGCTTATACCGCCGGGCCAGGCCTGGCCGGGGCGCTGCTGGTGGGCGCCAGCGTGGCGCAGGCGTTTGCCTGGGCGCGCGGGCTGCCGGCCATTCCCATTCACCACCTCGAAGGCCACCTGCTGTCGCCGCTGCTCGACGACCCTCGCCCCGATTTCCCGTTCGTGGCGCTGTTGGTGTCCGGAGGGCATACGCAACTGATGCGGGTCGATGGAGTAGGGCGCTATGCCTTGCTGGGCGAAACTCTCGACGACGCCGCCGGCGAGGCTTTCGACAAATCGGCCAAGCTGATGGGCCTGGGCTATCCGGGCGGTCCGGCGCTGTCGCGCCTGGCGGCCAGCGGCGATCCGCGGCGCTACGCGCTGCCTCGCCCCATGCTGCACAGCGGCGACCTCGACTTCAGCTTCAGTGGCCTGAAAACCGCGGTGCTGACGCGCGTAAAAGAAGCCGAGCGCGATGGCGGCCTGGACGACGCCGCGCGCGCCGACCTGGCCGCCGCCACCCAGGCGGCCATCGTCGAAGTGCTGGTGGCCAAGGCCGTACGGGCGCTCAAGCAAACCGGGCTGAAACGGCTGGTGGTGGCGGGCGGCGTGGGCGCCAACCAGTTGCTGCGCGAACTGCTCGCGCAGGCGCTGCGGCCGCTGGGCGCGCGAGCCTATTTCCCGCCGTTGGCGCTGTGCACCGACAATGGCGCCATGATCGCGTTCGCGGCTGCCGAGCGGGTCAAGGCCGGGTTGGCGTCGCTGCAGGCCGGCCAGCATGCGTTCACGGTCAGGCCGCGCTGGGATCTTGCCGACATCTGCGCGGGCACGCCAGCCTAGCGGGCGCGGGCCGGGCTATTTTTTCTTCGCGCCGATGCGGCTTTCAGTGCCGGCCAGCAGGCGGGCGATATTGGCGCGATGCCGGTAGAACAGCAGCAGGGTAATGATGGCCAGCGCCACGCCCACCGGCCCTTGCGCGTACCACGCGACACCCGAGCCGAACAGGTAGTAAACCGGCGCGAAGAATGCCGCCACCAGGGCGGCCAGCGACGAATAGCGGAAAAACACCGCGATAATGACCCACGTGGCCGCCGTGGCCAGCGCCAGGCCCGGGTGGATAGCCAGCAGGATGCCCAGCGCCGTGGCAACCCCCTTGCCGCCCTTGAAGCCCAGGAACACCGGATACAGGTGGCCCAGGAAGGCCGCCAGGGCCACCAGCGCGAACACTGTCCACGACAGGCCGGGCGCCAGCATCTGGGCCAGCCACAGGGCGAACCAGCCCTTGAAGGCATCGCCCAGCAGCGTCAGCGCGGCCGCGGCCTTGTTGCCGCTGCGCAGCACGTTGGTGGCGCCGGGATTTTTCGATCCGTAGCTGCGGGGGTCTTGCAGGCCCATCAGCTTGCTGACCACCACCGCGAAGGGAATCGACCCGATCAAGTAGGCCAGCGCGATGAGCGCGGCACTGAGGAAAATTGAAGGGGCGGTCTGCACCATGGGTAATGTCCATTGTGTAAGGGATCGTGGCTGCGGATTCTACCGCGCGGGCCTGCGCCGCGTCTGCGGGTTATCCATAGGACAACGGGGCAGGGTGGGTGCACGGCCATGCAAAGCAGGCGGGTTTAGGGCGGTACAATCGGTCGCGTTTTCATCGAGCGCCCTTTCTTCTGGATGCACAATGCGAATTCTGGTTTCTAACGACGACGGCTATACCGCCCCGGGCCTCGAGGCGCTGGTGCAGGCCCTGCAGGGGCTGGGCGAACTCACCGTCGTGGCGCCCGAAACCAACCACAGCGGCGCCTCGAATTCGCTCACACTCAACCGGCCGCTCACCGTGCGCACTGCCGCCAACGGGTTCATATGCGTCAATGGCACGCCGTCCGACTGCGTGCACGTGGCGCTGACCGGCCTGATGGACACGCGTCCCGATCTCGTCGTGTCGGGCATCAACAACGGCGCCAACATGGGTGACGACACCCTGTATTCAGGCACGGTGGCCGCGGCCGCCGAAGGCTATCTGTTCGGCATTCCTGCCATCGCGTTCTCGCTGGCGGAAAAGGGCTGGGCGCACATCGAGGCCGCGGCGCGCGTGGCGCGCCAGGTCGTCGAGCGCCAGGTCGCCCAGCAGCTGGCCGCGCCGGTGCTGCTCAACGTCAACATTCCCAGCCGACCATTCGAGGCCATGGCGGGCCTGCAGGTCACCCGCCTGGGCAAGCGCCATCCGTCCGAGCCCGTGGTGCGCACCACCACGCCCTACGGCGACACGGTCTACTGGATCGGGCCGGTGGGCCTGGCCGCCGACGCGGCGCCCGGCACCGACTTCCACGCCGTGGCCCAAGGCGCCGTATCGGTAACGCCGCTGCGGCTCGACCTGACCCAACACAGTCAGCTGGACGAAGTCCGGCGCTGGGCGGAGCCGCTATGCGCAAGCCTGTGACGCCTCCCGGCAACCCGCCGCGCCCACGCAGCCCGGGCTACGGCTCCACGTCCCTGGCGCCCGGCATCACCGCCGCCAACAGCAACACGCGCATCTCGCCCCCCACGCTGGCGCGGCCCGCGCCGGCGGCGGGCGCAGGCGGGCAGGGCGGCAACCTGGGCCTGAACTCAGACCGGCTGCGCCACGCCATGGTGCAGCGGCTGCGCACCCAGGGCATCGTCGATGAGCGCGTGCTCAACGCCATGGCCGCCGTGCCGCGCCATTTGTTCGTCGACGAGGCACTGGCCAGCCGGGCCTACGAAGACGCCGCGCTGCCCATCGGCCATTCTCAAACCATTTCGCAGCCCTGGGTGGTGGCGCGCATGATCGCCGCGGCCTGCGAAGACCGCAACCCCACGCGCGTGCTCGAAGTCGGGGCCGGTTGCGGCTACCAGGCCGCGGTGCTGGCCCAGTTCGTGCGCGAAGTGCACGCCATCGAGCGCATCCGGGGTTTGTTCGAGCTGGCGCGCGGCCACCTGCGCGCCTTGCGCCTGGCCACCCGCGTGCGCCTGATCCACGGCGACGGCATGCTGGGCCTGCCCGGCGTGGCGCCGTTCGATGCTATTGTTGTGGCTGCGGCCGGTCTGGCCATTCCGCAAGCGCTGCTGGACCAGCTCGCGCCGGGCGGACGCCTGATCGCCCCTGAAGGTGCCTCCAACCAGAGGCTGGTGCTCATCGAGCGCACCGGCACTGCCAGCTGGAAGCGCACCGAGCTTGAAGCCGTGCGTTTCGTACCGCTAAGGGCAGGAATACAATCTTGAGCAACCAGGAGAAGCACATGCTCAACGGGCAGTTGCCACTGACCGATTTTTCTTTTGCCGCGGCGCGCGCCGCACACTTGCCGCGAGCCGCCTGGCTGGCCGGCATATTCAGCCTGGCATTGCTGGCCGGGTGCTCGTTCACCAAGAACCGCGCTCCCGTCGTCGACCTGTCCAACCAGCCGGCCGCCGCGCAGCCCGGCGGCACCTACGTGGTCAAGCCTGGCGACACGCTGTACCAGATCGCTCGCGTCAATAACGTCGACGTCAACGAACTCAAGCGTTGGAACAACATCAGCGACCCCACCCAGCTGGCCGTGGGCCAGGTGCTGAAGCTGTCGGGCAGCGGCGCCGCCACAGCACCTGCGGCCACGCCCGCGCCGGCGCCCGTCGCCGAGGCCAAGCCCATTCCGCTGGGCGAGCCTGAAACCCCGCCGGCCGCCAACACGCCGCCCGCGCAAACGCCCGCCCCGGTGCCCACGCCGCCGCGCGCCTCCGACGCCACCCTGATCAGCTGGGGCTGGCCGTCCAGCGGACCGGTCACGCAAACTTTCAACAGCAGCACCAAGGGCATCGACATCGGCGGCGCCCTGGGCGATCCGGTCGCCGCTGCCGCCGACGGCAAGGTCATGTACAGCGGCAACGGCGTGCGCGGCCTGGGCAACCTGATCATCATCAATCACCAGAACGGCTTCATCACCGCCTACGCGCATAACCAGAAGCTACTGGTCAAGACCGGCCAGACGGTCAAGCGCGGCGCAAAGATCGCCGAGGTCGGCCAGACCGACACCACCTCGCCGCGCCTGCATTTCGAAATCCGCCGCCAGGGCACGCCGGTCGATCCGCTGCAGTACCTGCCGCCGCGATGACGCCCACGCTGGTCTTCGACCTGGAAACACTGCCCGACGTAGACGGGCTGCGCAAGCTCAACGGCTGGGGCGCCGACGTGCCCGACGCCGAAGTCGCCGAACGCGCCTTCCAGGCGCGCCGCGAGGCGGTCGGACACGACTTCCTGCCGCTGCACCTGCAGCGCATCGCGGTCATCGGCTGCGTGTTTCGCGACGACCAGGGCTTTCGCGTCAAGACGCTGGGCCAGCCCGACGACCCGGAGGCCGCGCTGATCAGCGGCTTCTTCAAGACCATCGAGCGCTACACGCCGCGGCTGGTCAGCTGGAACGGCTCCGGCTTCGACCTGCCGGTGCTGCATTACCGCAGCCTGATCCATGGCGTGCCGGCGCCGCGCTACTGGGACACGGGCGACGACGACCGCGAGTTCAAATTCAACAACTACATCAGCCGCTACCACACCCGCCACATCGACCTGATGGACCTGCTGGCCAAGTACAACGGCCGCGCCAATGCGCCGCTCGACGAACTGGCCAAGCTTTGCGGCTTTCCCGGCAAACTGGGCATGGACGGCGGGCAGGTCTGGCCGGCATGGCAGCAAGGCAAGGCCGACGAGGTGCGCGCCTACTGCGAAACCGACGTCGTCAACACCTGGCTGGTGTATTGCCGCTTTCGCTTCCTGCGCGGCGAGCTCGACGCGGCGGCCTACCAGGCCGAAGTCGACCTGGTGCGCGACACGCTGGCCGCCAGCAACGCCGCGCACTGGCGCGAATACCTGGCCGCCTGGGACGCGGCCTGAGGCCGGCGCGCCGCTGCAACCGACTGAAATATCGGCCGGGGCCGAGAAATCCGTGCGTAACGGTCTCGCACCCACAATGGTCTCGCGTTCTACTTTTTCAGGAGACCACTATGTCCCGATACGCGATCCGTTCTTCCCTGGCTGCCCTGGGTTTCGTCATGGCCGCCACCGGCCTGTCGGGGACCGCCCTGGCGGCGCCCGACGCCGATTCCGTGCGCCAAGAGCAAGGCTGGCACCACGGCGGCAAGCATGGCCGCCACCACATGGGCATGCGCCTGCACGACGGCTTCCTGATCCCCGGCGTGGGCCCGCTGTCCAAGAAGCAGGTCGAAGCGCTCAAGCTCGATGCCAAGCAGCAGGCCGCCTTCGACGCGGCCAAGCAGGCACAGGGCGAACTGCACAAATCCATGCGCGACGCGGGCGCCAAGCGGCATGAGCTGCTCGACAGCCAGCTCGCCAGCGGCAAGCTCGACCCGCACGCGCTGGCCGCCCGCGCAGACCAGGGGCGCGACCAGTTCCGCGAGCAGGCCGAGCAAGTGCGCGGCAAATGGCTGGCAGCCTGGGACACCCTCAATGACGGCCAGCGCCAGCAGGTTACCGACCAGGTCAAGGCGCGCCAGGCCCGCATGAAAGAGCGCTTCGCCAAGATGCAAGAGCGCCGCGCCGGCAAATCGGCTCCCGCGGCACAAACCGCTCCGGCCAACTGATCGTTCGGCTGACCAGGTGTCTGGCTCCGCAGGGGCAGGCACCTTACCAGCGCGGCAGCCTGCCGCGCTTTTTTTTTCTCATGCCTCGATCTGGCGCATGCCGGCGCGCGCCGCGCTGTAACCGTGCGCCGCTGGCGCACGCGGCACCGCGGTGGTGCGCCAGCGGCCCATCGCCAGGGCTGCGCCGGGGCATGAAAAGTTGGCACGAAAGCTGCTTTAGCCAGATCGAGCCGGTGTCATTCCGTTGAAAAGAAGCCGGCCCGCGCCGGCAGTCCCGCCGGTGCGCCTTCCCCGCTCACAGGATCCGCACCATGAAACGCACGCTGCTTGCCTTGCCCCTGGCGCTCTGCGCCGGTTTCGCCGCCGTAGCCCACGCCGAACCCACCGACCTGGGCGCGGGCTTTTCGCTCAGCGGCAACGCCGCCATCGTCAGCGACTACCGGTTCCGCGGCTATTCGCAAACCAACTTCCGGCCCGCCGTGCAGGTGGGGATCGACCTGGAGCACTCCTCGGGCTTCTATCTGGGCAACTGGAACTCCAACGTGTCCGATTTCGTCTTTCCCGAAGGCAACCTGGAAATGGACTTCTACGGCGGCTGGAAGGGCGACCTGGGGCACGGCCTGGGCCTGGATGTCGGCGCGCTGTACTACTACTATCCCGGCTCGTCGTCGCCCAAGGGCGGCAACTACAACAACACCGACCTGTACGTGGGCCTGAGCTACGAGAACTACTCGCTGAAGTACTCGTACACGCCCAGCGATTTCTTCAGCACGCCGGACAGCAAGGGTACCTGGTACCTGGATGGCACCGCCAATTTCGACCTGGGCGATGGCTGGGGGCTGGAGGCGCACGTGGGCTACCAGAAGCTGAAAAAGCAGGTCGACATGGACGGCGATTCGCTCGGCCATTACGTGGACTACAAGCTTGGCGTCACCAAGGACCTGAACGGCTGGGTGCTGGGCCTGGCCGCCGTGGGCGCAAGCGCGGACAACTGGCTGCCCACCAAGAACGGCCATCCGTCCGGCCGCCTGGGCGCGGTGTTTTCGGTGGCCCGGTCGTTCTAGGGCATTGCGGCCGCGGCGGCGTGCCCCGGCTTCCTCTTTTACAATGCCCGGTTGCCTGTATCAGCCTGGATTGCACAAGAGATGGCCGAAGCACTGAATATCGAATCCCTGGACCTCGAAGCCCGGGGGATCGCCCGCCGCGACGGCAAGGTCGTGTTCGTCGAGGGCGCGCTGCCCACCGAGCGCGTCACCGCGCAAACGGTGCGGCGCAAGCCCTCGTATGAAATTGCCCGCGTGGAGGATATCCTGCGCCCCTCGGTGCTGCGGGTGGCGCCGCGCTGCCCGCATTTCGGCGTGTGCGGCGGTTGCGCCATGCAGCACCTGGAGCCTTCCGCGCAAGTGGCCATCAAGCAGCGCGCGCTCGAAGACACCTTCTGGCACGTCGGCAAGCTGCGCCCGCAGCGCGTCCTGCCGCCGCTGCACGGCCCCACCTGGGGCTACCGCTACCGGGCGCGCCTGTCGGTGCGCGTAGTGCCCAAAAAGGGCGGGGTGCTGGTGGGATTCCACGAGCGCAAGAGCAGCTATGTGGCCGACATGCGCGAATGCCACGTGTTGCCGCCGCACGTCAGCGCCATGCTGATGCCGCTGCGCGCCATGATCGCCGCGATGTCGACGCCCGACCGCATGCCGCAGATCGAAGTGGCGCTGGGCGACCAGGCCACGGTGCTGGTGTTGCGCCACCTCGAACCCCTGACCGATGGCGACCTGGCCGTGCTGCGCCAGTTCGCCGCACAGCACGGCGTGCAATGGTGGCTGCAACCCAAGGGGCCCGACACCGTGCATCCGCTCGAACCCGAGCACGCCGACACGCTGTCCTATGCCATGCCCGAGTTCGGCCTCAGCATGCCGTACCGGCCCACCGACTTCACCCAGGTCAACCACGCCATCAACCGTGCGATGGTGTCGCGCGCGCTGATGCTGCTCGACGTGCAGCCCGAAGACCGCGTGGCCGACTTGTTCTGCGGGCTGGGCAATTTCACGCTGCCGCTGGCCACGCGCGGCCGTGAAGCCGTCGGGGTAGAGGGCAGCAAGGCTCTCACCGACCGGGCCCTGGCCGCGGCTGACCGGCACGGCCTGGCTGGCCGCACCCGCTTCGCGACGCTGAACCTCTTCGAGGTCGACGTGGACTGGTTGCGCGGCCTGGGATACTTCGACCGCATGCTGATCGACCCGCCGCGCGAGGGCGCGCAGGCGGTTGCGCAGGCGCTGGCGCTGCTGGGTCCGGACGAGCGGCCGCGTCGCATCGTATATGTGTCCTGTAATCCGGCCACCCTGGCGCGCGATGCGGCCATCATGGTTCACGAAGGCGGCTATGTGCTCAAGAGCGCGGGGGTGATCAACATGTTCCCCCACACCGGCCACGTGGAATCGATTGCGGTGTTCGAATCGCTGCCTGCCGGCGAGGTGCTGGCGGCTCAGGAAAAAGCCCGGCAGAAAGACACCGAAGCGGCCGCGTAATCGCTACCCGGTTTGCAGCGCGGCCCCGGTTGCGCGGGCGTCGCGGTACGGCGCGCTCAGCCCGCGCCGCCGCCCAGTTCTTCGATGATGGGGCACTCGGGGCGGCTGTCCCCGTGGCAATGGCGCGCCAGGTGCCTCAGACTGTCGGCCATCTGCTGCAGTTCGGCGGCCTTGCGCTCCAGGCCTTCTACATGGCTCAGCGCGATGCGCTTGACGTCGGCGCTGGCACGGCCGCGATCGCGCCACAGCGCCAGCAGTTCGTGCATCTGTTCTACCGAGAAGCCCAGGTCGCGAGCGCGCCGCACGAACCGCAAGGTATGCAGGTCATGCTCGCTGTATACGCGGTAGCCGGACTCGGTGCGCGTGGCCGGGCCGATCAGGCCGATGCTTTCGTAATAGCGGATCATCTTGGCCGAGATGCCCGTGGCGCTGGCGGCTTGTCCGATATTCATGATGGCTGGTCTTCGCGGGCTGGTGAATGGGCAGGCGGATGGGCGGGGCGGTAGGCGCGCAGGCGCAGCGCGTTGCCCAATACGAACACGCTGGACAGGGCCATGGCGCCCGCCGCGAAAATGGGCGACAGTTGCAGGCCGAACGCGGGATACAGCGCCCCGGCCGCCAGCGGAATCAGCGCGGCGTTGTAGGCAAAGGCCCAGAACAGGTTCTGGCGGATATTAGCCAGGGTGGCGCGGCTGAGTCCGATGGCGTTGGGCACGCCGTGCAGGTCGTCGGCCATCAGCACGACCGAAGCCGCTTCGATCGCCACGTCCGTACCGGTGCCGATGGCAATGCCCACGTCGGACGCGGCCAGCGCCGGCGCATCGTTGATGCCGTCGCCCACGAAGGCCAGCTTCCGGCCGCCGGCGCGCAGCGCCTCGATGGCCGCGACCTTGCCATCGGGCAGCACCTCGGCGCGCACCTCGTCGATGCCCAGTTGCCGCGCCACGCTGCGCGCGGTCAGTTCATTGTCGCCAGTAATCATCGCCGTCTTGATGCCCAGCGCATGCAATGCGTTGATGGCGCTGGCCGCCGAGGGCTTGAGCGGGTCGCTCACCGCCACCAGCGCGGCCGCGCGTCCATCCACCGCCACATACACGGGGGTCTTGCCTTCGGCGCCCCAGTCTGCCGCCTGCTCGCCGAATACCGCCAGGTCGACGGCGTGTTGAGCCATCAGTCGCGCGGCGCCCGCCACGATGCGCCGGCCGTCCACCCGTGCCTGCACACCGGCGCCGGTCACAGCCTGGAAGTCGTCGGCGGGCAGGGCGGGCAGCCCGCGCGAGCGCGCGGCCGCCACGATCGCGCGGGCGATGGGATGCTCGGAACGTTCCTGCACCGCGGCCAACCAGCCCAGCACCTGGTCGCCGTCGAAGCCCGGCGCGGCCTGCAGGCCCACCAGGGCCGGCTTGCCCAGTGTCAGCGTGCCGGTCTTGTCGAACGCCACGACCTCGACATCGCGCAGCGCCTGCAGCGCGTCGCCCTGGCGGAACAGCACGCCCAGATCCGCGGCGCGGCCCGTGCCCACCATGATGGAAGTGGGGGTTGCCAGGCCCATGGCGCACGGGCAGGCAATGATCAACACGGCCACCGCGTTGACCAGGGCCAGCGGCAGCGCCGGCGAGGGGCCCCACGCCAGCCAGGCCGCGAAAGCCAGCAGCGCGATCGCCATGACCGCGGGCACGAACCAGGCGGTAATCTGGTCCACCAGTGTCTGGATAGGCAGCTTCGCGCCCTGGGCCGTCTGCACCATGTGGATGATGCGGGCCAGCATGGTGTCGGCGCCCGTGTGCGTGACGCGCAGGGTGAAACTGCCCGAGGTGTTCAGCGTGCCGCCGGTGGCACGCATGCCGGCGCGCTTTTCCACGGGCATTGGTTCGCCCGTCAACATGGACTCGTCGACGTACGAGCTGCCTTCGATGATCTCGCCGTCGATGGGGATCTTCTCGCCGGGGCGCACCACGACATGCTCACCGCGGCGCACCTGCTCAATGGGCACGTCGTGCGCCTGGCCGTCGCGCAGCACGCGCGCGGTGCGGGGCTGCAGGCCGATCAGGCGCTTGATGGCCGCGCCGGTGCGCCCCTTGGCGCGAGCTTCCAGCATGCGTCCCAGCAGAATGAGCGTGACGATGACGGCCGCGGCTTCGTAATAGACGTAGCGTGCGTTGGCGGGCAGCCATTGCGCAGCAAAGGTAGCCGCCACGGAATAAGCCCAGGCCGCGCCCGCGCCCACCGCAACCAGCGAGTTCATCTCGGGTGCGCGGCGCCACAGCGCGGCCAGCCCCTTAGTGAAAAAAACCCGGCCCGGCCAGGCCAGCACGGCGGTGGTCAGCGCAAACTGCAGCAGCCAGCTGTTTTGCGTGCCCAGCCGCGTGGCCACCCAATGGTGCATGGCGGGAAAAATATGCGAGCCCATTTCCAGCACAAAAACGGGCAGGGTGAGCACCAGGGCTACGGTGAAGGCGCGGCGCAAGCTGCGCGCCTCGTCGGCGCGCGCCTGTTCCTGGCGGGCCTCGTGGCCGTCCTGAGCGGCAATGGGATGGGCCGTGTAGCCCACGCGCGCCACTGCGGCCACCAGCGCCTGGGCGTCGGCGGCCGGGTCATGTTCGACGCGGGCGCTCTCGGTGGCAAGGTTGACGCTGGCCGCGCCCACGCCGGCCACGGCCGACAAGGCTTTTTCTACCCGCTTGACGCATGAGGCGCAGGTCATGCCTTCGATGGCGAGTTCAGTCTGGACTAGGGTAGGGGCAGTCATGCTGCGGCTCCGGCAAGAGAATGTGCCGACAGTTTCATCCTTCCCATGATGGGAAGGTCAAGCCCATTTTACGCTTGACTTTGCCATGATGGGAAGGTTTAAGCTGGTTCCGTCTCGTGGGCTTGGCCCATGTTTTATTCTTTCGTTCTACAGGAGCTGCCATGTCTTTCCAATTCACCGTTCCCGACATGACCTGCGGTCATTGCGTCAGTACCATCACCCAGGCGGTGCAGCAAGCCGTGCCCGGCGCCCGCGTTACGGCCGATCTTGCCGCCCACCGCGTCACGGTCGACAATGCGCCCGCCGCCGATCCGGTGCGCGCCGCCATCGAGCAGGCGGGCTACGACGTGCAGCCGCTGGCATAAGGCGGACACTGGGCGGGTGGCCCGATTGGCCTTGGCTATCAATTAAGTTAAATAATTAAATTTGTTATATTGATAGCCCGCATTTATCATCTCTTTCATGGTGGCGAGGCCGCCAAACCCCCTCAAGGAGATGATTGAATGCTGCAGAATCGCGAAGGCCAACGGGTCCCCAACGTGACCTTCCCCATCCGCCAGGACAACGAATGGAAGCAGGTCAGCACCGACGACCTGTTCAAGAACAAGACCGTCGTGGTCTTCTCGCTGCCTGGCGCTTTTACCCCCACTTGCTCCTCGACGCACCTGCCGCGCTACAACGAGCTGGCGTCGACGTTCGCCAGCGTAGGCGTGGACGCTGTCGTATGCGTGTCGGTCAATGACACCTTCGTCATGAACGAATGGGCCAAGGACCAGGAGGCCGGCAACATCACGCTGCTGCCCGATGGCAATGGCGACTTCACCGAAGGCATGGGCATGCTGGTCGACAAGCGCGACCTCGGCTTCGGCAAGCGCAGCTGGCGCTATTCGATGCTGGTGAAAGACGGCGTGATCGAAAAGATGTTCATCGAACCGCAGAAAGAAGGCGACCCCTTCGAAGTCTCGGACGCCGACACCATGCTGGCCTATATCGCCCCGCAGGCGAAGAAGCCCGATCAGGTGGTGGTGTTTTCCAAGCCGGGTTGCCCGTTCTGCATCGAAGCCAAGGCCCTGCTGGCCGACAAGGGCTACGACCCGATCGAGATTCCGCTCGAGCACAAGGTGCGCGGCCGGGTCATCGGCGCGATCTCGGGCAAGGGCACGGCCCCGCAAGTCTTCATCAACGGCACCCTGGTAGGCGGCCTGGAAGACCTGAAGGCATACCTGTAGTTCCCCGCAGCGGACAGGCACAGCCTCGCCCGCGCGGCATCCGGCGTCACGAGGACGCCGGATGCCAGCACACTTCTTACCTTACGGTTTACTCTGCCGGCGCGGCCACGCGGCGCTGGTCCAGCATGGGACAGTCATGGATATTCTGCATACCGATATCGCCGTCATTGGCGCCGGCACGGCTGGTTTGGCGGCTTATCGCGCCGCCCGCGCCGCCGGCAAGCGCGCGCTGCTGATCGAAGGCGGCCCGTACGGCACAACCTGCGCGCGGGTGGGTTGCATGCCTTCCAAGCTGCTGATCGCGGCGGCCGAGGCGGCGCATTCTGCCGCCCACACGGCGCCGTTCGGCGTGCACATTGACGGCGCGGTGCGCGTAGACGGCCGCGCAGTCATGGAGCGGGTGCGCCGCGAGCGCGACCGCTTTGTCGGGTTCGTGTTGGAAGGCGTGGAGAACATCCCGGCCGAAGACAAGCTCGCCGGCTATGCGCGCTTTGTATCCGATACCGTGCTGCGCGTGGACGAGCGCGTCGAAGTGCGCGCGGCCAGCGTGGTCATCGCCACGGGATCGCGGCCCTCGGTGCCGCCGCCGTTCCTTGCGCTGGGCGACCGCCTGGTCGTCAACGACGACGTATTCGCCTGGCAAGACCTGCCGCGCAGCGTGGCTGTGTTCGGCCCTGGCGTCATCGGCCTGGAACTGGGCCAGGCGCTGGCCCGGCTGGGCGTGCGAGTGCGGGTATTCGGCGTCAGCGGCAGCCTGGGCGGACTGGGCGACCCGGTGGTGCGCCAGCGCGCGCGCCGCAGCTTCCAGGACGAGTTCTACCTGGACCCGGACGCGCGCGTGCTGTCCACGACGCGCGTGGGCGACCAGGTCGAAGTCCGCTACGTGGCGCTGGACAACACCGAACGCACTGAACTGTTCGACTACGCGCTGGTGGCCACCGGCCGGCGGCCGAACGTGGACGGACTCGACCTGCATCACACCAGCCTGGCGCGCGACGCCCGCGGCGTGCCCGAGTTCAACCGCAACACCTTGCAGGCTGGCGCGGCGCCGATCTTCATTGCTGGCGATGCTAACGCCGACGCGCCACTGCTGCACGAGGCCGCCGATGAAGGCCGCATCGCCGGCGCCAACGCGGCGCGTTATCCGGACGTGCAGCCCGGGCTGCGGCGCGCGGGCCTGGCGGTCGTGTTTTCCGATCCGCAGATCGCCATGGTTGGCACGCCCTATGCGCGCCTGCCGCAAGGCGGCTTCGTGACCGGCGAAGTCGACTTCGGCGACCAGGGCCGCTCGCGCGTCATGCTCAAGAACAAGGGCATCCTGCACGTGTACGCCGACAACGAAACCGGACAGTTCCTGGGCGCCGAAATGGTCGGCCCGGCGGCCGAGCACATCGGCCATCTGCTGGCCTGGGCCGCGCAGCAGCAGCTCACCGTGGCCCGGATGCTCGACATGCCGTTCTACCATCCGGTGGTGGAAGAGGGGCTGCGCACCGCGCTGCGCGACGCCGCGGCGCGCCTGCAGGAAGTCCGCCAGGCGCAGCGGCAGGCCGCCTGAGGCTCGCAGCTCGAAGCACCCGCAATTCGCCGTTTACGCCGCCTGTTGCCGCGCCTCGTCGCCGGCCAGGGCGTCCAGCACGGCCCGTTCGAACTGCATTTGGGTGCGCGGGCGCTCCAGCGCCGAGCCAGTCAAAATGAACACGTCTTCAACCCGGTCGCCCAGCGTCATGATCTTGGCCATGCTCACGCTGACGCCATGACTGGCGAACACGCGCGTCAGCGCATGCAGCAGCCCGGGACGATCGGTGGCGGTAACCGACAGCCGCCAGGACTGACTGCGCTCGTCGGGCTGCAGTTCGGCTTGCGGCATGACCGGGAAGACCTTCGAAATGCGAGACTGCCGGCGGCGCGCCGGCGCGCCGTAGGCCCCGCGCGCGCCAGTGGCGTCCTGCGGGTCGCGCAGGCGCTGCGCCAGTTCGTGTTCGACCAGCGTGGCCTGTGCGCGCAGGTCGGTGCTGCCTTCGGGCAGCAGCACGATGAAACTGTCCAGCGCCCAGCCATGGCGGGTGGTATGGATGCGGGCATCCTGGATGCCCAGCGATTTGGCGTCGAAATAGGCGCAAATGGCCACCACCAGCTCGGGCACGTCGCGGGTGTACACCATGATCTGCAGCCCTTCGCCATGCTCGGTGGGGCGGGCCCGCACCACCGGGCTGTCGGGAGCGACCTGGTAGTAAAGGTGGCGGGTATGCCAGGCGATGTCCGACGCGTCGTGCCTCAGGAAATACGCCACGTCCAGCTCGTTCCAGAAGGCATCGCGCGCGTCGTCGCGCAGGCCGGCCAGGCGGGTCAGGCGGGCCGCCTCTTCCTTGCGTTCGGTCAGCACGGTGTGCGTGTCGGCGGGCGACCCGCCCAGCGCGGCCAGCGTCAGGCGGTACAGGTCTTCGAGCAGCTTGCCTTTCCAGGCATTCCAAACCTTGGGGCTGGTGCCGCGTATGTCGGCCACCGTCAGCAGGTACAGTGCCGTCAGGCGCCGTTCGTCGCGCACGGTAGCCGCGAAATCCTTGATGACCTCCGGGTCGGACAAGTCGCGCTTCTGCGCCACGGCCGACATCAGCAAGTGCTGGCGAACCAGGAACTCGACCAGCTCCGCATCATCGGGCTCCAGCCCGTGCTCGTGCGCGAAACGCCTCACTTCGCGCGCGCCCAGCTCGGAATGGTCGCCGCCGCGCCCCTTGGCGATGTCGTGGAACAGGGCAGCCACATATAGCAGCCAATGGCGTTCGAGGTTGGCGATCAGCTGGCTTGCCAGCGGGTATTCCTGCGCGTGTTCCGGCATGGTGAAGCGCCGGATGTTGCGCACCACGGCCAGCGTGTGCTGGTCGACGGTGTACACATGGAACAGGTCGTGCTGCATCTGCCCGACAATGCGGCGAAATACCGGCAAATAGCGCGGCAGGATATTCAGCATTGTCATGCGCCGCAGTTCATGCACAATGCCGCGCGGCTGCTGCAGAATCTGCAGGAACAGCTTGCGGTTGACCGGGTTGCGCCGGAACTGCGCGTCGATGCGATGGCGCGAGTGCCACATGGCGCGCAGGGTGCGCGGCGTCAGGCCGGTAAGCTCCGCGCGTTGCTGCATGACCAGGAAAGCGCGCAGCAAAAGTGTAGGGTTACGCTCGAAGCCGTCGTCGCGCACGATGTCGAGCCGGTCGCGCAGGTTGCGGAAATCGTCGTCGATCTCGCGCGCGCCGGTGTCGGGGCGGGGGAACAGCCGTTCTTCAATGCTGGGCACCAGAATCGCATTGAGCTGCGTCACCAGGCGCGCGGCCCAATAATAGCGCTGCATCAGCAGCTCGCTGCTGCGCCGGGTGGCGGTGGCCTGGATGCCGTAGACCTCGGCCAGGCCGGGCTGCAAATCGAACAGCACGCGGTCTTCGCGCCGGCCGGTCAGCAGGTGCAGCTCGATGCGCAGGCGCTTGAAGGCCTGCTCGGCGCGCCGCAGGTCGCGCGCTTCGGACGGCGTCAGCAGGCCGGCCTGGGCCACCTCGCGCCAGGTGCGGCCGAAGCCGGCGGCGCGCGCCATCCATAGAATCACCTGCAGATCGCGCAGCCCGCCGGGCGATTCTTTGCAGTTGGGCTCCAGCGCATACGGGGTTTCCTGGTAGCGCGCGTGGCGCTGTTGCATCTCGACGCGCTTGGCCTGGAAAAACGCCGGGGCATCGAGCTGGGCCTGGATGGCCGCCTCGAATTGCTTCATGAGGCTGCGACTGCCGGCCAGCCAGCGCGATTCCAGCAAGGCGGTCTCGACGGTGATGTCGGCCTGCGCTTCCTGCTCGCAGTCGGCCAGCGTGCGCACACTGTGGCCGGGCTCCAGACCCAGGTCCCATAGCGCCGCCACCAGGGTCTCGATGGCGCCCGCATCGCCGGGCGACGGCGCGTGCGGCAGCAGGATCAGCAGGTCGACGTCGGAATGCGGGTACAGTTCGCCGCGGCCGTAGCCGCCGACGGCCGCCAGTGTGGCGCCGGCGGGCAGGGGGTGCAGCTTGAGCAGGTCGCGCAGCGTCTGGTCGACGACGCGCCGCAGTTCGAACAACAGGATGTCCGGCCGGCGGTGCTGCCGGAACTGGGCGATGGCCTCGCCGCGCGCGGCTTGCAGCCGCCGGCGCAGGTCAGGAAGCGAAGGCGGGGCGGCTGTGGTCATGGTGCTGGCGGATCAGGTGGCGGGCAGCGTCAGGGGCTCGGTAATGAACGCCGGCGGCTGGCGCACGCCCGGCGACAGGGTCAGGACTTCATAGCCCGTGTCGGTGACGCAGATCGTGTGCTCCCATTGCGCCGACAGGCTGTGGTCGCGCGTCACGACCGTCCAGCCATCGGCCAGCTGGCGGATCTCGCGGCGGCCGGCGTTGATCATGGGCTCGATGGTGAAGATCATGCCCGTGGTCAGGCGCACGCCGCTGCCCGGCTTGCCATAGTGCAGCACCTGCGGGTCTTCGTGAAAGCGCTGGCCGATGCCGTGGCCGCAGAACTCGCGCACCACCGAATAGCCGTTGGATTCGGCATGCTTCTGGATGGCATGGCCGACGTCGCCCAGGGTGGCGCCGTTGCGCACCTGCTGGATGCCTTTCCACATGCACTCGAACGTGATCTCGGCCAGGCGGCGCGACTGGATCGACGGTTCGCCCACGTGATACATGCGGCTGGTGTCGCCGAACCAGCCGTCCTTGATGATGGTGACGTCGATATTGAGGGCGTCCCCGTTTTTCAGCACCTTGTCGCCGGGAATGCCATGGCAGACCTGGTGGTTGACCGACGTGCAGATCGCGCCGGGGAAGGGCGGGTAGCCCGGGGGGGCATAGCCGACCGTGGCCGATTTCACTTTCAACTCGTCGGTCAGGTATTCCAGGCACAGGCGGTCGAGTTCGCCCGTGGTGACCCCCGGCTTGACGTAAGGGGTGATGAAATCGAGGATCTTCGCGGCGTCCTGGCAGGCGGCGCGCATCTTGTCCAGGTCGGCGGGATTGGTAACGAGGCCCATGTAGGTGGCTTGAGTAACTGGGTGGAAAAATAGTAGAATTATAGGCTTGCCTAAAAACCGGGGGCAAAGCCAGGGGGTGCTTTTATTGTAGGCCCTGGCCGCCTCGGCCGTCTGGGTTTATTCGCTGCGCCACGCATTTGTGCGAGGGTGGTGCGGGGTTATGTGGGCTTATATGCCTCATATGCCCGCCCTGCCGCAGCGATCGGCCACCGGTTTTCGGGCTTTTCATCCTGGCGCCAGGCATCGAGCAAATCGATGCGGGCGACAGGAAATCGCGTGCTATGCCACCCAGGGTGCCGAACTGTGCCATGCATGGGCCGGTACAGGCGTAGCGCAAGAACCAACCCTCGGAGAAATTCATGTCCCTCATGCGTGAAATGCTGGAAGCTGGCGTCCACTTCGGCCACCAGACCCGCTACTGGAATCCCAAGATGGCCCCGTACATTTTCGGCCATCGCAACAAGATCCACATCATCAACCTGGAACAAACGGTTGCCAAGTACCAGGACGCCACCAAGTTCGTGAAGCAGCTGGCTGCCCGCGGCGGCAACATCCTGTTCGTCGGCACCAAGCGCGCCGCCCGTGAACTGGTCGCGGCCGAAGCCGCCCGTTGCGGCATGCCCTACGTCGATGCCCGCTGGCTCGGCGGCATGCTGACCAACTTCAAGACGGTCAAGACCTCGGTCAAGCGCCTGAAAGACATGGAAGCCGTGGTCGCCGAAGGCGGCGCCGAGCGCATGATCAAGAAAGAAGGCCTGCTGTTCCAGCGCGAGCTCGAAAAACTGAACAAGTCCATCGGCGGCATCAAAGACATGAACGGCCTGCCCGATGCGCTGTTCGTCATCGACGTCGGCTACCACAAGATCGCCGTGGCTGAAGCCCGCACGCTGGGCATCCCGGTCGTCGCCGTGGTCGACACCAACCACTCGCCCGACGGCATCGACTACGTCATTCCGGGCAACGACGACTCGGCCAAGGCCATCGCGCTGTACGCCAAGGGCATCGCCGACGCCGTGCTGGAAGGCCGCGAGCAGAACCTGAACGGCCTGGTCGAAGAAGCCGGCGAAGGCTCGGAAGAGTTCGTCGAAGTGCAGGACAACCAGGGCTGATAGCCCGATCCGGCAGGCCGGGCGCGGCGGGCATCCCGTCCGACGTCCGGGCCGGCCGGAAGTCTCGAGACGGGCTCCCGTCTCATGGCCCGCCAGAGCGGGTGTCTTGTCGAATCAATTCATGTGCCCCGGCCCGCCGGGGCATGTCTTAGCGAAACTGGAGCAATCATGGCTGAAATTACCGCCGCCCTCGTCAAGGAACTGCGCGAAAAGACCGACGCGCCCATGATGGAGTGCAAGAAGGCCCTGACCGAAGCCGAGGGCGATCTGGCCCGCGCCGAAGAAATCCTGCGCGTCAAGCTGGGCAACAAGGCCAGCAAGGCCGCCGCGCGCGTCACCGCCGAAGGCCTGATCGGCCTGTACATCTCGGCCGACGCGAAGCAGGGCGCCGTCATCGAAGTCAACTGCGAAACCGACTTCGTGGCCAAGAACGACGATTTCGTCGCTTTCGTCAACAAGCTGGCCGAGCTGGTCACCACCCAGAAACCCGCCGACGTGGCGGCGCTGTCGGCCCTGCCGCTGGGCGAGGGCACGGTTGAAACCACCCGTACCGCCCTGGTCGGCAAAATCGGCGAGAACATCTCGGTGCGCCGCTTCGAACGCATCGAAACCGCCAACGCCCTGGCCAGCTATGTGCACGGCGGCAAGATCGGCGTGCTGGTCGAATATGCCGGCGCCGAAGAAGTCGGCAAAGACCTGGCCATGCACATCGCCGCCACCAAGCCCCGCGCCCTGAACGCCGACGGCGTGCCGGCCGCCGACATCGCTGCCGAACGCTCGGTGGCCGAACAGAAGGCCGCCGAATCGGGCAAGCCCGCCGAAATCGTGGCCAAGATGGTCGAAGGCTCGGTGCAGAAGTTCCTGAAAGAAGTCACGCTGCTGTCGCAGCCCTTCGTCAAGAACGACAAGCAGACGGTTGAACAGATGCTCAAGGAAAAGAGCGCCTCGATCAACAAGTTCGTGCTGTTCGTGGTGGGCGAGGGCATCGAGAAAAAGACCAGCGACTTCGCCGCCGAGGTCGCCGCTGCCGCTGCCGGCCGCGCCTGATCGGTCGTAGTACCCAGGGCCGGCTAGAAAACATCTAGTCCGGCCCTATTTCTTGTCTTACACTTTCGTCGGATCGGTCCTTGGGACATCACCTATGAGCAGCAGATCATACAAACGGGTTCTTCTCAAACTTTCCGGCGAAGCGCTGATGGGCGAAGATGCCTTTGGCATCAACCGCAGCACCATCGTGCGCATGACCGATGAAATCGCCGAAGTGGTGGCGCTGGGCGTCGAACTGGCCATCGTCATCGGTGGGGGCAACATTTTCCGCGGCGTCGCTCCCGGCGCCCAGGGCATGGATCGCGCCACGGCCGACTACATGGGCATGATGGCCACCATCATGAACGCCCTGGCCCTGCAAGACGCCCTGAAGCACAAAGACGTCGACACCCGCGTGCAGTCGGCGTTGAACATCGACCAGGTGGTCGAACCGTACATTCGCCCCAAAGCGCTGCGCTACCTCGAAGAAGGCAAGGTCGTTATTTTCGCGGCCGGCACGGGCAACCCGTTCTTCACCACCGATACCGCGGCGGCCCTGCGCGGCGCCGAAATCGGCGCCGAAATCGTGCTCAAGGCCACCAAGGTCGATGGCATTTACAGCGCCGACCCCAACAAAGATCCCACCGCCACGCGCTATGCGCGCATCAGCTTCGACGAGGCCATCGTGCGCCGGCTCGAAGTCATGGATGCCACCGCGTTCGCGCTTTGCCGCGACCAGAAATTGCCCATCAAGGTGTTCTCGATCAACAAGTCCGGCGCGCTCAAACGCGCGGTCAGCGGCGAAGACGAAGGCACCCTGGTACACGTTTAAGCAAAGGAAATCCTCATGAGCGTCGCAGAAATCCGCAAATCCGCCGAAACCAGGATGGCCAAGTCGCTTGACACACTGAAGGTCAACTTGTCCAAGATCCGCACCGGCCGCGCCCATACCGGCATTCTGGATCACGTCCAGGTCGAGTACTACGGTTCGCCGGTGCCCGTGAGCCAGGTTGCCAACGTGAACCTGGTCGATGCGCGCACCATCAGCGTGCAGCCCTACGAAAAGCCCATGGCCGCCGCCATCGAGAAGGCCATTCGCGAATCCGACCTGGGCCTGAATCCCATGAGCCTGGGCGACAGCATCCGCGTGCCCATGCCCGCCCTGACCGAAGAGCGCCGCCGCGACCTCACCAAGGTGGTCAAGGGCGAGGGCGAAGACGCCAAGATCGCCGTGCGCAACCTGCGCCGCGAAGCCAACGAATCGCTCAAGAAGCTGGTCAAGGACAAGGAAATTTCCGAAGACGACGAGCGCCGCGCGCAAGACGACATCCAGAAACTCACCGATCGCAACGTCACCGAGATCGACAAGCTCATCACCCAGAAAGAAGCGGAAATCATGACCGTATAACCACGGCCAGGTACCGGGCAACGCTTCCTGCTCATGGCTATCAGCTCCACCCAGGCGATTCCCGCCACTCAGGCCGTTCCCCAGCACGTGGCCATCATCATGGATGGCAACGGGCGCTGGGCGACGCGCCGGCACTTGCCTCGCACCGCGGGCCACGCCAAGGGCGTGCAGGCCGTGCGGCGCGTGGTCGAGGCCTGCGGGCGGCGTGGCGTGCGCTACCTGACCCTGTTTGCGTTCAGCTCCGAGAACTGGCGGCGTCCGCCCGAAGAAGTCTCGCTGCTGATGCGCCTGTTCGTGCAGGCGCTCGAGCGCGAGGTCGACAAACTCAACGAGCAGGGCGTGCGCCTGCACGTAGTGGGCGATATGTCGCGCTTCGAGCCGCGCCTGCAGGCGCTTATCGCCGACGCCCAGGTCCGCACCGCCGCCAACGATCGCCTGCATCTGTCGGTGGCCGCCAATTACGGCGGACGCTGGGACATCCTGCAGGCTACCCGCGCCATGCTCAGCCAGCACCCCGAACTGGCGCGCGACCCCCAGCGCATCGACGAATCCCACCTCGCCGAGCATCTGTCGATGGCATGGGCTCCCGAGCCCGACCTGTTCATCCGCACTGGCGGCGAACAGCGCATTTCCAATTTTCTGATCTGGCAGCTGGCCTACGCCGAGCTGTACTTCACCGACCAATACTGGCCCGATTTCGGCGCGGCCGAGCTGGATGCCGCGTTCGAGTGGTACCGCACCCGCGAGCGCCGTTTCGGACGCACCAGCGCCCAGTTGCGCGAAGACGCCGCGCGCTAGCGTGAAACAGGCCCCAGGCCACCGGAGACACCATGCTCGGCCAACGAGTCCTTACCGCCGCCGTCCTGCTGGCCGTCCTGGCCGCCGCCCTGGCTTCGGGCAATCCCTGGTGGTTCGTGGCCTTGCTGGCCGCCGCAGCCGCCTGCGCCGCCTGGGAATGGCTGCGCCTGACCGTGCCGCAGCCGCCATCGCGCACGCTTTGCGTAGGGGTTGCCGCCGTGCTGCTGGCGGCCATGCTGTGGCTGGCCTGGACCTGGCTATCGGGCGCACCCGCCGCCGCCGCGCTGCACGCAGCCGTGGTGCGCTGGCTGACCCCGGCGGTGGCCCTGGTGTGGCTGCTGGCCGTCACCACGGCCGTGGCGCGCGGCCGCTCCGATGCGCCTGCCGCCAGCCTGGGCTGGTCGCTGTTCAGCGTGCCGGCCGTCCTGGCGGCCTGGTCGGTGCTGGCGCTCATGTTCATGGCGCGCGGCGGCTGGTTCGTGGTGTCGCTGTTGGCCCTGGTTTGGGTAGCCGACATCTCGGCCTACTTTGCCGGGCGGGCGTTCGGCAAGCGTAAACTGGCTCCCAGGGTCAGCCCGGGCAAGACGGTCGCGGGGGCCGTGGCCGGCATTGCCGGGGCGGTGGCCTGGATCTGGCTGTCCAGCCTGTGGACGGGCAGCTTCGGCCACGCGCTGGTCGAGCGGGGCTCCCTGTGGCTGGCGCTGCCGGCCGCCGCGTTGCTGGGCGCCATTTCCATCGTGGGCGACCTGTTCGAATCCCTGCTCAAGCGCCGCGCCGGCCGCAAAGATTCCAGCGCGCTGCTGCCCGGCCATGGCGGGGTCTACGATCGCATCGACGCCATTCTGCCGGTGGCGCCGTTTGCCTTGCTGTTGTCTGGAGTCCTGTCTTGAGTCGTTTCCAACGCGTTGCTGTCCTGGGTTCCACCGGTTCCATCGGCGAAAGTACCTTGGATGTCATCGCCCGCCATCCCGAGCAGCTGGCGGTATTCGCCCTGTCGGCCCACAGCCGCATCGAGCGCCTGGCCGAACAGGCCGCGGCCAGCGCCGCGGCGGTCGTGGTGGTGCCCGACGCGGCGGCGCGCCAACGTTTTCTCGCCGCCTGGCCGGCTGGGCGCACGCCGCCCGAGATCCGCGTCGGCGCCCAGGCGCTGGCCGATACGGCCGCCGACGCGGCCTGCGACACGGTCATGGCCGCCATCGTCGGGGCTGCCGGGCTGCCGGCCGCGCTGGCGGCGGCGCAGGCCGGCAAGCGCGTGCTGCTGGCCAACAAAGAAGCCCTGGTGGCCGCCGGCGCGCTGTTCATGCGGGCCGTGCGCGCCAATGGCGCCGAACTGCTGCCCATCGACAGCGAACACAACGCCATTTTCCAGTGCCTGCCCCACGAAGGGCGGGCCAGCGCGCCGGAACAGCCAGCCCGGGGCGTGCGGCGGCTGATTCTTACCGCTTCGGGCGGCCCGTTCCGCCGGCACGATCCGCTCGACCTGCACGAGGTCACTCCCGACCAGGCCTGCGCCCATCCCAACTGGAGCATGGGGCGCAAGATTTCGGTCGATTCGGCCACCATGCTCAACAAGGGGCTCGAAGTCATCGAGGCCCACTGGCTGTTCGCCATGCCGCCCGAGCGCATCGAAGTGCTCATCCACCCGCAAAGCGTGGTGCATTCGATGGTCGAATATGACGACGGCTCGGTGCTGGCGCAGCTGGGCCAGCCGGACATGCGCACGCCTATTTCGTATGGCCTCGGGTTCCCCGAGCGGCTGGCCAGCGGGGTAGGGCCGCTTGATCTCGCCCGCTGGGGCAGGCTCGAATTCGAAACCCCGGATCTGCGGCGCTTTCCGTGCCTGCAACTGGCCTTCGACGCCCTGCGCGCCGGGCAGGCCGCCTGCGTGGCCCTGAATGCCGCCAACGAAGTCGCGGTCGACGCTTTCCTGTCGGGCCGCCTGCGCTATACGTGGATTTCCCGGGTGATCGCCGCCGCCCTCGAATGGCAGCAGCGCCAGTCTTCTGTTACGCTCGATAGCCTGGCCGACGTCCTGGCCCTCGATGCCGCAACGCGCGCCTACGCGGGCAATCTCGGCCTGGCCTGAATCGGCCCGCCCTCAGATATCCACTCATGCTTTTCACCCTGCTTGCCTTCATCGTTGCCCTGGGCATACTCATCACGTTCCACGAACTGGGGCACTACTGGGTGGCGCGCCTGTGCGGCGTGCGCGTGCTCCGGTTTTCGGTGGGCTTCGGCAAGGTGCTGCTGCGCCGCACCGACAGGCACGGCACCGAGTGGGCGCTGTCGGCCATCCCCCTGGGCGGCTACGTCAAGATGCAGGACGACCCGCCGCCCGGCGCGTCGCGCGCCGTGGCCGCGCAGTCGTTCAATACCCAGCCGGTGGCGCGGCGTATCGCCATCGTGGCGGCCGGCCCCATTTTCAATCTGGTGCTGGCGGTTCTGCTCTATGCCGGCCTGAACCTGGCCGGCACGCAAGAGCCCGCCGCCGTCATCGCCCCGCCGGCCGCCGGCACCCCGGCCGCCCAGGCCGGATTCCAGGGCGGTGATCGCATCGTGGCCATTGACGGCCGCCAGGTGGCATCCTGGAACGACGCGCGCTGGCGCCTGCTCGACGTGCTGTCGGCCGGCGGCCAGGCCCGCGTCGACGTGCGCGCCTCCGGCGGCGCCACGCAGCAGCGCGCCCTGCAAGTACCCGGCAATCGCATGGATCCGGCCCAGGGTGATCCCCTGGCCGATGCCGGGCTGCGCCTGGCCCAGCCCAGGCCGGTGGTGCGCGAAGTCATCCCGGGCGGCGAGGGCGAGCACGCGGGCCTGCGCAACGGCGACCGCATCGTCCGCGCCGGCGACACCCCCGAACCGGGCACGGCCCAGTTGGTCGACCTCATCCAGCGCCATGCGGGCCAGCCCCTCGCGCTGACCCTGCTGCGCGACGGCACGCCGGTTACGTTGACCGTGGTGCCGCGCGCCGAAACCGTCCAGGGCGCCACCATCGGCCGCATCGGCGTGCAATTGGGCGGCGACCTGCCCATGGTGACGGTGCGTTACGGACTGTTCGAGAGTATGGGACGCGCCGCGGCCCGCACCTGGGATACGGCCTGGCTGTCGCTGCGCATGATGGGACGCATGGTGATCGGCGAGGTTTCCTGGCGCAACATCAGCGGCCCGGTCACCATCGCCGATTACGCCGGCCAGACCGCGCGCCTGGGCATTGCCGCCTACGTGGCCTACCTGGCGCTCATCAGCATCAGCCTGGGCGTACTTAACCTGTTGCCGATTCCGATGCTCGACGGCGGGCATCTGCTGTACTATCTCGTCGAAATTGTGCGGGGCAGCCCGCCACCCGACCGCTGGATCGACATCGGCCAGCGCGCCGGCATCGGTTTGCTCGCGGGGCTCATGGGACTGGCGCTGTTCAACGATTTCGCCCGTCTGTTCACCTGACTGGCGATCGAATAAAATCGTCCGCCATTTGCTCGACCTAGGATAGCCAAGGACATGTCTTTTCGGATGTTTCATCACAAAAAGGGCGTCATGCCGAGCCTGCTCGCCGCGCTGCTCATGCCGGCTCTGGCTCATGCGTTCGACCCTTTTGTCGTGCGGGATATCCGCGTAGAAGGCATCCAGCGCACCGACGCGGGCACCGTGTTCGGCTACCTGCCTGTCAAGGTCGGCGAAGAATTCACCGAGGCCGAAGCCACCGAAGCCGTGCGCCGGCTGTACGGCACGGGCTTCTTCAGCGACGTCAAGATCCAGACCGACAACGATGTCGTGGTGGTGGTCGTGCAAGAACGTCCCACCATCGCGTCGGTCACGTTCAACGGCATGCGCGAATTCGACTCGAAGGCGATCACC